>JAHBZM010000001.1:1468044-2936088 GCA_019635435.1 Ramlibacter sp. | reverse complement strand
CGCACCGGCGCAATGGCTACTATGTGGCCCACATGGATGGCGACTCCCGGCCCCTGCTCAACGATGTGCCCATCGGTGCCGACCCGGTGCTGCTGTCCAACCATGACGTGCTGGAGCTGGCTGGCACCAAACTGCTGTTTCTCTGGAAGGAATGACCCGGATTTGGGTCAAATAGCGCTGTAGTCCATGCCACGCGGGCATGATGCGCTATCAAATCCGTAGCATTCCGTTTTTTCTTGCGGCACAATCGGCCGCCATCACTCCAACCCTGTGTGCTGACTGCCTCCATGAACATCATCAAGCGCCTGTTTGCCAAGCCCGCCACACCCTCGGCCCCCGCCGCGCTGGAGCCCGCATCGCAGCCCGACGGCCACGAGGACTCCCGCGTCACCGAACTCGGGCCGCAGGCCGCCACGCGCCGCGAACTGGTGCGTGTGCTGGTGCGCGACACGCTGCGCTACTGCGGCATTCCGGAGGGCTGGGTGGAGTGCCAGGTGCTGGTGGTCAACACCAGCCGCGGCGAGACCCACCTGCATGCGCGGCTGGTGGTGCGGCACTGGGACGAGCAGTTGCTGAAGTACGCCATGGCCTTCGAGCGCCGCCTGATGGGCGAGATCGAGCACTTTGAACCACAGGCCTCTGACTGGCTGCACAGCATCACCTGGCAGTTCAAGGCCAGCGACTGCCCCTATCCCGACATGCCGCCGGCGGAGTCATGGACGGGGGTGGCCCCTGCCGCAGCGGTGGCGGTCCCCGAACCCGAACCGGTGCCCGAGCCGGAGCCGGAGCCTGAACCCGAGCCGGTCGATGAAGTCCAGGAGGACCTGGCCCGGCTGTTTGCCGTGCGCGATTCGGCGCTGGCCGACCTCAAGTCGGGCGAGGACGAGATCCGTCCCGATTTCCGCCCGACCCAGTCGGGCTGAGCCGGGGTGCCGCGCGCCCGTCGCAGCCATTACCACGTGTACGTGGTCGAGCTGTCTGACGAAGTCTGGAACCACGCGCGTTTTCGCCACGCCAACCCGGACTACGTGCTGGGTCAGCCCTTTGTCTATGTGGGCATGACGGGGCTGGACCCCGACCTGCGCTTTGACAAGCACAAGGCCGGGATCCAGGCCAACCGCTATGTGCAGCTTTTTGGCCTGCGGTTGCTGCCGCAGCTCTACGAGCGCTACAACCCCATGAGCTACAAGGACGCGCAGGCCATGGAGGTGGAACTGGGTATTGCGCTGCGCGCGCGCGGCTATGGGGTCTGGCAGGCCTGATCAGGCGCGGCTCAGGCGCGCCGCGGGTACAGCGGGTAGGCCGGGTCGCTGTAGCCTGGCGTGGACGGGTGGCCCGGGGCCACCAGCGTGTTGACCAGGGCTTCGTCCTCGTCGGTCAGCACATAGTCCAGCGCGGGCAGGTAGTCCTGCCACTGCGCCAGCGTGCGCGGCCCGGCGATCACGCTGCTCACCGCGCGGTGTGCCAGCACCCAGGCCACGGCCAGTTGCGCCACGGTGGCGCCCTTGGCCTGCGCATGCTGCTGCAGTGTCTGGGCAATGCGCAGCGATTCATCGCGCAGCTCGGTTTCGGTGATGCGCTTGTCGCCGCGCGCCGCCCTTGAGCCGGCCACGGGCGCCACGCCGGGCTGGTACTTGCCGGTGAGCACGCCGCGCGCAATGGGGCTGTAGGGCACCACGCCGATGCCGTGGTGCTCGCAGGCCGGCAGGATCTCCACCTCCGGCATGCGGTTGAGCAGGTTGTAGTAGGGCTGGCAGACCACGGGGCCGGGCAGGCCGATCTCGCGCGCCAATCGCACCATCTCGGCAATGCGCCAGCCGCGGAAGTTGGACAGGCCCCAGGAGCGGATCTTGCCGGCCGCCAGCAGCGCCTGTAGTGCGTACAGCGGCTCCTGCAGGTCCATGTCGTTGTAGTCGCGGTGCAGGTAGAGCACGTCCACAAAATCGGTCTGCAGCCGCTGCAGGCTGGCCTCGACCTCGCGCAGCATCCAGGCGCGCGAGTAGTGCCCCTCATTCACCGTGCCCGACATCGGGTTGCCCAGCTTGGTGGCCAGCACCCAGCGGTGGCGCTGGCCGGCCAGCAGGCCGCCGAGCATGCTTTCAGAGGCGCCCTTGGTGTAGACGTCGGCGGTGTCGATGAAATTGACGCCATGCTCGCCCGCATGCGCGACGATGCGGGCGGCCTCGGCGGCGTCGGTCTGGTCACCAAACATCATCGTGCCCAGGCACAGGGTGGATACTTTGAGATTGCTTTTGCCAAGGCGGCGGTAGTGCATGGTGGGGCTCCTTTTGGGGGGAGACCTTAACGCCAAATGCGCGCGCGTGTGTGATGCAGAAAAAAAGGGCCCGCGCGGGCCCTTTTGACGTGCGCGCGCTATTAGGTAGCAGTTGCCCATGGCTATGCCGGATTAATTGTTAAGGGTTAATTTCATCTTCCGGTGAGGCGTTCATAGCGCTGCTCACCGGATGTTGGCTGCTCCCCCCACTGAATTCGGCTTCTAGCAACTCGGCTTCTAGCAACTGGCTTACCTTCTCAGCGATAGCCTGCGGGCGGATAGGATTCTCATTTCCCGGATGAAGAATGATCCGCCGGCTGCCGGCTTGACGCCGAATCGCGGCGACACTGGCGGCTGCGTCATCCCCTCCAAGCACGACAAAACACTCCCGGATGCGCTTTGCACCGATGGAAATGGGCGTAGGCCCGCCAAGGGACGGCAAAGTCCTCAGGAGCTGCCAAACTGCGCTTGCGCCAAGAGGCATGTAGGTGCCTAGACGCGAAATCAAAGGCGCGCCGTCGGGCATCGGCCCAACACGTTCGGCTCGCAATGCGTGGTAGTGGCGCATCTGCGCAACGAGTTGATCGGGTAGGTGCGCCTCGTGCTCCCGACCTGCGATCGCTATGGAGCACACTCCGGCAGGCAATGTCCGCAAGTTCGATACAGTCGCTGTCGAAAGCTCTCGCGGCTTCATGCCAACCCAAAACGCCAGTGCCGCTGCGCATACCTGTCTAGCCTCCGCTTCGCCATCGGGGCGTCCATCAGCCAAGAGAATGTGCGCCAACTCTTTCGGGACGGACACCGGCAAACGTGCAACTGCGGCTCCGCACCTGCGGCTACCCAAATCAGGCACCCAACCAAGCCAACCACTTGCCCAACAAAATCGAAGGAACGAACGCGTGATTCGTGCAGCCTGCAACGCGCTAGTGGACTTGAGTGCATCCGTGCGGCGTGAAGGCACAGTGCTGCGCTTTTCCATCAATAGCTGAAGGTAGTTCTCCCAAGCGGCGTGTCCTACGCTACGGACACGTAGAACACCTTTGCTCGCGAGGTGCTCTGCAAAGCGGTTTATCTCGCCAAGATAGGCATTCACCGTGGCTTCGGAAAGACCACCACGACTGGAAATCCACTTGATGGCGGCTTGAGTTAGCGAAGGGTCAGCAGTTTCGATTGCCATAAATTCAAATTATGAACATAATTTCAAAAGCCGGCGAATGTTACGCTGCCTCACGACAAAGGCTGATTGCGATGAGAAATCCCCCGGAGCGCTACCTTCAAACGTTGCACGACCATTTCGCGCATGCTCCTCAGTGGTTCGCACCGGAACCTCGCCAGCACCAAACAGCGAGGCCCGCTGCAGCGCCGATAACCACAAATCAGGACGGCAAGGGAACTGCATTTCAACGGTGGTTTCACTTCAAAGAGGCGTTCTCCCCGGCGTTCGTATCTGCCGCCATCAGTTCCTTGGGATATCGCCCCAAGCACGTAACAGATCCTTTTGGGGGTTCAGGAACGACTGCGATCACGGCCCAGCTGCTGGCACTCGATGCCACCACGATCGAAGTCAACCCCTTTCTCGCGGACATCATCAAGGCCAAGGTAAGTTCCCTGTCTGCGGAAGCGCTGCGTAGGAACGCCGCAGACTTCCAGGCCCGCCTGGCACGGAGCCGGCCGAGCCTGTCCCGCTTGAGCCACCTTCCGGCGACTTTCATCGAGGCCGAAGACAAAGAGCGTTGGATATTCCCGTTGGCCGTTGCGAAGCGCTTGTCACAGTACTTGACATGCATCGACGCCATCGAAGAGCCGGACGTCCAACGATTTTTCCGGGTGGTGCTGGGCGCTGTCCTCGTGGATTGCAGTAACGTGTATGTCAATGGCAAAGGGCGACGTTACCGTGCGGGGTGGCAGGAGCACGAACCCGCGCCGGCCATGTTGGACCAACTGTTCGGGGCGCAGTTCAACACTGCTTTTGAGGATGTGCTCCGGTTCGAGGGTCGGCCGCGGTCTCGTATCGACGTCATTCACGGTGACGCTCGACAGGCGCTCGCTGCTGTAACCGATACCACCGATTTGGTAGTTTTTTCGCCACCGTACCCAAACTCATTTGACTATACGGACATCTACAACGTGGAGCTGTGGGCCTTGGGCTACCTAGCCAACAAGACAGACAACGTGCGGCTCCGGAACGAGACTCTGCGATCCCACGTGCAAATCCATAGGAAGTACGAGCTGCCCCAGCACGCCTCGCCGCTGCTCGACTCAACGTTGACGAAGTTGGAGTTGCAACGCGAGCAGCTTTGGGACGGGGATATCCCAAACATGGTCGGCGCCTATTTCCGCGACATTGAAACGATTCTGGTGCAATGCCAACGCATCCTCGCGGAGAGTGGCAAGGTAATGATGGTTGTGGGGGACTCGCGCTACGCCAGCGTGCGCATCGAAGTAGCTGCGATCATCGCCCAGCTGGCGAAATCCATGGGCTACAGTTCGGTCAAAACGCGCGAGGTGCGACAAATGCGATCGAGTGCTCAGCAAGGCGGACGACTCCAACTCGCCGAGAGCATCGTGGAGCTTCGACCCTAGTTTTTTTGGGTTTCAGGTAAGGGGTAGCGTTCCTTACGATGCTCTTCGTGCGACGCGGTGATCCAGTAGCGTCGCGCGCGCACATTGAGCGCATCAGCCGCCGGACTGACCACTTTCATTACCTCGGTGCCTGCGGTGGCGCAGAAATCGTATAAGCACAGGAATGCGACGTCCATTTTGTTGTCGTCCCGATACGCCGCCGTTTGTTGAAGCCCGGATGCAGCCCACTCGATGTTGCTCTTCTGCGAAATCTTCCCAAGCTTGGTGCCGGCCTGCGTGGGCGTTTGGACGTCTCTAAGCGTCTTCAACTCAAGCACCGCACTTTGGTTTCCGCAGGTGGTGTCAAGAGGAACGACAGTGATGTCCGAGCGACCATTGCCGATTTTCTCTTCCTGTTTGATGCGTGCGACGTGCGAGTATTTCGCCATCAGAAAAACCCAAAGATCGTATTGAACGGTGCCCTCGGGCGAGTTCACGACTATCCGTGAACTGGCGGTGTGCCACCATTTTTTTGTCTGCCTGGCGACATCCTCATAGAACTGCGTCAATGCTTGGTCAATAGCATCAAGGTCAATCACTATCGCCGGGCCTGACAGGTCACGCTCGAAGGGTTTTTCGGCGCTGTCGATGCCGTCAGGCCACACAAATAGCTTGTTCTGTGGCATCAGCGCGATAGTTGGAGCAGCTTGTAGTCCCGCCGCGCGGATCGCAGTTTCTATCGCCCCTGTGTCCGTAAAGCGCTGCGGATGCACGCATCCCCCGCTTTCGGAGGTGCCGGCGGCGAGGACCCCTGAAAGCTCGTCCTGGAAGTTGACACCAAGCATGCGACGAATGATCCAGTCATGGGTCTTTGTGAACGCGCCCGTGTCGGGTACATAGGCTAGGACAATGGGCGCTGCCAACATCTTGCCAGCGCTGCGGAGATAGCTCGCATGATCGCTAAGTTTGCCGGCCCACGAATCCAGAAATGCCTCGCGCGTCCCAGCGTCGGCGACTGAAATATCAGAACCTGCCGTCGAGACCACCTTTTCGAGTATTCCCTCGACGGCTCCACCAAAGCGCTGCATCGGCTTCTTCATGTCGCTGCCATCGCTTGGTCGAGATAGTCGCAGTACAGCCTCACCCCATCGCGTTCGACGTGGGGTTGCAATGCCTTTAGCTGCGCCATCAGATACCTGGCCACTTCCATATTCTTGTTTTCGTCTTGCCACTCCGAAAAATCAACCACCTCGTTCTCGACGATATCCGTGTTTCCATAGTTCGCGTCCACCGGCCCGATGGCAGATTGGGACGCCAAGAACTTGCCGAAACATGCGGCCACCAGTTCGCTGAACAGCCGCGAAGTTCGACGGGCCTCTGCGGAAGCCGCCAGAAGCCGATGTTGAAGCTCGCGAGCCGACGGCGCCAAGTCATAGTGCGCCGCCAAGTGACCTTTGGGACCAAAGTCAACGCGCTCAATCTTTAGAACCCCTGAGAACGCTAAGCGGTCGATCTCGCGCTGCACATCCGGGTAAAAGGGGAAAGGCCCCCTCTTAAGGACGCGACCACGCACTCGCGTCACGTTGAACAACGGAGCCAGTGTGTTGGCAAGGTAAAGCAGAACGTGCAGCTGGGCGCTCGCGAGCGGAGAGAGTCCGAGGCGCGCAGCCTCAGCGACGCAAAGCAGCGTCCAGGTCTTCCAGATGCCCGCGTCACTCAAGACGGCCTCGTTGGGAGTCGTGCTCACGGCGTTTGAGCAAAACGCTCGGGGTAGATCGCGCGATCGCGCTCTTCCTCGTAAGGCTCACGGAACCGCTCCAGTGCACGCGTTGGCGCGGCGATGGAAAGGAGGTCCAACACATGCTTCTCACGCAGTTCTTGTGGCACTGCGGGCGCGGGTGGGCCTGAATCATCTACTACCTGCTCGTGAAAGCGAGCATCAGGATATGCGCCGAACAAGGCGGGAATCATCTGTTCGCGATTCACGTTCGAAGATGCGATCAGTCGGGTCGCGGCTCCGCCGCCAGCGCGTACAGCAAAGCGCCGCAGCAAGTCGGCGGCGCGCGGCACGAATACGGAATCCAGGCTCGCTTCTGGTGTTTCCAAAATCAGCATGCTCGGCGCATCAGGAGCAGCAATCTCCAGCAAAGCCATCCGAAACGCCAAGTCTATAAACTCCTTCTGGGACTCAGAAACGGACTGGCCTTGTTCACGAGGGGTCGCGCTTGCTCGGTGAACGCCGGACGTGAGTGCGGGGACAAACTGCGGGAACGAGAAGCTCTCAGTCGTCGTACGCTGACCAATTCGGCTTTTTCGTGCTGTATAGGTGATGTGGCAGTTCTCCGCTAGAAAGCCGCTTATAAAGTGTGCGAACGAACTTTCAATTCGCGCTGAAACCGAGCGTACATCGTTGTCAATCGCAGTGGCGAGTTCACCGAATTCCGAAGCCAGGCCAGCACGCTCAACTTCGATCTGATTGAGCGCGGCTTTGAAGGTTAGCAAGTGCTGCTTCAACTTATCGCGTCGCTCTACTGCATCTGGTAGGGAATGTCCAAGCGCCTCCAGTTGCGCTTCAAGGGAGGCGATATCCGACGTTGTGGCTACGAGGCGTCCGGCTACCTCAGCATATTCGAGTTCAGCGCTTTGTAGCGGGGCCGCCATATCCTGTACGTATGCTTCCAGCTCAGCAATTTCCTGCCGCCTGGCTTCCATTTCCTCGCCGGCATGAGGATCGTGTGCGGGCTTACTGCCTTCTTCGATAGGGCTTTCGCAAACTGGGCACGTATTCATGTGCAGTTTTGCATTGACGCGAGCAACCGCTTCTGGCGTTCGGGTGCCACAGACAAGACAGCCAGACTCCGCTTCAAAGTGTGAGAGCAGATAGCGCCCGGCTTCGCCGACCTGAGGGAAGAATGATTCGTAGAAGCGATTCAAATCGACGGCCAAGGACGCCCGCTTGTCATGGATATCCCGACGTCGGTTCTCGATTTGATCCCGCAGCGAGTCTCGTTCCGTCGCAAGCTCCGCCTTCCGATCACTTAATGTCTCAACCTGGTCGCGCAGCTCATCGAGCTGCTTGGTTAGCATGTCGATCTGCCCGCCTTCGATGCTGCTTGCCTGCTTTCTCAGCTCCTTCTCCCGCTTGTTCACGACAGAGAGCATGTTTCGATATTCGCTGTCCTTGCTCAACAGGTCGTTGAAAACCTCCACATAGCGCTGGCGGTTGCCATCTTGCTCTCCAAAGAGCATGCCCAGAATCTCCCCTTGAGCAGCTGGGTCCCACACCAAACTCCGCCGGTCTTCCAAGAAAAAAACGACGTACCTCAACAAGAATACGAAGTCGTCGAACGAGCTCAAACCCGCAGCCGTACTAACGCGCTGTTGGTATGCGGCCTCAAGCTCCACAGGTTTGTCGAGTTCAACCTTTCGCTGGTCGATCCAAAGCGTGAGGAGATCCAGATTGGCCAGCGAACGCTCCACCTGGAAGACCTGTTCGCCCACTTGAAATTCTATGGTGACGCGCGCGTCCACCGCATCATTTGGGACGCGGCGGCGGAACCAGTGTCGATCAGCAGGAACGAGGCGACGCTTCTTCTCGCCTAGCTCATCGCCCGGCGGGGAATCAAACGGGCCGGTCAACGCTCGGAGAAGAATGTTCAGCAGTGTTGTCTTTCCGAGCCCGTTGATTCCAACAATGACGTTGACGCCTGGCTGGAAGACGTGGTGCAAGCCAGGCGCCTCGGGACGCCCGACATAGAGCGCGTAGTTCACCACGCTCACACGGTCCAAAACCGGAAAGTGAATCATTAAGCTCCCCTGCTTGTCCGTGACCCTTTTCCCTGTCACGGGCTCCACATGTACAACCGCCCCAACACTGGACTGGCTGGATGGGCGAGTGCCTCCGTCGCGCAGTGTATCTTGAAGTTACGCGAAGGGAACCGCCCCACTAGAATTTCAAGTCGATTCTTCAAGCATCTCGTTATCTGCCTCTCGCCGCGAGCCCGCCGTACGCGCAAGGTTACTTTAAGCGCTTCATTGACACATCCTCCAATTGATGGAGAAATTCCTTGGTTAGGCTGGCTCGGTCGAATCGACCTCGACGCGCATCGCGTGCTGGGGAGGAGTCGCGATGTAACGGCCTTACCCTAAAGCATGTTCTTCAAAAAATTTCTCATAGCGCCTGGGGAAACCGATTTGCTGGTTATCAGGAGCACCATCAAGCGCCTACGGATAGTCGCGGGCATTTCCGTTGCCGCTGCAGTGCTTTCCGTACTCGGCCTTGTGGTTGTGCTGCTAACGAAGCCACACGTTCCGGAACTACTATCTGCCGCCCAGCTGCCTGCAGGGCGGCACCGCATCGACGTAGTGCTGATCGACATGCCCAAGGTCACGAATTTCGACATTGACGTTATGGTTCAGCCGATGTTGATGGTGGTGGTCAGGCGGCTTCCTGGCCAAAGCCAGCATCTCCGCTTGCTCGTGAACGCCAGGGGGTTGCCCTGGCCGTACGTCGGCAGTGGAACTGGCGCTGCGGGGTATGTCGCTGAAGAGAACCTCTTTCTTGTCGATGTGCAGGCTGTCAATGAAAATTGGCCAGGACTCAGACTCAACAAGTTTCAACGATGGGCGTTCGCAATGGCCCACGAAGCCACACATCTGTGGCAAAGAAAACGAGGAGCCCTGCCGGACGGCTCCAGTCGCTTGTTTGACCAGAATGCGTATAAACGCGATCCGAACGAAATCGAGGCCTACAGGGAGGGGTTGGCTGTGGCAAACGCTTTTCCCGGGCAGCCCTTCTCATATCGGTTTGGCGAAGAGCAGATCGACGCGCCAAACCCCAACCCCTATGACCCGTTACTGCTCTTGGACGTCAGGAGCCGAGCGGATGTCCATGTTCATTCGCAGACAACCCCTCTCGGAATGCTGCGGTCCTTGATAGACCCTCTCCCAAGTGGTCAAGCGGCTATTCGTTGAGTTGGACGTCTTTCTGCCCGAAGAATCTCTTCAAGTGCAATGGTTTTCTGGTCAATGGCTTGCCCTTTGCCACGTCCTTCACCAGGGCTTTTGAGCAATTGCTTCTGGAGCAATCGGTGCCCATAGACAACTTCACGTTGATCTACTAAGCTCTGCGAATGTGCTGTTTTCAAACGCGCCATTTCCGAATACCTTGCTGCACTCCAGTTGCAATGAGGGTGGCGTAGCTCAGCTAGGTAGAGCAGCGGCCTTATAAGCCGTGTCCGAAAGGACTCTCGGTAGATAACCGGCAGGTCGCGGGTTCGATTCCCGCCGCCATCACCATCACATATTCGCCTCCCATAGTCTACGTGCGCGCTTCCTCGCCTCTTTCTCCGCGCGCGAGACTTCTCATCGGGACAAAGCAATCGGAAAGCTTGAAATGACGCAGCAGCAACGCTCATATGCACGTACTTTCGAGAAGTTTGCAGACATCCCCAGCGGAACAATCGTCGAGCCAACTCTGACTCAGATGCTCGCCGCGTTCAGCTTGAAAAGGCACGGTGCAGAGGTCATGGCCGACCGCCCCGTTGGCTCCGAAGCTTTTGCATCATGTTTGCGCGACGATGTGGCCGAAGCAAATCGAAGTCGGCGCAATAAGCGCGTCTAGCAGAAGGGCGTGCATCAGATTTGCATTGAGGCAGTTGCCAGTAGCTCGGGGCGGTTGACGTGATGGTCCTGCCTAGGCAATCAGTACTGTGGCGTCAGATGGAATGGACGCGCCCAAGACCGTACTTGAAAAAAGTGCCGCAACTAGTCTGTTTTCAACGTGGTCCCTTGACCGTCGTCTCCCTCGCGCGCCGCGCACCTCCCCGGCGACTATCAGCGCTGTAGGTACGGCGAAGCTGATCAGCGCCGCTTCCGAGCGATGACTTGGAAAAGCTCCAATGGAAAAGATGGGAAGAACCACTGCGCTCAACGCCAAGAAGAATCCTGCACACCCACTGTACTGCCCGGCAACCAGGGCTGGGAACTGCTTAGTGATGTGGTCTGCGCTTTTTCGGATTAGCTGCCGGGTGGTCACGTTGTAAATGGCGACGGGAATTTTGGCTCCGTTCATTCCGGCGGACGTTAGAACGATTTCATGGCCATCCCTAATTGGCAGCTGGGCGTCGAAAACAACCTGGTGTTCCTGACCAAGTGCGTCTCTTAGCCAGAAGCGACACTCCTCGCGCAATTCGCTGGTAGCAACCGTGTCCCGCGCGAGTACCGAGTACCTCTTACCGTAGACCGTCTCCGAGCTTTGGTCCAGTCCGCACACCACGCCTTTGACTTGTGTGAAGTGCAGTTCCTCCTGGTTGGGCTGTTGGCTCATCGTTCCCTCCTCTCAGTCTCCAAGCTTTGCCGTGGCTAAGGACCACGCTAAATAGTCGAATTTCGACTATTTTGCCCGAGCTTGGACATTTGGCCGATTTCGTGGGCCAAATGTTCAAAACTCGATACTCTCGACGCTATAAGCAGTTCCTGCTCGCCCTCCGAGCGGCGCGGGAAGCTAAAGGGATAACCCAAGTCGAGGTGGCCAACAAGCTGCGAATGGACCAGTCTTGGGTTAGCAAGGTCGAGCGCGGCGAACGCCGCTTGGACGTCGTCGAGCTCGAACTTTGGTGCCACGCCATTGGTATCGACGTGCGTGAATTCATCGCGTCCTACTGACACCCATAAGGCAATCAGCGCCGGCCGAATCTGATTGCGCCCTACGATGTCGCAGCGGCAGCAATTTAAGGGGCACACGCGCTAATGATTTGCTAGCTGCCGATCAAGGCATCGCATGGAAGCACGTCAAGTTTCTGCTTGTCGCAGAAGGCAACCTATCCAGCTCGCATTGAACGTCTTGGCCCAGACGTTTCTTTGGGCACCTTCTACCGAGGAGTGGTGTGAAGCCCTGTAGGCAGGATGATCGCTGGCAACTCATAGAACGCCTGAGCACGGACTCGGGAGTCTGCAGGATGTGGCTTGTGCGATGGAAAGCAACAGGCTTCGTATAGGAGTTCCGGGACTTCGAGCGCCTCATCAGAAATCAGGCTCCCGATGTAGTCACCAAGTTCCGCATGCAACAGGTCTTGAAATGAGTTGGCCTGAGGCTCGCGCACGAGAAGTGCTGCCTCTCGTGCAAGCAGGGTGTACAGGAGAAGAAGATCCAAGGGGAGCAACTTCGCCTTGCACTGTTTGAAGCCATAAGCGTAGAGCATGGGCTCATCAATCAGTTCAGGCTTGATGTTTTTCGCCAGCATCAAGCGAAGCTGACTGCAATTCCAGCGCTGAAGATTTTGGGCAATCAGGAACTCTTCTAGGCTCTCTCGAACACACCACAAGCTCACGCTTTCCATCATCACGGCTGCCCAGAACGGCGACGTGTAGAACGCCTGCATCTCCGGTAAGCGCCTGTGCACACGCTCAAATACTTGGTCCGGCGGCTGCTTCCCCTCACGGCGAATACGCGAGAACGTCTCCCTCCTCGTTTCGGGAGCCTGCTCAGGTCCGAATAGATGATCAAGTGCATAGTCACTTGTTCCGGGCAACCTCTGCTTCAGAGTGGCGTACCACAGCCTGAGGCGAATGACCTCAACCTGATTCTTCAGTGGCCGGCCACGGCCTTGCTCCTTCATTTCCGCATGTCACCCATAAAGTCTCCAATTATTGGGTGGCTGGCGCGTTGAAACGCCAATGGGCACGATTCACGCTCAGTTCCGCTAAGTGACGCAATTTTCAATGTCAATGCAGCTGCGCGATGAGATGCTCAGACTCTACGGCCCCCTTTTGGGTGGGACAGAGCTTGCGCGTGTGCTCGGCTTTAGAACGCCGGCAGCCTATCGCAAGGCCAAACGGGCAGGTCACATCGGGGTACGTCTGTTCTCGATGCCTGGTCGGCGTGGCGACTTCGCCATGACCTCAGAAATAGCGATTTGGCTCGAAGGGCTTGCCTCAAATGAAAAGTCAGTCAGCCGTCCTAGCTTGGCTGGCCAAGCTGAAGAGGGGGCGATATGACATAGCCAAATCTGGGGTTCCGTGGCGAAAAGCACAAGGGCCAGTTGCTTCTGACAAAGCAGCTGGCCCCTTGACTGTGCATCAACCTAGCGGGAGGTGCAAACAGTATGTGTTCAGGGATTCGGATTGTCAAGGTCCGAGGGCGGTGCTCACCCCAACCTAGCCCATTCCCTCGCCCACAGCGCGGTTGCGCGCTAGTGGGCAGAGGTCGCGGCGTGCCGCGCCCTGCCTGGTTTTCCTTCTTATCGGATCCAGAAATGGCAGAACACTTTCTTTTAACTACCGCTTGCCGGAATTTTTCGCAACACCATATCTCGCAAATGACAGACGAGCAGGTCATTCGTTTCTTTTCCCAAGCCCGTTGGGGCAGTGAGGACATGCAAGCATGTCCTGCATGCGGCGAGATCGCCAATCACTATTGGCGGCGGAGCCGTGCGCAGTGGAGATGTCGTGGATGCTGTAGAGACTTCAGCGTAACTTCAGGTACTGCTTTTAGCCACCGCAAGATATCACTACGGCGAATACTGGAGATGATTTTCAACTTTGCTGTTAGCGCCAAGGGCGTCCCAGCGGCGCAGCTTGCTCGCAGCCACGGACACCGCTGGCGCACATGCTGGCTTCTGACGGCCAAACTGCGTGAAGTCCTGCTTAAAAATCGGGAAACCACTTTGCTGAGTGGCGTTGTCCAGATGGACGGCGGCTATTTCGGGGGAAAACGTAGGGACGCAAATCAGCATGGCTTACGGACGCAAGCGTACCGAGATGCTGTTGCTGCAAAAGTCGAGAGCGCGCCAACGCCGCGTAGTAGGCGGCGCAAGCAGTTACTCCCTGGTGGAGTAGAAAATGCGCGCCGGCGCAAGAATAGGCGCGTAATCATGGTTCTGCGCGAGCTATTCCCAGAGGCCGGCTCAGGCGCAAGACGCACCATCGTCAGCGTCGCGCGCAGTGAGAACGACAAAGATGCCATGGCCCTGGCTCAAAGGTTCATCACTCCAGGAGCGGTGGTAATGACGGACGAGAGCGGTGCTTTCACGCAATTGAGTCATTGGTTCGACCACAAGACCGTCCAGCACTCAATTGAGTACTCCACCAAAGACGGGGTGAACGACAATCAAGCGGAGAGCTACTTTTCCCGAATTCGACGTGCCGAATACGGGGTCTTCCATCGCTTTACGCCGCTTTATCTGATGGATTACGCTCAGGAATTCGTATGGCGTGAAGACTCTCGCAGACAGTCGATGCGAGACAAAGTGGAGGTCCTGCTGAGGCTTTCTCTACGTTCGGGTCGGTCAGCCGGCTTTGGCGCCTACTACCAAGGCAATCGACGCGCTTTGGAGATTCTGAATGCATAGTAACGGGTAGCGCCACCGCCCGTCTTTTGCGGTTTTGGCCGCATGAAGCCGCTCGACCTTTCCGTTTCTACGGAGCCCCTGTAAGCGATGGCGGACCCGCCAATGCAGATCAGCAGCCTCATCAAGCGAGAGGTCGAGCTTCATAGCCACTTTGACGTATGCAGTGATCTCGTGTGTTGAGATCGCCGATGGATGGCGTTGGGTCAGCGCCCCGTATATGTGTCGCGTCAACTCTCCGTAAGAGGTTCGCCGGGGTTTGTCTTGCACTTGCAACGTGCGGATTTTTTTGGGATCGACTGGAATGTCGTGGAGCCGTATCGTTGCGTCTACCGATGCCAGGTCCCGTCGTAGAAGTTCTAGGTGCGCTTCATGCGCACGTTCGAGCTTTTCACGTTGAACAGCAAGGCCTGCAAGCGCTTTCTTGTGAATCTTGTCTGCAAGGTCGATCTGACCTGCCAGCTCTGCGCGTTTACGTGCCAGCCATTTGAGCGATGGAGGGGTAACGATGCGTGTCATGCACTAAAGTTACTCCCTCCAGATATCTCAGGCTATGGGCATATGCTGCCTAATAGCGCGTGCGCGAAGGCGCCGGGACTCAGCCGCCGGCCTTCAGGTACATCAGGATTTCCTTGAACTGGTCGGCGGTCATCTTGTCGCCCTTGACGGCCATCTTCTTCGCGTTCATGTCCCAGGCCATGGCCATCATGTCCATGAATTCCTTTTTGGACACCATGCCGTCCTTGTTCTTGTCCATCATCTTCATGGACATGATTTCCGAGAACGGGAAGTATTCGGCATTGGCCGGGGCCTGCGCGAAGGCGCTGCCGGCACCGAGGACCGAGGCGGCGAGCACGAACGTGCCGGTGAGTTGTTTGAGGTTCATTTCAGGATCTCCATTGATCGGGTTGAGGGAAAACTTGGGAACCCGTACTTTGCCGGCAGGCTGCAAACCAAAGTTGCCGTTTCGTCCCGATGAATTGACTATTTGGCCCAGGCGCCTGGCGACACCCCCACCACCTCCTTGAACTTGCGCACAAAGGCCGACGTGGTCCCGTAGCCCACGCGCTCGGCCACGGTCTTGACCGGCAGCCGGCTGGAGAGCATCTGCTGGGCCATGCCCATGCGGTAGGTCAGCAGGTAGTGGTGCGGGCTGGTCCCCATCAGGTCGCGGAAGCGTTCGACAAAGCGCGAGCGTGACATGCCCGCGCCCTCGGCCAGGGTCTGCAGGTCCAGCGCGGTCTGGAAACGGGTGTGGATGGCCTTGATCGCCGCGGCGATGCGCTTGTCGCTGGCCGCGGCCAGCAGGCCGGGGCTCAGGCTGCCCTTGTCCACCAGATAGCGCGTCAGGTAGCCGAGCACCACTTCGCACAGGCGGTCGGCCAGCTGCTTGCTGCCAGGCTGCGGCGAGGCCGCCTCGGCAAAAAAAGCTTCGAGCGTGTAGCGGATCGCTGAAAGCTCTTCCAGGGGCAGCACGATGACGTGGGGAAACGACAGGGTGACGGCGCGGCTGAAGACCTCGCTGAAATTGGTGATGGCGCAGACCATGTCAAAGCCCGCGTCATCCACGGCCCGCACCCAGTGCGCCCGGCTGCTGGGGAAAAACACCAGTGACGGCCGGTCAACCTGGAAAGGCGCCTGGTCCTGGGCCAGCACCTGCGCCGCGCCCGAGCGGATGAAATGCAGGGTGCCGCTGCGGTAGTTGCGCAGCAGGTTGTCCTGCGCACAGCGCGTGCCGGAGAAAATCACCTCGGCATTCAGGGTGCTGCTGTCAAAAATCAGTTCGTAGGCGATGTTCATGGCCCGTCAGTCGGGCCGGGTGCCGGGGTCTTACAGCCGGGTCCCGGGGATCAGGGCGGCACCGGGCAGCAGCGCTGGCACACGCGAACGCGGCCGGCGCTGCGGGCCAGCGGCACGGTGTTGGGCCGGGTTGCGGGCAGCGTGACGAAGCGCGTCAGCGAGGAGTGGTCGTCGCAGAAGATGTCGCCGCAGCAGCGGCAGTGGTGGCGCCGCTTGAAGACGCCAAACTGCACATTGCACTGGGCGCAGCCCGCGCGGGTGTTGTCGGCGCGCCAGGCCTGGCGCCCCGCGGGGTGGCGGACCACGAGCGAGTCACGGCGGTTGCGCAGGATGGCCTGGATGTAGTCCTTGTGCTCCTGGTGGACCCCGGTGATGTTGATCCGGTCCACGGCCAGCCCGTTCAGGGCGTGGCCGCCGGAGTAGCCACCGTTGTAGATGCGCACGTCGGGCTGGTTCGGGAAATGCTCGATGGTCGCGCCTTCGATTTCCAGCCACCAGTGGGTCCAGTTGGGGTACGGTGTGTTGAGCGTTCCATACACCACCAATTGGTACTGGCCCGCGCCGCCCCTTTGAAGACCGTTGGCCTCGATGGCCAGGTGGATCAGCTCCACGCGACAGGCGTTGGCGTTCCCCGTGTCGGCGAACCGGTCCCGGATCGCTCGCAGCTTGCGCATGTTGCTGCGGGTCTGGAACCATTCGTTGCCCAGTTGGGGCGGGCAGCCAGCCTGCGGGTCCGCGGCCACGGCCGAGCAGTAGTCGAACATGCGGGTGGGGTCCACGCAGATGTGGCGGTAGCCGCTCAGTGCCCAGTTCCAGCAGGCCAGATTGAGCTTGCCGCCCGGACCACTCAGGGCATTGACGGCGGGCCAGGGTGGCGCAAGGAGCGCGAGGTCCTGCCAGCGGTTGCCCATGTTTTGCAACACCGTGATCGCCCACGCATCGAGAACTGCCATGACCGCCCCTTCACACCGGCCCACCAGGGCCTGCGCTGGCGATTCTGGAGCGCCGGCGCCGGTGGCCTCTGTGAACTTTGACCAGCGCGCCCTGTGCGGTATGGGCGCGCCCCGGGGCCCGTCAGGCCGCCAGTTGCCTGGGCCGTGCGAAAGCGGGCCGCGTGACTTGCGGCAGCGCCGCGGCCTGCGTGCTGCGCACGGTCACGCGCGCGGGTTGCAGCGCATAGACGATGGCGCGGCGGTGGTCGGGCGTGACAAAACTCGCGTCGCGCTCGAGCACGATGTCGCGCGGGTCGTCGTCCAGCGTGATCCAGATGGCGCCCTCGCGGCAGGTGATCTGCACGCCCGAGGCGTCGGCCACGCTGAACAGCGCGCGCCGGTCCAGGTTCATGTCGTATGAGGTTGTGAGGCTGGGCATGGTGGGCTCCTTAACATTCTTGATGGGAATGAATATACTGAGCAGCAACCACGCTTTCAAACGGTGAATTGGAATCTGATGCATGCGTAACGGGAATGTGAAATCAATCGCCAGCACCATCGGCACCGGCACCGGTGCCGGTACCGGGCCAGGCAGCGGGCGCTCCGCGCTGCCACCGCTGGACCTGTTGCGCAGCTTTGAGGCGGCCGCCCGGCATCTGAGCTTCACGCTGGCGGGGCGCGAACTGTTCCTGACCCAGTCGGCCGTGAGCCGGCAGATCCAGCAGGTCGAGGCCAGCCTGGGCGTGCCGCTGTTCGAGCGCCGCCACCGTGCGCTGGTGCTGACCGAGGCCGGCCTGGTGATGCAGCGCGCGGTGGTGGACTGCCTGGAGCGCCTGCGCGATGCCACCGCGCGCGTGCGGTCAGCCAGCGCGTCGCGCCAGGTCGCCATGACCTGCACGCCCGGATTTGCCTCGCTCTGGCTGATTCCGCGGCTGGCCCGGTTCACGGCGAGCCACCCGGCCGTGGACGTGCGCATCTCGGCCACGCTGGACCTGCTGGACCTGCAGCGCAGCCAGGTGGACGTGGCCGTGCGCTTTTGCCCCATTGCCGACGGCGCGGGCGCCGGCCCGCCGCTGTTCGAAGAGACGGTGGTGCCGGTCTGCGCGCCCGGCCTTGCCCAGGGCCCCACGCCGCTGCGGCAGCCCGCCGACCTGGCCCACCACACGCTGCTGGCCGTGGACATGCCCCAGGGCATGGCGCTCACGGTGGACTGGGAGCCCTGGCTGAACGTGATGGGGCTGCCCGGCTTGCGGATGAAGAACACCATGCGCTTCACCCAGTACGCCGACGCGGTGGCCGCTGCCGTGGCCGGGCAGGGCGTGGCCATCGGCCGCTTGCCGCTGCTGGCCGAACTGCTGCGCGACGGGCGGCTGGTCGCGCCCTTTGGCGGCGGGGCGGTGTCGCGGCGCGGCTACTTCGTGATGCTGAGCCCGCGCGCCGAGGCCAATGCCGACGCGCAGGACCTGGTGCGCTGGCTGCGCGCCGAAGCCGAGGCCGCCGGGGGCCCCTGAGGCGCGGCCCGGCCGCCGTTTTCCACTATAGTGATTCGCACCCGGGCCACGCCCGCTCCCAGGGCCAGACATTGACCGACCGACGCGCTCTCCTGACACTGGCCGCTGCCGCCGCCGGCACGCTCTGGCTGCCGCGAAGCGCCTGGAGCCAGCCACGGCTGGCCGCCGACCCGTTCACCCTGGGCGTGGCCAGTGGTTCGCCGCTGCCGGACGGCGTGGTGCTCTGGACCCGGCTGGCCGCGCCCGCGCTGGGCGCGGGGCGCCGCGCTCCAGTCACCGTGCACTGGGAACTGGCCCATGACGAAGCGTTCACACGCATCGAGCAGCGCGGCCAGGCCCAGGCCCTGCCGGCCCTGGCCCATGCGGTGCACGTGGAGGTGGCGGGCCTGGCGCCCGACCGGGCCTATTTCTACCGTTTCCGCCTGGGCGACGCCACCAGCGCCACGGGCCGCACGCGCACCTTGCCCGCGCCCGATGCCGCGGTGCGCCGCCTGCGCCTGGCCTATGCCTCGTGCCAGCGCTGGGAGCATGGCTACTACAGCGCCTGGCGCCATCTGCGCGCCGACGAACCCGACTACGTCCTGTTCCTGGGCGACTACATCTACGAATACCCCCAAGCCAAAGGCGCCGTGCGCGAGCCCACGGGCGGATGGGTGGCCACGCTGGACGAGTACCGCCAGCGCTATGCATTGCACAAGAGCGATGCCGACCTGCAGGCCATGCATGCGGCCTGCCCCTGGCTGGTGACCTGGGACGACCACGAGGTGCAAAACGACTATGCGGGCCTGTCGCCCGGCAGCAGCGGCCCCGATGTGCCGGCCTTCGCGGCGCGGCGCGCGGCCGCCTACCAGGCCTATTACGAACACATGCCGCTGCGCGCCGGGGTGCTTACACGGGCGCTGCAAGGCCTGCAGGAGGGCGCGGAGATGCGCATCTACACCCAGGCACGGTTCGGCCAGCTGGCCAGCCTGTACCTGCTGGATGCGCGGCAGTACAAGGATGCGCAGGTCTGCAACCGCGAGGGGGGCCCGGGCTCCAGCTACCTGGACCCGGCCACCTGCGCGGCCTGGGAGGACCCCAAACGCACCCTGCTGGGCCATGCCCAGGAGGCCTGGCTTGGCGACGCGCTGGGCCGCGCCAGCAAGGGCTGGAACATCGTGGGCCAGCAGACCGTGTTTGGCCAGCGCAATGCGCGCACCGGCGGCGGGCGCTACCTGTGGAACGATGGCTGGGACGGCTACCCGGCCGCGCGCAACCGCCTGACCGACGCGCTGCGCCGCAACGCGGTGGCCAACCCCGTGATGCTGGGTGGCGACGTGCACGAGAACTGGGTGGGTCACCTCAAGGCGGACTATACCGACCCTGCGGCCCGCTCGCTGGGCGTGGAGTTTTGCGGGACCAGCATCACCTCGCGCGCCTCGGGCAGCAACCGCAAGCTGCCCGAGCGGCTGGCCGCCAACCCGCATTTTGTGTTTGCCGAGTCCGAGCACCGGGGCTATGGCCTGGCCGACTTCACGCCCGGGGCGCTCACCACCACCTTGCGGGTGGTGGACGACGTGACCCGGCCCGACGCCCGGGTCAGCACCCTCGCGCAGTTCACCGTGGCGGCGGGCCGGCCCGTGGTGGAAAGGGCCTGAACCGATGCGCCTGCGCTGGCTTGTGTTTTGCCTGCTGGCCTGCCTGTGGCAGGGCGCGGCCTGGGGCCAGGCCTCGGTGGTGCTGGGCAACGAGGGCAGCTATGGCCTGTCGCGCGTGTTTGACCACCTGGAGGACCCGGGCGGGGCCCTGACGCTTGACGAGGTCCGCCAGCCCGCGGCGCAGGCCCGCTTTGTGGCCGTCTCGCGCGATGCCACGGCGACCTACACCAACTTCGGGCTGACCTCGTCAGCGATCTGGTTGCGAGCGGACCTGCGCACCCCGCCCGGTGCCCCGCATGAATGGCTGCTGGAGGTGGCCTATCCGCCGCTGGACCGCATCGACCTGTACGTACCCGATGCCCACGGTGGCTACACGCACACCCAGGCGGGCGACACCGTGGACCCGCGCGACCGCGTGCCCCACCGCAACCACGTGCTGAGGGTGTCGTTGCCGCCCGGCGAAGGCCACATGGTCTACATGCGGATCGCCTCGCAAGGCCCGGTGTCGGCGCCCACGCGGCTGTGGCAGCCGGCCGCCATGGCCACCAACGACCAGGCCACGTTTGCCGCGCTGAGCCTGTACTTCGGGTTGCTGCTGGGCCTGCTGTTCTACAACCTGCTGCTGTACTTCTCGGTGCGCGACGGGGCCTTCCTGCTGTATGTGGCGTTTGCCGCGGGCATGGGCGTGGCGCAGGCGTCGCTGACGGGGTTCGGGCCGCGCTTCATCTGGTCCGGCTGGTCCTGGTGGATTGCTGTGTCGCCCAACGTGGGCAACTCGATGGCCGCGGTGTTCGGCATGCTGTTTGCCCGAAATTTCCTGGCCAGTGCCACGCGCATGCCCTGGATCGACCGGCTGGCCCTGGGCCTGGTGGCGGGCTGGTTCGTGAACTTCGTGGCGGCGCTGACCCTGCCTTACACCGTGTCGGCATGGCTGTCCACGTTTCTTGCGCCGGTGAGCGTGGTGGTGCTGGTGGCCGCCGGCATCCAGGGGGTGCGGCTGCGTCACCCGGGCGCGGGGTATTTCCTGGGCGCGTGGATGATGCTGTTGCTGGGCGTGGCCGCGCTCACGCTGCACAACACGGGGCTGCTGCCCTCCAACCTGGTGACCGCCAATTCGCTGCTGATCGGTTCGGCGCTGGAGATGGTGCTGCTGTCGTTCGCGCTGGGCGACCGCATCAACGGCGTGCGGCGCGAGAAGGAGCAGGTCCAGGCCCGCATCGAGGCCGAGCACGCACTGGTGGAGGCGCTGCGCGAGTCGCAGGAGCGCTACAAGACCCTGCTCGAGGAGCGCGAGATCATCCTGGAAAGCTCGATCGTCGGCATCGCCTTCCTCACGCCCGAGGGGCGTTTCCGCTGGGCCAACCAGGCCATGCTGCAGATCTTCGCCGCCCAGGGCCAGCCCGTGACCAGCATGGAGCCGTTCTACCTCAGCCGCGAGCAGTACCTGCGCGTGGGCGGCGAGGTGGCCGACGCGATCCGCCGTGGCGAGGTCTACGAGCAGGAACTGGAGGTGCAGCAGGCCACGGGCAAGCGGATCTGGATCTCGCTGTCGGGCAAGGCCGTGAGCCACCGCGACCTCACGCAGGGCACGGTCTGGGTGATCATGGACATCACGCGGCGCAAGGTGCTGGAGGCCGAACTCAAGCGCACGTCGTCGGAGCGCGAGGCCATCCTCAACAGCGCCACGGTGGGCATCGTGCTGTCGGTGGCGCGCCGCCACGAGTGGGTCAACGAGAAATTCGCCAGCATGCTGGGCTACCCGCGGCAGGTGCTGATCGGGCAGGGCTCGGAATACATCCATGCCGACCTGGACGCCTGGAGCCAGTTTGGCGTGGAGGCCCGCGCCGCCCTGATTGAAACCGGCACCTACATCTGCGAGCGCCAGCTGCGCCGGCGCGACGGCAGCCTGCTGTGGGTGGAAATGGGCGGCAGCTGCATCCGTCCCAATGAGCCCGACTCGGGCGTGATCTGGACCTTTCTGGACATCACCGGGCGCAAGCGCTCGGAGCAGGAAACCCGCGAGGCGCTGGAGCAGCAAAGGGCCCTGAACGAACTGCGCACGCGCTTCGTGGCCATGACCAGCCATGAGTTCCGCACCCCGCTGGCGGCCATCCTGTCGGCCGGCGAGCTGCTGCGCGACTACGGTGACCGCCTGCCGCCCGAGGAGCGCGCCGAACTGCTGGACAGCATCGCCGCGGCGGTTCAGCGCATGTCACGCATGATGGACCGCGTGCTCCTGCTGGGCAAGGCCGATGCTCAGATGCTGGAGTTTGCGCCGCAGCCGCTGGACCTGACGCCGCTGTGCCGGCAGTTCGTGGACGAGGCCAAGGCCCAGCACCCCGACTCCAGGAGCGAGGTGCTCACGGCGTTTGCGCCGGACCTGCGCCGCGGCCTGTACGACGAGAAGCTGCTGCGCCACATCTTTGGCAACCTGCTGTCCAACGCGCTCAAGTACTCGCCGGGCGGCGGCACCGTGCGCTTCAGCGTGCGCCATGACGAAAAGGGCAGCACGGTGTTCGAGGTGGCGGACCAGGGCATTGGCATTCCGCCCGACGAAATCACCCACCTGTTCGAGTCGTTCCATCGCGCCAGCAACGTGGGCAGCATCCAGGGCACGGGCCTGGGGCTGGCCATTGTCAAGACGGCGGTGGACAAGCATGGCGGGCGCATCGAGGTGGACAGCGTGCCCGGCGAGGGCACGCGCTTCGCGGTCTGGCTGCCGCCGGCCTGAACGGGGTCAGGCGGCGGGTCGCACCACTTCCAGCAGCCGGTCCAGCCCGCCGCTGTTGATGGCCACCATGGCCTGTTCGCGCACCCTGGGCTTGGCATGGTAGGCCACGGACAGGCCGGCCACGCCCATCATGGGCAGGTCGTTGGCGCCGTCGCCCATGGCGATGGCCTGTTTCGGGCTGATGCCCAGCGCGGCGCAGGTTTCCAGCAGCATCTTGCGTTTTTCGTCGCCGTCGCAGATGTCGCCCCAGGGCTGGTCGACCATGCGGCCGGTCAGCTGGCCGCAATTGGGGCCGGACTCCACCTCGAGCATGTTGGAGCGCGTGAAGTCGATGCCCAGCGTGTCACGCACCCGGTCGGTGAAGAACGTGAAGCCCCCCGACACCAGCAGCACCTTCAGGCCCGCCGCCTTGCAAGCGGCCACCAGCTCGGCCGCGCCGGGGTTGATCCGCAGGCGCGTGGTGTAGACCAGTTCCATGTCGGCCACCGTCACGCCGCGCAGCAGCGCCACGCGGCGGCGCAGGCTGTCCTTGTAGTCGGTGATCTCGCCGCGCATCGCGGCTTCGGTGATGGCGGCCACTTCTTCCTTGCGGCCGGCCGCGTCGGCGATCTCGTCCACGCACTCGATGTTGATGAGCGTGGAGTCCATGTCAAAGGCGATCAGCCTGAAGTCCGCCAGCTGCAGCGGCGGGGTGAAGTTCTGGATGACGAGGCCGGGAGAAATTTCAGAAGCGGGCATGGTGGGGATTGCTATGGGGTTTGTAGCGGTGTGCGCGGAATTCACAGGGGCTGCAGCCAGTTTTCGAGCTTGAGGCCGGGCACGCGGGAAAATTCTGCATCGGCGGTGACCAGCGTGGCACCCAGCGCCAGGGCGTGGGCGGCGATCAGGGTGTCGTTGGCACCCATGGGGGTGCCGGCTTGCTCCAACAGGGTGCGCATCGGGGCGTAATGTGCGGCGACTTCGGGCTCAAGTGGCATGACGGTCACCGAACCCAAAAGCAGCTGGTAGTGCGTTTGCCAGCGTGGGTGGGTGCGCCGTCTCAACCCGAAAAGAAGCTCGCATTGAACAATCACACTGGTGCACAGGGTGCCTGGGTCATCTTTGGTCAGTACTTTGCGGAAACGTTGTGCGGCCATGCCCTCGGGATTGCGCATCATGTCCGACATGATGTTGGTGTCCAGCAGGTACAGGCGCGCGTCTGCCACCATCAGTCTTCACCCAAATCAATGTCGTCCAGGGGCAACAGGCCCGCGTCCACATCGGGGAACTCTTCGTCGATAGGGCCCAGTTTGGCCATTTCGTCCAACGCATGCGCCAGCGCCGCCGGCGTGCCCCGCTTGGGCTTGTCGGGCACCAACTCCAGGATCAGGCGGTTGCCTTCGCGGTGCATCAGCGCCTGCGTGCCCGGCAGCTCGAATTCCTTGGGGATGCGCACCGCCTGATTGGCGCCGTTGCGAAACAGCTTGACGGCCCTGACCCCCGACACGTCTGTGTAGGGGGCTATGGTTTCTGAAGCAATGTGGCGAGGTTGGGTCATGGCAAACCTCCTGTTTCCGGGAGGATTCAGTTTAGCATATGCCAAGGCATATGCTGGCCATTTCAGGGCGGGTTCTGTCTCAGGCCAGCGCCTGTACTTTGGGTTGCCCCAGGCTGCGCAGCACATCGCGCACCATCTGGGCCCGGTCCTTGGGTTCCTTCAGTTCACGCTCGATGCGCAGCTTCTCGTTGCCGGCCAGCTTGATGTGCTTGTTCTTCTGGATCAGCTCGATGATGCGCATCGAGTCGATCGGCGGGTTGGGCCGGAAGGTGATGGTGATCACGCCGGGCGCGGCATCGACCTTGACCACGCCATAGGGCTTGGCCAGCACGCGCAGGCGGTGCACGTCGATCAGGGTCTGCGCCTGCGGCGGCAGCTTGCCGAAGCGGTCCACGATTTCCTCGAGCAGGGCATCGATCTGGTCGGTGGTTTTGGCGGTGGCCAGCTTCTTGTAGAAGCTCAGGCGCAGGTGCACGTCGCCGCAGTAGTCGTCGGGCAGCAGGGCCGGGGCGTGCAGGTTGATGTCGGTGGTGACGCTGAGCGGGCTCAGCAGGTCCGGCTCCTGGCCGGCCTTGAGGCTGCGCACGGCCTCGCTGAGCATCTCGTTGTACAGCTGGAAGCCGATCTCCAGCATGTTGCCGCTCTGGTTCTCGCCCAGCACCTCGCCGGCGCCGCGGATTTCCAGGTCGTGCATGGCGAGGTAAAAGCCGCTGCCCAGTTCCTCCATCTGCTGGATGGCCTCCAGGCGTTGGGCCGCCTGCTTGGTCAGGCTTTCGGTGTCGGGCACCATGAGGTAGGCGTAGGCCTGGTGGTGGCTGCGGCCCACGCGCCCGCGCAGCTGGTGCAGCTGGGCCAGGCCAAAGCGGTCGGCCCGGCTCATCACGATGGTGTTGGCCGTGGGCACGTCAATGCCGGTCTCGATGATGGTGGAGCACAGCAGCAGGTTGTAGCGCTGGGCCACGAAGTCGCGCATGACCTTTTCCAGCTCGCGCTCGGGCATCTGGCCGTGGGCCACGGCAATGCGGGCCTCGGGCAGGATTTCCTCGAGCTTGAGGCGCCGGTTCTCGATGGTCTCGACCTCGTTGTGCAGAAAATAAACCTGGCCGCCGCGCTTGAGCTCGCGCAGCACGGCCTCGCGGATCACGCCGTTGCCCTCGTTGCGCACAAAGGTCTTGATGGCCAGCCGGCGCTGCGGCGCGGTGGCGATCACGCTCAGGTCGCGCAGGCCCTCCAGCGCCATGCCCAGCGTGCGCGGGATGGGGGTGGCGGTGAGCGTGAGCACATCGACCTCGGCGCGCAGGGCCTTCATGGCCTCCTTGTGGCGCACGCCAAAGCGGTGTTCCTCGTCGATGATCAGCAGGCCCAGGTTCTTGAACCTGGTGGACTCGCTGAGCAGCTTGTGCGTGCCCACCACGATGTCCACGCTGCCGTCGGCGATGCCCTTGATGGATGCGCTGATCTCCTTGCCCGAGCGAAAGCGCGAAACCTCGGCCACCTTGACCGGCCACTTGCTGAAGCGGTCCACCAGCGTCTGGTAATGCTGCTCGGCAAGCAGGGTGGTGGGCGCGAGGAAGGCCACCTGCTTGCCACCGGTCACGGCAATGAAGGCCGCGCGCAGGGCCACCTCGGTCTTGCCAAAGCCCACGTCGCCGCAGACCAGCCGGTCCATGGGCTGGGGGCTGATCATGTCCTGAATGACGGCATGGATGGCGCCGCGCTGGTCGGCGGTTTCTTCAAAGCCGAAGTCGTTGGCAAAGGTCTCGTAGTCCTGCGGGCTGTAGCGGAAGGCGTGGCCCTCGCGCGCGGCGCGCCGGGCATAGATGTTGAGCAGCTCGGCGGCCGAATCGCGCACCTGCTGGGCAGCCTTGCGCCTGGCTTTCTCCCACTGGCCACTGCCCAGCTTGTGCAGCGGCGCCTCGTCGGCACTGACGCCGGTGTAGCGGCTGATCTGGTGCAGCTGGCTCACCGGCACGTAGAGCGTGGCCTTGTCGGCGTATTCCAGGTGCAGGAACTCCTGCGCCGTGCTGGCGCCGCCGGCGCTGGTGCCAGGGCCCAGGTCCATGTTGATCAGGCCCTTGTAGCGGCCAATGCCGTGCTGGGCATGGACCACCGGGTCGCCCACATTGAGTTCGCTCAGGTCCTTGATCAGCGCCTCGACGTCGCTGACCTGCTCCTGCTTGCGCCGCCGGCGCGTCGTGGGGCCGGCCGCGAACAGCTCGGTTTCGGTGACGAAGTCCAGGCCCTCTTCGAGCCAGCAGAAGCCCGCGCTCAGCGCGGCGGTGGCGATGCCCAGCTTTTCATCGCTGGCCTGGAACTCGGCCAGCGAGTCAAAGGCCGGCGGCACCACATGGCTGGCGCGCAGAAAATCCAGCAGGCTTTCGCGCCGGCCGTCGCTCTCGGCCAGCAGCAGCACGCGGTGCGCGGTGTTGCGCAGGTGGTCCTTGAGGCGGCCCAGCGGCTCTTCGGCGCCGCGCACCACCGACAGTTCGCCAAGTTTCTGGAAATGCGCGTTGTCAGCCACGTCCTCGATGGCCGGGCGGATGGCCAGCTGGGCGTGCCCGTTGGCCAGCGCGTAGAACTGCTCGGTGCCCAGGAACAGCGCGGGCGGCGGCAGCACCGGGCGTTCGGGGTCGCCCTGGACCAGCCGGTAGCGGTCCTTGGTGTCCTGCCAGAAGTGCTGGAAGGCGGGTTCCAGGTCGCCATGCAGCACCACCGTGGCGTCGGCGCCCAGGTAGTCGAAGACCGTAGCCGTGTCCTCAAAGAACAGCGGCAGGTAGTACTCGATGCCGGCCGTGGCAATGCCCTGGCCGATGTCCTTGTAGATGCGGCTCTTGGTCGGGTCGCCTTCAAGCAGCTCGCGCCAGCGGCTGCGAAAGCGCGCGCGGGCCGGTTCGTCCATCGGGAACTCGCGGCCCGGCAGCAGGCGCACTTCGGGCACGGGGTACAGGCTGCGCTGGGTGTCGGGGTCAAAGGTGCGGATGCTGTCGATCTCGTCGTCAAACAGGTCCACGCGGTAGGGCACGGGCGAGCCCATGGGGAACAGGTCGATCAGGCCGCCGCGCACCGCGTACTCGCCGGGGCTGACCACCTGCGTGACATGGCTGTAGCCCGCCAGCGTGAGCTGGGCCTTCAGGCGTGCCTCGTCCAGCTTCTGCCGGGCCTTGAACTGGAAGGTGTAGCCCGCCAGAAAGGCCGGCGGTGCCAGCCGGTACAGCGCGGTGGTGGCCGGAACGACCACCACATCGGCCGCGCCCTGCGAGATGCGCCACAGCGTGGCCAGACGCTCGCTGATCAGGTCCTGGTGCGGTGAGAAGCTGTCGTAGGGCAGAGTTTCCCAGTCCGGGAACAGCGCGGTGCGCAGGTCCGGCGCGAAGAACGCGATTTCATCGATCAGGCGCTGCGCGTCGGTGGCGTCGGCGGTGACGATGGCGGTGAGCGTCTTCGCGGCCGTCTGGCGCTGCGCCAGGCGCGCGAGCAGCAGGGCGTCGGCCGAGCCGGCGGGGCGGGGCAGCGTGAAGCGCTTGCCGGGGGTGAGCTTGGGTAATTCCATAAAAATACAAAACACCCCTCGCCTGAAAAAGGGAGGGGTGTGAGGCCCCGATTCTAGAATGGGGGCCTTGCACATGACTGTCAGCAGCCCCGCGCCCACCTTCTTCGCCCTGATTCCCTGCGCCGGGACCGGCAGCCGTGCGGGCACCGGGGGCCCCAAGCAATACCAGCCGGTGGCGGGCCGGCCCATGGTGCTGCACACGCTGGCCGCGTTCGCGGCGGTGCCGCGGATCGCGCGCTGCCTGGTCGCCGTGGCGCCGGGCGACACCTTCCTGCAGCCGCCATCCGCTTCTTTTTTGATAGCGCCCTGTGGCGGCCCCACAAGGGCTGCCACCGTATTGAATGGCCTGAAGGCGCTTGCCGCGGCGGGCGGGCAGCCCCACGACTGGGTACTGGTGCATGACGCGGCGCGCTGCCTCGTGACGCCGCAACAGATCGAGGCCCTGATGGCGGCCTGCGAGCACGACGCTGTGGGCGGCCTGCTGGCCCACAAGCTGCCCGACACCCTCAAGCGCGAAGTCGCAGGCCGCGTGGTCGCCACCGTCGAGCGGGCCGACAAATGGCTGGCCCAGACGCCGCAGATGTTCCGCCTGGGGGCGCTGACCGGCGCGCTGGCCGCGGCCGGCGACGCGGTGACCGACGAGGCCAGCGCCATGGAGGCGGCGGGCCACCGGCCGCTGCTGGTGCCCGGCGGCGCGCAGAATTTCAAGGTGACCTACCCCGATGATTTCGCACTGGCCGACGCCGTGCTCAGGAGCCGTGCCCCATGAACATCCGTGTTGGCGAAGGTTGGGACGTGCATGCGCTGGTGCCGGGGCGGCGCCTGGTCATTGGCGGCGTGGCCATTCCGTTCGAGCGCGGGCTGCTGGGCCATTCCGACGCCGACGTGCTGTTGCACGCCATCACCGATGCGCTGCTGGGCGCGGCCGGGCTGGGCGACATCGGCACCCTGTTCCCCGACACCGACGCGCAGTTCCAGGGCGCCGACTCGGCCGTGCTGCTGGCCGAGTCCGCGCGCCGCGTGCGTGCGCTGGGCTGGCAGATCGGCAATGTGGACAGCACCGTGGTGGCCCAGGCGCCGCGGCTGGCGCCGCACCGCGCGGCCATGGTGGCCGCGATTGCGCAGGCGCTGGGCGTGGCTGCGGACCAGGTCAACGTGAAGGCCAAGACGGCCGAGAAGCTGGGCCCGGTGGGGCAGGGCCAGAGCATCGAGGCACGTGCCGTGGTGCTATTGTTTAAATAGCACGAAGTGGCCGCCAGTCCTGGACTCCAGACCGTTTGGGCCTGAAACTCACTCGGGTTTGGGCTTTTGCAGCTTGATGTGGGCCGCCAGCCCGCCCGAGGTGGTGTTGGCCAGCGCAAAAATGCCGCCCATGCGCTGCACCGTCTTGTCCACGATCGCCAGGCCCAGGCCGGCCCCGGTGGCCGCCGTGCGCGCTGCATCGCCGCGGAAGAAGGGCTTGATCAGGTTGGGAAGCGCCTCGGGCGCCACGCCCATGCCGTGGTCGCGCACCTTGAGCAGCACCCATTCACCGCGTGACTTGGCCGCCACGTCCACCACGGCAATGCCCGTTTCAGGCGTCTTGCCGTAGCGCCGCGCGTTCTCCAGCAGGTTGGACAGCACGCGCGCCAGCTCGACCTCGTCGGCCAGCACATACAGGCCCTTGGACACGTCCAGGTTGATGCGCATGTCGCCATGGTCCTGCACGGCATAGAGGCAGGCCTCGATCACGTCGTTGAGCAGCACCGGCTTGAGCTCGGCATGGTCGGGGCGCGCGTAGTCCAGGAACTTGTCGATGATGGCGTCAAGCTGGTCAATGTCGGCCGCCATGTGCTCGCGCGCGTCGGCGTCGGCCACGCTCATCTCGGTCTCCAGCCGCAGCCGGGCCAGCGGCGTGCGCAGGTCATGTGAGATGCCGGCCAGCATGACGGCGCGGTCCTGCTCGATCTTGGCCAGCTGCTGGGCCATGCGGTTGAAGCCGATGTTGACCTCGCGGATCTCGCTGGTCACGGCCTTCTCGTCGAGCCGGCTGGCGTCAAAGTCGCCGTCGCGCACGCGGCTGGCCGCGAACGACAGCTGCTTGAGAGGGCGGTTGATCAGCCGCGCGATCAGCGCCGAGCCCGCCAGCGAGAGCGCCGCCGCCACCATCAGCCAGATCAGCCAGGTGCGCCCGCCCAGCGGCGAGAAGCGGTTGCGGTCCATCAGCAGCCAGTAGGCGTCGCTGTCGATCTTGAAGCCCACCCACAGGCCGACCTCGCCATTGACGCTGCTGGCCACCACCGTGCCCGCGCCCAGGCGCGACGAGAGTTCCTCGACCACGCGCTCGTCCAGCGTGTCGGGATCGAAAATCGCAAAGCGGTCATTCGGCTCGCGCGGCAGGATGCGCACATGCTCCTGGTCGGCCAGGGTCTTGATCAGCGAGACGCGCGCGATCGAGTCCGAATGCACCAGCGCGGCGCGGCTGAGATTGACCAGCGAGGCGATCTGCTGCGCGGTCTGCACCGCGCGCGGCTCGAACTCCAGCGCGCGGAAGGTCTGCAGCCAGGCCACGATACTGCCGATCAGCAGCAGCGACAGCAAAAAGAAGGTGCGCCAGAACAGGCTCAGCGCCACCCGCCGCGGCCGCATTTCAAGCGGCGCCGGCGCGGTCTCCAGCGGGGCGGGCCCCGTGGCGTCAATGCTGGTGGTTACGGCTCGGATCAATTCGTCTCACCCCTGCCTTGTTTGAATGGATCAGCAGGCACGGGGCCAGACGGTCGTGTCAACCCGCGCCGTCCGGAACGAACACGTAGCCCACGCCCCAGACGGTCTGAATATAGCGCGGCGCGGCGGCGTCGACCTCGACCAGCTTGCGCAGGCGCGAGACCTGCACGTCCAGGCTGCGGTCGAAAGGTTCAAACTCGCGGCCGCGCGCCAGTTGCGCGAGCTTTTCGCGCGACAGCGGCTGGCGCGGGTGGCGCACCAGCGCCTTGAGCATGGCGAATTCGCCGGTGGTCAGCGGCAGTTCCTCGCCGTTCTTGTGCAGGGTGCGGGCGCCCAGGTCGAACGCGAACGGGCCGAAGTTCACCACCTCGTTGTCGCTGGACGGCGCGCCCGGCGCTTCCTGCGCGGGGCGGCGGCGCAGCACCGCGTGCACGCGGGCCAGCAGCTCGCGCGGGTTGAACGGCTTGCCCAGGTAGTCGTCGGCGCCGACCTCGAGGCCGACGATGCGGTCCACATCCTCGCCCTTGGCGGTCAGCATGATGATGGGGGTGCGGTCATTGGCGGCGCGCAGGCGGCGGCAGATCGACAGGCCGTCCTCGCCGGGCATCATGAGGTCCAGCACGATCAGATCGGCGGTCTCGCGCAGCATCAGTCGGTTCAGGGCCTTGCCGTCTTCGGCCAGGATCACTTCAAAGCCCTCCTGGGTCAGATAGCGGCGAAGCAGGTCGCGGATGCGGGCGTCGTCATCGACCACCAGGATCTTGTCGGTACGGGCTGCGGCTTGGGTCATGTTGCTCCAACGAAATATGTAACAGAGCCAATTCTGAGGGGCTTGACGCGAGCTGTGCGGGATTTCCCCGACGGCCTGACACAGTGTTACAAATGTTGCCCCGCCGCGCAACCGCTTCACCTCAGCGATGTGAACCGGGGTCAGGCTGTCGCGTTGGAGTGCACATGAGACATTGTCTGGCCGTCATCCTCGCGTGTTCAGCCGCTGCGGCGCTGGCGCAATCGCCGCTGCCTGCCGAACCCTCCGCCGCGGCTGCGGCCGCCGAAACCGGGCCCCACAGCCTGCGGCAGTGGCTGGGCAAAGCGACCGCTGGCGCCGCCGACGGCCCGGCGCGCCGCCTCTCGGCCGACGAGCGGGCCGCGCTGCGCGAGCAGCTGCGCCAGCTTGCCGTGCGCCGCGGCAAGCCTGCCAGGGCAGGGCAGCCGCTGCAGCCGCCCTGAACAGTGGCAAGCCCCTGCAACAGCTGTTGCGGGTTGAAAACCGCCCCATGTGGGCTAACCTGTGCCACTAAGATGGCCCAGAACTTTACCGGGAGATTCCTTGAACGCTACCAAATTGATAGCTGCATGTGCCCTTGCAGCCTGCACTACCAGCCTTTTCGCCCAGAATTTGCCGTATCCGCCGCCGCAGAATGTGCTGCAGCTGTCCGCCAGCGGCACCGTGGAAGTCCAGCAGGACCTGCTGGTGATGAGCCTGAACACCACCCGCGAAGGCGCTGACGCCGCCACCGTGCAGAACCAGCTCAAGGTGGTGCTCGACGGCGCGCTGGCCGAAGCCAGAAAAACCGCGCAGCCGGGCCAGATGGACGTGCGCACCGGCAATTTCAGCCTGTACCCGCGCTATGGCCGCGACGGCAAGATCAGCGGCTGGCAGGGTTCGGCCGAACTGGTGCTTGAAGGGCGCGACTTTGCGCGCATCAGCACCGCCGCGGCGCGCATCCAGGGCCTGACGCTGGGCCAGGTGAGCTTTGGCCTGAGCCGCGAGCAGCGCGCCCGCGTCGAGGGCGATGCCCAGTCGCAGGCCATTGCCAGCTTCAAGGCCAAGGCCACCGAGCTGGCCAAGGGCTTTGGCTTTGCCGGCTACACGCTGCGCGAGGTGGCCGTGAACGCCAACGACCAGGGCTTCACGCCCCGCCCGCGCATGATGGCCATGGAGGCCAAGGCCGCGGCGTCCGACATGCCGGTGCCGGTGGAAGCCGGCAAGAGCACCGTGATGGTCACGGTGTCGGGGTCGGTGCAGCTCCGATAAGGCTTCTGCGGGCTACTGCGCCGCCCACCCGCCGTCCATGTTCCAGGCCACGCCGCGGATGTTGTTGCCGGCGGCGGAGCAGAAGAACACGGCCAGCTCGCCCAGCTCCTCGGGCGTGGTGAACTGCATCGAGGGTTCCTTCTCGCCCAGCAACTGGCGGGTGGCTTCCTCGTTGCTCCAGCCATTCGCGGCCGCCTTGGCGTCCACCTGCTTTTGCACCAGTGGCGTCAGCACCCAGCCGGGGCAAATGGCGTTGCAGGTGACCCCCGTGGTGGCGTTCTCGAGCGCGGTGACCTTGGTCAGCCCCACGATGCCATGCTTGGCCGCCACATAGGCCGACTTCTGCGCCGAACCCACCAGGCCGTGCACCGAGGCCACGTTGATGATGCGGCCCCAGTTGGCGGCCTTCATCGCGGGCAGGGCCAGCCGTGAGGCGTGGAACGCGCTGGACAGGTTGATCGCGATGATCGCGTCCCATTTCTCGACCGGGAAGTCCTCCACGTTGGCCACATGCTGGATGCCGGCGTTGTTGACCAGGATGTCCACGCGGCCGAACTGCGTGGCGGCGAATTTCATCATGTCCTCGATGTCGGCGGGCTTGCTCATGTCGGCGCCGTGGTAGGCCACCTGCACGCCGAGCGCGGCCACTTCGGCCTTGGGGCCGTCCACGTCACCAAAGCCGTTGAGCACGATGTTGGCGCCCTGGCGGGCCAGGGCCTTGGCAATGCCCAGGCCAATGCCGCTGGTGGAGCCGGTGACGAGGGCGGTTTTTCCTTTGAGCATGAGGGGTCTCCAGATGATTTACGATGCCTTGCAAGACTGAGAAACGCCTTGCAATTATCAAGCCGGCCATTGCACCATGACTGAACCTAAGCTGAACTACGTACCCTGTCCGGATACGGCCGGGGGGCACCGGATGGCCTACTGGCAGTGGGGCGCGGCCGATGCCGCCCATGTGGTGGTCTGCGTCCACGGCCTGTCACGCCAGGGCCGTGATTTCGACGTGCTGGCCCAGGCCCTAGTGGCGCGCGCGGGCGGTGCCTTGCGCGTGGTCTGCCCCGACGTGGCCGGACGCGGGCGCAGCGACTGGCTCAAGGACCCGGCCGGCTACCAGATTCCCACCTACGCGGCTGACATGCTGGCGCTGCTGGCCCAGCTGGACCAGGCGGCGCCGGTGCAGACGCTGGACTGGGTGGGCACCAGCATGGGCGGGCTGATCGGGCTGGCGGTCTGCGGCACGCCCAAGCTGCCGCTGCCCGCGCCGGTGCGCCGGCTGGTGCTCAACGACGTGGGGCCGGCCATCCAGTGGCAGGCGCTGCAGCGCATTGGCACCTACCTGGGCAACACCGGGCGGTTTGACTCGGTCCAGCAGGCGGCCGATGCCATGTGGGCCATCTCGACCAGCTTCGGCCCGCACACGCCGGCCCAGTGGCTGGCGCTGTCGCAGGCCATGGTCAAGCCGCTGCCCGGGGGCGGCGTGACGCTGCACTACGACCCGGCCATCGCGCTGCCGTTCCGCTCGATCACGCAGGAAGCCGCGGAGCAGGGCGAGGCCGCGCTCTGGCATCTTTACGACGCGGTGCAGGCGCAGACCCTGCTCACGCGCGGCGCCCAGTCCGACCTGCTGGCACGCGACACCGCGCTGGCCATGACGCAGCGCGGCCCGCATGCGCGGCTGGTTGAATTTGACGGGGTGGGCCATGCGCCGACCTTTGTGGACCCCGGGCAGGTGGAGGTTGTGGCCTCGTTCCTGCTCGACTGAGATGGAACAACGTCCAGGATGAAAAGCCTTACCGCGGAACAGCCCGACACGGCCGCCGTTCCCGAACTGATTGCCGCCACCGAGCACAGCCTGCCCGCGCAGGCCGATGCGCTGGCGCGCGCGCGCGCCTTTGCCGAGCCGCTGATTGCCGGCGAGACGCTGGACACCGGCGAGAACACGCTGGCCCATGCCGACGCAGTGGCTGCCATCCTCAAGGTCATGGGCGGCTCCGAGGCCATGCAGGCCGCGAGCTACCTGGTCTATGCCTGCGCCCACCTGAACCGGCCGCAGGAGGTCATCTCCAAGGCCTTTGGCGAGAGTTTCGCGGCGCTGGCCGTGGAGACCACCAAGCTGGTGCGGGTCCAGCAGCAGGCCAGGGCGGCCGAGTCGTCGGCGCAGCTGGTGGACGACCCCAAGGCCCAGACCGAGAACGTGCGCAAGATGCTGCTGGCGTTCTCGCGCGACCTGCGCGTGGTGATGCTGCGGCTCGCGTCGCGGCTGCAGACCCTGCGCCACCACGCGGCCTGCAAGACGCTGGCGCCGCCCAGCGTGGCGCGCGAGTCGCTGCAGGTGTTCGCGCCCCTGGCCAACCGGCTGGGCATCTGGCAGGTCAAGTGGGAAATGGAAGACTTGGCCTTCCGCTTCCTGGAGCCCGACACCTACCGCAAGGTGGCCGGCCTGCTCGATGAAAAGCGGGCTGAGCGCGAGGCCTATGTCGAGCAGCTGCGCGAGCGCCTGGAGCTTGAACTGCGCAGCCAGAACATCCAGGCCGCGGTGCAGGGGCGGCCCAAGCACATCTACAGCATCGTGCGCAAGATGCGCGGCAAGTCGCTGGACTTTGACCAGGTGTTCGACGTGCGCGCGCTGCGCGTGGTGGTGCCGGCCGTGACCGACTGCTACGCCGCGCTGAGCTGGGTGCACAGCCAGTTCGCGCCCATCACCGAGGAGTTTGACGACTACATCGCGCGGCCCAAGGCCAACGGCTACCAGTCGCTGCACACCGTGGTGCGCGACGGCGCGGGCCAGCCCATCGAGATCCAGATCCGCACCCAGGCCATGCACGAGCATGCAGAAAACGGCGTGGCCGCGCACTGGGCCTACAAGGAGGCCGGTGCCAAGGGCTATTCGGGCGTGTCGGCCAGCGGTGATTACGACGCCAAGATCGCCGTGCTGCGCCAGCTGCTGGCCTGGGAGCGCGATCTGGCCGGCTCCAGCCAGGGCCTGTTCGACGACCGCATCTACGTGCTCACGCCCGAGGCCGCCGTGGTGGAACTGCCGCAGGGCGCGACGCCGGTGGACTTTGCCTACAGCGTGCACACCAGCCTGGGCCACCGCTGCCGCGGCGCGCGCGTGGACGACGTCATGGTGCCGCTGAACACGCCGCTGCAGAACGGGCAGACGGTGGCCATCACCGCAGCCAAGGAGGGCGGCCCCTCGCGCGACTGGCTCAACGCCGAGCTCGGCTTCCTGGCCAGCCACCGCGCGCGCGCCAAGGTGCGCGCCTGGTTCAACGAGCAGGCCCGCCATGAGACCGTGGCGCGCGGCCGCGAGGCGGTGGAAAAACTGCTGCAGCGCGAAGGCCGCACGGCCTTCAAGCTCGACGACCTGGCTTCGCAGCTGGGCTTCAAGGCCGCGGACGACCTGTTCGAGGTGGTGGGCAAGGACGAGTTTTCGCTGCGCAACATCGAGGTGCTGCTGCGTCCCCCCGAGCCGCAGCCCACCCCCGATGACTTGCTGCTGCTGCGCAAGCCGCGCCAGCCCGACAAGGGTTCGCGTGGCGGTGTGCTGGTGGTCGGCATCGATTCATTGATGACGCAGCTGGCCCGCTGCTGCAAACCCGCGCCGCCTGACGCCATTGGCGGCTTTGTCACGCGCGGCAAGGGCGTGAGCGTGCACCGCGCCGACTGCAGCAATTTCCGCGAGATGGCCGCGCGCGACGAGGGCCGGGTGATCGAGGTCGAGTGGGGGCTGCCCAAGTCTGACGCGCCCGCCACCTACCCCGTGGATGTGTCGGTCCAGGCCGCCGACCGCCAGGGCCTGCTGCGCGACATCTCCGAGGTGTTCACCAAGGAAAAGATGAACGTGACCGGCGTGCAGACGCAGTCGGTCAAGGGCACGGCATGGATGACGTTCACCGTGGAAGTGGCCGATTCGGGGCGCCTGTCCAAGGTGCTGGGCGTGGTGTCGGAGGTTCCCGGCGTGCGATCGGCGCGGCGGCGCTGAAACGGTCTTTTGCTCTGCTACAATCCCGTTTCTCGAACATCCTTAGGCGCGTAGCTCAGCTGGTTAGAGCACCACCTTGACATGGTGGGGGTCGTTGGTTCGAGTCCAATCGCGCCTACCAATTTCCCGGCAAACACTTGTGACACATCCTCAGGGTAAACCTTGGGGATGTGGCGGGGCCTGCTCCCTAGAATGGGTTGCACCGCACCAGCCATGGCCTGTGTCGCGCCGAGAAAGTCCGAGGAGTTCCCCAAGTGCAAAGCAAGAAAGCCGGCGCTGCCAAGCCTGCGCAGCGCGTGATCAAGAAGTACCCGAACCGGCGGCTCTACGACACCGATACCTCCACCTACATTACGCTGACCGAGGTCAAGCAACTGGTCATGGACAGCGAGGTCTTTGTCGTGCGCGACGCCAAGTCCGGCGAAGACCTCACACGCAGCATCCTGCTGCAGATCATTCTTGAAGAAGAAGCCGGCGGCGCACCGATGTTCACCGAAGCCGTGCTGGCCAACATCATCCGTTTCTATGGCCATGCGATGCAGGGGTTCATGGGCTCCTACCTTGAAAAGAACGTGCAGGCCTTCACCGACATCCAGACCAAGCTCACCGAGCAGTCGCGCAGTGTGTCGCCCGAGATGTGGTCGCAGTTCATGGCCCTGCAGAACCCGATGATGCAGGGGCTCATGGGCAACTATGTGGAGCAGTCCAAGACCGCGTTCGAGAAGATGCAGGAGCAGATGCAGAAGCAGACCGAGCAGATGCTGGGCGCGTTTGGCCTCAAGCGCTAGCGGCCCGCCGGTTGCGGGGGACTGGGCGGCGTTGCCATCGGCCGGCGCCTTTGCTGGGACAATACGCGCATGAGCGAAGTTTTGTCCCCCCCGAATGCCATTCCCAAAGTCGGTTTTGTGAGCCTGGGCTGCCCCAAGGCCCTGACCGATTCCGAGTTGATCCTCACCCAGCTGAGCGCCGAGGGCTACCAGACCTCCAAGACCTTTGAGGGGGCTGACCTCGTCATCGTCAACACCTGCGGCTTCATCGACGACGCGGTCAAGGAAAGCCTGGACACCATCGGCGAGGCGCTGGCGGCCAACGGCAAGGTGATCGTCACCGGCTGCCTGGGCGCCAAGACCATCAGCGGCGAGGCCGGCGACGGCAACCTGGTCAAGCAGATGCACCCGTCGGTGCTGGCCGTGACCGGCCCGCACGCCACCCAGGAGGTGATGGACGCGGTGCACGCCAACCTGCCCAAGCCGCATGACCCGTTCGTGGACCTGGTGCCCGACCCGCAGGCCGGCTCGTTCGGCGTGGCGGGCATCAAGCTCACGCCGCGCCACTATGCCTACCTGAAGATCAGCGAGGGCTGCAACCACCGCTGTACCTTCTGCATCATCCCGTCCATGCGCGGCGACCTCGTGAGCCGGCCCGTGGGTGACGTGCTCAAGGAGGCGCAGGCCCTGCTCGAAGGCGGCGTGAAGGAGCTGCTGGTGATCAGCCAGGACACCTCGGCCTACGGCGTCGACGTCAAGTACCGCACCGGCTTCTGGGACGGCAAGCCCGTGAAGACGCGCATGCTCGAGCTGGTGCAGGCGCTGGGCGCCATGGCCGAGCCTTTTGGCGCCTGGGTGCGGTTGCACTATGTGTACCCGTACCCGTCGGTGGACGAGGTGATTCCGCTGATGGCCACGGGCAAGGTGCTGCCCTACCTGGATGTGCCGTTCCAGCACAGCCACCCGGATGTGCTCAAGCGCATGAAGCGGCCCGCCAGCGGCGAAAAGAACCTGGACCGCATCCTGCGCTGGCGCGAGGCCTGCCCCGAGCTGGTGATCCGCAGCACCTTCATTGCCGGCTTTCCCGGCGAGACCGAGGACGAGTTCAACCACCTGCTCGACTTCATGCGCGAGGCCAGGATCGACCGCGCGGGCTGCTTTGCCTACAGCCCGGTGAAAGGGGCCGTGGCCAACGAGATTCCCGGCATGCTGCCGCAGGAAGTGCGCGAGGAGCGCCGCGCGCGCTTCATGGCGGTGGCCGAGGAAGTCTCGGCTGCCAGGCTGCGCCGGCGGGTCGGCGCGACCATGCAGGTGCTGGTGGATTCAGCGCCGGCCATGGGGCGCAAGGGCGGCGTCGGCCGTTCGTACGCCGATGCGCCGGAGATTGATGGAACAGTGAAGCTGCTGCCGCCCGAGAAGATCAGCAAGACGCTGAAAGTGGGTGACTTCACGCAGGCACGGATCGTGGGCACGCAAGGCCATGACCTCGTGGCGCTGCCGGTCTGAAGGCCGGTGGGCAAGCGCGGCGCAAAAGCAAAAGCCGCCTGTGAAAGGCGGCTTTTAATTTATATTTGGTGCCCAGGAGAGGACTCGAACCTCCACGATGTTACTCGCTAGTACCTGAAACTAGTGCGTCTACCAATTCCGCCACCTGGGCTTTCAGGAAAACAAGGATTCTATATCAAAAATATCGGACACACCAACAGCCTTCTTGAAGAAATTGAAGGCGTGATCCAGGGCCATCGCGATGGGCACGGTTTTGTCGTGCGTGACGACGGTGAAGCCGACATCTACCTCCCCCCCAACGAGATGCGCGCTGTGCTGCACAAGGACCGCGTCAAAGCGCGCATCGTGCGCCACGACCGGCGTGGCCGCTCCGAGGGCCGCGTGGTCGAGATCGTCGAGCGCCCCCCACACCCCATCATTGGCCGGCTGCTGCATGAAAGCGGCGTCTGGCTGGTTGCGCCCGAAGACAAGCGCTACGGCCAGGACGTGCTGGTGCCCAAGGGCGCCACGGGCACGGCCAAGGCCGGGCAGGTCGTGGTGGTCGAGCTCACCGAGCCGCCCAGCCTGTACGGCCAGCCCGTGGGCAGCGTCAAGGAGGTGCTGGGCGAGATCGACGACCCGGGCATGGAGATTGAAATCGCGGTGCGCAAATACGGTGTGCCGCATGAATTTTCAGACGCCTGCATCGCGCTGGCGCGCACGCTGCCCGACAAGGTGCGGCCGCAGGACAAGAAGCACCGGGTCGACCTGACCGACGTGCCGCTGGTCACCATCGACGGCGAGGACGCCCGCGACTTCGACGACGCCGTCTACTGCGAGCCCGCCAAGGTGGGCCGCGCCAAGGGCTGGCGCCTGCTGGTGGCCATTGCCGACGTGAGCCACTATGTGGAGACCGGCAGCGCCATCGACATCGACGCCTACGACCGCGCCACTAGCGTGTATTTCCCGCGGCGGGTGATCCCGATGCTGCCCGAGAAGCTGTCCAACGGCCTGTGCTCGCTGAACCCCGAGGTGGAGCGCCTGTGCATGGTCTGCGACATGCTGGTCACGGCGGCCGGCGATGTCCACGCCTACCAGTTCTACCCCGCGGTGATGTGGAGCCACGCGCGCTTCACCTACACCGAGGTGGCGGCCATCCTGGCCAACACGCGCGGCCCCGAGGCCCAGCGCCGCAAGGCCCTGGTGCCCGACCTGGAGAACCTGCATGACGTGTACCGGGCGCTGCTCAAGTCGCGCCACCAGCGCGGCGCGGTTGATTTCGAGACCACCGAAACCCAGATCGTCTGCGACGAGAACGGCCGCATCGAGAAGATCGTGCCGCGCACCCGCAATGAGGCGCACCGACTGATCGAGGAGGCCATGCTGGCGGCCAACGTCTGCAGCGCCGACTACATCGCCCAGAGCAAGCACCCGGGCCTGTTCCGCGTCCATGAGGGGCCGACGCCCGAGAAGCAGGACCTGCTGCGCAACTACCTCAAGGCCGTGGGCGTGGGCCTGACGATCAGCGACGACCCCAAGCCGGGCGAGTTCCAGCGCATCGCCGAGGCCACCAAGGAGCGGCCCGACGCCCAGCAGGTGCACGCCATGCTGCTGCGCTCGATGCAGCAGGCCATCTACACGCCCATCAACAGCGGGCATTTCGGCCTGGCCTACGACGCCTACACCCACTTCACCAGCCCGATCCGGCGCTACCCCGACCTGCTGGTGCACCGGGTCATCAAGTCGGTGCTGTCCAATACGCGCTACCAGCTGCCCGTGCTGCCCACGCCCGGCGAGGCGCACGAGAAGCTGGCGCGCCGGCTGGCCGCGCGCGTCAGGGCGCCGAACCAGAAGCTGAAAAAACCGGCGCCCCCGCCGCCCACGCGCGAGACCCAGGCCTGGGAGGCCGCGGGCCTGCACTGCAGCGCCAACGAGCGCCGGGCCGACGAGGCCAGCCGCGACGTCGAGGCCTGGCTCAAGTGCAAGTACATGCGCGAGCACCTGGGCGAGGAATATGGCGGCGTGGTCACCGCGGCCACGAGCTTCGGCATCTTCGTCACGCTGGACGCCATGTATGTCGAGGGGCTGGTGCACATCACCGAGCTGGGCGGCGAGTACTTCAAGTTCGACGAAGCCCGCCAGGAGCTGCGCGGCGAGCGCACCGGCATCCGCTACGCCATTGGCACGCGCGTGCGGGTGCAGGTCAGCCGGGTGGACCTGGACGGCCGCAAGATCGACTTCCGCCTGGTGCGCGAGGGCGAGGAGCTCACCACCCGTGCCATGAAGGACAAGGGCGTGACGACGGCCGGTGCCTCGCGCGGCAATGGCGGTGGCGTGCCGGCCAAGGCCTCGACCAAGCGGGCCGCCAAAAAAGCCGGCAAGAGCGGCGGCGTTCCCAGTGCCGAGCACGCACCGCGTTCACCGATCCAGGCGCTCAAGGCCGCGGTCAAGAAGGTGGCTGCCAAGGGCCGCAAGTCGCGCCGCTGATCACCGCGGCGCCAATCACGGCGGCGATCACCGCGCCGATCCCGGCGCTGAATGTTCAACCCGGCCGGGGCGCCAGCCCCGGCCCCTGCAGGAGACACCCCCATGAGTTCAGAAGGAAAAATTGCCATCGTGACCGGTGCCGGCACCGGGATTGGCCGGGCCGCGGCGCTCGCGCTGCTCAAGGACGGCTGGCGCGTGGCGCTGGCCGGGCGCCGGCGCGAGCCGCTGGATGAAGTGATCGCGGCCTCGGGCGCCGCAGGGCAGGCGCTGGCCGTGCCCACCGACGTGGCCGACCCCGAAGGCGTCCGCGCGCTGTTTGATGGTGTGGTCAAGGCCTTTGGCCGGGTGGACCTGCTGTTCAACAACGCGGGCGTCAATGCGCCGGGCGTGCCGCTGGACGAACTCACGGTCGAGCAGTGGAAGAACGTGGTCGACATCAACCTCAGCGGCATGTTCTATTGCATCCAGCACGCTTTCCGCGTGATGAAGGCGCAAAGCCCCAAGGGCGGCCGCATCATCAACAACGGCTCGATCTCGGCCCACACGCCGCGGCCCAACTCGATTGCCTACACCGCCACCAAGCATGCCGTGATGGGCCTGACCAAGACCGCCTCGCTGGACGGGCGCAAGCACGACATTGCCGTGGGCCAGATCGACGTGGGCAACGCCGGCACCGAGATGGCCATGAAGATGGCCAAGGGCGTGCCCCAGGCCAATGGCGAGATCGCGGTGGAGCCGCTGATGAGCGTGGACATCGTGGGCCAGTCGGTGCTGTACATGGCCAATCTGCCACTGGAAGCCAACGTGATGTTCCACACCGTCATGGCCACCAAGATGCCGTTTGCCGGACGGGGCTGATTGCTATCGTTTCGGTAGCAAGCAATGGCCGCCAGTCCTGGACTCCAGCCTGATTTGATGCCTGAACCGCGGTCAATCGGCGCTGGCGGGCCCCGCCAGTCTGGTCAGCCGCCCCAGTTGCCCAGGGCCCGCGCAAGGGCCGAGGCGCTCAGGCCCGCGCCTTCGGGCCAGGTGTCGGCCACCCGTCCATGACGCCAGACCGCGGCGCAGGCCGCCGCCGGGGCGCCGTGCCCTTGGGCCATGAGCGCCCCCGTGAGGCCGGCCAGCACATCGCCCGTGCCCGCGGTCGCCAGACGGGCATTGCCCGTGGGGTTGATGGCGGGCAGTTCACCCGGTGAGGCCACCACGCTGCCCGAGCCCTTGAGCACGGCGGTGCAGCCAAAACGCGCCGTCAGCGCCTGCGCGGCCTGAAGCCGGTCGGCCTGCACCTCGCGGGTGCCGCAGCCCAGCAGGCGCGCCGCCTCCAGCGGGTGCGGGGTGATCACGGTGGTGCCGGCCTTGCGCCGCGCGCGTGCCTGCAGCAGGGCCTGCAGGGCGGTGTCGGCGGCGATGGCGTTGAGCGCGTCGGCGTCCAGCACCAGCCCGGCCGCGCCATGCAGCACGGCGGGCAGTGCGTCGCGCACGGCCTCGCCGCCGCCACAGCCGCAGACCACGCTCAGGGCGCCGAGCGGCAGGCTGTCCCAGCGCCGCAGCATCAGCTCCGGCTGGCCCGGGTCCACCGGCAGGGGAGCCGGGTCCAGCAGGCCCACCAACACGCGGCCGGCCCCGCCATGCAGGGCGGCCTGGCCCGCGAGCAGGGCGGCGCCGGCCATGCCCGCCGCGCCGCCAATCACGGCCACATCGCCAAAACTGCCCTTGTGCGTGGCGTGGTCACGCGGCATGGGGGCCGGCGGGCCCAGCAGGCGCGCCAGCGGCAAGCTGGCCGCGGGGGCGATGCCCAGGTCGTCGAGCCAGACCTGGCCCGCGGCGTCGCGGCCGTGGGCGGTGAACAGGCCGGGTTTGAGCGTGAGCAGGCACAGCGTGTGGCGGGCCAGCACCTGGCCACCGCTGCGGGCAGCAGCCGTGGCGTCGCCGGTGGCGGCAAATGTGCCGCGGTCGGCGTCCAGCCCCGAGGGCAGGTCCACCGCGAGCACGGGGGCCGGGCCCGCGTTGAGCGCGGCAATCCATTGCGCCATGCGGCCTTCGGGCGCGCGCCGGCTGCCAATGCCCAGCAGCGCGTCGATGGCGAGGTCGCTGGCGGTCAGCCCTTGGGGCGGGGCGTCGGCAAAGCGCACGCCAGCCGCCCGGGCGCGCGCCAGTGACGCGGCGGCGTCTTCGGGGGGCGCGGTCTCGCTGGCCAGCCAGGTCACCACCACGGCCTTGCCCATGGCGGTCAGCTGGGCGGCGGCCTCCAGGCCATCGCCGCCGTTGTTGCCGGGGCCGCAGGCGATCCACACGGTGCGCGCATGCGGCGCCACGGCCAGCGCCAGCCGCGCCACGGCCAGCCCGGCGCGCTGCATCAGCGTGTGGGGCGGGAGCGTGGCTTGCGCCGCGGCTTCTATGGCGCGGGTGGCCGCCACGCCATGCAGGGGCCAGGGCCGGCAGTTGGTGATGCGGTGCATGGCCGCATTGTGCGGCAGCCGCTACAGGCGCAGCCGCTCGATGCCCAGGCCTTCGACATCGACCTCGGGCGAGCGGCCCGCCATCTGGTCGGCCAGCACGCGCGCGCTGCCACAGCTCAGCGCCCAGCCGCTGGAGCCATGGCCCAGGTTGAGCCACAGGCCCGGGATGCCGCTGGCGCCCAGCACCGGCGGGCCGTCGGGCAGCATGGGTCGCGCCCCCTTCCATTCCTGGACGCCGGCCCCTGTGTTGGAGATCTGCGCCGCGCCCGGGAACCAGTCGTGCAGCACCTTGTACAGGGTCTGGATCGAGGCCGCCCGCTTGGCGCCGGGCGCCCCGCCAATTTCGGCGCTGCCGGCCACGCGCACGCGGTTGCCCAGCCGCGAGATTGCAACCTTGTAGCGCTCGTCCATCAGCGCGCTGCGCGGTGCGTTGAGGGGCTCGCGGATGGGGGCGCTGATCGAGTAGCCGTGCACGGCGACGACAGGCAGCTTCAGCCCCAGCGGCCGCAGCAGGGCCGCGCTGGCCACGCCGGCGCACAGCACCAGCGCGTCAAACTGGCGCGGGCTGGCTTCGTTTGCTATCAAAAGCGTAGCGGGATGTGCCCGGTCCACCTGGACTACCGCCGTATTGAACGCAAATCTGACGCCCCGGGCCTCGGCTTCGCGCTTGAGCAGCAGGGCAAACTGGCGGCAGTTGCCCACCTCGTCGTGCGGCAGGTGGATCGCGCCGGCAAACGGGGTGTCGGGGTTCAGCGCGGGCTCCACCAGCCGCGTCTCATCGGCGCTGATCTCGTGGAAGGCCACGCCCGCATCGCGCAGCACCTGCAGGCCGGGCTGCACCATCTGCTGGTCGCGCTCGGTGCGCAGCAGCACCATGTAGCCGGGGCTGCGGTCGTAGTCCAGCTGGAGGCCGTCGGTCAGGTGGTGCAGGCGGGCGCGGCTGTAAAACGCCAGGCGCTGCAGGCGCGCGCGGTTGGCCAGGTAGGTCTCGAGCCGGCAGGCGCGCCACCACTTCCACATCCAGGCCAGTTCGCTGCCCGACAGCGGCAGCGCGAGCTTGACCGGCGCGTGCTGGCTGAACAGGTAGCGCAGGACCTTGCCGGGCATGCCGGGGGCGGCCCAAGGGGTCACGTACCCCGGCGCGACCACGCCGGCGTTGGCGAAGCTGGTTTCCTCGGCCGCCGCGCCGCGCCGCTCGAACACGGTGACGTCGTGGCCGTCCGCGGCCAGCTCGTAGGCGGTGGTGACGCCGATGATGCCGGCGCCAATGACTGCAACTTTCATGGAATCCCTGGTTTTATTGCAGCGCCGCTTCGGCCTGCAGAGCGATGTTGAGCACGCTGTCGTCGTGCAGCGCGCCGTGCCAGATCATGAGGCCCGCGGGCCATTCGCCGGGCGCCTGGCAGGGGATGGAGATGGCGCAGCCATCGAGCATGTTGACCACGCTGGTGTTGCGCAGCAGCAGGGCGTTCACGCGGAAGAACTCGGCGTCGCGCGCGGCGTCGGCGGCGGCGTCCACGCCATCGGCCGGGGCCACCGAGGCAATCGGCGGCGCCACGATGGGCACGGTGGGCGAGAGCACGGCGTCGTAGCCGCGCAGCGCCAGGGCAACGCGCGCGATCCAGTCGCGGCGGGCAGCCACGAGGTCCAGGTAGTCACAGGCCGTCATGGTGGCTCCGCGCTCGATCCGGGCCCGCACGCGCGGGTCGTAGGCGCTGGCGGCGCGGGCCAGCAGCGGCCGGTGCCAGGCGTAGCTCTCGGCGGCCGAGAAGCCGCCGGTGGACTGGATCGCGCCCAGGTCGCGGATCTCGGCCAGCGGCAGTTCGTCGATCCGTGCCCCGGCGTCGCGCAGCCGCCCCAGCGCGCGCTCAAAAGCCCGCGCCACGCCATCGTCCAGGCCGTCGAGCATGGTGGTCCGGGCCACCGCGAAGCGGTAGGCCGACAGCGGCGCCTGGCTGCGGGTGACCATGCGCGCGGCCAGCACCTCGTGCGCCACGATGGCGTCGCGCACGCTGCGCGTCATGGCGCAGACGGTGTCCAGCGTGCTGGACAGCGGCACGGCGCCCTCGGTGGGGACCAGCCGCGCGGTGTTCTTGAAGCCCACGATGCCGTTGAGCGCGGCCGGGATGCGGATCGAGCCGCCGGTGTCCGAGCCCAGCCCGATGAAGGCCGCGCCCGAGGCCACCGAGACGGCTGCGCCCGACGACGAGCCGCCCGGAATGCGCGGCGTGACGGGATCGCAGACATTCGCTGGCGTGGGGTGGTGCGGGTTGGTGCCCACGCCGGAAAAGGCGAACTCGACCATGTGGGTGCGCCCGATCACGGCACCGCCCGCGGCCTTGAGGCGGGCCACGACCGGGCAATCCTGCAGTGCCGGCGCCTGGCCGGCCAGCGCGGTGGAGCCCGCTGCCGTGACCTGGCCGGCCACGTCGAACAGGTCCTTGACCGACACCGCGAGCCCGGCCAGGGGCCGGTCCAGGTTGGCTGGCGCGAGCGCGGCTGCGCGGGCCGCGTCGAACGTGGGCTGGACCAGCGCAAAGCGGCAGGCGGGCGACTGGGCCGCGGCCAGGGACCGCTCCAGTTCCAGGGCCGGGCTGGATGGGCCGGTGCGCAGGGCTTCGCGGGTCGTGTGGAGGTCAGGCAGCATGGGCTCGGGGAGGGCAGCAGGGTGGGTCACTACAGAGGGGAACTGTGCTATACTCTTTGGGTTTCGCTGGAAGGTCAGGTGCAGTTCATCTGCATGGGCCGCCCGGAGTGAAACAAATCGCAAACCAGTCCAACAAGGTGTTGCAGCCGGATTGAAATTCCGTTGCAAAACGGGCTGGATTTTAGACCTAACCTTCAGGAAAATTTATGTCCGCAACCATGCGTCAGATGCTGGAAGCCGGTGTCCACTTCGGTCACCAAACGCGCTTCTGGAACCCCAAGATGGCCCCGTACATCTTCGGCCATCGCAACAAGATCCACATCATCAACCTGGAAAAATCGCTTCCGATGTTCCAGGACGCGATGAAGTTCGTGAAGCAGCTGGCTGCCAACCGCGGCACCATCCTCATGGTCGGCACCAAGCGCCAGGCCCGTGAGACCGTGGCTGCCGAGGCCCGCCGCGCCGGCGTGCCCTTTGTCGACCAGCGCTGGCTGGGTGGCATGCTGACCAACTTCAAGACGGTCAAGACCTCGATCAAGCGCCTCAAGGACATGAAGGCCCAGCAGGAAGCCGGCCTCGACGCCATGAGCAAGAAAGAGCAGCTCATGTTCGCCCGCGAGATGGAAAAGCTCGAAAAGGACATCGGCGGCATCCAGGACATGAATGCACTGCCCGACGCGATCTTCATCATCGACGTGGGCTTCCACAAGATTGCCGTGTCCGAAGCCAAGAAGCTGGGCATTCCGCTGGTGGGCGTGGTGGACTCCAACCACTCGCCCGAAGGCATTGATTACGTGATTCCCGGCAACGACGACTCCTCCAAGGCCGTGACGCTGTACGCGCGCGGCATCGCCGACGCCATCCTCGAAGGCCGCGCCAATGCGGTCAACGACGTGGTCAAGGCCGTTGCCGAAGGCGGCAGCGACGAGTTTGTCGAAGTCGAAGAGGGCTCGGCCGCCTGAAGCGCCTGCCGAGCTGCCAAAAGGGGCTCTGGTAGCCCCTTTTTTTCAACTGAACCGATTGTTTGAACTGAAGATTACGGAGTAAAGAAATGGCTGCAATCACCGCAAGCATGGTCGCCGAACTGCGCGCCAAGACCGACGCCCCCATGATGGAATGCAAGAAGGCCCTGACCGAAGCTGAAGGCAGCATGGACAAGGCTGAAGAGCTGCTGCGCGTCAAGCTGGGCAACAAGGCCGGCAAGGCTGCCAGCCGCATCACCGCCGAAGGCGTGGTGACGGCCTCGATCAACGGCACCACGGGTGCGCTGCTCGAAACCAACTGCGAAACCGACTTCGTCACCAAGAACGACAGCTTCCTGGCGCTGGCCCAGGCCGCCGCCGACCTGGTGGCCAAGAGCAACCCGGGCGACGTGGCCGCGCTGGGCGCGCTGCCCTACAGCCAGGACGGCTTCGGCCCCACCCTGGAAGACGTGCGCAAGGGCCTGATCGGCAAGATCGGCGAGAACATGTCCTTCCGCCGTTTCAAGCGCTTTGAAGGGGGCAGCAAGCTGGCCGCCTACCTGCACGGCACGCGCATCGGCGTGGTGGTCGAGTTCGACGGCGACGAAGTGGCCGCCAAGGACGTTGCGATGCACGTGGCTGCCATGAAGCCCGTGGCGCTGACCAGCGCCGACGTGCCGGCCGACCTGATCGAAAAAGAGCGCTCCGTCGCCGCGGCCAAGGCCGAGGAAGACCGCAAGGCCGCCGAGGCCGCCGGCAAGCCGGCCCAGTCGGCCGAGATCGTGGCCAAGCGCATCGATGGCGGCGTGCAGAAGTACCTCAAGGAAGTCTCGCTGTTCAACCAGTCCTTCGTGAAGAACGACAAGCAGACCGTGGAGCAGATGCTCAAGGCCGCCGGCACCACCGTGAAGGCTTTCACGCTGTACGTGGTCGGCGAAGGCATCGAGAAGAAGGTGGACGACTTCGCCGCCGAAGTGGCTGCCCAGGTGGCCGCCGCCAAGGCCACGGCCTGATCAGCCAGGCAGCAAGGGCGGCCCGCGCCGCCTCTGCTTTCCGCCACGTTACCGCTCAGTACACTCAATAAAACCAAGGAGCCCGTCCATGCCCGAAGCCAAGCCAGCCCACAAGCGCATCCTGCTCAAGCTGTCCGGCGAGGCGCTGATGGGCGATGACGCCTTCGGCATCAACCGCGCCACCATCATCCGGATGGTGGAGGAGGTCGCCGAGATCGTGAACATGGGCGTGGAAGTCGCCGTGGTCATCGGGGGAGGCAACATCTTCCGCGGGGTGGCGGGCGGCTCGGTCGGCATGGACCGGGCCACGGCCGACTACATGGGCATGCTGGCCACCGTGATGAATGCGCTGGCGCTGGCTGACGCCATGAACAAGCAGGGCCTGACGGCCCGGGTCATGTCGGCGATTGCCATCGAGCAGGTGGTCGAGCCCTATGTGCGGCCCAAGGCGCTGCAGTACCTTGAGGAAGGCAAGGTCGTGATCTTCGCGGCCGGCACCGGCAACCCGTTCTTCACCACCGACACGGCGGCCGCGCTGCGCGGGGCCGAGATCGGCGCCGAGCTGGTGCTCAAGGCCACCAAGGTGGACGGTGTGTACACCGCGGACCCCAAGAAGGACCCCAGCGCCACCCGTTACGGCAAAATCACCTTTGACGAAGCCATGGCGCAGAATCTCGGCATCATGGACGCCACGGCCTTCGCGCTGTGCCGCGACCAGAAGTTGCCGATCAAGGTGTTTTCGATCTTCAAGCATGGCGCGCTGCGGCGCGTTGTGCTGGGCGAAGACGAAGGTACCCTGGTCCACGCCTGACGGGACACGGGCGGCGAACGCTCCAGGAGAACACAATTGACGATTGCTGACATCAAGAAGAGCACCGAAGGCAAGATGGACCTGTCCATCACCGCCTTCAAGAACAACCTCACCAAGATCCGTACCGGGCGCGCCAACCCGGCGATTCTGGACACCGTCCAGGTCGACTACTACGGCTCCAGCGTGCCCATCAGCCAGGTGGCCAATGTGGCCCTGCTGGACGCGCGCACCATCAGCGTCCAACCCTGGGAAAAGGGCATGGGCGCCAAGATTGAAAAGGCCATCCGCGAAAGCGACCTGGGGCTGAACCCCGCGTCCATGGGTGACCTGATCCGCGTGCCGATGCCTCCCATGAGCGAGGAACGCCGCAAGGAAATGACCAAGCTGGTCCGCACCGAGGGCGAGAACGCCAAGATCGCCGTTCGCAACCTGCGGCGCGACGCCAATGAAGCCGTGAAGAAGCTGGTCAAGGACAAGCTGGCGTCCGAGGACGACCAGAAGCGCTCCGAGGCCGACATCCAGAAAGTCACCGACCGGCATGTGGCCGAAATTGACAGCCTGGTGGCCGGCAAGGAGCAGGAGATCATGGCGGTTTGACGGTGGTGGCCACACCCCGTCCGGTGCCCCGCGCATGAGCCAGGTTCCCCACCACATCGCGATCGTCATGGACGGCAACGGCCGCTGGGCCACGCGGCGGTTCCTGCCGCGCGTGGCGGGGCACAAGAAGGGCGTGGATGCCTTGCGCGCCTGTGTCCGGCATTGCGGTGAACGCGGCGTGAAGGTGCTCACGGTGTTCGCGTTTTCCTCCGAGAACTGGAACCGTCCGCCCGAGGAGGTCTCGGGCCTGATGGACCTGCTGGCCGTGGCGCTGGCCCGTGAAGTCCCCCACCTGCATGCCGATGGCGTGCGGCTGCATTTCATCGGTGAACGGGCCGGTCTGTCCGACAAGGTGCGCGCGGGCCTCGATCAGGCCGAGGCGGCCACGGCCCAGAACACACGCCTGCAATTCAACGTTTGCTTCAACTATGGCGGGCGCTGGGACATTGCCCAGGCCGCGGCCAGCCTGGCCGCCCGGGGTGAACCCATCACCGAGGGCAGCCTGGACCGGGCCATGGCCCTGGCCCATGTGCCCGACCCGGACCTGCTGATCCGCACCGGCGGTGAGGAGCGGCTCAGCAACTTCCTGCTCTGGCAGGCGGCCTATGCCGAGCTGTACTTCAGCGACAAGCTCTGGCCCGAATTTGACGAGGCTGCGCTGGACGCGGCCATCGCGGACTACAGCGCGCGTGAGCGGCGCTTTGGCAAGACTTCCGAACAACTCCCGTCGCGTGCGAGCCAGCGGGCGGCCTGAACATGCTCAAGCAACGCGTCATCACCGCCCTGGTCCTGCTGGCGATCCTGCTGCCGGCCCTGTTTTACCCGGCGCCAGAGCCTTTTGTCGCCGTGGTCCTGGTGCTGATCGCCGCGGGAGGCTGGGAATGGGGTCGCCTCAACGGCTGTGGGCCGCGCGGGGCCATCTTCTGCGGGCTGATCTGCCTTGCCGGATGCGGGTTGTCCTGGTGGGGCGGGCTGCTGCGCCAGCCCCTGCCGGCACTGTGGATTGCAGCGGGCGTGGCCTGGGTGCTGGGGGGCGCCTGGCTGTTGCGCGCCGGCGTGGCTGGCTGGCCCCAAATTCCGGTTTCCGTGCGACGGGTGGGTGGTTTGCTGGCGCTCTGGCTGGCCTGGCTGGCCGTGGCCCAGGCGCGCGTGATGGGCATCAATTTCCTGCTGTCGGTGCTGCTGCTGGTCTGGGTGGCCGACATCTTTGCCTACTTCGCCGGCCGCGCTTTCGGGCTCAGGTTCACGCGCAACAAGCTGGCCCCGACCATCAGCCCCGGCAAGAGCTGGGAAGGGGTGTGGGGCGGCATGGCCGGCGTGGTGGTACTGGCGCTGGCCTGGGTGGCCGCGGACCAAGCCTGGCAGGCTTCGGTGCCCAGCCTGTACAGCCGGCTGGCGGGCCATGGCAGCTGGCTGCTGCTGATTGCCGTGGTGTTTCTGGCCGCCATGAGCGTGTTGGGCGACCTGGCTGAATCGCTGATCAAGCGCAGCCAGGGCGTCAAGGACTCGAGCGGATTGCTGCCTGGCCATGGCGGCGTGCTCGATCGCGTGGATGCCCTGCTGCCCACCCTGCCTCTGGCGATGATGCTGGCCTCGTGGGTCTCGCCGTGATGCAGCGCCTGGCTGTTCTGGGGTCCACCGGCTCCGTGGGGGCCAACACGCTGGACGTGGTGGCCCGCCACCCCGGACTTTTTGAGGTCTTTGCCTTGAGCGCGGCCACACGGGTGGACCTGATGCTGGCGCAGTGTGCGCAGTTCCGGCCGCAATTTGCCGTGATGGCCAGCGAGCCCCATGGCCGCGAGCTGGCACAGAAGCTGGCGCAGAGCGGGCTTCCCACACGGGTGCTGACCGGGCCCGATGCGCTGGAATCCATTGCAAGCCATGAACAGGTGGACACGGTCATGGCCGCCATTGTGGGCGCGGCGGGTCTGGCCTCGTGCCTGGCCGCAGCGCGTGCGGGCAAGCGGTTGCTGCTGGCCAACAAGGAAGCCCTGGTGGTGGGCGGCGAGGTGTTCCTGCGCGCGGTCCGTGAAGGTGGCGCCCGGTTGCTGCCCATCGACAGCGAGCACTCGGCCATTTTCCAGTCGCTGCCCGAGGATCCGGCAAGCTGGGAGGCACGGGTCGAGAAAATCATCCTCACCGCGTCCGGCGGCCCGTTTCGCACGCGGACGCCGGCCTCGCTGCGCGACGTGACCCCCGAAGAAGCCTGCGCACACCCCAACTGGGTCATGGGCCGCAAGATCTCGGTGGACTCAGCAACCATGATGAACAAGGCACTCGAGGTTATCGAGGCGCGCTACCTTTTTGGGCTGCCGCCGCACCGGCTGGAGGTGGTGATCCACCCGCAGAGCGTGATCCACTCGATGGTGCAGTATCGCGACACCTCGGTCGTGGCCCAGCTGGGCACGCCGGACATGCGGGTGCCGATTGCCTACGGCCTGGGCTGGCCGCAGCGGATCGAGTCCGGCGCCCAGGCACTGGACTTCAGCCGCCTGGCCGACATGAGCTTCGAGGCCATCGACAGTGCCGGCCATCCGGAGCGCTTCCCCGGCTTGCGCCTGGCCTGGGACACCCTGAACGCGGCACCCGGCACCACGGCCATCCTGAACGCGGCCAACGAGGTGGCGGTGGAGGCCTTCCTGGTACGCCGCATCCGCTTCGACCAGATCCACCAGACCAACCTTGAAACTTTGGATGCCGTGACCAGCTCCAATCCGGACACGCTGGCCGGGCTGCTGGCGCTCGACGACATCGCCAGGCAAGCCGCTGGCCAGGTCATCGGGCGCCTGACCCGCTGAAAGCGAACCAGGAGAAATCCATGCTGACCATAGTTGCCTTCGTCGTCGCGCTGGGCCTGCTGATCGCGGTTCACGAATACGGACATTACCGCGTGGCCGTGGCCTGCGGTGTCAAGGTACTGCGCTTCTCGGTGGGCTTTGGCAAGACGCTGTACCGCTGGCAGCCGCGCAACCAGAAGCATGGCCAATCCACAGAATTCGTTCTTGGCGCCTTCCCCCTGGGCGGGTACGTCAAGATGCTCGATGAGCGCGAGGGGCCTGTGCCCGAGTCCGAGCGCCACCTGGCATTCAACACCCAGCCCTTGCGCTCGCGTGCCGCCATCGTGGCTGCCGGGCCCATTGCGAATCTGCTGCTCGCGGTGCTGCTGTATGCGCTGGTCAACTGGATCGGCGTGCAGGAGCCCGAACCGGTGCTGGCCAGCCCGGTCGCCGGATCGGTGGCCGAGGTCGCGGGCCTGCGTGGCGGCGAGCGCGTGGAGCGGGCGGGCTTTGATGGGGAGCCGGCACAGCCACTGCGCTCCTTCGAGGAATTGCGCTGGCTGCTGACGCGTGGCGCGCTCGATGGCCATGACGTGCGGCTGGTGCTCTCGCGCGCCAGGGGCGCTGGCACCGAGGAACTGCTGCTGCCCCTCAGTCAGCTCGACGCTTCGCAGGCGGATGCCAGCCTGTTCCGCAAGGTTGGCATCCTCGGTCCCTGGACGCCGCCGGTGATGGGCGAAGTCGTCGCCGGTGGCGCGGCCGCCCGCGCCGGCTTGCGCAAGGGCGACGTCGTCAGCCGCGTGGGAGATGACATCGTGGTGGATGGCGCCCAGCTGCGCGAACTGATCCGGGCCTCGGTCCAGGGGGGCCGGGCCAGCCCGAAGGTGTGGCGGGTGGAGCGCGACGGGGCGCAGGTCAAACTGACGGTGACTCCCGATGTGCGCGAAGACGCGGGCGTGATGGTCGGTCGCATCGGCGCCTATGTGGGAGGGCCGCCAGCGTTCGTGACGGTGCAGCGCGGACCGGTCGAAGGCCTGTGGAATGGCGCGGTGCGCACCTGGGAGGTGTCACTGCTCACTCTGCGCATGATGGGCCGGATGGTGGTGGGCGAAGCCTCGCTCAAAAACCTCAGCGGCCCGCTGACCATTGCCGACTATGCAGGCAAGTCCGCCAGCCTGGGATTCACCCAGTACCTGGTCTTTCTGGCCCTGATCAGCGTGAGCCTGGGCGTGCTGAATCTGCTGCCGCTGCCGGTCCTGGATGGGGGGCACCTGATGTATTATCTTTGGGAGGGCGTCACGGGGAAAAGCGTCTCCGATGCGTGGATGGAGCGGCTGCAGCGCGGTGGCGTGGCATTGCTCATGGTCATGATGTCGATCGCGCTGTTCAACGACGTCACCCGTCTCTTTGGTTAACCAACTGGCTGCTGTCGCACCGGCCCCGTGGGCGGGTCGGGCAACCCCTGATTCATGAAAAAACAACTCAACGGCTTTCGCCTGCGTACCGTTTCGGCCCTGGTGATCCTGGCGTTCGCGGCCCATTCGGCCTGGGCCGTGGACCCCTTCACGGTACGCGACATCCGCGTCGAAGGCCTGCAGCGCGTGGAGCCGGGCACGATCTTCGCATCGCTGCCGTTCCGCGTGGGCGACCAGTACAGCGACGACAAGGGCTCGGCGGCGATCCGTGCGCTGTTTGCGCTGGGCCTGTTCAAGGACGTGCGGCTGGATGTGAGCGGCGACGTGCTCGTGGTGATCGTCGAGGAGCGGCCCACGGTGGCGGACGTAGACTTCGTGGGCTCCAAGGAGTTTGACAAGGACGCGCTCAAGAAAGCGCTGCGCGACGTGGGCCTGACCGAGGGCCGACCCTATGACCAGGCGCTGGCCGACCGGGCCGAGCAGGAGCTCAAGCGCCAGTACATCAACCGCAGCCTCTATGGCGCCGAAGTGGTGACCACGGTGACTCCGATCGAGCGCAACCGGGTCAACCTGACCTTCACCGTGACCGAGGGCGAGCCCGCGCGCATCAAGGACATCCACGTGGTGGGCAACACGGCGTTCAGCGAGTCCACGCTCAAGGGGCTGTTCGACCTGGACACCGGCGGCTGGCTGAGCTGGTACACCAAGTCGGACCGCTATGCGCGGGCCAAGCTCAATGCCGATCTCGAAACACTGAAGTCCTACTACCTCACGCGCGGCTACCTGGAATTCCGGATCGACTCGACCCAGGTGGCGATCTCGCCCAACAAGCAGGACATCTCGATCACCATCAACGTGACCGAGGGCGCCCGCTATGTGGTGTCGGGGGTCAAGCTTGAAGGCAATTACCTGGACAAGGACGACGAGTTCAAGTCGCTGGTGACCATCAAGCCCGGCCAGCCCTACAACGCTGACCAGGTGGCTGAAACGACCAGGGCGTTCACCGATTACTTTGGCAACTTCGGCTTTGCCTTCGCACGGGTCGAGGCGCACCCTGAAATTGACCGGGTCAACAACCGCGTGGCCTTTGTGCTGCAGGCCGAGCCTTCAAGGCGTGCCTATGTGCGACGCATCAACATCAGCGGCAACAACCGCACCCGCGATGAGGTGGTGCGGCGCGAGTTCCGCCAGTTCGAGTCATCCTGGTACGACGCTGAGCGCATCAAGCTGTCGCGCGACCGCGTGGACCGGCTGGGCTACTTCAAGGACGTCAATGTCGAAACCTCGGACGTGCCGGGTGCACCCGACCAGATCGACCTGAACATCAACGTGGTCGAGAAGCCCACGGGCAGTCTGCAGCTGGGGGCCGGCTTCTCCAGCGCCGAGCGGCTGGCGCTGTCATTCAGCATCAAGCAGGAGAATGCCTTCGGTTCGGGGCAGTACCTGGGCGTTGAAGTCAACACCAGCAAATACAACCGGGCCATCGTCTTCAACACGGTGGACCCGTATTTCACCCCGGACGGCATTTCGCGCGCGATCGATGTGTACCACCGCAGCTCCAAGCCCTACGAGGACCAGGGGGGCAACTATGAACTGGTGACCACCGGTGCCAGCCTGCGGTTTGGCGTGCCGTTCAGCGAGGTGGACACGATCTACTTTGGCACCGGGCTCGAGCGCACCACCATCAAGCCCGGCACCAACATCCCGGCGGCGTACCTGGCGTACGCCAACCGCTTCGGCTACACGAGCAATGTGATCCCGCTGACGCTGGGCTGGTCGCGCGACGACCGTGACAGCGCCCTGGTGCCCACCAACGGGCGTTACCAGCGCCTGTCGTCCGAATGGGGCGTGGGGGGCGATGCGCGTTACCTTCGGGCCAACTACCAGTACCAGCAATACATTCCGCTGAACAAGCAGTTCACCGTGGCGTTCAACGGCGAGGCTGGCTGGGGCAAGGGCCTGGGCGGGCGGGCCTTCCCGGTGTTCAAGAACTTCTATTCGGGGGGGCTCGGCTCGGTCCGCGGCTTTGAGCAGGGGACGCTGGGCCCGCGCGACGTCACGGGCGCCAGCATCGGCGGACCCAAGAAGATTTCGCTCAACGCCGAAATCATTGCGCCGTTCCCGGGGGCCGGCAATGACCGCACGCTGCGGCTGTTCGGTTTTGTGGACGCCGGCAACGTGTTTGGCGAGAACGAAAAAATGAGTTTCGGGCAGTTCCGCTCCTCCGTGGGCATGGGGCTGAGCTGGATTTCGCCGATTGGCCCCCTGCGGCTGGCCTTTGCGCGCCCCGTCAAGAAGTTCGCAGGCGATAGAATCCAGAAATTGCAATTCCAGATCGGAACGTCGTTCTAATGAAGTATTTTTCCCGTCAATGCTGGCTGGCCGTGGTCTTCGGTCTGTTCGCCTTCGCCAGCCAGGCCCAGGCTCAGGATTTCCGCGTGGGCTTCGTCAACACGGACCGCATCTTCCGGGAGGCCAACACGGCCAAGGCGGCCCAGACCAAGCTGGAGCAGGAATTCTCGCGGCGCGAAAAGGAGCTGGACAGCCTGGGCAACGCCCTCAAGGACGCTTCTGACAAGTTCGAGCGCGAAGCGCCGACCTTGCCCGAGAGCCAGCGGCTGGCGCGCCAGAAACAGCTGGTCGACCAGGACCGTGACTTCCAGCGCAAGCGCCGCGAATTCCAGGAAGACCTGAACGCCCGCAAGAACGAGGAGCTTCAGCAGGTGCTGGAACGCGCCAATCGCGTGGTGCGCCAGGTGGCCGAGGCTGAAAAGTATGACCTCGTGCTGCAGGAAGCGGTCTACATCAATCCCAAGCACGACATCACCGACAAGGTGATCAAGGCGCTCAACGCCGGCGCCAAGTAGGCCTGGCGGGAGCGGCACGGCGTGGCGCTGCGACTGGGCTCCATCGTCGAAGCGCTTGGAGGGGAGCTCCATGGTGACCCCACCCTCATGGTCCAGCGACTGGCGCCCCTGGAGTCGGCCGACGCCACGGCGCTGAGCTTCCTCAGTCACCCCAAGTACCAGGCCCAGTTGGGCCTTTCGGCTGCTGCGTGCGTGATCGTGGCGCCCGCCATGGCGGGCTTGGCCCGCGCTCGTGGCGCCTGCATCGTCACTGACGACCCCTACCTGTACTTTGCCCGCGTGACCCGGCTGTGGAAGCGCGAGCATGCGGCCCCGCAGGGCGGCGGCATCCACCCGAGCGCCGTGGTCGATGCCGCGGCCCTGGTTGATCCCACGGCCCGGGTGGGTCCGCTGTGCGTGGTGGAGCGGGGCGCCCGCATTGGTGCAGGGACGGTGCTCAAGTCGCGCGTCACCGTGGGCGAGGATTGCATCGTGGGTGAACGTTGCCTGATCCATGCGGGCGCCGTGATCGGCGCCGATGGCTTCGGCTTTGCGCCGCACGAAGGCGCCTGGGAAAAAATCGAGCAGCTGGGCGCCGTGCACATTGGCAATGACGTGGAGATCGGTGCCAACACCTGCATCGACCGCGGCGCCTTGCAGGACACAGTGATCGAGGACGGTGTGAAGATCGACAACCTGGTGCAGATCGGGCACAACGTGCGCGTGGGGCGGCACACGGCCATGGCGGGCTGCGTGGGCGTTGCGGGCAGCGCCACCATCGGGGCGTACTGCACCCTGGGGGGCGGCGCCATCGTGCTGGGGCATCTGGAGCTGGCCGACCATGTCCATGTTTCCGCTGCGTCGGTGGTCACGCGCTCCCTGGCCAGGCCGGGGCACTACACCGGCATGTTTCCCATCGACGACAATGCTGTCTGGGAAAAAAACGCCGCATCGCTCAAGCAGCTCAATCGTCTGCGCGAACGGGTCAAGGCCCTCGAAAAGACACCAAAACCATGATGGACATCCACCAGATACTCAAGCAGTTGCCGCACCGTTACCCCATCCTGCTGGTGGACCGCGTACTGGAACTCGACAAGGGCAAGCGCATCAAGGCCCTGAAAAACGTCACGATCAACGAGCCCTTTTTCATGGGCCACTTCCCGCACCGTCCGGTGATGCCGGGCGTGCTGATGCTCGAAGCCATGGCGCAGGCCGCGGCGCTGCTGTGCTTTGACTCGCTGGGCGTGACGCCCGACGACAAGACGGTGTATTACTTCGCAGGCATTGATGGCGCGCGCTTCAAGCGCCCGGTGGAGCCCGGCGACCAGCTCGTGATGGATGTCTCGCTCGAGCGCGCCAAGGCGGGCATCTTCAAGTTCAAGGGGACCACGCGCGTGGGTGACGAGGTCGCCTGCGAGGCCGAACTCATGTGCACCATGCGCACCATTGCCTGATTCGCGGGAGCACGGCCTGACCATGGCGCAGATTCATCCCACGGCCGTCGTCGACCCAGCGGCTCGCCTCGACAGTTCGGTCAGCATCGGACCCTATGCCGTGATTGGCCCCCATGTGGCCATCGGCGCCGGCACCACGGTGGGGGCTCATTGCGTGATCGAGGGCCACACCACGATTGGCCGCGACAACCGGATCTTCCAGTTCAGTTCGCTGGGCGCGATCCCGCAGGACAAGAAATACGCGGGCGAGCCCTGCGAGCTGGTCATTGGCGACCGCAACACCATCCGGGAGTTCTGCACCTTCAACATCGGCTCGCCCGGTGGTGGAGGTCTCACGCGCGTGGGCAACGACAACTGGATCATGGCCTACGTGCATCTGGCGCATGACTGCCTCGTGGGCGACCACACCACCTTTGCCAACAACTCGCAGCTGGCCGGCCACGTGGAAGTGGGCGACTGGGTGATCCTGGGGGGATTCACCGTGGTGCATCAGTTCGTGCGCATCGGTGCCCATGGCATGACGGCCATGTGCGCGCTGCTGTTTGCCGACCAGCCACCGTTTGTGATGAGCCAGGGCCAGCCCGCGGAGGCGCGTTCCATGAATTTCGAGGGCCTGCGCCGGCGCGGCTTCTCGGCTGAACGCATCGCGGCCGTGAAGGCCATGCACAAGGCGCTGTACCGCGACGGTCTCACGCTGGCGCAGGCGATGGCGCGCATCGCGCAGCTGCCGCAATCGGCCCCGGAGGCCGAGGGCGACGTGCAGATGATGCTGTCGTTTCTTGAAAAAGCCTCGCCGCAACGCGGCATCGTGAGGTAAGCCCGTGGTCCAGGTCGGCATGGTCGCTGGCGAAGCTTCCGGCGATCTGCTGGCGGGGCTGCTGCTCGATGGCATGCGGGCGCGCTGGCCAGAACTCGGCGCCGCCGGCATTGGCGGGCCCCAGATGGCGCGCCGCGGCTTCGATGCCTGGTGGCCGCACGACAAGCTCGCCGTACGGGGCTATGTGGAGGTGCTGCGGCACTACCGCGAGATCGTGGGCATCCGGGACCAGCTGCGCGAGCGCCTGGTGCGCGAGCGTCCGGACGCATTCATCGGCGTTGACGCGCCCGATTTCAATCTTGATCTTGAAGTGGCGCTCAAGACCCGGGGCGTGCGGACCGTGCATTTTGTATGCCCCTCGGTCTGGGCCTGGCGCGCCGATCGCCTGGACAAAATCAGGCGCGCTGCCGATCACGTGCTGTGCATCTTTCCCTTTGAGCCGGCCCTGCTGGCCCGGCATGGCATTGCCGCCACCTATGTCGGTCACCCGCTGGCCAATGTGGTTCCGCTGGTGCCCGACCGGGATGCTGCGCGCCGCGCGCTGGGACTGGCAAGCAGCGACAGCGTGGTGGCGGTGCTGCCCGGTAGCCGGCGGTCCGAGGTCCAATACCTCGCTTCCAGGTTCTTTGAGGCTGCAGCCCGTGTCCGTGCTGCACAGCCTGCTATCAAGTTTGTAGTGCCCGCCATGCCTGCGCTGCAGGCAGCGATCGAAGACGCGGCGCGCCAGGCGGGCCTGCAGCAGGGCTTGCAGATCGTGGCGGGCCAGTCGCACACGGTGCTCGCCGCCTGTGACGTGGCCCTGATCGCCAGTGGCACAGCCACGCTGGAGGCCGCGCTGTTCAAGCGGCCCATGGTCATTGGCTACAACATGAACTGGCTGTCCTGGCAGATCATGCGGCGCAAGCAATTGCAGCCCTGGGTGGGCCTGCCCAACATCCTGTGCGAGGACTTTGTGGTGCCCGAACTGCTGCAGGACGCCGCCACGCCCGCGGCGCTGGCCGCCGCCGTGCTGGACTGGCTGGCCGCACCTGCGAAAATCGCGGCACTTGAACAACGATTCACCGCGCTGCATCACGAACTGCGGCGTGACACCGCCACACTGGCCACCGATGCGATCCAACAAGTTCTTGAAAGCTGAGCAGATCACCCTGGTCTGGGACAGTCCGGGCCTGCTGGCCGGGGTTGACGAGGCCGGGCGCGGCCCGCTGGCCGGGCCCGTGGTGGCGGCTGCCGTGATCCTGGACGAACTGAACCCGATCAAGGGGCTGGCCGACTCGAAGGCACTGACCGCCCTGCGGCGCGAGAAGCTGTACGACGAGATTCGCGCACGCGCCTTGTGCTGCTCGATCGCCGAAGCCAGCGTGGCGGAAATCGACGAGCTCAACATCCTGCAGGCCACCCTGCTGGCCATGCGCCGCGCGGTCGAGGGCCTGCGCCTCAAGCCGGCGAAGGTGCTGGTGGATGGCAACCGCCTGCCGCGGCTGAGCGTGCTGGCCGAGGCCATCGTCAAGGGCGACAGCAAGGTGCCGGCCATTTCAGCGGCGTCTATCCTCGCCAAGGTGCACCGGGACCGCTGGTGCCAGGCCTTTCACCAGGAGTACCCGCAGTACGGGTTTGACGGCCACAAGGGCTATGGCACGGCGCAGCACATGGAGGCCCTGCGCCTGCATGGGGCCTGCCCGCAGCACCGCAGGTCGTTCGCACCCGTGGCACAGGTGCTGCGATGAGCGACGGGGCGGTGACCCGGATCACTTCGCGCGCCAACGCGCTGCTCAAGGACCTTCGCAAACTCACCCAGGATCCTGGCGCCTACCGCAAGCAGGGCCGTGTCTGGCTTGAAGGCGATCACCTGTGCCGCGCCGCCGTGGCCCGTGGCTGGCCACCGGCGCAGGCCGTGTTTTCGGAGTCGTTCTGGCCGCAGGCCCCCGCGGAGCTTGCACGGGCTGCTACAAAAAACATAGTGATCGCCGATGCCTTGTGGAGCGGCATCAGCGCCCTTGATTCGCCAGCGCGCATGGGCTTTGTGGTGACGCTGCCCGAGCCCCCGGAGATTCAGCCGCAGGCGCCCACGGTGGTGCTCGACCGCCTGCAGGACGCGGGCAATGTGGGCTCCATCCTGCGCAGCGCGGCGGCCTTCGGTTTCCGCCAGGTGATCTCGCTCAAGGGCTCGGCGGCCCTGTGGGCGCCCAAGGTGCTGCGCGCCGGCATGGGCGCGCATTTTGCGCTGCGGCTGGTGGAGGGCGCGGACCTGAGTGCCTTGGACGCGCTGGCGGTTCCGGTGCTGGTGACCAGTTCGCACCAGGGCGAGCTGCTGCAGCGCCAGACGCTGCCCTGGCCCTGTGCCTGGGCGCTGGGGCACGAGGGGCAGGGCGTCAGCCGCGAACTGGCCGCCCGGGCCAGCCTGTCGGTGCGCATTGGCCAGCCCGGCGGCGAGGAGTCGCTCAACGTGGCGGCGGCGGCGGCCATCTGCCTGCATGCCAGCGCGCTCTCCGGGCGCCCTTGATTCACGGGTCATGCGTTTCCTGCATGGCAGGGCAAGCCCTGCACCGGCTATAATCAAGGGCTTTCCCGCAAACCCCGTACGCCTAGCGCAATCAAGCCACCCTCCCTGACAAAACAGCACCCAAGAGCCATTCTTGCGCGCCGTTCTTGATCGCAACTGGGCGTACCCGTCACCATCCGGAGAACCCAGTGCTTTTGTCCCTCAAGGGAACCGCCCCCCACGCCATCCTGGCGCTCGCAGACGGCACGGTCTTTCTCGGCAATTCGATTGGAGCCACCGGCTCCACCACCGGCGAGGTGGTGTTCAACACCGCCATCACCGGTTACCAGGAAATCCTCACCGACCCGAGCTACTGCCAGCAGATCGTGACGCTCACGTATCCGCATATCGGCAACTACGGCGTCAACACGGAAGACATCGAAGCCGACAAGGTCCATGCCGCGGGCCTGATCATCAAGGACCTGCCGCTGCTGGCCAGCAACTTCCGCGCTTCCATGACCCTGTCGCAGTACCTGGTCAAGGAGGGCACGGTCGCCATCGCCAACATCGACACCCGCAAGCTGACCCGCTTGCTGCGCACCCATGGCGCACAGAACGGCTGCATCGTGGGCCTGGCCGCCGGCGAGGCGGTGACCCAGGCGCACATGGACCAGGCCCTGGCCGCCGCCAAGGCCGCCCCCAACATGGCGGGCCTGGATCTGGCCAAGGTGGTCAGCGTGGTCAAGCCCTATGAATGGACCCAGACCGAGTGGCAGCTGGGCAGCGGTTACGGCGAGCAGGGCGCGCCCCGGTTTCATGTGGTCGCCTACGACTTTGGCGTCAAGAAGAACATCCTGCGCATGCTGGCCGAGCGCGGCTGCAAGGTCACCGTGGTGCCCGCCCAGACGCCCGCGAAGGACGTGCTGGCGCTCAAGCCCGACGGCATCTTCCTGTCCAACGGTCCGGGCGACCCCGAGCCTTGTGACTATGCGATTGCCGCCACGCGCGAGCTGATTGAGACCGGCACGCCCACCTTCGGCATCTGCCTGGGCCACCAGATCATGGCGTTGGCCAGTGGCGCCAAAACCTTCAAGATGAAATTCGGCCACCATGGCGCCAACCACCCGGTCAAGGACCTGGACAACGGCCGTGTGAGCATCACCAGCCAGAACCACGGTTTCGCGGTGGACGAAAAGACCTTGCCAGCCAACCTGCGGCCGACCCACATCAGCCTGTTCGACAACACGCTGCAAGGCCTGGCCCGCACCGACAAGCCGGCCTTCTGCTTCCAGGGCCACCCAGAGGCATCGCCCGGACCCCACGACATCAGCTACCTCTTCGATCGCTTCATCCAACTGATGGAGGCGAAATGATCAACCCCCACGTTCACGGCTGCGCCGTTTCACTGCCCCCCGAGGGGGCCTTCGCTCCCTTGGAGCGGTCCTGCGAGAGCGAACATGCCTAAGCGCACAGACATCAAAAGCATCCTCATCATCGGCGCGGGCCCCATCATCATTGGCCAGGCCTGTGAGTTCGACTACTCGGGCGTGCAGGCCTGCAAGGCGCTGCGCGAGGAGGGCTACAAGGTCATCCTGATCAACAGCAACCCGGCCACGATCATGACCGACCCGGCCACGGCCGACGTCACCTACATCGAGCCCATCACCTGGCAGACGGTCGAAAAGATCATCGCCAAGGAGCGGCCCGATGCCATCCTGCCCACCATGGGCGGACAGACCGCGCTCAACTGCGCGCTGGACCTCTGGCGCAACGGGGTGCTCAACAAGTACAAGGTCGAGCTGATCGGCGCCACGCCCGAAGCCATCGACAAGGCCGAAGACCGCCTCAAGTTCAAGGACGCCATGACCCGCATCGGGCTGGGCTCGGCGCGCTCGGGCATCGCGCACAGCATGGACGAAGCCTGGGCCGTGCAGAAGACCGTGGGTTTCCCCACGGTGATCCGCCCCAGCTTCACGCTGGGCGGCACCGGCGGCGGCATTGCCTACAACCCCGAAGAGTTCGAGACCATCTGCAAGCGCGGCCTTGAAGCCTCGCCCACCAACGAGCTGCTGATCGAAGAGTCGCTGCTGGGCTGGAAAGAGTACGAGATGGAAGTGGTGCGCGACAAGGCGGACAACTGCATCATCGTTTGCTCGATCGAGAACCTGGACCCCATGGGCGTGCACACCGGGGACTCCATTACCGTGGCGCCGGCGCAGACGCTGACCGACAAGGAATACCAGATCATGCGCAATGCCTCTTTGGCGGTGCTGCGCGAGATTGGTGTGGACACGGGCGGCTCCAACGTGCAGTTCTCGGTCAACCCGAAGGACGGCCGCATGATCGTGATCGAGATGAATCCGCGTGTCTCGCGGTCCTCGGCACTCGCGTCCAAGGCCACGGGTTTCCCGATTGCCAAGGTCGCGGCCAAGCTGGCCGTGGGCTACACGCTCGATGAACTGCGCAACGAGATCACCGGTGGCGCCACGCCGGCGAGCTTCGAGCCCAGCATTGACTACGTGGTTACCAAGATCCCGCGCTTTGCGTTCGAGAAGTTCCCCCAGGCCGACAGCCGCCTGACCACCCAGATGAAGTCGGTGGGCGAAGTGATGGCCATGGGCCGCACCTTCCAGGAGTCTTTCCAGAAAGCCCTGCGCGGCCTGGAAGTGGGCGTGGACGGCCTGAACGAAAAAACCCAGGACCGCGAAGTGCTGGAAAAAGAGCTGGGCGAGCCCGGCCCCGAGCGCATCTGGTACGTGGGCGACGCCTTTGCCATGGGCTTGTCGGTGGACGAGGTGTTCGAGCTCACCAAGATCGACCGCTGGTTCCTGGTGCAGATCGAGGAAATCGTCAAGATCGAGCTCGAGCTGGAAGCCAAAACGCTGGATGACATCGACGAGCCCACCCTGCGCGTCCTCAAGAAAAAGGGCTTCTCCGACCGCCGCCTGGCGCGCCAGCTCAAGACCACCGAACAGGTGATCCGCGACAAGCGCCATGCGCTGGGCGTGCGCCCGGTCTACAAGCGCGTGGACACCTGCGCCGCCGAATTCGCGACCAACACCGCCTACATGTACTCGACCTATGAAGACGAGTGCGAGGCCGAGCCCACCAGCAACAAGAAGATCATGGTGCTGGGCGGCGGCCCCAACCGCATCGGTCAGGGCATCGAGTTTGACTACTGCTGCGTGCACGCGGCGCTGGCCATGCGCGAGGACGGCTACGAGACCATCATGGTCAACTGCAACCCCGAGACCGTGTCCACCGATTACGACACTTCCGACCGTTTGTACTTCGAACCTGTGACGCTCGAAGACGTGCTGGAGATCGTGGACAAGGAAAAGCCCGTGGGCGTGATCGTCCAGTACGGCGGCCAGACGCCGCTCAAGCTGGCTTTGGGCCTGGAGGCCGCCGGCGTGCCCATCATCGGCACCAGCCCCGACATGATCGATGCGGCTGAAGACCGCGAGCGCTTCCAGAAACTGCTGCACGAGCTGAAGCTGCTGCAGCCGCCCAATGCCACGGCCCGCACCGAGGCTGAAGCGCTGGAAAAAGCCGCCGCGCTGGGCTACCCGCTGGTGGTGCGCCCCAGCTATGTGCTGGGCGGCCGCGCGATGGAAATCGTGCACGAGCAGCGCGACCTGGAGCGCTACATGCGCGAAGCCGTCAAGGTCAGCCACGACTCCCCCGTGCTGCTGGACCGCTTCCTCAACGATGCCATCGAATGCGATGTGGACTGCCTGCGTGACCCCACGGGCAAGACCTTCATTGGCGGCGTGATGGAACACATCGAGCAGGCGGGCGTGCACAGCGGCGACTCGGCCTGCTCGCTGCCCCCGTACTACCTGTCCAAGGCCACGGTGGACGAACTCAAGCGCCAGTCCGCCGCCATGGCCGAAGCCCTGAACGTGGTGGGCCTGATGAACGTGCAGTTCGCCATCCAGGAAGTGGACGGAAAGGACGTGATCTACGTGCTGGAAGTGAACCCCCGCGCCAGCCGCACCGTGCCGTTCGTCAGCAAGGCCACGGGCATCCAGCTGGCCAAGGTGGCGGCGCGCTGCATGGCCGGCCAGTCGCTGGCCGCGCAGGGCATCACCAAGGAGGTGACGCCGCCGTATTTCAGCGTGAAGGAGGCCGTGTTCCCCTTCGTCAAGTTCCCGGGCGTGGACACCATCCTGGGCCCCGAGATGAAGTCCACGGGCGAGGTCATGGGCGTGGGCAAGACCTTTGGCGAGGCTTTCGTCAAGAGCCAGCTCGGCGCCGGTACCAAACTGCCGCGCCCCCTGGACGCCGAAGGCCGGTCCACCGGCAAGGTCTTCCTCACGGTCAAGAACAGTGACAAGCCGCGGGCCGTGGAGCTGGCGCGCCAGCTTGCGGCCATGGGCTTTGAACTGGTGGCAACCAAGGGCACGGCGGCGGCAATCAGCGCGGCCGGCATTGAGGTGCAGACGGTCAACAAGGTCACCGAAGGCCGGCCCCATGTGGTCGACATGATCAAGAACAACGAGATCGTGCTGGTCATCAACACGGTGGAGGAGCGGCGCAATGCCATTGCCGACTCGGGCGCGATTCGCAAGTCGGCCCTGCTGGCGCGCGTGACCACCTTCACCACCATCGCCGGTGCCGAGGCCGCGGTCGAGGGCATGCAGTACCTGGACCACCTGGACGTGATCTCGGTGCAGGAAATGCACGCACAACTGCTCGCCTGAGCCGGGAGGCGGGTGGCCGCCCTCGGGCGGGTCCGCTTGTCAGGCCACGTGTGCTCACGTTAAATGGCGGCCATGGATCTGGCCGCCATTTCTTCTTCTGCGCCCGCGCCGGCCTTGCGCCGCTGGTCCACCGACGCCGTGGCGCCAGCGCAGCGGCTGGACTACTGGGTGGGCGCGATCTGCGAGGCCTTCCTGGAAATGGACTGCAGCTCGCGCGAGGCAGGCTCATTTGACGGATCGTTGACCAGCCTGGCGCTGGACACCATCAGCTTCAACCGCGTGGTGGCCTCGACCCAGGATGTGTACCGTACGCCAGGCGCCATCGCGCGGGGCCGCCAGCATCCGTTCTACCTCATCACGCAACTGGAAACGGCCTGGCATGTGCGCCAGGGTGGGCACCTTGCCCAGCTGCGGCCCGGCGACGCGGTGCTGGTCGATGCGGCCCAGGCCTACGAGCTGCATTTCCCGCACTCGGTGGCTTGCCTGTCGGTCCAGATGCCACGCGCCTGGGTCGGCCGCTGGCTGGCCCGGCTCGATCACCGGGCGCCGCGCGTGGTGGCGCGTGACCAGGGCTGGGGCCGGGCGCTGTCGGCGCTGTGCCTGCAGCTGGGCGACGACCCGGGCCTGGCCGTTCAGTACCCCCAGGCCGTGCTGGCCGACCAGATCGGCGCCATGCTGTCCTCGGCGCTGGAGCCGGGGGCGCCTGAGCGCCAGACGGCCAGCGACGGGCTGACTGCCAGAGCCCTGAAGCTGCTGCGCGAGCAATTGGCCCAGCCCGGCCTCACCGCCGACCGCGTGGCGCAAGAGCTGGGCGTCTCGGCGCGAACGCTGCACCGCGCCTTCGCAAGCCAGGACACGACCTTCGCAGGCCACCTGAGGGCGTTGCGCGTGGCCGAGGCCGCCCAGTTGCTGGCGCAGCCGCGCCTGGCCCGGCTCACGGTGGCCGAAGTGGGGCGGCGCAGTGGTTTTGCCGACGCCTCGCACTTTGTGCGGGAGTTCCAGCGCGCCCACGGGGTCACCCCGGCGCGCTGGCGGCGCCTTCGCCTCGGCGGCTGACCGGCCGCTCCCACCCCCTCACCGGCCCGCTGGCACAAACCGGCCATCAGGGCGGCGCGAACGCGCCATTTGTCTTGCCAGGTGGCGCCTAACCTTGGTTGCCGTCCGCCGTTGCGGGGGCCGATTTCAAACCAAGGAGACATTGATGGCAGATACCTATGTTCTGGTTCACGGTGCCTGGCACACCGGTGAACTGATGGAGCCCGTGGCCAGCCACATGCGCGCCATGGGGCACACCGTGCACTGCCCCACGCTGGCCGGCAACCGGCCCGGGGATGACCGCGCCACGTCCGGCCTGAGCGAGGCCGTCCAGTCGCTGGTGGACTTTCTGGAGAAGAACGACCTGCGCGACGTGCGGCTGGTGGGGCACAGCTACGGCGGCATGGTCATCAGCCAGGCGGCCGTGCGGGTGGCGGCCCGCCTGCGCCGGCTGGTGTACTGGAATGCCTTTGTTCCGCTGGATGGCGAATGCCTCAATGACATGGTGCCGCCACACTACAAGGCGCTGTTCGATGGCGTGGCCGCGGCCGGCGGCAATGCCGTGATGCTGCCTTACCCGGTCTGGCGCGAGGCCTTCATCAACGATGCCGATGCCGCGCTGGCCCAAAGCAGCTTTGACCGCCTGAACCCCCAACCCTACCGGACCTTTACCGAGCCGGTGGCGCTCGCGGGCGAACTGGCGGCGCTGGAGCTCGGCAAGAGCTACCTCAATTTCCAGCAGGACGCCGCCATGCCCCACAGCCTGCCCTGGCATCCCCGGCTGTCGGAGCGCCTGGGCCTGTTCCGGCTCGTGGAGGGGGAGGGCAGCCACGAGGTCTGCTTCACCAACCCGGCGCTGGCCGCCCGGAAAGTGGTCGAGGCCGGCCGCGACTGAACCCCCGGGGAGCTTGCCGGGCGGGGGCTTGAAGCCCGAGCCAATCGCGGCATAATTGATGCCTACACACACCGCCGAGCGGAAACGCCCGGCGGTTTGCTTTTGGAGAGCGAGAAACATGGCCACCATCCCCATCACGAAACGCGGCGCCGAGAAACTCAAGGCCGAACTGCATGAGCTCAAGACCGTCCAGCGCCCCTGGGTGATCAACGCGATCGCCGAGGCGCGGGCCCAGGGCGACCTGAGCGAAAACGCCGAATACGAGGCTGCCAAGGACCGCCAGGGCTTCATCGAAGGCCGCATCCAGGAAGTGGAGGGCAAGCTGTCGGCAGCCCAGATCATCGACCCCGCGGCGCTGGACGCCGGTGGCAAGGTGGTGTTTGGCGCCACCGTGGAACTCGAGGAAGAAAGCACGGGCGAGGCCGTCAGGTACCAGATCGTGGGCGAGGACGAGGCCGACCTCAAACAGGGCCTGATCAACATCTCCAGCCCGATCGCCCGCGCGCTGATCGGCAAGGAAGAGGGCGACACCGCCGAGGTGCAGGCGCCCGGTGGCATCAAGCGCTACGAGATCGTGGCCGTCCACTACCTCTGAACTGGCGCCTGGCCGTGAACGTCCGTGAACGCCTGCCGGTCCTGCTGGCGGCCCTGTGGTGGGGCAGCCTGAGCACCGTGGGGTTTCTGGTGGTTCCTCTGCTGTTCGCCCACCTGCCCACGCCGGCCATGGCCGGCGGCATGGCCGCCAGGCTCTTCACCGCCCAGACCTGGGTTTCGGTGGCCTGTGGCCTGGTCCTGCTGCTGGCTTTGAAGCCAAAAGATGCGGTAGTCCACGCCAGCTGGGCACAGCGCGCTATGGTTTTCATAGTGGGCGGGCTGCTGCTGGCGCTGCTGGCGGAGTTTGCGGTTGCGCCGCGCATCGTGGCGCGCGAGAACCTCAGGCTGTGGCATGCCGTGGGCAGCGGCATGTACCTGCTGCAGTGGCTGTGCGCGGGCGTGGTGCTGTGGAAGACCAGCGCCCGGGCCAGCTGATCAGTCGGGCCGGACCTTCTTGACCGACTTTTTCTTGGGTTTGGCGCGCTTGATCTGGCCACCCGGCGTCAGGCGCTGGTTGCCCAGCACGCGCAGGGTCTTGATCTCGGGGCGCTGGCCCGGGCGCTTGCTGTATTTGACGACCTTGACGTCGCGCGGGCCGGGCATCCGGTCCTCGTCGTCGGCCCGTTCCCTGGCCGGCTTGGGCCGCCAGAGCACCAGCAGCTTGCCGATGTGCTGGATCGGCGCGGCCTGGAGCTCGTCGGCCAGCGCGAGGTACATGGCTTCGCGCTGGGCCCGGTCGTCACCGAGCACGCGGATCTTGATGAGTCCGTGGGCGTTGAGCGCCGCGTCGGTCTCCTTCTTCACCGCGGCGGTCAGGCCATCGTTGCCGATCATGACCACCGGGTTCAGGTGGTGGGCCTCGGCGCGGTGTTCCTTGCGTTGGGCGATGGTGAGTTGAATGGCAGGCATGGCCGTATTATCCCTGTCAGCGGTAACCCGATGAAAACCAATCCCAAAGGCAAGAAGGTCAACAAGGCGTGGTTGCATGACCACATCAACGACCCGTACGTCAAGCTCGCCACCCGCGAGGGCTACCGCGCACGCGCGGCCTACAAGCTCAAGGAGATCGACGACACCCTGGGGCTGATCCGGCCCGGGCACCTGGTGGTGGACCTGGGCTCGACCCCGGGCGCCTGGAGCCAATACCTGCGGCGCAAGCTGTCGCCCGAGGGGGCCGCGGCGGGCGCGCTCAACGGCACCATCATCGCGCTGGACATCCTGCCCATGGAGCCGATCGAGGGGGTGGATTTCCTGCAGGGCGACTTCCGCGAGCCGCAGGTGCTGGCCCAGCTGGAAGCCATGGTGGCCGGGCGCAAGGCCGATGTGGTGGTGTCCGACATGGCGCCCAACCTCTCGGGCATCGCGTCAGCCGACGCCGCGCGCGTCGAACACCTGGTCGAATTGGCCGTGGATTTTGCCCGCCACCACATGAAACCCGAGGGCGCCCTGGTGGCCAAGGTGTTCCACGGCAGTGGTTACAACCCGGTCGTCAAGCTGTTCAAGGAGGCGTTCCGGGTGGTCAAGCCGATCAAGCCCAAGGCCTCGCGTGACAAGTCTTCCGAGACTTTTCTGGTGGGAATGGGGCTCAAACCGCTGCCATAAGCCGCTGCGATCAGCGCCCATAAGCCTTGCTGGCTCAATGGCCTCCGTAGCGAAAATACATCATGCAGGCGCTTGAAAGACCTAAAATGGGTCGCACGTAGTCCTAGTCTTCCTATCGGAGCCCCAGTTGAACAATCAGTGGTTCTCAAAAATTGCAGTGTGGATGGTGATCGCCCTCGTGCTGTTCACCGTCTTCAAGCAATTCGACACACGCGGTGCAGCCGGCGCCAGCACCATCGGCTATTCGGAGTTCCTGCAGGAAGTCCGCAGCAACCGCATCAAGAGCGCCGTCATCCAGGAAGGCCAGGGTGGCACCGAGATCGTCGCCACCACCACCGATGACCGCCGCATCCGCACCACCGCCACCTACCTGGACCGCGGCCTGGTGGGCGACCTGATCACCTACAACGTCAAGTTCGACGTCAAGCCACGCGAGGAAGGCTCGCTCCTCATGACCCTGCTGGTCAGCTGGGGGCCGATGCTGCTGCTGATTGGCGTGTGGATTTATTTCATGCGCCAGATGCAGGGTGGCGGCAAGGGCGGCGCCTTCAGCTTCGGCAAGAGCAAGGCACGCATGCTCGACGAGAACAACAACCAGGTCACCTTTGCTGACGTGGCGGGCTGCGACGAGGCCAAGGAAGAAGTCAAGGAGGTCGTCGACTTCCTGAAAGACCCGCAGAAATTCCAGAAGCTGGGCGGCCGCATCCCGCGTGGCCTGCTGCTGGTCGGCCCCCCGGGCACCGGCAAGACCCTGCTGGCCAAGGGCATTGCCGGCGAGGCCAAGGTGCCGTTCTTCAGCATCTCGGGTTCTGACTTTGTGGAAATGTTCGTGGGCGTGGGCGCGGCCCGCGTGCGCGACATGTTCGAGAACGCCAAGAAGAACGCCCCCTGCATCATCTTCATCGACGAAATCGACGCCGTGGGCCGCCAGCGTGGCGCGGGCCTGGGCGGCGGCAATGACGAGCGCGAGCAGACGCTGAACCAGATGCTGGTCGAGATGGATGGTTTTGAAACCAACCTCGGCGTGATCGTCGTCGCGGCCACCAACCGGCCCGACATCCTCGATGCCGCCTTGCTGCGGCCCGGCCGCTTTGACCGGCAGGTCTATGTGCAGCTGCCCGACATCCGCGGCCGCGAACAGATTCTCAACGTGCACATGCGCAAGGTGCCGATCGGCCAGGACGTCAACGCCAGCATCATCGCGCGCGGCACGCCCGGCATGTCGGGCGCCGACCTGGCCAACCTGTGCAACGAGGCCGCCCTGATGGCCGCGCGCCGCAATGCGCGCGTGGTCGAGATGCAGGACTTCGAGAAGGCCAAGGACAAGATTTTCATGGGCCCCGAGCGCAAGAGCATGGTCATGCCCGAGGAAGAGCGCCGCAACACGGCCTACCACGAGTCCGGCCACGCCCTGATCGGCAAGATGCTGCCCAAGTGCGACCCGGTCCACAAGGTCACCATCATTCCCCGGGGCCGCGCGCTGGGCGTGACAATGAGCCTGCCCTCGCAGGACCGCTACAGCTACGACCGCGACTACATGCTCAACCAGATCAGCATGCTGTTTGGTGGCCGCATTGCCGAGGAGGTCTTCATGAACCAGATGACCACCGGCGCCAGCAACGATTTCGAGCGCGCCACCTCCATTGCCCGCGACATGGTCATGCGCTACGGCATGACCGACGCGCTGGGCCCCATGGTCTATGCCGAGAACGAGGGCGAGGTGTTCCTGGGCCGCTCGGTCACCAAGACCACCAACATGAGCGAGCAGACCATGCAGAAGGTCGATGCCGAGGTGCGTCGCATCATCGATCAGCAGTACTCGCTGGCCCGCAAGCTGATCGAGGACAACAGCGACAAGATGCATGCCATGGCCAAGGCCCTGCTCGAGTGGGAAACCATCGACAGCGACCAGCTCGACGACATCATGGCCGGCAAGGAGCCGCGCCCGCCCAAGGACTGGACCCCGCGCACGCCGCCCTCGGGCAGCAGCGGTGGCGGTTCGGGTGGCGCGCCCGTGGCCACCGATCCGGCGCCCACGGCCGCCTGATCTCGACCGCGAGCCATCGCGATGCAGGGGGCCTTCGGGCCCCTTTTTCATGCCCGCCGCAGGTGACAATCAGGCCATGCAGCACTGGCAGACCTCCCGCTTTCGCATCGATCTTTCGCAGCCCCAGGTGATGGGCATCGTCAACGTCACGCCCGACTCGTTCTCGGATGGCGGACAGCACGAGGACGCTTCGGCCGCGCTGGCCCATTGCGAGAGGTTGCTCCGGCAAGGCGCGCACATCCTGGACATTGGCGGCGAATCCACCCGCCCCGGCAGCCCGGCCGTGCCGCTGGATGAGGAACTGGCCCGGGTGCTGCCCGTGGTGCGCGGTGCGGTCGCGCTGGGCGTGCCGGTGTCGGTGGACACCTGCAAGCCCGAGGTGATGCAGGCCGTGCTGGACCTGGGCGCCGACATCATCAACGACGTATGGGCGCTGCGCCGCCCCGGAGCGCGCGAGGTCGTGGCGCGCCATGGCCAGTGTGGCGTTTGCCTGATGCACATGCACCGTGATCCCCAGACCATGCAGGTCTCGCCCATGAGCGGCGACGTGGTGCCCCAGGTGCTCTCATTTTTAGAGCAGCAAACGGCCGCCCTGATTGGACTCCAGGCCCAAAGGGACCGGATTGTGTGGGACGCGGGCATTGGCTTCGGCAAGACCGTGGCGCAGAACTTCGCGCTGCTGGCGCGCCAGGACGAACTGCTGGCCGCCGGCTACCCGCTGCTGGCCGGCTGGTCGCGCAAGTCATCCCTGGGCGCGGTGACGGGGCTGGAGGTGCAGGACCGCCTGGTGCCCAGCGTGGCGGCCGCCCTGCTCGCGGTGGACCGCGGCGCGCGCATCGTCCGGGTGCATGACGTGAAGGACACCGTGGCCGCGCTGCAGGTGCTGGCCGCTACAATTTCAGGAGCAGTCAATACAAAAGGGACAAGGCCATGAGCAGGAAGTACTTTGGCACCGATGGCATCCGGGGCACCGTGGGCCAGTTGCCCATCACACCCGATTTCGTGCTGAGGCTGGCCCATGCCGTGGGCCGCGTGCTCAAGCGCACCGAGGACAGGCCGACGGTGCTGATCGGCAAGGACACGCGCATCTCGGGCTACATGCTGGAAAGCGCGCTTGAGTCAGGCTTCAACTCGGCCGGGGTCGATGTGGTGCTGCTCGGGCCCCTGCCCACGCCGGGCGTGGCCTACCTCACGCGGGCCCAGCGCGCCTCGCTGGGCGTGGTCATCAGCGCCAGCCACAACGCCTACCCCGACAACGGCATCAAGTTCTTCAGCGCGCAGGGCACCAAGCTCACCGATGCCTGGGAAGAGGCGGTGGAGGCCGCGCTGGAGGAAGCGCCCGTGTGGGCCGACTCGGCCTCGCTGGGCAAGGCGCGCCGGCTGGACGACGCGGCGGGCCGCTATGTCGAATTCTGCAAGAGCACCTATGCCAGCGACCTCACGCTCAAGGGGCTGAAGATCGTGGTCGATGCCGCGCATGGCGCGGCCTACCAGATCGCGCCCATGGTCTTTCACGAACTGGGCGCCGAGGTGATCTCCATCGGTTGCGCGCCCGATGGCCTGAACATCAACCACGAGGTGGGTGCCACCCATCCCGAGGCGCTGGTGCGCGCGGTCAAGGCCAACCATGCCGACTACGGCGTGGCCCTGGATGGTGACGCCGACCGCCTGCAGGTGGTCGATGGCGCGGGGCGCCTGTACAACGGCGACGAGCTGCTCTACCTCATGGCCAGCGAGCGGCTGGACCGCCAGCCCGCCAACGGCCCGGACGTGAATGGCGGCCTGGGTGGCGTGGTGGGTACGCTCATGACCAACATGGCGGTCGAGGTGGCGCTCAAGGCGCGGGGCCTGCAGTTTGTGCGCGCCAAGGTGGGCGACCGCTATGTGCTGGAAGAACTCGAGAAGAACCGCTGGATCCTGGGCGGCGAAGGCTCGGGCCACCTGCTGGCGCTGGACAAGCACACCACGGGCGATGGCCTGATCAGCGCGCTGCAGGTGCTGCAGGCCTGCGTGCGCAGCGGCCGCACGCTGGCGCAGCTGCTGGCCGACGTGACGCTGTTCCCGCAGACGCTGATCAATGTGCGCCTGCGCCCTGGCCAGGACTGGAAGGCCAACACCTTGCTGGCCAGCGAAACCCGCGCCGTCGAGGCAGAGCTCGGCAACACCGGCCGCGTGCTGATCCGTGCCAGCGGCACCGAACCCCTGCTGCGCGTGATGGTCGAGGCGCGTGACGAAGCCCAGGCCCAGGCCTGTGCGCAGCGGCTGGTGGACGCGGTCAAGGCGGGATGAGCCGACCTGCCGCGACTGTCCTGGCTCTGCATCAGAGTGCGGAGCATGGATTCAGCAAAGCCAGCAGGCCGCAGATCCGTCTGCTGGCTGGCCTGGGGGGGGAGGGGGATGCCCATGCGGGAGTGACCGTGCAGCACCGCTCGCGCGTTGCCCGTGACCCGACGCAGCCGAACCTGCGCCAAGTCCATCTGCTGCATGCCGAACTGCTCGAGGAACTGTCCGGACGGGGTTTCGATGTCGCGCCCGGATCGCTCGGTGAGAACGTCACCACATCCGGCCTGGATTTGCTTGGCCTGCCTGCGGGGACCTTTCTGCGCATCGGTTCCGAAGCGGTGCTCGAAATCACCGGCCTGCGCAATCCCTGCCAGCAGATCAACCGCTTCCGTGCGGGCCTGATGAACGCGGTGCTGGACCGCGATGCGGCGGGTGGTTTGGTGCGCAAGGCGGGGGTGATGGCCGTCGTGCGCATCGGCGGCGACCTTCGCGTGGGAGACAGCATTGACGTGATGCTGCCCGCGCTGCCCCATCAGGCGTTGCAGCCGGTTTAGGCCTGACGCCTCAGCCGCGCCGTGCCAGGCGGTCGCGCAGCCGCCAGGCCTGCAGGCTCGCGAACTCGCCCAGGCCGCGCACCACGGCGAGCGAGAGGGCGGCGATTTGCAGTGGCAACAAGGGCAGGTGCTTCATGGCGGCTTTCAGGGGAACTGGCCCCACCCTAGCGCCTGAACATGACAAAACCATGTCAAGCAAACGCGCCCGCGTGCAGTAAGCTGCGCCCACTTTCGCCGCATGACTGTGCCCCTTGCCCACCCCTGGCCTGCCTGAACTTGACGACCTTGAACGTGCCATCGCGCTGGGCGGTGCTCGCCTTGCCGTGTCCAGTGTGCCCAGCAGCGCGCAGGCCGATGGCAGCCAGCTGCCGATCTACACGGTGATGCTGGGCAACCCCGCGCCGGATGCGCCGGCCGTGGGCTTTTTTGGCGGTGTGCACGGGCTGGAGCGCATCGGCTCGCAGGTGGTGATTGCCTACCTGCACACCTTGCTGATGCGCCTGCGCTGGGACGCCACGCTGCACCACCTGCTGGAACAGGTGCGCCTGGTGTTCATGCCCATCGTCAACCCGGGCGGCATGCTGCGCCACACCCGTGCCAATCCGAACGGCGTGGACCTGATGCGCAACGCGCCGGTGGACGCGCCGGGCCCGGTGCCCTTCCTGGTGGGCGGGCAGCGCCTGAGCGCGGGGCTGCCCTGGTACCGCGGCGCGCGCGGTGCGCCGATGCAGGCCGAGAGCACGGCGCTGTGCAGCCTGGTGACGCGCGAGCTGCAGGGCCGCCCGTTCAGCCTGGTGCTGGACTGCCATTCGGGCTTTGGCCTGCGCGACCGCCTGTGGTTTCCCTATGCCCACCGGCGCAGCCCCATGCCGCATCTGGCCCAGCTGCATGCGCTGCATGAGGTGTTCCTGCAGAGCCACCCGCACCACGCCTACATGTTCGAGCCGCAAAGCCTGCAGTACCTCGCGCATGGCGACCTGTGGGACCACCTGTACCTGCAGGCCTGTGCCCGCGGCGACGGGGTTTTTCTGCCGCTCACCCTGGAGATGGGCTCTTGGCTGTGGGTCAAGAAGAACCCGCGCCAGCTGTTTTCGCGCCGCGGCATCTTCAACCCGCTGATCGCGCACCGCCAGCAGCGGGTGCTGCGCCGGCACCTGCCGCTGCTGGACTTTGCGGCCCGTGCCGCGGCCGGCTGGCGCCACTGGCTGCCCGAGGGCGAGCCGGCGCAGCAGCACCGCCTCGCGGCGCTGGCGCGCTGGTATGCGCCCGATGCAGGGGCGTTCTGACCCCTGACAACCTGAAGCGCGGGGGTGCGCTATCCTTGCGCGCATGCCATCCATGCTTTCGGTGACCCACCTCTCCAAGAACTACGCCTCGGGCTTCAGCGCGCTCAAGAACATCAACCTCGAGATCGAGTCCGGGGAGATTTTCGCGCTGCTGGGCCCCAACGGGGCCGGCAAGACCACGCTGATCAGCATCATCTGCGGCATCGTCAATGCCAGCGAGGGCACGGTCACCGTGGGCGGGCACGACAATGTGCGCGACTACCGCGCCGCGCGCGCCATGATCGGCCTGGTGCCGCAGGAGCTGACCACCGACGCCTTCGAGTCGGTCTGGGACACCGTGAGCTTCAGCCGTGGCCTGTTCGGCAAGCCGGCCAACCCGCAGCACATCGAGAAAGTGCTGAAGTCGCTGTCGCTGTGGGACAAGAAGGACAACAAGATCCGCACGCTGTCGGGCGGCATGAAGCGCCGGCTGCTGATTGCCAAGGCGCTGTCGCATGAGCCGCAGGTGCTGTTCCTGGACGAGCCCACCGCGGGCGTGGACGTGGCGCTGCGTCGTGACATGTGGGAGCTGGTGCGCTCGCTGCGCGACACCGGCGTGACCATCATCCTGACCACGCACTACATCGACGAGGCCGAGGAAATGGCCGACCGCATCGGCGTGATCAGCCACGGCGAGCTGATCCTGGTCGAGGAAAAGGCCGAGCTGATGCGCAAGCTGGGCAAGAAGCAGCTCACGCTGAACCTGCAGCAGCCGCAGACAGCGTTGCCGGCCGCGCTGGCGGGCTACCAGCTGGCGCTGTCGGCCGATGGCAACGAACTCACCTACACCTACGACGCGCACGACCAGCGCGTGGACATCGTGGCGCTGCTCAAGGCCATCAGCGACGCGGGCATCGCGTTCAAGGACCTGCAGACCTCGCAGAGTTCGCTGGAGGACATTTTTGTGGATCTGGTCAAGGACAGGAGCGCCACCGCATGATTTTGGGCCTCAACTGGCACGCCATCCGTGCCATCTACCAGTTCGAGATGGCGCGCACCTTCCGCACGCTCACGCAAAGCATCATCTCGCCCGTGATCTCGACCTCGCTGTACTTCGTGGTGTTCGGCGCGGCCATCGGCTCGCGCATCCCGCATGTGGAGGGCATCAGCTACGGCGCCTTCATCGTGCCGGGCCTGATCATGCTGTCGCTGCTCACGCAGAGCATCTCCAATGCCTCGTTCGGCATCTATTTCCCCAAGTTCACCGGCACCATCTACGAGCTGCTCTCGGCACCGGTGTCGTACCTGGAAATATTGCTGAGCTACGTGGGCGCGGCGGCCACCAAGTCGATGATCGTGGGCCTGATCATCCTGGCCACGGCCGCGCTGTTCGTGCCGCTGCACATTGAGCACCCGCTGTGGATGCTGCTGTTCCTGGTGCTCACGGCCGTGACCTTCAGCCTGATCGGCTTCATCATCGGCATCTGGGCCGACGGCTTCGAGAAGCTGCAGGTGGTGCCGCTGCTGATCATCACGCCGCTGACCTTTCTGGGCGGCAGCTTCTATTCCATCAGCATGCTGCCGCCGGTGTGGCAGACCGTGGCGCTGTTCAATCCCGTGGTCTACCTGATCAGCGGCTTTCGCTGGGCCTTCTATGGCCTGTCCGACGTGAGCCTGGCCCTGAGCCTGGGCATGACCACGCTGTTCCTGGTGGTGGCGCTGGGCATCGTGACCTGGATCCTCAAGACGGGCTACCGCCTCAAGACCTGACCGGTGGCTCCAGCGGCGCCTGGTGCGAGACCGGTGCCAGCCAGCGCGCCAGCAGCGTCCCGGCCACGGCGCCCGCGCACTGGCCCAGCACGAACCCGGGCGCGCTGGACGGCGCGATGCCGGCAAAGCTGTCACTGAGCAGGCGGCCCAGCACGGCGGCCGGGTTGGCGAACGAGGTGCTGGCCGTGAACCAGTAGGCCGCGCCGATGTAGCAGGCCACCAGCCCCGCCACCTTGCCCGGCGGCGAGCGCAGGATGACCAGCACCAGGCCGGCCGTGGCCACGGCTTCGGCCAGCCACTGCGGCGGGCCACTGCGCAGCTTGCTGCTGAGCTGCAGCAGCTCCATGCCGAACATGGCGTGGGCCAGCAGCGCGCCGGCAACCGCGCCTGCGAGCTGGCTTGCTATGAAAACCGTAGCTGAAAGTGCCCGCCGGTCCTGGACTACAGCCTTGTTTGACATCAAAACCAGGGTCACCACGGGGTTGAAGTGCGCGCCACTGACCGGCCCCAGGGTTTCGATCAGCACATACAGCGCGAACACGGTGGCCAGGGTGTTGGCCAGCAGCGCCACGGCCACGTTGCCGCCGGCCAGCCGCTCGGCCATGATGCCCGAGCCGATCACCGCGCACAGCAGGCCGGCCGTGCCCACGAACTCGGCTAGCGCCCGGCGCGCCAGGGGTGCGGGAATGTCTGCCGCGCTCATGGTTTGCAGCAGGCCGGGCTGAACATCGAGAGCACCTGCGCAAAAAACGGCTCGCGCGCAGGGTAGCGGCTCGGGCCGTACAGGCCCACCTGAGCCGGCGCCCCGTGCTGCGGCGCGCGGTAGGTGCCAAACACCTGGTCCCAGATCACCAGTGCGCTGCCAAAGTTGCTGTCGCCCTCGCCGCGCTGGCTGGAATGGTGCCAGCGGTGCAGCGCGTTGGTGCTGAACACGTGGTTGAGCCAGCCGTGGCGCAGGGGCAGGTTGACGTGCTGGAGCATCTGCACCGGCTGGCTGAGCGCGATGTAGCCCAGCAGGGCGTCGGCGGGCGCGCCCAGCCACATCAGCGGCAGCAGGCTGAGCAGGTGCTTGAGGGCGTATTCCAGCGGGTGCACCCGGAAGTTGTTGATGGCGTGCAGCCGCTCGCTGCCGTGGTGCAGGGCGTGCAGCCACCACAGCGCGGGCACGCTGTGATGCCAGCGGTGCGCCCAGTACCTGCCCAGCTCGGCCAGCAGGGTCACCACCAGCACCTGCAGCGCGAAGGGCAGGCCGGCAAGAAAGTCCTGGGGCGGGCCCGTCCAGCGGTACAGCGCCAGCACCGCCAGCGGTGAAGCCCATTTCAGCAGCGGCTGGACCGCGCCCACCAGCACGGCAAAGCTCAGCCAGTCGGTGGTGGTGTCGGTGGGGGAGTCACCCCGGGGCTGGTTCCAGTCGCGGCGGTAGGGCACGCGGCGCTCCAGCCACAGGGCCAGGCCCAGCGCGGCCAGGCTGGGCACCAGGATGGCCAGTTCCATGGGGCCGCCGGTGGCGCGCGCCCAGGCAAAGGCGCCCAGGCTGGCCAGCACCGAGGCCGGCAGTAGAAGGGTCAGCAGCAGGTTCATGGCGCGGGTTCAGACGGTGGCGGGCGTGGCGAGCTCACGCGCACGGGTTTGCAGCGCGAGTTTGTCGATGCCGCCGGCCGGCAGGCTCACCAGCAGGTCGAGCCGGCGGCGGATGGCATGCAGGGTCTGGCGGAAGGCTTCGAGCTTCTGCTCGTCACTGCCCTCCAGCGCCGAAGGGTCGGCGTAGCCCCAGTGGGCCGTGGCCGGCTGGCCGGGCCAGTAGGGGCAGGTTTCGCCCGCCGCGTTGTCACAGACGGTGATGACCAGGTCCATGTGCGGTGCATCGGGCAGGGCAAATTCATCCCAGCTCTTGCTGCGCAGGCCGTCGGTGGCAATGCCCGCGGCCTGCAGGACTTTCAGGCCCAGCGGGTTGGGCTGCTGGTTCTCGCGCGGGCTGCTGCCGGCGGAGAAGCCCCTGAACCGGCCGTGGCCGATGTGGTTGAGCACGGCTTCGGCGAGGATGCTGCGGGCCGAGTTGTGGGTGCACAGGAACAGCACGTTGACGGGGGTCTGGCTCATGGCGTGACCCTCAGCAGCAGGCTTTGGCCGGAGCGCCGGCGGGCGCGCTGGCCCTGGCGGGGCCGGCGCAGCAGGCGGCGGCCGCAGTCGCTGGCCGGGCCTCGCTGAACACGGGAATGGTGTCCAGCGTCTGGAACTGCTCCCAGGCAATGCCTTGCGGGTCGGTCAGCCAGTATTTGTCGCTGCGGGCATAGCAGCAGGTGGTTTCGCCTTCGTCCAGCAAGGCCATGTCGGCGCGCGCGGCCCGGCCCTTGAGAGCCGCCAGTTCCTCGGGCGAACCCACCTGGATGCCCAGATGGTCCACGCCGGGCTTGTCGCCGCGCGTGGAGATGGCAAAGTTCACCGGCGGGTCCTCGAGCATCCATTTGGCGTAATCGTTTTCCGTGCGCGCCGGCGGCTGGTCGAACATGGCTGAATAAAAGGCGATGTTCTTGGCAAGATCGTCCACATGGACGTGAACATGGAAGCGTTTCATCGAAGGGCTCCTCAACAGGTGGAACAGGGGGTGGATTCGGTGACCGCGCAGCTGGCGCCCTGGCAGCAGTGCTCGGTCAGGTAGGCGAGCAGGGCGTTCATCTGCTCGAAGCTCGCGCGGTAGATCAGGTTGCGGCCGCGGGGTTCGCTGCTGACCAGGCCGGCATGGGTCAGCTCCTTGAGGTGAAAGGACAGGGCGCTGGGCGCCACGCCCAGCTGTTCGGCGATGGCGCCGGGCGTCAGGCCGTCCGGCCCGGCCACCACCAGCGCCCGGAACGCCCGCAGCCGCTGGGGCTGCGCCAGCGCGGCCAGCGACTTCACGGTGGTGGCTTCGTCAACGGCGAGTACAGTGCTTGTTATTTCCATATTTCAATAATAGTTGAATTATGGAATCTTCTCAAGCCAGCAACCGATGACCGTCGATGTGCTTCCAATTTCATAGCGAACAGTGCCCGCCAGTCCTGGACTCCAGCCTGTTTTTGTCATGAATCTGCCATGGTTTTGACATGGCGGTGTCACCACGCGATCACACACTTGCCGCATCAACAGCGACAAGGAGAAGCCATGAACGCCCTGATCCAGACGCCCAGGCTGTGCCGCAAGGAGGCCCGCGCATGAACGAACTGCCCAACCCCACGCTGCCGCTGTCGCCCGTGTCCTTGCCCAGGGGGTCACTTCACCGCCGCGATCGTCAAGTCGTCCCTGAAGCTGGGCGCAGCGGTATTTCGGTTTCGTGGGCGCAGCACCAGGACGAAGTCCGCCAGGCGCAGCGCCTGAGGCACCTGGTTTTCGCCCAGGAAATGGGTGCGCGGCTGAACAGCCCGCTGGCCGGCCACGACATTGACCTGTTTGACGACTATTGCGAGCACCTGCTGGTGCGTGACATCGAGACGCTGGAAGTGATCGGCACCTACCGCGTGCTCACGCCCGCGCAGGCCCGCCGCGTGGGCAGCACCTACAGCGACACCGAGTTTGACCTGACCCGCCTGCGCGCGCTGCGCGAGCGCATGGTGGAACTGGGCCGCAGCTGCGTGCACCCTGACCACCGTCACGGCGGCGTGATCCTGGCGCTGTGGGGCGCGCTGGCCGAGTTCATGGTGCGCAACCAGCTGGACACCATGATCGGCTGCGCCAGCATCCCCATGCTGCACAACGGCGTGGTCAGTGGCGACTTTGCCGCCAGCATCTGGCACCAGGTGCGCCAGACCCATCTGGCGCCCATCGAATACCACGTGCGGCCGCGGCTGGCGCTGCCAGTGGAGGTGCTGGACGGTTCGCTCGACATCGAAGCCCCGGCCCTGATCCGCGGCTACCTGCGCCTGGGCGCCAAGGTGCTGGGCCCGCCGGCCTGGGACCCGGACTTCAACACCGCCGACCTGCCCATGCTGATGCGCATTGCCGACCTGCCGCCGCGCTACCGCAAGCATTTCCTGGGGGGGCAATGAGGGCATTGACCGGCCCGATCGCCTTTGACGCCCTGGGCAGCTGGGGCGGCTTTGGCGCCGATGGCGGCGCCGACCGCGACGAAGACTCTGGCCGCCCGCTTTACCGGGCGGTTTTCATATCGGACCTGCATCTGGGCACGCCGGGCTGCCAGGCCGAGGCGCTGCTGGACTTCCTCAAGGCCTACCCGAGTGACTACCTCTACCTGGTGGGCGACATCGTGGACGGCTGGCAGCTGCGCCGGCGCTGGTACTGGCCGCAGGCGCACAACGATGTGGTGCAGAAGCTGCTGCGCCGTGCCCGCAAGGGCTGCCGCGTGGTCTACGTGCCTGGCAACCATGATGAGTTCGCACGGGAATTCATTGGCCATCAGTTTGGCGGCATCGAAGTGATCGACGAGGCCGTGCACCAGACGGCTGACGGCCGCAAGCTCTGGGTCATCCATGGCGATTACTTCGACGGTGTGATCCAGTGCGCCAAGTGGCTGGCCTACGTGGGCGACAACCTCTACGAGTTCACGCTCAAGCTCAACCGCTACCTCAACAACCTGCGCGGCCGCCTGGGCCTGCCGTACTGGTCGCTGTCGGCCTACCTCAAGCACAAGGTCAAGAAGGCGCTGAACTACGTGACCGACTTCGAGGTGGCGGTGGCCAGCGAGGCGCGCAAGCGCGGCCACCAGGGCGTGGTCTGCGGCCACATCCACCGTGCCGAGATGCGCGAGATCCACGGCACGCTGTACTGCAACGACGGCGACTGGGTGGAAAGCCGCACCGCGCTGGTCGAGCACCTGGACGGCCGGCTCGAGCTGGTGCACTGGGAAACTCCCCAGCCCGCGCGGCAGGCCGTGGCGCGGGCGGTGGCGTCATGAAGATCGCGCTGGTCACCGATGCCTGGCAACCCCAGGTCAATGGCGTGGTCACCACGCTGGTGGAACTGGTGCGCGAGCTCCAGCGGGCCGGGCATGAGGTGACGGTGATCCACCCGGGCCTGTTCCGCACGCGGCCCTGCCCGGGCTATGCCGGCATTGACCTGGCCGTGCGGCCCCGCCGTGCGCTGGCCGAGCAACTGGACCGCCTGCAGCCCGAGGCCGTGCACCTGGCCACCGAGGGCCCGCTGGGCTGGGCCGGGCGGGCGCACTGCCTGGCGCGCGGGTGGCGCTTCACCACGGCCTTTCATACCAAATTCCCGGAAATCCTGAATGCGGCGCTCAAGGTGCCGCTGGCCTGGGGCTACGCGCTGTTCCGCCATTTTCACCGGCCCTCCGCCGGCGTGATGGTTCCCACCCACGGCGTGCTGCGCATGCTGGAGGCACGCGGCTTCCGCAACCTGAGGGCCTGGACCCATGGCGTGGACACCCAGCTGTTCCGCTACGAGTCCCTGCCTCAGGAGCACGAGCTCATGGGCAGGCTGCCGCGCCCCGTGGCCTTGTTTGTGGGGCGGGTGTCGTATGAGAAAAACATCGAGGCCTTCCTGCAACTGGAGTTTCCGGGCACCAAGGTGGTGTGCGGGGTGGGGCCGCTGGAGGCCCAGCTCAAGCAGCGCTTTCCCAAGGTGCGCTGGCTGGGGCTGTTGCCGCGCGATGAGCTGGCCCGCGTTTACGCGGCGGCCGACCTGTTCGTGTTCCCCAGCCGCTCCGAGACCTTTGGCCTGGTGATGCTGGAAGCCATGGCCACGGGCACGCCGGTGGCCGCCTACCCCGTGGACGGGCCGCTGGAGGTGCTGGGCGAAACCCCGCAACAGGGCGGTGTCCTGCACGAAGACCTGCTGCACGCCTGTTACGCTACGCTGGCCGTCCCGCGCCACGAGGCCCGGGCCCGGGCGCTGGCGTTCAGCTGGGAACAGGCCACGCAACTGTTTGCCAGTTACCTTGTGCCGGTGTCACAGAGCTGTCATCAAACCACGGAACACTGTCAAAAAACAGTCATCCCACTGTCACCGTAATGTCTCAAGTCCCCGGCGTTCCGTTTCTGGACCGCGACCACAGCATCCTGGCTTTCAACGAGCGCGTGTTCGACTGGGCACGCCGGCCGGATGTCCCGCTGCTCGAGCGGCTGCGCTACCTGTGCATCGTGTCGTCCAACCTCGATGAGTTCTTCGAGGTGCGGGCCGCGCCGCACCTGACGGCGGCCCAGTCGGGCGCGCTCAAGGGCCTGTACACGGTGGGGACGTACACCGAGCTGTCGCGGGCCGCCCACGACCTGGTGGCGCGCCAGTATGCGCTGTACAACGACGAGCTGATGCCCACATTCAAGAAGCATGGCATCGAGATCGTCTCGCATGGCGACCGCGACCCGGCCCAGAAGAAGTGGGTGGACGACTATTTTGAGCGCGAAGTGCGCCCGCTGCTGATTCCCGTGGGGCTGGACCCGGCCCACCCGTTCCCCCAGGTGGCCAACAAGTCGCTGAACTTCATTGTGCGGCTGGGCGGCAAGGACGCCTTTGGCCGCCACAACGAGATCGCCATCGTCAAGGTGCCTCGGGTGCTGCCGCGCCTGATCCGCATGCCGGCGCGGGTGTCGGGCAAGAAAACCCTGTTTGTCTCGCTGTCCAGCGTGATCCGCGCGCACTTGCACAACCTCTTCCCGGGGCGCGATGTGGGCGAGTTCTCGCAGTTCCGCGTGACACGCCATTCGGATCTGGCCGTGGACGAAGATGACGTGCGCAACCTGCGAACCGCCTTGCGCCAGGGGCTGCAGCAGCGGCACTATGGCCAGGCGGTGCGGCTCGAGGTCTCGGCCGGCTGCTCGGAATACCTTTCGGCCTTCCTGCTGCGCCAGTTCAGTCTGCCCGAGGCGGCGCTGTACCGCGTGCACGGACCGGTGAACCTGGTGCGCCTGACCCAGCTGGTGGACCTGGTCAACGACCCGAAGCTGCTGTTTCCGGCCTACGCCGCCGCATACCCTGTCCAGCTGCTCGACGGGGCCAGCTTTTTCGAGCGGCTCAAGCAGGGCGATGTGCTGATCCACCAGCCCTATGAAAGTTTTGACGGTGTGCTGGATTTCCTGCGCGAGGCCGTGAACGACCCGCAGGTGCTGGCCATCAAGCAAACCATCTACCGCACGGGCACCGACCCGGTGCTGATCGACCTGCTGCGCGAGGCCGTGCGCCTGGGCAAGGAAGTGACCGCGGTGGTGGAGCTCAAGGCCCGCTTTGACGAAGAGGCCAATATCAACTGGGCGGAGTCGCTCGAGGCCGTGGGCGCGCAGGTGGTGTACGGCGTGGTGGGCCTCAAGACCCACGCCAAGATGCTGCTGGTGACGCGGCGCGAGGGCGCCCAGTTGCGCCGCTATGGCCACCTGTCCACCGGCAACTACAACCCGCGCACGGCGCGCCTGTACACCGACCTGAGCTACCTCACGGCCGACGCCCAGCTCACGGCCGACATGGACGCGTTGTTTGTCCACCTGGCCAGCCAGAGCCGCCTGCCCCGACTGCACAAGCTGTGGCTGGCGCCGTTTTACCTGCACAAGCGGCTGATCGAGAAGATCGACGCGCTGGCGGCAGCGGCGGCGCAGGGTCAGGGCGCGCGCATCGTGGCCAAGATGAACGCGCTGACCGACGAGGCCCTGATGAACGCGCTGGTGCGCGCCGGGCAGCAGGGCGTGAAAATCGACCTGATCGTGCGCGGCGCCTGCATGCTGCCGGCCCAGGTGCCCGGGGTGACCGACAACATCCGGGTGCGCTCCATCATCGGGCGCTTCCTGGAGCATTCGCGGGTCTTCTATTTCCGCTGCGGTGAGGAAGAAGACCTGTACCTGGCCAGCGCCGACTGGATGAACCGCAACATGCTGCGCCGCATCGAGCTGGCCTGGCCCGTGACCGACCCGGCGCTGCGCCAGCGCGTCATCGACGAATGCCTGGTGGCCGGTCTGCACGATGGCCGCGATGCCTGGGACCTGGGGCCCGACGGGAGCTACCGGCGGGTGGACCCGGATGTGCCGGGCCATGGCTCGCAGGCCGCGCTGATGGCACGCTACACCGCGCGGGCGCGCACGACGGGCGCATGATCATGGACCTGATTTTGTGGCGCCACGCGGAAGCTGAAGACTGGGTGGAAGGCTGCAATGACCTGGAGCGCTCGCTGACCTCGCGTGGCGAGAAGCAGGCCCTGCGCATGGCGCAATGGCTGGACCGGCAGCTGCCCGAAGGCACGCGCATTCTCTGCAGCCCGGCGCGCCGCTGCGAGCAGACGGTGCTGGCGCTGGGGCGCAAATACAAGCTGCGGCCCGAGCTGGCGCCCGAAGGCTCGGCCGCGCAACTGCTGGACGTGGCGCAATGGCCCGCCTCGCGCGTGCCGGTGCTGGTGGTGGGGCATCAGCCCACGCTGGGGGAGGCCGTCGCGCAGCTGCTGGCCATGAAGCACGGGACCTGCCCGGTGCGCAAGGGCGCGGCCTGGTGGATCCGCAACCGTGAGCGCGATGGCCACGCGCAGACCATGGTGGTGGCCGTGCAGTCGCCCGACGCGCTCTGAGCCACGGTGCAGCCCCGGACGGATCCGGGGCCGTCTTTCAGGCCGACTTGGGACGGCCCGTCTTGATGGCTGGCACGGCCGAGAGCGCGGCCTTGAACGCCACATCCGACATGGCGGCCAGCGCCTTGATGCCGGCACGCAGCAACTCGCTCTTCTTGGCCGGCGTGCCCAGCTTGGCGGCCCGCTGCTTCAGATCGTCCAGCACCGTGAACTCGGCCTTGGGGATGGTGAAGCTGTCACGCACCAGCTTGGGCTTCTTGGGCTTTTCCGGCTTGACGGGTTTGGCGGCCTTGGGCTGCGTCGCCTTGGGCGTGGCTGCGGGCTTGGCCGCCGGCTTGGTCGCCGGCTTTGGCGCAATGGCCTTGGCCTTCTTGGCGGGCGCCTTGGGTGCCGGCGCCTTCGCGACGGGGGCCTTCACCGCGGGCGCTGCCGCGGGCTGAACCGGCGCTTTGACCGGGGAGGGGGTGGGTTTTTTCGCAGTTGCCATGGGTGCTGTTCTCGGAGATTAAACGGTATATACAGTTTATATTGTTTTCATTCCGGCAGGCAACCGCGAGGGCCGTCAGCCCAGCGCCAGCGTCCACGGCATCTTCTGCCAGGCCACCACTTCCTCGCGCAGCAGGTGGGCCGACTGCGGGAAGGCCGTGGTCCAGTCGGACCGGCAGGCGAGCCGGACGCGGCGCGCCGCCCGGTCGCTTTGCAGCTGCATGCCTTTGAGGTCGGGCTCGCGCCGGGCGTGGCACAGCAGCACTGCCAGGCGCAGCGCCAGCAGCTGGTGGACGAACACTTCGTCTTCAAAGTCAGCGTCGAGCTTGCGTAATTTGCCGCGGTGCCCGAGCACCAGCAGGCCCAGGCGGTGCAGCTCGGGCAGGGCAAAGCCCGGCGCATCGGCGTTGTCAAGAATGTAGGCGCCGTGCTTGTGGTAGTCGCTGTGCGAGATCTGGCTGCCGATCTCGTGCAGCTGGGCTGCCCATTGCAGCTTGCGCTGGCAGCGCTCCAGCTCCTCCGCGCTGTCGCCGGCGCGCAGCTGGCGCAGCAGCAGGGCAGCGGCCTTGCCAACGCGCTGGGCCTGGGCCGCGTCCACGTCGAACTTGAGGGACAGGCGCTGCACGGTGTTGGAGCGCACGTCGGTCTCGCCGTGCTGGCGGTCCAGCAGGTCGTACAGCACGCCATGTCGCAACGCGCCCTGCGCGGCCTGCATCTCGACGATGCCCAGCAGCTCGAACACCGCGCGCAGCACGCTCAGCCCGCCGCCGATCACGGCGCGGCGGTCTTCCTTGAGGCCGTCCAGCCGCACCCGTTCGGCGCTGCGGGCCTCCAGCAGGCGGGCCAGCAGCCAGTCCAGGCCGTCGAGCGTGACGGTGCCGGCAGGCCAGCCGGCCGCCGCGAGCACATCGCCGACCGCCCCGATGGTGCCTGACGATCCGTAGGCCACCTCCCAGGTGTCCGGTCGGTAGGCATTGAGTGCCTCGTCCAGCACCGCCTTGGCGGCGATCTCGGCCATCTGGAAGGCATGGGGGGTGAACTGGCCGTCGGCAAAGTACTTCATGGACCAGGCGACGCTGCCCACGCGAAACGATTCCATGACCCTGGCGTCCAGGCCCTGGCCCAGGATGAGCTCGGTGGACCGGCCGCCGATGTCCACCACCAGCCGCCGTTCATCTGACTGGGGCAGCAGGTGGGCCACGCCCTGGTAGATCAGCCGCGCTTCCTCGCGGCCCGAGACCACGTCGATCGGGAAACCGAGGACCTGGCGCGCCCGGGCCAGAAACTCGTCGCGGTTGCGCGCCTCGCGCAGGGTCTGCGTGGCCACCGCGCGCACCTGGGCCTTGCGAAAGCCCGCCAGGCGCTCGCCAAAACGGGCCAGGCAGTCCCAGCCACGCTGCATGGCCTGGGGGGTGAGGTTGCGCTCCGCATCCAGGCCATTGCCCTGGCGTACGGTTTCCTTGAGGTATTCGGTCCGGTGGATCTGCCCGTGGTCGAGGCGGCCGATTTCGAGGCGGAAGCTGTTGGAGCCCAAGTCCACAGCGGCGAGGCGGGTACCGTTTTGCATGTTGGCTGTTGTCGTTGCCGGGCCAGCATAGCAAACGTGGCGGGCAGGCGCGGCGCGGCGGGCGCGCCGCGTGTCCATCTTCACCGGCTTATCCGATCACGCGGCCGTCGGAAGTCAGCATGCTCTGGGTGACATAGGTGGCGCTGCGCCGCTGCGGGTTGAAGACCACGCGGTAGCCGCCCACATCCACGGTCTCGCGCCGCTGGAAAGCGGTCAGCGCGGTCTGGCGGGTGAGGTTGCCCTCGAGGTCATTCAGTACTTCATAGGTGTAGCGCGCGGCGATGAAGCCGGCCAGGCTGAGCGAGACCGGGGGCTCGTCAAACAGGCGGCCCATGGTCTCGCGGTAGGCGCGCACCACCGGGAGGCTGGCGTTGGTCAGCGGCACGGCCTGCGTGGCTATGACCGGGGTGCTGCGCGCGCCGCCCATCTGGATCATGGTCTGCAGGTTCACGTCGGCCAGCGCCACCACATAACGCTGGCGCTGCTGCTTGTCCAGGCCCTGGGTGAACTGGACCAGCTCAGGGGTGCCCCCCACGAACAGCAGGATGGCCGGGGTGCCCGGGGTCAGCACCTGGCCCAGACGCGAAAGATCGCCGTTGGCGCGATAGGACTGCAGCCGCAGGCTCATCCCGCTGGCAATGCGCTCCAGGTCCTCGTGGTATTGCGCATGGTCCTGGGGCGTGCCATAAATGGCCCCCAGCTCCTTGACGCCCATGACGGTGAGCGACTTGAGCGCATGGCCAATCTGCTCCTGGCGAGCCGCGAAGATCGGGAAGGTGCGCTCATCAACCTCCACGCTCGAGTTCTGCAGCCAGGGCGCGACGTGGGCGATGCCGGCGTTCTGCCGGCGCAGTTCGGCCACCACCTGCGCCGCGGCGGGGTCGCCGGCGGTGCCGGACAGCACCACGCAGGCCGGGTTGTCGAGCAATGGCTTGAGCGCCGCGCGCACGCCCTCGGGCGTGCCGTCCACTTCCACGGACACATGCTGCACCAGCCGCCCGCGCACGCCGCCTCGGGCATTGATGTCCTGCCAGGCCGCGCGCGAGCCGATCAGGAAGTCCTTGGACACATCCTGTTGCGCGGCCGAGGTGTCAAACAGCTGGGCCACGATCAGGTTGCGCGTGCCGGCGCCGGCTTTGCCTGGCTGGGCCCAGGAGATGGCCGGCGCCGCAGCCAGTGCGGTCAGTGCCTGCAAAGTGCGGCGGCGGCTTGCAGAAAGGGGTAGGTCAGTCATGGGGGGCGATGGGGGGCGCGTCACTTCTTGGGCGGCATCAGCACGCGGTCCACGGTGTGCACCACGCCGTTGCTGGCGTTTTTGTCGGCGGTTTGCACCATCGCGTCTTCCACCGTGACGAAGTCACCCGCACGGGCCAAGTGCACGTCCGCGCCATTGGCCGTTTTGGCCTTGCCCAGCTGGATGTCCCTGGCCATGACCTTGCCCGGAACCACATGGTAGGCCAGCAGGGCTTTCAGGTGCTCGGGGTGCCGGGCCAGATCGTCCATGGTTTTGGCCGGCACCGCCTTGAAGGCCTCGTTGGTCGGCGCGAACACGGTGTAGGGGCCCTGGGCCTTGAGCATGTCGCTCAGGCCGGCCTTGACCACCAGACCGTTGAGGGTGCTCAAGGAGGGGTCGTGCGAGAGGGTGTCAGCCACCGACATGGGGGCCTGGTCTGGCGTGGCGCAGGCGGTGACCAGGGCGGTGAGGGCGACGGCGGCGAGTGTGCGGCGATGAAACATCTGGTTTTCCCGGAGTAGTAAGAAGTTCACAGGCTATGCGGGCCTTATGACGCCCAAATGACGGAAATTTGACTTTTCCGTGACGCTTTTTCGGGGTTTTCGGGGGAGCGGCGCTGTCATGGATGTCATATCAATGTCACAAAAGCTTCTTACAGTCCGCTCAAACCTTCCTCAACCCTTGTTCTCAAAGGTACTTCCATGAACATGAAATTCCGCTTCGCCACCCTTGCTCTTGTCGCTGCGGCGACGATGTCCTACGCCGGTATCGCCGGTGCGCAATCCAAGGAAGTGACCGGCGCCGGCGCCAGCTTCCCCGCACCCCTGTATTCCAAGTGGGCGGCCGACTACAACAAGGCCACGGGCGTGCGCATCAACTACCAATCCGTGGGTTCTGGCGCCGGCATCAAGCAGATCGACGCCAAGACGGTCGATTTCGGCGCTTCCGACATGCCCCTGAAGGACGAAGACCTGACCAGCAAGGGCCTGATGCAGTTCCCCACCGTGATCGGCGGCGTGATCCCCGTGGTCAACATCAAGGGCATCGCCCCCGGCCAGCTCAAGCTCAATGGCCAGGTGCTGGGCGACATCTACCTGGGCAAGATCACCAAGTGGAATGACCCGGCCATCAAGGCCCTGAATGGCTCGCTGGCCCTGCCGGATGCCGCCATTGCCCCCGTGCGCCGCGCTGACGGCTCGGGCACCAGCTTCATCTTCACCAACTACCTGAGCAAGGTGAACAAGGAGTGGAGCGAGAAGGTGGGCGTGGGCACCGCCGTGAACTGGCCCGTGGGTGCGGGTGGCAAGGGCAATGAAGGCGTGGCCGCGTTTGTCGGTCGCCTGCCCAACTCCATCGGCTACCTCGAATACGCGTACGTCAAGCAGAACAAGCTGACCTACGCACAGCTGCAGAACGCCGAAGGCAACTTCGTGTCGCCTGACGACAAGGCCTTCAAGGCCGCCGCTGCCGGTGCCGACTGGGCCAAGAGCTTCTACCAGATCCTCACCAACCAGCCCGGCAAGGATTCCTGGCCCATCACCGGTGCCACCTTCATCCTGATGCACAAGACCCAGGACAAGCCGGCCCAGGCCACCGCTTCGCTGAAGTTCTTCGAGTGGGCCTACAAGAATGGCGACAAGACCGCCGACGACCTTGACTACGTGCCGATGCCCGACGTGGTGAAGGCCCAGATCGCCAAGGCCTGGGATGGCATCAAGGACGGCTCGGGCAAGACCGTCGCCTACAAGTAAGCCACTTTCGCCAACCGACCTGAAGGGCCTCCAGCGTGTCCTCTACACTTCCCGCCAAAGAGGCTCCTTTTCACCTCGCCGGCACGGTTGCCGGCAAGGGGCCGGTGCGCGACATGACCACTCCTCCTCCTGTTAGGCCCGCGCGGGCCGGCTCCCTGGCTGACCGGCTCTTTGGCTGGGCCGCCAAGGGGGCCGCCCTGGTGACCCTGGGCCTCCTGATCGGCATTCTGCTGTCACTGATCACGGGGGCCTGGCCGGCCATTGCCAAGTATGGGTTGGGTTTCCTGACCAGCAGCGTCTGGGATCCGGTCAAGGACGAGTATGGCGGGCTGGTGATGATTTACGGCACGCTGGCGACGTCCTTCATCGCGTTGCTGATTGCCGTGCCAGTGAGCTTTGGCATTGCGTTGTTCCTGACGGAACTGTCCCCGGCCTGGCTCAAGCGGCCGCTGGGAACGGCGATTGAGCTGCTGGCCGCGGTCCCTTCCATCGTCTATGGCATGTGGGGCCTGCTGGTGTTTGGCCCCATCCTGGCCACCTATGTGCAGCAACCGCTGCAAAGTCTTTTTGCCGGCGTGCCTTATCTGGGCGCGCTGGTGTCGGGCCCACCCGTGGGCATCGGCATTCTCTCGGCCGGCATCATCCTGGCCATCATGGTGATTCCGTTCATTGCCTCGGTGATGCGCGATGTCTTCGAGGTCACGCCCGTGCTGCTCAAGGAGTCTGCCTACGGGCTGGGCGCCACCACCTGGGAAGTGGTTTTCAAGGTGGTGCTGCCTTACACCAAGGCGGGCGTGGTGGGCGGCATCATGCTGGGCCTGGGCCGCGCGCTGGGCGAAACCATGGCAGTCACCTTCGTCATTGGCAATTTCAACCAGTTGGACACCCTGTCGCTGTTCCAGGCGGCCAACAGCATCACCTCGGCGCTGGCCAACGAGTTCGCCGAGGCGGGCGAGGGCCTGCACCAGTCGGCCCTGATCTACCTGGGCCTGGTGCTGTTCTTCATCACCTTCGTGGTGCTGACTTTCTCCAAGCTGCTGCTGGCCCAGCTGCGCAAGAACGAAGGGGCCAAGTCATGAGCACCGGTACCGGACAACGGCTTCTGGCGGCGGCCGATCTGGCCGCCACCCGCCAGACCAAATACAACGCGCGCAAACGCGTCAACCAGATCGCGTTGACCCTGTCGCTGATGGCCATGGCCTTCGGCCTGTTCTGGCTGGCGTGGATCCTGTTTGAGACCGTGCGCCTGGGGATTGGCGGCATTGCCATCGCCACCTTCACCCAGTCGACGCCGCCACCCAACGAGGTGGGCGGGATCGCCAACTCGCTGTACGGCTCGTTCCTGATGGTGTCGCTGGCCACCTGTGTGGGAACCCCGGTGGGCATCATGGCGGGCATTTACCTGGCCGAATACGACCCGAAGGGCTGGCTCGCCGAGGTGACCCGCTTTGTCAACGACATCCTGCTGTCGGCGCCGTCCATCGTGATCGGCCTGTTTGTCTATGCGGTGATCGTGACGCGGTTCAAGACCTTCTCGGGCTGGGCCGGTGTGATCGCGCTGGCGCTGATCGTGATTCCCGTGGTGATCCGCACCACCGAGAACATGCTGAACCTCGTGCCGCCCGGCCTGCGCGAGGCCGCCTACGCTCTGGGCGCGCCCAAATGGAAAGTCATTATCAGCATCACCTTGCGCGCGGCGCGCGCGGGGGTGGTGACCGGGGTGCTGCTGGCCGTGGCCCGCGTGGCGGGCGAAACCGCGCCGCTGCTGTTCACCGCGCTGAACAACCAGTTCTGGACTTCCAACCTCGGTGAGCCGATGTCCAGCCTGCCGGTGACGATCTTCAAGTTTGCAATGAGCCCTTACGAGAACTGGCAGCAGCTGGCCTGGGCCGGTGTGTTCCTGATCACGCTGGCGGTCCTGGGGCTGAACATCCTCGCGCGGGTGCTGACCCGCAACAAGACCTGATGCGCGTGGCGCGACCGAAAGAAACGACATGAATACCCTGACCACCCACGCAGAAACATCCAAGATATCGGTCCAGAACCTGGACTTCTATTACGGGAAGTTCCATGCCCTCAAGGGCATCAACCTCGAAATCCCAGAGAAGAAGGTGACGGCCTTCATCGGCCCGTCGGGTTGCGGCAAATCCACGCTGCTGCGCATCTTCAACCGCATGTACGAGCTGTACCCCGAACAGCGCGCGGAGGGCAAGGTGGTGCTGGACGGCGAGAACCTTCTGACCTCCAAGCAGGACGTGGCCCTGATCCGCGCCAAGGTCGGCATGGTGTTCCAGAAGCCCACGCCGTTCCCGATGTCGATCTACGACAACATCACCTTTGGCGTGCGCCTGTTCGAGGACCTCAGCGCGACCGACATGGAGGAGCGCGTGGAATGGGCGCTGCGCAAGGCCGCGCTGTGGACCGAGGTCAAGGACAAGCTGCACCAGAGTGGCGCCAGCCTGTCGGGCGGTCAGCAGCAGCGGCTGTGCATCGCTCGCGGCATTGCGATCAAGCCCGAAGTCCTGCTGCTTGACGAACCCTGCTCGGCGCTGGACCCGATCTCCACCGCCAAGATCGAGGAACTGATTGCCGAGCTCAAGAGCGACTACACCGTGGTCATCGTGACGCACAACATGCAGCAGGCCGCTCGCTGCAGCGACTACACCGCCTACATGTACCTGGGCGACCTGGTCGAATTTGGCGAGACAGAACAGATGTTCTTCAAGCCCAAGCGCAAGGAAACCGAAGACTACATCACCGGAAGATTCGGATGACAGCCCCGAAGCGGCCTGCGGCCGCCTCCCCCTTGAGGGGGCAGCACCAACTGCCTGGCAAAGCCGGTCCCGACGTGTTGCCCGGAAAGTCATTTTGGAAAATCATCAGGAGCAACCATGCCCGATAAGCATTTGTCCACCCAGTTCGACAGCGAGCTCAACGGCGTTTCCTCGCGCGTGATGGAGCTGGGCGGCCTGGTGGAGTCCCAGATCCGCCAGGCCATCTACGCGCTGTCGCAGTTCAGCGCCGAGGTGGCCGGCCAGGTCATGGAAACCGAGGCCCGCGTCAATGCCATGGAAGTGGACATTGACCGCGAGCTGTCATCCATCATCGCGCGGCGCCAGCCGACGGCGCGCGATCTGCGCCTGCTGATCGCCATCTCCAAGACAACGGCCAACCTCGAGCGGGTGGGCGACGAGGCTGAAAAGATCGCGCGCATGGTCAAATCGATCATCGAGAGTGGTTCTTCGCGGTCGCTGCCATCATCCGAGCTGCGCGTCGCGGCCGACATGGCTTCGGCCCTGCTGCGCAAGGCGCTGGACGCGTTCGCGCGCCTTGACACCACCACGGCCGTGTCCATCCTCAAGGAAGATGACCTGATCGACAAGGAGTTCGACGGCTTCGTGCGCAAGCTCATCACCTACATGATGGAAGACCCGCGCACCATCTCCGCCAGCCTGGACCTGTTGTTCCTGGCCAAGGCCATCGAGCGCATTGGCGACCACGCCAAAAACATTGCAGAATTCATCATCTACATCGTCAAGGGCGCCGATGTGCGTCACACGACCATGGAAAACGTTGAATCCGCGGTTCAATGAGTTTGTTCCCTGTTTCCCAATGAGCCTGCAGCCCCGCGTCCTGATTGTTGAAGACGAATCGCCCATTGCCGAGCTGATTGCCGTCAACCTGCGCCACAACGGCTTCCAGCCGGTCTGGGCCGAAGATGGCGTCTCGGCCCAGCGCGAAATGGACGCCGTGCTGCCCGACGTGATCCTGCTGGACTGGATGCTGCCGGGCCAGAGCGGCATTGTGCTGGCCAAGAAATGGCGTGCCGACGCGCGCACCCGTGGCATTCCCATCCTGATGCTGACCGCGCGTGGCGACGAACCCGACCGCGTTGCGGGCCTGGATGCCGGCGCGGATGACTACATCACCAAGCCGTTCTCCACCCAGGAAATGCTGGCGCGCATCCGCGCCGTGCTGCGCCGCCGCGCGCCGGAGCAGGTGAGTGACAGCGTGGCCATTGGCGCGCTCACGCTGGACGCGGCCACCCACCGCGTGTCCTGGCAGGGCCAGGCCCTCAAGGTCGGCCCGACGGAATTCAAGTTGCTGCACTACCTCATGAAGCACTCCGAGCGCGTGCACAGCCGCTCCCAGCTGCTGGACAAGATCTGGGGTGACCATGTCTTTATCGAGGAGCGCACGGTTGACGTGCATGTCAAGCGGCTGCGCGAGTCCCTGGGGGCCGCGGGCACCATGGTGGAGACCGTGCGCGGAGCGGGTTACCGGCTGACCGCCCAGGTGTGAGGGTGTGGCCGGGAGGCCGTGCTAACGTAGGGCCATGATCATCCGCTTTGCTCTTCTTTTGATAGCGGCCTGTGCAGTTGCGGCGGGGGCCTGGCAGATTTTTGGTGTTGAATACGCGGCGCTGGGCGCGCTTGTGGTGGTGGTGGCCCGGCTGGCATTCGACTACTGGCGGGCCCATCGCCTGATGGCCGCCTTGCGGGCCGACGCCGTGCCGTCACTGGCCTCCCCGGGCGGCGGCCTGTGGGGGGAACTGGTTCAGCGGATCGCCCGGCTGCTGCGCGAGCGCGAAAGCCGCGCGCGGTTGAGCGAGGCGCGTTTGCAGGAGTTTCTGGTGGCACTGGAAAATTCACCCAACGGCGTGGTGCTGCTGGACGAGAAGGCCCGCATCGAATGGTGCAACCAGACCGCGGCCACGCATTTCGGCATTGACGCCCAACGTGACCATCTTCAGTACATCGGCAACCTGGTGCGCGAGCCGGCATTCGCGGCCTACCTGGCCTCCTGGAACTACAGCCGCGACGTGGTGCTCAGCGGCGCCGCGGCGGCGTCGTCGCCGGTGCGGCTGTCGGTGCAGGTCCACCCCTACGAAGGCAACCGCCGGCTCCTGCTCAGCCGTGATGTGACGGCCGTGGAGCAGGCGGAAGCCATGCGGCGTGACTTTGTGGCCAATGTGTCGCATGAGATCCGCACGCCGCTGACGGTGCTCGCGGGTTTCGTGGAAACGCTGCAGAACCTGCCGCTGGATGAGGACGACAGGCGGCGCTATCTGGGCCTGATGGCGCAGCAGGCCCACCGCATGCAGACCCTGGTCAATGACCTGCTGACGCTTTCGCGGCTGGAGGGCAGCCCGCCCCCGGGCAGTGCCGAATGGACGCCCCTGGCGGTGCTGCTCAGCCAGTGCGAGCAGGAGGGGCGCTCTCTGTCTGCCCTGCTCGCGCCCACCCGGCCGCACGAGATGCATTTCACCAAGGCGCCCGCTGCCGAACTGGCGGGTTCGCCCAGCGAGCTGCTCAGCGCCATGTCCAACCTGCTGAGCAACGCCATCCGCTATACGCCCGCGGGCGGGCGGATCGAGGCGGGCTGGCAGATTCTGGGCGACGGTCGGGGAGAGTTCACGGTGCGCGACACGGGCCCCGGCATTGCGGCCGAGCACCTCTCGCGCCTGACCGAGCGCTTCTACCGCGTGGACCGCAGCCGCTCGCGCGAGACCGGTGGCACCGGCCTGGGCCTGGCCATCGTCAAGCACGTGATGCAGCGCCATGGCGCCGAACTGAAGGTCAGCAGCACCCCGGGTTCAGGGTCCACCTTCACACTGCTGTTTCCGGCCAGCCGTGTGCGCGCCGTGGTGGCGCCGGCCCCGCCTGCTGCGGTGGAGGCCGGGGTCAGCGCGTCGTGATCACCTCGACATCATTGTCGTAGACGTCGATCCGCTTGTCATACAGCGGGATGGTGGTGCCGTTGACGCGGTTGCTGATGAGCTTGCCCAGGTCCACGTCGGCAATCACGATCTGCTCCATGTTGGGCACGCCCTCGGCGGCGATGCCGTCCCGCGCGAACGGAAAATCCGAGGGAGTGATGATGGCGGCCTGGCCGAAATGCAGGCCCAGACCTTCCACGGCCAGGTTGCCCACGGTGCCCGTCACCGCCACGTAGACCTGATTTTCAATCGCGCGCGCATGGCAGCAGTAGCGCACCCGCCAGAAGCCCTGGCGGTCGTCGGTGCATGACGGCACGAAGATGATGTCGGCCCCTTGTTCGCAGACCTTGCGCGAGAGTTCGGGGAACTCGATGTCATAGCAGATCAGGATGCTGATGCGCCCGTGCGGGGTGTCGAACACGCGCAGGTGGTGCCCCGGGTCGCCTTTCCATTTCTCCTTTTCCCAGCGGGTCAGGTGGATCTTGTCCTGGGTGAACACCTTGCCACCGGGGGTGAACAGGTAGGCGGTGTTGAGCAACTGGCCATCGGTGATGGTGGGGTGGCTGCCGCCGACAATGTGAACCCCCCAGTGCGCGGCCAGCTCGGTGAACAGGTCCACGTACCGCGAGGTGTAGTCGTTCATGTTGCGCACCGCGCGGCGCAGATCGCTGGTGTCCATGAAGGACAGCAACTGGGTCGTGAAGATCTCGGGAAACACCACGAACTGCGGCTTGTAGTCGCCCGCGGCCTTCATGACGAAGCGCACCTGGTTCTCGAAACCGTTCCAGTCGTTGATGGAGCGAAGGAGGTACTGCACCGCCGCGATGCGCACCGTGTTCTGGGTGGGCTTGTGCGCCGGGTCCTTGGCAAGGTCGGGGTGTTGCTGGCTCATGGGGGCGACTCCGTTGCGCCGCTTGCAGCGCGTTGAAGCGCGGTGCCCTGCGACGGGTCATAGTCCGGATTGATCCAGACGATCAGTGACGCATGGCCACTGGATTCATGGTCATCCGGCAGATAGTTTTTCATGATACCGCAGTACCTGAATCCCTCGCGTAACTGGAAGCTCAGCACGGGGTCGAACAGATCGCCCCACAGCACCTTCCTGGCGTACAGCTCGATCGACATCTGGTCGGCCACGGCCGCATAGCCGGGCAGGCGGCCGCAGGCGATGATGCGCCGCAGGTTCAGCTGCTTGCACAGTTTGCGGCGCCCCTCATACAGCATGTGGCCCACGCGTTTGCCACGCAGGCGCGGGTCGACGAAGACCTCGGCGCCGTAGAGCGTGAGTCCCTGGGGGGTGTGGGTGTCGAACGTGCCCGAGGCGGTGATTTCACTCCAGGTGTGTTCGTCGGCCCATTCATCCCAGAGGATCACCAGCGAACTGGCGCAGCCGACGATCCGGCCATCGAGCTCGGCGACCAGCTGGCCCTCGGGAAAGAGTTCGATCTGATGGGCGAGCTGGTCCTGTTTCCAGGGAGCGATGCTCGGGTAGACATGCGCCTGCAGACGCAGCAGTGGCGCAATGTCGGCTGACGCCGTGGGGCGGACGATCAATTTGGCCATGCAGTCATTATCACGGGCTGTTGCGCCTGAACAGCAGGACGTTGTCGGCCGCGTCGGCCGGAGGGTGCAGGTTGGCCTGCAGCGCCCAGCGCCGCATGTCCAGGGCAAGGGTCAATGCGTCAAGGGAACTGGCGCCCACCACGAGCCAGGAACAGGTGGGCGTCAGTCCGACGGGGCGTAACTTGAGCCGGCTGTGGTACTGCAGGGCGGCGATCTGGCCACGGCTCAGGCCATGGACTTCAAGGCAGTCGGCCCCGCCCGTCTGCCGGACCACCTGCCTGACAAGCGGCGTGTAGCCACGCGCGTAGTCCAGCAATGGCATCCACAGCGTCATCAGCAGCAGCCAGCACAGCGCCGCGCCGCCGGCCGGCAGCACCAGGCTTTTCCAGATCGCGGCGCGATGCCGGCCAGCCCGCCAGTGCACCAGCCACGCCCAGCAGAGGGTGGCCGCGAGCGCGACCACGAAGGCCAGCATGGAGAAACTGGGCACGAAGCCCGGGGCCAGCCGGGCAACATTGGCGGCCGGCTTGGCGGGCACGCCCGTCTGCATGGCGATCCAGACCACCCAGATCACCAGCGCGCAGCCGCTGAAGAACAGCAGGGTGAACCAGTCGATCAAGGCGGCGACGCTGCGTTGTAGCGTGGGCAGCGCGAAGGCGGCCAGCGCGGCCAGCGCGGGCAGGCCCAGCAGCAGGGAGCGGTCGGACGACGGCGTGACCAGCGTGGTGATCAGGGAGGCCGCGACAAAGACCAGTGGCAGGGCCACGTGCCGGCTGCCGAGCTGGCGGCGCCAGCGCCACAGGGTCCAGCAGGCCAGGGGCCAGGCAGGCCAGGTGAACCACAGCAGCAGCCGCGCCAGGCTGCGCCAGTCGCCCGATGGCTGGCCGACGCGCCAGTGGAAGGCATCGAGCGTCCAGGCCAGTGCGGCCACGCCAACGGCCACGAGCAGGACGAAGCCGGCCCAGCGGCGGCTGCGCGCCCTCACGTCGGCCTCGGGCGATGGGTCCAGCAGCGACAGCGTGGCTCCTCCCGCGGCAAACAGCAGGGCCATGGTGGGGGCGCCGCTGAGCGCCAGCCCCGCGAGGCCGGCCACCAGGCCCACCGCGGGTTGCCAGGTTCGCCAGGGGGTGGCGGCCAGCGCATAGAAACTCAGCGCGGTGAACCCCACCTGTGCCAGCGCGGGCGTGGTTTCGTGGGAGAGCTGTGCCAGGCCCAGGCAGGCAATCAGCGCCAGCAGCCCGCCGTCGGCCATGGCGCGGGCATAGTCGGTCGGTTGGGCTTCGCCGCCAAATGCAAAGGTGACGGGCTGGGCCTGGGGGCTGCGGGCGAGGTAGTAGACGCCATACCAGGTCGCCACCAGGGTCAGTGCCAGCAACAGCGCAAACGGGATGCGTGCCGCGAAATCACCCGGTACCCAAGGGGGGGCGAGCTGAATCGCCCAGGCGCCGAGCCAGTAGGGCAGCAGCGCGTCGAACTCAGGGGGTTGGCCCAACAGCGTGGGGCTGAGCCAGTGGGCCGCGCCAGAGGCCAGTTCGGCCATGTAGCCAAACGCCGTCATGTCGGCATTTTTCCAGGGCTCGCGGCCGATGAAGCCGGGCAAGACGTAGGCAAGGCAGAACAGCACCAGGGCCAGCCGCGGCAATCGGCGCACGGCGGTCTGGGTCACGATGGCAGGGGTAGGCTGGTTCACGCGGGGAATTATGAGCCCCTGTATCGGGGGGCGATCCACCGGCGGCGGGCGCGACGGACCAACAAAAAGGGCAGCGCGGTGACCCGGGCTGCCCTGGCTCTGGCGGAGCGCGGCCTATCAGGCAGCGGTCTTGCCGGCTTCTTCGGTCTTGCCCGCGGGCTTGCCGAACTTCTTGAAGAACTTGTCGACGCGGCCACCCATGTCGTTGACCGACTTCTGCGTGCCGGTGTAGAACGGATGCGATTCGCTGGAGGTGTCCAGCTTGAACAGCGGCAGCTCGCGGCCGTCGTCCGTCTTGCCCATTTCCTTGGTGTTCACGCAGGAACGGGTCACGAACTTGAAACCGTTGGACAGGTCCACGAAGAGCACTTCGCGGTAATTGGGGTGAATGCCTTCTTTCATGATCTTCCTTGAGTCAGCTGCGGGAGCCGGGCCGGACCGTCCAGCCTACTTTCCGCAAAAAGCCCTCGATTATACAATTAAATCAAGGACTTGGAGCCGGATCAGCCGCCGCGGCGCATCATGTCGAAGAACTCGACGTTGGTCTTGGTGGCGCGCATGCTCTTGAGCACCATTTCCATGGACTCGATCTCGTCCATGTTGTACATGAACTGGCGCAGGATGCGGGTCTTTTGCAGGATCTCGGGGGCCAGCAGCAGTTCCTCGCGGCGGGTGCCGCTGCGGTTGAGCTGGATCGAGGGGAACACGCGCTTTTCGTACAGGCGGCGGTCTAGGTGGATTTCACTGTTGCCCGTGCCCTTGAACTCTTCAAAGATCACTTCGTCCATGCGGCTGCCGGTGTCGACCAGCGCGGTGGCGATGATGGTCAGCGAGCCGCCTTCTTCCACGTTGCGGGCCGCGCCCAGGAAGCGCTTGGGGCGCTGCAGGGCATTGGAGTCCACGCCGCCGGTCAGCACCTTGCCCGACGACGGCACCACGTTGTTGTAGGCGCGGGCCAGGCGGGTGATGGAGTCCAGCAGGATCACCACGTCTTTTTTCAGCTCGACCAGGCGCTTGGCGCGCTCGATCACCATTTCGGCCACGTGCACGTGGCGGGCGGCGGGCTCATCAAAGGTGGAGGCAATCACCTCGGCCTTGACCGAGCGCTGCATTTCGGTCACTTCCTCGGGCCGCTCGTCCACCAGCAGAACCATCATGTAGCTGTCGGGGTAATTGGCCGCGATGGCGTGGGCGATGTGCTGCATCATCACCGTCTTGCCGCTCTTGGGCGGGGCCACCAGCAGGGCACGCTGGCCCTTGCCGATGGGAGCGATGATGTCGATCACTCGGCTGGTGATGTTTTCCTCGCCCTTGAAGTTGTCACGCTCCAGCTTCATCTGCTCCTTGGGGAACAGCGGGGTCAGGTTCTCGAACATGACCTTGTGCTTGTTCTGCTCCGGAGGCCCGCCGTTGACCATGTCCAGCTTGGTCAGCGCGAAATAGCGCTCGCCGTCCTTGGGGATGCGCACTTCGCCCTCGATCATGTCGCCGGTGTGCAGGTTGAAGCGGCGCACCTGGCTGGGCGAGATGTAGATGTCGTCGGTGCTGGCCGTGTAGCTGGTGTCGGGGCTGCGCAGGAAGCCGAAGCCGTCGGGCAGGATTTCGAGCACGCCGTCGGCAAACACCTGTTCGCCGGCCTTGGCGCGTTTCTTGATGATGGCGAACATCAGCTCCTGCTTGCGCATGCGGCCGGTGTTTTCGATCTCAAGCTCTTCGGCCTGCTTGAGGACTTCAGACACGTGCAGTGCCTTGAGTTCGTTTAAGTGCATGGAGTGACCCCTTTGGGGGAGTTCTGGGAAAGTCTTGGGGGAGGGGGGATGTGAGGCAAGAGGAGCCTCACAGACCTGGAACTCGAACCAGCCGCCCGGGGCGCGCTGGTGAACTGAGAACAATTATGACAGGAAAATCACGTGAAAACGGGGCCGCGAGGGCCCCGTCATTTTTTGTGTCGCAATGCGTTCAGGCCAGTTGCTGGTCGATGAACGCGGTCAGTTGCGCCTTGCTCATGGCGCCCACCTTGGTGGCGGCCAACTGGCCATCCTTGAACAGCATCAGCGTGGGGATGCCGCGGATGCCGAACTTGGCGGGGATGTCGCGGTTCTCGTCCACGTTCATCTTGGCGATCTGCAGCTTGTCACCGTAGGTGCCGGCCACTTCGTCGAGGATGGGCGCGATCATCTTGCAGGGGCCGCACCACTCGGCCCAGTAGTCCACCAGCACGGGTTTGCCGGCCTGCAGCACATCGGCCTCGAAGCTGGTGTCGGAGATATGTTTGATGAGGTCGCTGGCCATGGTGGTTCCTTGGATGTCAGTTGGCGGTACAGCTAAAGTGGGGGAATTGTGACAGAAACCAAGTCCCCCTACAGGCCGTGCAAGAGGCCCCGCGTGCTATGGATGCGATAGCGCAAAACCATCAGGCGCAGGGCTCGCTGGCCGCCCTGATGGGGCATGTGGCGCAGCTGCTGCGCGGGCGTGGCGCGCATCCCGCCCGCACGGTGGTGCTGGTCCCGTATGCCCAGTTGATGGGGCAGGCACGCAAGGCCTGGGCCTGCGCGGTGCCCGATGGCTTCGCCCCGCGTTTTGAGACCACCATGAACTGGACCCGCAGCCGCGGCGGCTTCCTGCCAGGCCCGCAGGACCTGTGCTTTGACACCGCGCGTGACCTGCTCACCGCCCAGGGGCTTCTTGAACAGGCCGGCCTGGCGGCCCAGCGCGAACTGCTCGCGGGCCGCCTGGTCGAAGCCGCGTGCCAGCTTGCGGGCCGCGTCGCGGCCGTGCCGCCGGCGCAGCGGCCGGCGTGGGCCCATCGGGCCCGCGGCGCGGTGGTGGCCGGGCTGGAGGCGCCGGCGCTCGCCCTGGAGGCGGCCGTGGCCCGCATCGCGCTGGAATGGGCCTTGGCGTCAAGCTATGCCACCGACGCGTTGCTGACCGATGACCTGGATGCCGAGCTTGATTGCCTGGTGGTGCTCGAGGGTTTCCAGGCCGAGCCCCTGGTTGATCAGATCCGCGCGCGGCTGGCGCACAAGGCGGTGGCTCTGCCGCTCATGGGCACGCCGCCTGCGGGCCAGGTGGCCTGGCATGAAGCGCAGGGCCCTGAGGACGAAGCGGAACGCGCCGCCGCCTGCGTGCTGCGGCACCTGGAGGCAGGCCGCGCGCCGGTGGCGCTGGCCGCCACCGACCGGGCCCTGACCCGCCGCATCCGCGCCATGCTGGGCGCCCAGGGGGTGCGGCTGCGTGACGAGACCGGCTGGAAGCTGTCGACCACCCGCGCTGCCGCCCACCTCATGACGGCGCTGCAGGCCTGTGCCTGGCAGGCGTCCAGCGACACGGTGCTGGACTGGCTCAAACATGCCCCGGCGTTCGACGCCGGCGCCGTGCGGGCGCTTGAGAAAGCCCTGCGCGACGCCGGTCTGCGCGACTGGGCGTCGGCCTCGGCCCGGCTCGGCCCTCTGCCGCGCCATGCCACGCTGGTTCCTGCGCTGGACCTGCTGCGCGAAGGCCTGCAACGCCCGCGCGCCCTCGTGCACTGGTTGCAGGGCCTGCGCGAACTGCTGCAGGCCGGTGGCCAGTGGCCGCTGCTGCAGGGGGACGCGGCCGGCGACGCGGTGCTGGCCGCGCTCGGACTGGCCGAGGACGGTCAGGCCCTGTGGGCCAGCCTGCCGCAGGGCGGGTGCCGCATGGGCCTGGCGGACTTCAGCGCCTGGGTCCGCGACGCGCTGGAGGCGGCCAGCTTCAAGCCCCGTCACCCGCGCGACGAGCAGGTCGTGGTGCTGCCGCTGGAGCAGATGCTGGCCCAGCCGTTCGCGGCCGCCGTGCTGCCGGGCTGCGACGAGGCGAACCTGCCCGCGTCGCCCGAGCCGCCCGGGCCCTGGACGACAGCCCAGCGCGAGGCGCTGGGCTTTGATTCGCGCGCCACCCTCGAAGCCGCGCAGCGCGCTGCCTGGCAGCAGGCGCTGGGCATGGCCCACTGCGACGTGCTGTGGCGCCGTGGCGATGCCGCGGGCGAACCGCTGCTGCCCAGTGCCCTGGTTCAGCAGATGCAACTGGCCGGGCTGGGCCAGGCCGGGGCCGACCCCCGCGCGCTGCGACCGGTGGCGCCATGCCCGACGCCGCGGCCGCAGCCGCGCGCGCCGCAACTGCCCGTGCCGGTGCTCTCGGCCAGCGCCTATGAGGACCTGCGCCGCTGCCCCTACCGGTTCTTCGCGCTGCGCCAGCTCGGTTTGCGGGAGTCGGATGAGCTGGACGCCGACATCGACAAGCGCGACTTTGGCAACTGGCTGCATGCCGTGCTGCGCGACTTTCACCGGGCCCTGGCGGCCGGGCCCTTGCCGCCCGGCCCGGCGCGCCAGGCCTTGCTCGACGCCGTGGCCGAGGCCCAGACGCGAGAGGCCGGCCTGCCCGAGGATGAGTTTTTGCCTTTTTCCGCCGGCTGGCCGGGCCTGCGCGATGGCTACCTGGCCTGGCTGGAGAGCCATGAGGCCCAGGGGCTGCAGTTCAGCCAGGCCGAGAGCGAGGCGCGGGTCCAGCTTGGCCCGGTCCAGCTCATGGGCCGCATTGACCGGGTGGACAGTGATGCAGCCGGGCTGCGCATGGTGGTGGACTACAAAACCGAGAATCTTCAGGTTTCGCGCGACCGCGTCAAGGCGCCCACCGAGGACACCCAGCTCGCGTTCTACGCCGCGCTGCTCGAAGACGACACGCTGCGCGCCGCCTATGTGAACGTGGGCGAGCGCGAGACCCGGACCGTGGAGCAGCCCGAGGTGGTGGCCGCCCGCGACGCGCTGGTCGAGGGCATGCTGCACGACCTGGCGGCCATCGGCGATGGCGCGGCGTTGCCGGCGCTGGGCGAGGGCCGGGTCTGCGACTTCTGCGCGGCGCGCGGCCTGTGCCGCAAGGACTTCTGGGCATGAGCGGCGAAACCTCCTTGCAGGCCGGCGGGGCGCCGACGGGTGCCCCCCAGGGCCTGGCCTACGAGCTCAACGGTCGGCCGGTGAGCCGGGCCGAGTTTTACGCCGTGGCCTGTGACCCACGCCGCAGTGTGGCCGTGGAAGCCTGCGCGGGCGCGGGCAAGACCTGGATGCTGGTCTCGCGCATCCTGCGCGCCCTGCTGGACGGTGCCCAGCCCCAGGAAATCCTGGCCATCACCTTCACACGCAAGGCCGCGGGCGAGATGCGCCAGCGCCTGCAGGAGTGGTTGGCCCGGTTTGCCCAGGCCTCGCCCGATCAGCTCGAGCAGGAGCTGCTGATGCGCGGAATCGCCCCGCAGCCCGCACGGGACCTGCGCGAGCCGCTATCCAATCTGTATCAAACCCTGCTCGCATCGGGCCGGCCGGTACAGGTGCGGACCTTTCACGGCTGGTTTGCGGCCCTGCTGCGCAATGCACCGCTGGCCATGCTGCAGCAACTGGGCCTGCCGGCCCAGTACGAGCTGCTGGAGGACGACAGTGAGGCTGTCGATGCGATCTGGCGCCGCTTTCATGGCGCGGTGGTGCGCACGCCCGAAGCCCGGCAGGACTACCTGCACGCCGTGGCGGAGCACGGGCGTTTCCAGACGCAGAAGGCGCTGCTGGCAGCCCTGTCCAAGCGCGTGGAGTTTGCCCTGGCCGATGCGCAGGGCGTGGTGGACCGGTCGATCCAGCCTTTTGACGGCCCGTTTCCCGAATTCGCGGGCCTGGCAACGCCTGAGGAAGCGGTGCTGGCGCAGGGGGCGCTGGCCGCGGTGGCCTGGGACGCGGCGCGGGCCCTGGGGCGGGCCTCGGCACCCACCTTCGCGGCCAAGGGCAGCGAGCTCGAGCAGGCACTGACGGCTGGCGATGCACCGGCCGCGCTGGCGGCGCTGCTCACGCAAAAGGGCGAGCCGCGCAAGTTCAGCGACAAGCTCGCGGGCATCGAGCAGGTCCGGGCCGCGCAGGCCGTGGCACTGCGGCTGCTGGGCGCGCGCGAGCAGCATCTGGCCTGGCAGCACCAGCAGCGCATGGCGCGGCTGTCGCGGCTTCTGATCGACGAGTTCTCGGTGCTCAAGCGCGAGCGTGGCTGGATCGACATGAACGACGTGGAGCGGGCCGCGCTCACCATGCTGTGCGACCCGGTGCTCAGCGGCTGGGTGCAGGAGCGGCTGGACGCGCGGGTGCGCCACTTGCTGATCGACGAGTTCCAGGACACCAACCCGCTGCAGTGGCAGGCGCTGGGCGCCTGGCTCTCGGGCTATGCCGGCGCCGGCGCGGCGCCCAGTGTGTTCATTGTGGGCGACCCCAAGCAGAGCATTTACCGCTTTCGACGCGCCGAACCCCAGGTGTTCCGGGCGGCGCAGCAGTTCGTGGTCCAGGGCCTGGGCGGCGACCTGCTGAGTTGCGATCACACCCACCGCAACGCGCAGCGGGTGATGGCCGTGGTCAACGAGGTCATGGCCCAGGCGCAGGAGGCCGGCGAGTACACCGGCTTTCGCCGCCACACCACCGAATCGGCCGAGCCGGGCGCCGTGGCCCGGCTGCCGCCCATCACGCGCGAAGCCGTCGCCACCGACGCCAGCCCTGCCGACCCGCTGGCCTGGCGTGACAGCCTGAGCGTGCCCAGGGAACTGCCCGAGGACACCCTGCGCACCCTGGAATGCCGGCAGGCCGCGCACTGGGTGGCCGCGCAGCTGTCCGCCGGCCGGCCAGCCGGCGACATCATGGTACTGGCGCGCAAGCGCGACCGGCTGTCCCTGATGCAGGACGAGTTGCGGGCCCTGCAGGTCGCGGCCCAGCAGCCCGAGAAAAACGATCTGGCCGACGCCCCCGAGGTGCAGGACATCGTGGCCCTGCTCGACGTGCTGGTGTCGCCGGCCCACGATCTCTCGCTGGCGCGGGCCCTGCGCTCGCCGCTGTGGAGCGTGGCCGATGCCGACCTCGTGCAACTGGCCCTGCGCCGGCGCGACGCGCAGGCCGCGGGCCGCTCGCCCGGCTGGTTCGATTTGCTACAAAAAGAAGAGCAGCTACCGCCCGCCCTGATTGGACTCGGGGCCATTTTGACCCGATGGCAGGGCTGGGTCGCGGCCTTGCCGCCGCATGATGCGCTGGACGCGATCTACCACGATGGCGATGTGCTGGCCCGCTTTGCCGCGGCGGCGCCCGGGCCGCTGCGCGCGGGGGTGCTGGCCAACCTGCGCGCGGTGCTGGGCGCGGCCCTGCAGATCGACGGGGCGAGGTTTCTCACGCCTTACGCCTTGGTGCGTGCGCTGCGCGCGGGCGGGGTGCGCGCGCCCCGGCTGGCCCAGACCGATGCCGTGAGCCTGCTCACGGTGCACGGTGCCAAGGGCCTGGAGGCGCCCGTGGTGCTGATGCTGGACACCGATGCGCCGGCCCCGCGCGCCGAAACCATGGGCGTGCTGGTTGAATGGCCCGGCGAGGAGGCCGCGCCCGTGCGCTTTGCCTTTCTGGCCAGCGAGACCCGGGCGCCCGCCTGCACGGCGCTGGCGCTGGAAGCCGAACGCGCGGCGCGCCAGCGCGAGGAACTCAATGCCCTGTATGTGGCCATGACGCGGGCACGCCAGATGCTGGTGCTGTCATCGGTGCAGCCCCACCAGGCGGCGGCCGGCAGCTGGTGGCAGCGCTTGCAGGACCTTGCCGAGCCGTTGCCGCCGCCTCCGGTGCCCCTGGCCGCCAGCGGGGGGGCGCAGGGGCCCGACACCGCGTTTTACATGTCAAATCTTCCTGAAGTCCAGGCCAGCCGGCCATCTGATGCTACTGAAACAATAGCGGATGATGATGAAGACACACCTGCATCGCGGCTGGGCAAGGCCATGCACCGCCTGCTGGAGTGGGCTTCGCCGGCCGGGCCCGGCCCGACGGCGCCCCAGCTGCATGCCGTGGGGCGCGAGTTTGGCCTGCCCGGCGGCGAGGTGCAGCGGGCCGCCGCCGCGGCCCGGCGCATACTCGCGGGCCAGGGCGCCTGGGCCTGGGATGCCGGCGTGGTCGACTGGCAGGGCAACGAGGTGCCGCTGCACCACCAGGGCCAGTCGCTGCGGCTGGACCGGCTGGTGCGCCGGCGCGACAACGGCGAGTGGTGGGTGCTGGACCACAAGCTCGCCTCGCAGCCTGAACGCCAGGCCGCGCTGCGGGAACAGATGACGATGTACGTGGCGGCTGTGCAGGCCGCCCATCCGGGCGCGGCCGTGCGGGCCGCGTTTCTCACAGGCGAAGGAAAGCTGGTGGAATTTTGACGACAAGCGTGATGGTGGTGGGCGCCGGGCCGGCCGGCCTGATGGCGGCCGAAGTGCTGGCGGGCGCCGGCGTGTCGGTCGATGTGTATGACGCCATGCCCTCCGTGGGGCGCAAGTTCCTGCTGGCGGGCAAGGGTGGGCTGAACCTGACGCATTCAGAGCCTCTGGCGCTGTTTGAGCAACGTTATGGCGCACGACAGCCGCAGCTGGCGCGCCTGCTGGCCGGCCTGGGCCCGGACGAACTGCGCGCCTGGGCGCTGGGCCTGGGCATTGAGACCTTTGTGGGCAGCTCCGGCCGCGTGTTTCCCACCGACATGAAGGCTGCGCCGCTGCTTCGCGCCTGGCTGCACCGCTTGCGCGAGGCAGGGGTGCGCTTTCACATGCGGGAGCGCTGGACGGGCTGGGACGACGCCGGGGCACTGCGCTTTGCCACGGCCCAAGGCGAGCGCGCGCGGCAGGCCGATGCCGTGGTGCTGGCCCTGGGCGGCGGCAGCTGGGCCCGGCTCGGGTCCGACGGCGCCTGGGTGCCGCTGCTTGCGCAGCGCGGTGTTACCGTGGTGCCGCTCGTGCCCGCCAACTGCGGCTTTGACAAGGCTGGCGGCTGGACCGACCTGTTTGCCAGCCGCTTTGCCGGCCAGCCCTTCAAGAGCGTGGCCATCCGCTGCGTCGGCCCGCAGGGAGAGGTTTTCGAGCGCAAGGGCGAATTCGTGGCCACCGCCACCGGCGTGGAGGGCAGCCTGGTCTACGCGGCCTCGTCGCTGCTGCGTGACCAGATCGCCGCCACCGGCCAGGCCACGCTGAGCATCGACCTGCTGCCCGCGCGCTCGGCGCAGCAGGTGCTGGCCGAGGTCACGCACCCGCGCGGCTCGCGGTCCCTGTCCAGCCACCTCAAGAGCCGCCTGGGCCTGGACGGCATCAAGGCCGCGATCCTGCACGAGGTGCTGGACAAGGCCGCCTACCACGACGGCGCGCGCTTGGCTGAAACCATCAAGGCCGTGCCCCTCACCTTGTCCGCCGCGCGGCCAATGGACGAGGCCATCAGCACCGCCGGCGGCGTGCCTTTTGAAGGGATGGATCAGGGGCTGATGCTGCGCGAGCTGCCCGGTGTGTTCTGTGCGGGCGAAATGCTCGACTGGGAAGCGCCAACCGGCGGTTACCTGCTAACCGGCTGCTTTGCGAGCGGGCGCGCGGCGGCGCAGGGCGTGCTGGCCTGGCTTCAGAACCGCGCGCGGTAGTACAGCACCGACTGGTTGCTCTTGAGCGATGCGCCGCCGCCGTTGACCTGCAGCCCGATGGCGCTTTGCTGGGGCTTGAAGCCGAAGGTGTTGAGCGCGTCAAACTGCATCTCCACATTCGTGCCATAGATTGGGTCGGTGCTCAGGCCCAGCGGTTCGGCCTGGGCATGGGTGCGCCGCCAGGCCGCGAGGTCCAGGCGCGATGAACGGCTGAGCGCTGTCTGCCAGCGCAGGCCCAGGTCCACGCTCGTCACGGCCGGTCCGCGCAGCGGGGGCACCAGGCCCGTGCCCTGGGGCGTGGACACATCAAAGCTCAGGCCGAGCACCGAATGGGGGGAGTTGAAAGCCCAGCCCGTGACCCCGGCGCGGACGGTGGGCGTGGCCTGCAACGGCTCGAAGCGCGGCGTGATGGACGGGGAGAGCTGAAATTGCCAGCGCGGGGCCGTCGGGGCGGTTTGCGCCAGCGCGCTGGTGCAGGCCAGCGGGAACAGCAACGGCAGCAACGCGCGCAGGGCCTGAACCCGCGATACGGATCCAGCGAGCCGCAACCTTGGGGATATGACGTCGTTTTTCATTGCTGCCACCTCCGGTTTTCAGGCCATGGTACTCGCGTGGCGCGCGTTTGGCACCTGGCGTGGCATTTGGCCGGATGCCCGGAGGGGAAAGAGAAGGGAGGTTGACGAGCCTTACCCCCGGCACTGGCTTCACAGTTAGGGCTGCTTGGTTCCCCACCTGACCCGGTTGGCCGCTTCACCATGCGGGGAGGCCCGTCAGCGGATATTGTAGGCGAGGCGGGTCAGCCTTCGCTGTGGCAAGGGCATCTAGAATCGGATCAATGTCGTACCTCGTGCTTGCCCGCAAATACCGGCCCCGGAACTTCACCGAAATGGTGGGCCAGGGCCATGTGGTGCAGGCCCTCACCAATGCGTTGTCGACCCAGCGCCTGCACCATGCCTACCTGTTCACCGGCACGCGGGGCGTGGGCAAAACCACGGTTTCTCGGATCCTCGCCAAGTCGCTGAACTGCCAGGGGCCAGACGGGCAGGGTGGCATCACCGCTACGCCCTGCGGCGTGTGCCAGGCCTGCACCGACATCGACAGCGGCCGCTTCGTGGACTACACCGAGCTTGATGCCGCGTCGAACCGCGGGGTGGACGAGGTGCAGAGCCTGCTGGAGCAGGCGGTTTACAAGCCGGTGCAGGGGCGCTTCAAGGTCTTCATGATCGACGAAGTGCACATGCTGACCAATACGGCGTTCAACGCCATGCTCAAGACGCTGGAGGAGCCGCCCGAGTACCTCAAATTCGTGCTGGCCACCACCGATCCGCAGAAGGTGCCGGTCACGGTGCTGTCGCGCTGCCTGCAGTTCAACCTGCGGCCCATGGCGCCCGAGACCGTGCTGGAGCACCTGCAGCACGTGCTGCAGGCCGAAGGCGTGGCGGCCGACACCCAGGCACTGCGCCTGCTGGCACGCGCGGCGCGTGGCTCCATGCGCGACGCGCTGAGCCTGACCGACCAGGCCATCGCCTTTGGCAGTGGCCAGCTGGAGGAGGCCACGGTGCGCCAGATGCTGGGCAGTGTGGACCGCAGCCATGTGTTCCGGCTGATCGACGCGCTGGCCCAGTCCGATGGCAAGGCCGTGGTGGACACCACGCAGACGCTGCGGGTCAATGGCCTGAGCGCGGCGTCCACGCTCGAGGAAATGAGCGCTGTCCTGCAGCGCATGGCGGTGCTGCAGGCCGTGCCTGGCCCGACCGACGACACCGACCCCGAGGCCGCGGAGCTGGCGCGGCTGGCCGCTACCCTGCCCGCCGATGAAACGCAATTGCTCTACAGCATGTGCCTGCACGGCCGGGCCGAGCTGGGGCTGGCGCCCGACGAATACGCGGCGCTGACCATGGTGCTGCTGCGCCTGCTGGCGTTCAAGCCCGGCGCCTCGCAGGGCACGGCTGAAAAAAAAACTCTGACTGAACCCCGGCCGGCCGCGCCGGCCCCCGCCGCGGCATCGGCCGCCGTGCGCAGCCCGGTGGCGGCATGGGCGCCCGCGCCTGCGTCCGTAGCGCCGCAGCTGCCGGCCCCGCGGCCCCAACCGGTCCCGGCCGTTGGCGCTCCGCCGGGCCAGGTGCTTGCGGTGGTCGAGCCGGCCGCGCCCCGGGCGAACCCGCGCGCCGTGGCCTCAGCGCCCGGCCAGCCCGCGAGCCCGGTGATGGGCGTGCCGGTGCGCGTGCAGCCCGAGTCCCGCCAGGATGCCGCCGTGGCATCGCGCAGCGCCGGCCCGCTGGTGCTGACGGAGGAAGGCGATTTCTGGCACGCGACCGTGCAGCAACTGGTGCAGGCCGAGAGCATCACCGCGCTGGTGCGCGAGCTGGCGCTGCAGTCGCAGTTGGTGGCGCGCGACACGGGCCACTGGATGCTGCGCGTGGAGCGGGAGTCGCTGAACCAGCCGGCCAGCCGCGAACGGCTGCAGAACGCGCTGAAGGCGGCGGGCCATGAGGTGAGCCTGAGCGTCGAGGTGGGCAGCGTGGGCGACAGCCCGGCGCGCCGCAACGCCGCCGCCGCCGCCGAGAAGCAGCGCGCGGCCGAGGACATCATCCTCAATGACCCTTTCGTCCAGGCCATGATGCGCGACTTTGGCGCGAAAATCGTGCCTGGAAGCATCAAACCCACCGTTTAACCACAGGACCCATTCCATGTTCAACAAAGGACAACTCGCCGGCCTCATGAAGCAGGCCCAGGCGATGCAGGACAACCTCAAGAAGGCGCAGGACGAGCTGGCCTTCATCGAAGTGACCGGCGAGTCCGGCGCCGGTCTCGTCAAGGTGCTGATGACCTGCAAGCACGACGTCAAGCGCGTGACCATCGACCCCAGCCTGCTGGCCGACGACAAGGACATGCTCGAAGACCTGGTGGCCGCTGCGTTCAACGCAGCCGTTCGCAAGGCCGAGGAAACCTCGCAGGAAAAAATGGGCAAGCTCACGGCCGGCATGCCGGGCCTGCCCGGCGGCATGAAGTTCCCTTTCTGACCCGCTGACGGGTGGCTGATTCCAACTCGCTCGAGGCGCTGGTCCAGGCGCTGCGGCGCTTGCCGGGCGTGGGCATCAAGTCGGCCTCACGCATGGCGTTCCACATGCTGCAGCACGACCGGGAGGGCGCGCAACTGCTGTCGCAGGCGCTGCACCAGGCGGCGCTGACCGTGCGGCATTGCGACCATTGCCACACCTTCACCGAAGCCGACATCTGCGGCACCTGCCTGAACCCCCAGCGCGACCGCAGCAAGCTGTGCGTGGTGGAGACACCGGCGGACCAGTCGGCGGTGGAGCGGACATCGGCCTTCAAGGGGCTGTACTTCGTGCTGATGGGCAAGCTCAGTCCGCTCGATGGCATTGGCCCGCGCGACATCGGCCTGCAGAAGCTGTTTGCGCGGGCCCTGGACGGTACCGTGCAGGAGGTGATCCTTGCGACCAACTTCACCGCCGAAGGTGAAGCCACCGCGCATGTGATTTCCGAAGCACTCAAGGCCCGCGGCCTGCAGGTCACGCGGCTGGCGCGTGGCGTGCCCGCGGGCAGCGAACTTGAATACGTGGACCTGGGCACGATCGCGCATGCCCTGGTGGACAGGAGATAACAAAGATGAACTACGCCCGATTTACCGTTGCTTACTGGTGTGTGCTGCTGGCTGCATTGATGCCGATTGCCTGTGCCTGGCTGGCCAAGTCCGGCCAGCTCGGCAAGCCGCGCAAGGACGGCGGCTTTGACAACCATGACCCGCGCGGCTGGATGGCCCGCCAGAAGGACTGGCGGGCGCGCGCCAACGCCGCGCAGGCCAACAGCTTCGAGGCACTGCCGTTCTTCATGGGCGCCGTGATCATTGCCCACCAGCTGGGCGCGCCGCAGGCCCGGCTCGACATCCTGGCCTTTGTTTACATCGTGTTGCGAATGATCTATGTCGTGCTCTATGTGGCGGGCCTGCCCACGGCGCGCTCGGCGGTCTGGGCACTGGCGCTGCTGGTGAACGTGGGCATTCTTTTCGTCGGCTATCGCTAACCTGTTGCTGCTTACGTACAAACCCGCACGGGATGATCCTGATGCGGTGCGAAGGGGCGCTCGGTAACCTGCGCGCAGTAGAGAAAAGAGAGGTTTGTACCGTGAACAACATTCATGTCCGCCGCCGGACTTTCGCCTCGCTGGCCGCACTCGCGGCCACCTGCGTGGCCGTCCCTTCCCTGCGTGCCCAGGGCAAGCCGGAGAAGACCAAGGTCTCGATCGCGGTGGGTGGCAAGGCGGCGTTTTACTACCTGCCCCTGACCATCTCGGAGCAGTTGGGCTACTTCGAGGCCGAGGGCCTGGACGTCGAGATTTCGGACTTCGCTGGCGGCTCGCGCGCGCTGCAGGCGGTGGTGGGCGGCTCGGCCGACGTGGTCAGTGGTGCCTACGAGCACACCATCAACCTGCAGAGCAAGAACCAGATGTTCCAGGCGTTCGTGCTGCAGGGACGGGCGCCCCAGATCGCGGTCGGCGTGTCGACCAAGGCCATGCCGGCCTACCGCGGCGTGGCCGACCTGCGCGGCAAGAAGATCGGTGTGTCCGCGCCGGGCTCGTCGACCAACATGGTGGCCAACCTGGTGCTGTCGCGCGCGGGCATCAAGGCCAGCGACGTGAGTTTTGTCGGGGTCGGCACCGCGGCCGGCGCGCTTGCCGCGCTGCGTTCGGGCCAGATCGACGCGATGAGCAACACCGACCCGGTGATGACCATGCTCGAGCAAAAGGGCGATGTGCGCATCATCAGCGACACGCGCACGCTCAAGGGCACGCTGGACGTGTTTGGCGGCCCCATGCCCGCGGCCTGCCTCTATGCCCCGATGGAGTTCGTGCAGAAGCACCCCAACACCTGCCAGGCGCTGGCCAATGCCATCGTCCATGGGCTCAAGTGGCTGCAGACGGCGGGGCCGAGCGACATCATCAAGACCGTGCCCGATGCCTACCTGCTGGGCGACCGCGCACTGTATCTGGCGTCGTTCAACAAGGTGCGCGAAGCCATCGCGCTGGACGGCATCATCCCCGAAGAAGGGACCAGGACCGCGCTCAAGGCGCTGTCGAGCTTCGACGCGCACATCAAGGCCGACAAGATCGACCTGGGCAAGACCTTCACCAACGAATTTGCCCGGCGTGCCAAGGACAAGTTCAAGGCCTGACCGTGGGCGACGCTGAAAGGCCGGCCCGCGACCCTGCCGCGGACGCGGGGCAGGCTCCGGCCGCGGCCGAATTCGCGCTGGAGCTGATCAACCTCAGTGTCACGTTCCGCTCGCGCGACGCCGCCGGCCAGCGCTACACGGCCGTGGCCGACACAACGCTGCGCATCCGCGCCGGCGAGTTCGTCTCGGTGGTGGGGCCCACGGGCTGCGGCAAGTCAACGCTGCTGAACGTCGCGGCGGGCCTGCTGGCACCTTCGTCAGGCGAGGTCCGGGTGTTTGGTGAGCTGCTGAACGGCATCAACACGCGCGCCGGCTACATGTTCCAGACCGAAGCGCTGATGCCCTGGCGCAGCGCCATCGACAACGTGATGATGGGCCTGCAATACCGCGGCGTGCCCGAGGCCCAGGCCCGCGCCGAGGCGCAGGGCTGGCTCGAGCGGGTGGGGCTGGGTGAGTTCGGCGACCGTTACCCGCACCAGCTGTCGGGCGGCATGCGCAAGCGCACCGCGCTGGCGCAGACCCTGGTGCTGGACCCCGACATCATTCTCATGGACGAGCCGTTCTCGGCACTTGACATCCAGACCCGGCAACTCATGGAGAACGAGGTGCTGGCGCTGTGGTCGGCGCGCCGCAAGGCGGTGCTGTTCATCACCCACGACCTTGACGAGGCGATTGCGATGAGTGACCGCTTGGTGGTGCTGTCGGCGGGGCCGGCCACCCGGCCGCTGGGGGAGTTCGACATCGACCTCGCCCGGCCGCGCGATGTCGCCGAGGTGCGGGTGAATCCGCGCTTCGTGCAGCTGCATACCCGGATCTGGGGGGTGCTGCGCGACGAGGTGCTCAAGGGCTATGCCCAGCAACTGCGCAAGGCCGCCTGATGTGGCAGGTGCTCAAGCCCTCTGAGCGCAACCTGCGCTACTGGCAGCTGGCGGTGCTGGTGCTCATGCTCGCGGTCTGGCAGGCGTTGTCCCGCAACGAGCAGTACGCGTTCTTCCTGGGCGAGCCCGTGAAGGTGGCCGGCCGCATCTGGAGCTGGTTCATGCCATTCGGCCTGGGCGAAAGCCTGCTGTTCCCCGAGGGGCTGCCGGGGCGGGCCGACATCTACCGCCATCTGGGCGTGACCCTGCTGGAGACGGTGCTGGCGTTTGGCCTGGGCACGGTGCTGGGCCTGGTGTTTGGCCTGTGGCTGGCGCTGGCCCCGACGGCTGCGGCCATTCTCGACCCCTACATCAAGGCGGCCAACTCGATGCCGCGCGTGATCCTCGCGCCGATCTTTGCGCTCTGGTTTGGCCTGGGGATCTGGAGCAAGGTGGCACTGGCGGTCACGCTGGTGTTCTTCATCGTCTTCTTCAACGTCTACCAGGGCGTGAAGGAGGTCAGCCCGGTGGTGCTGGCCAACGCCCGCATGCTGGGCGCCAACCAGCGCCAGTTGCTGCGCACGGTCTATCTGCCCAGTGCCACGAGCTGGGTGTTCTCGAGCCTGCACACCTCGGTGGGCCTGGCGTTCGTGGGGGCCGTGGTCGGGGAGTACCTGGGGTCCGCGCGCGGGGTGGGCTACCTGATCCTTCAGGCCGAGGGCACGTTTGATGTCAACACGGTGTTCGCGGGCATCGTCGTGCTCACCGCCTTTGCCCTGATGCTCGATGGCCTGGTCGGCCGGATCGAGAAGCGGCTCATGACCTGGCAGCCCCGCCAGGGCGAGACCGAGAAGCTCTGAACCTCCCCTTGGCGGCCCCGTCAGGTCGCGCGCACCAGGGTTCGGTTGCCGCTGCCAGGCAGCATCAACCAGGCGGGGCTCGCGGATTTGCTGAAGGAGTTTTGCAGCACCGAGCTGACAAATACCCATTCACCGCGAACGGCCTCGGGCGTGACGGTCAGCAACAGGTAGCCCCGGCTGGTGGTCTCCGCGTACTGCAGGTCGGGCATGATGCGAACGAACGAATCCGCCAGGAACTGGCGGCCCACCTTGAGGTGCGCCACTTCCAGGCCGGTCGAGGTGACCGAGGGGGTGGCGAACTCGACGCCAATGGCCGTGCCGGCGGCGTCGCGCAGGTTGTTGGCCCAGGCGTTGTGGCTGTCGCCCGAGACCACGACCAGGTTCTTGTCGAGGCTGCGCGCGGTGCTCAGGACCTGTTCACGCGCGGCTTCAAAGCCATCCCAGGTGTTCAGGTCGTGGGCAATGAAGGGTTGCGTGACCAGCGCACGCTGGCGCTCGGTGCGCATGGCCTCGGCCGTGTCCACCGCCTGCAGGTACTCGTTGATGCTGTCTTCGGTGAAATTGTCGAAGATGCTCAACGGCAGTTTCATGCGACCGAACAGCACCTGCTGCCCGATGATCTGCCAGGTGGCCGTGGACGCCTGCATCCTGGCGGCGAGCCAGTCCGACTGGACCGGGCCCATGAGCTGGCGCGCCGGGTCACTGGCCGCGCCGGCCAGATGGGCGTCGCGACCGAGCGGGGCGTCGCGTCCGATCACCCGGGTGTCCAGCATGTGCAGTGACAGCAGGTTCCCGAAATCGAAAGACCGGTAGATGGTCATCTCGTCAGGCATCGTGGAGGTTCGCGTCGGCAGCCACTCGTGGTAGGCCTGGATGGCCGCCGCGCGTCGCAAGGCAAAGCTGCCCTCGGTGGCCGGGTCGTGGCCCCCCGCGCCATCGCGCCAGGTGTCGTTGACGATTTCATGGTCGTCCCAGACCGCGATGACCGGGATGGTGGCATGGAAGGCGCGCAGGCTGGAGTCGGTGTGGTACTGGGCATAGCGCGCGCGGTACTCGGCGAGCAGGTGCAGTTCGCCCTTGGGGTCCATCTTGCGGCCGATCAGGGTGGCGGCGATCTGCTCCGCGTCATTCAGGCCGGTCTCGTAGATGTAGTCACCCAGGAACAGGGCGACGTCGATGTCACCCCGGTCGGCGGCGTCCGCGTAGACATGGAACTGGCCCAGGGGAAACGCGGCGCACGAGAACACGCCAATCTTGGCGTAGGGGAGGTAGCCCGACGCCAGGGTTTTGGTGCGGCCGGTGGCGGACATCTCGGTGCCATGGCGGAAGCGGTAATAGTAGTAGCTGGCCGGGCTCAGGCCGGTCACGTCGACCTTGACCGTGAAGTCGTGGACCGAACCCGTCACGGCCGTGCCCGACCGCACCATGGTCTTGAACTGCGGGTCGCTCGCCACTTCCCATTGCACCTGCGTCGGGTCCTCGCCCGGCTTGTTCACGCGCGTCCAGATGATCACGCGATCCGCCAGCGGGTCGCCGCTGGCGACACCGTAGCCAAAGCGCTGCTCGGCTTCCTCGTTGCCGCCGCCGCAGCCGCTGAGCCCCAGGCCCGAGCCCATCGTGAGCGCCACGCCGCCCGCGGAGCCCAGGACAAAGCGGCGGCGTGAACTGTCTTGGTGGTCTTTTGACATGGGGTCTCCCGGTTTGTGAGCAGCTGGCAGATGCATGCTGTCATGCAGTGTGCCCGGCAGGCGGTGGAGCTGAGATTACAGACCTCCATCCATTCGCATGTAGGTTAACGCGCCACCCGCGTGTAGGCCGCGAGCGCGTCATCGCGATGGACGGAATTTGTTCCTAGTGCTGCTTGTACTCGACGGCCATATTGTCATCGGTGATCAATTGCCGGCCTTGCCGTTGCAAGACGGTTTGTTGAATATCAGTCAATGGACTGTTAGAGAGCCTGGCAAGGACCTTTCGATGTTCTTCATCCGAATCGAGAAGCGGTCTACCGTCCCTTCCAGCAAACTTCAGCAGATTCGCGCGCCTTTCGGCAGGCGTCATGTCGAAGGGATGGTCGCTGGCCGCGACAAATGTTGAATATCGGGTGACATGCCTGAATCCGTGAGCGGCGGTAAAAACCACATCATCTGCTCCCGTCGTGTTGTAGTAAAGAACGCCTCCGGGCTTGAGGTGCTGCTTGCACAATTTCAGGAATTCAAGTGAGAGCAGACTCGTGGCGTTGCTTCGCCAGTGAAGCGTATTGTTCATCACAATCACGTCGAAGCTTTCATCCGGGTTGCTGCGCAGCCAGCGCCGGCCATCATCGATCAAAAGGCGGACCTTGGGACTTTCCAGTGCGCTGGCCATCTCCGGATAGTTCCTCACGATGGCCGGGTAGCCCTTGTTGATCTCCACCACAGTGAGTGAGCCGACCGCGGTGTGTGACGAAAGCACGCGGGTCCATGATGCCGTGCTCAGGCCGATCTCGAGCACTTTTTGTGGTTGCCGGTGAAGCGCGGCGACCATGAATGCCCGATCGATCAGGTTGGTGTTGCTCACGGGGTCAATATTGAACCTTCCATCGTAGATGCCATGGCCATACATGACATCGGCGGCGGCCTCTTCCACCGTGAGGACTCCGCTGCGATTCTCTAGCGTGTATTTGAAGGGCTTGAACACACTGGATGCGTATTGCATTTTCTCCAGGTGATTTTCATATGCCCGGTCGTGGAAAAGAACGGCAGCAACCGTCAATCCGGCGGCGAGGCTTGCATACTTGAATCGATGCCCGGGTTGCGTGGATGGTGCCAGGAACAGCACCGTGAGTGCCAGGAGCAAGGTCAGGCCAGACAGCGCGGCGACGTTGGCCTCGAGCGACAGGACCTCGAGCGCAATGAAGCCGGTCAGCAGTGGTCCAACAGCCGAGCCAAGGATGTTGGAAAAGTACAGCCATGACGCTGTAGCCAGGGAATTTCTGGCACCACGCGTACCCAGGTGAATGGCCACGGGCAGAACCCCCCCGCAAAGGCAGGCCACGAGTGCCACCAGAAGGTACCCGCACAGCAAGGCAGGACCGGACCCGGCCCATTCGGCAACGAACGCGATCATGGGAACGCCGGCATAGAAAACGAGGGCGGCGGCCAGAAGGGAAGTCACAAGAAATTGGAAGGCCGAGGCGCCGGATGTCGCCAGGTTCCTGGCGCGAATGGACCCCCATCCGACGCCTGCGAGAAAGGCTGCGAGCAACATGCCAAATACCTGCGGACGGCTTCCCGTCAGAAAGCCGAGAATCCGGAACCAAAGAATCTCCTGGCTCAGGGAGATGAATCCAATGAGCGCAAGCAGGGCGAACGCCTGTGATGCCGTTAGTCTTTCGCCGGCGAAGGAAGCCTGAGAGGGCTGCACCGTGTCCGCAGCCTGACGAAGTTCCAGATGACGGCTGGCGTGGAAAATCAACCCGGCGGTCACGAGGTTGCATGCGACCGCGACGAAGACACTGGCCTGCAAGCCCGTAAGTACAAAAAGGATCTGCACCGTGGCGAAGGCCGCGATGGCAGAGCCGAACGTATTGAACGCGTAAAGCAGCCCGACCGTGCGGCCCATGTTCTGGATGCGACGCTCCAGATAGCCCACCAAAACAGGCAGGGTTGCACCCATCAGTAGCGTCGGAAGGGCAAGCACCGCATAGACGCGCAGCAGGAGTGTCAATGTGGACACGGGAACAGAGCTCTGCCCGACCCAGTCAATCAGGGCCACGCTGAAAATGCCAAAGACACCGATGCCAATCTCCAGAGCCAGAAAGACATGCAGCAGGTGCTGGCGAAACCTGAGCAGCAGATAATTCCCGGCAATGGCGCCGATGCCCAGGCCAAACATGAAGGTAGAGACTATGGCCGTCACGGACTCGGTGTTGACGCCAAAGGTGGTGAACAGGACACGTTGCCAGACCACCTGGTAAATCAGCGCCGAGAAGCCAGATATCAAGAACAGCAACCCGATGTAGGTGTCTGTGGATACGGCTTTCAGACGGTTGCCGCGCCCCATCACTGCAAAAAGAATGAGGATCTGCAAGAGGCCGATGGCCACCCAGGTTGCAAGCGCCACCGCGTGGTTGGGGGTGACGGGGCCGAGGAAAGCCGCGGCAACCAGGCAAGGGGCATAAGACAGTTTCTCCAGGCGGAAGAATCTGGATTCAAAGGATGGGAAGTCGGGCAGTCGCCTGGCAAACGAGGAAACAAGATGCCTCAGGAGGAGCAGGCTTGCAGGCATCAGGGCGATCAGGGCGAGTCCGTCGATCAGCATGACCGAAGGCGCCGACGCGGTGATCCATGGCTCCTTGTAGCCGCGCATGGCGTAGAAAGCGCCAAAGAACAGCCCTGTTGCCACCGGAAAAAATAAATGGAATCCTGGCAGTTTCCGGCCGCTCATAATTTGTCTCCATCAACGGTTTCACCAAGTCGACGTTTCACCCAGCGAATTCGGTTGCCGGGCCGCTGCCGGCCCAGGTCCACAACTTGTGGACGAGGCTCTTCGTAGTGGATGTTTGCGGCTCCCAGAAGAGTGGGAATCAGGTCTCCATGCATTGCATGGGCCTTCCGGTTCGCGCCCAGCGCACGCCACCAGGAATCGTGGCTGACCTTCCAGGTTTTGTTGGCCCACAGGATGGCCGGCACGCGCGTGTCCCATGGAGTTGGTGTGGCCAAGGCGTGCTGAACGAGGTTTCTTCCATCGTCCAGCAGATTTTCTCCGTGATCGGATGTGTAGAGAAGGACCGTCTCTGCATCGACGGAATCGATCACGTCAATGACCGCGTCCACAAAGGCTAGCGACTCAGAAATGGCATTGTCGTAGCTGGAAAGCCATTGGGGTCGGGTGGGCCTGTCTGGCAACGCACCCAAGCCACGGCAGTCGACGGCCTGCAATGCGTGTTGGGGCCGATAGCGGTCGCAGTAGTTGAAATGTGCTCCATAGCCGTGCAGAACGATGAGCTTCTTGAGGCCGGGGGCGGCAAGGGCGTGCTTCAGGGGCCCGATGAGAGTTTCGCGGTCCGGCGCAGAAGGGGACAAATAGGTGGAGTGCATCGCGTCGGGCCATGCAATGGATTGATCCTGTACAGAGAGCCAGTAGGTCTCAAACCCGACTTCTTCAAAGGCCTTCATGAAGGTCGCGTCGCTGCTGACCCTTGGGGCACTGTCAGCAGAGTCACGCGAAATCAGAAGAGGAACCGACAGATGGGTCCCGCTGGCCCCGGATATGACATCGCAAAACGTGATCGCTTCATGCCTCAAAGCCAGAAGTGCGTTCCCCCCGCACGGGCCAAGCCGGTCCGCCCTCACGCTTTCACCGATGATCAGGATGTATGTCTCGCGACCAGAAGGCGCGCCCGATGGGCGTGAGGCCTTCCATGTCTGACCGGCAGCGCGGGGGTTGATTGCGCCATAGGGCAGGGCCGTTGCCAGAAAATCCCGCTTGTCGAGAAGTTTGGCCAGCGCCAGACTCATGACATTCACAGGCCATGCGCGAAAAAAGGTCATCGGCATGGCAAAGCCCAGGGCGCAACCCGCCGCCACCAACCATGCGATTGCTCGCAGCCGGGGCCTTGGCGACCGCGTCGGCAGCGAGCGGATCGCACCGGCGGCCACGAGCGCCAGAATCAATGCAGCGAGCAGGATTCCCATCCAGTAGGGGCTCAAGGCTGCCAGGGCTTCATGCCTTTCAGGTCCACCCGAGAGAAGCAGGATCTCCAGCAAATCGGCCTGCCGCATTGCGCCGGCCCAGGCAGCGCACAGGCCGAACAGCGCGAACGGATAGGTCAGCACGAAGAAACCCGTGGGGCCGGCGGCAAACCATGTTGATGCGATAGCCCAGACGGTCACCATGAGGAGGGCCAGCGGGGAAACATCCCAGCTGTTCGACGGCGAGAAGGCGACGACCGCGGGCAGGACCAATAGCACCCACCAGATGGCAACGAGCCCGAGGCCCAACCGCTTGCCTGACCTCATGGGCTGGCGCGATCAGGGCCGACGCTTGCTGCGCCTGCCGCTGGACACCCCTGATTTCCGTTTCACGGATGTGCGTGCTTTCGCAGCCCGAACCGGCAGGAACACCACCACCTTCTCCCCCGCCTTGAAAGCGGCCGTGGGGCTGACGTCGTTCCAGCTGGCCACGTTGCCGGGGCTCAGGCGGTAGCGCCGGGCGATGCTGGCCACGGTGTCATGCCGGCCGGCCTTGACCAGGGTGCGCCGGGTGACGACTTCAGGGGCGAGGCTCAGCTGGGCGTTGTCGGCAATATGCTCGGCCACGTCGTTCTGCACCTTGGCGGAACGGGGCACCAGCACGGTGGAGCCGGCCTTGATGAGCATGCGCGGCGGGATCTGGTTCACGGCGCGGAAGTCGGCCTCGCTCATGCCGGCCTTCTTGGCGGCCACCGCTGCGCTCATCGTGGAGGGTGCCGTCCAGGCGGTCCAGCTTGCGTACTGGCCTTCGGTGTAGGCCTCGAAATTGCGGCGGAAGACGGTGGCGTTGTCCCAGGGCAGCAGGATCTGCGGCGTGCCCGCTGCGAGGATCACCGGGCGGTTGGCCGAGGGATTGAGGGCCTTGAAATCCTCGATCTTGACGTCGGCCAGCCGGGCCGCCAGTTCCACGTCAATGTCGCGCGCAATGTCGACCGACTGGAAATAGGGGTGGTTCTCGATCAGCGGCAGCTCCGTGCGGAACGCGTCCGGATTGGCGACGATGTTTTTCACTGCCTGCAGCTTGGGCACGTAGTTGCGCGTCTCGTTGGGCATGTTGAGATCGGTGTAGCCGCCCCCCAGGCCGCTGCGCTGGTTCTTCGCAATGGCGCGGCCCACGCTGCCTTCGCCCCAGTTGTAGGCGGCCAGCGCGAGGTGCCAGTCGCCAAACATGTCATGCAGCTTCTGCAGGTAGTCCAGCGCCGCGCGGGTCGAGGCCAGCACATCGCGGCGGTCGTCGCGGAACACGTTCTGCTTGAGGTCGAACGACCGCCCCGTGCTGGGTATGAACTGCCACATGCCGGCGGCCTTGGCGGTGGACATGGCCTGCGGGTTGAAGGCGCTCTCGATGAACGGGAGCAATGCCAGCTCGCTGGGCATGTTGCGCCGCTCGAGCTCCTCGACGATGTGGAACAGGTACTTGCGCGAGCGCTCGGTCATGCGCTGGATGTAGTCGGGCCGGCTCGCGTACCACTGCTCCTGCGCACGCACGAGGTCGGTGTCGAGGTTGGGCATGGCAAAGCCGCGCCGGATGCGCTCCCACAGGTCGGCCGGGGGGGCCAGCCGCGCGACCCCGCGCGACGCCGCTTCCGAGGCCGTGATGGGCTGCAAGGGGCCACTCGGAATGATGGCCACGTGGGGGGGAGGGGAGGGTTCGGGCGCGGTGATCGGGGGGCCGGCAATGGCGCCCGGTTCGGCGGGGGCGTTGGGGCCGGTGGCGCAGCCGGTCAGCCAGATCAGGCACGACAGGCTGGCGAGGTGAAGCAGCTTCATCTGAATTCGTTCTTCCATTGGCGGATGGCGGCGAACACACTGGTTTCGTCGCCGGCCTGTTTGTCAAAGCCGCGGGCCGCCCGCACCACACCGGGTTCCCGGCTGCGCAAGAACGGATTGATCTGCAGTTCCAGCGACAAGGTGGACGGCAGGGTCGGTTCGCCGCGCTCGCGCAGCGCCTCGCAGCGCCGGCTGTAGGCGGCGAGCTCGGCATTGTCGGGTTCGACGGCGCGTGCGAACCGCAGGTTGGCCAGGGTGTACTCATGAGTGCAGCAGACCCGCGTGTCACCGGGTAGCCCGGCCAACGCGTCGAGCGAGGCCAGCATTTGCGCTGGCGTGCCCTCGAACAGGCGCCCGCAGCCGCCAGAAAACAGGGTGTCGCCGCAAAACAGCAAGGGCGTCCCGCCCAGCCGGGAGTCCCCCGGCGCGGGCTGGTGGAAATAGGCGATGTGCCCCGCGGTGTGGCCCGGCACGTCGATCACGCGGAATTGAAGGCCCAACGCCTCGCAGGCATCCCCGCCTTGCAGGCGCACCAGCGGCTCGGGAATGCGCTCGCGCGCGGGGCCGAACACCCGCGCGCCCGTGGCGTCGCGCAGGGCGTCCACGCCACCCACGTGGTCAGGGTGGTGGTGCGTGACTAGAATCGCGGACAACTGCAGTCCCAGCGTGCGCAGGGCATCGAACACCGGCTGCGCGTCCCCCGGGTCCACCACCACGGCGTGATGTGCGTCGTGCAGCATCCAGATGTAGTTGTCGGTGAAAGCGGGCAGTGGGATCAACTTCATGAGTGCCGAAATTATAGGTTTGCATCAGTGGCTGGAAACGCCGCCTGGCAGATATCTGCTCGAATGGGAGCGCCAGCATTTTGACCAAGCCGTGGCCGATGTGTTCGGGTACCACGCGCTGCAGCTTGGGCTGGCCGGCCTGGACACCCTGCGCACCAACCGCATGCCGCACAAATGGCTGGGGGTCCAGGAGGGCGGGGTGGCTGCGGCATTCATGACCGACTTTGCCGCCTTGCCGTTTGCCGAAAGCAGCCTGGACCTCGTCGTGTTGCCCCACACTCTGGAACTGAGCGCGGACCCCCATGCGGCGCTGCGCGAGGTCGAGCGGGTGCTCGTGCCCGAGGGTCGCGTGGTCATTTCATGCCTCAACCCCGCCAGCCTCTGGGGCCTGCGCCAGCGCCGCGCCCGCCTGTACCGGCGGATGGGCTTTGGCCAGCTGTTCCTGCCCGAGGCGGGCGACTTCATCGGCTACTGGCGTCTGCGCGACTGGCTGCGCCTGCTGAGCTTCGAGGTGGAGTCGTCCCAATTCGGCTGCTACCGGCCCGCCTTGCGCAGCGACCGGTGGCTGGGCCGGTACGCCTGGATGGACCGTGCGGGCGAGCGCTGGTGGCCGATCCTCGGCGCCGCCTATTTCATCGTGGCCGTCAAGCGCGTGCGTGGCATGCGGCTGCTGGGGCCTGCCTGGAAGAACGCCAAGGCGCTTTCGGCTGCTCCTGTTTCTGTAGCAAACAAGGCCCACCGGGCAAGGACTGACGAGGGATTTGATCTTGAACTCCATTGATATCTACACCGACGGCGCCTGCAAGGGCAATCCGGGGCCCGGCGGCTGGGGTGTGCTGCTGACCTCGGGCGACACCGTCAAGGAGCTGTTTGGCGGCGAGCTGGGCACCACCAACAACCGCATGGAGCTCACCGCGGTGATCGAGGCGCTGGCGGCCCTGAAGCGGCCCTGCGCCGTGACGCTGCATGTGGACAGTCAGTACGTGCTCAAGGGCATCACCGAATGGCTGCCCGGCTGGAAGGCCAAGGGCTGGCGCACGGCGGCCAAGCAGCCCGTTAAGAACGTGGACCTGTGGCAACGCCTGGATGCGCTGGTGGCAGGCGGTGGCCACCAGATCGACTGGCGTTGGGTGCGCGGGCACAACGGGGACCCGGGCAATGAGCGCGCCGACGCGCTGGCCAACCGCGGCGTTGAGCAGGCGCTGGGCCGGGCCTGACACCGGCCAATGTAAAGCGCGGGTAAATGCAGCGTGCGCACCACGCGAACAGGGGGGTGGGCGCGAGGTTTTTGGCGGTTTTGCAGCGGTGTCCTGCTACATTGGAAAGCGCACTGGCCAGCCCGCCAGCGCCCTTGCCCATGAACCCCTTTAGCAGTGCCCCCCCATGGCGTCAAAACCTATTTACCTTGCGGTTGCCGTCGTTGGCATTGCCGTGGCTTCCGGTGCAGCCTGGTGGGTCCAGCACCGGCCCGCGGCGGGGCATGAGGGCCAGGGGCCGGCAGCCTCTGCGGGCTCGGCCGGCAGCGGGGCGGGCGCCAAACCCCCGGCCGTGGAGGTGGCCCGCGTCGAAGTGATGAAGCTCACCGACGATGCCCAGGCCGTGGGCAGCCTGCGCTCGCGCCAGAGCGTGGTGCTGCGGCCCGAGGTCAGCGGACGCATCACCCAGATCAATTTCCGCGACGGTGAGCGGGTCCGCAAGGGCCAGCTGCTGGTGCAGCTGGATGACCAGTTGCCGCTGGCCCAGGTGCAGCAGAGCCAGGCCGAGCTGTCGATCGCGCAGGCCAACCACAAGCGCAACCAGGAGCTGGTGGCCCAGAACTTCATCAGCCAGCGGTCGGTGGACGAAAGCTCGGCCAACCTCGAAGTGGCCCAGGCCAAGCTGGCGCTGTCGCGCGCCACGGCGGCGCGGCTGCGCATCGTCGCGCCGTTCGACGGCATTGCCGGCATCCGCAGCGTGAACATCGGCGACTACCTCAAGGACGGCGCCGACATCGTCAACATCGAGGACATGGAGGCGCTGTATGTGGACTTCCGGCTGCCCGAGCGCTACCAGACCAAGGCGCGCCGTGGCCAGCAGGCGGTGGTCGCAGTGGACGCGCTGCCGGGGCGCAAATTCAGCGCGGTGGTGCAGGCGATCGACCCGCTGGTCGACGCCAACGGCCGCTCGGTCGGCCTGCGCGGCTGCATCGACAACCGGCAACTTCAGCTGCGACCGGGCATGTTTGCCCGCGTGACCAGCGTGTTCGGCCAACGCGAGAACGCGCTGGTGGTGCCCGAGGAGGCCATCGTGCCGCAGGGTGGACGGCAATTCGTGTTCCGGCTGGTCGATGGGCCCGACCGCGACAGCAAGCTGGCCCAGCGGGTCGAGGTCAAGGTGGGCATCCGCCAGCCGGGCCGGGTGGAAATCGTGCAGGGTCTGGAGCCCGGCGACCTGGTGGTCACCGCGGGCCAGCAGCGGGTGCAGAAAGACGGCATGGCGGTGCGGGTGGTTGAAGTCAACAAGCCCGGCAATGGTGCGGGCCCCGGCGCCCCCAAAGCGGGGGCAGGTACCGTCGCGCCCCCCGCCGCAGTACCACCAGGTGCCGGTGCACCACCAGTCGCCTCGGCCAGCGCCGCCGCGCCGGTCGCCAAGGGGGGGGCCGCTGCACCGCCGCGGCTGCAGGGTCCCAATCCCTGTCTGGCCGGGCTTTCGGGCGGGGCGGGCGCGCCAGCGGGCGCTGGCGCCGCGCGCAAGGCCGCTTCCTGAACGACCAGGAGCCTCGCCATGCAGCTTGCTGAAATCTCGATCCGCCGGCCGGTGTTTGCCACCGTGCTGTCCCTGCTGGTGGTGCTGGTGGGCGCCGTCAGCTTCAACCGCCTGTCGGTGCGCGAATACCCCAAGATCGATGAGCCGGTGGTCACCGTGAGCGTCAAGTACGCCGGCGCCTCGGCCGAGGTGATCGAATCGCAGGTCACCAAGCCGCTGGAGGATTCGATTGCCGGCATTGATGCGGTCGATGTCATCACCTCCATCAGCCGGGCCGAGCAGAGCCAGATTTCCGTCAAGTTCCGCCTCGAAAAGGACGCCGATGCCGCCGCCGCCGAGGTGCGCGACCGCACCTCGCGTGTGCGCAACAAGCTGCCCCAGGCCATTGACGAGCCAGTGATTGCCAAGGTCGAGGCCGACGCCTTTCCCGTGATCTGGCTGGCCTTCACCAGCGACACGCTCAGCCCGCTGCAGATCAACGACCTCGTCAACCGCATCGTCAAGTCGCGCCTTCAGACCGTGACCGGCGTGGCCGATGTGCGCATCTTCGGCGAGCGCAAGTACGCCATGCGGGTCTGGCTCGACCCCGACAAGCTCGCGGGCTACCGCCTGACCACGCAGGACGTGGAAGACGCCATCCGCCGCAGCAACCTCGAGCTGCCGGCCGGGCGCATCGAGTCGCAGCAGCGTGAGTTCAGCGTGACCTCGCAGACCGATCTGGTGCGGCCGTCCCAGTTCGCCGAGATCGTCATCAAGAACGTCAACGGATTCCCGGTCCGGGTGCGCGATGTGGCGCGCGTGCAGGAGGCCGCGGCCGACGAGCGCAGCCAGGTCCGGCTCAACGGCAAGGTGGCCATTGGCGCCGGCGTGATCCGCCAGGCCACGGCCAACCCGCTGACGCTGTCGCAGGGCGTGCGCGACATGATTCCCAAGCTCAAGGCCGACCTGCCGCCCGATGTGAGCATCGACGTCGCCAATGACAACTCGCTGTTCATCGACCGCTCGGTGAAGAACGTCTACCAGACCATCGCCGAGGCCATCGTGCTGGTGGCGCTGGTGATCTTTGTGTTCCTGCGCACGGTGCGCGCGTCCATCATCCCCATCGTGACCATCCCGGTGAGCCTGATCGGCACCTTTGCCATGATGGCGCTGGCCGGGTTCTCGATCAACACGCTCACGCTGCTGGCGCTGGTGCTGGCCATCGGTCTGGTGGTGGACGACGCCATCGTGATGCTCGAGAACATCTACCGCCACATCGAGGAGGGCCTGGACCCGTTCTCGGCGGCCATCAAGGGCGCGCGTGAAATCGGCTTTGCCGTGATCACCATGACCTTGACCCTGGTGGCGGTGTATGCGCCGCTGGCCTTCACGCCGGGGCGCACCGGCCGGCTGTTTGGCGAGTTCGCGCTGGCGCTGGCAGGGGCGGTGGTGGTGTCGGGCTTCGTGGCGCTCACGCTCACGCCCATGATGTGCGCGCAGTTGCTGCGGCACAACCCCAACCCCAACTGGTTTGACAGCCACATGGAGCGCTGGCTCACCGCCATCTCGGACCGCTATGGCCGGCTGCTGCGCTGGCTGCTGCTGGCGCGCTGGCGCCCCGCCACAGGCCCCGGTGGCTTGCGGGGTTGGCTGCTGCAGGCGCGCTGGATCGTGGTGGGCACCATGCTGGCGAGCGCGGTGGCCATCACGCTGGTCTGGCCCACGATGAAGCAGGAGCTGTCACCGCTGGAGGACCGCGGCACCATCCTGGCCACGGTCAACGCACCCGATGGCTCGACCTTCGAGTACACCAACCGCTACGCCCAGGCGCTGGAGAAGATGGGCCAGCCCTACAAGGAGTTTGACCGCATCTTTGGCAGCATCGGCAATCCCACGGTGTCGCAGGCCAGCGTGATCTACCGGACCGTGGACTGGGAAAACCGCAAGCGCACCACGCTGGAGCTGGCGCGCGAGCTGGGCCCCAAATTCAGTTCGCTGCCGGGCGTCAACGCCTTTCCCATCACGCCGCCCTCGCTGGGCCAGGGCTTTCGCGAGCGGCCGATGAACTTCGTCATCCAGACCTCGGACAGCTACGAGAACCTGAACCGCGTCACGCGCCAGATGATGGACGAGATCGCCAGGAACCCCGGCATTGTCTCGGCCGACGTGGACCTGCGCCTGAACAAGCCCGAGCTGCGCATTGACGTGGACCGCGAAAAGGCCGCCGACCTGGGCGTGAGCGTGGAGGTGGTGGCCAAGGCGCTCGAAACCATGCTGGGCGGACGCAACGTGACGCGCTACAAGCGCGACGCCGAGCAATACGACGTGATCGTCCAGACCGAGCCGCGCGGGCGCACCACGCCCGAGGACATCGACAGCATCAACGTGCGTGGCCGGGGCGACACCATGATCCCGCTGTCGGCGCTGGTGAAGGTGCGCGAGAGCGTGAGCCCGCGCGAGCTCAACCACTTCGGCCAGCGCCGCTCGGCCTCGATCACGGCCAACCTGGCGCCCGACTACTCGCTGGGCCAGGCCCTGACCTTCATGGACGAGACGGCCAGCAAGGTGCTCAAGACCGGCTACACCACCGAGCTCAACGGCACTTCGCGCGAGTTCCGCAACTCACAGGGCGCGCTGGCCATTACCTTTGTGCTGGCGCTGCTGTTCATCTTCCTGGTGCTGGCGGCGCAGTTCGAGAGCTTTGTCGATCCGCTGGTGATCATGCTGTCGGTGCCGCTGTCGATGATTGGCGCGCTGCTCGCGCTCAAGTGGTCGGGCGGCTCGCTCAATGTCTATTCGCAGATCGGCCTGATCACGCTGGTGGGCCTGATCACCAAGCACGGCATCCTGATCGTCGAGTTCACCAACCAGCTGCGCGAGCAGGGCATGGAGGTGGTGGACGCGCTGGTCAAGGCCGCCTCGCAGCGGCTGCGGCCCATCCTCATGACCACCGGCGCCATGGTGCTGGGCGCGTTGCCGCTGGCGCTGGCCCACGGCGCGGGCGCCGAGAGCCGGATCCAGATCGGCTGGGTGATCGTGGGCGGCATGTCGCTGGGCACGGCGCTCACGGTGTTTGTGGTGCCCACCATGTACCTGCTGTTCGCGCGTGGCACCGTGCCCGGGGCCAACAAGGCCGAGGCCCGCGAGTTGCCGGGCCATGACCTGCCGCCTCACGGGGTTGAAGCGGTCCCCGTCAAGTAGCGGCCTGCCGCAGCTCGGCCAGGGTGTTGACGTTGACGAAGGCGTCGCCGTCGCCGGGCTGGTCAAACAGCACGGGGCTGGCCGGCTGCGACTGCAGCCACTCGCTCACCCGCCGGCCGCCCGCATCAAGATAGGCCTGCAGGCTCCCGCGCCATTGCACGCTCAGCAGGCAGAACACGGGCTGCATGCGGGGTTCGCCTTGGGCATCAGGCAGCGTGACGACCGCGCCCTGATGGGGGCCGAGATTGGCGCCCAGCCGTGCCACCAGATCGGTCGGGAAAGCCGGCGCGTCACAGGGCACGCAGGCCAGCCAGGGCGTGGTGCACTGTGTCAGGCCTGCGAGCAGCCCTGCGAGCGGCCCGGGGTACCCGGCCGAGGCATCGCAGACCACGGGCACCCCCCATTCACGGTACTGGTCAAGGTGGCGGTTGGCGCTGAGCAGCAGCGGGCCCACCTGGGGTCGTAGCCGGTCCAGCGCCCTTTGCGCCAGGGGGGGCCCATCCAGCAGGGCCAGGCCCTTGTCCAGGCCGCCCATGCGCCGGCCCTGGCCGCCCGCGAGCACCAGGCCCGTGATGTCCGCCCGGGCGACCAGCTCAGCCCCCGATGTAGCTCATCTCGACGCGGCGGCCGGCCGGGGCCAAGCGGTCGGGCGGTTGCGAGCCGCGCAGCTGTGAGTAGCGGTCGGTCCGCCCCTGCCAGATGTGGCCGATGGCCGACGCCAGCGCCGCGTCGTTCGCGCCGCCGCGCAGCAGCGCGCGCAGGTCGTGCCCCTGGCTGGCGAACAGGCACAGGTAGACCTGGCCCTCGGTGGACAGGCGGGCGCGGTTGCAGTCACCGCAGAAGGCCTGCGTCACGCTGCTGATCACGCCGATTTCACCCGTGCCGTCGGCATGGCCCCAGCGCTCGGCGGTCTCGCCAGGCGCCGAGGGCTGCAATGGGACCAGGGGCAGCTCGGACTGGAGGCGCTGGATGACCTCGTCCGACGGCAGCACCTCGTCCATGCGCCAGCCATTGGTGGCGCCCACATCCATGTACTCGATGAAGCGCAGCACCGTGCCCGTGCCCTTGAAGTGGCGTGCCATGGGCAGGATTTCGTGGTCGTTGGTGCCGCGCTTGACCACCATGTTGACCTTGATCGGACCCAGGCCCGCCTCGCGTGCCGCCTCGATGCCTTCCAGCACCTGCGCAACGGGGAAGTCAACGTCGTTCATGCGCCGGAACACCGCGTCGTCCAGGCCGTCCAGGCTCACGGTCACCCGTTGCAGGCCGGCGGCCTTGAGCGCCCTGGCCTTGCGCGCCAGCAGCGAGCCATTGGTGGTGAGGGTGATGTCCAGCGGCGCACCGTCCACCGTGCGCAGGGCGGCCAGCTGTTCGATCAGCACCTCGATGTTCTTGCGCAGCAGGGGCTCGCCGCCGGTCAGCCGGATCTTGCGCACGCCGTGGGCCACGAACTGCCGCGCCAGGCGGGTGATTTCCTCGAAGGTCAGCAGCGAGGCGTGCGGCAGGTAGGGGTAGTCCTTGTCAAAGACTTCCTTGGGCATGCAGTAACTGCAGCGGAAGTTGCAGCGGTCGGTCACGCTGATGCGCAGGTCGCGCAGCGGGCGGCCGAGGGTGTCCGCCAGCAGGCCGGTGGCCGCCACGGGCCGCGAGGGCAGGGCGGCGGCCAGCGCATGGCGCTGGTCAACCAGGGGGATCACGCGTTCGGCCATGCCCGCATTGTCAACGCTCAGACACAGCGCGCGCCATCGACCTCGATGCAAACCCCTGAAATGAATGCGGCTTCATCGCTGGACAGGTAGAGGCAGGCATTGGCCACGTCCAGCGCGGTCGAGAAGCGGCCCAGCGGAATCGTGGCCAGGAACTTGGCACGGCGTGCCTCGTCCACCGGCCCGCCCGCGAATTCGGCCGACAGGCCGGTGTCGGGGTTGAACACGGGGTTGACGCAGTTCACGCGGATGTTGTCGGGCCCGAGTTCGGCCGCGAGCGACTTGCTGGTGGTGATGACGGCGCCCTTGGAGCCGTTGTACCAGGTCAGGCCCGGACGCGGCCGCACGCCGGCCGTGGAGGCGATGTTGATGAAGCTGCCGCCCTTGTTGGCGCGGAACACCGGCGTGGCATGGATGGTGGCCAGGTAGATGCTCTTCATGTTGACGGCGTAGCACTTGTCGAACTCGTCCTCGCTCACTTCGAGCGCGGGCCGGTTGCGGTGGGTCCAGCCGGCGTTGTTGACCATCACGTCGAGCCGGCCGTGGCGCTGCACGGCCGCTTCGACCAGGGCCTTGACGTCGGCCGACTTCGTCACATCGGCCGCGAAGAACGAGGCCGTGCCGCCGGCTGCGGTGATGTCGGCCACCACCTTCTCGCCCAGCGCCGCGTTGATGTCGTTGACGATGACCTTGGCGCCTTGCTCGGCCAGCCGTTTGGCAATGCCCTCGCCGATGCCGCCGCCTGACCCCGTGACGATGATGACCTTGTCCTTGACCCGCATGAATCTGTCTCCTGTTTGCTCTTGATTTGATAGCTGAAAGTGGCCGCCAGTCCTGGACTCCGGCCCTGTTTGGCTTGAAAGCCGGCTTATCCGTGGCGGATTGCGACGGTTTTGAGGGTGGTGAAGCCCAGCAGGGCTTCAAAGCCCTTCTCGCGGCCATAGCCTGACGACTTGACGCCGCCGAACGGCAGCTCCACGCCGCCGCCGGCGCCATAGTTGTTGATGAAGACCTGGCCGCTTTTCACGCGTTTGGCCATGCGGAACTGGCGCGCGCCGTCACGCGTCCAGATGCCGGCCACCAGGCCGAACTGCGTGGCATTGGCCAGCTCCACCGCGTGGTCCTCGTCCTTGAAGCTCATGGCCGCGAGCACCGGGCCGAAGACTTCTTCCTGGGCAATCCGGTGGTATACGGGCACGTCGCGCAGCAGCGCGGGGGCCTGGTAGAAGCCGGCCTCGGGCGCTTCGTCCACGATCTTGCCCTGCGCCACGATGGGGATGTTGGCCGCGTGCGCGTCGCTCAGGAAATCCCACACGCGCTGCTGCTGGCTCTGGCGGATCAGCGGGCCCACGTCCAGGTCCATCGTGGCCGGGCCGACGCGAAGGTTTTCAAAGGCCTGGCCCAGCCGCTCGAGCAGGGGCTCGTAGATGGCCTGGTCCACCAGCAGGCGCGAGCCTGCGCTGCAGGTCTGGCCCGCGTTCTGCACGATGGCGTTGATGACCATGGGCAGGGCGGCGTCCAGGTCGGCATCGGCAAAGATGATCTGCGGGCTCTTGCCACCCAGCTCCAGCGTGACCGGGCAATGGCGCTCGGCCGCCACCTGCTGGATCAGCGTGCCGACCTTGGGGCTGCCGGTGAAGCTGATGTGGTCGATGCCTTCGTGGCGCGCCAGCGCGTCGCCCACCTCGTGGCCATAGCCCGTGACGATGTTGATGGCTCCCGCAGGAAAGCCCACCTCGGCCGCGAGCTGGGCCACGCGGATCAGCGACAGGCAGGCGTCCTCGGCCGGCTTGACCACGCAGACGTTGCCGGCCGCCAGCGCGCCGCCCACGCTGCGCCCGAAGATCTGCATCGGGTAGTTCCAGGGAATGATGTGGCCGGTCACGCCATGCGGCTCGCGCCAGGTCAGCACGCTGTAGCCGTCCAGGTAGGGAATGGTGTCGCCATGCAGCTTGTCGCAGGCGCCGGCATAGAACTCGAAGTAGCGCACCAGCGCCACCGCGTCGGCGCGGGCCTGTTTGGTGGGCTTGCCGCAGTCGCGCTGCTCGATGGCGGCCAGCTCGTCGGCATGCTCGGCCACCTTGGCCGAGAGCTTCATGAGCAGGCGCCCGCGCTCGGCGGCGTTGAGCTTGCTCCAGACCGCGTCATGGCACTTGCGCGCGGCATGGACGGCCGTGTCGATGTCGTGCGCGTTGCTGCGTTGCAGCTCGTCAAAGGCCTGTCCGTCGGACGGATCGATCACGGGAAGGGTGCGGCCCGAAGCGGAGGGCACCGAGGTGTTGGCGATGTAATTCAACTGCATGCGGCGATTTTGCTCCAAACCCCGCGCGTCCCGCACACAGGTGTAAAAACCGTCTCCAGACCGCATACAGATTGCACATCAAGCTATTGTTTTGATAGCGTGCGCGGTATCATCACGGCTCCCCGGGCTTCAGTGAAAAGCATGCGTACGTTTAAGAAAGTTCTCATCGCGGCCCTGCTTCTGCTGGCCGTGGCGGCCGCCGGACTGGCCTGGCTGGTGCAGCAGCATCCCTCGCTCACGCCCTATGGCGCGCTGGGCTGGCGCGGCACCGAGCCCATCCGGCCCGCACCGCGGATCAGCTTTCTTGGCGTGGCCACGCTGCTGCTGGACGATGGCGAGACCGCACTGCTCACCGACGGATTTTTCTCGCGCCCGGGCAAGGTCAAGGTGCTGCTGGGCAAGGTCGAGCCCGACCTGGATGCCATCACCCGCGGCCTGCTGCGCGCGGGCATTCCGGGCAAGACCGGCCGGCTTGCCGCGGTGATCCCGCTGCACTCGCATTACGACCATGTCATGGACGCGCCCGAGGTGGCGCGGCGCACCGGCGCGCTGTTGCTGGGCTCGCCGTCCACGGCCAACGTGGGCCTGGGCTGGGGCTTGCCGCCCTCGCAGATCCGCGTGCCCGTGCTGGGCGTGCCCATGCAGTTCGGCCGCTTCACGCTCACGTTCTACCCCGGGCGCCACTCCCCCACGGGCTTCACGGGGGGCGAGATCACCCAGCCGCTGAAGCCGCCGGTGCGCGCCAGCGCCTACCAGGAAGGCATGAGCTACATCCTCGTGGTCGAGCATGGCGGGCGGCGCGTGCTGATTGCCGGCAGTGCGGGCTTCGAGCCCGGCGCGCTCAAGGGAGTGCAGGCTGATGTGGTGATGCTGGGCATCGGCGCCCTGGGTTTGCGCGACGACGCCTACCGCGATGCGCTGTGGCGCGAGCTGGTGAGCGGGGTGGGGGCCCGGCGCGTGATCCCGATCCACTGGGACGACTTCTGGGTGCCGTCGCAGCCGCCCATGCAGCCCATGCCGCCACCGCTGGACCGTTTTGACGTGACCATGGAGTTCCTGCGCGAGCGTGGCGCCCGCGAGGGCGTCGACGTGCGCCTGCCGCTGCAGTGGCAGCCCATGGATGTCTGGACGGGGTTAAGCAAATGACCTAAGCCATGCCGGACCCTGCATGCTCCAATCCCGGGTCGGCCCGCGAGCGGGCAGGGGATGTCCTGTTCCCGCGTGGGCAGGCCCTCCAGGAAGGTGTGTGGATTGAAGGACTTCGCTGACAGCGTTTTTTCGCACTCGAGCGCCCGCGTCAGCGGCGTGAGTTCGCGCGTTGTGGCCTTGTGCCTGGTCGCGCTGGCCGTGGTGCCACTGCTGCTGGTGCTGGGCGTGGCCTGGCAGGTGCAGCAGCGAAACCTCGCCGGGCGCGCGGCCGGCGACATCGCCGCACTGGCCAGCCTGCTGGCCGCGGGCCAGGAACAATCGGTTGAGGGCACGCGCCAGTTGCTGCTGAGCGTGAGCAGCGCCGCGCCCGTGATGGCCGGCGACTGGCCTGCCTGCAATGCCTTCCTGGAGCGGCTCAATGCCCGCCTGCCCAACTATGTCTCGCTCGGCGTCACCGACATCGATGGCTTGCTGGTCTGCCGGTCCACGTCGTCGCGGGCGCCGGTCAACCTGTCCGACCGCAGCTACTTCCGCCAGGTGCTGCAGGGCAGTTCCTTTGCGGCCGGCACCTACCTGGTGGGGCGCGTCACCGGCAACAAGACCGTGCCCTTTGCTGTCCCGGTCAAGGACGCGGCTGGCGCGTTGCGCGGCGTGGCGTTCGTTGGCATGGACCTGGGGCTGCTGGAGCAGCGCCTGCTGGCCGTGCCGCTGCCCGCGGGCGTCTCGGCCTGGGTCACCGACGCGCAGGGTGCCGTGCTCGCCAGCACGGTGGCCGGCACCTCGGGCGCGGGGGCGCAGGTGGCCGATGAAATCCTGGCCAGCGCACTGGTTGGTGGCCGCGCGGGCCCGCTGGCCACGAGCAGCGCCAGCGGGCAGTCCTGGCTGCATCACGTGGTGCAGATTCCGGTGGCGGGTGCCCGGGGCCTTCAGGTCGCCGTGTCGGCGGATCTGGACACGGTGGTCGGGCCCTCCACGCGCCAGCTGGGCTTGCTGATGGCCGCCCTGCTGGGGCTGCTTGCGGTGTTCGCGGCGGTGCTCAGCTTCGTCGGGCGGCGCTGGCTGCTGCAGCCGCTGGACGATCTGGCGCAGGCCATGCGACAGATCGAGCTGCGCGGCTACCAGGGGCCCCGGCCGCAACGCAAGGAGCGGGTGCGCGAGATCCGCATGCTGCAGCGCGGGCTGGATGCCATGTGGGCCGGCCTGACCCGGCGGGCCCAGCAGCGCGACGAGGCGCTGGCCGAATCGCGCGCGGCCCACAGCGAACTCAATGCCGTGCTGAACCAGATGGACGACGGCTTCCTGGTGCTGGACGCGGGCTGGCACATCAAGTTCTGCAACCGGCGGGCCGCCGAACTGGTGCTCAAGGACGCGGGGGAACTCGATGGGCGCGACTTCTGGGCCCTGTTCCCCGACGACCGCAACCACAAGATGCGCGCGGCCTGCGAACAGGCGGTCAAGGAGGGCCTGGCGTTCGAGTCGGAGGAGTACCACGCGCACTACAAGCGCTGGTTCGAGATCCACTTCTTCGCCTCCGAGGGGGGCATCGGCGTGTTCCTGCGCGACAGCACGCCGCACTGGGAAATGATTGACGAGCTGCGCGAACGCGAGCGGCGCTACCGCGAGCTGTTCGAGGCCAATCCCAATGTGATGTGGATCTTCGACACCCAGACCCTGGAATTCCTCGCCGTGAACGCGGCCGCGGTGCGGCGCTATGGCTACACCGAGGCCGAGTTCCTGGCCATGCGGGCCACCGACATCCGGCCCGCGGACGACCGCGAGCAGTTCGTGGAGCAGGTCAACCGCGCCTCGGCGGCCACCTCGCTGCGCGATGAGCCCGGCATCTGGCGCCACCTGACCAAGAGCGGCGAACTGCTGCTGGTGGATGTGGCCCACCATGCCATCACCTTCAAGGGCCGTTCGGCCCGGCTGGTGATGGCGGCCGACGTGACCTCGCGCCTGGCCGCCGAGTCCCGGCTGCGCGACAAGCTGGAGAAGCTGGCGCGCCGCTACGGCGAGGCCACCAGCGCGCTCAAGGCCTCGCGCCAAATCCTCAGCGGCTACATCCGCACCCTCAACGACGACGTGCTGCCCACGCTGCGGCGCGTCGGCGCGCTGGACGCCCAGGCCCCCGACGACCTGGAGCGGCTGCGCCGCAAAGGCCTGCGCGTGGCGGCCATGCTGGAGGAGATGCTGCGGCTCACGCAGATCGGGCGCGCGCCGTTCGAGCGCGAACCGCTGGACCTGTCGGCGCTGGCCACCCAGATCCTGCGCTCACTGCACGAGCGTGAGCCGCAGCGCAACGTGCATGTGGACGTGGAGCCCGGCATGACCTGTCGCGGTGACGCGGCGCTGGTGCGCCTGCTGCTGCAGGCCCTGCTGGACAACGCCTGGAAATTCACGGGGCAGGCCGCCAGCGGCTGGATCCGCGTGGGCCAGGTACCGGTGGCCGAAGGGCAGACGGGGGTGGTGCCGGCCTGGTTTGTGTCCGACAACGGCGTGGGCTTTGAGGGCGGGCAGGAAGATCGCTTGTTTGTGCCGTTCATGCGCCTGCATTCGGCGGCTGAGTTTCCGGGCCAGGGCCTGGGGCTGGCCACCGCGCGTGCCGTGGTGGCGCGCCACGGCGGGCGCATCTGGGCCACATCCACGCCGGGGCAGGGCGCCACCTTCACCTTTGAACTGGAAGCCAAGCCCGTGCCCACCGGCCTGTTCGTGAGCGAAGTGGTGATCGAAAGCCTGCCCGCCTGGGACGACTGAGCCCGCGGCCGGGCCTGCCGGCTGACCTGCGCTTCAGGACGCGGCGTGCAGGTCGCGCTTGCGCACCGGGCCCACCCGGGCTTCGATGGCACCCAGCAGGTCGGCGCGCAGGCCCAGCGCAAACACGACCTCGGCCACCACAAACAGCGGGCCGATGAACAGGCCCACCAGGTCGTCCACGAACGCGGGTTTCTTGCCCTCGTAGTAATGGCCGACGAACTGGAACACCCAGCCCACCACGAACAGGGCCACGCCCGAGGTCAGCCACACCGAAGTGGCCTGCGCGGCCAGCCACTGGGCCAGCCACAGGTTCAGCGCCATCAGCACGGCCATCAGCAGGCCCATCCGCAGCTCGAGCCGCAGGTAGTAGATCACCGTGCCGGCGGTCAGCAGCAGGGCCGGTGTGAGCGCCAGGCCGCCCGCCATCACCGCGGGGCGCGAGAGCAGCGTGGCAATGGCCAGCACGATCATCGGGATGCCGACGAAGTGGGTCGCGATGTTGCGCGGGTCGCGGTGGTAGGCCGCGTACTGCGCGAGTTGGTCGGTCAGGGTTTTCATGGGCGTCTCCTGGTTCTGGTGTGGCGAGAATTCTCTGGCGGGCTTGCGCCAGGGTCTGTCGTGTACCCGACACAACCCGCAGTTTGCTTCTTTTCCATGCCCGAATCCAATCCCCGACCGGAACCCCTGCCGCCGTCCACGGAAACCCGCCACTGGGTGCCGCTGCTGGACAGCGGGGCCTGGTTTGCGGGGCTCTCGCCGGCGCTGCGCGAAGCCTTGCTGGCACCGGCCCGGGTGCGCCGGCTGGCACCCGGACAGGCGCTGTTTCGCCGGGGTGACGCGCCCTGCGGCCTCTACGCGGTGCTGGAGGGCGCGATCCGCATCTCGGGCATTGGCGGGCCCGGGGAAGACAGCCGCGAGGTGCTGCTGACCCTTCTGGAACCGCCGCACTGGTTTGGCGAGGTCTCGCTGTTTGACGGCGAGCCCCGCACCCATGACGCCGTGGCCGAGGGGGCTGCCGCCGTGCTGCAGGTGCCGCAGCCCGCGCTGGCGCAACTGCTCACACAGCAACCAGCGCACTGGCGCGAACTGGGCCTGCTGATGAGCCACAAGCTGCGCCTGGCCTTCGTGGCGCTGGAAGAGGCGGCCTCGCTGCCCGTGGCGCAGCGCCTCGCGCGGCGCCTGGTGCTGATGGCCGGAGGCTATGGCGTGCGGCGCGATGCGCCACAGGGCGTCAGCCGGCGCGCCATCGCGGTGTCGCAGGAGCAGCTGTCGATGATGCTGGCCGTGTCACGCCAGACGGTGAACCAGGTGCTGAAGGACCTGGAAGCGCGTGGCGTGGTCCGGCTGGGCCGCGGGGAACTGGAGATTCTTGATCTGCCGGCGCTGCGCCGGCTGGCCGGTCAGGCGCCGACCACTGCATAGCGGCCGCGGTTGTCGGCCAGCCAGTCCACCGAGCGCTGGCTGTCCTGCTGGCTGGGATGGAAACCGGCGCGCTTGTATTCGCGCCAGGGCCGGTAGGTCTGGCGGATCAGTCCGCGCCGGCCAAACAGGTAGCTGGCCGCGCTTTGCCAGGTTGACCAGCGCCACAGCGTGCCGTCGCGGCGCAGGTTTGCCACTGTCTGGCGCAGCGTGTCGCCAAGAAACACCAGGGTGATGCGGCGGAACCACTTCAGGCGCCATTCGTCGTTGCCGCCCAGCGCCTGGTACAGGTCGAACGCCGTGCTCTTGTGCTCGGATTCCTCGGCGCTGTGCCACAGCCACAGGGTCTTCAGACGCTCCTCGCTGCTGTCCAGCAGATCGTGGTTGCGCAGCATCCAGTCGGCCAGGATGGCCGTGAAGTGCTCATTGGCGGCGGTGATCGCCACGTGGTGGCGCGGGTCCAGGCCTTCGAGCAGTTTCAGGCGCTCCTTGGCGCGTGGCGCCCAGTCATTGACCAGGCCCTGTTTTTCAAGGTGCTCGTTGAACAGCGCGTGGATGCGCCGGTGGGTGGCCTCCTGGCCCACAAAGCCCTGCACCTCGGCCCTGAACTTGTCCTGCAGGTCGGGCGGCAAGGCCTTGTGGCCGTTGCGCACGGAATCGATGAAGAACTGTTCCCCCACGGGGAAGCTCATGGACAGCGCGTTGAACAGCGCCGAGCGGAACGCGTCGCCACCGCACCAGTGGCGCTCAAAAGGGGCCTGCAGGTCAATCAGCAAACGGCGAACAACGAGATCGGTCATGGGAATCCGGTGAAGGCTGGTACCAATTGGTACCAAAGCCAGAACATCATCAACATTCTTTCAGGTACTGTCAAGTATCGCGCTGTAAACCCGCACAATGGTGACATGACAGAGACAGATTTCCCTGTAAGCACGACCACCGCCTCCGAACACCGCAGCCGGCTGCTCGAGGGCATGGCCCAGGCCGTGGCCAAAAAGGGCTACGCCGACACCACCATCGCCGACGTGGTGCGCGAGGCCTCGGTGTCGCGCCGCACCTTCTACGAGCACTTCGACACCAAGGCCGAATGCCTGGTGGCGCTTTACGAGGCCACCAGCCACAACACGCTGCGCGTGCTGCGCGGCTCGATCGACCCGCAACGCGACTGGCAGGCCCAGCTCGAGCAGGCGCTGACCGCCTACCTGGGCAGCATGGCGCAAAACCCGGTGCTGTTGCGCACCCTGTTCATTGAAATCCTGGGCCTGGGCGCCACCGGACTGGCCGCGCGCCGGCGCACCCACAACGAGATCGCTGGTTTTATCCTTGAAGTGGTCAATGCGGGCGGGCGCCAGCAGATCGACCCCCAGATGGCCATGGCCGTGGTGGGAGGCGTCAATGAACTGGTGCTGCAGGCCATCGAACGCGAGCGCCCCGACGAGATCCTGGCCGCCGTGGGCACGGCCAGCGCCTTCGTCAAGGCTGTCACCAACCGGGCCTGAGCCGGGGCTGACCTGGCCGGGGGCAGGGCTTCCCCGGTAACCCTGAAGACATTCCGCCTCTAGCATGGCGGCAGGACGCGCGGCCCTGGGCTTCGCGCGCCGTTTGAACTTCAAGGAAACCGCATGCCCAACCCCAAACTGATACTCGACTACGTCTACGACCATGAGACGGCCCGCGCCCAGCAGGTCTGCCTGACCCAGCCCATTGGCCGGGGCCAGGTGACCGACTACACCTGGCAGCAGATGATGGACCAGGCGCGCCGCATGGCGACGCACCTGAAGAGCCGGGGCTTTGCGCCCGGCGCGCGCATCGCCATCCTGTCCAAGAATTCCGCGCACTTCCTGATGGCCGAACTGGCAATCTGGATGGCCGGCGGCACCACGGTGGCGATCTTTCCCACCGAATCGGCCGAGACCGTCAAGTACGTGCTCGAGCACAGCGAGGCCAGCCTGCTGTTCGTGGGCAAGCTGGACAGTTGGGCGCAGCAGCAGCCGGGCATTCCGGTGGGGCTGCCCTGCATCGCGCTGCCGCTGTCGCCCAGCACGCCCTACGACACCTGGGACGCCATCGTGGGCGCCAACGAGCCCATCGCCGGCAAGCCCGAGCGTGCGGGGACTGACCTGGCACTGCTCATGTACACCTCGGGCTCCACCGGCACGCCCAAGGGCGTGATGCACAGCTTCGAGCGCGTCACGCGCGCCAGCGAAGGCATCGTGGCTTACCAGGAGAGGGAACTGGGCGCGGGCTTCACCTATCGCGTGCTGTCCTACCTGCCGCTGGCACACATCTTCGAGCGCGCCTGGGTCGAGTGCGCGGGCTTTGTGCTGGGGCGTGGCCACATCTTCTTTGCCGAGTCGCTGGACACCTTTGTGCAGGACCTGCAGCGCGCGCGGCCCACGGTGTTCATCTCGGTGCCGCGGCTGTGGCTCAAGTTCCAGCAGGGCGTGTTCACCAAGATGCCCGCGAAGAAGCTGGACCGGCTGCTGTCCATCCCCATCCTGGGCAAGATCGTGGCGCGCAAGGTGCTCACGCAGCTGGGCCTGAACGAGGTGATCCAGGCCGGCAGCGGCTCGGCGCCCATTCCCCCCGCGCTGATTGCCTGGTACCGCCGGCTTGGCCTGCACCTGGTCGAGGGCTACGGCATGACCGAGGACTTTGCCTTCTCGCACACCACCACCAAGGCGCTCAAGGACCCGGGCTATGTGGGCATTCCGTTCCCCGGTGTGGAGCGCCGCATCGAGGACGATGGCGAGATCCTGATCAAATCGCCGGGCACCCTGGTGGGCTACTACAAGCGGCCCGAGCTCGACGAAGAGGCGTTCACCGCCGACGGCTTCTTCCGCACCGGTGACCTGGGCGAAGAGGGCCCCGGCGGGCAGCTCAAGCTCACGGGCCGCAAGAAGGAACTGTTCAAGACCGGCAAGGGCAAGTACGTGGCGCCCGCGCCGATTGAAAACCTGATCAACGAGTGCCCGCTGCTGGAGCTGTCGCTGGTCTCGGGCGTGGGCCAGCAGGCGGCCTACGCCATGGTGGTGCCGGCCGAGGCGGTGCGCCCCAAGCTGGCCGATCCGGCCTACCGGGCCGAGTTCGAGCAGCAGATGGCCGCCGTGCTCAAGCGCGTCAACGAGAACGTGGCCGACTACGAGCAACTGCGCATGATCGTGGTGGCGCGCGAGCCCTGGTCCATCGAAAACGGCTGTCTCACGCCCACCATGAAGATCAAGCGCAACCGCATCGAGGCGGTCGTCGGCCCGCAGGTCGACCAGTGGTTTGCTGCCAAGGGGCCCGTGGTCTGGGCATGAAAAAGGCCTGGAGTCCAGGCGGGGCGGCCACTTTGTGCTATTGATCCTGTAGCAATCCCGCCCGCAAAAAAGCCCGCCGAAGCGGGCTTTTTTATGGGGCAGGCCTGGCTCAGCCCGCGTGGAACTTCACCACCAGCGGCACGATCAGCAGCGCCACGATGTTGATGATCTTGATCAGCGGGTTGATGGCGGGGCCGGCCGTGTCCTTGTAGGGGTCGCCCACGGTGTCGCCGGTCACGGCGGCCTTGTGGGCCTCGGAACCCTTGCCGCCGTGGTGGCCGTCTTCGATGTACTTCTTGGCGTTGTCCCAGGCACCGCCGCCGGTGCACATGGAGATGGCCACGAACAGGCCGGTCACGATGGTGCCCATCAGCAGGCCGCCCAGCGCCTTGGGGCCCAGCACCAGGCCGACCACGATGGGCACGACCACCGGCAGCAGCGACGGGATCATCATTTCCTTGATCGCGGCCTTGGTCAGCATGTCCACGGCCACGCCGTATTCGGGCTTGGCCGTGCCTTCCATGATGCCCTTGATCTCGGCGAACTGGCGGCGCACTTCCACCACCACTGAACCGGCGGCGCGGCCCACGGCCTCCATCGCCATGGCACCGAACAGGTAGGGGATCAGCCCGCCGATGAACAGGCCCACGATCACCATCGGGTCAGACAGGTCAAAGGTGATGGCGCGGCCATAGGTCTCCAGCTTGTGGGTGTAGTCGGCAAACAGCACCAGCGCGGCCAGGCCGGCGGAGCCGATGGCGTAGCCCTTGGTCACGGCCTTGGTGGTGTTGCCCACCGCGTCCAGCGGGTCGGTGATGTCGCGCACGCTGGCGGGCAGCTCCGACATCTCGGCAATGCCGCCGGCGTTGTCGGTGATGGGGCCGTAGGCGTCCAGCGCCACCACGATGCCGGCCATGCTCAGCATGGAGGTGGCCGCGATGGCAATGCCGTACAGGCCGGCCAGGCTGTAAGCCGCCAGGATGGCCAGGCAGACAAACACCACGGGCCAGGCCGTGGAGCGCATGGACACGCCCAGGCCGGCAATGATGTTGGTGCCGTGGCCGGTGGTCGAGGCCTGCGCGATGTGCTGCACCGGCGAGTACTGGGTGCCGGTGTAGAACTCGGTGATCCAGACCAGCGCGGCCGTGAGCGCCAGGCCCACGAAGCAGGCGCCAAACAGCTTCATCTGCGCGCCCGTGCCACCGAAGGCGTTGTCCGGAATGATCCAGGTCGTGACGAAGTAAAAGGCGATCAGCGACAGCACGCCGGCCACCGCCAGGCCCTTGTACAGGGCCGGCATCACGTTCTTCATGCCCGGCGAGGCCCGCACGAAGAAGCAGCCGATGATGGACGCCACGATGGACACCGCGCCCAGCACCAGCGGGTACAGCACCGCATTGACCGGGGCCGCGGCCACCAGCAGGGCGCCCAGCACCATGGTGGCGATCAGCGTCACGGCATAGGTCTCGAACAGGTCGGCCGCCATGCCGGCGCAGTCACCCACGTTGTCGCCCACGTTGTCGGCGATCACGGCCGGGTTGCGCGGGTCGTCCTCGGGGATGCCGGCTTCGACCTTGCCCACCAGGTCGGCGCCCACGTCGGCGCCCTTGGTGAAGATGCCGCCGCCCAGCCGCGCGAAGATCGAGATCAGCGACGAGCCAAAGGCAAAGCCGATCAGCGGGTTGAGCATGGCGGCCAGCGCCTTGCCGTCACCCGTGGGCGTGCCGCCCGTGAGAAACCAGTAGAAGCCGGCCACGCCCAGCAGCCCCAGGCCCACCACCAGCATGCCGGTGATGGCGCCGCCGCGGAAGGCCACGTCCAGCGCCGGGCCGATGCCCTTGGTCGCGGCCTGGGCCGTGCGCACGTTGGCGCGGACCGAGACGTTCATGCCGATGAAGCCGCAGGCGCCCGACAGCACCGCGCCGATCACGAAGCCAATGGCCGTCTTGCCGTCCAGAAAGATGCCGATCAGCACGGCCAGCACCACGCCGACGATGCCAATGGTCTTGTACTGCCGTGCAAGGTAGGCCGCCGCACCGGCCTGGATGGCCGCCGCGATCTCCTGCATGCGGGCGTTGCCCGCGTCCTGGGAAAGAATCCAGCCGCGGGCCCAGAAGCCGTAAGCCACCGCGATGAATCCGCAGACGAGCGCCAGAATCAGCGCCGAGTTGCCTGTCATATGAGAATCTCCTTCGTTGTTTTCGCTTGGAGGGGGCCAACGCACCGGTTGATCCCCCGCTGCGTTGCTTCCTCGCAGCTCCACAAGGGGAGACGATTGGCCAACTGGCGCAATGTACCGTGAAAAACCGCACACGGCGAGGCCGGCAAGGTCCATGAAAGTAAAATCAGGGTTAATCCTTATCTTCATCTCCCTGTCTTAATTTTTCAGAAGCAATCCATGTCCCTCGACAAAGTCTCCGCCGGCAAGAATGTTCCCGAGTCCTTCAACGTGATCATCGAGATCCCGATGAACGCCGACCCCATCAAGTACGAAGTGGACAAGGAAACCGGCGCCATCTTCGTGGACCGCTTCATGAGCACGTCCATGCACTACCCGACCAACTACGGCTATGTGCCCAAGACCATCAGCGGCGACGGTGACCCGGTTGACGTGCTGGTGATCACGCCCGTGCCGCTGATCCCGGGCGTGGTCGTGCCCTGCCGGCCGATCGGCATCCTGAAAATGGAAGACGAGGCCGGGCAGGACGGCAAGGTGCTGGCCGTGCCCATCGACAAGGTGCTGGCCATCTACACCCAGTGGCAAAAGCCCGAAGACCTGAACCCGCTGCGCCTGAAGACCATCTCGCATTTCTTCGAGCACTACAAGGACCTGGAGCCCGGCAAGTGGGTCAAGATCCTCGGCTGGGAAGGCCCCGAAGCCGCCCGCAAGGAAGTGATGGACGGGATCGCCAACTACGAGAAGGCCCAGCAGGGCTGATTCTCAGGGGCCCTGCTTGCAGTTCTGGTGAAGGCCTGCCGGGGCGGCGCCGTGTTGGCGAGTGACCCATCGGGCGGCCCGAGCGCTCGAAGCCTGACGCGAGGGGGTGAGGCCTGGGCCACCGATCAAGAGTCCCGGGCGCGAAGCGCGCAAGAGCGGGCTGACGGGCTTGAACATACCGGGCGTCAATCGCGTGCCCATCAGGTGTGCCCGCTCTGAGCACTGCAGCGGCTCACCCGAAGGGGCCGGGGCTCTGGTGGCCCAGGCCTCACCCCCTTGCGTCAGGCGTGCACGCTTAAAAAGAAGGACGGGCATCCCCGTCAACGATGCGGGTCCGGATACAGCAACCCCTTGAGCCCGAACAGCCCGCTGCGGTCAAACGGCTGCCATTGGCTTTCGGGCTGGGCCAGCCGGTCGGCCACGGCCCACCAGGCGCTGGGGTTCAGGCCAATGCCGATGTGGCTGGCCACGACCTCGATGTTTTCGGTGTGCGGGTTGTGCGGCGCCGGCTTCTGGAAGCTGCCCTGCCAGGCCACGATGCCGTCTGAGCGCGAGAAGATGCTGGTGGTGGGCACCGGCGGCGCCTCGGGCAGGTTGTAGTTCTCGGCTTCGCGCTCGATGGTGCGGCCGCTGGTGAGCTCGTAAATGCGCCAGGCGTTGGTGGACTTGGGCGGGCCGGCAAACGGCGTGCCCAGCGTGATGACGCCGCGCACGCTGCCGGGCAGTTCCTTGGCCAGTTCACGTGCATAGACCCCGCCCAGGCTCCAGCCGATCAGGCTGACCTTGCGGCCCGTGGCCTCATGGCGTTCCAGGACCTGCCGCTTGGCGGCCTCCAGCACACCGGCCCGGGGGCCGAAGTTGAATCCCTGGGTCCAACCCTGCACGTCGTAGCCGAGCGAGCCCAGGTAGCGCCGCAAGGGGATGGTGGAGGCATCGCTGGCGCTCAGGCCGGGGAAGACCACGACCGAATGCCCGTCGCCGGCCGGGGCGCGCTGCAGCGCGGGCCAGGCGGGCAGCAGGGAGCCAAACTCCCAGGGGGCGCGAAACTCAAGCGCGAGCAGTGCGAGGCTTGGCGGCGGCAGATCGTCGAGGGGCAGGTCTTGTCGCTGGGTGGCCATGAGCATCGGTTGCCTTCTTTCCCGTGGTTGTTTTGCTGCCCCGCACGGTAGCAGCTTTGGCGGTTTTCGCTGCGGGGGATGTTCCGGGTTTAGAGTCGCGCGTCTTCGATTGCGTCGCCTTGGCGACCGGGGGTGCAGGGGTTACTACCGAGGGCTGGGCCATGGCGTACAACTTTTGTGCTTCTTCAAAGGCCGCCTCGAGCGCATCGGCCAGGTCCTGCACATGGGGCACGGCCTTCTTGTCGGCGATCACGCCGAAGTCCACGCTGCCCGCATAGGTCTGGATGGTGATGTTGAGCGCCAGCCCGTGCATCACGATCGACAGCGGGTGAAAGGTCAGCATGCGCGCGCCAGCCAGGTACAGCGGCACCTGCGGGCCCGGCACATTGCTGATGGCCAGGTTGGCGATGGATGGCAGGCGGTCGGCCACGCCGCTGCGGCCATAGGTCTTGAACACGGCGCGCGCCGCGCCGCCCACCACCCAGGGCGAGAGGAACGAGGGGTAGTCGGTGGGCAGCACCGACTTGAGGTTGATCAGCGCCTCCTTGACCTTGCTGGTGGACGCCATGATGGCGTTCATGCGCTTCATGGGGTGGGCCAGGTGGGTGCCCAGGTCGACCACGGTGATCGAGGCCTGGTTGTTGAGTTCCTTGTTGCTTTCCTCGCGCAGGCTTACCGGCATGGCGGCAATCAGCGGCTTGCGTGGCAGGGTGGCGTGCTTCGTCAGGTAGTTGCGCAGCGCCGTGGAGCAGATCCACAGCACGATGTCGTTGAACGAGCCGCCCACGGCCCTGGCCATGGCCTTGCACTCGGCAAAGGGCACGCTGGCGGTGGCAAACACGCGGTCGCGCGTGATGCCGGCGTTGAAGATGGTCTTGGGCGCCAGGCTGATCGGCGACTTGGGCCGCAGGCTGGTCAGGCCCTTGTCGCCGCCCTTGACCGACTGCCGGGCCACCGCGCCGCCCAGCGAGCCCGCGGCCGCGGGCAGCGAGCGCGCCAGCTTGGCGTACTGCGCGAGCGAGTTGGAAAATACCGCGCCAATCATCTCGCCGATCTTGAGGTCGCCGGCCGTGCGGCGCTTGCGGGACAGGTCGGGCGGCGCCACCTCGCGCGGCACGGGCGCCACGTCGAGCATGGCGTTGGCCAGCACCGTGCCGCCCTTGCCGTCGAGCGCGGCGTGGTGGATCTTGGAATAGAAGGCCACCAGCTTGCCCTCGATGGCCATGTCGGGCGGCGGCGTGATGCTGTCAAACACATAGAACTCCCATAGCGGGTGTTCGCGGTCGATCAGCTGGCCGTGCAGCTGGGCGGCCATGGCCTCCACCTGCTTGACGCTGAGCTTGCTGCCCTTGACCTTGCGGATGTGGAAGTCCAGATCGACTTCGTCGGCCTCGACCCAGATCGGGTGGCCCAGGTCCAGTGGCATGAAGGCCAGGCGGCGGCTGAAGATGGGCGCCAGGTGCATGCGCCGGCCAATGTGCTCCTGCAGCGCCTTGTGGAAGCTGCCCTTGAAGCCGCGCGGCAGCTCATAGAGGTTGAGCGAGCCCACGTGCATGGGCGTTTCCGGGGTTTCGAGGTACAGGAAGGTGGCGTCGAGGCCGCTCAGTGATTTCATGGGGTGGGTGTCTCCGTGGACGCCCACCTTAACCCGGCCGATTGCGCCCGCGCACTAGGGTTTGTCTTGCCTGAACGGGCTGCGCGCGTCCAGGTGTTCGATGTAGTCGCTGATGCCATCACCCTCGCGCTCCAGGAAGCGCTGCACCGCGTCGGCAAAGGCCGGGTGGGCCAGCCAGTGGGCGCTGGTGGTCCTGACCGGCATCAGGGCCCGCGCCATCTTGTGCTCGCCCTGCGCGCCGCCCTCAAAGGTCTGGTAGCCGTGCTGGATGCACCAGTCCAGCGGCTGGTAGTAGCAGGCCTCGAAGTGCAGGCAATCCACGCGCTCCAGCGCGCCCCAATAGCGGCCGTAGGCGGTGGCGGGCCAGGATTCAGAGCCATTTTGGCCTGGAGTCCAGGACTGGCGGTCATTCAGTGCTATCAAACTCGTAGCAATCGGCTGGCCGTTGCGCTCGGCCACAAACAGCAGCCAGTGCTCGGGCATGGTCTGCGCCATGCGCCGGAAGAAGTCGCGCGTGAGGTAGGGCGCGTTGCCGTGCTCCAGGTAGGTGCGCTCGTAGCAGCGGTAAAAGAAGTCCCAGTCAGCGGGCGTGATGCCGGCGCCGCGGGCCCAGCGAAAGTGCACGCCGGCCTCGGCCACCTTGCGCCGCTCCTGGCGGATCTTCTTGCGCTTTTCCTGGTTCAGGCTGGCCAGAAAGGCGTCGAAGCTGGCGTAGGGCGCCTGGGCATTCTTCCAGTGGAACTGCACCGTGTGGCGCAGCATCAGGCCCGCGTCTTCGCAGGCGGCAATGTCGTCGCCGGCCCCAAACAGCAGGTGCAGCGACGACAGCTTCTGCGTCTGGCACAGGGCCAGCAGGGTGCGCACCAGCACGGCGCGCGCGGCGTCGGTGCGCGCCAGCAGGCGGGCACCGGGCACCGGTGTGAAGGGCACGGCCGCCACCGCCTTGGGGTAGTAGGCCAGGCCATGCTGCTCGTAGGCGTTGGCCCAGGCCCAGTCAAATACATATTCGCCATAGGAGTGGTTCTTGAGGTACAGCGCGCAGGCCGCGTGCAGCTCCGTGCCCTGCCAGAGCGTGACAAAGCAGGGCGCCCAGCCGCTGTCGGGCGTGGCGCTGCCGCTGTGGTGCAGGGCGGCCAGGTACTCGTGGCGCATGAACGGGCCGGGCTGGCCCTGCAGCGCGAGCAGGCCGTTCCATGCGGCGGCATCCACCTCCAGCGGCGAGGCCAGCACCCGGGTGACATAATCGTTCGAGCTATTTTTCACTCTTGGTATGACTCTCAAACTCTGCGTCGCCCAGCTCAATTTCGTGGTGGGCGACATGCCGGGCAACGCCGCCAAAATCATCGAGGCGGCCCGGTCCGCCCACGCGGACGGCGCCCGCCTGCTGCTCACGCCCGAACTGTCCATCTGCGGCTATGCGGCCGAGGACCTGTTCCTGCGGCCCGCCTTCATCGCGGCCTGTGATGATGCCGTGAAAACGGTGGCCCGCGAACTCGCCGGGTTAAAGGACATGACCGTGGTGGTGGGCCACCCCACCGGGGGCGACCAGCGCACCCGCAGCGTGGCCGTGCAGCAGCGCCACAACGCGGCCAGCGTGCTGCGCGAGGGCCGGGTGCTGGCCACCTACGCCAAGCGCGAGCTGCCCAACTACCAGGTGTTTGACGAGCGCCGGTATTTCACGCCGGGGCAGGACACCTGCGTGTTCGAGGTGCAGGGCGTGCGCATCGGCCTGCTGATCTGCGAGGACGCCTGGTTCGAGGAGCCGGCCCGGCTGGCCCGCGAGGCCGGCGCCGAGCTGCTGGCGGTGATCAACGCCTCGCCGTTCCATGCGGGCAAGGGCGGCGAGCGCGAGGCCACCATGCGCGAGCGGGTGCGCGCCTGCGGGCTGCCGCTGGTCTACGCCCACCTGGTGGGCGGGCAGGACGAGGTGGTGTTCGAGGGCCGGTCGTTCGCCATCGGCGCTGACGGCCAGGTCGCGGGCCGGGCCCCGAGTTTTGAAGAGAATCTGTTTGCAGTCCAGGCGGGGCGGGCGCGCGGCGCTATCAATCTGGTAGCAGAACTGGCGCCCGAGCCCCACGCCGACGCCGACCTGTGGAGCGCCCTGGTGCTGGGCGTGCGCGACTACATCGGCAAGAACGGCTTCCCCGGCGTGCTGCTGGGCCTGTCGGGCGGGATCGACTCGGCGCTGGTGCTGGCCATTGCGGTCGATGCGCTGGGCGCCGGCCGGGTGCGCGCGGTGATGATGCCCTCGCCCTACACGGCCGACATCTCCTGGATTGACGCGCGCGACATGGCGGCCCGCCTGGGCGTGCGCTATGACGAGATCTCCATCGTGCCGCAGTTCGAGGCCTTCAAGACCTCGCTGGCGGGCGAGTTCAAGGGCCTGCCCGAGGACACCACCGAGGAAAACATCCAGGCCCGCATCCGCGGCACGCTGCTGATGGCGCTGTCCAACAAGTTCGGCAGCATCGTGCTGACCACGGGCAACAAGAGCGAGATGGCCACGGGCTACTGCACGCTGTACGGCGACATGGCCGGCGGCTTTGCCGTGATCAAGGACCTGCTCAAGACCGCGGTGTTCCGCCTGGCGCGCTGGCGCAACGCGCACGACCCGTTTGGCACGGGGGCCAACCCCATTCCCGAGCGCATCATCACGCGCCCGCCCAGCGCCGAGCTGCGGCCCGACCAGAAGGACCAGGACAGCCTGCCGCCCTACGAGGTGCTGGACGCCATCCTGGAGCGCTACATGGAAAACGACCAGTCGGCCGCCGAGATCGTGGCCGCGGGTTATCCGGCCGCCGACGTGGCGCGCGTCACGCGGCTGATCAAGATCAACGAATACAAGCGCCGCCAGTCGCCCGTGGGGATTAGGGTCAGCCACCGCAGCTTCGGCAAGGATTGGCGCTATCCTATAACCAGCAAGTACCTTTAACCAACAGGGCGGGGCGTAGCGGTGCAGCCGCCGGCCCGGCCCATCACCCTGGGGACACCATCCATGAAGCAGATCACCGCCATCCTCAAACCGTTCAAGCTCGAAGAGGTGCGCGAGTCGCTCGCCGAGTGCGGCGTGACCGGCCTCACGGTCACCGAAGTCAAGGGCTTCGGCCGCCAGAAGGGCCACACCGAGCTGTACCGCGGTGCCGAGTACGTGGTCGATTTCCTGCCCAAGGTCAAGGTGGAGGTGGTGGTCAAGGACGACGACGTCGAGCGCTGCGTGGACGCCATCGTCAAGGCCGCGCGCACGGGCAAGATCGGCGACGGCAAGATCTTCGTGACCAGCGTGGAGCGCGTGGTGCGCATCCGCACCGGCGAAACCGACGAATCGGCGGTCTGAGCCCCGCCAGGGCTCAATCCGGGGCGTGACGCCCCAGCGTGAAGCGGAAGGTGGCGCCCTGGCCGGGCGCCGATTCACCCCAGACCCGGCCGCCATGCATGGACACGATGCGCCAGACATTGGCCAGCCCGATGCCGGTGCCCGGGAACTCATCCTGGCGGTGCAGGCGCTGGAAGGCGCCAAACAGCTTGTCCGCATAGGCCATGTCAAAGCCCACGCCGTTGTCCGACACCCGGAAGACGGCTTCGCCGTTCGCACCTTGCTCCACCCCGACGCTGATCACCGCGCAGTCGGTGTGGGCCGAGAATTTCCAGGCGTTGCCAATCAGGTTGTCCATGACCAGTTGCAGCAGGCGCGGGTCGCCCCAGATGCGGATCTGGTCGGGCACCTGCAGCATCGCCTGCCGGCCGCTGTCATGCTGGCGGCAGGCGTCGAACGCGGCGCGCGCCAGGGGCACGAGGTCCATGGACTCCCAGCGCAGCTCCGCGCGCGACACGCGTGACAGCGCCAGCAGCGCGTCGATCATGTCCTGGGTCTGCACCAGCCCGGCGCGCATGCGGGCCAGGTAGTGGCGCATCTTGTCTGTCACCGCATCGCCCAGTGATTGCTCCAGCGCGTGCTGGAATCCGCTGATGGCCGCCAGCGGTGAACGCAGGTCGTGCGCCACCGAGTACGAGAACGCGCTGAGCTCGCGGTTGGCGGCCTCGAGCTGGGCGGTGCGCTCGCCCACGCGCTGCTCAAGCTCGGCGTTCAGCCGCAGGATCTCGTCCTGCGCCTCGTGGCGCGCGCTGGCGTCGCGAAAGTAAATGGTCAGGCCCTGGGGCGACGGGCAGGCGTGCACTTCGAGCCAGGCACCCAGCGGCTCGTAGAAGTCCTCGAACTCCACCGTCCGCTGCTCGCGGATGGCGCGCTGGTACTGCTGTTCAAAAATCGAGCCCTTGCCGTCAGGAAACTCCACCCACATGTTGGCGCCCAGCAACTCGTGGCGCGGTCGCTTGAGCACCCTTTCGGCCTCGCGGTTGATATAGGTGAAGCGCCACTGGGGGTCCACGGTGACCAGCGCGTCGGTCATGCTTTCGAGGGTTTCGGCCAGGCGGGCCGCGAGTTGCCGGGTTTCGTCCTCGGCCGCCTTGCGCGCGGTCACGTCGCGCGACACGCTCAGCACGCTGTCCACGCTGCCGTCCTCGGCGCGCAACGGGACCGAGTGGTTGTCCATCCAGCGGACGGCGCCGCTGCGCGTGAGCGCGCGGTACTCGAGCTGGCCGTTGCCGCCCGCGGCCACCCGGTCGTGCAGGGTCCGGTAGTCGCTCTGGTCCTCGGGGTGGATGAAGCCCAGCACCGGCAGCCCGCGGACCGCCTCCAGCGACGGGGCCTCGATGGCGCGCAGGCCGGCGGGGTTGATGTCGAGCACGCGGGCGTCCAGCGAGATGGTCTTCACGCACTCGGGTTCGGCGTTGATGAGCGCGCGCAGGCGCGCTTCGCTGGCCCGCAGGGCGGCTTCGGCCTGGCGCCGCTGGACGTCGCGCTGGCGGGCCTGGACGGCGAACGAGAAATTGTCCGCCAGCGCCGTGAGCAGAGACAGCTCGTCGGCATCGAAATACCCGGGTTCTGCGGCGTAGACCAGGAACACCCCCACGGACTGGTCCGAGAACCGGATGGGAAAGGCGCCGCAACTGCGAAAGCCCCGAGCCAGGGCCTGGTCGCGCGAGCCGAAGAACTGGCCACTGGCCTCGATGTCATTGCACACGGAGGGCCGGCCGGTGCGGAAGGCCTCGCCACCGGGGCCCTGGCCCGCAAGCTGGGTGGCATCGGTGGTGACCTGAACGGCCTCGAGGTAGCCGTCGTCACGGCCCCAGCGGGCCACCACCCGAAGCGTCTCGCCGGGAACGGACGCCAGCCCCACCCAGGCCATCAGCAGGCCGCCGTCTTCCACCGCGATGCGGCAGGCTTCCTCATAGAGCAGGGTCTCGTCGGCAATGCGGACAATCGCCTGGTTGATGCCGCTGGAAACGGCATACAGGCGATGGATTCTGTGAATCTTGTCAGCACTGGACATGGTGGCCCGATCGCTGCCTTTCCCTGGAAAGAGTCATTCTTTCACCAGCGCAGTATAGGCTTGCGGGGCCATCCCGGGCGACTATTTGGACGCCGGCCCCGGGGCACGGCGGCGGTTCAGATCTGCGAAGCCTGCAGCCGGCCGGTGGACTGGCCCGCTGCCTGCACCACGGCTTCGAGCAGCCGCTGCGCATCGGTGTCCACCTTCAGCAAGCCCATCTGCCAGTCGCCCATGAAGCCCTGCTGCACGGTGGACTGCAGGAACGCAAGCAGGGCGTCGTAGTAGCCCCCGGCATTGAGCAGGCCCACGGGCTTGTCGTGGTAGCCCAGCTGGCGCCAGGTCCAGACCTCGAACAGCTCCTCGAAGGTGCCGATGCCCCCGGGCAGCGCCACAAAGGCGTCGGCGCGCTCGGCCATCATGCGTTTGCGGTCATGCATGCTCTCGACCACATGCAGTTCGGTGCAGTCGCGCTTGGCCCATTCCTTCTCGACCAGCGCCCTGGGAATGATGCCCACGACGCGGCCGCCGGCGGCCAGGGTGGCGTCGGCCACCACGCCCATCAGGCCGTTGTTGCCGCCGCCATAGACCAGTTGCCCGCCGTGTCCGCCGATCCAGGTTCCGACCACGCGGGCCACGGCGGCAAAGGCCGGGTCCGTGCCTGGCCGCGAGCCGCAATAGACGCAGACTGAAAAGGCCGGGTTCATGCCGCGAAACGGTGCCACAGGGCCGCGGCCCAGATGCCCGCGCACATCAGCAGGCTCAGCAGCACGGCGGCGCTGCCCATGTCCTTGGCGCGCTTGGACAGGTCGTGCCATTCGGGCCCGATCCGGTCAATGGCGGTCTCGATGCCGGTGTTCAGCAGTTCCACGATCATGAGGATCAACACCGAGCCCGCCAGCAGCGCCACCTCGACCCAGCTGCGCCCCAGCCACAGCGACGCGGGCAGCAGCACGATGGCCGCGATGGCTTCCTGGCGGAATGCGGTTTCGCCCCAGCCGGCGCGCAGGCCCTCCAGTGAGTAGCCGGTGGCGTGCCAGACGCGGTTGAATCCGGTCCGGGCCTTTTGGGGATTGACGTCGATCATGGCGGGATTGTCGCGCAGCCAGATGACGGCCTCATTTGCTCAGGGGAGGCGAGGAGACCAGGCGCGTGCCGGCCAGCGCGTCGTGCCAGAACTGCTGCTGCGGATGAAAGCGGCTCAGCAGGGCCCAGACCGCCACCCAGCCGCCGAGGATCACCACCGATTCGCCACCGGACAGGCTGAACGGGGCGATGGCCGCGAGCGGCGGCAGGAACCAGAGCCAGCACAGCGCATAGCGCGCCAGTGCCCGCCACTGGCTGACCGGTTGGCCAGCGGTGTCCACCACACGGATGTCCCAGGTCTTCATGGCCAGGGTCTGGCCGTGGGCCCAGAACCAGGTGAAATAGATGCCGAACACCACGAACAGGAAGGCCTGCAGCAGGTGCCGGCGCTCGTCCATGGCATTGCGCATCTGCCCCAGGGTGCTGAACAGCCAGCCCGCAACGAAGACCACGGCGAACAGCAGGATGCCTTCGTAGAGCCAGCAGGCCATGCGCCGGCGCAGCGGGGGCGCGGCGAGTGCGGGTCGGGAAGAAGGCGTGTCAGGTCCGGGCGCCGGGGCGGGCCCGTCAGTCAGGTCGGTCATCAGTGGTTGCAGGGCTCAGTGGGTCTGCGCAGGGGCAGCCGGTGTCGAGCCAGGCGGCTGTTGCGGCAAGAGCGTATTGTGATCGACCGGCCCCGGGCCGGCCGCGGCGGGGGCTTTCGGGTCGGCGCCTCGGTCCTTGCCGATCTTGGCCAGTTTCTGGGGAGGCACAGGCTTGACCGCGGCGGCCACGCCCTTGGGTTTGGGGTCCGCGCGCGCAGCGAGCTTCTGCTTTTCTTCGGCGCTGAGCGACTGGTAGGCCGCCCATTTGGCCTTTTTATCGTCGGGCGAGAGGCGCTTGGTGTTGGCAAAGTTCAGCCGGGCCTGGGTGCGCTGCTGGGGGCTCAGGGCCACCCACTCGGTCATGCGGCTGTGCAGCTTGGCCTGTTCGTCGGGGGCCAGCTTGGGGTAGTTCCTGGCCAGGGCAATCCACTTGCGTTTCTGGCCCTCGCTGAGCTTGTCCCACTGCGCGGCCAGCGGCTGCAACGATTGCTGCTGCGCGGCAGAGAGCTCTTTCCAGCCGGAGCCGACGGGTGCCTTGGCCGGTCGCGGCGCCGAGGCTCGGGCAGCGGCTGGCCTGGCCACCGTGGCGGGCATATTGGTCGCGGGCGGCGTGGCCGGGCTTGGGGCTGGGGATTGCGCAAGCACGCCGGTCGAGGCGCCTGCCAGCAGCAGCGCGCCCACCGCCAACGACAGGGCAGGGACAGGGCGGCGCAAGGCAGTAGCGGCGGCACAGGCCGCGGCGGAAAGGACCATGGTGCCTACAGTTCCCGCTCGCCGCCGGCCTTGAGGAACTGGATGAAGCCCGGATCGGCGTAGGCCGACGGGGGCAGGTCGTCAATCAGCAGGGCGGCGTCGACCTCGGCCACCTCCTGCGCGCGGTTTTCATTCTGGATGACATTGATGGCGATCAGGCCCGCCGCCAGCATGACCAGGGGCAGGGTGGAGGCCACGCGGCCCCACCAGCCGAGGTGGTCGCCGTCAAAACCCAGGGTGGCGGCGCCGCCGGACATCGATACCACGCGCACGGGGCGTACCTTGAGCACCTTGCGCTGCGCCAGCGCCCGCACGCGCGAGGCACGCAGGCGCTCGGCGATGTCGTAGGGCAGGTCGTCGGCGCCCTCGGACAGGCGCGCCGCCAGGCGCAGGCCAAGGCGGTCCTGCTGCAGCTGGGTCTGGTGTTGGATCGAATTGCTCATGTCTGGATTCCCTTTGCCTTCAGAGCCTTGCTGAGGGCCTGGACTGCCCTGGAGCAGTGCGTTTTGACACTGCCTTCGGAACAGCCCATGGCCGCGGCCGTTTCCGCCACGTCCATCTCCTCCCAGTAACGCAGGAGGAAGGCTTCCCGTTGACGACCGGGCAGTTGTTGTATTTCAGCCTCGATCTCACGCAATATCTGGGCCCGGCCCAGCGACTGCTCGCTGCTTTCAGCGCCTTGAGAGCCGTCGGAGGCTGCATAAGTTTCCAGCAAATCGAAATCCCCGTCATCCGACCCGGATTCGAAGTCGCTCATGTTCGAAAACAGGGCGTTGCGCGTTTTCTGGCGCCGGAACCAGTCCAGCATGCAGTTGGACAGGATGCGCTGGAACAGCATGGGCAGCTCGGCCGGCGGCTTGTCGCCATAGTGCTCGGCCAGCTTCATCATGCTGTCCTGCACGATGTCCAGCGCCGCCTCGGTGTCCCTGACGTGGTACAGGGCGCGCTTGAAGGCCCGCTTTTCAACGCTTTTGAGGAGCTCGGAGAGTTCTTGTTCGGTAGCCAAAGGTCGGCAGCTGGGCAGCGTTCTCGGAGGGAGGGCCTTGATCCTGTTCCGGCGGCAAGGGCCCCGGACAGCGTGCGGGAAACCGCAAATTATGGCATCGCCCCGGGCGGTTTGTGGCGCTACGGGCGCGGCAGTGCGATAATCGGCGCTGCAAGTCAAAAGGCAAACGAGCCCTGATCCGGCGGTGCAAGCAGCCCGCCCATGGTTTTGGCTCTAAGTCCCGACCCACTCCACAAGAGCACGGCAAGGGGCACCCAAGGTTTTTCGTCAGAGAAATTCACAAAGGTTGATCATGGAAATTTCAAAGGCCGAAATCTCGGCGGCAGCGGCATCCGCTTCATCCCATTCGCAGGAACTGCGCGGTTCCGAAATCCTCGTCAAGGCGCTTCAGGCTGAAGGCGTCAAGTACATCTGGGGTTACCCGGGTGGCGCGGTCCTGCACATCTACGACGCGTTCTACAAGCAGGACACCATCCAGCACGTGCTGGTGCGCCACGAGCAGGCCGCCGTGCACGCGGCCGACGGCTATGCCCGCGCCACCGGCGACGTGGGCGTGGCGCTCGTTACATCGGGGCCCGGCGTGACCAACGCCATCACCGGCATCGCCACCGCCTACATGGACAGCATCCCGATGGTGATCATCACCGGGCAGGTCCCGGTGGCCGCCATTGGCCTCGATGCGTTCCAGGAATGCGACACCGTGGGCATCACGCGTCCGATCGTCAAGCACAACTTCCTGGTGAAGGACGTGCGTGACATGGCCATGGTCATGAAAAAGGCCTTCCACATCGCCCGCAGCGGCCGTCCCGGCCCGGTGGTGGTGGACATCCCCAAGGACGTGTCGTTCAACAAGACCACCTATGCCGGCTACCCGGAATCGGTGGAAATGCGCTCGTACAACCCCGTGCGCAAGGGCCATGGCGGCCAGATCCGCAAGGCGCTGCAACTGCTGCTCAATGCCAAGCGGCCCTACATCTACACCGGCGGTGGCGTGCTGCTGGGCAATGCCACGCAGGAACTGCGCACCCTGGTGGACCTGCTGGGCTATCCCTGCACCAACACGCTGATGGGCCTGGGCGCCTACCCGGCCAGCGACCGCAAGTTCCTGGGCATGCTGGGCATGCACGGCACCATCGAAGCCAACAACGCCATGCAGAATTGCGACGTGCTGCTGGCCGTGGGCGCGCGCTTTGACGACCGCGTGATCGGCAACCCCAAGCATTTCGCGCAGAACGAACGCAAGATCATCCACATCGACATCGACCCGTCGAGCATCTCCAAGCGCGTCAAGGTGGACATCCCCATCGTGGGCGACGTCAAGGAAGTGCTGGCCGAGCTGATCGCCATGGTGCGCGAGAGCGATATCAAGCCCGACGCCGGTGCCCTGGGGGGCTGGTGGGAAACCATTGACGGCTGGCGCAAGCGCGACTGCCTCAAGTACGACCGCAACAACAAGGAAGTCATCAAGCCCCAGTACGTCGTCGAGACGCTGTGGAACATGACCAGGGACGCCGACACCTACATCACCTCCGACGTGGGCCAGCACCAGATGTGGGCGGCCCAGTACTACCGCTTTGACGAGCCGCGCCGCTGGATCAATTCCGGCGGCCTGGGCACCATGGGCGTGGGCATCCCCTACGCCATGGGCATCAAGCTCGCCAAGCCCGACAGCGAGGTCTATTGCATCACCGGTGAGGGCTCGGTGCAGATGTGCATCCAGGAACTGTCCACCTGCCTGCAGTACAACACGCCAATCAAGATCGTCTCGCTGAACAACCGCTACCTGGGCATGGTGCGCCAGTGGCAGGAGCTGGACTACGAAGGCCGCTACAGCCACAGCTACATGGACGCGCTGCCCAACTTCGTGAAGCTGGCCGAGGCCTATGGCCACGTCGGCATGCTGATCGAGCGGCCGCAGGACGTGGAGCCCGCGTTGCGCGAGGCGCGCAAGCTCAAGGACTGCACGGTGTTCATGGATTTCCGCACCGACCCCACCGAGAACGTGTTCCCGATGGTCAAGGCCGGCGCCGGCATCACCGAAATGCTGCTGGGATCGGAAGATCTTTAGGCCTGGATATAAAATGGGGCTGTAGTCCGCGTCCAGCGGGCATATTCAGCTATCAGTTCAATAGCAAACCCGGACGAATCTATTGCTTGCCAAGCCCGTGCATTACCGTGCATGGGGGAGGGCGGCGAAAAGAGGAGTCTTCAAATCATGAAACACATCATTGCTGTCCTGCTGGAAAACGAGCCCGGCGCTCTTTCCCGCGTGGTGGGCCTGTTCTCGGCCCGTGGCTACAACATCGAATCGCTCACCGTGGCGCCGACCGAGGATGCCTCGCTGTCGCGCATGACGATCCAGACCACCGGTTCGGACGACGTGATCGAGCAGATCACCAAGCACCTGAACCGCCTGATCGAAGTGGTCAAGGTGGTCGACCTGACCGAAGGCGCCTACACCGAGCGCGAGCTCATGATGGTCAAGGTGCGCGCGGTGGGCAAGGAGCGCGAGGAGATGAAGCGCATGGCCGACATCTTCCGCGGCCGCATCATCGACGTGACCGAGAAGAGCTACACCATCGAACTCACGGGCGACCAGGGCAAGAACGACGCCTTCCTTGAGGCGATTGACCGCAGCGCCATTCTCGAAACCGTACGCACGGGCTCCAGCGGCATTGGCCGGGGCGAGCGCATCCTGCGCGCCTGAACATTCTTTTCACATCAACGATTTCAACAGGAGAAACCATGAAGGTTTATTACGACAAGGACTGCGACCTGAGCCTGATCAAGGGCAAGACAGTCGCGATCATCGGCTACGGTTCGCAGGGCCATGCCCATGCGCAGAACCTCAACGACAGCGGCGTCAAGGTCGTGGTCGGCCTGCGCAAGGGCGGGGCTTCGTGGCCCAAGGTCGAGAAGGCAGGCCTGAAGGTCGCGGAAGTGGCTGACGCGGTCAAGTCGGCCGACGTGGTCATGATCCTGCTGCCCGACGAGCAGATCGCCAACGTCTACAAGAACGATGTCGAGCCCCACATCAAGTCCGGTGCTTCCCTCGTGTTCGCCCACGGCTTCAATGTGCACTACGGATTCGTCACGCCCCGCGCCGACCTGGACGTGTGGATGGTGGCCCCCAAGGCCCCGGGCCACACCGTGCGTGGCACCTACGCCCAGGGCGGCGGCGTGCCCCACCTTGTGGCCGTGCACCAGGACAAGAGCGGCAAGGCCCGTGACCTGGCCCTGTCCTACTCCATGGCCAATGGCGGCGGCAAGGCCGGCATCATCGAGACCAACTTCCGCGAAGAAACCGAAACCGACCTGTTCGGTGAGCAGGCCGTTCTGTGCGGCGGCACCGTCGAGCTGATCAAGGCGGGCTTCGAGACGCTGGTGGAAGCCGGCTACGCGCCTGAAATGGCGTATTTCGAGTGCCTGCACGAGCTCAAGCTGATCGTGGACATGATCTATGAAGGCGGCATCGCCAACATGAACTACTCGATCTCGAACAACGCCGAGTACGGCGAGTACGTGACCGGCCCGCGCATCGTGACGGAAGAGACCAAGAAGGCCATGAAGCAGTGCCTGAAGGACATCCAGACCGGTGAGTACGCCAAGAGCTTTATCCTGGAAAACAAGGCCGGCGCCCCGACGCTGCTGAGCCGCCGCCGCCTGACGGCCGAGCACCAGATTGAAACCGTGGGCGAAACCCTGCGCGCGATGATGCCCTGGATCAAGAAGAACAAGCTGGTGGACCAGACCCGCAACTGATCCTTGCGCCTGCAGTCAATGAAAAGGAAAGGCCACCCCCGGGTGGCCTTTTGACATTTTCGGGCGGCGCTGACTTAAACTCATCGAATGAACAACGATCCCCGGCACACCGTGGTGGATGGCGTGGTGGTGCGCAAGCGCCGCAAGGGCATCTACATCCTGCCCAACCTGTTTACCCTGGCCGCACTGTTTGGCGGCTTCTACGCCGTGGTGATGGCCATGAACGGGCGCTTTGACATGGCCGCGGTCGGCGTGTTCGCGGCCATGATCCTGGACAGCCTGGACGGCCGCGTGGCCCGCATGACCAACACCCAGAGCGCGTTTGGCGAGCAGATGGACTCGCTGTCCGACATGGTCTCGTTCGGCGCGGCGCCCGCGCTGATTGCCTATGAGTGGGCGCTCAAGGGCCTGGGCCGCTGGGGCTGGTTCGCGGCCTTTGTCTACTGCGCCTGCGCGGCGCTGCGGTTGGCGCGCTTCAACGTCAACACCGGCGTGGTCGACAAGCGCTATTTCCAGGGCCTGCCGTCTCCGGCGGCCGCCGCCCTGGTGGCGGGTTTCATCTCGCTCATGACCGAACTTGGCGTCAAGGGCTACGACGCCGCCTGGTTCATGTTTGCCTTTGCGCTGTATGCCGGGCTGACCATGGTCACCAACGTGCCGTTCTACAGCTTCAAGGATGTGCAGATGAAGCGCAGCGTGCCGTTTGCCGTGATCGTGCTGATCGCGCTGGGCATCGCGGTGATCAACATCCACCCGCCCACGGTGCTGTTCAGCCTGTTCGTGGTCTATGGCCTGAGCGGCTATGTGGTTTATGGCTGGCGCCGCTTCAAGGGCCAGCAAACCAGTGTGATCAGCACGTCGACCGACGAGCCTGACGAGCGCGGCCTGCACAAGTGAAGAACGGCCGGACTGTTGACATGCGCCAACTTGTGCTAAAGTAATTCGATGCACCACATTTCGCTGGCCCTACTGCTATCCCCCAACGGGCGGAGACGGTAGCGCACGCGCATTTCCCGATCAACGGCCCGTTTGCACCAGCAGCGGGCCGTTTTTCTTGGGCTGCTGGTTTTTTGAACCGAGAACCCACCATGTTGAAACAACCAGCCAGCAAATACCCTTCGTTCAAGCCCATCGGCCTGCGCGACCGGACGTGGCCGGATGCGGTCCTTACCCAGGCCCCCATCTGGCTCAGCACGGATCTGCGCGACGGCAACCAGGCCCTGATCGAGCCCATGGACCCGCTGCGCAAGCTGCGCATGTTCCAGATGCTTGTGAAGATCGGCTTCAAGGAAATCGAGGTCGGCTTCCCGGCGGCCTCGCAAACGGACTTTGACTTTGTCCGCAAGCTCATCGACGAAAATCTCATTCCCGACGATGTGACCATCCAGGTGATGACGCCGGCGCGCGAGGAGTTGATCGGTCGCACCGTCGAGTCGCTGGCCGGCGCGCGACGGGCCATCGTGCATGTGTACAACGCCGTGGCACCGGTCTGGCGCCGCGTCGTGTTTGGCCTGGAAGTGCCTGAGGTCATGGCGTTGATCGAGCACCATGTCACGATGATCCGGCACCTGACCGACCAACAGCCCGACACCGAGTGGGTGTTGCAGTACTCGCCCGAAACCTTCTCGATGGCCGAGCTCGAGGTCTCGCTGCAGGCCTGCGAGACCGCCATCGCGGCCTGGGGGCCGGGCCGCCCGATCATCCTGAACCTGCCCACCACGGTGGAAAACGCCACGCCGAACATTTTTGCCGACCAGATTGAATGGATGTGCAGAAAACTCAAGCACCATGCTGGCGTGGTGATCTCGGTGCACCCGCACAATGACCGCGGAACCGGCGTGGCGGCCGCCGAGCTCGCGTTGCAGGCGGGCGCGCACCGTGTCGAGGGCTGTTTGTTCGGCAATGGTGAACGCACGGGCAATCTGGACCTGGTCAATGTGGCGTTGAACCTCTATACCCAGGGCGTGTCGCCCGGACTGGACTTCTCCGACATTGATTCGATCCGCAGCACCGTGGAGTACTGCAACCAGTTGCCGGTGCATCCGCGCCACCCCTATGCGGGGGACCTGGTTTACACCTCGTTCTCGGGCTCGCACCAGGACGCCATCAAGAAGGCCTTTGCCGTGCGCAGGGACAGCGATGCCTGGGACATTCCATACCTCCCCATCGACCCGAAAGACCTGGGGCGCAGCTACGAGGCCGTGATCCGGGTCAACAGCCAGTCGGGCAAGGGCGGCATTGCCTACCTGCTCGAAAGCGAATACGGGCTCGAGTTGCCGCGCCGGCTGCAGATCGAGTTCAGCCAGGTGGTGCAGGGCGTGACCGACACCTCGGGCAAGGAGCTCACGGGCCGGGATCTGTGGCAGCTCTTCGAGCGTGAATACGGCCTGGATGGCACCGCGGCGCCGCACCACAAGGTCACCGAGCAGGCGGATGGCAGCGTGGTCATGACCGCGAATGTGCTGCTCAACGGGCAGCACCATGAATTCGAGTGCGGTGGCACCGGTCCCATCGACGCATTTGTGAGCGGCATGGCGCAGTCCACGGGCCAGGCCATCCGCGTGCTGGACTACCACGAGCATGCGGTCGGCGAGGGCGCGGATGCGCGGGCCGTGGCCTACCTGGAGTTGCGCGTCAACGACCGCACCCTGTTCGGCGTTGGAATGGACACCAACATCGTGGCCGCATCGCTCAAGGCCATACTCTCGGGTTGGCAACGCGCACAATCCATGGCTTCGACGGCCCCCGCCGATGCCATGGCGGGTTGACAGGCCCGGGACAGAGACAGCAGAAAGAGGAACTCCCATGACCGACAAACTCATCATTTTTGACACCACCCTGCGCGACGGCGAACAGTCGCCCGGGGCCTCCATGACCAAGGACGAGAAGCTGCGCATCGCGCGCCAGCTGGAGCGCCTGAAGGTGGACGTGATCGAGGCCGGCTTTGCCGCCAGTTCGAATGGCGATTTTGAAGCCGTGCAACTGATCGCCAACGCCATCAAGGACTCGACCATCTGCTCGCTGTCGCGGGCCAATGACCGCGACATCTCGCGGGCCGCCGAGGCCCTCAAGGGTGCCAACCGGGCCCGCATCCACACCTTCATTGCCACGTCGCCGCTGCACATGGAAAAAAAGCTGCGCATGACGCCCGAGCAGGTGCTGGAGCAGGCCAGGCAGTCGGTGCGCTTTGCCCGCAACCTGTGCGCTGACATCGAGTTCTCACCCGAGGACGGCTATCGCAGCGAGATGGACTTTTTGTGCCGTGTGCTCGAGGCGGTGATCGCCGAAGGCGCCACCACCATCAACGTGCCTGACACCGTGGGCTACGCCGTGCCCGAGCTGTATGGCAGCTTCATCAAGACCCTGCGTGAACGCGTGCCCAACAGCGACAAGGCGGTCTGGTCGGTGCATTGCCACAACGACCTGGGCATGGCCGTGGCCAACTCGCTGGCCGGCGTGAAGATCGGCGGCGCGCGTCAGGTCGAGTGCACCATCAATGGCCTGGGCGAACGCGCGGGCAACTGCTCGCTTGAGGAAATCGTCATGGCGGTGAAGACCCGCAAGGACTACTTCAACCTCGAGATGAACATTGACCCGATCCACATCGTGGCGGCCAGCCGCATGGTCAGCCAGACCACCGGCTTTGTGATCCAGCCCAACAAGGCCGTGGTGGGCGCCAATGCCTTCGCGCATGCCTCAGGCATCCACCAGGACGGTGTGCTCAAGGCCCGTGACACCTACGAAATCATGCGCGCCGAGGACGTGGGCTGGAGCGCCAACAAGATCGTGCTGGGCAAGCTCAGCGGCCGCAATGCCTTCAAGCAGCGGTTGCAGGAACTGGGCGTGGCCATGGAGAGCGAGGCCGACATCAACACCGCCTTTGCGCGCTTCAAGGAACTGGCCGACCGCAAGAGCGAGATTTTTGACGAAGACATCCTGGCCCTGGTGAGCGACGAAAGCGTCACGCACGAGAAAGAGCAATACGGTTTTGTCTCGCTGTCGCAACACAGCGAAACCGGCGAGCGACCCCATGCGGCGGTGGTCTTTACCGTGGGCGGCAAGGAAGTCCGTGGCGAATCCGATGGCAACGGCCCTGTCGATGCCTCCCTCAAGGCCATTGAAACGCACGTCAAAAGCGGCGCTGAAATGGTGCTCTATTCGGTGAACGCCATCAGCGGTTCCACCGAGAGCCAGGGGGAAGTGACGGTGCGCCTGCAGAACTCGGGCCGGGTGGTCAATGGCGTGGGAGCCGACCCGGACATCGTGGTTGCATCGGCCAAGGCTTATCTGAGCGCGCTCAACAAGTTACAAAGTAAAGCTGATCGTGTGGCGGCCCAAGGCTAGGGTAACTACGTAGAATTGATCCCCTGGTTTAGGAAAGTCGCGCAAGTCTTTGATCTTGCGCGACTTTTTTTGGGGATGTAAACTCCGACCGTTCCCGCAGCGTTGAGGAGTTTCGTCAATGGTCCATCATGCCGCCACCGCATCGAGAAAAACTTTGAATCGCCTCCTACACATCCTTGCAATAGTCACTCTGGGCACCGCACTGGCCGTGCCTTCGGCGCAGGCGGCGGGCCGAGACAAAGCGGGCGTCAAGAAAAGCAGCAAGAGCAGCATCGTGTCCAAGCGGCGCGTGTCGCGCACGCTGCCCGTGGTCAAGCGCCGTCATGTGATCCGTGCTGCCGTGCCGGCACGGCCTTCATTCGGGCAACTCGCGGGCCTGCACTCCACCGAAGACCTGCTGGACCTCAAGTCCAGTGTGGCTCTGGTGATCGATCAGGACACCCGTGAAGTGCTGTTGAGCAAGAACGACTCCGCGGTCCTGCCCATTGCGTCCCTCACCAAGCTCATGACCGGCCTGCTGCTCAGCGAGGCCAAGCTGCCGATGGACGAGATGATCACCATCACGCAGGATGACGTTGACACAGAAAAAGGCAGTTCCTCGCGCCTGCGCGTGGGCACCACGCTCAGCCGCGGTGAGTTGCTGCATCTGGCCCTGATGTCCAGCGAGAACCGCGCCGCGCACGCGCTGGGCCGCACCTACCCCGGTGGCCTGGATGTGTTCGTGGGCCTGATGAATGCCAAGGCGCGCCAGATCGGCATGCATGACACGCGCTACGTGGAACCCACGGGCCTGTCCAGCCAGAACCAGTCCAGCGCCAAAGACCTCGCCACGCTGGTGAATTTTGCGTACAACGACCCGCTGCTGCGTGAACTGTCCACCTCGCCGGGCTACCAGGTGGCCGTGGGCAACCGCACCCTGCAATACAACAACACCAACCGGCTCGTGAAGAACCCCGACTGGGACATTGGCCTGCAGAAAACCGGCTACATCTCTGAAGCGGGCCAGTGCCTGGTCATGCAGGCGAAGATCGCCGGGCGCAAGCTGATCATGGTGTTTCTGGATTCGGCCGGCAAGCTGAGCCGCCTGGGCGACGCCGAGCGCGTGCGCCGCTGGGTGGAGTCCAACCCGCCCGTCATCGCGCCCAGCACGATGATCCGTCAGGTCAGCGGCTAGGTTCCTTCGCGGGTAAAGACCGGCCGGCGCCGATCGCGCCGCCAATTCAACGGGCCCTAGCGGCCCGTTGCTGTTTTGTAACCCAGCGCGGCCGAGATTTCAGCCGCCGTGGTCTGCAGCTTGGGCAGCCAGCCTTCGTCCAGCCGGTCGGCCGGCGCCGAGATCGACAGGCCAGCCACCAGCTTGTTCTGGTCGTCGTAGATGCCGGCCGCCATGCAGCGCACGCCCAGCTCCAGTTCCTCGTTGTCACGCGCCAGGCCGTACTGGCGGGCCTTGGCCAGTTCGCGCTCCAGCACGGGCAACTGCGTGATGCTGTTGCGCGTGTGGCCTGCCAGGCCGGTGCGCGTGGCGTAGGTGCGCACGCGTTGGGGGTCATCGGCGGCCAGGAACAGCTTGCCGGTGGAGGTCAGGTGCAGCGGCGCCCGCCCGCCAATGGCGCGCACCACCTGCATGCCCGAGCGCTCGCTGTAGGCGCGTTCGATGTAGACGATCTCGTCGCCCTGGCGCATGCTCAGGTTCACCGGTTGCTGGATCAGCTTGTGCAGCTCGCGCATGGGCACAAGGGCGGCATCGCGCACGTTCAGGCGCCCCTTGACGAGGTTGCCCAGCTCCAGCAGGCGCATGCCCAGCCGGTAGTTGCCGGCCTCGGGCCGGTCCACAAAGCGGCCGGTGGCCAGGTCGTTCAGGATGCGGTGGGTGGTGGACGGGTGCAGCCCCGTTTTCTCGCTGATTTCCTTGAGCGAAATCGCCTCCTCGCGCGACGCCAGCACATCGATCAGCGAAAACATCCGCTCGATGACCTGGATGGTGGGCGTGGCTGGAACGCTCGGATCAGACTTTCTCATGGGCTTCCCAGATTTGGACAGCCGTGATTTTACCTTGTGAAATTATAAGGGGTTGTGACACTGTGCCAAGACCCCGGGCCGGGCTCAGCTGGCCGGTGCGTCGCCCGCCATGGATTCGGCCATCCATTGGCCATCCACCAGCGTTTCGTGGGGCCGAAAACGCGCCTTGTAGTTCATCTTGGGGCTCTGGCCGATCCAGTAGCCCAGGTAAACATGGGGCAGGTTCAGGCGGCGTGCCTGCTCGATCTGCCACAGCACGCTGAAGGTGCCATAGCTGGCCGCCGCGTCGGGCTCATAGAACGTGTACACGGCTGAAATGCCGTCGTTCAGCACGTCGAGGATGGACACCATGCGCAGCGCACCCGTGCTGCCGTCCGCCGTGGCATCGCGAAACTCCACCAGCCGCGAGTTGACCCGGCTTTGCAGCAGGAACTGGGTGTACTGGTCGATGCTGTCGTGGTCCATGCCGCCGCCCGCGTGGCGCCCGGTCTGGTAGCGCAGGTACAGGTGGTAGTGCTCGGGCACAAAGCACAGCTTGAGCACCCGGGCCTGCAGCCCGCTGTGCTGGGTCCAGGCGCGGCGCTGGCTGCGGTTGGGCGCAAAGGTTTCGGTGAGCACACGCAGCGGCACGCAGGCGCGGCAACCGTCGCAATAGGGGCGGTAGGTGAACATGCCGCTGCGCCGGAACCCGCCCGTGACGAGGTCTGAATACGTGTCGTTGTGGATCAGGTGGCTGGGTGTGGCCACCTGCGAGCGTGCCTGCCTGCCCGGCAGGTAGCTGCACGGGTAGGGCGCCGTTGCATAAAACTGCAAGGTCTGGAGCGGAAGATCCTTGAGGTGCGTCACGCTGAAACCGGAGGTTGCAGGAGGTGCGTCCAGTATACGGGCTCCCACCGCCAGACCGGCCCCGGCTGCGTGCGGGCTTTTGCCACATGCGTCACGAAACCGGCGCGCGGCACCTCGTGCGCGCCCAACGAGGCCAGATGGCGCGTGTTCTGCTGGCAGTCCACCCGCGTGATGCCGTGCGCGCGGCAGAACGCCACCAGCGCCGCCAGCGCCACCTTGGACGCATCGGGCACCCGTGTGAACATCGACTCGCCAAACACCGCGCGGCCCAGTGCCACGCAATACAGCCCGCCCACCAGCTCGCCGTTCAGCCAGGCCTCCACGCTGTGCGCAGACCCGGCCGCGTGAAACGCCTGGTAGGCCTGCACCATGTCCGGCACGATCCAGGTGCCGTTTTGCCCCGGCCGCGGGCTGCCCGCGCAGGCGCGGATCACCTCGTCAAAGGCACTGTCCATGCGGATCTCGAACGCCGGGTCATCACGCAACCGCGCCAGCGTCTTGCGCAGCGAGCGGTGGAGCCGGAACGAGCTGACGTCCAGCACCATGCGCGGGTCCGGGCTCCACCAGAGAATGGGCTGCCCTTCGCTGAACCAGGGGAAGATGCCGGCGCCATAGGCGCGCGCCAGTGTGGGCACATCCAGCGTGCCACCGGCGGCCAGCAGGCCGGGGGCGGGATCGCCGGCACCCCAAGCCAGCGCAGTGTCTGGAAACGGGTCGCCGGGGTCGAGCCAGGGCAGGGGTGGTTGCATCGAACGCATAAAAAGCCTGCAACGACTGCGTTGCAGGCCTTATTGTGGCGGCTGCCGCCGCCGGTCTTGCGGGTCATGAAGCCTTGCGGTGGGCGAGGCTCGCCCGCCATGGTTTCTCTTTCGACCCGAGCCACTCTTGTTGCCGCCCCCGCTGTCCTTGTTGACCGTGGCCCACGCGCGTCGTTCGGCTTCGCTGGATGCGATCCCGTGCCTCTTGTATCCGTCTTCGATATGCTGCGCCTTGCGCTTCTGCTTGTCGGTGTAGGAAGATTTGTCGCCCTGAGGCATGGTGCTCTCCTGAATGTGGATGAATATTCAGGGTAGTTTGCACCTTGGGATGAGGACGGCAGAGACGCACCCTCCTGCATGTCAGGCGCGGCCGACAAACGGCTGCGAACCGAATTTGAATGCAATCCATGTTGTCCCATCTCGATCACATTTCAGTCATCGCGCCAAGCCTTGAAGCTGGTGCCGCCTGCGTCAAGGACTGCCTTGGCATCCTGATCGCCCAAAGAAAAAGCCAACACAGTTCGCAATGAACAGATGTTGGCTTCTGGTGGTTTTGCCCTTGAGAATCCGTTCTCAAAAGGCGATTGACTCTGGCTCCTCGACCTGGGCTCGAACCAGGGACCTACGGATTAACAGTCCGGCGCTCTACCGACTGAGCTATCGAGGAACAGCCTCAGATTATAGCGTCATTTTTCGCCGTTTTTAAAGTGCGACGGTCATCGAGAGGCGAATTGTGCGTGCGGCCCCCGGGTACAGGTACACGTGGCCAAACTGGTAGGGCGATTCTTTCCAGAAGCGCTTGTCAAAAACGTTTTCGATGCCCATGGTCCAGGTGGTGGCGCGGCCGGCGGTGTGGGTCTGGTAGCGCAGCGCCGCATCAATGCGGTTCCACGCGGGCAGCATGATGGATTCGTCAGGCAGCACGGCGCGCTTGCCCTCGTGCGACAGCTGGCCCTGCAGCTCCAGCCCTTGAACGGCGGGCACCTTCCACGCCACCATGGCACGCACCACGTTGTCGGGCACGTTGGTGGGGCGCTTGCCATTGATGGCGGGCTCGGCCACGCTGCCCTGGCGTTTGGCGCTGAGCAGGGTCACCCCGCCGCCCAGGCGCCAGGGGCCGCTGGCCCATTGGGCATTGGCCTCCAGGCCGCGGTGCACGGCCTCGCCGTCGTACTGGCCCAGGCAGGGCGTGATGCCCAGGCGGCTGCAGGCGTCCAGGTTGCTCATGGGGCGCTTGATCTGGAAGGCGGCCACTTGCCAGTTGAAGCCGTTCTGACCGCCCTTCAGGCCCAGCTCAAGCTGCTTGGACTTGAGCGCGGGCAGGGCCACGCCGGCATTGCTGTACTGCGCGGCGCGGTTGGGCACCACCTGCGACTCCACGCCTTCGCCATAGCTGGCGTACACGGTGGCGTCATTGGCCAGCTTGTAGCTGGCGGCCAGCCAGGGGGTGGTCAGGCCGTCGCTGTACGAGGTGGCGCGCGAGCCGTTGGTGCGGATGCTGTCGCGGTCCAGCCGGGTGTGGCGCAGGCCCAGCCAGGTGGTCAGGCGCGGCGTCCAGTGGATGGCGTCCTGCATCGACAGCTCCAGCGACTTTTCATCGCGGTTGGTGCTCTCGTCGGTCAGCGACGGGTCGGCTGGCACCACGGCCGTGCCTTGCACATTGCCGGTGCCCACATAGTTGAAGGCCTGCTGCTGGAAGCGGTTGCGCACCGTGCTGTGCTGCAACCCGAACGACAGGTCGTGCTGCACGGTGCCGCTCTTCACGCTGCCCTTCAGGCCCAGGCTCGCGGCCTGCTGGCGGCGGCGCTCGTTCTCGCTGCGAAAGTCATAGAAGTCAAAGGTGCCGTCGGAGCAATAGCGGTCGTAGTTGCCCTCGGTGCCGCAGCCAAAGGCGTAGGCCAGCCGGTCGTTGGTCTTGAGCGTCTGGCTGCCCAGCTGGGCCGACCAGCGCCACTGGCTGTTGATGGCCTGATCAAAGCGCAGCGTGCCGGTCAAGGCGTCAAAGTCCGACGGCTGCGACCACGGCTGGTTGTTGAAGTTCAGGCGCGGGTCCACGGGCGCGGGCAGGCGGTTGCCCAGCAGGCTGAAGCCGGCCTGGCTGGGCTGGGACTTGTGGCTCCACTCCACTTCGGCGGCCAGCACCGAGTCGGCGTTGATGCGCCAGTCGGTGGCCAGCGCCACAAGCTGGCGGTTGCCGTCGAGCGCGCGGGTCAGCGGGCGCAGGTTCTCGCTGGCCACATTGAGGCGGTAGCCAAAGGCACGGCCGGTACCAAAGCGTCCGCCCAGATCCACCGCGGCCAGCACGCTGGAGCGGCTGGTGGCCTCGAGCGTGACCTCGCGCAGGTTATTGTTGGTGGGGCGCTTGACCACGTAGTTGACCAGGCCGCCGGGCGCGCTGGTGCCGGCCTGGATACCACTGGTGCCCTTGAGGATTTCCACGCGCTCCTTGTTGTCCAGCGGGATGGTGGTCTCGGCGCTGATGGGCAGGCCCTCGCGCCGGTAGTTGAAGCGGTTGTCCAGCGTGAAGCCGCGGATGCTCAGAAAGTCCCAGTAGCCGGGCGAGTTGTAGGCGTCGGTCACCGACGAATCAAACTGCGTGAGGTCGGCCAGCCGCCGCGCGCCGCTTTGCTGCAGTTGCTCGCGCCCCACCACGGTGGCCGACAGCGGCACGTCCTTGAGCGGCAGGTCGCCAAAGCCGGTGATGTCGGCCTGGGGCGGCGCGGTGAGCTCGTTGACGGTCACGGCCTTGAGCGTGGCGTCTTGCGCGGCCGCGGGGTTTGCTGTCAGGAATGTAGCAGCCAGTGCCGATGCAATGGGCGCTAGCGGCCAGTTGGGCCTGGAAGAGTGGCGGAATGCGGGCTTCAGATGTGCCATGACGTTTGTCTTTCAACGCAATGGCAGGTCGGCTTGCTGTGACGGAGGAATGCCCGGGAGAAATGGGCGCCGCCTGTGAGCTTGCTTCCCTGCGCGAGGATTACCTCAATCAGGTTCAAAGGGACTTTCTCAGTCGCTGCGCTGCAATTTGCAGTGCGGCAACACCCCTAGCGAATGCGTTCTTGTGAACGCGGTGCAAATTATAGAGGCCGTGAACCGGCCTCAGTCGAACACCGGGCTCTCCACCCCCAGCACCTTGTGCAGCTTGGGGCTGGTGGTGGTGTACTGCAGGTGGACTTTCTTGTCCGGGAACACGAAAGGCGCGGCGCCAAAGGCGGCCAGCGCGCATTCATGGAAGCCGCTGAGGATCAGCTTCTTCTTGCCCGGGTAGGTGTTGATGTCGCCCACGGCAAAGATGCCGGGCACGCTGGTGGAAAACTTCTCGGTGTCCACCTTGAGCTGCTTGCGCTCGATGTCCAGGCCCCAATCGGCGATGGGGCCAAGCTTGGGGCTCAGGCCAAAGAACACCAGCAGCATGTCCAACGGCACCACGCGCGTCACGGCGTCGGAGCCCGTGACCTTGACGCCGGTGAGGCGGCCGTCTTTTTCCTCGTAGCCCGTGACCTGGCCCACGATGAACTGCATCTGCAGCGCCTCGCACAGCGCGTGCATTTTGGCCACGCTGGCGGGCGCGGCCTGGAAGCCGTCGCGCCGGTGGACCAGGATCACGCTTTCGGCCCGGTGCGGCCCGTCCTTGGCAAACTCCAGCGCCCAGTCCAGCGCCGAGTCACCGCCGCCCAGGATCACGAGGTTTTTGCCGGCAAAGTCGGCCGGGTTTTTCACGCGGTAGTGCAGTTGCGTGCCTTCGAACCGGTCCAGGCCATCGACCTTGAGGGTGCGCGGCTGGAACGCGCCCACGCCCGCCGCGATGAACAGCGTGCGGGTGATGAACTGCGTGCCGCGCGAGGTGGCCACAAAAAACCGGCCGTCGTCCTGGCGTCGCACCGTGGTGACTTCCTGGCTGAAATGGAAGGTCGCGCCAAACGGCTCGATCTGCTTGAGCAGGCTGTCGGTCAGTTCCTGGCCGGTGCACACGGGCACGGCGGGGATGTCGTAGATCGGCTTGTCGGGGTACAGCTCCACGCATTGCCCGCCGGGGTAGGCCAGCGAGTCGATCACATGCGCCTTGATTTCCAGCAGGCCCAGCTCGAACACCTGGAACAGGCCCACCGGGCCCGCGCCGACGATCACGGCGTCGGTCTCGATCGGGCCGTCGTGGGCGGCAGCGGTGTTGATCACTTCCTGGCTGAGTTGGGGTTCCATGGATCCGCGGGCAACCGGGGGCTCAGCGCACGAGTTCGCTGAGCTTGCCGGTCTTGTCCTTCCAGTCGTCGGCGTCGGGCAAGGGTTCTTTGCGCTTGGTGATGCTTTTCCAGCCGGCCTGCTGGGCCAGCTCGGCGTTGAGCTTGATGAAGGGGATCTGGTCGGCCGGCACGTCTTCCTCGGCGTAAATCGCGTTCACCGGGCACTCGGGAATGCAGACGGCGCAGTCAATGCACTCATCGGGGTCGATGGTGAGGAAGTTCGGCCCCTCGCGGAAACAGTCCACGGGGCAGACGTCCACACAGTCGGTGTATTTGCAGCGGATGCAGGCTTCGGTGACGACGTGGGTCATTGGAGTTTGGGGTGCTTTGGGGGGAAACCCTTGATTTTATTGGGTTTCCCCCGCAGGAGGATGAAAGCGTAGCCTCGTTGCCCGAGGGGTCGCTTGATGCAGGTCAGTGAATCAGCACGGCGCCGGCCGTTTTGTGGCTGGCGGTGTCCACCAGCACCAGCGAGCCGAGCACCCGCGAGCGGGTGTAGGGCAGGGTGGCCAGGGGCTCCTGCAGCGCGATTTCCACATGGCCGATGGCGTTGGGTGGCAGCTCGGTGGCGTCTTCCTCGGCCAGGGTGTTCACGTCGAGCCGGTGCACGATGCGCTTGATCCTGGCCTTGACCCAGCGGTGGCCGTGCAGCGCCCAGTAGACGCGGCCCGCCACCAGCGGCTCGTCATCAAGCCAGGCCACGGTGGTGCTGATCTCGCGGCGCGGCTCGAAGGCCGGCGCGCTGCTGCCTTGCGGAGCGGCCAGCAGCCAGTCGCCGCGCGACACGTCGACCTCGCGGTCCAGCACGATGCCGGCGCTGTGGCCGGCCGCAATGGCCTTGGGCTGGCGCGCATGGTCCAGCACCTGGGCCACGGTGGCGGTCTGCCCGCCGGGCAGCACCGTGACCTGCTGGCCCGGCTGCACGCCACCCGTGGCCACGCGGCCCCAGAACACACGGCGGCCCTGCGAGGTGTCGGACGACGACGAAAATTTTTCCACCCACTGCACCGGGAAGGCAAAGGCCTCGGTGGTTTCGGTGGGCGTGGCGGGCAGTTGCTCCAGCAGCTCCAGCAGCGACAGGCCCTCATAGCCGCACCAGCCCGGCTCGGGCGTGACCACGTTGTGGCCCTTGAGCGCCGAGATCGGCACCACGGCGCGCACCGGGATGCCCGCGGCCTGGGCGAAGCGCTGCAGCGCGGCACCGATGTGGGCAAAGGCCAGCGCCGGGTCGGCCACGGCGTCGAGCTTGTTGACCGCGAACACGATGGACGGCACGCGCAGCAGGTTCACCAGCAGCGAGTGGCGGCGGGTCTGCGGCAGCAGCTCGAGTGCCGGGTCGGCCCAGGCGAGCTTGGTGGCGTCCACCAGCACCACGGCGGCGTCGGCGCTGGAGGCGGCCGTGACCATGTTGCGGGTGTACTGCTCGTGGCCCGGCGCATCGCCAATGATGAACTTGCGCCCCGGCGTGGCGAAGTAGCGGTAGGCCACGTCGATGGTGATGCCCTGTTCGCGCTCGGCGCTCAGGCCGTCGGTGAGCAGGGCCAGGTCGGTCTCGCCGGCGCGCTGCACGCCGGCCAGCTGGTCCTGCAGCACGGCCTTGCTGTCCACCAGCAACCGGCCGATCAGGGTGCTCTTGCCGTCGTCCACCGACCCGCAGGTGATGAATTTCAGCGCCGCTTCATGGTCGTGGACCTGACCCGTTCGGGCTGAGCCGGTCGAAGCCGCGGCTTGCCCTTCGACAGGCTCGGGGCGAACGGTGGTGTTGGCAGTCATCAGAAATACCCGTCTTTCTTGCGCTTCTCCATCGAAGCGTCGGAAGTCTTGTCGTCCATGCGGGTGGCGCCGCGTTCGCTCACGTCCACCGACAGGGTCTCGATCACCACGTCGGCCGCGTTGGCGGCCGGGCTGTCCACCGGGCAGGTGCAGGTGATGTCGCCCACGGTGCGAAAGCGCACGGTGCGGGTCTGCACCTGCTCGCCCGCGCGCGGCGGCGTGAGTCCGGTCACGGGCACCAGCAGGCCCTTGCGTTCCACCACCTCGCGCTGGTGGGCGTAGTAGATCGAGGGCAGGGCAATGTTCTCGCGCTCGATGTACTGCCACACGTCCAGCTCGGTCCAGTTGCTGATCGGGAACACGCGGAAATGCTCGCCCGGGTGCAGCCGGGTGTTGAACAGGGTCCACAGCTCGGGCCGCTGGGCCTTGGGCTGCCACTGGCCAAAGCTGTCGCGGTGGCTGAAGATGCGCTCCTTGGCGCGGGCCTTTTCCTCGTCGCGGCGGGCGCCGCCGATCAGCGCGTCAAAGCGGAACTCCTCAATCGCCTCGAGCAGCGTGACCGACTGGTGCACGTTGCGGCTCTCGCCCGGGTGGGCCAGCCGCACGGTGCCGCGGGCCATGGAGTCTTCCACGCTGCGCACGATCAGCTCGGCGCCCAGCTCCCTGGCGCGCAGGTCGCGGAAATCGGTCACTTCCGGGAAGTTGTGGCCGGTGTCGATCATCAGCAGCGGGTAGGGGATGCGGCCCTTGCCAAAGGCTTTTTCGGCGCACTTGAGCATCACCAGCGAGTCCTTGCCGCCCGAGAACAGCAGCGTGGGCCGCTCGAAGGCGGCGGCGACCTCGCGCAGGATGAAGATGGCTTCTTCTTCCAGGGCGTCCAGGTGGCGGTTGCTCAGATGGGTCAGCAATTGGGGTTCGGTACGCGCGTTCATGCCGCAGTTTCTTCCTGAGTATCTATGTTTTTCACGTGCAGGCCGCACTCCTTGGCGGCTTCGTCTTCCCACCACCAGCGCCCGGCGCGGAAATCCTCGCCCAGGCTGATGGCGCGGGTGCAGGGCGCGCAGCCAATGCTGGGGAAGAACTCGTCATGCAGCGGGTTGTAGTCCACCTGGTGGAGCTGGATGTAGTGCCACACGTCGCCCCAGGTCCAGGCCGCGAGCGGGTTGAACTTGACGCGGCCGGTCTGGCCCTCGTCGCTGGCGTCGATCAGCGGCACGTCGGCACGCGCCTGCGACTGCTCCTTGCGCAGGCCGGTGACCCAGGCGCGCTGGCCCGCCAGCGCGCGCTCCAGCGGCTCGATCTTGCGGATGTGGCAGCAGGCCTTGCGCAGCTCGATGCTCTTGTACATCGCGTCCTTGCCCTCGCGGCCCACGAACTGGATCACCGCCTCGTTGACCGGGCGGTACACCGTGACCGGCGCGCGCGAGCTGGCCTGGGTGCGCTCCAGCAGGGCCAGCGTCTGCGGGTGCAGCATGCCGGTGTCCAGCACGAACACCGGGATGTCCAGTTCCAGGCTGTTGATCAGGTGGGTGATGACCACGTCCTCGGCGCCCAGGCTGGAGGCCTGGGTGACGGGCGAGTAGGCGCAGGCGGCGCGGCGCAGCAGGGCCCTGGCCTCGGCGAGCTTGACGTCGAAGTCCTTGGACGCGCGGGCGTGCAGGTCGATCGCTCCCATGTCAGGCCGCCTTTGCAAAATGGGGCGCCGCGTTCACAGCGTCGCCCTGGTAGAACGCGGGGTAGTGCGCGAGCAGGCGCTGGCCCACGGCCAGGTCCTGGTCGGCGCGCAGCACGGCGCTGGTGAAGCCCGTGCGCTGCATCTGCACTAGCTGGTCCACCAGCACGTCGCCGGTGGCGCGGATCTCGCCCGTGAAGCCCAGGCGCCGGCGCAGCATGACGGCCTGGCTGAAGGCCCGGCCATCGGAGAATTTGGGGAAGTGCAGGTCGACGCGCGTCACGCCGGCCAGCGACACCTCGTAGGGGCTCGCGTCATTCGCCAGTTGCAGGTCATTGGGACCTGTAGTCCTTGCCCCGTGGGCATCATGTGCTATCAAATTCATAGTCTCTGGTCCTCAGGCGGCTTCGGCGTTGGCAAAGCGGGCGGCGTTGGCGGCGGCCTTGAAGGGCTCGATGCCGACGCGGCGCAGCGTGTCAATGAAGGTCTCGCGGCGGCCTTCGGCCACCTCGCGCTGCTCGCGGTAGGTGTCGAGCACGGCTTCGATCACCTCGGGCACCTCGGCCGCGCTGAACGAGGGGCCAACCACCTTTCCGGCCACCGGCGCGCCCGACAGGGCCGAGCCGTCGGAGCCGCCCAGCGTGATCTGGTACCACTCCTTGCCGTCCTTATCCACCCCCAGGATGCCGATGTGGCCGCTGTGGTGGTGGCCGCACGAGTTAATGCAGCCGCTGATGTGCAGGTCGATCTCGCCCAGGTCGTGCAGCTCGTCCAGGTCCTGGTAGCGGGCCGTGATGGCTTCGGCCAGCGGCAGCGAGCGCGCATTGGCCAGCGAGCAGAAGTCGCCGCCGGGGCAGGCGATCATGTCGCTGAGCAGGCGGATGTTGGGCCGCGCCAGGCCGGCCTTGCGCGCGGCGCGCCAGAGCTCGGGCAGGGCATCGCAGCGCACCCAGGGCAGCAGCAGGTTCTGGTCGTGCGTGACGCGGGCCTCGCCGGCGCTGAACTGGTCGGCCAGCTCGGCGGCAATGTCCAGCTGCTCGGCCGTGGCGTCACCGGGCGCCTGGCCCAGGCGCTTGAACGACAGCGTGACCGCGCGCAGATCGGGGTTCTTGTGGGCGGCCACGTTCTGCTGCAGCCAGCGGCCGAACTCCACGTCGTCCTCGGCGGCGGCGCGCAGGATGTGGGCGATCTTGGCATCGGCCGTCTTGCGGTCGCACTGCAGCGCGGGCGGCACGAACGAAGCGCTCACCCGGTCCAGTTCGGCCTGGGTGATGGTGTGGGGCGCGCCGTCCTGCTCGAGAATCTGCTTGTACTCGGCCTCGACCTCGTCGATGTAGCGCTGGCCCTCGGCCTTGACCAGGATCTTGATGCGCGCCTTGTACTTGTTGTCGCGCCGGCCCCAGCGGTTGTAGACCCGCACCACGGCCTCCAGGTAGTTGAGGATCTGGTTCCAGGGCAAGAATTCGCGGATCACCGGGGCAATCACCGGCGTGCGACCCATGCCGCCACCCACCATGACACGAAAACCCACCTCGCCGTCGCTGGAGCGCACCACGTGCAGCCCGACGTCGTGCCAGGCGGTGGCGGCGCGGTCCTCGCGCGCGCCCGAGATGGCGATCTTGAACTTGCGCGGCAAAAACGCGAACTCGGGGTGCAGCGTGCTCCACTGGCGCATGATTTCGGCGAAGGGCCGCGGGTCGGCGATCTCGTCCACCGCAATGCCGGCGCGCTCGTCGCTGGTGATGTTGCGGATGCAGTTGCCGCTGGTCTGGATGCCGTGCATGTTGACGCTGGCCAGCAGTTCCATCACGTCGGCGCTCTTGTCCAGCGGGATCCAGTTGAACTGCACGTTCTGGCGCGTGGTGAAGTGGCCGTAGCCCTTGGTCAGCCGCGAGTGCACCGAGCCGCCGCCATAGGCCGGCGGCAGCGCCACCGGGCCCAGCGCGTCCTGGCTGGCGCGGGCCTGCGCGAACAGTGCGTCATTTGGCTGGTCATATTCGCGGGCAATTCGGGCCAGCACGCGCAGCTGGGCGCTGGAAATCTCGCCATAGGGCACGGCAATGCGCAGCATGGGCGCGTAACGCTGGATGTACCAGCCGTTTTGCAGGCGCAGCGGCAGGAATTCGTCGTCGGCCAGCTCGCCGCGCAGGTTGCGCTCGAGCTGGTCGCGGTACTGCGCCGCGCGCAGCTTGACAAATTGACGGTCGAAATCGGTGTACTGGTACATCGTGGGTCTTTTTCTTGTCAGATCGAAATGAGCTTGGCGCCGGCATAGGCCAGCAGCAGCGACAGCAGCGAACGGATCACGCGGTCGGGCGTGCGCGTCATCAGCCGCGAGCCCAGCCAGATGCCGGGCAGCGAGCCGGTCAGCAACAGCGCCAGCAGGTGCCAGTCCACCGAGCCGATGGACGCGTGGCCCAGCCCGGCCACCAGCGTGAGCGGCACGGCATAGGCAATGTCGGCGGCCACGATGCGCGGCAGCGGCAGCATCGGGTACAGCAGCATCAGCACGGTGACGCCAATGGCGCCCGCGCCCACCGAGGTCAGAGACACCAGCGCGCCGATGGCCGCGCCAAACAGCACCGGCAACGCGGCGTGGCGTGGCCGGGCGGCCACCGCGAGCTGCCCGGGCGCGATCTCGCGCGGGGTGCTCTTGCCCTTGACGGCCTTGTACAGGGTGGCGGCCGCGGTCAGCAGCAAGGCCACGCCCAGCGTGGTGGTCATGAGGCGCTGGACCGCCGGGTCGGCCGGGCCCACGCGGTGCAGCACATAGATGGTGGCCAGCGCCGCGGGAATGCTGCCCAGCGAGAGCAGGCCCACCACCGGCCAGTCGATCACCTTGCGGCGCGCCAGCGCCACCGAGCCGCCCAGCTTGGTGAAGGCCGCGAACAGCAGGTCGGTGCCGATGGCCAGGTAAGGCTTGATGCCGAAGCCGAAAATCAGGATCGGCGTCATCAGCGAGCCGCCGCCCACCCCGGTGAGCCCCACCACGGTGCCCACCACGAATCCAGCGAGAATGAACGCAAAGTCATGCATGGTCGCGACTCTAAGGGGGCAGGGAATGATTCCCAACGATTTTTTGGTTCGGCGCTTATGCGCATAAGCTTATTCACCAGCATTGGCGCGGCCTGGCGGGCGATTTTGCGGCCCGCGGCGGCGCGCCGCGGAAGGCCCCGCGGACACTGGCAGAATCCGCACCATGCCTGAGCGCGTCTTTATCAAGGTGGTGGGGTTTACCGATGTGGAGCGGCACGCCCTCAACACGGTGTTCCGCCTGTCGGGCGAGCGTGACGCCGCCTATGCCTTGTGGGCGCCTGACGCGCCCGCGCCACCGCGGCTGGCGCTGATCGATGGCCAGAGCTACGAGGCGCGGCTCGAACTGGCCCTGCCCAATGCCGACCCCTCGCTCAAGATGATCTGGGTTGGCGACTCGCCACCGGCCAATGCCTGGCGTTCGTTCAGCCGGCCGCTGCTGTGGCCCCATGTGCTGCATGCGGTGGACAGCCTGTTTGGCGTGGTCGATGCGCCTGCCGTGGACCTCGACCTGGATTTCGACCTGGCCGGTGGCCCCGACACGCAGCCCCCGGACGACGGCCCGCCCGCCATGCGGGCGCTGCTGATCAACCCCGACCCCGAGGAGCGGCTGTACCTGCGGGCCAGGCTGTCGCTGGCCAATCTGGTGTTCATGGACGAAGCCGCGAGCGTGGCCGAGGCGCTGGCGCTGATGCGCACCCAGCCCTATGCCGTGGTGGTGGCCGACCTTGCGGCGCCGGGCATGGGCGGCTGGCAGGGCGCACAGCAGCTGCAGGACGCCGCCACCCCGTCCACCTGCCTGCTCGTGAGCAGCAGCGTGGGCGGCTGGCTCGCCCGCTGGCAGGCCCGCAAGGTCGGTGTGCAGGGCCTCATGCACAAGCCTTTTGACCCCGCCGAACTCGCCGCGTTGCTACGAAAAGTAGAGCGCCCCATGGCCGCCTGATCTGGACTCCAGGCCTTTTTGGCCTGGAACCGCGGCTCAAAACCCCTCATGAACCCTGCCGGCCGGCAAAACGGTCGGCGGCCAGCGCGCGCGCCAGCCGCTGCGCCACCGGCAGCGGTTCACCGTGCAGCAGGGCGGCCAGCAGCTCGGCGCACAGCGGCGCCAGCGTGAGCCCGCGCGCGCCCATGCCGGTGCAGGTCCACAGGCCCGGCAGGGCTTGGGCGTTCACCGGGCCCACCGCGGGCAGCCGGTCGGGCAAGGTGGCGCGCACGCCGGCCCAGGAGCGCACGGCGCCGGCCGCGAACGCCGGGGCAAGGCCTTGGGCTGCGGGCGGGCACAGGGCCTGCAGCCGCTCGTGGATGGCGGCCAGTTCCGCAGGCCGGGGGGTGGTGTCGGTGCTGTCGCGTTCAAAGGTCGCGCCCGCCAGCCAGGCCAGGCCATCGTCAAGCGGCACGGCGGGCAGCAGGCTGCCCTGGCCGTTCAGCGGAAAGGGCGGCAGCCCGGCCGGGGCCACGCCCGGCTCACCACCTGTGTCGTGGGACTGCCACGCGATCTGCCCACGCAGGGCCTGCAGCGGCAACGCACCGCTCAGCCAGCGCTGGCTCGCAATGCCCGCGGCCACCACCAGCAGGGGCGTGCTGGCCAGTGGGCGGTCTTGCGGGTCATAAAGAACCCAGTTCTCGCCCTCGCGCGCCAGGCGTGCCACCTCGGTGCTCCCGCGCCAGGTGATGCCGGGCTGGGCCAGCAGGGCCCGCACCAGCCGGTCGGGCCGCAGCCAGCCGGCGTTGGCGTGCCACAGCGCCGGGGTGGCCGGGTCCAGGCCGGCCTGCGCCAGTTGCGCGGCGCCTGCGACCGAGGAGCCGCCCTCGCGGGCCGACGGGTCCTCGCCCGGCGCGGGCGCGGGCAACTCGCGGCTGCCACGTGCGCCATGCTCGAGCACGCCGCTGGCCTGCCAGTCGCGGCCCTCCTGCAGCCAGGCCCGCGCCAATTGCTGCGTGGCGCGGCAGCCGGCGCGGGTCAGGCGCGACAGCGGCGCGTCGTCGGGCGACACATGGGGCGCGAACAGGCCCGCGGGCAGGCTGGAGGCACCGCCGGCGGGCTGGTCGGCCGCGTCCATCACCACCACCCGCCAGCCGCGCCGCGCCAGGCTGGCGGCCACCGTGGCGCCGGCAATGCCGGCGCCCAGCACCACGCAGGTGCCAGGCGTGGCCAGGGTCTTTTCCCCCCGGCGCCGGGGCTGCCAGCGGGGCCTGAATTCACCTTGCCAGGCGACTGGTGAAGAGTTGGCGGTGCCACTGACGGACGCCTCGGCCTGCGCCACAAAGCCGCACTGCGCCAGCCCCTGCGTGAGCGCGGGCGCGCCGGCCGGCACGGTCAGCCGGGTGCCCGCGCGGCACAAGCGCGCCAGGGCTTTGAGCGCATGCAGGTCCCAGATGTCGGCATCAGCCGGGGCTTGTGGACTGCCGAGCCAGATGGCGTCGGCCTCGAAGTTCTGCGCGCGCAGCAGGGCGTGCGGCGCGCCCACGCCCAGCGTGAGCAGCACGCGGCCCTGCTCGAACACCAGCCGGTGGAAGCCGGGTTGCAGGCCCGACCCTTGATCGGCCAACTGGGCCGCGAGCGGGGCCAGCGCCGGCTGCGCCTGCGCAGCGCGCAGCAGCCCGGCGCGGGAGGCGGGCGCGTCCGTGAGCGCCACAAAATGCAGCAGGCCGGGGCGCTGCGGGTCTTCCCGCCAGGCCTGCCAGGCGGCCAGAAACGCCAGACCGCTGCCAAACGCCGTGTGCAGGATGCGCCATTGGGGCCGGCCGGCCCAGTGCGCCGCGAGCCCGTCGCCGCCGGGCTGCACGGCTCAGCCGTTGGTCGGGGGCACGTAGCCCTGGGCCACGTCGGCGCCGCTGCCGAAGAAATGGTTTTCCATCTGGCGCTTGAGGTACTCGCGGGCCCGCTGGTCAGCCAGGTTGAGCCGGTTTTCATTGACCAGCATGGTCTGCTGCTTGAGCCAGGCGGCCCAGGCCTCCTTGCTCACGCTTTCCCAGATGCGCTTGCCCAGTTCACCGGGGTAGGGCGGGAAATCCAGGCCTTCGGCTTCCTTGCCGAGCTTGATGCAGTTGACGGTACGAGCCATGGGGCGCCTCTTTGAACAGGTTTTGAAGGGGGGACGGTCCGGGGCCGGCGCGGGTGACCGGGGGGTCAGGGGGCAGCCGGGCCGGGGCCCGTGGGTGCAGCGACTTTATCAAGATTCGCCCGCAGGTCGCGGGCGCGCCGCGCCGCCAGCCGGGCCTCGGCCACCGCCACGCCCAGGCCGGCCGCGCAGATCAGCGCGATGCCGGCCGCCGTGGCCCGGTCGGGCAACTGGCCAAACACCAGCCAGCCCAGGGTGGCGGCGGCCACGATCTGCAGGTAGCTGAACGGGGCCAGCAGCGTGGCGGGTGCGCGCTTGAAGGCGGCAATCTGCAGCCAGTGCCCCAGAAACCCGGTGACGCCGGTGGACGCCAGCAGCAGCCATTGCCAGGGCGCAAGCTGCGGCGTGCGCCAGAACCAGGGCAGCGCGAGCGTGAGCGCGATGGCGCCGAACAGGCCGCCGTAGTAGTTGGTGGTCAGCGGGTCGTCGTGGGCGACGCGCCGCGTGGCGATCTGGAACAGCGCGAACGCCAGCGCCGTGAGCAGGCCCAGGATCACGCCCACGCGGTCAAGCTGGCCGCCCGGGCGCATCACGATGAGCATGCCCGCAAAGCCGACCACCACGCCCAGCCAGCGGTGCAGCCGGTGCGGCTCCTGCAGCAGCCAGGGCGCCAGCGCCATCAGGAACAGCGGTGCCATGAAGTTCATGGCCGTGCCCTCGGCCAGCGGCACACGGCCCAGCACCGAGAAGAACAGCACCGTGGTGGTGATCATCATCAGGCCGCGCTGCAACTGGCGTGGCAGCGATTTCGTGGCAAAGATGGCCCGCCCGCGCTGCGGCAGCACCACGGCCGTCATCAGGCCAATGTGCACCACATAGCGGAACCACGAGACCATGAGCACGGGCACGCCCGCCATCACCAGCAGCTTGCCCGAGGCGTCGAGCGAGGACAGCAGCCACAGGCCCGCGATGTGCAGAAGAATGCCGGCCATCGCTCAGGCTTCGCGCTGCTGCAGCCGGGCCGCCAGGGCGTGCACCGCGGGGTCGGCCAGCGCCGCCGGCGCGTCGGGCGTGGTCAGGCAGGCCCGCAGCAGCCGTTCCAGCGTGCCCGGCTGGGGCAGCAGCGGCCCGAAAAACACCGGCTGGCCGGCGCGCGCGATGAGCAGGGTGGGGAAGTTCTCGACCTCCAGGCTGCCGAGCAGCTCGGCTTCGTCCTCGATGTCGATCCAGGCAAAGCGGGCCTGGGGCCATTGAGCGGCCAGCGCATGGAAAGGCGCCGCATAGTCGCGGCAGACGCCGCACCATTCGGCGCACAGGCAGGCTACAAGGTCGGACCGGGCGGAAGGCATCCGCCCGATCATCCCAAACTTTGCAGCCTCAGGCGGCCAGCGTGCTTTGCGCCTGGTTGGCGGCGGGCTGGTTCAGCGCCTGGATCGCGTCCTGTGCGGCGGCCAGCGCGGCGGCCTTGGGGGCCTCGCCCATGGCCACGCCTTCGGCGCGGACAAAGCGCACGTCGGTGATGCCCAAGAAGCCAAACACCGTCTGCAGGTAGCTCTCCTGGTGTTCCAGCGCGCGGCCGGCGTCGCTGGTGGAGTACACGCCGCCGCGGCTCGAGGCCACGATCACGGTCTTGCCACCGGCCAGGCCCACGGGGCCCTTGTCGGTGTACTTGAAGGTGCGGCCGACCTGGGCAACCCGGTCGATCCAGGCCTTGAGCTGGCTGGGGACGGAAAAGTTGTACAGCGGGGCGCCGACCACGATCACATCAGCCGCCAGGAACTGGCTCACCAGCGCCTCGGACACAGCGTTTTCGCGGCGCTGCACGTCCGACAGGTTGTCGCCCTGTGGCCCCATGCGAAAACCCAGGGAGTCGACCGACAGGTGGCTCGGGGCGTTCTGGGCCAGGTCCAGGTAGTCCACCGTGGTGCCCGGGTAGTTGGCGCGCCACTGGGCCACGATGCGTTCGGTGAGCTGGCGCGAGACCGAGTTGCCACCCATCACGCTGGAATCGATATGAAGCAGTTTCATGACTTTCTCCGGTTGAGTGCCGCAGGGTGCGGCGTTGGATCAATTGTGTGGGCGCGCCAATTGATTGATAAGTAGCCAAAATCGCGTTAGATTGTCCTGTCAACGGATCGAATAAAGGGCCGACATGCAAGATCTGAACGACATGCTGTATTTCGCCGAGGTGGTGGACCGGGGCGGTTTTGCGGCTGCGGGCCGTGCCCTGGGGGTGCCCAAGTCGCGCCTGTCGCGCCGGGTCGCCGAGCTGGAAAGCCGGCTCGGCGTGCGGCTGCTGCAGCGCACCACGCGCAAGCTGTCGCTGACCGAGGCCGGCGAGCGCTACCACCGGCATTGCGCCGCCATGCGCGACGAGGCGGCCGCCGGGGCCGAAGCCGTGGCCCTGGTGCAGAGCGAGCCGCGCGGCACCATCCGCGTGGCCTGCCCGGTCACGCTGGCCCAGACCACCATCGGCTCGGCGCTGCCGCTGTTCCTCTCACGCTACCCGCAGGTGCGGGTGGACATGCTGGTGAGCAACCGGGTGGTGAACCTGGTGGAGGAGGGCTTTGACGTGGCGCTGCGCGTGCGCACCACGCTGGAAGACAGCGGCAGCCTGGTGGTGAAGAACCTGGGCATTTCGCAAACCCTGCTGGTGGGCAGCCCGGCGCAACTGGCGCGCCAGGGGCGCCCCACGCGTTTTGAAGACCTGGCCCGGCTGGACACCATCAGCATGGGGGCGGCCGATGGCCGCGCCACCTGGCAACTGGTTGGCCCGGACGGCACCGTGCGTGCCTTCCAGCACCAGCCGCGCTATGTGGCCGACGACCTGTTGACGCTCAAGATGGCGGCCATGCGCGGCACCGGCTTTTGCCCCATGCCGCACTACATGTGCCGTGAGGAACTGGCCGAGCGCCGGCTGGTGGAAGTGCTGCCCGGCTGGGCGCCGCCGCCGGGCATTTTCCACGCGGTGTTCCCGTCGCGCCGCGGCCTGCTGCCCGCGGTGCGCCGCTTCCTCGATTTCCTGGGCGACCACATCGTGGCCGAAGGCGAACTCGCGCAGGCGCGCGGGCGTCTCCCGCAGATCTGAGCCGCAGGAACTTATTCGGCAGCCCGGTCACCAACCGGCGGACAATACGCACAACGTCGGAGGACCCTTGATCTTGTTGAACTGGTTTGATTCGCACCCGCGCCGGGTGTTTGCCGCGGTCTGCGCCGCCTGCGTGGCCATGCTGGCCTTTGGCCTGTACCTGCAGCACGTGGTGGGCCTGGAGCCTTGTCCGATGTGCATCGTGCAGCGGTACGCTCTCATTTTGGTAGCAGTCTTTGCCGGCCTGGCCGGGGCCACCGGGCGAAAGGGCCCGCAAATCGGGCTGGGCCTGCTGGCCCTGCTGAGCGCGGGCTTTGGCGGCTTCGTGGCGGCCCGCCAGAGCTGGCTGCAGTGGTACCCGCCCGAGATCGCATCCTGCGGGCGCGACTTCTACGGGATGATCGAAACCTTCCCGCTCAAGCGCGCCATCCCCATGATCTTCAAGGGCAGCGGCGACTGCACCAAGGTCGACTGGACCTTTCTGGGCGGCTCGATCGCCAACTGGTCGTTCGTGTGCTTCCTGGGCTTCCTGGGGGTCTTCCTTGTGCTCCTGTGGCGTGCTGCCGCGCGCCGCGCCTGAAACCCCTCAAGCCAGAAGACGGGTCCGCGCCAGCAGGCGCTCGTGCCGCGCCGGATCAAGCCGGCGCAGCTGCTCCAGCAGCCGGGCCGCGGCATCCTCCAGGTCGGCCGCGTTGCCGGCTTTGACCTGTTCGATCCGGAGATAAATGTCATGCAGCTTGTGGAGTGATTTCTCAGCTTGCTCCTGTGTGAGCGCCGGATCATCCTTCAGCGCCAGCACGACCTCGGTGAGCAGGCCGATCTGACGGCCGTAGGAGGCCACGTCAAAGATTTTCTTCTCCACCTCGCCGTTGCCCGCCTCGGGACGGATGGCGCCAAAAAACCAGCTTGTGTCGGGCGCGATCTCCTGCGCCACGCTGCCGCTGAAGGGGAACTGGAACTGCGGGGCCCAGTACATCAACCATGGAAACATCGCACACCTCCTTGATGCCCGCCCGGACTGAAGGCGCCAGCGGGTCCATCAATTCGACCACATTGCGTTCAGGAACGTCGAGGTGAATCAACGGCCCCTGGCCGGGTGGCGCCAGCCGCTGCCCTGTCAGCTGTTGGCGCGGCGGTAAAAGGCCAGGGAGCCGGCCAGCGCCAGCAGGGCGCCGCCGCAAAACCGGTCGAGCCACTTCGCGGCGGATGCGCGCAGCAGGCGGACCGCGCGGGCGCCCACAAAGGCATAGCCCAGCATCACGCTGAAGTCCAGCCCCGCGAAGACGATGGCGATGGTGAGGTACTGGGGGGCCTGCGCCGCCGCGGGGTCAATGAACTGCGGCAGCAGGGCCGAGCAGAAGATGTAGCCCTTGGGGTTGGTCACCGCCACCAAAAACGATTTGCTGAACACGCTGCGGGCCGTGGGCGGGGCGGCCTCGTGGCCCGAGCCCGGCAGCTCGAAGCCGCCGCCCGACCGCAGCAGGCGCATGCCCAGCCAGCCCAGGTAGGCGGCGCCGGCCCACTTGAGCACCGAAAACCAGAACTCGGAGGCCGCCAGCAGCGCGCCCAGGCCCAGCGCCACCGCGCCCACGAGCACAAAGTCCGAGAGCACGGCGCCCAGCATGCCCGGCAGCGCGCGGCGCACACCCCAGCGCGAGCCGTTGGCCAGGGCCAGCAGCACGGTGGGGCCGGGGGTGGCAATGGCCACCAGGGCGACCAGCGAAAACAGCAGCAGGGTGGTGAGGGTCATGGAAAAGGTCCTTGGCGGGTCAGCCGAGTTTTTTCACCAGGACCAGGCTCTTGCGGTCCCAGTTGTACTTGCGCTTGCGGGCCTCGGGCAGCCAGTCCGGGTCCACCTGCACGAAGCCGCGCTTGAGGAACCAGTGCATGGTGCGCGTGGTGAGCACAAAGATGCTCGACAGGCCCATGGCGCGGGCGCGCTGCTCGATGCGGCGCAGGACTTTCTCGCCGTCGCCCTGGCCCTGGCTTTGCGGCGACACGGTGAGCGCGGCCATTTCGCCGGTGCGGGCCTCGGGGTAGGGATAGAGCGCCGCGCAGGCAAAGATCACCCCGTCGTGCTCGACGATGGTGTAGTTGGCCGCGTCGCGTTCGATTTCGGTGCGGCTGCGCTTGACCAGGGTGCCATCCTTTTCGAACGGCTCGATCAGTTGAAGGATGCCGCCCACGTCGTCGGCCGTGGCCTCGCGCAGGCTTTCGAGCTTTTCATCGACCACCATGGTGCCCACGCCGTCGTGCACATAGATTTCGAGCAGCAGGGCCCCGTCCAGCGCGAACGGCAGGATGTGGCTGCGCTCCACGCCGGCCTTGCAGGCCTTGACGCAGTGCTGCAGGTAGAAGGCCGTGTCGGTCGGGCGCTGGCCGGGCGCGGCGTCGGCCAGCAGCTGCTCGGCCGCGGCCAGTGGCAGCTCGGTGTCGATGGGGTTGTCCTCGCCCTCGGGCTCGCCGGGCTTGACGCGGATGCCGGGGATCTCGGTGATGAAGATCAGCTTGTCGGCCTGCAGCGCGATGGCCACCGAGGTGGCCACTTCTTCCATGGTCAGGTTGAAGGCCTCGCCCGTGGGCGAGAAGCCGAACGGCGACAGCAGCACCATGGCGCCGAAGTCCAGCGTGCGCTGGATGCCCGCGACATCCACCTTGCGCACCAGGCCGCTGTGCTGGAAGTCCACGCCGTCGAGCACGCCGACGGGCCGCGCGGTGATGAAGTTGCCCGAAATCACGCGCACCGTGGACCCGGCCATGGGGGTGTTGGGCAGGCCCTGGCTGAAGGCGGCCTCGATCTCGTAGCGCAGCTGGCCCGCGGCCTCCTGCGCGCAGTCCAGCGCCACCTCGTCGGTGATGCGCATGCCATGGGAGTAACGGGCCGCATGGCCCTTGGCCTTGAGCTGTTCGTTGACCTGCGGCCGGAAGCCGTGCACCAGCACGATCTTCACGCCCATGCTCTGGATCAGCGCCAGGTCCTGCGCCAGATGCTGCAGCTTGCCGGCCGCGATGGCCTCGCCGCACAGGCCCACCACAAAGGTCTTGCCCCGGTGCATGTGGATGTAGGGCGCGACCGATCGGAACCAGGGCACGAAGGTGAAATTGAAGACGGCGGACATGGGCGCGTTTCCGGGGAGTCTGTTCCTGTGAATTTGGGCCGCTGGGGGCAGTGCGGTATTGCGCAAGGAGTGTACGTGCGTTTGCCCTCAATTGCGCCGCAGGGGGCGGCAGGCTAGAGTCACAGGATTCGGGCTGGACGGCGTGGGCATGGAAACAATCGCGGTGGGGTTCTGGGGTGGCTATTTCGGCACGGTGCTGCTGATGCTGGCCGGCTCCGCCTACGCGTTCGTGCGGGGCCTGCGGCGCATCGGCGCCAATGCGGCGCTGTCGGCGCTGGCCTCGGCGTTTTTCGTGGTGGCGTTCCTGGGCTGGCTGCCCATTGAAGACAGGGTCGCCAACGACCGCTTCCTCGCGCATGTGGCAACGCTGGTGGCCTCGCTGCTGGTCTACATGCTGCTGTCCATGCTGGGCCTGCTGCGCCAGCCCAGCGCCGCGCGGCGGGCCCGCGCCGCGCTCGCGGGCCTGACCGCCGCGGTGTTGCTGGTCGGCTGGGTGCTGCCATCGGACCAGGCCCTGGTGCTGAGCGTGGTCATTTCCACCGCGATGGGCGTGGTGGCCCTGGGCGTGGCGGTGCGCAACGCCCGGCGTGGTGAACGGCTGACCTGGGCCGCGGTGGCGGCCGTGTTCTTCATGCTGGTGGCGCTCAGCGGCCTGAGCTGGTCGGCCGTCACGCAGGGGCGGGTGCACTGGGGCCTGCACGCCGTCAGCGCGCTCGCGGCCATGGGCTACATGGCCATCATTGCGGCGGTGCTGTGGGGGCGGTTCTCGTACCTGATCGAGTTGCGCCAGGTGATGGCCTACGGGCCCGCCTATGACCCGGTCACGCGCATGCGCTCGCATGCGGAAACCGGGCAGATGGTGGGCGCGGCGTTCTACCGGCATGAAGGCGAGGCGCTCGCGGTGGGCGTGATCGCGCTGACCATCAGCAACCTTTACGCGCTGGAAAAGCTGCATGGCCGGGCCGCGGTCAACCACGCGCTGTTTGTGTGCGCCGGCCGGTTGCGGCGCTCGATGCCGGGCTGGGTCGAGATGGGGCGCCTGGGCGACGACGGCTTCCTGCTGCTGGTGCGTGACATGCGTGAGCCGGACCGGCTGATCCAGCTGTCGCGGGCCGTGGTGAGCCGGCTGTCGCGCCCCGTGAACCTGGACACCAGCCGCGATGCGGCGCTGCCGGCCGAGGGCGAGACCCAGTGGGTGGCCGATCTGGGCGTGGGCGTTCTGGCGGCGGCCCACCCCAACATCCGCGCGGCCAGTGCCGTGTCGATGGCGCGGGCCATGTCGCGCACCGCCTGGTCCTACGCAAGCCGCATCGCCTGGTTCGACCAGGCCGCGGGGCGCATCGCCGAATTGCCCGGGGCCGAAGCGACCTGACGAAAGACTTGAGTGCAGGGATGCCGCAGCCCCCGCGCCGGGCGGCGGCGAGAATGATCGACACAACGACACAATTCGACAGGGCAGGGATGGACACGATTTCAGCGTTTTTCTGGGGCGGTTATTTCGCCACCGCGGCGATCATGCTGGCCGGCATTGCCCATGTGCTGGGGCAGGGGCTGTACCGGGTGCCGGTCAATGCGTCGATCTCGCTGTCGATCTGCACGCTGTTCGTCGTGGCTTACCTGGGCTGGCTGCCGCTGGACGACCCCGGCCTGCAGGCCCGGGTGCAGGCCCAGGTGGGCATTCTCACGGCCACGTTGCTGGCCTACATGCTGCTCGACCTGTTTGGCTACCTTCGCTACCACCGGCTGGTGCGCCGGGCCATTCTGGGCCTGGCCGGCGTGGCCCTGGTTGCGGTCTGGCTGCTGCCGGCCGTGCAGGCGTTGCGCGCGGGCGCCGTGGTCAGCGGCCTGCTCGCGCTGTTTGCCCTGGGCTTCTGCCTGCGTGGCGCCCTGTACGGCGAGCGCATGACCTGGGCGGCGGCCGGCGCGGTGCTGAGCATGCTGGTGACCATGGTCGGGCTCAACGCCATCGTGCTGGCCGCGGCGCCCGTGCCCTGGCCGGTGCATGCGGTCAGCGCGGTGGCGGCCATCGTGTACCTGGTGATCGTGGCGGCCGCTCTGGCGGGGCGCTATGCCTACCTGATCGAGGTGCGCCGGGTGCTGTCGCAGGGCCCCAGCTACGACCCGGTCACGCGCATGCCCTCGCACACCGAGGCGCTGCGCCTGGCCGAGGTGGCGTTCTACCGCCATGAGGGCGAGCACATCCAGGTGGGCGTGCTCGCGGTGACCATCGGCAACCTGTACGTGCTGGAGCAGCTGCATGGCCGCGCCGCGGTCAACCACGCCATGTTCGTGTGCGCGGGGCGGCTGCGCCGTTCGGCCCTGCGCCAGGTGGCCATGGGGCGGCTGGACGACGATGGCTTTTTGCTGTTGCTGGGCAACCTGCGCGACCCCGAGCGGCTGGTGCGCGTGGCGCGCGCCGTGGTGACGCGGCTGAGCCGCCCGGTGGTGCTCAGCACCCAGCGCGACGAGGGCAAGATCGAAAGCGGCCAGACCCAGTGGGTGGCCGACGTGGGCGTGGGCATGATCGCGGTGCAGGACGCCCGGATCGCGGCCGAGAGCGCCCTGGCCCGGGCCCGTGCCATGTCGCGCGCGGCGCTGTCGTTCCCGGGCCGTGTGGCCTTCTACGACACCCTCAGTGGCCAGATCGCTGAACTGCCGCGCGTGGCCCGCTGAGCGGCCCGCCCCGCTTCGGGGCCGAACACGGATAATCCACCGCTTTGAGCGTGGCTGTCCGTCTTGTCGTCCCTGAGCATCACTTTTCCCGAATCCCTGCCGGTCTCGGCCCGGCGTGACGAAATCGCCGCCGCCATGGCGGCCCACCAGGTGGTGATCGTCTGCGGCGAGACCGGCTCCGGCAAGACCACGCAGTTGCCCAAGATCGCACTGGCCATGGGGCGCGGCAAGATGAACGCGGCGCCGGGCACGCGGGGCCGGCTGATCGGCCACACCCAGCCGCGCCGCATCGCGGCCAGCTCGGTGGCCAAACGCATTGCCGAGGAGCTCAACACCCCGCCCGGCGAGGTGGTGGGCTACAAGGTGCGGTTCCAGGACCGGCTGGGCTGCGACGCGTCGGTCAAGCTCATGACCGACGGCATCCTGCTGGCCGAAACCCAGAACGACCCGCTGCTGCAGGCCTACGACACCCTGATCATCGACGAGGCCCACGAGCGCAGCCTGAACATCGACTTCCTGCTGGGCTACCTGCGCGAAATCCTGCCGCGCCGGCCCGACCTCAAGGTGGTCGTGACGTCGGCCACCATTGACGCGGACCGGTTTGCGCGGCACTTCGCGACGCCCCGCCCGGCGCCGGGCCGCCCCAAGCCGGGCGTGGCCCCCTCGGGGGGCAGCGACCCACACGAAGTGGGGGAGCGTGGGGGCGACATGATCCCGGCGCCGGTGATCATGGTGTCGGGGCGCATGTTCCCGGTGGAGCAGCGCTGGCGGCCGTTCGAGGAGAGCCGCGACCACGACCTCAATGACGCGATCGCCGACGCGGTGGACGAGCTGTGGCGCGAGCCCTCGCAGCAGGGCGACATCCTGGTGTTCCTGCCTGGTGAGCGCGAGATCCGCGAGGCGGCCGACCACCTGCGCCGGCATCTCTCCCACCAGCCGCTGACGCGCCACGCCGAGGTGCTGCCGCTGTTTGCCCGCCTGTCGCAGGCCGAGCAGGACCGGGTGTTCGACAGCCACAATGGCCGGCGCATCGTGCTGGCCACCAATGTGGCCGAGACCTCGCTCACGGTGCCCGGCATCCGCTATGTGATCGACAGCGGCACGGCGCGCGTCAAGCGCTACAGCTTTCGAAGCAAGGTGGAGCAGTTGCTGGTCGAGCCCATCAGCCAGGCCGCGGCCAACCAGCGCGCGGGCCGCTGCGGCCGCGTGGCCAACGGCATCTGCATCCGCCTGTACGACGAAAAGGACTTTGCCGGCCGGCCGCGCTTCACCGACCCCGAGATCCTGCGCAGCTCGCTGGCCGGGGTGATCCTGCGCATGAAGTCGCTGCACCTGGGTGACGTGGCGCGCTTCCCGTTCCTGGAGGCACCCTCGGGGCGGGCGATTGCCGACGGCTACCAGCTGCTGGGCGAACTGGGCGCGGTGGACGACGCCAACGAGCTCACGGCCATCGGCCAGGAGCTGTCGCGCCTGCCGCTGGACCCGCGCGTGGGCCGCATGATCCTGGAGGCCCGCACGCGCGGCGCGCTCGACGAGGTGCTGGTGATCGCGAGCGCGCTGAGCGTGCAGGACGTGCGTGACCGGCCCATGGAGGCCCAGCAGGCCGCCGACCAGGCGCACGCCAAGTTTGACGACGAGAAAAGCGAATTCAGCGGCTACCTCAAGCTGTGGAAATGGATCCATGACGCGCGCGGCGGCCACGGCCAGGAGCACAAGCTCAGCAACCGTCAGTACGAAGCCCTGCTGCGCCAGAACTTCGTGAACGTGCGGCGGGTGCGCGAATGGCGCGACACCCACACCCAGCTGCACACCGTGGTGGCCGAGCACCAGTGGCGGCTCAACGCCACGCCGGCAAGCTATGAGCAACTGCACCTGTCGATGCTGGCCGGCCTGCTGGGCAACATCGGCTACCGGCTGGAGGACGAGGCCGCTTCAGGCGAATACCTGGGCGCGCGCGGCATCAAGTTCCACCGCCACCCGGGTGCCCACCTGAGCAAGAAGCCTGGCCGCTGGATCGTGGCGGCCGAGCTGGTGGAAACCACGCGCCTGTTTGGCCGCGGCCTGGCCAACATCGAGCCGCAGTGGGTCGAGCGGGTGGCCGGCCACCTGCTCAAGAAGCAGCTGCTGGACCCGCACTGGGAAAAAAAGGCCGCGGAAGTGGTGGCGCTGGAGCGCGCCACGCTGTACGGCATCGTGATCTACAGCGGCCGGCGCGTGAACTTTGGCCGCGTGGACATGCAGACGGCGCGCGAGATCTTCATCCGCGAGGCGCTGGTGGCCGGCCAGTGGGACACGCAGCTGCCGTTCCTCGCGGCCAACCGCAAGCTGATCCGCCAGGTGGAAGAGCTGGAGCACAAGGCGCGCCGCCAGGACGTGCTGGTGGACGACGAGCTGATCTACGCCTTTTATGACCAGCAGGTGCCGGCCGACCTGTGCAGCGGCCACGCCTTCGAGCAGTGGTACCGCGAGGAAAGCCGCCGCCAGCCCGGGCTGCTCAAGCTCACGCGCGAGGAACTGATGCGCCACGAGGCCGCGGGCATCACCACCAACGCCTTTCCCAAGACGCTGCGGCTGGGCGGCGTGGACTGCGCGGCCAGCTACCTGCACAAGCCCGGCGACCCGCAGGACGGCCTGACCGTGACCGTGCCGCTGTTCGTGCTCAACCAGGTGAGCGAGGAGCGCACCGAATGGCTGGTGCCCGGCATGCTCAAGGACAAGGTGCAGGCGCTGCTCAAGAGCCTGCCGCAGCGTCCGCGCTCGCGCTTCGTGCCGCTGCCCGAATCGGCGGCGCGGCTGGCTGGGGAGCTGTCGGCGCCGGAGAAATGGGGCGCCGGCTCCCTGACCGACGCGCTGCTCAAGCTGGTGCGCGATGCGACCAGCCTGGACGTGAAACGCGCCGACTTCAAGCTGGACATGCTGAGCCCCCACCTGTTCATGAACCTGCGCGTGGTGGACGAGCATGGCCGCCAGCTCGGGGTCGGGCGCTCGCTGGGGGCGCTGCGCGGCGAGCTGGGCGCGCAGGCCCGCGGGGCGTTTCAGGCCCTGGCCGGGCTCAAGCTGGCCGCGGCGCCGGCTGCCAACCCTGAATCTGAGTCAAACAAGGCTGGAGTCCAGGCGGGGCGGCCATCTACTGCTATCAAAAGTGGAGCAAGCCCGGCGCCGTCGGCCGACCAGCGCTACACCGCCTGGACCTTTGGCGAGCTGCCCGAGCTGATGGAAATCCGCAAGGGCGGGCAGACGCTGATCGGATTTCCGGCGCTGGTGGACGCGGGCGATGCCGTCACGCTGGAGGTGCTGGACGAGCCCGAGCTGGCCGCGGCCCGGCACCGCAGCGGCTTGCGCCGGCTGTTTGCGATCCAGGTGCGTGATGCGCTCAAGTACCTCGAAAAGAACATCCCCGAGCTCCAAAAGATGGCCGTGGCCTTCATGCAGGTGGGGCGTGGCGCCGACGGCTCGGGTGGCGGCACGCTCGAGGAACTGCGTGACCAGATCATTGACGTGGCGCTGGACCGGGCCTTTTTGCTGGACCCCCTGCCCACGGACGAGGCCTCGTTCAAGCGCCGGGTGGACGAGGGACGCGGCCGCCTCACGCTGATCGCCAATGAGGTGGCGCGCCTGGCGGCCACCATCCTGGTCGAGTACGCGGCGGCGGCCCGCAAGATCAAGGACACCAAGGGCCAGCCCGAGGTCACGGCCGACACCGCGCAGCAACTGCAGCGGCTGATGCCCAAACGCTTCCTCGCGGTCACGCCCTGGCCGCAGCTGCAGCACTTTGCGCGCTACCTCAGGGCCATCACGCTGAGGCTGGACAAGTTGCGCGCCGACCCGGCCCGTGACGCCGCCCGGCTGGCCGAGCTGCGACCGCAGGAGCAGCGCTACTGGCGGCTGGTGGCCGAACGCAAGGGCGCGGTCGATGAGCGCATGCAGGAGTTCCGCTGGCTGCTGGAGGAATTGCGCGTGAGCTTCTTTGCCCAGGAACTGCGCACGCCCCAGCCCGTGAGCGTGAAGCGGCTGGACAAGGCCTGGGCCCAGCTGAACAGCTGAGCCCAGGCCGGTGGATGCACGGGGCTAGATGCGTCCCATCAGCACCAGCACCACCACGATCAACACCACCAGGCCCAGGCCACCGCTGGGCCCATAGCCCCAGCTGCGGCTGTAGCCCCAGCTCGGCAGGGCGCCGATGAGGATCAGGATCAGCACGATCAGCAGAATGAATGACAGGGACATGGGTTCTCTCCTTGGAGTGTTGTGATGGACTCCATGGTTCCATGTCCCCTGCCCGCGCCGCGGCGGACGCCAGCGCGAGTTGGGGTGGGGGATGTCCTACGCCCTGGCGGCAGGGCCGCGGGTTCAGGTGCCGCGCTGCAGCGCGGCGATGGTGCCGTTGGCGGTGCGCACGCGTTCGGCCAGGGTGCGCATCACCAGCGAATGCAGCTGCATGGCGGTGTCGGGCGCCGCCACCTGCAGCCGTTCCAGCGAGGCGCTGGTCAGGGCCCAGGCCACGGTGTCGCGCTCGGCCGTGACCGTGGCGGAGCGGTTGGCGCTGGAGTACAGCGCCATCTCGCCCACGATGTTGCCGCCCATGAGGCTGGCCAGCCGCTGGCCGTTGTTCTGGCCGGCCAGCGTGATGGCGACGCGGCCGGTCTCGATCAGGTACAGCGTCGAGTTGGTCGGCTGGCCCTGGTTGAGCAGCGCCTGGCCGGGCGCCAGCGCCACGCGCTCCAGCAGCGGCAGCACGCGCGCGCAGTGCGTGTCGTCGCCCAGCTCGCGCAGCAGCCAGGCGGCCAGCGGCTCGGGGCTGGCGGCGGGGTCGTGGCCCAGCGCGGACAGCAGCGACTCCTCGGCCGCGTCCAGCGCATGGTCCAGGGTGGCGTGGACCTGCGCGGCCTGCAGCACGCCGGCGCTGGCCATGGCGTCGCGGGTCTGCGCGTTCATGCCGCACAGGTGCAGCCGCACGCCGCCGGCCGCGGCCAGCTGGGCAATCTTGACGAAGGTCATGGCGGCTGATGAATCGGCGCCCGCGACATGGGTGAAATCCAGCACCAGGGTGCGCGCGCCCGGCGCCGGAGCGATGAAGGCGCGCAGGCGCTCCAGCACGGTGATCGACGTGCCAAAAAACACCATGCCGCGCAGCACCAGTACGCGGATGTTCTGGCCGTGGCGCGCCAGCTGCTGGCGGTGGATGGCCGGGCGCACCACCGAGCTGTGCAGGCTGGTGCCGTCCAGGTCATGCTGGACCACGCCGATGCGGCTGTAGTTGAGCGCAAAGCTCAGGCAACTGGCCAGGATGCCGGCGAACACGGCCACGGTGAAACCCACGGTCGCGGTGATGGCCAGGATCACCAGGATCAGCGTGCGGTCGGCCAGGTTCAGGCGCTGGCGCGCCTGGATCAGCCACTCCGAGAGAATCGACAGGCCCAGGTACAGCAGGAAGGCGCCCAGCACCACGCGGGGCACCCAGCCCAGCAGCAGGGCCGCGCCGGCAGCGGCCACGGCGCAGACCCCGGCCGCCACCATGCCGGCGCCGCGCCGCGTGGCGCCGGTTTCCAGCAGCACGGCGCTGCGGCTGACCGACACCAGACTCAGGTAGCCTCCGGTCAGGATGGTCAGCAGGTTGAGCCAGCCGTGGGTGCGCAGCTCGTGGTCCAGCGAGATGTCACGCCGCGACATGACCTCCAGCCCCGTGGCGCCCAGCAGCACCGTGATGACCGCCACCGCCGCGACGGCCAGCATGTTGAGCCATTGGCCGGCCAGCCAGTACCAGTCAAAAGGGCCCTCGCCCAGCCAGTGCCAGGGCGGGCTCCAGGCCACGCGGCTGCCGGCGTCGAACAGCCAGCCTGCGCTGCGCGCGGCCTCGTGCGACATCCCCGCCACCGCCAGCCCGCCCATGACCAGCAGGCCACTGGCCAGCAGCACCAGGGGCAGCACGCCCGGGTGCTGCCCGCGCCGGAACACCACGAGGAACACCGCAGCCAGCGCCAGCGTGACCAGCAGGCGCGGCTCGCCCAGGTGCTGCACCAGGTGTGGCAGCGCATCCATGCCCAGCGGCATGTCGGTTACCACGCGCAGCGCGCCGGTGGCGATCAGCCAGCCGGTTGAGGCCAGGAAGCCGCCCACCACCGGGTACGGCACATAGCGCACCCAGGCGCCGAGTCGCCCGAACCCCAGCACCAGGAACAGCAGCGCGCACAGCAGCGTGGTGCTGGCCAGCAGCAGCAGCACATGTTCAAGCCGGCCCGCGCCCGCAAGGCTGGCACCGCCCACGCTCGCGGCCATGGCCGCCAGGATGGAGGTGGTGTTGCCGTCCGGGCCGCCCACGGCAAAGGGCAGCTCGCTGCGCCAGGCCAGCCAGAACGCACCCAGGGTGGCGCTGAGCAGGCACAGGCCGATGCCCACGGGCAGCAGGTCCTTGAGGGGGCCGGGAAACAGCAGCGCGGCATAGGACACCGCATACACCACCGCCACCGCGCCGGCGATCAGGCCGCCGCTGGCCTCGCGCAGCCAGGACGCCGGCGGGCTGGCGGGCGGGCTGCCCGGGGGCTGCGCAGGCGGCTGCACGTCAGAGCCGTGTGAGGCGGTCGAGCGCTGTTTTCAGCGTCTCATCCTTCTTGGCGAAGCAAAAGCGCACCACGCGCTGATCGAAGCCGTTGCCGTAAAAAGCCGACAGCGGGATGGCCGCGACCCCGATCTCGGCGGTGAGCCACTGGCAGAAGTCCGCTTCGGGCAGGCTGCGTTCCGGCACCGCCAGGCCCGAGATGTCCACGCACTGGAAGTAGGTTCCCTCGCTGGGCAGCAACCGGAACTTGGTGGCCTTGAGCCCTTCGCGGAACAGGTCGCGCTTGCGCTGGTAGAACGCGGGCAGTTCCAGGTGCGGGGTGGGGTCGGCCATGTAGCTGGCCAGGCCGTGCTGCACCGGGGTGTTGACGGTGAACACGTTGAATTGGTGCACCTTGCGGAACTCGGCCGTGAGCGCGGCCGGAGCGGCCACGTAGCCCACCTTCCAGCCGGTCACATGGTAGGTCTTGCCAAAGCTCGACACGATGAAGGCGCGCGACGCCAGACCCGGAAAACGCGCGGCACTCTGGTGGGGCTGGCCGTCAAACGCCATGTGCTCATAGACCTCGTCGCTGATCAGCAGGACCTCGGTGGGGGCCAGCAGTTCCTGCAGCCTGAGCATGTCGTCGCGGCTCCAGACCGTGGCGCTGGGGTTGTGCGGGCTGTTGACAAGGATCGCGCGGGTTTTGGGGCCGAGGGCGGCCGAGATCTTGTCGAAGTCGGGGCGGAAGGTGCCGGGCGTGAGCGGCACGCGCACCACGGTGCCGCCGGCCAGCTCGATGTTAGGCACGTAGCTGTCGTAGCAGGGCTCCAGCACGATCACCTCGTCGCCGGGCCGCACCACCGCGAGGATGGCGGTGATGATGGCCTGTGTGGCCCCGGCCGTGATGGTGATTTCGGTGCCGGCGTCATAGCGCCGGCCATACAGCGCCGCGATCTTGCCGGCCACGGCTTCGCGCAAGGCGGGCACGCCGGTCATGGGCGGGTACTGGTTCAGGCCTTTCACCATGGCGTCGGACACGGCGCCCACCAGCCTGGGGTCGCAGTCAAAGTCCGGAAAGCCCTGGCCCAGGTTGACCGCGCCTTTTTCAGCGGCCAGCGCCGACATCACGGTGAAGATGGTCGTGCCCACGGCGGGCAGCTTGGTTTGCAGGACGGGCGTGCGTTCGAGGGTCGTCATAAGAGTGAAGGTCAGCGAGTCTCAAAGGTCAGGGCCACCGCGGAACCGGCTTCGCCGGGGGCCGCTTCGGGGGGTCACAATTCATAGTCGTTGACGTGGCCGGTCATGGCCTTGGCAATCAGGTTGCGGTCGAGCCGGTCGCTCAGCAACTCGGCAAACTTGAACACGAAGTTGCGCAGGTAGGCGCTGCGCTTGAAGGCCACGCGCGCCACATTCTGGCCGAACAGCGCACCCAGTGGCCGCACCACGAGGTCGCCGTTGCTGCCGTCGTCGCGCACGGCCATCTCGGCCACGATGCCAATGCCCAGGCCCAGGCGCACATAGGTCTTGATCACGTCCGAATCGATGGCCTCCAGCGCCATGCGCGGCTCAAGCTTCTTCTGGGCAAAGGCCGCGTCAATGCGGGTGCGGCCGGTGAACGAGGGGTGGTAGGTGATCAGCGGCTCGCTGGCGATGTCCTCGAGCGTGATGCGCTCCTTTTTGGCCAGTGCATGGCTGGCCGGCAGCACCAGCACGTGCTGCCATTCGTAGCAGGGCAGGGTGACGAGGTCCGGGTAGGCCGCGAGCGACTCGGTGGCGATGCCGATCTCGGCCACCTCATCCAGCACCATGCGCGCGACCTGGTCGGGCGCGCCCTGGTGCAGGCTGACATTGACCTTGGGGTAGGCCTCGCGCAGCCGGGCCACGGGCACGGGCAGCACATAGCGGGCCTGGGTATGGGTGGTGGCGATGGAGAGGGTGCCGCTGTCCTCGGCGCTGAACTGTTCGCCGATGCGCCGCAGGTTGCCCACCTCGCGCATGATGAGCTCGATGCTCTTGAGCACATGCTGGCCCGGCTCGGTGATGCGCTTGAGGCGCTTGCCATGGCGCGCGAAGATTTCGATGCCCAGTTCTTCCTCGAGTTCGATGATGGCCTTGGACACCCCGGGTTGGGAGGTGTGCAGGGCCTTGGCCGCCTCGGTCAGATTCAGGTTGCGTCGGGCCGCTTCCTGGACAAAACGGAACTGATGCAGATTCATATTGAATTTCTACTAAAACCGAAATTCATTATGCCGCAATCGTTCTATCGAATCGTCATTCCGCAGCGATCTGCGCGATCAGGTCGAGCAGGCGGGCGTCTTCCCCGACCGGTTGCTGCAAGCTGAAGTCCACAGCGGGGTGGGCTTGGCGCAACTGTTCCACGAGCACAGGCAGGTCCTCACGCGCATGCTTGCCCGTTCCCAGGAAAACAGGGGTGATGCGAACCGACCGCGCGCCAGCCGCGATCAGATCCGCCGCGGCGGTGGGCAGGTCCGGGGTGGTGAGTTCCAGGTAGGCACAGCGCACCGGCGAGCCGGGCGCCCGGTCGCGCAGGCGCTGGGCGACGGCCTCCACGGGCTTGCGCCACTGCGGGTCGCGCGAGCCATGGGCAAAAAGGATGAAGCCGCGCACCGCTAACGCCTCAGCACCAGCCAGCCGAAGGCGCCCAGCGAAAACACCGAATAGATCAGGCCTGGCGCAGCCGCCGTGAGCCAGGGCCACCAGTTCTGCAGGTTGCCGATGTAGCCAAACACGTTGTTGAGCAGGAAGAAGCTGATGCCGATCAGCACCCCGCCGAACACGTAGGTGGTGATGCTGCCGCTGCGAAAGTGCAGGTAGGCAAAGGGCAGGGCCAGCACCACCATGACCAGACAGCTCAGCGGGTAGAACACCTTGCGCCAGAACTCGATCTCATAGCGCTGGGAGGTCTGGCCGTTGGCGTCCAGGTGCTGGATGTACTGGAACAGGTCCAGCGTGCTCATGCGGTCGGGCTTGAGCAGGGCGACCGACACCATTTCGGGGCTGATTTCCGTGGGCCAGCGGTAGCTGTCGATCTTGCGCCGCTCGACCTTGGCGGACTCGCCGCTGCGGCTGATGAATTCGCTGCGCTGGGCCTCGCTGAGCACCCAGGCGCCGTCGTCGGCGAAGCGGGCCCTGGGTGCCTGGGTCTGCGAGACCAGCGCGCCGCGGGCGTCGAACTCGAAAATCCGCACGCCCAGCATGTCGCCTTCGGGCGACAACGCGCCCACGTTGACGGTGTAGGCGTTGTAGAGCTGGCGCTCCTTGATCCACGCGCCGGTCTGGCCCACGGTAATGCGGCCCTGGTAGCGGGTCTTGAGAAGCTGCGCGGTGCGGTCGGCCACGGGCGCGAGGTAGTCGCCGGCCGCGAAGGTCAGGATCACGAAGATCAGTCCCAGCGACATCAGCATGCGCAGGGCCCGCCACGGGCCCAGGCCGCTGGTGCGCAGGATGGTGTATTCCGAGCTTTGCGCGAGGCGCGCCATCACGAAGATGGTGCCAATGAGCACCGCAATGGGCAGCAGCTCATAGAGGTGGCTGGGAATCATCAGGGCCACGTAGGCCAGGGCATGGGTGAGCTGGTAGCCTTCGGCGCCGTTGCGCCCGACCGCGGGCAGTTCGTCCACAAAATCAAAGAAGAAAAACAGCGACAGGAATCCCAGGGTCACAAAGACCACGGCCGCCAGGACCTCGCTGTAGACCAGCCGGCGCAGGGTTTTCATGCGTCCCCCTGCGGCGGCCGGTGCCGCCTCTGGCGCAGCACGGCCAGCAGCGACCAGTTGTTGTGCTGCCGGGCCAGCCACAGCAGCCCCAGCAGCAGGGCCCCGCCGTGCAGCGCCAGCTGGAAGCCCACGAAGCCCATGCGCCCCGAGCTGATCCAGCTCTGGCCCAGGTTGAGCAGGTTGTAGTAGACGATGAAGGCAAACAGCGCGAACACCAGGTTGCCGCTGCGGCCCGCGCGCGGGTTGACGCTGGAAACCGCCACGGCGATCACCACGAAGTTCAGCGCGGCCAGCGCGAGGCCCAGGCGCCAGGCCAGTTCCCCCTGGTGGACACGGGTTGGCTCCAGCAGCAGGGTGAGGGTGGAGCGCGCCTTGGCCGGGGCGTTGTCACCGGTGCCCAGTTCGCGGGCACCCACGCGGGTGCCATATTCCTCAAACTCGCTGACCTTGAGGGCGGTGCCGCCGCCACTGCTTTCAAGCCGCTGGCCGTGGCTGAGGATGAGGAACTGGCCGTCGCCCACGGTCTCCACCCGCCCGCTGCGCGCCGAGGTCACGGTTTCCTTGCCGTGCTCATTGGTGGAGATGAAGATGTTCTTGCCCGAGCGGTTGTCGGGCGTGTCCTTGTCCAGGAAGAACACCCGGCTGCCACTGGCTGACTCCTGGAACTGCCCCGGCGTCACGCGCTCCAGGTCGCCGCGCTGGCCATAGCGGTCTTTCATTTCCTGCGTCTGCTGGTTGGACCAGGGCCAGATCACCAGCGCCAGCAAGGCGATCACCAGCAGCACCGGCCAGGCAAACCGGAACAGCGGCCCCAAAAATGCCGACAGGCCGCGGCCACTTGAAAACCAGATGACCATTTCGCTGTCGCGGTACATGCGCGACAGGGTGCCCACGATGGAGATGAACAGGCTCAGCGTCAGGATGGGCGGCAGGTAGCCCAGCACCGTGTAGCCCATCACCATCATCACTTCCGACGGGTTGACGCTGCCACGCGTGGCCTGGCTCAGGGTGCGGATCAGCGTCATCGTCATCACGATGGTGACCAACACCACGAGCGTCGCGCCGAAACTGCGGGCCAGCTCCTTGCGGAGGGAGGAATGGAATAACATTGGTCGGGAAATCTGCGCCGTTCGCAGCGAAAACACCGAATTATGGACTTTGAACTCAAGACCCTGGACCTGGCAGGCGCTGCGGCTGAAAAGTGCGATGCGCTGGTGGTGGTGGTCCCCGAATCCTTCAAGCCCGGCAAGGACGCGCTGTCCGGCCTGCTGGCCGGCGCGCTCAAGGCGGGCGACTTCGAGGCCAAGGCCGGCAAGCTGCTGCAGGCCTACAAGGCGGCAGGCATCACGGCCGCGCGCCTGGTGCTCGCAGGCGCCGGCGACGGAGCGGCCACCAGCGTGAGGTCAGCCGTGCTGGCGGGCATCCATGCCGTCAAGACCGCGCAGGTCAAGCGGGTGCTGGTCTGCCTGGCCGGCGACGCCAGCGCCGACGCCGTGCGCGCCTGCGTGCTGGCCGCGGCCGATGCCAGCTATGTCTACACCACGACCAAGCCCAAGGCCGATGGCCGCAAGATCCAGCGGCTCGTTGTGGGTGTGGCGGATGCGGGCAGGGCCCGCGGTGCATTTGTGCTGGCGCAGGCGGCCGTCAAGGGCATCGAGACCGCCAAGGAATGGGGCAATCGCCCGCCCAACCATGCCACTCCCACGCACCTGGGCCGGGCCGCCAAGGCGCTGGCCAAAGGCCCCATCAAATGCCAGGTGCTCGGGCCGGCCGAGGTGGCGCGCCTGGGCATGGGGGCCTTCATGGCGGTGGCCCAGGGCTCGCGCGAACCGCTGCGTTTCATTGTGCTGCGCTATGACGGCGCGGCCAAGGCCCAGGCGCCGGTGGTGCTGGTGGGCAAGGGCATCACCTTCGACACGGGTGGCATTTCGATCAAGCCCGCGGGCGAGATGGACGAGATGAAGTTCGACATGTGCGGCGCCGCGAGCGTGCTGGGCGTGTTCCGCGCGCTGGCGGAGCTCAAGCCCGCGGTCAATGTGGTGGGCCTGATCCCGAGTTGCGAGAACATGCCCGATGGCCTCGCGGTGAAGCCCGGCGATGTGGTCACGAGCATGAGCGGCCAGACCATTGAAATCCTCAACACCGATGCCGAAGGCCGGCTGATCCTCTGCGATGCCCTGACCTACGCCGAGCGCTTCAAGCCGGCCGCCGTGGTCGACATTGCCACGCTGACCGGCGCCTGCGTGATTGCGCTGGGCGGGGTACGCAGCGGCCTGTTTTCAACCGACGATGCGCTGGCCGGGGCATTGCAGTCGGCGGGCGATCAGGCGCAGGACCTGTGCTGGCGCATGCCGCTGGACGCCGAATACGCCGAAGGCCTCAAGACACATTTCGCCGATGTGGCCAATGTGGCGGGCCGCGCGGGAGGCGCCGTCACGGCGGCCAAATTCCTGCAACGCTTTGCGGCAGCCTACCCCTGGGCGCACCTTGACATTGCCGGCACGGCCTGGAAGAGTGGCGGCGCCAAGGGCGCCACGGGCCGGCCCGTGGGCCTGCTGCTGCAGTATTTGGCGGCGCAGGCGGCCAGCGGGGCCGCGGGCAAGCCAGCGGCGGGCGGGGCCAGCCGGCGCAAGCGGGCCTCATGACCGAGGTTGCCTTTCACTTCAACGCGCCGGACAAGCTGTCTTACGCGTGCCGCCTACTGCGTAAGGCCGTGGGCAGCGGGGCGCGGGTGGTGGTGACGGGCGCCGACCCGATGCTGCGCGAGCTCGATGTGGCGCTGTGGACCTTTGGCGCGCTGGAGTTCGTGCCGCATTGCCATGCCACGGCCGAGCCCGTGGTGCTCGCGGCGTCGCCCGTGGTGCTGGCCCCCTCGGTCCAGGCCACGCCGCACCAGCAGGTGCTGGTCAACCTGGGTGAGCCTGTGCCCGAAGGCTTCGAGCGGTTTGAACGCCTGATCGAGGTCGTGAGCCTGCACGATGACGACCGCCAGCGCGCCCGTGGCCGCTGGAAGCACTATGCCGATCGCGGCTATGCGATCACCCGCCACGATCTCGCCCTGAAGGAGCGTGCCTGATGGCCGGCAGCCCCCGCGTTCCGCCCCGTTATGTGCCGACGCTCACCGACGTGGTGCGGGCCACCTCGGCCGCCGCACCGGATGCGGTCGCGCCGCTGGACGGACTGCAGGAACAGATCATCCACCGCGTGATGCAGCGTGTGGATCTGTCACTCGAGCGACGTTTGCGCGAAGCCATCGCCACGCTGGTGCTGGAGCAGACCCGCCACCTCGGCCCGTTGTTGCGCGAGGAGATCGAGGCCATCGTCCGGCAGGCCGTTTCCGAAGCAGTGGCCCAGGAACTCGCGGGCCGCGGCGGCAGTTGAAGCGGCTGCCGGCCCGGGCGCGGCCACGGCGCTTTGGGTCATTAGCCAAACTGTCGGAAGGGTAATCCCCCTTATCACTTCAGACCTAGCGTGTTCCCTATGGTTCGGGTCCGGAAATTGCGATATGTTCGCGGCCGTTGAGTCAAAAATTTACTTCTCAACCCTTTTCTTAAATCTGGAGGCTTTTTATGCAAATGAAGTTGAAACTGTCTGTTGCTGCTGTCATCACCGCTGTCGCGGGAATGGCATCGGCGCAGGACATGGTTGTGAAGATCGGCCACGTGGCGCCCATCTCCGGCGCCCAGGCCCACTATGGCAAGGACAACGAAAACGGCGTCCGCATGGCCATTGAAGATCTGAACGCACAGGGCGTCATGATCGGTGGCAAGAAAGCCAAGTTTGAAATCGTCGCCGAAGACGACGCCGCTGACCCGAAACAGGGCACGGCCGCTGCCCAGAAACTGTGCGACGCCAAGGTCGCCGGCGTGGTGGGCCACCTGAACTCGGGCACCACGATTCCCGCCTCCAAGGTTTACAACGACTGCGGCATTCCCCACATCACGGGCGCTGCAACCAACCCCAACCTGACCAAGCCCGGCTACAACACCACGTACCGCATCATCGCCAACGACAACGCCCTGGGCGCTGGCCTGGCGTTCTACGCGGCTGACGCGCTGAAGCTCAAGAAGGTTGCCATCATCGACGACCGCACGGCCTACGGCCAGGGCGTTGCCGAAGTGTTCAAGAAGACCGCGCAGTCCAAGGGCATGCAGATCGTCGACGAGCAGTTCACGACCGACAAGGCCACCGACTTCATGGCCATCCTGACCGCCATCAAGGCCAAGGCCCCCGACGCCATCTTCTACGGCGGCATGGACCCCCAAGCCGGCCCGATGCTGCGCCAGATGGAACAGCTCGGCCTGTCCAAGGTCAAGTTCTTCGGCGGCGATGGCATTTGCACCTCTGAAATCGCCAAGCTGGCGGCCGGCGCCAAGACGCTGGAAAACGTGGTTTGCGCTGAAGGCGGCGCTTCGCTGGCCAAGATGCCCGGCGGCACGGCCTGGAAGGCCCGCTACGATGCCAAGTACCCTGGCCAGTTCCAGGTCTACAGCCCGTACACCTATGACGCCACCTTCGTGCTGGTTGACGCCATGAAGCGCGCCGGCTCCACCGACCCCAAGGTGTACATCCCCAAGCTGAAGGAAACCAACTTCAAGGGCGTGACCACCACGATCCAGTTCGAACCCAATGGCGAACTGAAGAACCCGGCCATCACGCTGTACGTCTACAAGGACGGCAAGAAGTCGGCCCTGAACTAAATCGTTCAGCCCCAAGAAAAAAGCCACCGCAAGGTGGCTTTTTTCATTTCTCTGGCGGAGCAGGCGGGATTCGAACCCGCGGAGGGCTATTAACCCTCACACGCTTTCCAGGCGTGCGACTTAAACCGCTCATCCACCGCTCCGAAGCCCACGATTGTAGCAGTGCGCGGGAGCGTTTTCCGCGGCTCAGGCGCCGGCCTTGCCGGTCTGGACCATTTTCATGGCGGAGCCGATCAGGGCCGACACCTCGGTCATGTTGCTGGGCACGATCAGCGTGGTGGTGGCGTCGGAGGCCACCTTGCCATAGGCGTCCACCGCGCGCTCGGCCACCTTCAGTTGCACGGCCTGCATGCCGCCGGGCATCTCGATGGCGGCGGCGATGCGCTCAATGGCCATGGCGGTGGCGTCGGCCACCGCGGTGATGGCGGCGGCCTCGCCCTGGGCGTTGTTGATGGCGGCCTGCTTCTCGCCTTCCGAACGCGCAATGAAGGCCTCGCGCTCGCCAGTGGCGATGTTGATCTGTTCCTGGCGGCGGCCCTCGGAGGCGGCAATCAGCGCGCGCTTGCCGCGCTCGGCCGTGATCTGGGCCTGCATGGCGTGCAGGATTTCGGTCGGCGGAGTCAGGTCCTTGATCTCGTAGCGCAGCACCTTCACGCCCCAGTTCAGGGCAGCTTCGTCAATGGCCTGCACCACCTGGGCGTTGATGATGTCGCGCTCCTCGAAGGTCTTGTCGAGTTCGAGCTTGCCGATCACGCTGCGCAGCGAGGTCTGCGCGAGTTGGGTCACGGCCATGATGTAGTTCGACGAGCCATAGCTTGCGCGCATCGGGTCGGTGACCTGGAAATACAGGATGCCGTCGACCTGCAGCTGCGTGTTGTCGCGCGTGATGCAGACCTGGCTGGGCACGTCGAGCGGAATTTCCTTGAGGCTGTGCTTGTAGGCCACCTTGTCGATGAAGGGCACCAGGAAGTTCAGCCCGGGGGCCAGCGAGGCGTGGTACTTGCCCAGCCGCTCCACCACCCAGGAGTTCTGCTGGGGCACGACCTTGATCGAGCGGGTGATGAAGATGGCGGCAATGACAAACAGGATGATCGCGATTTCCATGGAATTCCTCCTCTAGGGGTTTCAGATTTTTTCGACGACAAGACGGCTGCCCACCACTTCACGGACGCGGTGCGCGCCCGTTCCGGGCACGGTGCCGGGCACCGGGATCACCGTCCAGTTGGCGCCGCGGTACCTGACGCTGGCGGTGCCGTCAGGGTTCCAGGCCTCCACATGCAGGGACTCGCCCACGTCCAGATTGATGTCCCGGTTGGCTCCCGGGGCGGGCCCCGCGGCCTGCCGGTTCCGCAGAAGATGCCAGGCCACCACGGCGCCGCCACCGACCGCGGCGGCCACCAGCAGCTGGACGGTCAAGGTGAGGCCCAGATGGGCCGCCAGTGCCGCTGCGGCCAGACCGATGGCCAGCATCAGCAGGTAGAAAGTCCCGGTCAGCAGCTCGACCGCCACCGCAGCGCCCGTCAACAGCCACCAGATGGTTGATTCCGCCATGTGCACCTCTCGTTGTATTGATCGCACCACATTTTGGCCCCATTACAGGGCAGTTCCCAAAAGCCGACTTGTTTATTCCCTACACTTCGCGCCTGTTTTGATCTTTTTGGCCCGGCAATCAGGAGGCCCGCATGAAATTCCGCTTTCCCATCGTCATCATTGACGAGGACTACCGTTCCGAGAACACCTCGGGCCTGGGCATCCGCGCGCTCGCGCAAGCCATCGAGACCGAGGGCTTCGAGGTGCTGGGCGTGACCAGCTACGGCGACCTGTCGCAATTTGCCCAGCAGCAAAGCCGTGCCAGCGCCTTCATCCTGTCGATTGACGATGAGGAATTCACGCCCGGCCCCGACCTGGACCCGGTGGTGCTGAACCTGCGCAATTTCATCCAGGAAGTGCGGCGCAAGAACCCTGACGTGCCGATCTACGTGTACGGCGAGACCAAGACCTCGCGCCACATGCCCAACGACATCCTGCGCGAACTGCATGGCTTCATCCACATGTTCGAGGACACGCCGGAGTTCGTGGCGCGCCACATCATCCGCGAGGCCAAGAGCTACCTCGAGGGCGTGCAGCCGCCGTTCTTCAAGGCGCTGCTGGATTACGCCGAGGACGGCTCCTACTCCTGGCATTGCCCCGGCCACTCGGGCGGGGTGGCCTTCCTCAAAAGCCCGGTGGGCCAGATGTTCCACCAGTTCTTCGGCGAGAACATGCTGCGCGCCGACGTCTGCAACGCGGTGGAGGAACTGGGCCAGCTGCTGGACCACACCGGCCCCGTGGCCGAGAGCGAGAAGAATGCCGCGCGCATCTTCAACGCCGACCACTGCTTCTTCGTGACCAACGGCACCAGCACCTCCAACAAGATGGTCTGGCACCACACGGTGGCGCCGGGCGACGTGGTGGTGGTGGACCGCAACTGCCACAAGTCCATCCTGCACGCCATCATCATGACCGGGGCCATCCCGGTGTTCATGAAGCCGACGCGCAACCATTTCGGCATCATCGGCCCGATCCCCAGGAGCGAGTTCGAGCCCGAGGCCATCAAGGCCAAGATCCGGGCCAACCCGCTGCTCAAGGGCGTGGACGCCGACAAGGTCAAGCCGCGCGTGATGACGCTCACGCAGTCCACCTACGACGGCGTGATCTACAACACCGAGACCATCAAGTCCATGCTCGACGGCTATGTGGACACGCTGCATTTTGACGAGGCCTGGCTGCCGCACGCGGCCTTCCACCCGTTCTACGGCCCCTACCACGCCATGGGCAAGCGCCGGGCGCGGCCCAAGGAGGCGCTGACCTTTGCCACCCAGTCCACCCACAAGCTGCTGGCCGGCATCAGCCAGGCCAGCCATGTGCTGGTGCAGGACTCGCAGAACCGCAAGCTGGACCGCCACCTGTTCAACGAGGCCTACCTGATGCACACCAGCACCAGCCCGCAGTACGCGATCATCGCGAGCTGCGATGTGGCCGCCGCCATGATGGAGCCGCCCGGCGGCACCGCGCTGGTGGAAGAGAGCATCCTGGAGGCGCTGGATTTCCGCCGTGCCATGCGCAAGGTGGAGGAAGAGTTCGGCAAGGACGAATGGTGGTTCCGCGTCTGGGGCCCCGAGAAGCTGGTGGAAGAAGGCATAGGCCGCGCCGACGACTGGATCATCAAGGGCGAGGCGCGCACCGCCAAGTGGCATGGCTTCGGCAAGCTGGCCGATGGCTTCAACATGCTCGACCCGATCAAGTCCACCGTGGTGACGCCGGGCCTGGACCTGAATGGCAAGTTTGCGAAGACGGGCATTCCGGCCAGCATCGTCACCAAGTTCCTGGCCGAGCATGGCGTGATCGTCGAGAAGACGGGCCTGTACAGCTTCTTCATCATGTTCACCATCGGCATCACCAAGGGCCGCTGGAACACCTTGCTGACCGCGCTGCAGCAGTTCAAGGACGACTACGACCGCAACCAGGCCATGTGGCGCATCCTGCCCGAGTTCTGCAAGGCCCACCCCAAGTACGAGCGCATGGGCCTCAAGGACCTGTGCCAGCATGTGCACGAGCTGTATGCGCGCTACGACATCGCGCGCCTGACCACCGAGATGTACCTGAGCGACCTGACGCCGGCCATGACGCCCAGCGACGCCTATGCCTACATCGCGCACCGCAAGACCGAAAGGGTGGAGATCGACCAGCTAGAAGGCCGCATCACCGTGGGGCTGGTCACGCCCTACCCGCCGGGCATTCCGCTGCTGATCCCGGGCGAGGTGTTCAACAAGAAGATCGTGGACTACCTGAAGTTCTCTCGCGAGTTCAACGCCCAGTGCCCGGGCTTTGAAACCGACATCCACGGCCTGGTGGAGCAGGTCGGGCCGGACGGCGTGGTGCGCTACTACGCCGATTGCGTGAAGGGCTGAGCCCCCGGGGGCCGGTCAGGACCCCAGGTCGGCGCGCACCCGCGCAAAGCTGGCAAAGCGTGGCACGCCGCGATCGGTTTCGCCGCGGTGGTGGTAGCTGATCCAGCTGCCGACCGCCGGGGGCTCGCGCCGCTGGGCCTGCGAGAACCCGGTGCCGATCCTGAAGCGCACACCGTCCGGCGTTTCCACCAGCAAGGCCCCCAGCATGCCGGCCAGCTTGCCCTGGCCCGGCACATGGCCGAGCACGCGGGCATCGGCATCCTGGGTGGGCTTGTACTTGAGCAGGTCGGGGCTGCGCCCGGCGCGGTACAGCGCATCCCAGCGGTGCAGCATCAGGCCTTCGCCACCTTCGCGCACGGTGCGCCTCATCAGCCTGTCAAGGCTGTCGGCGTCGTGGACGGTGGAATGCGCCACGGCCGCCAGTCCGCCAGGCGCGCCGCCCGCGGGCAGCAGCTTCTGCAGGGCAGCGGCCCGCTCCCGGAAACTGCCCGCCTGCGTGGGCAGGTCAAACACCATGAAGGTCATCTCGCGCCAGGCCGCGGCGTCGGGTTCATGGCGGCGGGCCGTGGACACGGCCCGGGCAAAGCCGCCACGGCCGGCCCAAAGCTCTCCGTCCATGGCCTGCGCCGGCCAGCCCGTGGTGAACCCCGCCGGGGTGACGACGCGCTCGCCACCGCGCGTCCAGAGCTGCCGGCCGTCCCAGTAACCGCGCAGGCCATCGTATTTTTCACTCACGCCATAGTCGGCCACGGGCACGCCCGGTGCATACAGCCGGGCCAGCATCAGGGGCGGTGCGCCCGGTGCGGACAAGGCGGGCAGGGTGGGGCTGGCCAGGCCCGCGCCTACCAGCCAACCCAGCGCCGTGCGGCGCGAACAAGCGGCGGATCCGGTGTCCGATGTTGTCATGTCGGGTGCCTCCCTGGCTCCGTTTGCTATGCTTTCTGTAGCTGCTGGTGGCCGCCCAGCCTGGACTACAGGCCTTTTTCGTTCAAAACCGGGGGCTCAGGCCGCGCTCGGCTCGGCAATGCCGCCCACCACGTTGCTGAAGCCGCCATCCACATAGGTGATTTCGGCGCTCACGCCGGCAGCCAGGTCGCTGAGCAGGAACGCGGCCACATTGCCCACGTCGTCGATGGTCACGTTGCGGCGGATTGGCGAGGTTTCGGCCACCACGCTGAGGATCTTGCCGAAGCCCTTGATGCCGCTGGCCGCGAGCGTCTTGATCGGCCCCGCGCTGATGCCGTTCACGCGCATGCCGCGCGGTCCCAGCGACTCGGCCAGGTAGCGCACCGAGGCCTCGAGGCTGGCCTTGGCCAGGCCCATGGTGTTGTAGTTGGGCACGCTGCGGATGGCCCCCAGGTAGGTCAGCGTGAGCAGCGCCGATTTGTCATTGAGGTAGGGCAGGGCGGCCTTGGCCATGGCCGGAAAGCTGTAGGCACTGATGTCGTGCGCGATCCTGAAGGCCTCGCGGCTGATGCCATCGAGAAAATCGCCGGCGATCGCCTCGCGCGGGGCGAAGCCGATGGCATGGACGAAGCCATCAAATTTGGGCCAGGTGGCCGACAGGTCCTTGAACAGGGCGTCGATCTGCTCGTCACTGCCCACGTCGCAGTCAAAAATGAGTTTGGAGTCGAAGTCGGCCGCGAACTCGGTGATGCGGTCCTTGAAGCGCTCGCCCACGTAGCTGAAGGCGAGTTCAGCCCCCTGGGCATGGCAGGCCCTGGCCACGCCATAGGCGATGGAGCGGTTGGACAGCACACCCGTGATCAGCAATTTTTTTCCGGTCAGGAATCCCATAGGTCTCTCGCGTTTGAAAACTGTGCAGAATTGTCGCATGCGAAAAATGCTGGTTGGGTTGTTGCTGTGCGTGTCCATGCCCGTGTGGGCGGCGCACGGCTACGCCCTGTGGGGCGACCTCAAATACCCGCCGGGCTTTGACCATTTCGCCTATGTCAACCCGCAGGCCCCCAAAGGCGGTGAGATCCGCCTGGTGGGCAACTCGCGCGCCTCCACCTTCGACAAATACAACCCTTTCACCATCAAGGGCAGTGCGCCGACCTATCTCTCGGGCCTGCTGTTCGACTCCCTGCTGATTGGCTCGCTTGACGAAACCGGTTCGGGTTATGGCCTGCTGGCGCAGGATGTGGCGGTGGCCACCGATGGCCTGAGCGCCACGTTCAAGCTGCGGCCCGAGGCGCGCTTCCACAATGGCGACGCGGTGCTGGCCGCCGACGTCAAGCACAGCTTCGACACGCTGATGGGCAAGTACACCTCGCCCGCGTACAAGACCCTGCTGGCCGATGTGGCGGGGCTGGACGTGCTGGACGAACGCACCGTGCGCTTTCGCTTCAGCAAGCCCAACCGCGAACTGCCGCTGACGGTGGGCGGCATCCCGGTGTTCAGCCGCCAGTGGGGCATGGTGAACGGAAAGCCCAAGCCGTTTGACCAGGTGGTGACCGACATTCCGATCGGCAGCGGGCCCTACAGGATTGGCCCGGTGCGTTTTGGCAAGGACATCACCTATGTGCGCGACCCGAATTACTGGGCGCGCGACCTCAACGTGCGCCGGGGCACCAACAACTTTGACCGCATCACCGTCAAGATCTACCGCGACAACACCGCGCGGCTGGAGGCCCTGAAGGCCGGCGAGTTTGACCTGATGAGCTTTTACTCGGCCGGCGACTGGGCCCGGCGCGTGCGCGGCCGGCGCTTTGACACCGGTGAGCTGGTCAAGGGCGAGTTCAAGCACCAGCTGCCCTCGGGCTTCCAGAGCTACTTTCTCAACACGCGGCGGCCCATGCTGCAGGACGTGCGGGTGCGCGAGGCGCTGGGTCTGGCCATGGACTACGAGTGGATGAACCGCCAGCTGTTCTACAACTCCTACCAGCGCGTGCACGGCCTGTTCGGCAACACCGACTGCGCGGCCAGCGGCACGCCGTCGCCCGAGGAACTGGCCCTGCTCGAGCCCTGGCGCGGCAAGATTCCCGACGCGGTGTTCGGGCCCATGGCCGTGCCGCCGCGCACCGACGGTGACTCATCCCTGCGCGCCAACCTGCTCAAGGCGCGCGCCCTGCTGCGCGAGGCCGGCTGGACCGTGCGCGACGGGGCGCTGCGCAACGCCAAGGGCGAGGCCATGGTGATCGAGTACATGGACTCCAATGAGGGCGGGGTGCGCACGGTGGCGCAGTGGATCCGCGCGCTCGAAAAGCTGGGCATCACGCTCAAGTTCCGCTCGGTGGATTTCGCGCTGTACCAGCAGCGGCTGGACCAGTTTGACTTTGACATCGTCTCGCTCAACATCCCCGGCACCAACAATCCGGGCCAGGAGTTTGCGGACTACTTCGGCAGCAAGGCCGCCAAGACCGAGAGTTCGGCCAATTTCGCGGGCGTCAGCAACCCGGCCGTCGATGCGCTGATCAACAGGATGACCTCGGCCAAAAGCAAGGCCGAGCTGCTGCCGGCCTGCCGCGCGCTGGAGCGGGTGATCGTTCACGGCCACTATCTCATTCCCGCCTGGACCGCCGGCACCCACCGCATGGCCTACAACGCCTGGCGGCTGGCGCGGCCCGACCAGGTGCCGCCCTATGTGCAAGGCGAGGCCTGGGCCATTGACACCTGGTGGGCGAAATGACGACCCCCCCGAAGCGCCCTGCGGTCGCCTCCCCCCAAGGGGCGTTGCCAGCGGCCCGGCCCTTCGGCAGGCTCAGGACGGGCCAAAGCCGGTTCCGCGGCAACCCCGCTTTCATCGCGTGATTCCACCATGGTCTCTTACATCGCCAAACGCCTGCTGCTGATGCTGCCCACCTTGTTCGGGGTGCTGCTGCTGACCTTTGTGGTGACGCAGTTTGTTCCGGGCGGGCCGGTCGAGCAGTACCTGGCCGAAGCGCGTGCGGCCGGGGGCGGGCGGGCCGAGGGCGGCGGCCTGAGCTACCGGGGCGGGCAGGGCGTGGACCCCAAGCGCATCGAGCAGATCAAGGCCTTGTATGGCTTTGACAAACCGGCCCCCGAGCGCTTCTGGCTCATGCTCAGGCAGTACGCGCGTTTTGACCTGGGTACCAGCTTTTTCCAGAACAAGGATGTCTGGCAACTGCTCAAGGAGAAGCTGCCGGTGTCCATCAGCCTGGGGCTGTGGACTTTCTTCATCAGCTACCTGGTGGCGGTGCCCCTGGGGGTGGCCAAGGCGGTGCGCGCGGGCACCCGGTTTGACCTTGTCACCACCTTGCTGGTGCTGGTGGGCTATGCCATTCCGGGCTTTGTGCTCGGCGTGGCGCTGCTGGTGATATTCGGCGGCCAGCTCCAGTGGTTCCCGCTGCGCGGGCTGACCTCGGGCAACTGGGCCGAACTGAGCTGGGGCGCGCGCATCGTGGACTACCTGTGGCACATCACGCTGCCGGTCACGGCCATGGTGCTGGGCAGCTTCGCGGTCACGGCCATGCTGACCAAGAACGCCTTTCTGGAAGAAATCCGCAAGCAGTACGTGCTGACCGCCCGCGCCAAGGGCCTGAGCGACCGGCAGGTGCTGTGGAAGCACATCTTCCGCAACGCACTGATTCCCATCGTCACCGGCTTCCCCGCAGCCTTCATCGGCGCGTTTTTCACGGGCTCGCTGCTGATCGAAACCCTGTTCTCGCTCGACGGCCTGGGCCTGCTGAGCTACGAGAGCGTGATCCGCCGTGACTACCCGGTGGTGCTGGGCACGCTGTACCTGTTCACGCTGATCGGCCTGTTGACCAAGCTGATCAGCGATCTTTGCTATGTCTGGGTCGATCCAAGGGTGAAATTTGACTGACACGCCAGCCCCATCCCTGAGCCCGGGCCGGCGGGCCTGGCGGCGCTTCCGCCAGAACCGGCTGGGCTTCGTCAGCCTGGTGATCTTCTGCACGCTGGTGGTGCTGAGCCTGTTTGCCGAGCTGATCTCCAATGACAAGCCGCTGGTCGTCCACTACAACGGCAGCTACTACTTCCCGCTGGTGCGCGACTACCCCGAGACCACCTTCGGGGGTGACTTCCTGACCCCCACCGACTACCTGGACCCCTACATCCGAAAAAAGATGTCTGAGGGCCCCAACTGGGCGATCTTTCCGCCCAACCCCTACGGCGCGCGCACGCTGAACTACTTCGCCAAGGAGCCCAATCCCTCGCGGCCCACGCGTGACAACTGGCTGGGCACCGACGACCGCGGGCGCGACCTGCTCGCGCAACTGATTTACGGGTTCCGCCTCAACGTGCTGTTCGGGCTGGCGCTCACGGTCATCGGGGTGGTCATCGGGGTGATCACCGGCGCCTTGCAGGGCTTTTTTGGCGGCAAGACCGACCTGGCGTTCCAGCGTTTCATCGAGGTCTGGGGTTCCATGCCCGAGCTGTACCTGTTGATCATCTTCAGCGCGATCTTCGCGCCCAGCGTCTCGCTGCTGCTGATCCTGCTCAGCCTGTTCGGCTGGATGGGCCTGTCGGACTACGTGCGCGCCGAGTTCCTGCGCAACCGGCAGATGGACTATGTGCGAGCGGCCCGGGCGCTGGGCGTGGGCAACCCGCGCATCATGTGGCGCCACATCCTGCCCAACAGCATGACGCCGGTGGTGACCTTCCTGCCGTTTCGCATGAGCGCGGCCATCCTCGCGCTGACGTCGCTCGACTTCCTGGGCCTGGGCGTGCCACCGGGCACCCCCTCGCTGGGCGAACTGCTCAGCCAGGGCAAGAACAGCATCGATGCCTGGTGGATTTCACTGTTCACCTTCGCCGCGCTGGTCATCACCCTGCTGTTGCTGACCTTCATGGGGGACGCGCTGCGCGACGCCCTGGATCCACGAAAGGCCGAGAAATGACCGCGCCGCTGCTCGACGTCAAGGGCCTGCGGGTCTCGTTTGGCGGCAAGGAGGTGGTTCACGGCGTGGACTTCCATCTGCAGCCCGGTGAAAAGCTCGCCCTGGTGGGCGAGTCGGGGTCGGGCAAGACCGTGACGGCCCTGAGCCTGCTGCGCCTGGCCCTGAATGCCGACGTCGCGGGCCAGGCCTGCTTTGGCGGCCAGGACCTGCTGGCCCTGCCGCAGCGCCAGTTGCGCGCGGTGCGCGGCGCCGAGATCGCCATGATCTTCCAGGAGCCCATGACGGCGCTGAACCCGCTGTTCAGCGTGGGCGACCAGATCGCCGAGATCCTGGAACTCAAGCAGGGCCTGGGCCGGCGCGAGGCGGCCCAGGCCGCCATTCAGCTGCTGGCCGATACCGGCATTCCCGAGCCCGCCAGGCGGGGGCAGGCCTTTCCCCACCAGCTGTCGGGGGGCCAGCGCCAGCGCGCCATGATTGCCATGGCGCTGGCCTGTCAGCCGCGCCTGCTGCTGGCGGATGAACCCACCACCGCACTCGACGTGACCCTGCGCGGGCAGATTCTCGACCTGCTGTCCGATCTGCAGGCCCGAAACGGCATGGCGGTGCTGCTGATCACCCACGACCTGCACCTGGTGCGCAAGTTCGCCGACCGCGTGGCGGTCATGGAGAACGGTCACCTGGTCGAGCATGGGCCCGTGGCGCAGGTGTTCGCCAACCCGCAACATCCCTACACCCGCAAGCTGATCGACAGCCGGCCGGTGCGTGATGTGGTGGCGCCGCCCCCCACAGCGCAAACCGTGATGCAGACCGCGGGGCTGGGCGTGACCTACCCGGTGAAGCTGCCGGGGCTGCGCGGCTGGTTCCGCAAGGGGGCGTTTGTGGCGGTCCGGCAGGTGGGTTTCAGTCTCGCCGAGGGGCGGACCCTGGGGGTGGTGGGCGAGTCGGGGTCTGGCAAATCGACCCTGGCGCTCGCGGCGCTCGGGCTCATGCCGCACACCGGCAACTTGCAGGTGACCGGCCGTGAATGGGGCCGCGATGCCGCCGGCAACCGGGCCTTGCGACGCGTGGTGCAGGTGGTGTTCCAGGACCCGTTTTCGTCGCTGTCGCCGCGCATGACAGTGGAAGAAATCGTGGGCGAGGGCCTGCGGGTGCACGAGCCCGGCCTGGATGCCGCGGCGCGGCGCGAGCGGGTGCTGGCGGCGCTGGGCGACGTGGGCCTGGACCCGGTCCAGTTCCCCGGCCTGCTGGCCCGCTATCCGCACGAGTTTTCGGGCGGCCAGCGCCAGCGCCTGGCGATCGCGCGGGCGCTCATCGTGCAGCCCCGCCTGCTGGTGCTGGACGAGCCCACGAGCGCGCTGGATGTCACCATCCAGAAGCAGGTGCTGGGCCTGCTGCAGCGGCTGCAGCGCGAAAAAGGCCTGAGTTACCTGTTGATCACCCACGACGTGGATGTGATTCGCGCCATGGCGCACGATGTGATGGTCATGAAGGATGGCGACGTGGTCGAGGCCGGTCCGGTGGACCAGGTGCTCAATGCGCCCCGCGAGGCCTACACGCAGCGACTGGTGGCTGCGGCCAGCTGATGGCCCGGGTGCTCATTCCGCAGGCCGAGCTGGTGGTCACCGCCATGCGGGCCCAGGGGGCGGGGGGCCAGAATGTCAACAAGGTCTCCAGCGCCATCCACCTGCGGTTTGACATTGCCGGTTCACCCAGCCTGACCGACGCCCACAAGGCCCGGCTGCTGGCGCTGGCCGACCAGCGCATTACCCGCGACGGCGTGCTGGTCATCAAGGCCCAGGCCCACCGCAGCCAGGACATGAACCGGGCCGAGGCGATCGAGCGGCTGCAGGCGCTGGTGGACAGCGTGGCCAGCGCGCCGCAGGTGCGTCGCGCGACCCGGCCGACCCTGGGCTCCCAGCGCCGGCGGCTTGAGGGCAAAAGCCAGCGAGCCGAGGTCAAGGCCCTGAGGCGCAAGACCGGGGACGACTGAGGGCCCCGGGGGCGTCAGGGCCTGCTAAACCGTTGCAAATCAACGATTTAGGGAGTACAATCCTGCCTTCACGACCAAACGGGCGGGTATCTACCGCCCGTTTTTTTTGGTCGATTGCTTTTGGCCCATTTATTTTCAGGACAGCACACCACAAGTGGCGTTACAGCAGATCGTCGAACAAACCGTGACCGGGCTCGGTTACGACCTGGTGGAGATTGACCGCTCCGCTGGCGGCCTGCTGCGCATCACCATCGATCTGCCCTGGCAGCCGGGCGTCGAGCAGTTCGTGACGGTCGAGGACTGCGAAAAGGTCACCCGGCAGCTGCAGTTTGCGCTGGAAGTGGACGAGGTGGCGTACCGGCGCCTGGAAGTGTCGTCGCCCGGCATTGACCGGCCGTTGCGGCACGAGAAGGATTTTGAGCGCTTCGAGGGCGAGATGGTCGACATCACGCTCAGGGCGCCGATGGGTGTGGCGGCCGCGGGCCAGGTGGCGGCCAACCGCAAGAAGTTTCGCGGCACCCTGGAGCGCGCCGACGGTGGCGGCTGGCAGATCGTCTGGAGCGACGCGCCGCCGGTCAAGCCGGGCCAGAAGGTGAGCAAGAAGAGGGCGCCTGCGCCGTTGCAGGCGCTGGGTTTTACGCTGGCCGAGCTTCGGGAAGCTCGGCTGGCATCGATTGTGGATTTCAAGGGCCGCAAGGCCAAGCTTGCAGGAGAGTCGTGACATGAATCGCGAATTGTTGATGCTGGTGGAAGCCATTTCGCGCGAGAAAAACGTCGAGCGCGACGTGGTGTTGGGTGCAGTCGAGTCAGCCCTGGCACAGGCAACGAAGAAGCTGTACCAGGGCGAGGTGGACATCCGCGTCGCGCTGGACCGCGACAGCGGCAACTACGAGACATTCCGGCGCTGGCTGGTCGTGCCCGACGAGGCCGGCCTGCAGAACCCCGATGCCGAGGAGATGCTCATGGATGCCCGCGAGCGCATCGCCGACGTCGAGGAAGGCGATTACATCGAGGAGCCGGTCGAGTCCGTGCCCATCGGCCGCATTGGCGCGATGGCCGCCAAGCAGGTGATCCTGCAGAAGATCCGCGACGCCGAGCGCGAAATGCTGCTCAACGACTTCATGTCGCGCGGCGACAAGATTTTCGTGGGCACCGTCAAGCGCATGGACAAGGGCGACATCATTGTCGAGTCCGGCCGGGTCGAAGGCCGGCTGCGCCGCGGCGAGATGATCCCCAAGGAAAACCTGCGCAACGGCGACCGCGTCCGCGCCATGATCATGGAAGTGGACCTGACGCTGCGCGGCGCGCCCATCATCCTGTCGCGGTCCGCGCCCGAGTACATGATCGAGCTGTTCCGCCAGGAAGTGCCCGAGATCGAGCAGGGCCTGCTGGAGATCAAGTCCTGTGCCCGCGATGCCGGCAGCCGCGCCAAGATCGCCGTGCTCAGCCACGACAAGCGCGTGGACCCCATTGGCACCTGCGTGGGCGTGCGGGGCACCCGTGTCAACGCCGTCACCAACGAGCTCGCCGGTGAGCGCGTGGACATCGTGCTGTGGTCGGAAGACCCGGCCCAGTTCGTGATCGGCGCGCTGGCGCCCGCCAACGTGTCGTCCATCGTGGTGGACGAGGAAAAGCACGCCATGGACGTGGTGGTGGACGAGGAAAACCTCGCCATTGCCATCGGCCGCGGCGGCCAGAACGTGCGCCTGGCGTCCGAGCTGACCGGCTGGAAGATCAACATCATGGACGCCAACGAGTCCGCCCAGAAGCAGGCCGAGGAAACCGATTCCACGCGCAAGCTGTTCATGGAAAAGCTCGACGTGGACCAGGAAATCGCCGACATCCTGATTGCCGAGGGCTTCACCAGCCTCGAGGAAGTGGCCTACGTGCCATTGCAGGAAATGCTGGAAATCGAAAGCTTTGACGAGGACACCGTCAACGAGCTGCGGGCCCGCGCCAAGGATGCGCTGCTGACGATGGAGATCGTGCGCGAAGAGAGCGTCGATGAGGTGTCGCAGGACCTGCGCGATCTTGAAGGACTGACCCCCACGCTGATCGCCCAGCTTGCTGAGAACGGCGTCCACACACGCGACGACCTGGCCGACCTGGCCGTCGATGAATTGACAGATATCACGGCCCAGTCTGCGGACGAGGCCAAAGCCCTGATCATGAAGGCGCGCGAGCACTGGTTTACCGGTGCCGACGCCTCTCAAGAGTAACGGTCATGAAAGGTAGCACGACACATGTCCAGTACGACCGTCGCCGAGTTTGCCAACGAACTCAAGAAATCAACCGAAACGCTGCTTGAGCAATTGCGCAGCGCCGGCGTGTCCAAGGCATCGCCCGCCGATGCCCTGAGCGACACCGACAAGCAGAAGCTGCTGGGGTACCTGCAGGCCAGCCATGGCACAGCCTCGCCCGAGCGCAAGAAGATCACGCTGGTCAAGAAGTCCACCAGCGAAATCAAGCAGGCCGATGCCACGGGCAAGGCGCGCACCATCCAGGTGGAAGTGCGCAAGAAGCGCACCTTCATCAAGCGCGACGAGAACACCGAGGCCACCGTGGCCGAGGCCGAGCCGGCCGAGGAGCCCGTGAGCGCGGCGCCCGTGATCGACGACGCCGAGCTGTCCCGCCGCGAGGAAGAGGCCCGGCGCCAGGCTGAGCTGATTCGCCGCCAGGAAGAAGAACTGGCCGAAAAGCGCCGCGTGCGCGAAGAGCAGGAAACCCGCGAACGCGAAGCCGCCGAGCAGGCCGCGAAGGCCGCCGAGGAGAAAAAGACCAAGGCCCCCGCGCTGGCTGAAGAAGCCAGCGGCAAGGCCGCTGCGGACGATGGCGCCGACGAGGCCGCGAGCCAGGCTGAAGCCAAGGCCCAGGCCCAGTCCGAGGCCCGCGACAAGGCCGCCGCGGAATCCAAGGCCCGCGCCGACGAGGAAGCCGCGCGTGCGGCCGATCTGGGTGAGCGCCGCCGCAAGGCCGAGGCCGAAGCCGCCGCCATCCGCTCGATGATGTCCACGCCCAAGAAGGTGCTGGTCGCCAAGAAGCCGGAAGAAGCCAAGCCGGTGGCCAAGGCCGCCGACGCCAAGCCCGGCGTCAAGGGCACGCTGCACAAGCCCGCCGCCGGTGCGCCGGCACGCCCGGGTGCGCCCGGCGCTGCCGCGCCCGGTGCCGGCAAGGAAGTCAAGTCCGCCAAGCTGTCGTCCAGCTGGGCAGGCGACCCGGCCAAGAAGAAGGAAATCAAGACCCGCGGCGACGCCTCGGGCGGTGTGGGGCGCAACAGCTGGCGCGGAGGCCCGCGCGGGCGCCGTGGCAACGACCGCGACCGCGAGGAACAGGCCCCGGCCGCACCGGTGGAAGCCCGCGTGATCGAGGTCCATGTGCCTGAAACCATCACCGTGGCCGAACTGGCCCACAAGATGGCGGTCAAGGCCTCGGAGGTGATCAAGCACCTGATGAAGCTGGGCCAGATGGTCACCATCAACCAGCCGCTGGACCAGGACACGGCCATGATCGTGGTCGAGGAAATGGGCCACAAGGCCGTCGTGGCCGCGCTGGACGACCCCGAAGCCTTCACCGACGAGGATGTGGGCGCCGCCGAGGGCGAGGCGCTGACGCGCGCGCCGGTGGTGACCGTCATGGGCCACGTGGACCACGGCAAGACCTCGCTGCTGGACTACATCCGCCGCGCCAAGGTGGCCTCGGGCGAGGCCGGTGGCATCACGCAGCACATTGGCGCCTACCACGTCGAAACGCCGCGCGGCATGGTGTCGTTCCTCGACACCCCGGGCCACGAGGCGTTCACCGCCATGCGGGCCCGCGGCGCGCAGGCCACCGACATCGTGATTCTGGTGGTGGCGGCCGACGACGGCGTCATGCCGCAGACCAAGGAAGCCATCAAGCACGCCAAGGCGGCCGGTGTTCCCATCGTTGTGGCGATCAACAAGATCGACAAGCCCGACGCCAACCTGGACCGCGTCAAGCAGGAGCTGGTGGCCGAGGAAGTGGTGCCCGAAGAGTACGGCGGCGAGTCGCCGTTCGTGGGTGTCTCGGCCAAGACCGGTCAGGGCATTGACGACCTGCTCGAGCAGGTGCTGCTGCAGGCCGAAGTGCTGGAACTCAAGGCGCCGGTGGATGCCATGGCCAAGGGCCTGGTGATCGAGGCCCAGCTCGACAAGGGCCGCGGCCCCGTGGCCACGGTGCTGGTCCAGTCGGGCACGCTCAAGACCGGCGACGTGGTGCTGGCGGGCCAGACCTACGGCCGCGTGCGCGCCATGCTCGACGAGAACGGCAAGTCCATCAAGTCGGCCGGCCCGTCCATTCCGGTGGAAATCCAGGGCCTGTCCGATGTGCCGGGCGCCGGCGACGAGTTCATGGTCATGACCGACGAGCGTCGCGCGCGCGAAATCGCCACCTACCGGGCCGGCAAGTTCCGCAACACCAAGCTGGCCAAGCAGCAGGCCGCCAAGCTCGAGAACATGTTCTCGGACATCACGGCGGGCGAGGTCAAGATGGTGCCCATCATCGTCAAGGCCGACGTGCAGGGTTCGCAGGAAGCGCTGTCGCAGTCGCTGCTCAAGCTGTCCACTGACGAGGTCAAGGTCCAGCTCGTGTACGCCGCCGTGGGCGGTGTCAGCGAGTCCGACGTCAACCTGGCCATCGCGGCCAAGGCCGTGATCATCGGCTTCAACACGCGGGCCGATGCCGGCGCGCGCAAGCTGGCCGAGAACAACGGTGTGGACATCCGCTACTACAGCATCATCTACGACGCCGTCGATGAACTGAAGTCCGCCATGTCGGGCATGCTCACGCCCGACAAGAAGGAAGAAGTCATCGGCACCGCCGAGATCCGCCAGGTGTTCAAGGTCAGCAAGATCGGCTCGATCGCCGGCTGCATGGTCACCTCGGGTGTGGTGCGGCGCTCGGCCCGCCTGCGGCTGCTGCGCGACAACGTGGTCGTCTTCACCGGCGAGCTCGAGTCGCTCAAGCGCTTCAAGGACGATGCCAAGGAAGTCAAGGAAGGCTTCGAGTGCGGCCTGAACATCAAGGGCTACAACGACATCTCCGAGGGCGATGTGCTGGAATTCTTCGAGATTCGGGAAATCGCGCGCACGCTGTAATCCGCCATGGCCTACCTCAAGCACCTTTGGTCCCACAACCGGGGCTTCATGCTCTTCCTGGGGCTGATGCTCGTGTTCCGCTCGGCCGTGGCCGACTGGAACTACGTGCCCTCGTCGTCGATGAACCCGACGCTGGTGGCTGGCGACCGCGTGGCGGTGAACAAGCTGGCCTACAGCCTGCGCGTGCCGCTGACCCTGCACCAGCTGGTGCGCTGGGGCACGCCGCAGCCGGGCGACGTGATCACGTTTGACTCGCCCAGGGACGACGTCAACCTGATCAAGCGCGTGGTGGCCGTGGCCGGGGATGTGGTGGAAATGCGTGACAACACGCTGGTCATCAATGGCCAGGTGCTGACCCGCACGCTGGTCGATGCTTCGCGGATCGTCCCGTCGGAGCTGGGGCCGCTGGACGAGCAGATCTGGCGCGAGCCGCTGGGCCCGTACCCGATCGAGACCGCGCGCCTGCCGGCCATCAACCGTTACCGCGACTTCGCGCCCGTGACGGTGCCCGAAGGCACGGTGATGGTGCTGGGCGACAGCCGCGACAACAGCAACGACTCCCGCTTCATCGGTTTCATCGACGTCAACCGCGTCACCGGCCGCGCCGTGCGCGTGGTCATGTCGCACGACCCGCAGGCGTGGTACCTTCCGCGCGCCGGGCGCTGGTGGCTGCCCCTTCACGGCTGAGACGCATGCCTGCCCGCAAGTCCGCCACCCCCAACCGCAGCTTCAAGGTTGCCGACCAGATCCAGCGCGATCTGACGGAGCTGATCGCGCGCGAGTTGAAGGACCCGCGCGTGGGCATGGTCACGATCCAGGCCGTCGAGGTCACGCCCGACTATGCGCACGCCAAGGTGTTCTTCAGCCTGCTGGTGGGCGATCCCACGGAGTCGGAGCTGGCGCTGAACCAGGCGGCCGGCTTCCTGCGCAACGGCCTGTTCAAGCGCCTGCACATCCACACCGTGCCCACGCTGCACTTCCAGTTCGACCGCACCACCGAGCGGGCGGCCGACATGAACGCGCTGATTGCGCAGGCGGTCGCCTCGCGATCCAAAAACGAGGACTGACAGTGAACGCGCCGCGCACGAGGGTCGTGAGGCGCCCCGTGCATGGGGTGCTTCTGCTGGACAAGCCGCTGGGCCTGTCGAGCAACAACGCCCTGCAGAAATGCAAATGGCTGCTGCGCGCCGAGAAGGCCGGCCACACCGGCACGCTGGACCCCCTGGCCACGGGCGTGCTGCCGCTGTGCTTTGGCGCCGCCACCAAATTCAGCCAGCTGCAGCTTGACGCCGACAAGACCTATGAGGCCGTGGCCTGCCTGGGCGTCAAGACCCGCACAGGCGATGCCGAGGGCGAGGTGATCGAGCGGCGCGAGGTGGCGCCCCTCACGGCGGCCCGCCTGGCCGAGGTGGCCCGGCAATTCACCGGTGCCCAGCGCCAGCTGCCGCCCATGCACAGCGCGCTCAAGAAGTACGGCCGGGCCCTGTACGAATACGCCCGCGAAGGCGTGGATGTGGAGCGGGCACCGCGCGACATCACCATTCATGAGCTGAAACTGCTGGAAGTCCAGGACCCGCGGGAACCGGTAGCTATCAAAATAGTAGCAAAAGTGAGCAAGGGCACCTACATCCGCACGCTGGGCGAGGACATCGGCGAGGCGCTGGGCTGTGGCGCCCATCTCACGGCGCTGCGCCGCACGGCCACCGGCCACTTTGACGTGTCGCAATGCGTGACGCTGGAGGCCTTTGAAGCCATGTCCGAGGACCAGCGCCTGGCCTGCCTGCAGCCGGTCGAGGCGCTGCTGCCCGATCACACCCCTGTCACGCTCGACGCCGACAATGCCGGGCGCTTCCTGTCGGGCCTGCGGCGGCGCGGCAGTTGGCCGGACAACCAGTACATGGCCGTCTATGGCCCTTCCACCGTTCGGGCTGAGCTTGTCGAAGCCCTCGCGAGCCCTTCGACCAGCTCGGGGCGAACGGTGCTGCTTGGCACAGGCCATGCGAAAGCCGGCGAACTGATCCCGGGGCGACTGCTGAGCCCCCCTGAAATACAGCAAATCCTGGAAACACCATGAGCAACAAGCAAATCCGAAACATCGCCATCATCGCCCACGTTGACCACGGCAAGACCACCATGGTCGACCAGCTGCTGCGCCAGTCGGGCACCTTCGCCGAACACGAAAAGGTGGTCGACACCGTGATGGACAACAACGCCATCGAAAAAGAGCGCGGCATCACCATCCTGGCCAAGAACTGCGCCGTGACCTGGGAAGGCACACACATCAACATCGTCGACACCCCCGGCCACGCCGACTTCGGCGGCGAGGTGGAACGCGCCCTGAGCATGGTTGACGGCGTGGTGCTGCTGATCGACGCGCAGGAAGGCCCGATGCCGCAGACCCGCTTCGTGACCAAGAAGGCGCTGGCGCTGGGCCTCAAGCCCATTCTGGTGGTCAACAAGGTGGACAAGCCCGGTGCGCGTCCCGATTACGTGGTCAACGCCGCCTTCGACCTGTTCGACAAGCTCGGCGCCACCGATGAGCAGCTGGATTTCCCCGTGGTTTACGCGTCCGGCATCAACGGCTGGTCGTCGATGGAAGAGGGTGCACCCGGCGAGCAGTGGGGCCCCGACATGTCGGCCCTGTTCAACACCATCCTCAAGCATGTGCCGGCGCAGCAGGGCGACCCTGACGCCCCGCTGCAGCTGCAGATTTCGGCGCTCGACTTCTCCACCTTCGTGGGCCGCATCGGCGTGGGCCGCATCAGCGCCGGCACCATCCGCCCCATGATGGATGTGCTGGTCATGGAAGGACCGGACGGCAAGAGCCTCAAGGGCCGCGTCAACCAGGTGCTGACCTTCCAGGGCCTGGAGCGGGTGCAGACCAAGGAAGCCGGCCCCGGTGAAATCGTGCTGATCAACGGTATTGACGAGATTGGCATTGGCGTGACCCTCACCGACCCGCTCAAGCCGGCGCCCCTGCCCATGCTCAAGGTCGACGAGCCCACCCTGACCATGAACTTCTGCGTCAACACCAGCCCGCTGGCCGGACGCGAAGGCAAGTTCGTCACCAGCCGCCAGATCTGGGACCGCCTGCAAAAGGAGCTGCAGCACAACGTGGCCCTGCGCGTGAGCGAGACCGATGAAGAAGGCATTTTCGAGGTCATGGGCCGTGGTGAACTGCACCTGACCATCCTGCTGGAAAACATGCGCCGCGAAGGCTACGAGCTGGCGGTGTCCAAGCCCCGCGTGGTGTTCCGCGACGTGGGCGGCGTGCGCCACGAGCCCATCGAGATGGTCACGGCCGACATCGAGGAGCAGCACCAGGGCGGCGTGATGCAGGCGCTGGGCGAGCGCAAGGGCGACCTGCTCAACATGGAACCCGATGGCCGTGGCCGCGTGCGCCTGGAGTACCGCATCCCGGCGCGGGGCCTGATCGGCTTCACCAACGAATTCCTCAACCTCACGCGCGGTTCGGGCCTGATCTCCAACATCTTCGACGGCTACGAGGAGCACAAGGGCGACATCGGCGGGCGCAAGAACGGCGTGCTGATCTCGATGGACGATGGCGAAATCTTCAACTATGCGCTGGGCAAGCTGGACGACCGCGGCCGCATGTTCGTGCGGGCCAATGACCCTGTCTACGAAGGCATGATCGTCGGCATCCACAACCGCGACAACGACCTCGTGGTCAATGCCACGCGCACCAAGCAACTCACCAACTTCCGCGTCAGTGGCAAGGAAGACGCGATCAAGATCACGCCGCCCATCATGCTCACGCTGGAATACGGCGTGGAGTTCATCGAAGACGACGAGCTGGTCGAGATCACGCCCAAGAGCATCCGCCTGCGCAAGCGCCACCTGAAAGAGCACGAGCGCAAGCGCGCTTCACGCGAGGCATGAACCGCCGCACTTGCGGACCGCGCCAGGCCCCGGGCGGGCCACGGCGCTCCAGCCCCCACCCCGGGGGTGACCGGCAGGCACTGGCATGAAGCTGCGCCACGGACAGGCCGTCTGGCTGATGGTGGCGGTCACGCTGATGTGGTCGATCGCCGGGGTGGTGACGCGCCAGCTGGCCAGCGCCCACAGTTTTGAAGTCACCTTCTGGCGCAGCTTCTTCACCCTGGCGTCGCTGCTGGTGATCCTGCCGCTGTGGCAGGGGCGGGGCGTGTTCCGTGCCATCCACTGGCGCAACAAGGCCCTGTGGCTGTCGGGTGTGTGCTGGAGCATCATGTTCACGGCCTTCATGCTGGCCCTCACGCTCACCAGCGTGGGCAATGTGCTGGTCACCATGTCGGTGGGGCCGCTGCTCACGGCGCTGATCGCGCGCATCTTCATTGGTCACCGGCTGCCGGCGCGCACCTGGGTGGCCATCGTGCTCGCGGGGCTGGGCATAGGCTGGATGTACGGCACGCAGGTCAATGCCGCCGGTGGCGAGGCCTCGCTGCTGCTGGGCTCGCTGGTGGCGCTGTGCGTGCCGGTGGCCGGCGCCATCAACTGGACCGTGGTGCAGCGCAGCCAGGCCCAGGGCGAGAAGGTCGATCTGGTGCCCTCGGTGCTGGTGGGCGCCGTGATCTCCACGCTGGCCACGCTGCCCCTGGCGCTGCCTTTTGCCGCCACCGGCCCGGACGTGGCCTGGCTGGCTCTGCTGGGCCTGGTGCAGCTGGCCATCCCCTGCACCCTGTCGGTGGTCTGCGCGCGCGTGCTCAAGGCGCCCGAGGTCTCGCTGCTGGCCCTGCTGGAGGTGATCTTTGGCATCCTGTGGGCCTGGTGGGGCGCCAACGAGGCCCCGGGGCCTGAAGTGCTCACCGGCGGCGCGCTGGTGATTGGCGCCCTGGTGGGCAATGAACTGCTGGGCTGGCGCGAGCGGGCGGGCACCCCGCGCATCCAGACTCTCTGACGCGAAAGGACGAAGGCCATGACCGATGTGATTTCCGAGGTCCGGGGCCGCACCGGCTTCATCACGCTGAATCGCCCGCGCGCACTCAACGCCCTGTCGCTGGGCATGGTGCGCGACCTCACAGCCACGCTGCTGGCCTGGCGTGACGACGACAGCGTGGTGGCGGTGGCCATCCGCGGCAGCAACAAGGAAGGGCCGTTTGGCGCCTTCTGCGCGGGCGGAGACATCCGCTTCTTCCACCAGGCCGCGCTCGCGGGCAACCCGGAGCTTGAGGATTTCTTCACCGAGGAATACACGCTCAACCACCTGATCCACCACTACCCCAAGCCCTATGTCGCGTTCATGGACGGCATCGTGATGGGCGGCGGCATGGGCGTGAGCCAGGGCGCCAGCCTGCGCATCGTCACGCCACGCACCCGCATGGCCATGCCCGAAACCCATATCGGCCTGTTCCCGGACGTGGGCGGCGGCTATTTCCTGAGCCGCTGCGCGGGCCACCTGGGCGAGTACCTCGCGCTGACCGGGCAGGCGCTGGACGGCGCGGGCGCCGTGGCGGCGGGCCTGGCCGATGGCCTGGTGCCGGCGGACCGCCTGGCGGGTCTGTGGCAGGCCCTGGGCTCGGGGACGCTTGATTCGGCGGCTGCGATCGAAGCCCATTTTGCTACAGAGTTAATAGCAGACAATGGCCACCCCTCCTGGACTCCAGCCCTTGTTGATGCCCATTTCGGGCTCGGCAGCGTGCCCGCGATCCTGGCGTCGCTTGAAGCCGATGGCAGTGAATGGGCCAGGGCCACGGCCGACACGCTGCGCCACCGCTCGCCCCTGATGCTGCACGTGGTGCTGGAGCAGGTGCGCCGCGCGCGCACCATGACGCTGGCCGACGACCTGCGCATGGAGCGGGACCTGGTGCGCCACTGCTTCCATACCGCCCACCTGGGCCGCTCGGGCGCGACCAGCGAGACCGTGGAGGGCATCCGGGCGCTGGCGGTGGACAAGGACCACAGCCCGCGCTGGAACCCGGCGCGGGTGGAAGACGTGACGCCGCAGATGGTGGCGCCGTTCTTTGCGAGCCCCTGGCCCGCGCACGCGCACCCGCTGCGCGTGCTGGCCTGAGCGCGCAGCCGGCAGCCGGCTAGAGCTGCTGGTAAACGGCGGTGGCCAGCGCCAGCAGGGTCTGCCGGGGCAGCTTGCCCGACAGCGCATAGCCAAACCCCTGGTCCACCCAGTAGAACCCGGGCGTGGGGCCATCGTCGAGGAACCGGAACGCGGTCTCCTTGACATTGGCCTTGCTGCCCGCGCTCACGCTGCCCACGTACAGCGTGATGCGCTCCCCCCCGGTGTTCTGGAACATGAACTGCGCGCGCGCGCCGGCTTCGCCAGGCAGCAGGCGCCCGCCCACGAGTTCAAACCCCTGCGGGGCCAGGTTGGGGATCTTGAGCGGCCGCCCCAGCCGCTTGGACAGCCACTGCACCAGATGCTCCTGCTGCGCGGCCGGCACCTCGACCGGATGACGCACTTCCGGCAGGTACACCGCATGGGCCACCGCCGCCTGCCGGGCAAACTGGCGGACCGGGTTGCCGCTGGCCAGCGTGCCGGCCGCGCCCGGCCGCCAGACAGTGCTGCTGAACCAGCCCAGCACAAACGCGCACAGCACCGAAGCCGCCACGCCGCCCCAGCGCCACCATTGCGAGCGCCGGGCCTGGCCGTCCACCAGCTCCTGGGCCGCGGCAAGAAAGGTGGCGGGCAGCGGCTCGGCGGCCACATCGGCATAGCGCGCGCGCAAGGCCTCGCGCTGTGCGCGCCAGGCGGCCACGGTGTCCTGCGCGGCGGCGTCGCCGGCCATCTGGTCCTGCAGCGCGCTGGCCGCCCAGGGCGCCAGCCGGCCATCCACCAGCGCGTGGAGTTCGTCTTCGTCGGGCGGGCGCCCGGGCGTGGGGGGGTGGGTCATCAGGGTCTCCCGGTCCTTACTTGAGGCGCCGCAGCAGGGGAGGGCTGGCGCGGTCGGCGGCCTGGGGTGGGGCAGACGGGGCCTCGCCCATGAGTTCACGCAGGCGGGTGCGCGCGCGAGACAGGCGCGACATGACCGTGCCCACGGGGATGTCGAGGATGCGGGCCGTGGCCTCGTAGCTCAGGTCCTCCAGCGTCACCATCAGCAGCACGGCCCGCTGGTCGGCGGGCAGGCGCTGCAGGCAGCGGTCCAGGTCCAGGGCATCGTCCACCGGGCCCGCCTGCGCCGCCAGGCTGCCTTCCACATCCTCCAGGGCCACGGCCATCCGGGCGGCCGGCTGGCCGCGGCGCTGGTTGAGGTAGAGGTTGTGCATCAGGGTGAACAGCCAGGCGCGCAGGTCGGTTCCGGCCTGCCACAGCCGCCACTTGGTGCAGGCGCGCTCCAGGGTGTCCTGCACCAGATCGTCGGCGGCCCAGGCGTCGCCAGTCAGCGCGCGCGCATAGCGCCGCAGTCCGGGCAGCTGTTCAATGACCTGGGCGCGGTTCATGGGCGGCTCACGGTATCAGAAAGCCGCCTGTGCTGTGCAAGCGCCGTGGCGATCAGGGGCGCGCCGCCTGCCAGACCTTGTTGAAGCCATCGCCGGTCTTGTCGCCGGGCTTGGTGTCCTTGATCCAGTAGTACAGCGGCTTGCCCTTGAAGGCCCATTGCTGCTTGCCGTCGTCGCGCGCGATCACGGTGTAGTCGCCCGAGGGCTTGTCGGAGGCGGACGCCATCAGCGGCGGCCAGTTGGTGGCGCAAGGGCCGTTGCACACGGACTTGCCTGCCGGGTCCTTGTCAAAGGTGTACAGGGTCATGCCGTTGGCGCCGGTCAGCACGCCATCGGCGACCTTGACCGGCGCGTCGGCCATCGAGGCGCAGGCGCCGAGCAGGGCGGCACTGAGAAGGGCAATGGAAAGTAGTTTCATGGGTTCTCCGGTGGGTGAAAGAAGGCTTCCACCGGCATGAACACATCTCGGTGGCGGCTTATTCCAGCCGCCTGAAAAAAATCCGCTGGCGCTCAAACCCACTTGAACAGGGCTTTGGGAATCACACCCGCAAAATCAATGAAATTGACCACGAAGTGCGCCACGACCAGTGGCAGCACCGAGCGGGTGCGCAGGTAGGCCCCCATGAAAATCAGGCCGATCAGGCCGGTGATCAGGACCGCGTGCAGACCCAGGCTCCAGTGGATCAGCCCGAACGCGGCCGCCGACCCCAGCGCGATCAACACGCGGTTGGCGGTGTAACGCGCCAGCACCGCGCAGGCCAGGCCGCGGAATATGGTTTCCTCCAGCACGGCGACCAGCAACAGCCCGACCGTGAGGTCAAACCGGTCCCAAGCGGGGCTGGCAATGGCCGGCATGCCCCCGAGTGCGGCATAGCCGGGCAGGCCCGCCAGCACGGCGTAGGCATTCTGGTCGATCACGGTGCCCACCAGCGCCATGGCGATCAACGTGATCAGGAAGGGGCTGCGCCCGGGCCAGACCAGCCCCAGGTCTGCCGGGCTCAGGTGGCGCCGGACCAGCAGCCAGCACAGCGCGGCCAGCGGCAGCAGCTTCACGAAGACATAGTCGATGGCCAGCCAGATGCGCCAGTCCGTGACGAGGATGCTGGCGAAGTCGTTGAGGTAGAACGGGCTGGCCAGCAGCACGAAGAGACCGGTCAGCCGCGCCCTGCTGTCGAACTGGATCATGGGTCTCCCGGGGTGAATGGCGGCCATTGTCTGCGGGCCGCCCGGGCCGGTCAACGGTGGCGGCTCTTCATGGCGCGCTCGACCTCGCGCTTGCCTTCGCGGTCCTTGATGGTGTCGCGCTTGTCGTGCTCGGCCTTGCCCTTGGCCAGCGCGATGTCGCATTTGACCTTGCCGGCCTTCCAGTGCAGGTTCAGCGGCACCAGGGTGTAGCCCTTTTGCTCGACCTTGCCGATCAGCCGGCGGATCTCGTCCTTGTTGAGCAGCAGCTTCTTGGTGCGCACCGAATCGGGGTTGACGTGGCTGGACGCCGTCTTGAGCGGGTTGATCTGGCAGCCCAGCACAAACAGTTCGCCGTTGCGGATCACCACGTAGCCGTCGGTGAGCTGCACCTTGCCCTCGCGCAGGGCCTTGACTTCCCAGCCCTGCAGCACCATGCCCGCCTCGAAGCGTTCTTCGAAGAAGTAGTTGTAGGCCGCCTTCTTGTTGTCGGCAATGCGGGCGGCGGTATCGGGTTTCTTGGCCATGCGTTTATCTGGGGGTCCGCGGCCTCAATACAATTGCGCCGTGGGCCGCGATTCTACGTTCCCGGGCCCACGTCTCCCCAGTTCATGAAACACGTCCACAAGTCCGTCCTCATCTGGTACAGCGCCGAAGAGATGTTTGCCCTGGTGACCGATGTGGCGGCCTACCCTGAATTTCTGCCCTGGTGCGACCATGCCACGGTCCTGGAAGCTGGCGACGCCGGCATGAAGGCCGAGATCGGCCTGTCGTTCGGCGGCATCCACCAGACCTTCACCACGCAAAACGACCACACCCCGGGCCGCGCGGTGGCAATGAAGCTGGTGGACGGACCCTTTTCAAAGCTCGACGGCCAATGGCGCTTTGTGCCGCTGGGCGATGGCAGCCAGCGCGCCTGCCGGGTGGAACTGGACCTGCGCTACGGCTTCGACAACGCGGCGCTGGGCGCGCTCGTGGGCCCGGTGTTCGACAAGATCGCCGGCAACCTGGTTGATGCCTTTGTCAAGCGGGCCGAGCAGGTCCATGGCTGATGAGGCGCTGATCCGGGTCTGCGTGGCCTACTCCGACGCACCGCGCTCGGTCCATGAATGGCCGCTGGTGCTGGGCACGGGCGCCACGGTGGCCCAGGCGATCCAGGCCAGTGGCCTGCAGGCGTTGCTGGGCGGCCAGCTTTCGCGGGATATGGCTCTGGGTGTCTGGGGCCGCAAGGCCGGGCCGCAACAGGTGTTGCGCGACCAGGACCGCGTTGAGATCTACCGGCCCCTCACGGTGGACCCCAAAGTGGCCCGGCGGGAGCGGTTTCGCAAGCAGGGCGCACGGGGCGCAGGCCTGTTTTCGCAACGCCGGCCAGGGGCCAAGCCCGGCTACTGAGTGCCGGGAGCGGCCGCGCTCAGGCCTTGCATTCGTTGGAAACGATTTCCTGGACGCGCTGGGTTTCGCTCGCGCGTTCCTTGTCACCCATGAATTCCATCTCGCCCTTGGAGTTGGCTCGGCGGATGCGTTCACCTGAATTCAGGGCGGTCAGGGCCTGCTTGGCCTTTTCACAGTTCTTGGCGCGGGCGGCCGCGGCCTTTTCTTCTTCGGCTTTCTGCTTGGCGGCTTCTTCCTGCTCGGCTTTCTTCTTCTTTTCCTCGAGCTCCTTGTCCTTGCCACTCAGTTTGGGGGCGGCGGGCGCGGAGGCGGCCTTGGACGCAGGCGCCGCACTGGCCACCGGCGATTCAGCACCCGGTGCAGCGGCGGGCCGGCCGGCGGGTTGCTTGAGGATCTTCGCCGCGGGAACGTCGTTCGGCGGGGGCTGGTCGCTGAAGACCTTGCGGCCATCCTTGTCGAGCCACTGCCATTGGGCCAGAACCAGGGCCGGCGCCAGCAGCAGCGCGCCAAACCATGCGGTGCGAATGAATTTCATGCTGGCAGTTTAGCGCTGGCCGAACATGGATTCACTTTTTTACACGTGATGGCGTTGCGCCGCGGCACCGGGGTTCGGGACCGGCCTTCGGGTAAGTACCAAGCGCGCGGGTACAATCCGTTTTTTGGAGCTTTCACATGCGCCTTCTTGGAAAAGCGCTCACCTTCGACGATGTGTTGTTGGTGCCAGCGTTCTCCCAGGTCCTGCCCAAGGACACGTCCCTCGCGACACGCCTCTCCCGAAACATCACCCTGAACCTGCCGCTGGTATCCGCCGCCATGGACACCGTGACCGAGGCGCGTCTGGCCATTGCCATGGCGCAGGAAGGCGGCATCGGGATCATCCACAAGAACCTGACCGCCCAGGCCCAGGCCGCCGAGGTGGCGCGGGTCAAGCGCTATGAGTCGGGCGTGCTGCGCGACCCGGTGATCATCACCCCCACGCACACCGTGCGCCAGGTGATGGACATGCAGGAGCAGCTGGGCATCTCGGGCTTCCCGGTGTGTGACGGCGGCAAGGTGGTGGGCATCGTGACCGGGCGCGACCTGCGCTTTGAAACCCGCTACGACGTGCCCGTGAGCCAGATCATGACGCCACGCGACAAGCTGGTCACCGTGAAGGACGGCACCACGCTGAGCGAGGCCAAGGCGCTGCTGAACAAGTACAAGCTCGAGCGCCTGCTGGTGGTCAACGATGCCTTTGAACTCAAGGGCCTGATCACCGTCAAGGACATCACCAAGCAGACCAGCTTTCCCAATGCCGCGCGCGACCCCGCGGGCCGGCTGCGCGTGGGCGCCGCCGTGGGCGTGGGCGACGGCACCGAGGAGCGTGTGGAGGCCCTGGTCAACGCGGGCGTGGACGCCATCGTGGTGGATACGGCCCATGGCCACAGCAAGGGTGTGATCGAGCGGGTGCGCTGGGTCAAGCAGAACTACCCGCAGATCGACGTGATCGGCGGCAACATCGCCACCGGCGCCGCCGCATTGGCGCTGGTCGAAGCCGGCGCCGACGCGGTCAAGGTCGGCATTGGCCCGGGATCGATCTGCACCACCCGCATCGTGGCCGGCGTGGGCGTGCCGCAGATCATGGCCATTGACAACGTGGCCACCGCCTTGCTGGGCTCGGGGGTTCCGCTGATTGCCGACGGCGGCATCCGCTACAGCGGCGACATCTCCAAGGCCATCGCGGCGGGCGCCAGCAGCGTGATGATGGGCGGCATGTTCGCCGGTACCGAGGAGGCACCGGGCGAGATCGTGCTGTACCAGGGCCGCAGCTACAAGAGCTACCGCGGCATGGGCTCGATCGGGGCCATGCAGCAGGGCAGCGCCGACCGCTACTTCCAGGAAGCGACCACCGGCAACCCCAACGCCGACAAGCTGGTGCCCGAGGGCATCGAGGGCCGCGTGCCTTACAAGGGCTCGATGGTGTCCATCGTCTACCAGATGGCGGGCGGCGTGCGCGCCAGCATGGGCTATTGCGGCTGCGCGACCATCGAAGACATGAAGAACAAGGCCGAATTCGTCGAAATCACCTCGGCGGGGATTCGCGAAAGCCACGTTCATGATGTGCAGATCACGAAAGAAGCGCCCAATTACCGCGCCGACTGAGTTTGCGCGCCGGCGTGACACGCCGGCGGGTTACAACCGGGTCCTCAACCAACCAGGAGCAACACATGGGAATGATTTCTTTTTTGAAGGAAGCCGGCGAAAAGCTGTTTGGCAAGAAGCCCGAGGTGGCAGCCGCCATTGCCGAGCCGAGCAACGAGGAAAAAATCGCGGCGGCCAATGCCGCGGCGTCCGAGGCCATCAAGACCTACATCCGCACGCAGAACCTGCCGGCCGATGACCTCACCGTGAGCTTCAATGGCGCCGACCAGATCGTGACCGTGAGCGGCCTGGTGGCCAGCCAGGAGATCCGTGAAAAGATCGTGCTGTGCTGCGGTAACGTGCAGCATGTGGCCGGCGTGGCCGACGAGATGCAGTGCAGCGAGCCGGCCGACGAGTGTGAATACCACCTGGTCAGCAGCGGCGACACGCTCAGCGCCATTGCCAAGCGCTACTACGGCAATGCCAACGCCTACATGCAGATTTTTGAAGCCAACAAGCCCATGCTCTCGCACCCGGACAAGATCTACCCGGGGCAACTGCTGCGCATTCCGCCCAAGGCATGACGCCTTTGCTGTTTTCATGAACCCCGGGGCCGGAGTCTGACTTCGGCCCTGCTTTTTTTGCGCCCCTTTCCATGCAGCACGAAAAAATCCTGATTCTCGATTTTGGTTCCCAGGTCACGCAGCTGATCGCCCGCCGCGTGCGCGAAGCCCATGTGCTCAGCGAAGTCCATCCCTGCGACGTGACCGATGACTGGGTTCGCGACTATGCCAGGGATGGCTCGCTCAAGGGCGTGATCCTGTCGGGCAGCCATGCGAGCGTCTACGAAGACACCACCGACAAGGCGCCGCAAGCCGTGTTCGAGCTGGGCGTGCCGGTGCTGGGCATCTGTTATGGCATGCAGACCATGGCGCACCAGCTGGGCGGCAAGGTCGAGGGTGGGCACAAGCGCGAGTTCGGTTTTGCGTCGGTGCGCGCGCGTGGCCATACCGCCTTGCTCAAGGACATCGCGGACTTCACCACGCCCGATGGGCACGGCATGCTCAACGTCTGGATGAGCCATGGCGACAAGGTCACCGAACTGCCTCCGGGCTTCAAGCTCATGGCGTCCACCGACAGCTGCCCGATTGCCGGCATGGCCGATGAAGCGCGGCGCTTCTACGCCGTGCAGTTCCACCCCGAGGTCACGCACACCCAGCAGGGCAAGGCCATCCTCGAGCGTTTTGTGCTGGGCGTCTGCGGTGCGCGGCCCGACTGGGTGATGCGCGACCACATCGCCGAAGCGGTGGCAAAAATCCGCGAGCAGGTGGGCGACGAGGAGGTCATTCTGGGCCTGTCCGGCGGCGTGGACTCGTCGGTGGCGGCGGCGCTGATCCACCGGGCGATTGGCGACCAGCTGACCTGCGTGTTCGTCGACCATGGCCTGCTGCGCCTCAATGAGGGCGACATGGTCATGGAGATGTTTGAAGGCAAGCTGCACGCCAAGGTCATCCGGGTGGACGCCAGTGAGCTGTTCCTGGGCAAGCTGGCCGGCGTCAATGACCCGGAAGCCAAGCGCAAGATCATCGGCGGCGAATTTGTCACGGTGTTCAAGCAGGAAGCGGCCCGGCTCAAGGCCGGGACGGGCGGGCACAAGGGCGCGACCTTCCTTGCGCAGGGCACGATTTACCCCGATGTGATCGAGTCTGGCGGCGCCAAGAGCAAGAAGGCCGTGACCATCAAGAGCCACCACAACGTCGGTGGCCTGCCCGAGCAACTGGGCCTGAAGCTGCTCGAGCCCCTGCGCGACCTGTTCAAGGACGAGGTTCGCGAACTCGGCGTGGCCCTGGGCCTGCCGCCCGAGATGGTCTACCGCCACCCGTTCCCGGGCCCCGGGCTGGGCGTGCGCATCCTGGGCGAGGTCAGGAAGGAATACGCCGACCTGCTGCGCCGGGCCGATGCCATCTTCATCGAGGAACTGCGCAATTTCAGGGACGAAGCCGCGGGCAAGAGCTGGTACGACCTGACCAGCCAGGCTTTCACCGTGTTCCTGCCGGTCAAGAGCGTGGGCGTGATGGGCGATGGCCGCACCTACGACTATGTGGTGGCACTGCGTGCCGTGCAAACCAGCGATTTCATGACGGCCGACTGGGCCGAGCTGCCCTATGCGCTGCTCAAGAAGGTGTCGGGCCGCATCATCAATGAAGTGCGCGGCATCAACCGCGTGACCTACGACGTGAGTTCAAAGCCGCCTGCGACCATTGAGTGGGAATAGTGGCCGCAGCCCTCACCCACATCTCAGCGGCAATGTCCAGCGCTCGGCCAGCCCGGGCCAAATAACCCCTCGGCCTCCATGCAGGCTCAAGCCCCCGTGCTTGCGGGCGGCCCTGCATGCGATGCCGCCCAACCCCCCGCTAAAGCCTTCCCCTATCCCGGCTAGGCAATTTGCCTACGGCCCGGGGGAGGGCGCTGCCTACATTCATGCCATCACGCAACAAATGCTTACATGGAGGCAGACATGCCGAGTATCCAGATGGTTGAAAGAGATGTTCAGCACATTGAGCTGCCCCTTGGCGACCGCAGCGTCTGGTTTCCGCGTGACGAACGGTTTGACCGGATCGCGCGCACCGCGCTGCGCCTGACGGACCGGGGCGAGAGCCTGGTCTGCATCGTGGACGAGGGCGCCCAGTGGCTGCTGTCGGCCCAGGGCCTGGACGCTGGTGAAGCCGGGCTTGGCGTCTCGATGTGCAACCGGGCGGTGCTGCAGGGCAAGGTGTTGATGGTGCCCGACATGCGCAGCGACCCGCGGTTCTGGGACAACCCCCTGGTCACGGGCAAGCCGTTCCTGCGTTCCTATGCGGGCGTGCCCCTGAGCCTGGAGCGGGGCGTCCAGTCGGGTGCCATCTGCCTGATGGACCCTGATGTGGGCGCCTTTCGCTACCAGGATGTCGAGGTCCTGCAGGACATGGCCCGCATGGCCGAGGCCGAGCTTCGGGTCACGGCCCTGGCCAAGGCCAACAAGCGGATGCAGGAGTGCCTGGGCCGGCTGGAGCCGCACACCCGGCTGGACCCGGCCACCGGCTGCTGGAACGTTCGCGCGTTCCGCGATCTGGTGGGCAAGGCCGTGCGCGCCGCGGCGGGCGATCTGTCCACCCTGGGGCTGTGCTATGTGCGCGTGCGCAACTTCGACGCCTCGCCCGTGGCGGGGCGGCCGGGCCGTCCGGATGTGCTCCGGCGCCTGCTGGGCCAGGTGCTGGGCAGCCGCCTGCCGGCCCAGGGCGCGCTGGCCAGCCTGGGCGGCGCCGACTTCTGCGCGCTGGTGCCGGGCGCCACGCCGCTGGAGGTGGAAGAGCGGCTGGCCGCTTTCACCTACCCCCAGCTGGCGCTGACCGCGCCGGGCCTGCGCGTCGATCTGGACCTGCGCCTGGGCTTTGGCCTGGCGCTGCTGCACGAAATGCCGCCGGGCGCTTCGGCCACGGAAATCTGGGCCACCGCGCTGGCCAATCTGGAGGGCTGAGCGGGCGGGGCCGTGGCCGGCGACCGCCCCGCGGTCGCGGCACAATGGCTCCATGTACCAGCCCCCGCAATTCAAATCCAGTGATGCCGCGCAGGCTGCGCGGCTGATGCGCGAACACCCCTTCGCGAGCCTGATCTCGAACGACGACGAGGGCCTGCCCTTCGTCACGCATCTTCCCCTGCATCTGGAAGAGCGCGCCGCGGGGGAGGGCGCCGCCCCAGGCTGGGTCCTGCTGGGCCATTGCGCCAAGCCCAACCCGCACTGGCGCTACCTTCAGGCCCGGCCCACGGCCGTGGTGAGCTTCATGGGCCCGCATGGTTACCTGTCGCCCAAGGTCTATCCCGACCTGGTCCGCGTCCCGAGCTGGAACTACCTGGCCGTTCACTGCACCGTCGAAGCCACGCTGGTCGAGGACCCCCTGGCCAAGGACAGGCTGCTGAAAAAGCTGATCGGCGACCACGAGCCGCCCTATGCCGAGCAGTGGCGCGGCCTGGGCGAGGAGTTTGCGCACAAGATGCTGGCCGGCATCGTGGGGTTCGAGCTTGCCGTGAAATCCGTGCAGTGCAAGATCAAGCTCAACCAGCATCGCCCGGAGTCCCACGCGGCCATGAAGGCGGCCTATGCCCAGGGTAATGACAACGAACGCGGCCTCGCGGCCTGGATGACCGGCCTCGGGCTGGGTAACTGAAGGAGTTCACATGCGTGCGATCTTTGGGGTTCTCGGGCTGCTGGTGGTGGTGCTCATCGTCGGCATGCTGGCCAAAAAACAGCTCAGCGCCGTGTCGGCGCCGCCCGCCATGCCCGCGGGCGTCTCGGTGCCGGCGGCCCCGCCCGGCGCCACGCCCCAGCAGCAGGTCGACCAGTACAAGCAGGCGGTGGAAGGGGCCTTGCAGCAGGCGCGACCCATGCCCGACGACAAATGAGGCGAATCAAGTGCCAAACAGGGCTGGAGTCCAGGCGGGGCGGCCACTCCCAGCTACAAAATGAATAGCAAATTGCCCGCCGACCCGCCATTGGCCGAGGCCTTCATGCGGCTGGCGCTGGCGCAGGCGCACGAGGCCGCCGCGGCTGGCGAAGTGCCCGTGGGGGCCGTGGTGGTGCGTGGCGGCGAGGTGATCGCCACGGGCCGCAACGCCCCGGTGGGGGCGCACGACCCGACGGCCCACGCCGAAATTGCCGCCTTGCGCGCGGCCGCCGCGCGGCTGGGCAACTACCGCCTGGACGACTGCGATCTGTATGTGACGCTGGAGCCCTGCGCCATGTGCGCCGGGGCCATGCTGCATGCGCGGCTCAGGCAGGTGGTGTTTGGCGCGCCCGATCCCAAGACCGGCGCCGCGGGCTCGGTCGTCGATCTTTTTGCCGAGCCCCGGCTCAACCACCAGACCCGGCTGCAGGGCGGGGTGCTCGCCGCCGAGTGCGGTGGCCTGCTCAGCGGCTTCTTCAAAACCCGGCGACAGGAGACCCGAATGACCGCTTCCCCCCTGCGTGACGACGCGCTGCGCACCCCCGACGAGCGGTTTGCCGACTTGCCCGGCTACCCTTGGGCGCCCCATTACCTCAGCGACCTGCCGGCACTGGCCGGCCTGAGGATGCATTACCTCGATGAGGGCCCGGGCGCCAACGGGCAGGGCGCGGCTCCCCTGACCTGGCTGTGCCTGCATGGCAACCCGGCCTGGAGCTACCTGTACCGCAAGATGATTCCGGTGTTTCTTGCGGCGGGCCACCGCGTGGTGGCGCCCGACCTGATCGGCTTTGGCAAGAGCGACAAACCCAAGAAGGACGAGGCCCACACCTTCAGCTGGCACCGCCAGGTGCTGCTGGAGCTGGTGCAGCGGCTGGACCTGCGCCAGGTGGTGCTGGTGGTGCAGGACTGGGGGGGCCTGCTGGGCCTCACATTGCCCATGGCCGCGCCCGACCGCTACACCGGCCTGCTGGTGATGAACACCGCGCTGGGCACCGGCGACCTGCCCTTGGGCGCCGGTTTCCTGGCTTGGCGCGAGATGTGCGCGAAGAACCCCGACTTTGACATCGCCCGGCTGTTTGCCCGCGGCAACCCGCAGATGAGCCCGCAGGAATGCGCGGCCTACAACGCGCCCTTCCCGGACCGGGGCCATCGCGCCGCTCCGCGCGCGTTTCCGCCCATGGTGCCGGAGTTTGCGGACTCGGATGGCGCCGCGGTGTCGCGCGAGGCCCGTGAGTTCTGGCAGACGCGCTGGAACGGGAAAAGCTTCATGGCCGTGGGCGCGCAGGACCCGGTGCTGGGCGTGCCGGTGATGCGTGGCCTGCAGCAGCTGATCCGTGGCTGCCCGCAGCCCCTGGTGCTGGAACAGGCCGGGCATTTTGTGCAGGAGCACGGCGAGCCGGTGGCCCAGGCGGCGGTGGGATACTTCGCCCCGTGAAAAAACATATCTACATCTTCTCGCCTTCGAGCGCCGTGCGCGACAAGGCCTCGTTCAAGCGCGGCCTGGCCCGGCTCAAGTCACTGGGCCACGAGGTCGAGGTGGACGAAGCCGCCCTGCGCAGCCACATGCGCTTTGCCGGCGACGACGAAACCCGGCTGGCCGCCATCCACCGCGCGGCCGCCAGTGGCGCCGACGTGGCACTGATCTCGCGCGGCGGCTACGGCCTCACGCGGCTGCTTCCCGCCATCAACTACAAGGCGGTGGCCAGGTCGGTCGCCGGCGGCACGCGCTTTGTTGGGCTCAGCGACTTCACCGCGTTCCAGAACGCCCTGTTCGCCCGCACTGGCGCCGTGAGCTGGGCCGGGCCGGCGCTGGGCGAGGACTTTGGCGTGGACGGCACGCCCGACGACATCATGGAAGCCTGCTTCGATGACCTGGTCTGTGGCCAGGGCGAAGGCACGGGCTGGCAACTGCCGCGCAACACCCCGCCGCTACCCGCGGGCCGCGACGGTGTCTGGCATGCCAGGGACGCCGTGCTCTGGGGTGGCAACCTGGCCATTGTGGCCAGCCTGGTGGGCACCCCCTGGCTGCCGGCGGTCAAGAAAGGCGTGCTGTTTCTGGAAGAGGTCAACGAGCACCCTTTCCGGGTCGAGCGGATGCTGACCCAGCTGCTGCACGCCGGTGTGCTGGGCGCGCAGAAAGCCATCGTGCTGGGGCAGTTCACCAATTACAAGCTGGTCCCGCATGACCGCGGCTTCAAGCTGCAGACCGTGGTGGACTGGCTGCGCAGCCGCCTCAAGGTGCCGGTGCTGCAGAACCTGCCGTTTGGCCATGTGGCCACCAAGGTGGTGCTGCCTGTGGGCGCGAGCGTGAACCTGGCGGTCGAAGGGCGCGACGCTTTTCTTCTCTGGGGGCACCGCCACTGAGGGCGCCAGGCTTCAACCGACCAGTGAGCTGGCGCGTGAGGTCAGGCTGGCGGGCAACAGGCCCTTGAACAGGGAGGTGAGCCGCGCGACCCGGGCCCGGGCCTCGGTTTCGCCATGGGTGGCCGACAGCGCGGCCATCAGGTCGCCGCGCAGGTACCACAGGGCCTGCACGTCATTGGCATAGCGCACGCGCCGGGTGATCTGCGGAAAATGCTTGGCACCCGACTCCCCGAGCAGGTCGAGCATGGCCTGACGAATATCTTCCGTCCCGTTTTCAAGGGTCGATTCTGACGGCGGACTCGGGTTGCCGAGCAGGCCATAAATGCTGCTTCGCAGACTGGGTTTGATCCAACGCATGGGCCTTTTTGTCCTCAGGGAACAAATTTGCTATGTGGTACGACAAGTTATGTCGAGCTTGCGGGAAGAGCAAGTCGTTTCTGTGACGTAGTTAACGGAAAACAACATGGAAAATCAATGGCTTGGTAACGAATCGTGAAGCCGTTTCTATTTGTTGCCCTGCGGTAGTCCTTTTGAATTCATTGGCGTCGAAATTCAGTAAAAATGCAATTTACTGCATAATTGTTCAATTCACCCCGTGCAGGAAGCCTCATGAAAACCTACCCCTCCCACTACATCAACGGCCAATGGGTCAAAGCCCAGTCCCCCGACACCTTCACGGTACACGACTCGAGCACGGAAGAGGTGATGGCCACCGTGCCGGCGGGCACGGCCGACGAAGCCACCCAGGCCATTGAGGCCGCGCGCGCCGCCTTTGACGCCTGGGCCGCCTTGCCGGTGGAAACCCGGGCGGCATTCATGGACAAGGTGTCCGCCGGGCTGAAGGCCCGCATGGACGAAATGGGAACCGCGATTGCGCGCGAAGTCGGCATGCCGCTCAAGCTGGCCAAGCCCGTTCAGGTGGGCGCGCCGGTGTGGAACTGGGCCAACTTTGCCAAGGTGGCGCGGGCTTTTGAATGGGAAGAAGAAGTGGCCGGGCCCATGGGCAAGTCACTGGTGGTGCGCGAGCCCATTGGCGTGGTGGGCTGCATCACGCCCTGGAATTTTCCGCTGAACCAGATCACGCTCAAGGTGGCGCCCGCCCTGGCCGCCGGCTGCACCGTGGTGCTCAAGCCCAGCGAAATTGCACCGGTCAACGCCATGATCCTGGCGGAGATCATCCACGAGGCCGGGCTGCCGCCCGGCGTGTTCAACCTGGTCAACGGCACCGGCCCGGTGGTGGGCGAGGTGCTCGCCACGCACCCTGAAGTCGACATGGTGAGCTTCACGGGCTCCACCCGTGCCGGCAAGCGCGTGGCCGAACTGGCCAGCCAGACGGTCAAGCGCGTGGCGCTGGAGCTGGGCGGCAAATCCGCCAGCGTGCTGCTGCCGGACGCGGATTTCGAGGCCGCGGTCAAGGGCACCATTTCGGCCTGCTTGCTCAACAGCGGCCAGACCTGCTCGGCCCACACGCGCATGCTGGTGCCCGAGAGCCGCTATGAGGACGTGAAGGCACTGGCCCAGGCCGCCATTGCGCGCTTCAGCGTGGGCCCCAGCCTGGACGAGTCCACCAAGCTCGGCCCGCTGGTGAGCGCGGCCCAGCGCGACCGCGTGGTGGCCTTCATCGAGCAGGGCATTGCCGAGGGCGCCGAGGTCATCGCCGGTGGCCCGCAGCGGCCGGCGCAGGACAAGGGCTACTTCGTGCAGCCCACCATCCTGCGGGTCCAGCCGGGTGACACCCTGGCGCGCGAGGAAATCTTCGGCCCGGTGCTGGTGGTCATCACCTACAAGGACGAGGACGAAGCCGTGCGCATTGCCAACGACACCATCTACGGACTGGGCGGCGGCGTCTGGAGCCAGGACCAGGGCCACGCCATCCAGGTGGCGCGGCGCATCCGCACCGGGCAGATCGACATCAATGGCGGGCCGTTCAACGGCAATGCCCCGTTTGGCGGCTACAAGCAGTCGGGCAATGGCCGGGAAAACGGCAAGTTCGGCTTTGAGGAGTTCCTCGAGTACAAGGCCCTGCAGATCAAGGCCGGCTGAGGCCGCGCACCGATGCTCTAAACTCGTGACGTAACAACTCCACGGTTCGGGCATGGGTGTCAATACCACGGTCGTCTTTGCTGATCTCACGGGCAGCACCAGTGTTTTTGAAATGCTGGGCAATGCCAAGGCCACCGAGGCCATCACCCGGCTGACCCAGTGGATCAGCCAGGTCTGCGAGGCCCACGACGGGCGCGTGGTCAAGACCTTGGGTGACGGGGTGCTGGCGGTGTTTCCGCGGCCCCGGGACGCGGTGGCCGCCGTGGTGGAACTGCAGCGCAACCACCTCAAGCGCATCCTCAACTGGCCCCCCAAGATCCGCATGCGCTTGCAGGTGGGCGTGGCCTGCGGCGAGGTGGTCGAGGTCGATGGCGATTGCTATGGCGATGCCGTGAACGTGGCCTCGCGCCTGTCTGACCTGTCGGGTGCCGACCAGATCTGGGCCACCGATGTGGTGATCAGCGAGGTCCTGGCGCCCGAAGACGGGGTGCGCTTTCGCAGCCTGGGCCCGGTCAACATCCGCGGCAAGGCCGAACCGCAGGTGCTTTACCGGATCGAATGGCAGGAGGAGGTGGTGTCTGAACTGCTGACGGCGCCGGCCTCCCTGGACATGCTCAAGCCTCGGGCTGACACCGTGCTGGGCCAGATCGAGTTGTCGTGGCTGGACGTGAACGCGGCGTTCCGGTCCAGCGAACTGCCCATCCACCTGGGCCGTGTCAGCGAGGCCGAGTTCGTGGTCAACGACCAGCGCGTCTCGCGGCTGCACGCCAAGATCGAATGGCGAAACAATACTTTTGTGCTCAGTGACCTGAGCAGCTACGGCACCTGGGTCCGGTTCACCGGCAGCGACACCGAGCAGGCGCTGCGGCGCGGCGAATGCGTGCTGCATGGCAGCGGCGAGATCGCGCTCGGCGCGCCGTTCAGCGACTTCACCGTGCCCACGGTCAATTTCAATCTGTCGGGCGGGGCCGTCGAACTGGCACATCGGGCGGGACCGAGCCGGGGCTGAAAAGCCGTTTTCGGTTCCTCTCTGCCAACTATCGTGTTTGATACGATGTATATTATGTTAAGTCAAAGAGATGGGTGGAAAAGGCGATCCGCCTACCACTTCCCCTTGGGCTGCCGGGCCCGCACAAACTGGGCGATCAGATCGGCTGCATCCTTGCGGTTGGCGCTCTGGGCAAAGTCGATGGCCGTCAGGCCAGCCTGGTTCTTGAGCAGCGGATCGGCGCCGGCTTCGAGCAGCAGCTTGACGGCGGACACCGAGCCGTAGTGCGCGGCCATCATCAGCGGCGTGGTGCCGTTGGGCGATTCGGCATCGATGTAGGCGTTGTGCTCCAGCAGCAGGTTCATGATCTCCAGCTGCGAGCGCGTGGCCGCGTAATGCAGCGGCGCCCAGCCCGGCTTGTTGACGTCGGCGTCGCGCGCAATCAGCTGCTTGACCAGCTCCAGGTGGCCCTTGAGCGAGGCCATCATCAACGGGCTTTCGTCCTGGGCGGTGCGCACTTCCACGTTGGTCTTGGGCCAGGCCACCAGCACGCTGGCCACCTTGAGCGACGGTTCGCGCAGCGCCAGGTACAGGCCCGTCAAACCGTCCGGTCCTGGCGTGTTGGGGTCAAAACCGCGCTGCAGCAGGCTGGTCACCGCAGCGGCATCGTCGCGCTTCACGGCGATGAAAAAGTCTTCGTAGGAGCCGGCTGCGGCCGATCCAAACCCCATTAAAACAACAAGATATAAAAGCTTTTTAAAGTAACTTCTCATGATTGAACCGCGCTGAACAGGCGCTCAAAATTGCGGCTGGTCACCTCGGCAATCTCCTCAACAGGCAAGCCGCGCAGGCTGGCCAGTTGCCGCGCCACATGCGGCACGTAGGCCGGGGTGTTGGTCTTGCCGCGGAACGGCACCGGAGCCAGGTAGGGGCTGTCGGTCTCGATCAGCAGCCGGTCCAGCGGCACAAAGGCCGCCACATCGCGCAGGTCCTGAGCCGTCTTGAAGGTCAGGATGCCCGAGAACGAGATGTAAAAGCCCAGGTCCAGCGCGGCCCGGGCCACCTCGGCGGTCTCGGTGAAGCAGTGGAACACGCCCCCCGCCGCGCCCGCCGAGCCGTCTTCGCCCTCTTCCTTGAGGATGGCCACGGTGTCGGCCGATGCCGCGCGGGTGTGGATGACCAGCGGCTTGGCGACCTCGCGCGCCGCGCGGATGTGGGTGCGAAAGCGCTGGCGCTGCCATTCCATGTCGGCCACGGTGCGGCCGCCCTTGCGCTCGTCCATCTGGTAGTAGTCCAGGCCGGTCTCGCCGATCGCCACCACGCGGGGCTGCCGGGAGCGCTCGACCAGGTCCTGCTGGCTGGGCTCGGTCACGCCCTCGTTGTCGGGGTGCACGCCCACGGTGGCCCAGAAGTTGTCGTGCGCCAGGGCCAGCGCATGGACGGTGTCGAACTCTTCCAGCGTGGTGCAGATGCACAGCGCGCGGTCCACACCGGCCTGCGCCATGGCTTCGCGGATCTGCGGCAACTGGGCAGCCAGCTCCGGAAAGCTCAGATGGCAATGGGAATCGACAAACATGCGGGTTTGAGCATCAAAAATGGCTGGAGTCCATGCCTGGCGGGCATGCAGCGCTATCAGAACCGTAGCAGATCAGATGGTCTGCGTGGGCCGTTCAGAGGCCAGGTGCCCGCCCAGCACTTCCTCGATCTTGAGCTTGAGCAGCCTGGACTTTTCGTCGGACGGAAACCGGATGCCCACGCCCTGGGTGCGGTTGGCGGCGCCGCGCGCGGGCGTGACCCAGGCCACCTTGCCGGCCACCGGGTAGCGCTGCGGGTCGTCGGGCAGCGAAAGCAGCACGTACACATCGTCGCCCAGCTTGTAGTCGCGCGTGGTCGGAATGAAGATGCCGCCGTCGGCAAACAGCGGGATATAGGCCGCATACAGTGCCGCCTTCTCCTTGATGGCGAGCTGGATGACGCTGGGGCGCGGCGTGTTGGATGCGGGGGCGGGCGTGCTCATGGTGGGGCTTCCTGGGCTCGAGTTTAGGCCAATCTGAGGGCGCGGTGCGCCTGGCTGGTCAGGGCTTCCAGCATGAGTCCGGCGTTGAACGGGTGTTCGACCGTGCGCGCCGTGCGCGACAGCTCGCGCGACCAGGCGCCCAGCGCGGCCAGGTTGCCCGAGGGCGGCAACTGCGCCGGCTCAAAGAAGCGGGTGGCCCCGCCCACCTGAACGGCCATCAGGTCGTGGCACAGCTTCTGCAGCGCGTCCACCGCCTGGGCCGGCGTGAGCCCGGCCAGGGCCGAGGCATCCCCCCGGGCCACGGCCTTGGGCAACAACGACCAGGCCTTGGGGTCCCGGCCCGAGCGGGCAAACAGCAAGGCGTCGTCGGGCCGGCCGCCCGCGGCGCGCAGCAGGGCGGTCGCATCAGCGGGCGGGACGTCCTGCGTGGCCAGCCAGGCCAGCGCCTGAGCCGTGTCGGGCCAGACCATGGTGTGGCCCAGGCAGCGGCTGCGGATGGTGGGCAGCAGCTGATGGGCGGCTTCGCTGGCCAGCACGAATTTCACGTCGCCCGGCGGCTCCTCCAGCGTCTTGAGCAGCGCATTGGCGGTGACGTGGTTCATGCGCTCGGCCGGGTACACCAGCACCGCCTTGCCGCGGCCGCGCGCGCTGGTGCGCTGGGCAAACTCCACGGCGTCGCGCATGGCCTCGACACGGATCTCGCGGCTGGGCTTGCGCTCCTTGTCGTCGATTTTTTTCTGCGCCGCCTCCGACAGGGGCCAGCCGAGGTCCAGCATCACGGTCTCGGGCATCAGCACGCACAGGTCGGCATGGGTGCGCACGTCGATCGCGTGGCAGCTGCCGCATTCGCCGCAGGCGCCCTGCTCCGTGGGCCGCTCGCACAGCCAGGCCCGCACCAGGCCCAGGCCCAGCGCGTACTGCCCCAGGCCCGAAGGCCCCTGCAGCAGCCAGGCATGGCCGCGCTGGCTCAGCAGGGCCTGCTGCTGGCGCAGGATCCAGGGCGCGGCGCTCATGGCGGGCCCCCGTTGGCGGCCACCATGATGGCCAGCCAGCCACGGCGCACAAAGGCGCTGGTCAGCTGCTGCCAGACCTTGTGGCGGTCCTGCGCCGCGTCAACCCGCGCAAAGCGCGTGGGCGCGGCGGCCGCCCGGCGGGCATAGCCATCGGCCACGCGGCGGAAAAAGTCCACGGGCAGGGCCTCGAACCGGTCGGGCACGCGCGCGTCGGCCAGGCGCTGGGCGGCCACTTCGGGCGCCAGGTCAAACCACACGGTCAGGTCGGGCTGGCGCAGGCCACCTTCGGGGCGGGCCTGCACCCATTGCTCCAGCTGGCCGAGCACGGCCAGGTCAAAGCCCCGGCCACCGCCCTGGTAGGCAAAGGTGGCATCGGTGAAACGGTCGCACAGCACCACGTCGCCGCGGGCCAGCGCGGGCTCGATCACCTGCTGCAGGTGGTCGCGCCTGGCCGCAAAGATCAGCAGTGCCTCGGTCAGCGGGTCCATCGCGTCGTTGAGCACCAGGCCGCGCAGCTTTTCGGCCAGCGGGGTGCCGCCGGGCTCGCGCGTGAGCGTGACGGACCGGCCCTGCGCCCGGAAGGCCGAGGCCAGGCCCTCGATGTGGGTGGACTTGCCCGCGCCGTCAATGCCCTCGAAGCTGATGAACAGGCCGCGGCTCATGGCGGGTTGCGGCTGCCGCCGCGCTGGTATTGGTTCACCGCCCGATTGTGCTCGTCCAGCGTGGCGCTGAAATGGCTGCTGCCATCGCCGCGCGCCACAAAGTACAGCGCCTTGCCGGGTGGCGGTTGCACGGCCGCCAGCAGCGAGGCCTTGCCCGGCATGGAAATGGGCGTGGGCGGCAGGCCGGCGCGGGTGTAGGTGTTCCAGGGTGTGTCGGTCTGCAGGTCTTTCTTGCGCAGGTTGCCGTCAAAGGCCGCGCCCAGGCCATAGATCACCGTCGGGTCGGTCTGCAGCGGCATGCCCACGCGCAGCCGGTTGTTGAACACGCTGGCCACCAGCGGCCGGTCGCTGGCCTTGCCGGTTTCCTTTTCGATGATGCTGGCCAGGATCAGCGCGTCGTCGGGCGTCTTCACGGCCGCGTCGGGGCTGCGCAGTGCCCAGGCGGCCTCCAGCCGCTTGTCCATGGCGTGCAGGGCCCGGCGCAGCAGGGCGATGTCGCTCGATCCCCTGGAATAGGTGTAGGTGTCGGGGAAAAACCGGCCTTCGGGGTGGACACCCGGGCGGCCCAGCAGTTTCATGATCGAATCGTCGTCCAGTCCACGTGTGTCGGGCTTGAGCTGCTCTTCTTTTGATAGCGCCGCGCGCACCTGGCGGAAGTTCCAGCCTTCCACCAGCACCAGCGCGCGCAAGGCCTCCTCGCCACGCGCAAGCTTGCGCAGCAGGCGGTAGGGCGTGATGCCGTTGCCCAGCTCGTAGCTGCCGGCCTTGATCTGCCGCCCCTGTCCGGACAGGCGGAACCAGAGGTACAGCAGTTCGGGCTGCACATCCACCCCCGCATCGGCCACGGCCTGGGCCACGCCGCGCGGCAGGGTGCCGGGCTCGATGGACAGGTCCACCGTGGGGGCCGGCAGGCGCAGCGGCTGGTACACCCACCACAGGCCGGCGCCGGCAATGGCCATGGCGGCCAGCACGACCAGGAAAAAGGCCCAGATGAATAGTCGCCGCAAACGCTGCCCCTACATGCACGAGTGAAATCAGCGGACGATGATAATTCAGCCATGATCCACGCATTGAATGGCATTGCCACCCTGAGTCACCTGGGGGTGATCCGCGTCGAAGGCGCCGACGCCGCCTCCTTCCTGCAGGGCCAGCTGACGCAGGACTTTGCGCTGCTCGGCCCGGCACAGGCTCGCCTCGCGGCGTTCTGCTCGGCCAAGGGCCGGATGCAGGCCAGCTTCATCGGGATCAAGCGCGAAGACGACATCCTGCTCATCTGCAGCCGCGACCTGCTGGCCGCCACGCTCAAGCGACTGTCGATGTTCGTGCTGCGGGCCAAGGCCAGGCTGAGCGACGCGACCGGCCAGTTCGCGCTGTACGGCCTGGTCGGCCCGGCCTGGACGGCACTCAACCCCCAGCCCTCCGAGCCCTGGACCTGTGGCGCCGACGGCCCGGCGCGCTGGGTCACGCTCTACCCCGCGCTGGACCAGCCGCGGGGCCTGTGGATCGGGCCTTCGGACATGGCCGCGCCTGCGGGGCCGGCTCTGAGCCTGGACGACTGGCTGTGGAGCGAGGTGCGCAGCGGCATTGCCACGCTGAGCCAGCCGCTGGTCGATGCCTTTGTGCCGCAGATGCTCAATTACGAATCGGTCGGCGGCGTCAATTTCAAGAAAGGCTGCTATCCGGGCCAGGAGGTGGTGGCGCGCAGCCAGTTTCGCGGCACGCTCAAGCGCCGCGCCTTCATCGCCCATTCGGCTGATGCAGTGACTGCTGGCCAGGAGGTGTTTCATGACGCCGACCCCGAGCAGCCCTGCGGCCTCGTGGTGCAGGCTGCCCCCGCGCCTGGCGGTGGGTTTGAGGCGATCGTGTCGATCCAGCTCAGCGCGTCGGAGCACCGGCTCAGCGCCGGGGCGCCCGACGGCCCCGCCCTGAGCCTGCTGCCCCTGCCCTACTTGCTTGCGGCCGACGTCTGAGCGGCCGCCGCGGGCGGCGCCACCACCACCTTGACCCCCAGCTTGGGGTACAGCGCCTGGGGGATCTGGCCGACCAGGGTCTTGCGTTCTTCCTCAGAAGCGCCTTCCAGCGCCTGCCTGAAGGTGGCCAGGGCCTTGGCTTCGTCCTTCACGCCCGTGAGGTACATGTTGCCCAGCTGCACCAGGCCCGGGTTCTTGCTGCCCGGCCAGCCCTTGTTGCGCAGCTCCATGGCCTTTTCGGCGAACTTGAAGTCACCGGCGCGCCAGCCCAGGATGAAGCCCGCGTTGGCCAGGTCATAGTCGTAAACGTCCTGGGCAATCGCGTCGCGCGCCAGTTCCAGCGCCTTGGGCTCCTTGCCGGTGCGGCTGAGCAGCACCACCTCGAGGGAGCGCACCGAGGGCGCCTTGGGCTGGATCTTCTTGGCGCGCGCCAGGTACTCAAGCGCCTTGTCGGGGTTGCCGGTGGAAGCGTAGCCGCGCGCGATGTTGGACATGATGGCCACGATGTAGGGGCGTGACGAAATCACCGACTCCCAGATCCAGGTCGCGTCCTTCCAGTCGCCCCACTTCGCGGCTTCATCGGCCACCATGGGCGTGATCTTGCGGTAGTGGGGGTTGATGTCGGTGCCCTGCTTGATCAGCGAGAACATCTCGGCCTTGGTCTTGTCCCACTTGGGGTTGTTGTAGTCGTTGGAGGCTGAAATCGTGAGCGCCAGCTTGGTGGCCTTGACGATCTTGCTTTCGCATTCGGCCGCCTGCTGCGTGATGTAGGCCGCCAGGGCCGTGCACACCATCAGTGTCACGGCCATGGCCTGCGAGTAGCCCGGCTTCCAGGCCAGGCGGCTCGCCAGCACCGGGCTGCGCAGGCCCAGCCGGGCATCCGAAGCGGCCAGAATGGCCAGCGACAGCGCAAAAATGGCGCCGGTGCTGGCCATGCGCCACGGGAATCCGGCATTGCTCACGATCAAAAAGGCCAGCAGCCCCGCCAGGGTGATGGCGCGCAGCGGCGCCTCGGCCTGCATGTCGGTGCTTCTGTCGCGCACCGTCCGCCAGGCCGCGTACAGCAGGTAGGACAGCAGTGAGATCAGGAACAGCCAGCCCACCAGACCGTACTCGGCCAGCAGCTGCAGGATTTCGTTGTGGACGTAGTAGTCGGTTTCAAGCTGCGAGCCCTCGGTCTGGTACAGCGGAATGTCCACTTCCCAGGCGCCGGCGCCCACGCCGCTGAGCGGGCGCGCCTTGATGATGCGGGCCGTGGCCTTCCACATGACCAGACGCACAGAGAAGGACTTCTCGGTGTACTCCTCCTTCTTGGTCATGGACAGCGTGCGCGCCAGTCCGCGCTGCAGCGCCGTGAGGCCGCGGGCCTCGACCTTGTTTTCCTCGATCAGCTTGGGATTACCGGTGTGGATCATGCCCAGGCCCAGCACCGTGGCCATGAGCACGCCGCCCGCGATGATGCGCTTGCCCGAGTCCCAGTTCACAAAACCGAACTGCTTGCGGTACAGGTAGAGGATGACGGGCAGCACCAGCAGCAGCATGAACATGGCCGTCAGCGCCGAGCGGGTGCCGGTCATCATGATGGCGACCACGTTGAAGCCGATGGTGAAGGCCAGCAGGAAGATCGTGGCCGACTGTCTGGCGCGCGCCAGCAACAGCACCGAGAACGGCAGCGTGCACACCACGAACTCGGCGAAGAAGTTGCGGTTGACGAAGGTGGAGGCCGGGTTGGGGCCCTGCGGGAAGTATTTGAAGTCCACCCAGAACTGCAGCGCCGTCCATAGCGAGGCGACCACCGCGCCCCAGTGAATGCCCCAGGCCAGTTGCGGCAGGCGCTCGCGCGTGAGCGTGTTCAGGCCGAGCCAGACCAGCCAGCTGAAGATGAACCAGCGGATGGCCTCGACGCCGCCCAGGTAGGTATGCGACCAGACCATGCTGCCCAGCGCATAGACCATCAGCGCCAGCGGCAGCCACATGATGGCGTGCCAGCGCAGGCCGTCGCGCCGGTTGCGCTGGTGCCAGAAGAACAGCAGGCCCGCGCCCAGCGCCGCAAACGACACCACGATGGACTTGAGCGTGTCCTGCAGCATCTCCTCGTGCGGCACGCCCAGTGCCGGCGCGAAGAACATCATCATCGACAGGATCAGCACGGTCCAGTCGCCGCGCGTGATCTCGATCGGCAATGACAGATTGGCCGCCGTGGGTGGCGCAGCCGGGCGGCGGGCGCGTGTGGCGGGGGCGTCACCCAGGGGCAGGCTGCCCGCGGCGTTCAGGGCGGCGGTGCCGCCCGCTGCCGCGTCGGACCGGCCGGCACCAGAGCCAGACCGGTCGGGGGAATTGCGTTTTTTCTTGGCCATGAAGTCTGTACAGAAGGGTCGCGCAGGGGCAAAACCTCTGCCCGGGGCGAACAACCTCGTATTGTCGCCTGTTCCAGCGTTGGTCTTACAGACGGTTGCACAGGTTCCCTAATCGGTGCGCAGAACCGTGAACATTTCGATGTGCGGTATGCCCACCTCGTCAAACGGTACGCCACGCGGGCGAAAGCCCAGCCGCTGGTAAAAGCCCTCGGCGCTGCGCTGCGCGTGCAGCAGCAGCTGCCGGTCACCGCGCTGCGCGGCCGCTTCGGTCAGGGCCTGCAGGATGTCGCGGCCCAGGCTGGCGCCGCGCAGCACCCGGTGCACGGCCATGCGGCCGATCTGGCCCACGCCCGGGCCCGGTTGCAGCAGCCGCCCGGTGGCCAGGGGCTGGCCCAGCCGGTTGCTGGCCACCGCGTGCAGCGCTGTGCGGTCGGCCTCGTCCCACTCCATCTCCATGGGAATGCGCTGCTCGTTCACGAACACCTCGGTGCGCACCCGGGTGGCATCGGCACCCAGCTCGCTCCAGGGCCCGGTGCGCAGCACGACCATGGACTCGCCCGCCTCGTAGCCGGTCAGGATGTCGCGCAGCGCCTGCGGCACGGGCCTGGAGGTCTGCGTGGCCGGGTCGGCAAACACATAGACCAGCTCGCAGGTGATCAGCAGCTCGTCACCCCGGAAGATCGCGCCGGTGAACAGCATCGACGAATTGCCGATGCGCGCGCACTTCATGCCCACGTCGATCTGGTCGTCCATGCGCGCCGAGGCGTGGAACTCCACCGTGGCCTTCTTGACGTACAGGTCGCCGCCCAGCTGGTGCATGGCTTCTTCATACGGCAACGCCAGCGCGCGCCAGTAGTCGGCCACGGCGGTGTCAAAGTACATCAGGTAGTGGGCGTTGAACACGATTTTCTGCATGTCCACCTCGGCCCAGCGCACCCGCAGGCGGTGGAAAAACCGGAAGTCTTGTCTCTTCATGGGGTCAAAGCCTCTTTCATGGCGCGCGCCGCGTCGGCGTGGGCCTGCCGCGCTTCGGGCAGCACACGGCCCATCTTGATGAATTCATGGGTCACCCCACGGTAAATCTGCAGGTCCACGGCCACACCGCTGGCGCGCAGCCGGTCCGCGTACTGCAGGCCCTCGTCGACCAGCGGGTCGCACTCGGCCAGGCCCAGCCAGGCCGGCGCCACGCCGTCCACGTCGGGCGCCAGCAGGGGCGCAAACCGCCAGTCGTCACGGTCGGCGTCGCTGCGCAGGTACTGGCTGAAGAAAAAGTCGATGTGCGCCTGCTCCAGCACCAGGCCCTGTCCGTATCGCGCGTGGGAGTCACTGTCGGCCCGAGGGGCACAGCCGGGGTAGAACAGCAACTGCAAGGCCAGCGGCAACTGCGCATCGCGCGCCAGCAGCGCGCACACGGCGGCCAGCGTGCCGCCGGCGCTGTCTCCGCCCACGGCCAGGCGAGAGGTGTCGGCGCCCAGCGGCGCGCCGTGCTTGGCCAGCCACTGCAGCGCGTCCCAGGCATCGTGAACGGCCGTGGGGAAGCGGTGCTCCGGCCCCATCCGGTAGTCCAGCGACACCACCATGCAGCCGCTGCGCCGGGCCAGTTCGCGGCACAAGGTGTCGTGCGTGGTGACGCTGCCAATGGTGAAGCCGCCACCGTGAAAGTACAGCAGCACGGGCAGACTGCCCTGCGCCGGCGCATACAGGCGCGCCGGCAGCGCCTGGCCGTCGCGCGCGGGAATGTGCAGGTCCTGCACCCGGGGCAGCTCGGGGCGCGGGATTTCCAGCACGCCGGCGCCGGCCTCGTAGGCCGCCCGCGCCTGCACTGGCGTCAGTGTGTGCATGGGCGGGTGGCCGGCGCGCGCCATGCGCGCCAGCACATCCCGCATGGCAGGCGTCAGGGGCGGCGGTGGAAACGCCACCTTATTTGAACTGGACCGACACCGGCGCGGCGCCGGGCAGGCCCTGGTAGGTGGCGGTGACCTTCATGCCGGCCTTGGGCGGCAGCAGCGGCGAGAACGAGCCCAGGCTGATCAGCTCGCCAGGCTTCATGGCCAGGCCTTCCTGCGCCAGGGCCTGGGCCAGCCAGATCACGGCATTGAGCGGATGCTCCAGGATGTCGCTGCCCTTGCCCTTGCCCAGGGTGGCACCGCTGCCATCGCTGAGCACCACGTCCATGTCACGCAGTGCATCGAGCATGGCGTAGCGGTCGCCACGGGTCACAGGCACGGCCACGGGCCTGCCAGCCACGCCCAGGCGCGCGCCCACGTTGATGGCGCTGATGGCCGGGCCATTGAGCTTGGGCGGGGCCTGCACCACGAGGTCGGGCAGCTCGATGAAGGGAATGATCTGGTCAATCGCCATCAGCACATCCATCGGCGTCTTGGCCTGGTTGATGGCCTCGCTGCTCACGCGCACCAGCATGTCGGCCTCGAACAGCGGGCGCGCGCCAAACGCGGCCTCCACCGTGGCGCCGTCTTCCAGCACCATGCCCTCATACAGCTTGCCCCACACGGGCTTGTCATAGCCAAAGCGCTTCTGCACTGCAGAAGCCGTGAGGCCGGCCTTGTAGCCAATCACGTTGCCCAGCCGCAGTTCCAGCAGGGCATTGATCTTGGCGCGGCTGCAGGCACCGTCGGCCTCGCTCAGGCCCTCGGGATTGGCGGCGGGCGCCCGGGCCATGTACTGGTCAACCAGGGCGACGGCCTGTGCATCGGTCAGGCAGGCCGCCATGGGGGCGCCAGCCGCTATCGCCAAGGCGACGGCGATGAGGGTTTGTTTCGTTTTCAAGAAATGTCTCCTGCCTTAAAGTCGGGCTTTGAATCGTACAACGCAACCGCCATGTCCCTCATCTACTACGTCACCCAGATCCAGTTCGACTTTGGCGCCGTGAAGCTGCTCAAGCAGGAGTGCGAGCGCGTCGGCATCACCCGCCCGCTGATCGTGACCGACCCCGGCGTCAAGGCCGCTGGCGTGCTGCAAAAAGCGCTGGACGCCCTGCCCGGCATGACCGTGGCCGTGTTTGACCAGACCCCCTCCAACCCGACCGAGGCCGCCGTGCGCGCAGCCGTTCAGGTCTACAAGGCGAACAACTGCGATGGCCTGATCGCGGTGGGTGGCGGCTCGGCCATCGACTGCGCCAAGGGCGTGGCCATTGCCGCCACGCACGAAGGCCCGCTCACCCACTACGCCACCATCGAGGGCGGCTCGCCGCGCATCACCGAGCGCGCGGCGCCGCTGATCGCCGTGCCCACCACCAGCGGCACCGGCAGCGAGGTGGCGCGCGGCGCCATCATCATCGTGGACGACCACCGCAAGCTGGGCTTTCACTCCTGGAACATCGTGCCCAAGGCCGCCATTTGCGACCCCGAGCTCACGCTGGGCCTGCCGCCCAAGCTCACAGCCGCCACCGGCATGGACGCCATTGCCCACTGCATGGAAACCTTCATGTCGGCGGCCTTCAACCCGCCGGCCGACGGCATTGCGCTGGACGGCCTGGAGCGCGGCTGGGCCCACATCGAGCGCGCCACCACCAACGGCGCCGACCGCGAGGCGCGCTTCAACCTCATGAGCGCCTCGATGCAGGGCGCCATGGCCTTCCAGAAAGGCCTGGGCTGCGTGCACAGCCTGAGCCACAGCCTGGGCGGGGTTGACCCGCGCCTTCATCACGGCACCTTGAACGCCATGTTCCTGCCCGCCGTGGTCACCTTCAACGCAGCGGCCGAGTCGGTGCAAAAGGACAAGCGGCTGGACCGCATGGCCCGCGCCATGGGCTTGCAGTCGGGCAGCGACATCCCCGAGGCCATCAAGGACATGAACGCCCGCCTGGGCCTGCCCACGGGCCTGGCCGCCATGGGGGTGCAGAGTGACTGGTTCGACAAGATCATCACCGGCGCGCTGGCCGACCATTGCCACAAGACCAACCCGCGCATTGCCTCGGTGGACGACTATCAGGCCATGCTGGCGGCCGCCATGTAATAGCCACCCCGACACAGGGCTGCAGCCCCTGAGCCGGCAGCCCGGCTCCAAAAGTTGGACGATCGTCCTGATATACTTGGTCGATCGTCCAACTACTCGGGAGTTTGCATGCACCTTGCCCCGGGGGCCCTGCCCCCAGATCTCATTGCCACTGATTTTTCAGGTGAACCCGTCAGCCTGGGCGCCTTGCGTGGCGCGCCGGTTCTTTTGTCTTTTTACCGGTATGCCTCGTGTCCCGTGTGCAATTTCCGCATGCGCGCCATCATCCAGCACTACCCGCAATGGTCGGAGCACGGCTTGCGCGTCATTTCCGTCTTCCAGTCGCCCGCTGAATCGATCCGCCAGTATGTGGGCCGCCAGGATGCGCCCTTCCCCATCGTCGCGGACCCGGCCATGACCCACTACAGGCGGTTTGGCGTGGAAACGCGCTGGCGCGGGCTGGTTTCGTGGCGGGTCATGACCACGGCTTTCAAGGCTTTCCGAAGCGGCTTCCTGCCGGGCAAGGTGGACGGGCCGTTTGAAAGAACCCCGGCGGATTTCCTGATCGCGCCAGACGGGCGCATTGCTGTGGCCCACTACGGGGCCGATATTGATGACCACATCCCGATCGCTACCATCACGCAATGGCTAAAAGCACCGCAGAACTGAACACACCCGAAGCGCCGCCCGTGGCGGCAGGCAAAGGCGCGGTCAACCGGCAGAAAATCGTCCATGCCGCGCTGAACCTCTTCATGGAACGCGGTTACGCAGAAACATCGATCGGCGATATTGCCGAGCACGCGGGCTTGCTGAAGGGCAACCTGTCGTACTACTTCAAGACCAAGGCCGAGATGCTCGAATCGGTCTCTGACGCCCGCATGGAAGAGCTCTTTGGGCGACTCAAGGCCTTGCTGCCGGCCGATGCCAGCGCGCTGGTGTCGATCAAGGCCTTCATTCAGGTGACCCAGGACTCGGCGCATGAGCTGGCGCGCGTGGGCTGCCCCGTGGGCACGCTGGCCAGCCAGCTCGGCAAGACCGATCCGGCCCTCCAGCCCTATGCGTCGCGCATTCTGGAGGCCCTGCAGGCCTGGCTGGTGGGCCAGTTTGCGCGCGAGTTGCCTGCCGCCAAGGCCCGGCAACACGCCGAATTTTTGCTGACCCTGCTGCAGGGCGCCGCCGTGATGGCCCATGCGTTTCGCGACCCGGCGCTGGTCGATCGCCAGGCAAAGCTCGCGAAGGCCTGGCTCACTGACGTATTGGCCTGACGCCTGTGCAACCCCGGGTGTTGGCCGCGTGGCTGGACTCACGGGCCCGGGCTTGGCTATAGCGCCTGAACCCCTGAGGCATTGCCGGTTGCCAGCCACTGCGCAAACTCGTCGGCCAGCTGCCGGCTGGCCGACGTGGCCGTGCTCCAGGCCTTGACGCGGGCGTCCAGGTCCTGCCCGTAGCGCGTGAAATCGGTGCGGTCGGGCAGCTTGCCGTTGGGCAGCGTCTGGACCCACTCGGGGTTGGGCGCGAGCACGATGGTGCTGTCCAGGAAATGGGTGGCGCCATGGCGCCATTTCAGGCCCTTGTCGAGCCAGCCCGGCACCACGGCTTTCTGGAAATGCGGGTACAGCACCAGCCCCTGCCCGGCCTGGGCGTTGTAGTTCAGGTGCAGGTGGTAGTCGGTGATGCCGCCGTCCCAATACGCGCCGGGCGGCGCGCCCGGAATGTCGTGGATGGCCTTGAGCACGAACGGGATCGAGCAACTGGCCTGCAGCGCGGCGTTGAAATTGGCCTCGCTCAGGCTGACCTGCCGCGTGCGGTAGTCGGCCGTGGCAAACGGCAGCGCTGCGTGCGCAGCCCCGCCCACGGTGTCGGGCGACGAGAACACCACGCGCTCCAGCCAGGCACCCATGGCCTTGCGGTGCACGCTGTTGGTCAGAAAGGCCCCCAGGTAGCCCAGCGGTGTGCGCAGGCCGTGCTCGCGCCCCAGCACGTGGCGCCCGCGCGAGGTGACCACGTGCAGCTTGTAGCGCGGGTGCTGCAGCACCTCGTTGACCCGGCCGCCATAGAACGCCTTGAGGTTGCTGCCAAACAGCTCGCTCACATGGGCCGCCGTGGGGCGCTTCTGGCCCGGCTGCAGCTCGTAGTGCTGGCGGATGTAGTCATTCTCCAGCCGCTCGAAGGCCTGCACCGGCTGGTCCAGGCAGGCCGTGGCCATGCGCCAGGCCCCGATGGAAGCGCCCACCAGGTGAACCGGCTGGTTGCTTTGCGGCAGCCACTCGCCAAACAGGAAGCGGTCCAGCGGCCCGAGGATCAGCCCCTTGGGCCCGCCCGCCGCGCCGGGCACCACGCCCACATCCTGCGGGCGCAGACCCTGCTGTTCAATATGGGCGCGCGCCCTGGGGCCGGCGTAGATGCGCAGGGCTTTCATGGTGATTTGCGCAGGCCCTGCAGCTTGGCAAAGGCGCCGGCCATGGCGGTGCTGGCCGGTGCCTCATGGCGCCGGCCTGCGCCCTGCTGGCCGCGCCCGGCGCTTTCAAAGCGGTTGTCGCGCGGGCCATCGCGGCGCGCGGGTGCGTCACCGAGCTTCATGCTCAGGCCGATGCGCTTGCGCGCCACGTCCACCTCCATGACCTTGACCTTGACGATGTCGCCGGTCTTGACAACCTCGCGCGCGTCGTTGACGAACTTGTGGCTGAGCTGGCTCACGTGCACCAGCCCGTCCTGGTGCACGCCCAGGTCGATGAAGGCGCCAAAGGCGGCCACGTTGCTGACCGTGCCCTCCAGCACCATGCCTTCCTTCAGATCGGCAATGTCTTCCACGCCGTCGTTGAAGCGCGCCACCTTGAAATCGGGGCGCGGGTCGCGGCCGGGCTTCTCGAGTTCGGTGACGATGTCCTTCACCGTGATCACCCCAAACTTCTCATTGGCAAACAGCTCGGGCTTGAGGGTCTTGAGCATGTCGGCGCGGCCCATGAGCTCGGTCACGGGCTTGCCGGTCTGCGCCATCATCTGCTCGACCACGGGGTAGGTTTCGGGGTGCACGCCGGTCATGTCCAGCGGGTTGTCGCCGCCACGGATGCGCAGGAAGCCCGCGCTCTGCTCAAAGGTCTTGGCGCCCAGGCCACTCACGTCCATCAGTTGCTTGCGGTTCCTGAAAGCCCCATTGGCCTCGCGCCAGCGCACCACGGCCTTGGCCACCGTGCCCGACAGGCCCGACACCCGCGACAGCAGCGGCACGCTGGCGGTGTTCAGATCCACCCCCACCGAGTTCACGCAGTCCTCGACCACGGCCTCCAGCGTGCGGGCCAGCTCGCTCTGGTTCACGTCGTGCTGGTACTGGCCTACGCCAATGCTCTTGGGGTCGATCTTGACCAGCTCGGCCAGCGGGTCCTGCAAGCGCCGCGCAATGCTGGCCGCGCCGCGCAGGCTCACGTCCACATCCGGCATTTCCTGGCTGGCGAATTCGCTGGCGCTGTAGACCGAGGCGCCGGCTTCGCTGACGACGACTTTTTCGATGCTGCCCGTTTGTTTCACCGTTCGGGCTGAGCTTGGCCTGTCCTGAGCTGGTCGAAGGGTCGAAGCCTGGGTTTCGACAGGCTCAACGCGAACGGTTTGGGATGGGGATGGGGATTGGGCCCGCGCCTTGCCCATCAGCTTGATCAGATCAGCCGCCAGCTTGTCCGTCTCGCGGCTCGCGGTGCCATTGCCGATGGCGATCAGGTTCACGCCGTGTTTCTGGCACAGCGCGTCCAGGGTGTGCAGCGCGCCGTCCCAGTCGCGCCTCGGCTCATGCGGGTACACGGTGGCTGTGTCCACCAGCTTGCCCGTGGCATCGACCACCGCCACCTTGACGCCGGTGCGGATGCCCGGGTCCAGGCCCATGACCACGCGCGGGCCGGCGGGCGCGGCCAGCAGCAGGTCGCGCAGGTTGTCGGCAAAGACCTTGATGGCCACCTTCTCGGCCTCTTCGCGCAGGCGGGTGAACAGGTCGCGCTCGGTGGACAGGCTGAGCTTGACGCGCCAGGTCCAGGCCACGCACTTGCGCAGCAGGTCGTCGGCCGGGCGGCCGGCATGGCTCCAGCCCAGGTGCAGGGCGATCTTGCCTTCGGCCAGGGAAACAGCCGCTCGGGCTGAGCCAGGCCTGTCCTGAGCCGGTCGAAGGGTCGAAGCCCCTTCGACTAGCTCAGGGCGAACGGCATCGGGCACCACCAGCTTGGCCTCCAGCACCTCCAGCTGCCGCCCCCGGAACACCGCCAGCGCGCGGTGCGAGGGCACGCGGCCGATGGGCTCATCGTAGTCAAAGTAGTCGCGGAACTTGGCCACATCGGGGTGGTTCTCGTCCTTGCCGGCCGCGAGCTGGCTGCGCAGCAGGCCTTCAGACCACAGCCACTGGCGCAGGCCCTGCACCAGGGCCGGGTCTTCGGCCCAGCGCTCGCTCAGGATGTCGCGCACGCCGTCCAGCACGGCGGGCACGGTCGAGAAGTCGGCGCCAGGCTTGCCGTCGTCCAGCACCTCGGCCGGGCGGGTGAAGGCGGCAGCCTCGGCGGCCGGGTCCAGCGTGGGGTCGGCAAACAGCTTGTCGGCCAGTGGCTCGATGCCGGCTTCGCGCGCCATCTGCCCTTTGGTGCGGCGCTTCTGCTTGAACGGCAGGTACAGGTCTTCCAGCTCCTGCTTGGTGGCCACGGTGGCAATCGCGGCGCGCAGCGCGGGCGTGAGCTTGCCCTGCTCGTCGATGGCTTTGAGCACGGCCTCGCGGCGTTCCTCGAGCTCGCGCAGATAGCTCAGCCGGTATTCGAGCTCGCGCAGCTGCACGTCGTCCAGCCCCCCCGTCACCTCCTTGCGGTAGCGGGCAATGAAAGGCACGGTGGCGCCACCGTCCAGCAACTCCACCGCCGCCAGCACCTGGCGGGGCTGGACCTTGATCTCGGCGGCAATCTGCTCAATGATTTTCTGCATTCTGAAAAATTCTCGGCTCTCTGCGGTCACGGGGAAAAGAGGCGGCAGTTTGCCACAGGCACCTCTGCGCCTCTGTAAGGTCCGGCACTGCCCCGCGACCTACCGGTGTTCGAGCATTCCCTTGAAGGAGCCACCATGCGCACACCCTCCTCCCTCCTGCTGGCCAGCACCCTGATGGCCGCTGCCGTCAGCACCGCCACCGCCGCCACCTGCGAGGCCCGCTCGGCGGCCACGCTCACGCCCGTCATCGAGCTCTACACCTCCGAAGGCTGCAGTTCCTGCCCGCCGGCGGACCGCTGGCTGTCCACGCTCAAACCCGTGGCCGCGCAGGGCAAGGCGGTGGTGCAGGCCTTTCATGTGGGCTACTGGGACTACATCGGCTGGGTGGACCGCTTTGCCTCGCCGGCCTACACCACGCGCCAGCGCGCGATTGCGGCCCTCAACCGCCAGAACAGCATCTACACCCCGCAGCTGGTGCGCAATGGCCAGGACTGGCATGACTACGACCGCGCGACCGCCGCAGGCGGGCCGGCGCGCGCCAGCATCAGCCTCGCGCGCAGCGGGCCCGACGCCTTTGAGGCCACGGTGACGCCGGCCGAAGGCGTGGGCGGCTGGGGCGCCTACTGGACGGTGACCGAGAACGGCCACAGCAGCAAGGTCAAGGCGGGTGAAAACGCCGGCGAACTGCTGCAGCACGACTTTGTGGTGCGCCAGTATGTGCCGGCCGGGGACTACAAGGGCCCGTCCAAGCTGACGCTGCGCACGGTGGCGGGTGACGCGGCCCATCCGCGGCAGGTCAACCTCGTGGTGTTTGAACCCGCCACGGGCAAAACGCTGCAGGCGCTGAGCCTGCAGTGCAGCAGCTGAAGCCTGCTTTACTCCTGAATTGATAGCACGCAGTGGCCGCCCCGCCTGGACTCCAGCCACTTTTGGCTTGAAACCAGCCCGGAAACCGAGGTGTCAGGGCGCTGCGTCGAACAGGCCGGGCTCGTTGCCAAAGCGCGCGCGCTCGGCCAGCAGCATTCTGAGTTTGGTGTCCACGCCGCCACTGGCCGAGAAGCCGCCCCCGCGGCTGCCCGCGGCCAGCACACGGTGGCAGGGCACGACGGGCGCAAACGGGTTGTGGCCCAGCGCCTGGCCCACGGCACGCGCGGCGCCGGGTTCGTTCAAGGCGGCGGCGACCTCGCCATAGGTCATGGTGCGGCCGGGCGGGATGGCGCGCGCGATGGCGTACACGCGCTGGTGGAACGGCGGCACGCCGGTCATGTCCAGTGGCAGGTCGCTCAGGTCGTCAGGCGCCCCGTTCAACGCGGCCACGATGCGGACCATCGCCCGGGCGACCCAGGCCGGCGGCTCGGCCTGCACGGTGCCTTCTGGTGCGGCGCGCAGCAGACGGGCCGCGGTGCGTGCATCGTCGGGTTCGGGCAATTGCACCGCGGTGATCACGCCGTCGCCCCGCCAGGCCAGGCCGCAGCGGCCAATCGGCGTCTCGAACAGCGTGAAACCGTCCATCAGCGCGGCAGGGGCTGGGCCTCGTAGAGGTTCAGCGTGGGCGCGCCCTCCGACAGCCCGGCCAGGACCTTGCCGAACTGGCGCGAGGCCGGCACCGCAAAGTGGGCCTGGAGCGCGTCCATGCTGGCCCACTCCTCCACAAACACCAGGCGCCGCGGGTTCTCGGCGTCGATGTGCACGGCGTGCGAAAGGCAGCCCGGTTCGGCGCGCGAGCGGTGGACATGCTCCAGGCTCAGCGCCAGCGCTGCTTCAAGCTGGTCGGCGCGGGCTACCGCGCTGCCGGTCACGAGGATCATGGGGTTCTCCTTGAGGTCTGTATCAACGTGTCTCAGGCGGCGCGCAGCGCGGCCTTGAGCCCGGCGCCGATCTCGGGCTTGTCGACAAACGGGTCGGTGGGGTTGCGCGCCTGCAGGATGTCTTCCAGCCGCGTCTGCACCGAGTTGATGGCCTTGGGGTGGCTGTAGATGTAGAACTGGTTGGCGGCGATGGCGTCAAACACCTTTTGCGCCACATCCGCCGCGGTGATCTTGCCCGAGCCCACGGCCTTGTCGCTCATGGCCTGGCCGATGAGCTGGCTCTTTGTCGGCTTGTCGGCCTTGAGTTCGCCGGGGCGGTTGCGGTGGCTCTGGCTGATGCCGGTGGCCACAAAGAAGGGGCACAGCACGCTGGCGCCGACCTGGTCGGTCACCAGGCTCAGGTCCTGGTACAGCGTTTCGGTGAGGCTGACCACGGCGTGCTTGCTCACGTTGTACACCCCCATGTTGGGCGGGTTGAGCAGGCCGGCCATGCTGGCGGTGTTGACGATGTGGCCGCGGTAGGCCGGGTCTTGCGCCGCGGCCTCGAGCATCATGGGCGTGAACAGGCGCACGCCGTGCACCACGCCCCAGACGTTGACGCCCAGCACCCATTCCCAGTCGGCCACGGAGTTTTCCCAGATCAGGCCGCCCGAGCCCACGCCGGCGTTGTTGAAGACGAAGTGCGGTGCGCCAAAGCGCTCTTTCACGGCGGCGGCCAGGGCCTCCATCGGGCCGGCCTTGGCCACGTCCACCTTGCGGGCCAGCACCTGGGCGCCGGCGGCCTGCATTTCGGCGGCGGCCTTGTCCAGTGCGTCCTGCTGAACATCGACCAGCACCAGGTTCATGCCCAGCCGGGCGCCAATGCGCGCACATTCGAGCCCGAAGCCCGAGCCTGCGCCGGTGAGAACGGCGGTCTTGCCTTTGAAGTCCTGGATCATGCCTCTGCCTTTTTCATGATGTAGCCAATGCGGGGAAAGTGCACGTGCACGGTGCCGGCACGCTCGTCGGTGCGGCGCAGCGTGTAGTGCGTGCGGGTGGCGGCCACCAGTTCGCCTTCGGTGGCCTCGGGGCCAAAGCTCTCGGCCGTGATGGCCACCTGGCTTCCCAGTGGAATGCCGTGGTCGTCCTGGAAGCTGTGGCCGTGCAGCAGGTTGGCCGGCGCGGGGTTCGCCGCGGCCACGGCAATCGCGTCGGCCGCGGTCATGGGGCTGGAGCTGCCGTGGCCGATGGCGGCCATGCGGTCCATCCAGGCCAGCACCGAGGGGGTGGCGTCCAGGATGCCCGCCATGCAGGAGGTTTGCGTGCGCGTGAACCACAGCGGGTGGTAGGCCGCAAAGTCGGCCACGCAGGGCGCGTTGCCCAGCAGGTAGGGCTGGTCGTCCACCATGTGGGCCAGGCGGCGCAGGTAGCCCTTGTAGGCCGAGGTGGCGTCACCCAGCGGCATGCGGGGCATGCCCAGGCGCATTTTGGCGCGGTCTTCACCAAAGGCCTTGGCCATGCCGCCCCATTTTTCGATGGGCGCATCGGGGCTGCCGCCAAACATCTGGGCCGTGCCGCGCGGCGAGAAGTTGTAGGCCATGGCGGCCCAGAAGAGCTTTTCGTCGGCCCATTGGGCGATCAGCCGGGACACCCCTTTAAGTCCGGCCGGGAACAGCGCGGGCTCGGGCTGCACGTGCTCCAGCACCTCGCAGATCAGGGCGGTGTCGCAGTAAATGTCGGAACCCACCTGCAGGAAAGGCGTCTTGCGGTAGCCGCCAGTGAGCGCGACCACATCGGGCTTGGGGCTGATGCGGGGCACGTCCACGGCCTTCCAGGCGAGTTTCTTGGCGCCAAAGATCAGGCGCACCTTCTCTGAAAAAGGCGAGGTGTCGTAATGGTGAAAAATCAGGTCGGCCATGCGGTGTCTCCAGGTTTGTGTGTGATGTGTTGGGCGGGTGGCGCGGCTCAGACCTGGCGGGGCTGGGCGCGGGCCAGCAGGGTGTCGAAGTCGGTGTTGGCGCCCAGCGTGCCAAAGGCCTGGCCCCAGTTGCCGCCCAGGCGCGAGTCGCAGAAGGCGCTGAAGACGGCGGCCGGCGCGGTCTGGCACAGCAGCGCGGCCTGCACGGCCAGCGCCACGTCCTGCGCGAGGCGGCGCGCTTCAAGCTCGCTCGCCATGTCCTCGACACGCGTGGGCAGCGCGGCGGCCAGCCGGTCTAGCGCGGGGTGGGCGCCTTTGGCCGGGGCCAGCTCATGCGCCAGCGCGGCGGCGGCGTCGGCCTTGCGCAAGGCGCGCAGCAGGTCGATGGCCATGATGTTGCCGGCACCTTCCCAGATGGAGTTGAGCGGCATTTCGCGGTAGATGCGGGCCATGATGCCTTCGCCGCCCTCCTCCACATAGCCGTTGCCACCCAGGCATTCCATGGCCTCCTGCGCGAAGTGGCTGCCGCGCTTGCAGATCCAGAACTTGGCCACGGGCGTGAGCAGCCGGGCCATGACTTTTTCATGCGCGTCGCCGGGCCGGTCAAAGGCCCGCGCCAGCCGGATGGCCAGTGCCGTGGCAGCTTCGGATTCGAGCGCGAGATCGGCCAGCACATTGCGCATCAGGGGCTGGTCGATCAGCCGCTTGCCAAAGGCCTGGCGCTGGCTGGTGTGGTTCAGGGCAATGCCCAGCGCCTGGCGCATCAGGCCGCTGGTGCCCAGGGCGCAGTCCAGCCGCGTCATGGTGCCCATCTCCAGAATCTGTGGAACGCCGCGCCCCTCGTCGCCCACCAGCCAGGCGCTGGCGCCGTGGAACTCCACCTCGGAGCTGGCGTTGGCCTTGTTGCCCAGCTTGTCCTTGAGGCGCTGGATGCGGATGGCGTTGAGGCGGCCGTCGGGCAACACGCGCGGCAAAAACAGGCAGCTCAGGCCGCTGGCGGTCTGCGCAAGGATCAAAAAAGCGTCGCACATGGGCGCCGAAAAGAACCACTTGTGGCCCGTGACGCTGAAGCGCTGGCCCCAGTCGTCGGTGCCCGCCGCCTCGGCGCGCGTGGTGTTGGCCCGCACGTCGGAGCCGCCCTGCTTCTCGGTCATGCCCATGCCCATGGTCAGGCCGGCCTTGTCGCGCCAGAGCTTGAGCGCGGGGTCGTAGGCTCGGGCGGCCAGGCCGGGGCCCCAGTCGCGGTAGACCGCGGCATTGCTGCGCAGCGCCGGCGTGACCGCGTAGGTCATGGAGATGGGGCACAGGATGGACGGCTCCAGCTCGGTGAACAGCATGAAGCCGGCGGCGCGCTGCACATGCGGCGAGGCGCCCCTGCCCTCACCCTCTCCCAGCCACGGCGTGCCGTGCAGGCCGGCGCCCGTGGCGGCCTGCATCAGCGCGTGGTAGCTCGGGTGAAACTCCACCTGGTCTACCCGGTGGCCAAAGCGGTCGTGGGTGTGCAGTTCAGGATGGTGGATATTGGCCAGCCGTGCGTGCGTCTGCATGGCCTCGCTGCCCAGGATGGCGCCGAGGGTATGCAGCGCTGAAGTGTCCAGCTGCGGTGCGTTGAACTTGAGTGCGGCCTTGAGCGGCTGGTTGCCGTCAAAGAGGTTGTAGTTGACCAGCGGGTTGGGCTGGTTGAAGACTTCGTGGGTCAGGTCCATTTCTTGTCTCCTTGGTGGTTTGCGGTTGCTGCTTCGCAGCGGGCATTGAGCTGCGGGGGCTCACACTGGGGCGGTTGGCGCGTTGCGCCAACTGCGCTGCGATGCTCACCGCAGGGTCGCACCGCAGAACTCGCTACGCGCGCTTTGCGCGCTGCGCTCAGACAGCTGCGGTGAGTCAGATGACGAAGCAGGCTTTGCCCGCCGACCCTGCGCCTGCGCTTCTCGCCGCCCCAGAGATCGCCCCCGCAGCCCAATGCCCGCTGCGAAGCGAAGAAGTGGCTCGTCAATTGTGGGCACGCCAACCCTGTTTCAGCAAAGGCGTGTGCGCATGCCCGGCAGCGCGCCTCTGAAGCGCCGAGCAGGGCAGTCGCCGCAGGCGACCGCTTCAGTGAAGCGTTGCCGGGTATCCGCACACGCCTTTGCCGCACAGCCATGTCCACCAGTCAACGCCGCGAGTCTCAGATCAGCTTGACGACCTGCTTGCCAAAGTTCTTGCCCTTGAGCAAGCCCAGGAAGGCCTCGGGCGCAGCGGCCAGGCCCTCGGCCACCGACTCGCGCGGACGCAGCTTGCCGGTGCCAACCAGCATGCCGAGTTCCTTCAGCGCTTCCGGCCACACTTCCATGTGCTCGCTCACGATGAAGCCCTGGATCTTCAGGCGGTTGGTCAGGATCAGTTGCGGGTAGGCCATGGGCAGCGGCTGGCCGTCGTAGCCGGCGATCATGCCGCACAGGGCGATCTTGCCGAAGGCGTTCATGCGGGTCAGCACGGCGTCCAGGATCATGCCGCCCACGTTTTCAAAATAGCCGTCAATGCCGTCGGGGCAGGCTTCCTTGAGCGCCTTGGACAGCGAGGCCGCGTCCTTGTGCAGCTTGTAGTCGATGCAGACATCAAAGCCCAGTTCGTCCACCGCGTACTTGCACTTGTCGGGCCCGCCCGCGATGCCCACGGCGCGGCAGCCGCGGGCCTTGGCCAGTGCGCCAAAAGCACTGCCCACCGCGCCCGTGGCGGCGCTGACCACCACGGTCTGGCCGGCCTTGGGCTCGATGATCTTCACCAGGCCGTACCAGGCCGTGACGCCGGGCATGCCCACGGCGCCCAGGTAGTGGCTCAGCGGCACATGGGTGGTGTCGACCTTGCGCAGGGCGCCCACCTGGTCGCCATTGACCACGCTGTATTCCTGCCAGCCGCCGAAGCCCACCACCTTGTCGCCCACGGCGTACTTGGCGTTGCGGCTTTCCACCACCTCGCCCACCGTGCCGCCCTGCATGACCTGGCCCAGAGGCTGGGGCGCGGCGTAGCTCTTGGCGTCGTTCATGCGGCCGCGCATGTACGGGTCCAGGCTCATGAAGTGGTGGCGCACCAGCACCTGGCCCTCTTCGAGCGCGGGCGTTTCGGTGGTCACGAGCTTGAAATTGCTGGCCGTGGCCTCGCCCGTGGGGCGGTTGTCCAGAAGGATCTGCTGGTTCTTGGGCATGGAAAGTCTCCTTGTTCAGTCGGTTGAAATCACGTTCAGGGGGTTGGCGCTTCTGGGCCCGGTGGGCAGGCGCTTCACGTACTTGAACGTGCCGGTGGCGTGGGCACAGGTCTTGCCCTCGCCGTCAAAAATGGTGGCTTCCACGAAAGCCATGGTGGCGGTGCGGTGGATCAGCCGGCCCTTGCCGCTGAGCTTGCCGCGCGCGGGCTGCATGAAGCTGGTCTTCATCTCGATGGTGACCACGCCCATGTCCTTTTGCACGCTGCGCGCGGCCACGGCCATGCTCACGTCCAGCAGGGTCATGGAGGCGCCACCGTGCGTCACACCAAACGAGTTGAGGTGTTCGGGTTTGGGCTCGTAGTCAATCTGCGACTGGCCGCCCTCAAACAGCACCAGGTCAAAGCCCAGGTGATTGACGAAAGGAATATCGACGCCGAACTTCACAAATCCCTCCCATTCGGGGCCAGCGCAGAACCGGCTTTGCCGGGCTGCTGGTGGCGCCCCCTTGAGGGGGAGGCGCCGCAGGCGCATCGGGGGTGGTTCACTTCAGCCTCCGGTAATCACGCTCACGCCCCCGTCCACCGCCAGCCACTGGCCCGTGATGTGCTTGCCGGCATCCGACGCATACAGCAGCGTGATGCCCTTGAGGTCTTCGTCGTCACCCAGGCGCTTGAGTGGCGCATGCGCAGCCAGCTTTTCCTCGCCCAGGGCCTTGAGCGTGCCCATGGTCATCTTGCTGGGGAAAAAGCCCGGGCAGATGGCATTGACGGTGATGTTGTACTTGCCCCATTCACAGCCCAGCGCGCGCGTGAAGTTGACCACCGCGCCCTTGGAGGTGTTGTAGGCCACGGTCTGCATCTCGGGCGGGTTGCCGCCCAGGCCGGCGATGCTGGCCAGGTTGATGATGCGGCCCTGCTGGCGCGGGATCATGCTGTGCTTGGCCACGTGCTGGCTCAGGATGAAGTAGCCGCGGATGTTGAGGTTCATCACCTTGTCCCAGGCCTCGACCGGGTGGTCCTCTGCCGGGGCACCCCAGGCGGCGCCCGCGTTGTTGACCAGGATGTCGATCTGGCCCATGCGCTGCAGGGTTTCGTCGGCCAGCCGGCGGATGTCTTCTTCCCTGGCGCAATCGGCGGCGATCCAGCGCGCGTCAATGCCCGCGGCCTGCAGATCGGCCACGGCTTGTTCCAGGTCCTCGGCCTTGCGCGAACTCAGCATGATCCTGGCGCCGGCCTCGCCGAGCGCGTGGGCCATCTGCAGGCCCAGGCCGCGCGAGCCGCCGGTCACGAGCGCGGTCTTGCCGCTCAGGTCAAACAATTGCTGGATGGTTCGGGTCATCTGGGTGTCCTCTTTGGGGGGGTCAGGTAAACGTTGATTGTGCGACGGTTGACGGGGCCGCGCATGTCCCGGGCGCGATTCCCGTCAGCTGTCTTCGCGCAGGCGCGAGCGCACCCAGATCAGGACGACGCCGGCCGCGGCGAGCAGCGCGCCAGTCACCATCAGCAGCGTGGCGGCGACGGGGCTCGATTCGCGCGCCGCCAGGCCCAGCACCAGCATGAGCAGGCCCGCGTAGATGCAGATCCAGACGCCGCGTTCGACCCAGGCGATGGCCCTGGCCGAGGCCATCAGAACGCCTCTTCAGGCATGTCGGCACAGGTCAGGTCGCGTTGGGAGACCACCTGCAGCCAGGCCCCTATCTTGGGCAACTCATAATGGAAGAAATAGGCGGTAGCCCGCAGCCGGCCGGCATGTGCTGCTACCGAATTGCTAGCGTCCAGTGGTGGGACGGCGAGCGCCACATCCAGCCAGATCCAGGCCAGCACCATGTGGCCAAAGGCCTGCATGTAGGGCACGGCGTTGGGCAGTGCGTCGGCCGGATCACCCGTGGACCAGGCGGCCTTGGTCGCGGCGCCCACCTGCTGCAGGGCCTGGCCCAGCGCGTTGGCGTGGGCCGCAAGATCGGGCCGCTGGATGGCGCGCTCGATGGTCGCGTTGATGCGCGCAGCGAGCAGTTGCAGGCCCTTGCCACCTTCCATGAGCACCTTGCGGCCCAGCAGGTCCGCGGCCTGGATCCCATGCGTGCCCTCGTGGATCATGTTCAGGCGATTGTCGCGCCAGTACTGCTCGACAGGGAAGTCGCGCGTGTAACCATAGCCACCGTGGATCTGGATCGCCAGTGAATTGGCCTCCAGGCACCATTCGCTGGGCCAGCTCTTGGCAATGGGCGTGAGCACTTCCAGCAGCAGCCGCGCCTCGTCAGCGGCGGCGGCATCGCCCGTGTGCTGCTCATCGACAAGGCGCGCGCAGTACAGCTCCAGGGCCAGAGCGCCCTCGCAATAGCTCTTCTGGGCCAGCAGCATGCGCTTGACGTCGGCATGTTCAATGATGCGGACCTGCGGCTGCGACGAGTCCTTGCCTGCCTGGCCTGCGCCGCTTTTCTGTACGGGCCGCCCCTGGGGCCGGTTGCGCGCGTAGTCGAGCGAGGCATAGTAGCCCGCCAAGCCCAGCATCACCGCCGCCGTGCCCACGCCAATGCGCGCCTCATTCATCATGTGGAACATGCAGCGCAGGCCTTCGTGCGGCTTGCCCACGAGGTAGCCCACGGCGCCGGCCTGCCCGTCCACCGGGAATTTGCCTTCACCGAAGTTCAGCAGCGTGTTGGTGGTGCCGCGCCAGCCCAGCTTGTGGTTCAGGCCGGCCAGGGCCACGTCATTGCGCACGCCGGTGAGTTGCCCCTGCGTATCCACCAGTTTCTTGGGCACGATGAACAGCGAGATGCCGCGTGTGCCCGGAATCAGCTTGCCATCGGGCCCGGGGATCTTGGCCAGCACCAGGTGGATGATGTTTTCGGTCAGCTCGTGCTCGCCCGCCGAAATCCACATCTTGTTGCCCTTGAGGCGGTAGCGCGGGCCGAGCGGATCGGTTTCGGCGCCCTCGCCGTCCGGCACGGCGCGGGTGGTGATGTCGCTCAGCGACGAGCCCGCATGCGGTTCGCTCAGGCACATGGTGCCCGAGAAGCGGCCGGCAAATTCATTGCGCGCAAACACGGCCTTCTGCATCTCGGTGCCATGCACCAGCAGCAGGTTGGCATTGCCCTTGGTCAGCAGGCTCGAGCCCATGCTGACCGAGGCCAGGCCGAAGAAGCCGTTGGCGGCCGCCTCGATCGTGTAGGGCAACTGCATGCCACCCTCGTCGTGGTCCTGGGCGGCGCTGAGCATGCCTGACTCGGCATAGGCCCGGTTGGCGTCATGCGTGCACTGGGGCAGGATGACCTTGTCGCCGTCGAAGCGGGGCTCCTCTATGTCCACCGTGCGGTTGAACGGCGCGTATTTCTCGCGCGCAATGCGCTCGCAGGTGTCCAGCACCGCATCAAAGGTTTCGCGCGAGTGGTCGGCAAAGCGCTCGCGCTGGTTCAGGCCTTCGGCCTGGAGCCAGTCGTAGAGCAGAAAATCAAGCGTGGGGCGAAGACTCATGACGGAACCTCAAGTGACACGGGCCAAAGCCGCGCGCGAACGCGTTGCCTTGGCCCGCTGTGCAGAGCGCGGATTAAAGAACTTCGAAGACGCCAGCCGCGCCCATGCCGCCGCCAATGCACATGGTCACGACCACGCGCTTGGCGCCGCGGCGCTTGCCCTCGATCAGGGCGTGGCCGGTCAGGCGCTGGCCGCTCACACCGTAGGGGTGGCCCACGGCAATTGCGCCACCGTTGACGTTCAGGCGGTCCGCCGGGATGCCCAGCTTGTCGCGGCAGTACATGACCTGCACGGCAAAGGCTTCATTGAGTTCCCACAGGTCGATGTCATTGACCGTCAGGCCCAGGCGCTTGAGCACCTTGGGCACGGCGAACACGGGGCCAATGCCCATTTCGTCGGGTTCGCAGCCGGCCACGGCAAAGCCCAGGAAGCGGCCCAGAGGCTTCAGGCCGCGCTTGCTGGCCAGCTCTTCGCTCATGACCACGCAGGCGCCGGCGCCGTCAGAGAACTGGCTGGCATTGCCGGCCGAGATCACGCCACCGGGGATGGCGGGCTTGATGCCGCTGATGCCTTCCTTGGTCGTGCCTTCGCGCAGGCCTTCGTCGGCGCTCACGGTCACTTCCTTGGTGATCAGGCCCATGACGGCGTCTGCCACGCCGGCCTTGACCGTGATGGGGGCGATTTCGTCGTTGAACTTGCCGGCGGCCTGGGCGGCGCAAGCTTTCTGCTGGCTGGCGGCGCCGTACTCGTCCATGGCGTCGCGGCCAATGTTGTAGCGCTTGGCGACCTGCTCGGCCGTCTGCAGCATGTTCCAGTAGATCTCGGGCTTCTTCTTGTTCAGTTCGGGGTCGCGCATCATGTGCGTGTTCATTTCCTGCTGCACGCAGGAAATGCTTTCCACGCCACCGGCCACATAGACGTCGCCTTCACCGGCAATGACGCGCTGGGCCGCCAGGGCAATGGTCTGCAGGCCCGACGAGCAGAAGCGGTTCACGGTCACGCCCGACACGGTGATGGGGCAGTCGGCCATCAGCGCGATCTGGCGCGCGATGTTGGCGCCCGTGGCGCCTTCGGGGTTGGCGCAGCCCATGATCACGTCTTCCACCTCGGCGGCATCAATGCCGGCGCGCTGGATGGCGTGCCTGACGGCGTGCCCGCCCAGCGTGGCGCCATGGGTCATGTTGAAGGCGCCTTTCCAGCTCTTGGCGAGCGGTGTGCGGGCGGTGGAGACAATTACGGCGTTGGTCATGGCAGGGCCTTTCTGAAGTGTTGGGAGTCAGGGCGTTGCAGCGGTGTTGCGCAACAGTTGGTGATAAAAGCGGACCAGCTCGGCCAGGTTGGTGCTGGCGATGCGTTCGTTGGTGCCGTGAAAGCGCGACAGGTCTTCCGGCTTCGCGCGCACCGGCGAGAAGCGGTAGACATGGTCACTGATGGCGCTGAAATGGCGCGAATCCGTGGCCGCCACCATCAGGCCCGGCGCGACGATGGCCTCGGGGAACAGCGAGCGCACCGTGCGGTTGATCAGCTGGTACGAACTGGATGCCGTGGGTGAAATGGGCGAAGGCTCGGCACTGCCCGGCAGCGCGGAGAGTTCGAATCGGTCGTTGGCGGCCTTGTCCTTGACGTGCTGCATGACGCTGTCGCGCGTGTCGCCAGGCAGCAAACGGAAGTTCACCGTGGCCTCGGCCATGCCGGGGAGCACGTTGTCCTTGTTGCCGGCGTTCACGATGGTCAGCGCCGTGGTGGTGCGGATCATGGCGTTGGTGCTGGCGCCCTTTTCAAGCTGGGCCCGCACCAGCGGGCCAAACAGCCACAGGTTGCTCAGCGCCACGCGGCCAAAGCCGCTCATCTCGGGGGCCACGGTCTCGAACATCTCGCGCGCCACGCCGCGGATGCTCGCGGGCAGCTGCTCGTCGTCCAGGCGGCGCAAGGCCGCGCTCATCATGGCAATGGCGCTGCTGCCCTGCGGTGGTGGCATGGACGAATGGCCCGGCGTGGCCGGCACCTTCATGACCACCGACAGGTAGCCTTTTTCGGCGATGCCGATCAGTGCTGCCGGCCGGCTCAGGCCCGGCATAATGCCGTCGGTGATCAGCAGGCCTTCGTCGATGACGAAGTCGAGCTTGACGTTGCGTGACTGCAGCAGCCTGGCGATCTGCGCCGCGCCGCGCAGGCCCCCTACCTCTTCATCGGCGCCCGAGGCCAGGTAGATGGTCTGGCGCGGCTTGAAGCCGCTGGCCACGAGCATCTCGAGGGCCTCAAGCTGCGAGATCAGGTTGGCCTTGTCGTCCCAGGCGCCGCGGCCCCAGACGAAGCCGTCCTTGATTTCGCCGGCGAATGGCTCTGCCTTCCAGTTGGCTTCCGTGCCCGGGGCAATGGGCACCACGTCCTGGTGCGCCATCAGCATGATGGGCAAGGCCTTCGGGTCGCTGCCCGGCCAGGTGTAGAGCAGGCTCAGGCCACCGACAACCTCGCGCTGCAGCGTGGCATGAACCCTGGGGAAGCGTTGTGCGAGGTAGGCGTGGAACTTGCGGAACTCTTCGGCGTTGAGCTGCGGGTCTTCGTGGCTGGAGATGGTCTTGAAGCGGATCGCACCTGACAGCTTGTCGGCCAGGCCCTTCTCGTCAATGGCCAGCGGGGGGGCCGGCGGCACGTCAATCTGGCGCGAGCCCTGGCGCAGGGTGTTGATGGCCACCGCCGCCACAAGCAGCAGCACCACCCCCACCAACGCCAGCAACACGCGCTTGATCATGACGTGGAACTTCAGTTGAAGCCCTTGCCCTCAGCCACCAGCTTGGTCAGCAACGGCGCCGGCTCCCAGAACTTGGCATCGTCCAGCGGGTTTTTCTGGAAGCGCTTCATGGCTTCGACCACGTTGAACAGGCCTACCTGGTCGGCGTACTGCATCGGGCCACCACGGTAGATCGGGAAGCCGTAGCCCGTGAGGTAGACCATGTCGATGTCGCCGGATTTGGAGGCAATGCCGTCTTCCAGGATGTGCGCACCCTCGTTGACCAGTGCAAACACCAGGCGCTGCACGATTTCCTCGTCCGAAATCTTGCGCGGCGTGATGCCCAGTTCCTTGCGATGGTCCTCGATCATCTTGTTGACCAGGTCAGACGGGATGGCATCGCGTTTGCCCGGCTTGTAGTCATACCAGCCGGCACCGGTTTTCTGGCCAAAGCGGCCCAGCTCGCACAGCTTGTCGGCGGTGCGGCTGTATTTCATGTCGGCGCGCTCGGTGGCACGGCGCTTGCGGATGGCCCAGCCAATGTCGTTGCCCGCCAGGTCGCCCATGCGGAACGGGCCCATGGCAAAGCCGAACTTCTCGATAGCCTTGTCCACCTGCTGCGGCAGCGCACCTTCGTCCAGCAGGAAGCCGGCCTGGCGGCTGTACTGCTCGATCATGCGGTTGCCGATGAAGCCATCGCACACGCCCGAGACCACGGCCGTCTTCTTGATCTTCTTGCCAATGGCCATGACCGTGGCCAGCACGTCCTTGGCGGTCTTCTCGCCGCGCACCACCTCCAGCAACTTCATGACGTTGGCAGGGCTGAAGAAGTGCATGCCGACCACGTCCTGCGGGCGCTTGGTGAACGAGGCGATCTTGTTCACGTCCAGCGTGGACGTGTTGGACGCGAGGATGGCGCCGGGCTTCATCACGCGGTCAAGTTCCTTGAAGACCTTTTCCTTGACGCCCATTTCCTCGAACACGGCCTCGATCACGAGGTCGGCGTCCTTGAGCTCGTCGTAGCTCAGCGTGGTGCTCAGCAGGGCCATGCGCTGGTCGTACTTGTCCTGCTTGAGCTTGCCCTTCTTGACCTGGGCTTCGTAGTTCTTGCGGATAGTGGCAACGCCCTTGTCCAGCGCCTCCTGCTTCATCTCCAGGATCTTGACCGGGATGCCGGCATTGAGGAAGTTCATGGAAATGCCGCCGCCCATGGTGCCGGCACCAATCACGGCCACCGACTTGATGTCGCGCTTGGGCGTGTCCTCGGGCACATCGGGAATCTTGGAGGCAGCGCGCTCGGCCACGAACAGGTGGCGCAAGGCGCGGCATTCGGGCGTGAACATCAGCGCCGTGAAAATCTCGCGCTCCAGCACCATGCCGTCGTCAAACTTCATCTTGGTGGCGGCCTCGACGGCGTCCACGCACTTGGCGGGCGCCGGATAGTTCTTCGCCATGCCCTTGACCATGTTGCGGGCAAACTGGAAGTAGGCGTCGCCCAGCGGGTGCTTGGCCTTCATGTCGCGCACCAGTGGCAGCGGACGCGTGTCGGCCACGGAGCGGGCCAAGGCCAGGGCTTCCTCAGCCAGCGACTCGGCCGATGCAGCCATCTTGTCGAACAGCTTCTGGCCGGGCAGCTGCGCCAGCATCTCGCTCTTGACGGGCTCGCCGCTGACGATCATGTTGAGCGCGGCTTCCACGCCGACCACGCGCGGCAGGCGCTGCGTGCCACCCGCGCCGGGAATCAGGCCCAGCTTGACCTCGGGCAGCGCAATGCTGGTGCCCGGTGCGGCAATGCGGTAGTGGCAACCCAGTGCCAGCTCCAGCCCGCCGCCCATGGCCACCGAGTGCATGGCGGCCACCACGGGCTTGGCCGAGTTCTCCAGCGCGATGATGACCGACAGCAGATTGGGTTCGGCCAGGGCCTTGGGCGTGCCGAACTCCTTGATGTCGGCGCCACCTGAAAACGCCTTGCCGGCGCCCGTGATGACGATGGCCTTGACGGCGGCATCGGCGTTGGCTTTGGACAGGCCATCGGTCAGGCCGACGCGGGTCGCATGACCCAGGCCATTGACCGGCGGGTTGTTCATGGTGATCACGGCGACGTCGCCGTGAACTTTGTATTCAGCGGTCATGCTGGGAGTCCTCAATGGGTTGGAAAAGAACGGTCGTTCGTTTTTGATTGTAGGGAGATTATGCTGCGCTGCAACGGGGCCTTGTCACAGGTGGGACAAAAGACCCCGCCGGGGCTCAAACTTCGAGCCACTCCTTGCGAATATAGGCGTCAGCGCGCAGGCTGTCAGGCGTGCCTTGAAACACGATGCTTCCATGGCCCATGACCAGCGCGCGGTCCGACACCTTCATGGCGATGGTGAGCTTCTGTTCAATCAGCAAGACGGAGATGCCGCGCGACTTCAGGGTCAGCAGGTATTCACCCACCAGTTCGACGATCTTGGGTGCCAGGCCTTCGGTGGGCTCGTCGATGATGATCAGGTCCGGATCGCCCATCAGGGTTCGGCACAGCGTGAGCATCTGCTGCTCGCCGCCCGACAGCACGCCTGCTTCGGTGTGCTGGCGTTCCTTGAGGCGCGGGAACATGGTGTACATGTCATCAAACGACCAGCGGCCGCCCTTGCCCTTGCCTTTCTGCCCGAGCAGCAGGTTCTGGTGCACGGTGAGTTTGGGGAAGATGTCGCGGTTCTCGGGCACGTAGCCCAGGCCCAGGTGCGCGATCTCGTAGGCCTTGCGGCCCATGATCTCCTGCTGCTTCCACAGCAGGGACCCCTGGCAGTCCACCATGCCCATGATGGCCTTGGCGGTGGTGGAGCGGCCGGAGCCGTTGCGCCCGAGCAGCGCGACGATCTCGCCCTGATTGACGTTGAAGCTCACGCCATGCAGCACATGGCTCTTGCCGTAGAAGGCGTGAAGGTTGTCGATTTGCAGCATCAGTGGGCTCCCCCGGCCTGTTCGTCGGCCACATGCGAGCCCAGGTAGGCTTCCTGCACGCTCTGGTTGGCACGCACGGCGTCCGGTGTGTCAAAGGCCAGGACTTCGCCGTACACCACCACGGCGATCTTGTCGGCCAGGCCGAACACCACGCCCATGTCGTGCTCGACGGTCAGCAGGGTCTTGCCCACGGTGACTTCCTTGATCAGGTCGATGAAGCGCGAGGTCTCGGATTTGCTCATGCCCGCCGTGGGTTCGTCCAGCAGGATCACGTTGGCCCCGCCGGCAATGGTGATGCCGATCTCCAGGGCGCGCTGCTCGGCGTAGGTGAGGTTGGTGGCCAGCACGTCGCGCTTCCTGTCGAGCTTGATCATTTCCATGAGTTCCTCGGCCCGGTCGTTGGCGTCGTCCAGGTCGGCCAGGAATTTGAGGAAGGTGTACTTGTAGCCCAGGCTCCAGAGCACCCCGCAGCGCAGGTTCTCGAAGACGCTGAGCTTGGGGAAGATGTTGGTGATCTGGAAGCTGCGCGACAGCCCCAGCCGGTTGATCTGGAACGGCCGCAGGCCATTGACGCGCTGGCCATTGAGCAGCACTTCGCCGCTCGTGGGTTCGAAGCGGCCACTGATCAGGTTGAACAGCGTGGACTTGCCCGCGCCATTGGGGCCGATGATGGCAATGCGCTCACCCGCGTTCACGGCGAGGTTGACCCCGCGGATGATCTCGGTCCGCCCGAAACTCTTGCGCAGGTCTTTCAGTTCAAGTGCGTAGCTCATTCAGAGGGCCTCCCGGCGCTTGATTTCTTTTTCGATGTATTCCTGGATGGCGCCCCACTCACGGACAAACTGGCGGCGCGTGACCTCGAACAGGAACAGGCCCGTGAGCATCACAAACCCCGAGCCGAACCAGCTGCTGAAGCCCTTGGCGTTGAGGTGCGCGCCCATGAATTTCAGCTCCGGCCCCAGGGCCGCGTTGAGCTGCAGGTGGTAGACCATCTCGATCATCGCGGCGGCCCCCACCAGCGTGACCAGGGCCGTCACCGCCAGCGCAAGGTAGCTGACCCAGAGCTGCTTGAGCTTGCCGAACGAGGCCACCCGCAGGTTCATCATGATCAGGCTGGCCACGCCACCAGGCGCATACATCACCATGAACAGGAAGGTCAGGCCCAGGTACAGCAGCCAGGCCTTGGTGAGCTCTGACAGCAGCACGAAGGCCAGCACCATGAGGATGGCGCCAATGATCGGCCCGAAGAAGAAGGTGGCGCCGCCAAGGAAGGTGAACAGCAGGTACGCGCCCGAGCGCGGACCGCTGACCACCTCCGACGTCACGATCTCGAAATTCAGCGCGGCCAGCCCGCCCGAGATGCCGGCAAAGAACGCCGCGATCACAAAGGCGAAGTAGCGCACCTTCTGGGTGTCGTAGCCCACGAACTCCACGCGTTCGGGGTTGTCACGCACCGCGTTCAGCATGCGGCCCAGCGGGGTGCGCGTGAACGCAAACATCAGCCCGGTGCAGATGAAGGTGTAGATGGCAATGAGGTAGTACAGCTGGATCTGCGGCCCGAAGGTGATCCCCAGTGCGTGGGCAATGCCCCCTGCATTGGCCCCGGTGACGCGGTTGCCCGAAATGCCGCCCTCGCCGCCAAAGAATTCGGGGAACATCAGCGCCATGGCCCAGACCAGCTCGCCGATGCCCAGCGTGATCATGGCAAATGGCGTGGCGGCCTTCTTGGTGGTGACCCAGCCCAGGATGACCGCAAAAAACGCGGCCGAGAGGCCCCCGGCAATGGGAACCAGGGTCACCGGCAAGGGCAAGGCGCCCTTGCTCACCAGGTTGAGCGTGTGGATGGCCAGGAACGACCCGAGCCCAGAGTACACCGCATGGCCAAAGCTGAGCATGCCGCCCTGCCCCAGCAACATGTTGTAGGACAGGCAGACAATGATCGCGATGCCCATCTGGCTGAGCATGGTGTGCGACAGGCTGCTCGTGAAGACCATGGGCGCCACCAGCAGCAGCGCCGCGAACAGGCTCCAGACGATCCAGCGGCCCACATTGAATGGTTTGAATTGGTAGTAGTTCTTCTGCATGATCAACCCTCGCGCGTGCCGAGCAGGCCCTTGGGCCTGAATATCAGGATCAGCACCAGGAACATATAGGGCAGGATGGGCGCGATCTGGCTGATCTTGAGCTTCCACAGCGCATAGCCAAATGTCTGCGGCGTGACCGTGACCCCCACGGTCTTGGCGGCCCCCAGCAGGGAGGCGTCGATGCCCACCGCAAAGGTCTGGATCACGCCGATCAGCACCGACGCCACGAAGGCGCCCGACAGCGAGCCCATGCCGCCGACCACCACCACCACAAAGATGACGGAACCGACCGTGGCGGCCATGCCGGGCTCGGTGACAAAGGCGTTGCCGCCAATGACCCCGGCCAGCCCCGCCAGCGCGGCGCCGCCGCCAAACACCAGCATGAACACGCGCGGCACGTTGTGCCCCAGCGATTCCACCGCCTCGGGGTGGGTCAGCGCGGCCTGGATGACCAGGCCAATGCGGGTTCGCGTGAGCAGCAGCCAGATGGCCAGCAGCATCAGCAGCGCCACCAGCATCATGAAGCCGCGGTAGATCGGGAACTGCGTGCCGTAGATCGTGAACAGCGGGCCATCCAGCAGGGCCGGCACGCGGTAGTCGACCGAACTGGTGCCCCAGATCAACTGGACCATTTCGAGCACGATGAAACTCAGGCCGAAGGTGATCAGCAGTTCGGGCACATGCCCGAACTTGTGCACCCGGCGCAGGCAGTATTTTTCGAAAGCCGCGCCCAGCACCCCGACCAGCAGCGGCGCGACAAACAGGGCCGGCCAGTAGCCGACCAGTTCGGTGGTGCTGTAGGCAAAGTAGGCGCCAAGCATGTAGAAGCTTGCATGCGCGAAGTTGAGCACGCCCATCATGCTGAAAATCAGCGTGAGGCCCGAACTCAGCATGAACAGCAGCAGCCCGTAGCTGAGACCGTTCAATAACGAAATGGTGAAAAACTCCATGCTGTACCCGCGTGGTTGGTGGCAGTGCCGGGCCGGGGCGGCAACAAAAAGGCCGGGATGGCGAGCGCTATCCCGGCCTGTCCTCCGGCGTCAGGAAATCCGGCCGGCTCAGCCCGGACGCTTCATCTGGCAGCTGGTCGGCGTGCTGGCCACATAGGGCTCCATCTGCTTGATGGGGGCGAAGGTGTAGCCCGTGTTTTCCACGCTGTAGGGGTACTTCTTGTCGGCTTTCTGCCACTTGGTCACGAACATGGACTGCTGCAGCTGGTGGTCGGAGGCGCGCATGGTCACGTCGCCGGCAAAGCTCTTGACCGTCAGGCCTTCCATGGCCTTGGCCACGGCGACCGGGTTGGTCGAGTGGGCCTTGGCCATGGCGGCGCCCAGCAGGTTGATGCCGTTGTAGGTGGCGAAGGTGTAGTAGTCGTCGTTGAACTTCTTCTTGAACTCGGCGCCCATCTGGCCCAGCTCGCCCCCATGGTTGGCGTGGCCGTAGGCGATCACGTAGACCTCGTCGGCGCCGGCGGCGGCCAGGGCCGTGGGCGTACCGGTCACACCGGCGTAGTAGGTGTACATCGGAATCTTGAGGCCGGCGTCGCCCAGGGCCTTCACCAGCAGCGTCAGATCCTGGCCCCAGTTGCCGGTCACGATGGCATCGGCGCCCGACTGTTTGATCTTGGCCACGTAGGGCGAGAAGTCCTTGACCTGGCCAATGGGGTGCAGGTCTTCACCAACGATCTGCACGTCGGGGCGCTTGCGTGCGATGCCTTCCTTGAAGTACTTGGCAACCTGGTGGCCGTGCGAGTAGTTCTGGCCAATGATGTAGACCTTCTTGACCTTGGGCTGGTCCTTCATGAAGGAGGTCAGCGCTTCCATCTTCATGGTGGTGTCGGCGTCCAGGCGGAAGTGCCAGTAGTCGCACTTCTCGTTGGTCAGCGCCGGGTCCACGGCGGCGTAGTTCAGATAAACCACTTCCTTGCCGGGGTTGCGCGAGTTGTGCTTTTCCACCGCATCAAGAATGGCCGCGGCGGCGCCCGAGCCGTTGCCCTGGGTCACATAGCGAAAGCCCTGGTCAATGGCGGCCTTCAGCGTGTTCAGGCTTTCCTGGGGAGAGCCCTTGTTGTCAAAGCCGACGACTTCGAACTTCACGCCCGCGGGGTTCTTGGCGCCCGAGAAATGGTCAGCCACAAACTGCCAGCTCTTGAGCTGGTTCTGGCCCACATTGGCGAACGGGCCCGACAGCGGGTCCATGAAGGCGATCTTGACGGTCTCGCCCTTCTGGGCATAAGACACGCCTGCGGCCACCATGATGGCGGACGCGACGACGGTTTTGAGGGCAAATTTCATTGGGTGTCTCCTTGGTTGACTGACAGCGCGCAGAGTACAAGTTTTTGTGCAGTGCAGCGCTCAGGGATTGCCCCTAAGCAGGGGCTTTTCTATCGCCCAGGTGACAGTGTGGACACTCGCCGCCCACCTGCGTTCCGCACTGCGGGCAAATGGGGATCGGCGTGCACCACAACGGCACAAGGGTCATGAACCTGTCATGCGGCAGGCAGCTTGTAATCCTTCAGTATTTCCCGCAGCCGGGTCTTGAGGATCTTGCCGGTCGCGCCCAGCGGGATGGCGTCCACGAACACGATGTCGTCGGGCAACTGCCACTTGGCCACGGTCTTGCCCTGGTAGAAGGCGAGCAGTTCCTCGCGCGTCACTTCCATGCCGGGCCTCTTGACGATGGCCACGATGGGGCGCTCGTCCCACTTGGGGTGGGGCACGCCAATGCAGGCGGCCATGGCCACGGCCGGGTGCGCCACGGCGATGTTCTCGATGTCGATGGAGCTGATCCACTCGCCACCGGACTTGATCACGTCCTTGCTGCGGTCGGTAATCTGCATGTAGCCGTCAGGGTCAATGGTGGCGACGTCGCCCGTGGGGAACCAGCCGTCCACCAGCGGGTCGCCGCCCTCGCCCTTGAAATATTCGCGCACGATCCACGGCCCCTTGACGTACAGGTCACCAAAGGCCTTGCCATCCCATGGCAGTTCCTGGCCGTCGTCGCCGACGATCTTCATGTCGACCCCGTAGATGGCCCGTCCCTGCTTGAGCCGGACCTTCATTTTTTCCTCGGCCGACATTTCAAGGTGCTTGTTCTTGAGCGTGCACAGCGTGCCCAGCGGGCTCATCTCGGTCATGCCCCAGGCGTGCAGCACTTCCACCCCATAGTCGTCATTGAAGGCGGTGATCATGGCCGGCGGGCAGGCCGAGCCGCCGATGACCGTGCGCTTGAGCGTGGAAAAGCGCAGGTTCGCAGGCTTCATGTGGCCCAGCAGCATCTGCCAGACCGTGGGCACGCCGGCCGCATAGCTGACCTTCTCGGCCTCGATGAGTTCGTACACCGACTTGCCATCGAGTGCCGGGCCGGGAAACACCAGCTTGGCGCCGGTCAGCGCGGCCGAATAGGGAATGCCCCAGGCGTTGACGTGGAACATGGGCACCACGGGCAGCACCGCGTCGCGGGCACTGAGGCACATCACGTCCGGCAGGGCCGCCGCGTAGGCGTGCAGGATGGTGGAGCGGTGGCTGTACAGGGCCGCCTTGGGGTTGCCCGTGGTGCCGCTGGTGTAGCACATGCTCGAGGCCGAATTCTCGTCAAACACCGGCCAGGCATAGGTGACCGGCTGGGAACCCATCCAGGTCTCGTAGCTCATCAGGTTGGGAACGCCGCTGTCGGCTGGCAGCTTGTCGGCATCGCACATCGCGATCCAGTGCTTGATGGTGGTGCATTTGCCGTGCACGGCCTGGATGATCGGCAGAAACGTGAGGTCAAAGCACATGACCTGGTCTTCCGCGTGGTTGGCGATCCAGGCGATCTGGTCGGGGTGCAGCCGCGGATTGACGGTGTGCAGCACCCGTCCCGAGCCGCTCACGCCAAAGTAAAGCTCCAGGTGCCGGTAGCCGTTCCAGGCCAGCGTGGCCACGCGGTCGCTGAACCCGAGCTTCAACCCATCAAGCGCATTGGCGACCTGGCGCGACCGGGCGGCCACGTCCCGGTAGGTATAGCGATGCAGATCGCCCTCCACGCGGCGGGACACGATCTCGGCATCGCCATGGTGGCGTTCGGCGAAATCGATCAAAGAAGAAATCAGCAGCGGTTGGCTTTGCATCAAACCCAGCATGGGTACTACTCCTTGAGGCATGTGTTTCGGGTCCTTATCCTAGTCTGTGGCGGCGTGGTTTGGAAAGCAGGGTTTCGCCCATGCGACAGCGCCCCCTCTGGCTAACGCGTGAATTTCTGTCCCGCGCCGATGATGACGAGTTCGACATGCCGCGAACCCTGGCGGGCGTCCTTGCCGAAACCGACTTCGAACCCGCCCAGGTCCACGCGCTTCATGTCCTCCAGTGCCGCGATGAAGCGCGTGCGGGTGAGTTCCCGGCCGGCGCGCCTCAAGCCCTCGGCGAATACCCGGGCATTGAGGTAGGCCTCGAACCCCAGGAACGAAATGTTGTGGAAGCCGGACTTCTGCATGGCGGCACGGTATTCGCGCGCGGCCGGATTGCCGTAGCTCCACGGAAAAGGCACCACGGAGGTCACCACGACCCCTACCCCGTCGGCTCCGAGCGCGCGCAGGGTGGCCTGGGTTCCCATCACCGACAGCGTGTAAAAGCGCATGCCCTTGCGGACCTTGTTGTAGGCCTTGATGAAGTCCACCGTTGCGCGCCCGGTGGTGATCATGATGATCACCTCGGGCCGCGTGTCATGCAGGGCCGCCACGGCCTTGTCGGTGTCGGAGGCGTCCGGCTCGATCGGGGCGCTGGAATACACCTTGAGCCCGCGTTTGGCCATGGCCTTGTGAACGCCGTCAAGCCCGTCCTTGCCAAAGCCGTTGTTGATCCACAGAACCGAGATGCGCCCCACGCCAATCGTGGTGAGGTGCTGGACCAGCTTCTCGGTTTCGTCCGCGTAGCTGGCGCGGATGTTGAAGACATGGTTGATCACGGGTTCCCGGATCAGCGTGGCGCCCGTGAACGGCGCGATCAAGGGCACCGCTGGCTTCTCTTTTTCAAGCAGCGGCAGCACCGCCGCCACATTGGATGTGCCCGTCATGTTCATGAGCGCGAAGACCTTGTCTTCGTCGATCATCTGGCCAACCACCTTGACCGTGTTGGCCGCCACATAGCCGTCATCGCGCGTCACCATCCGCACCCGCCGGCCGTGGATGCCCCCTTTGGCGTTCACGCCGTCAAAGTAGGCCTGCGTGCCGTTGACGATGTCGGGCGCCAGTTCGGCCAGGGGGCCGGTGAGGGCCAGGGATTGCCCCACCACGATCTCGCGATCGGCCACGCCGGCTTCCGTGGCCGTGGCGCCGTGCGCTCCGAGCGTCATGGCCAGCAGCAGCCAGACCCAACGTTCCAGATATCTTTTCATGCTTGTCTCCATCACTTCATTCGGGGCTTGCTTGAAGGACGAGCGCGAGTCTGCCCGGGCGGCGACAGGTGGGCAACACATGTCGTCGCGCCGACAGATCGGACCCGGCTGACTTATCTAGCGGTGATACGGGCCTGGGCCAGGCTGGCATCAAACGACAGGCTCGCAGGCCAGGGCGCCCAGCTGACACCCAAGGCCGCATGGTTGGGATCACCCGTGCGCGCAAAGGCACCGATGCTTGCCATCATGGCGGCCGACAGGGCAAGGCGCCCGCCCTTGTTGGCCTCGCTGTTGGTGGCATTCGAGAACACCGAGGGTCCGAAATTGCCGAAGATGAAGGGCAGGTCGAAAGCATGGGCGGCGCCATACAGCGTGTTCCAGGGCGCGGGTTCCTGCGCCCAGTCAAACTGGTAGTACCAGACATTCTGCTGGCGGGTTTTGAGCGTGTTCAGCACGTTGTTGCGGCTGGGCGTCGTGAACGCCGCGCCGAGCAGAGCAGTCTTCGCGTTCCAGCCTGTGACTGGCGCCTGCGACGGCACATAGGCGGGATCCAGGACGTCCGCCTCGGTCAGCGTGGCAGGCGCATTGGGGTTGAAGTCCGCCATCATGGCAAAGCGTGTGGCGTCGCTCACCTTGAAGCCGGGCGGCCCGCCAAACAGCGTCAGGAACGGCGCAAACAGTTTGCCCTCCTCGGCTGTATTGCCCGCGAGGACAGGGACCTTGTTGTAGTTGCCCGCGGCAATGGCGCCGATGGGATCGGCGGGCAGCACCGTGCCATCCGGGATGGGGCCAGAGCCTGTCAGACCCGCGGCGAGCACGGTTGTCAGTATCGTCTGCGCGTCCTTGCTGCGCAGGTAGTCGGCGATCTGCGTCGGGGACTGGCCCGCCACCCAAGCCTGCGCCGATGCCGTGTCGGTGGCCTTGCCATCGGCGATCGCCAGCCGGACCAGCAGGGCATTGCCTTGCGCCAGGTAGGCCGCCGCCGGATTCAATGTGGGCAAGGTACCGGCGGGAAGGTTCGACGCGAGGGAAATGCCACCGCTCAGAGGAATCACCTTGTGAAACAGGCCCGCGCCAAGAGGGCTCGCCAGAAGTGCCCAGGTATTGATGGCGCCCGCCGATTGCCCCATGAGCGTCACATTGCCCGGGTTGCCGCCAAAGCTGGCAATATTGTCCCTGACGAACCCGAGCGCCTGAAGGATGTCCAGCAGCGCAAAGTTGCCCGAGTCCTCCGGGCCACCACCGGTTTTGAGCTGCGGCAGGTTCATGAAGCCCAGCACGCCGAGACGGTAATTGGTCGTGACTACCACGGCATTGGTTGCCTTGGCCAGCGCGGCACCGTCGTAAACCGGATCAGCGGTGTAGCCGGAGATGTTGCTGCCGCCATAGACAAACACGATCACCGGAAGGTCCTTGGCGTCGCCCGCGGGCCGCCAGATATTGAGGGTCAGGCAATCCTCGCTGCCCACCGGCGTGTTGAGCGTGGCCGCGATGCTTGCGTCATAGGTGTTGTGGGCGCCTGGCCCGTAGATGCGGCCGTTCTGGAGGCACGCCTGGCCAAAGGCCTGTGCCGTGCGCGTGCCGCTCCAGTTGTCGGGCGCCACCGGGGCCTTCCACCGCAGGGCACCGATGGGGGGCTTGGCAAATGGCAGGCCTTTCCACGAATACGTGCCACTGCCCAAGGCATCGTTGGTGCCCTGCACCTTGCCATAAACCGTGGTTCTGAACTCCGGCCCATCGGACCCGCCGCATGCCGCCAGCAAAGCGCCCGCGCACAGCGCGGCCGCAGGCCAAAGCCTGTTCTTCAAACTCATGATCAGTCTCCTGTTACGGGTAAATAGCAGCTTGCGCCGGCCCGCGAAATCATTTCGAATTGCCGTCGAATCAGGTGTGTGAATCGACAGAAAAATTCTAGGCAGCAAGCGCTGTTTCACCGGTATCGCAATGCAGCCAATCCAATGACTTCACAACACCATTCCTGACATGGAGCGCACCAGTTCATCCACCTGGGTCAAGGGCGTGGCCGAGATGTTTGCTTCACAGGGCATCGATGTGCCACGCCTGTTCCGCGCCGCGCAGCTGGACATGCGGCAACTGGACGACCCCGACGCACGCTTCACCGCCGAGAAGGTGTCGCAGCTCTGGGAACTGGCAGTTGCGTGGTCGGGCAACCCCGCGCTGGGCATGAGCCGCGACCTCTCGGCCCGCTATGTCAATTTCGATGTGGTGGGTTATGCCATGCTGGCCTGCTCCAGCCTGCGCGCGGCCCTGGAGAATCTCGCGCGTTACCTCGCGTTGATTTCCGACGCCGCCACCTTCCAGCTGATGCCCGAGGGGGGCGAATGCTGGCTGGTGCTGGGCCACATGGGCAACACCCGCCGCGTCCCGCGCCAGCGCCAGGAGTACGGCCTGCTCACCTTGCTGACCCTGTGTCGCTGGCTCGCGCGGCGCGAGCTCCCCGCCCTGCGTGCCGACTTCATCTTTCCCGTGCCGGCGCAGATGGCCCCCTACGAAGCGGCATTTGAATGCCCGCTCCGATTCGATCAGCCCGCCACGCGCATCCTGCTGGCCAGCGAAGATCTGGATGCTCCCATGCCATCACGCAACGCGCCGTTGCTGGCCCTGCACGAGCGGGTCATGAATGAGCGCCTGGTCAGCCTGGGCAATGTCAGCACCAGTTACCGGGTCACCGGGGAAATTGTGCGAAGGCTGCACACGGGTGAGCCGCGGCGGGAGGACATTGCCGCCAGCCTGGCCCTGACCGACCGCACCCTGCAGCGCCGCCTCCATGCCGAGAAAACGTCTTACCAGCAGTTGCTGGACGAAGCCCGCCGCGAGCTGGCCCGCAAGTACCTCGCCGATGACCGCCATTCGCTGGCCCAGATCGCAGACCTGCTGGGCTTTGTGGACCAGAGCAATTTTTTTCGCGCCTGCAGGCGCTGGTTCGGTCTGCCCCCGGGGCAGTACCGTCAGCAGCTCAGAGCCTCGCCGCTGACGGCGGGCGCCTGAACCGCCTGCCACACCATCGCGCGGTGTTCAGTGCAGCCCGTCGCGCAACGGGTCCACGTTGGCGGGCAAGGCGCCAAAGTCAATCACGCCATGCACGAAATCCTTCTGCTGCTGCGACAGCAACTGGTAGCGAGGCCAGAACAGCAGATAGTCGTCCGCCGACATGCGGGAGCTGTTGTCGAACACCATGCGCTTGACGTAGCCACAGATGTTGCAGGTGTAGTTGGTCCAGTCGTTCCAGAACGTCTGCCCGTCGAACAGCTGGCTCGGGCTGCCCGTCCTTGCAAAGGTCGCCACGTGCCGGATAAAGCGGTCCGAGAGCGCCTGGCGGCTGGCGCTGTTGCCCGCGTCCCAGGCGAAGTGCATGAAATTGGGCTCGGCGGTCACGTAGTTGCCGAACAGCAATGCCACGTCAATGCCATGGAAGGCGCCGAAAGTGTCCTTCCACGGCGCGGGCGTGTCGTCCCAGTTGAAGTTGTAGCGGTACAGCCGGTTGGGCCCGCTGGTCAGGCGCAGCAGGCGCAGCGTGTTGTCAATGGTCAGGTCCAGCGCGTAGGTGATGACTTCGTGCGTGGGCTTGTAGATCGGCTGGAACTCGGGTTTGATCAGGTCGTTGAACGACACTGATCCGGCTGGCGCGTAGTTGGCAAACTGCCAGTACTGCGCGGCACTGGGTCTGCCCATGCCGAAAGAATAGGCGAAGTAGGAACCTTCGTCATGGGTGGTGCCGATGATCAGTGGAACGTGGTTGTAGTTGCCGGCAACCAGGTCCACCAGGCCGCCAGACCGGATCACGGTGCCGTCGGTGAAGTGACCGGGCACGATGGGACTGGGCGTGAACTTCATCACTTGCGCGGCCGTGGCACCACGCAACAGGTCCCGAACCTGGGCATGGTTCATGGCCAGCCGCTGGGCTGCCGCCTGGGCCAGCGTGGAGGCACGGCCGCTGTCCACCAGCAGGTTGTCCACCAGAGACTCGGCGGCCAGCGCGCCCACCGCCGCGGGGTAACCGTTGGGAATACCCGACATGCACAGCGCGCGCTGGAACTTGCCCGCAGCCAGCGGCGACTGCAACAGGCCCCAGGTATTGATGCAGCCAGCCGATTGCCCTGCCACCGTCACAAGGTCAGGGTTGCCACCGAAGGCCCGCGCGTTCGCACGCACCCAGTCGAGCCCACGGATGAGGTCCAGCGTTGCGTAGTTGCCTGAGTCGTCACGCGCATCACCGGTCTTGAGCGACGGGTGATTCAGGAAGCCGAGCATGCCCAGCCGGTACTGCACCGTGACCACCACCATGTTGGCCTTGCTGGCAAGGTAGGCTCCGTTGTACAGCGGTTCGCGCGCCGATCCCTTGACATTGCTGCCGCCGTGGATCCAGAAAAAAACCGGCAGGTTGTCAGCGCTTGAGTTGGGTCGCCAGACGTTCAGGTACAGGCAGTCTTCATTTCCCACGGGCTGCCCGAACGTGGCAGGGTCCGGCTCACCGAAGAAGCTGCCCACCTGCGCGCACATGGGCGGGAGGCTGGTGGCCGCGCGCGCGCCAGCCCATGGGACGGGTGGCTGTGGCGCGCGCCAGCGCAGGGCCCCCACGGGTGGCTGGGCAAAGGGAATGCCGAGGAACGCCTGGGTGTTGCTGGCATCGGCGCGGCCGTAGATCTGCCCGGCATCGAGCGTGCGTGTCAGGCTCTGGTTGTAGGCGGCCAGTGCCTGTCCGCTGGCGGCAAGACCCAGCATCAAGGCCATGAGTCGCAGGGCCCGCATCGGAAAATTCATGTTCATCTCCTCGTTCTGTGAAAAGGAATCGGCTCATGGGTTGGCTGAAGGGCGCCCGCCCATGGCCTGGGTTGGGGCACGCAGGGCCAGCAGCGTGGCGCGGGTCCGGGCCTCTTCGGCCGCATAAAAGGCATCGGCCACGGCGGGGCCCAGGTGCTCGCGGCGCAAGGCCACCACGCGGTCGAACAGGTCCTGCGCAGTCGCCACGTCCTCGGTCGCGCGCGGGCGGGTCAGCAGCCAGGTTTCGGCGCGGCTGTAGAGCAGATAGTGGTGCAGCAGTCGCAGGGCCGCGGAAGCCTGCGGCTCGGCGAGTCCTTCGGTCACCGTGCCCTCGATGCGCTCCAGTTCCGTCAGGCTGTGCTGGGGCGGCAGCCTGGCCACCAGGGCCGCGAGCCGCTGCTCCACCGCCTCATCCACGATCAGGTTGCCGGCCGGATCCACCCTGAATACCGTGTTGCGCTCGGCTCCGTCCGGCCGCTTCAGGATCCGGGGACGCCCGGTCTGCGCCAGGGCCGGCGCCGTCACTGCCGTGGCGCCGGGCTGCGACGGCTGTGGTGCGGCGGATGCCGCCGCGGCCATCGGTGGCGCTGGCGCCACGACGATCTGGCGGCGCCCGGTCTGGTACCAGTAGATCATCGCGCAGGCGGCCAGTCCGGCAGCCAGGGCCATGAGCAACTTCATGGTCAACGCCTGTAGTTCTTGAAGAAGTCCCAGCTGATGCCGGTGGCGTCCGGGCCGCGCTCGTCGCTGAAAGGCAGCACCGGCGGGCCACCGCTCCAGGCGTGGTTCATGCCCTCCACGGTGTACTTCTGGGCCACGACCACGCCTGCGCTGCTATGGAAGGTGGCCACGGTGTAGCTCCTGCCACCCGGCACCGGCGCGCTGTGGCGAGTGATGCTGGTGGCCAGGTAACGCGCGCTGTCGTTGTCCTGTCCGTCATCGCCCAGGTCGTTGGTCTGCACGAACTGCTGCACCGTCTGGTCCCCATTGAGGGGATTCACCACCAGGTCGGACGTGCCGTGGAAAACCAGCATGGGCATGAGGCGGCGTGGCGAGCCCGCGCATTTCCAGGCGTCGCGGCCGCGCACGTCGGGGTCGTAGGGGCTGCCCAGAAGCAGGGATTCGGCCGAGGTCACCAGCCCCACCCCGCCCTTGTACATGCCGCCCGAATGCACGGCCGCCGCCGCGAATACTTCCGAATAGCACGCGGCCAGCGTGGACGTCATGGCGCCACCCGCGGAAATGCCGGTGACGTAGACCCGGGCGTTGTCCACGCTGTAGCGGCTCTTCACACGGTTGACGATCCCCATGAGAATGGAAGGTTCCCCGCTGCCGCGGGCCTGGTTGACCGGGAGCATGAAGTTCCAGCAGCGCGACGGGTTGGAGGTCACGTTCTGGCGCGGGTAGACCACGATGAAGTTTTCACGGTCGGCCAGTTCGTTGAAGCGGCTGACCAGCGCGGTGCTGTTGGGATCGGTCACGCAGCCGTGCAGCACCAGCACCATGGGCAATGGCGTGCCGGCGCGGTAGCCTGAGGGCAGCCAGGTCTGGTACTCGCGGGCCCCCCAGATGTTGGCGTAGAGGTCAAAGGCCCACTGGCCCGCCGAGGCGGGCAGGCCGGCCAGCAGGCCCAGTGAAGCGAGCAAAGTGGCGACCAGCCGTCGCAGATGGCGAAAGTTCATGTTTTGTCTCCATGGCGTCTTGCGGTTCAAGTTCTGTTTTTTTGCGGGACAACCCGCCAAAAAAATGTACGGTTGGAGATTTCAGGGGCTGCTATCCGAACCCGCCACATCGATGACTTTGCGCGGCCAATCGTGCTCGCGCTGACCGACAATCGCGCCATGTTTGCCGATCACAGCCGCCCCGCCGCCCAGTTCCTGGCTCGCCAGCCCTGGTTCACCCAGTTGCCCGCGGACATGCAGGCGCGCATCGAAGCGCGGGTGTCGCTACGCGCAGGCCGCAAGGGCGAGGTGATGCTGCACGCCGGTGAACCGGTCAAGGGCTGGTACGCCGTCACGGCTGGCCTGGTCACGCTGCAGAGCCAGTCAGCCCAGGGGCGCCTGTCGGTGTTCCTCGGCGCGCAGGCCGGCGACTGGTTTGGCGAAGGGTCGGCCCTCAAGAACGAGCCGCGTCGCTACGACGTGATCGCCCTGCGCGACAGCGAGCTGCTGTGCCTGCCGCGCGCCGAGTTCGACGAGCTGCGCGCCACCAGCCTGGCGTTCAACCAGTTGCTGGTCGCCCACCTGAACCTGCGGCTGGGCCAGGCCATGGCCATGATCGAGGCTGAACGCATCCGCTCGCCCGAGCAGCGCGTGGCGCTGTACCTGGGGCGGCTGTTCTGGCCGGGCTTGCGCAAGCTGCGGCTGTCGCAGGAAGAGCTGGCGAATCTGGTGGGCCTGTCACGCCAGACGGTGAACCGGGTGCTCAAGCAGTTCGAGGCGCAGGGCCTGGTTTCACTGGAGTTTGGGCGTATCGGCATCGCGGATGAAGCCGCTCTGGCCGAACGGGCGGGCACCCGGCCTTGACCCCGCGCCGCCGCCCTGCGAGCGCGGCCACCGGTTCCGGCCACCCCGTGCCGCAGTGATGGCCTGCGCTAGCTGGCCGGACGGAAGTAGAGTGTCACCACCGTGCCTTCCCCTTGCGTGGAAGCAATCTCGATCAGACCGCCAATGGACTGCATCACGCGCTGGCAGAACATCAAGCCCATGCCATTGCCGCCACTGGCCGCTCGAGTGGTGACCGGCTCGCGCGTCAGTTTGGCCAGCACCTGCGGCGGGATCCCGGGGCCATTGTCGGAAAAACGGATCCAGGCCCGCTTCGCCTCCCCCGCCCCGCCATCCGCCGGGTCAACACCCACGGTGACCCGCAATGCCGGCTCCTGCACGGTGCGCAGTGCCAACAGCGCATTCTTGGTCAGCGTGCACAACACCAGGTACAGCAGATCCCGCCGGCCCGGAAGCCGGAAATCCTCGATCGTCTGGCTGCTGACCCAGGAGCGCTCGTTCTCCTCGAAGGGAAACTCGTCCAGCAAGGCGCCCACCAGGCCCGCGCCATTCACCGACTGGGCGGCGGCACCCGGGTAAGCGTCGCGCGCCGACTGGACGAAAGTCGATACCAGTGACTGGCAGTACAGCGCCCGGCGCTCCGCCCGCTCAAGGGCTGCAATCAGCTCTCCTGGTGAGTGTTCGGTGAACTGCGCCAGGCCAGCCGGTGCGCCGGGCTCCGGCGGACGGTGGCGCGCGGCAACCGTGTTCACGCAGCCACGCACCGTGGCCAGCGGGGTGTTGAGTTCGTGGGCCAGAAAGCCCAGCGTTTCGCGCAACGCCGATACCCGGCCCTCGTTCATGGCCCGCTCCAATGCCTGGGCGTGATGCAGAGCCACGGCCTCGCGCAACGCCTCGCGGGTCAACGCGTCGTCCAGCGGTTTTTCCAGAATGCGGAACACCTTGCCGTCATTGACCGCTGCAATCGCCACATCCTTCTCGGCATAGGCCGTTGCCAGCAGCCGCACAAGATGGCGGTAGTCACGCAGCACGGTGCGCAGCAGCTTCATGCCATCGCGCTCGGGCATGCGGTAGTCGGTCACCAGCACCGCGAATTCATGACCTCGTTCGGCCAGCACGTCCAGCGCCTCACCCACGCTCGCGGCGGTGACCACCGGAAACTCCTGGCCGAACCTCAGCGCGAATGCCTTGCGCGAAAGCGGCTCGTCGTCGACGAACAGGATGTGGCTGGCTTCGGTGAAAGTGTTGGGTGGCGGCATAGGAAGGACAGTTCAGCCTGTCTGGACGGGAGATGGGTGGGTGCCATAGGCGCGCAGCGCAGCCTGCGTCTGCTGCGCCAGCGCATGAACCTGGGCTTCCCAACCAGGGACCGAAGGCAGGCTGCGTTCCTCCACCATCGGCACATAGAGGCGCCGCACCAGACGGTAAAGCGCGCCCGCGCCGGCCTCACCGCTGATGCCCAGCAGCGAATGCATGGTCTCGATGCTGGCCCGCAGATCCTGGCGCGCCACACTCTCATGCAGGCTGTCGGCGAGGCGGCCGAGTTCGGCCACATAGTCGCCCAGGAGTTCTTCCAGCATGCCGATGCGACGATAACCTTCCAGGCGCTGAAGGTCCAGCAGCGGCCCGGCTTCAGTCGCTTCCTCGGCCAGCGGTGCCGTGGCGGCGCCCGGCGGCCTGCCGCCGATCAGGTCACCCAGCGCGTCATACAGGGCGCCCACCTCCAGGGGCTTGGTGAGAAAGCGGTCGAAGCCGGCCGAACGCGCCGCCTCCATGGCCGGTGCACCCGAGCCCGCAGTCAGCGCCACAATGGGTAGGCCGTTCCACGGCTGGCCGCTGGCCCGGATGGCGCGGGCCGCATCAAGGCCGCTCATCCCGGGCATCCGCACATCCATCACCACCGCATCCCATTGACCGCCCTGACCCAGCCGGTCCAGCACCGCCTGGCCGTGGGCAACCTCGCTCACGGCAGCGCCGGCATGGCGCAGCCACGCCGTCACCGCCTTGCGGTTGACCGGGCTGTCATCTGCGACCAGGATGCGCCGGCCAGCCAGATGCTCGGCGCCCGGCGCCACCGCCGCTGGCTGATGCTCCATCACGTATTGCAAGGACTGCACCAATTGCAGCTGGGCGCAGGGCTTGCTGATGAAGCCATCCATGCCGGCCTTGTGCGTCTTCACGCTGGCCAGGTGGGCCGGCTCGCTGGTGTAGGCCACGATGCGCGCCTCGCGGCTCGCGGGAATCTGGCCGTGACGCAGTTTCCTGGCCACCGCGTAGCCGTCAAGCAGCGGCATGTTCAGGTCCAGCAGCACCAGGTCATAGCGTTCGCGGGACAGCATCTCCACGGCACGCTGACCATCCGGCGCCTCGTCGATGGCCGCTGTCAGTGGCAGCAGCTTGTGGCGAGTGGTCAGGCGCTGCGCGGCATCGTCGTCGACCACCAGAATGCGCTTTCCCGCGAGCACCTCGCGCGCACGGGCCAGCACCGCCATCCAGTGGGCCTCGGTCTCGGTGGCGGTCACCTCCGGGAAATGCAGGGTGAACTGGGTGTACTGGCCCAGGACGGTCTCGCATTCAATTCGCCCGCCAAACGCCGTCATCACCCGCCGGCAATACACCAGGCCCAGCCCGGTGCCCCCCGACTTTCCGGATGAGGCGAACGGCTCGAACAACCTGGCGAGCAGGTCTGGCGCGATGCCGGGTCCGTTGTCGTGCACCACCACCTGCTGGCGCTTGACCGTCACGGTGACCAGCCCCTGAGCATTGAGCGCGGCATAGTAGAGCGCATTGCGCATCAGGTTGAAAAGCACGAAGAGGTAGGCCGTCTCCCCGCCGCGGAAATTGAAGTCTTCCAGTACGTGCATCCGCACCCGGGCGCGGTCGGCGTCGTCCTCGTAGCCGTATTCGCGCACCGCCTTGTCGGTGGCCTCGGCCGCGGAGATGTAGGAGAACGCGGAGGCGTCGATCGGCTTCTCATTCACCTCGTCCAGCGTCATCGAGATGACCTGCAGGCCGCGCTTGACGGCCATTGCGCTTTGCGCCAGGTGACGGTAGAGCGCATCCACCTCCACCCCTGAGATGGTTTGCGCCTGCATCTCGGTGGTGGGCAGGGGCAGCGCGCGCTGCATGCTGTCCAGGCTGTGCCTGATCTGGCTGAGAGGGTTGCGCATCTCGTGCGCGATGGAACCGGCCATTGCGGTGTAGGTACGCTTGATCTTCTCCGCCTCCGCCTGCTTCTGGGCCAGCTTGAAAGCGCTGCCGCCCACGACCACGAGCACCAGTATCGGAAGCCGGCCGATATAGTCACGCGGGAACTGCGGGTCCGGTGTCACCGTCATGTAAAGCCCGACGGCCATGCCACAGCCAACCACCAGCATGACGACACTGTTGCGCCAATCGGAAAGCAGAACCAGGAAGAACGCGGCCATCAGCGTGTTGGCCACGCCCACGGTGCCCCCGCCGTTGACCAGCGAAGTGAAGACGAAAAAAAACGGCATGCAGTAGATGAAGGTGACGTACGCATACGCGAAGAAGTACCGTCGCAGCCACTGCGGCCATTGGCTGCGCAGCGCCAGCCCGGAGCACAGCAGCATGGCGATCACGCGCAAACCGGCATCATTGAACGGGACGTCCGCCTTGGTGAACCGCAGCAGATAAAACAAGGGGAACGCGACCATGCCAATCATCCCGCTGTACTGGATGATTGGCCGGCCGTGGGAGTGGTAGGCGGAGAAATGCGCGAAAAACCCGCGCAACGGGTTCATGGCTTCGTGGCGCCAGAAGGATGCATGTCGGCCACCTGTTCGATCAACTGGCCGGTGAGGAACAAGGTCGTGCGCGCCACCTTCAGCACCAGGGCCTGGTCTTCCGGTTTGACTGCAAAGTTCTCGATCGCCTCCGTCACCTGCTGGATGTGCGCCTCGTCAGCCTGGGCATGGGAACCGAAGAAAGTGAGGTTCTTGCTGGTCAGCTGCAAGTCCCTGCTGATCTTGCCAAAGGGCTCGGCGATGTGGCCATAGACACCTTCAGCCCAGAAGCTGTAACCCAGCCGGGCCACCGCGCCATAGCGCAGGGCGACAGCGTACAGGTAGCCAATGAGCGCCTCGGTGGCAGGCAACGGATCCTTGCGCAGGTCGGCCTCATCGAGCATTCCGATGCTCTTGAGGTCATGGATCACCATGCGCTCGTGGCCCAGCTCTTCCGCCGCATGCCGGTAAACGAACTTGAGCAATCCCTCAGGCGCCGGCTGGAAGGCCGCGACCGCCTGGTTCATCGAGTTGTGGCGCGAGTAGTGGTAGACCTGAAGCATCAGGTCGCGGTAGAGCGCCATGGGCACCGGCTCGCCCATCACACGGCGCCAGAAGGTGCCCTTCTTGATCTTCGCCCACTCGGCGTCGACTGTTTCCCGCAAGGTGTGAACGAAAGAGGCTGTCATGTAAATGCTCCCTGGTTGGCGATTGTGTCAAATCGGCTGGTCGTCAGAGCGGCCCCCATCCGGGGCGCCTCTTCTCCCCTGGCCAATTCACCAATGACGTGATTGAAATAACCGTGAATAAGCGTGTAGGTCTTGGAGGTGCCAAGCAACGGAACATCCCTGGCCACCACCGCAAACCCAAAGCGGCGGTACAACCTTGAAAGCACCGGGGTGCAGGTCGCATGCAGGTTGTCCACCGCTGAAATGCGATGCAGGTAGGACAGCGACAGATACAGGAACCCCCTCAGTGATTCCGGACCGCCGCGGTAGTCCGGATTGATGGCCAGACGCCCCATCTCCCAGCCCCGCGCATGCGTGTCGCCGCTCTCGACGCCAGCTTGCGCCCGCAATTTTTCGACCAAGGTCAATCCCTTCCCCATTGGAACGGCGCGAATGGTGCCCACCAACTCCCCATCGAGTTCGAAGGCGACCACCACGCCTACTTCATCTCTTTTTTTTCGTCGGTTGCGAAGTGCGGGTCGCTCGCGCTGTGCGTCAGGTCGATATGCCCGCGCAGGAAACGGATGGTGTCGATCTCGCCCGGACCACGAAGGTGATGCAGAACCAGGTCGTCAGGCGCGGCACGCTCCCCCGCACGGAGCTGGTGCAGTTCGTGGGTGGCTTGATGCAGGCAAAGCCGTGCCGCCGATGTATCCACCGCACCGCCGCACCTGAACGCAGACGAATATGCACTGCCCGACATAACCACTTCCATGCTTGGTGACTTCATTATCCTGCGCCAGATTCGTCGCGCAAGACTCCAGCATGCATCGCATGACACCCATCGTGCGATGCCCCTTGCGGAATTTACTGAAGAATGTTGGCCATGAGATGGGTGATTTTCTTAAGCCTGTCTCATCGCCAGCCGATAGCCATGGCGGCGAGGCGGTCAGAAACGCGCCAGGTCTCGCGTGGCATGAAGCTCGGGGCCGCGGGGATGCGACGCCTGTGCTTCCGGTATCGCAGATTAGTTGTATCAAATTGCTTTTTTGACTGGCCGGCCACGGAATTCGCAGTGCCGCGGAACGCGTGTACTCCCGAACAGGGACAATGCCGCATGGACCAAGCCATCAAAACGCCTGCCCGGCAACTGGATCTGCAACTGGAGTGGCGCAACAGCTTTGCCAGGCTGGGGCCGGAGTTCTACACCAGGCTGCTCCCGACTCCCCTGCCCTCGCCGGAGTTGGTGGGGCTCAACCGGCCGCTGGCCGCGGTGCTCGGGCTGGATTCCGGGCTGCTGGCCAGCCAGCAGGGCGTTGCGGCTTTCACGGGCAATCTGGCGCTGGCCGGCGCCGACCCGCTGGCCAGCGTCTACAGCGGCCACCAGTTCGGCGTCTGGGCCGGCCAGCTGGGCGACGGCCGCGCCATCCTGCTGGGCGAAGCGCTGACCGCGCTCGGCCCGCAGGAAATCCAGCTCAAGGGCAGCGGCCTCACGCCCTACTCCCGCATGGGCGACGGGCGCGCCGTGCTGCGGTCAAGCATCCGCGAATTCCTGTGCAGCGAGGCGATGCACGGGCTGGGCATTCCCACCACGCGGGCGCTGTGCGTGACGGGGTCCGACGCGCCCGTGGCCCGTGAGGAAATGGAAACAGCCGCCGTGGTCACGCGGGTGGCGCCCAGCTTCATCCGCTTCGGGCACTTTGAACACTTTGCCGCGCGCGACCAGCTGGGGCCGCTCAAGACCCTGGCCGACCATGTGATCGACCAGTTCTACCCCGAGTGCCGCGACAGCGACCGCCTGGCCGGCAACCCCTACGCGGCGCTGCTGGAGGCCGTGAGCGCGCGCACGGCGGCCATGGTGGCCCAGTGGCAGGCCGTGGGCTTTTGCCACGGCGTGATGAATACCGACAACATGAGCATCCTGGGCCTGACCATCGATTACGGGCCGTTCCAGTTCCTGGACGGCTTCGACCCCGGCCACATCTGCAACCACAGCGATCCGGGCGGCCGCTACGCCTACAACAAGCAACCCAACATCGCCTACTGGAACCTGTTCTGCCTGGGCCAGGCCCTGCTGCCCCTGATCGGCGAGCAGGACCTGGCGCTGGCCGCGCTCGAGCCCTTCAAGGCAGCCTATCCCCAGGCCTTCGAGGCCCGCATGCGGGCCAAGCTGGGCCTGGCCGAGGCGCGCGAGGGCGACCGGGGATTGATCGAGTCCATCCTCAAGCTGCTGGCGGCGGGGCGGGTGGACTACACCATCTTCTGGCGCCGCCTGAGCGCGCATGTGGCGGGCGGTTCGGCCGAGCCGGTGCGCGACCTGTTCGCGGACCGGGCGGCGCTGGACGCCTGGCTGCTACAGTATTCAGAGCGCCTGAAGGCTGCCCCGCCTGGACTCCCGGGCGATTTGATGCTCAAAACCAACCCCAAATACGTTTTGCGCAACCACCTGGGTGAGCAGGCCATCCGGCAGGCGAAACTAAAGGACTTTTCCGGCGTCCAAACCTTGCTCACGTTGCTGCAGGCCCCATTTGACGAGCATCCCGCGCACGAGGACCATGCCGGATTCCCGCCCGACTGGGCCGCCACCATCGAGATCAGCTGTTCATCCTGAAGGAACCAAGATGCCCCCCAAGATCCAGAAATCCGACGACGAATGGAAAGCCCTGCTGGCCAGCAAGGGCGCCGAGCCCATGGCCTTTGACGTGACCCGCCACGAAGCCACCGAGCGGGCCTTCACCGGCAAATGGGCCGACAACAAGGCCCAGGGCGTTTACGCCTGCATCTGCTGCGGCAAGCCGCTGTTTGATTCGGCCACGAAGTTCGACTCGGGCACCGGCTGGCCCAGCTATTTCCAGCCGCTGACGCCCGATGCCGTCGAAACCAAGACCGACCGCATGCTGTGGATGAAGCGCACCGAGGTGCACTGTGCCGACTGCGGTGCCCACCTGGGCCACGTGTTCGAGGACGGCCCTGCGCCCACCGGCCTGCGCTACTGCATGAACTCGGCCTCGCTAGACTTCAACCCCGTGGACTCCTCGAACTGACCCCCGCATGAAGCTGCTGCTCGACTTTTTTCCCATCATCCTGTTCTTTGTCGCGTTCAAGTTCGCCGACATCTACGTGGCCACGGGCGTGGCCATCGTCGCGACCATCGCCCAGATCAGCTGGCTGCGCTACAAGACGGGCAAGGTCGAACCCATGCAGTGGATCAGCCTGGGCGTGATCGTGCTGTTTGGTGGCGCCACCATCATTTCGCACAACGAGACCTTCATCAAATGGAAGCCCACGGTGCTGTACTGGCTCATGGGCGGTGCGCTGCTGGTGGGCCAGCTGCTGTTCCGCAAGAACCTGCTCAAGGCGCTGATGGGGGCCCAGATGGAACTGCCCGACGCCGCCTGGCGCGTCATGAACTGGAGCTGGACGGCCTTTTTTGCCGTGATGGGCGTGGTGAACCTGTGGGTGGCCTTCAACTTCGACACCAACACCTGGGTCAATTTCAAGCTGTTTGGCGGTTTGGGGCTGATGGCCGTGTTCGTGGTCGGCCAGGCCCTGTACCTGGGCAAATACATCAAGACCGATGAGCAGCCCGGCGAGGCCGGCGACCGATGAGCACCGGCGTCACGGCCGCGCAGATGACGCAGCGGCTGCGGGAACTCCTGGCCCCCAGCCAGCTCGAAGTGCTGGACGAAAGCGCTGCGCATGCCGGGCATGCGGGCGCTGACGGCACCGGCGCCGGCACCCATTTCCGGGTGCGGATTGCTTCACCTTTGTTTACAGGAAAAGCCCGTTTGGCGCGTCATCGCCTTGTGTATGATGCGCTCCAAGTTTTCATTGACCGGGGCGTCCATGCCCTCGCGATTGAAATACTCTGAACTCCCAGGAAACCCCAATGAAGAACCGTTATTTGTCCGCTGTTGCGGCGGCTGCCCTGGCGGGTGCGTTTGCCCTGCCCGCCATGGCCCAGAACCTTGCCATCGTCAACGGCAAGCCCGTGCCCAAGTCGCGTGTCGACGCGCTGATGCTGCAGATCACCAAGTCGGGCCGGGAGATCACCCCCGAAATCCAGGACCAGATCAAGAACGAGCTCATCGCGCGCGAGATTTTCATGCAGGAAGCGCAAAAGCGCGGCCTGGACACCAGCGACGACTTCAAGAGCCAGATGGAACTGGCCCGCCAGACCATCCTGATCCGCGAGCTGTTCTCCGACTACCAGAAGAACAACCCCGTGACCGACGAGGAAGCCAAGGCCGAGTACGACAAGTTCGCCGCGGCCAACGGCGGCAAGGAATACCGTGCGCGCCACATCCTGGTCGAGAAGGAAGACGAGGCCAAGGCCATCATCGCCAGCCTCAAGAAGGGCGGCAAGTTTGAAGAGATCGCCAAGAAGCAGTCCAAGGACCCGGGGTCCGGCGCCAATGGCGGTGACCTCGACTGGGCCAATGCCTCCAGCTACGTGCCCGAGTTCTCGGCCGCCATGATCAAGCTCAACAAGGGCCAGGTCACCGACGTACCGGTCAAGAGCCAGTTCGGCTACCACGTGATCCGCCTGGACGACGTGCGCCAGGCCCAGCTGCCCAAGTTTGAGGAAGTCAAGCCGCAGATCGCGAAGCAGCTGGAACAGCAGAAGCTCGGCAAGTTCCAGGAAGACCTGCGCGCCAAGGCCAAGGTCGAGTGAGCTGACCTCTTCCTGCCAAAAAAAAAGCGGCCTCCGGGGCCGCTTTTTTCATGCGCCGGCGGCCTTGAGCGCCATCAGCGCACCAATCATCACGGGCTGGTGCAGCATGTACCAGCTCAGGCTCCAGCGGCCCAGCCAGGCCAGCGGCGCGGCCGGGGGGGACAGCTGCGTCGCCAGCCGCGCGCGTCGGTCCGGATCGGCCAGCAGCCACTGGCCCGCGGCCATGCCCCACCACATCACGCCCAGCCAGGGCAGCACGGGCACATAGTCCTCGGTGACGGGCTTGTGGCTGATCAAGCCCAGCCAGTTGAAGGCGGGTTCATTGAGGAATCCGCCGCCAGTCCAGACGGCATGGGCATGCTGCGCTACAAACTTCATAGCAATCGCCAGTGCGCCGGCTGGCCACAGCCAGCGCCCCCAGCCCGCCGTGAGCCGCACCACGATGAGCATCACCGCAATGCCATGCAGCACGCCAAAGTAGATGAAGCTGCGGGGGAACATCACGTACGAACCCGCCGTGACCAGCAGCGCACAGGCGGCCACCTGGCCCCAGCGCTTCCAGAAGCGGCGCCAGCTCTGCCCCTGCGCCACGGCAACGGCCTGGCCCAGACCCGCGCAGAACAGGAACAGGCTCACGATGCAGGTGCGCTGCCAGGTCCAGAAAGGATCGTGGTAGAAGTTCTGCCGGATCCAGCCCGCATGGTTGAGGTCAAAGCAGAAATGAAAAATCGTCATCCAGACGATGGCGACGCCGCGCAGGGCGTCGATGGTGTCGAAGCGGTAGGATTTCAGGGCCGCCATGTCATGGGCCTATGGGGCTGGCCGTTCACCCATATCGAATTTTTGCAATGAGAGATAAGGCATGGTTTCTGAAAATCGCAGAGCGGCGTAATCGATCCCCTGTATAAGCAAGGCAGTCCCCACGGAGGGGTTTGCAATGCGGGGGGTGCGATAGGCGCCGTTCATCGTCTGCCCATCTGCGTACTGCGCCCAATGCCCAAAGGCGACATTGCTGCCCGCAGTCAGCGTTGCCGTGGTCACGTACCAGACAGGATCACCATACTCGTCGTACATGAATCCGGCAGCAAACAATTTGTCGCCCTGCACCTCGAGGGCATAACCACGCCCAGGTTGCGCAGGATCCCAATACCAGCCTGAAGATACCCGCTGGAAGTTCGGCTCACTCGCCTGCGCCAATCCACCAGGAAAAATCTCAAATCGCTCGATCGGGAAGGTTCTGCCCGACCAGGTGATTCGACCTTTGGTTGGACTTGAGAACTCTATGTGAACGGTGCCGGGCGAGTCACCGCGAAATGGACTGCGATACGGGCCCATCAAGGTCTGCCCGTTCACATAGCGATCCAGAATGCCAGTGTAGGCATTGGGCGACTCCATGAGCGCAGGCCCTGAAGTAAGCCAGGTCGCCTTGCCAGAAGAGTCATACAGAAACCCTCCGAAATAAATCTTGCCGTGACGAAACTCCATGGCAAATCCGCTGCCTGGCTCACTTGGATTCCACCACCAGCCTGTTTGCGGATATTCCGGCTCTGCAACAAATTGGCCGTCTTTCGCTGACTTGACGGCGGCATACCCGTCAAGCATGCCAGCCCCACATCGCGCCGGCGTGCAATACGAGCCCTCTGGCCTGCGGGGTTTTCTGGCTGAGGCCATCAGAAGCGATTTCACCATGGCCTGCGTCAACGACGGATTGACCGAGAGCATCAGTGACGCCACCCCGGAAACATAGGCTGCGGCGTTGGCTGTTCCAAACCTTGTGGTCAGCGTAATTCTGCCGAACGAGCCGTCAATTCCAAAAGATGTGGCGTAGTAGGGGGCGATCAGTCCCAGGTTGGTGCCATAGTTCGATGGATAAAAAGGAGGATTCAGGGAGTTAATCTCTCCCCCATTCCCGACCACAATGACATCGGGACAGTTGGCGGGGAGCGCGTTCGCGATGTCGATACCCCAGTCGCCAGCGGCTACCACCACAACCGCTTTTCGATCGATCGCGGTACGGACGGCTTCCGCGACAGCACCGTCACACAGCTTCCCGTTGACAACGCTCCCGAGATTGATCACTCGCGCAGGGTTCTTGTTGTCCGGCACGCCGGGAACACTCCCTCCGGCGGACCATTTGATGGCATCAGCAAGATCCGTCAATTGCTGCTGACTGCTGCCTGGCAGCACCCGGACTGGCAAAATTTTGGATTTCCAGTTCACGCCTGCTATTCCGACACCGTTATTCCCGGTGGCAGCGATGACGCCGGCAATGAAAGTGCCTGGCCAGGCATCTTGTGGTCCGGCACCATTGCCGGGATCCGTAGCATCCGCATCACGCCCATCACCGTCGCGCGAAACGGCGACATTGGAGATGAAGTCGTAACCCGGCAACAATCTGCCACTGAACTCGGCGTGAGGCACAACGCCTGAATCGATCACGGCGATGACTAGGTTGGGATCTCCGGTGGAAAACTGCCACGCGTCCATGATGTTGGCGCTGAACGTACGCAAAGGCTCCGACAATGAGTAGGAGACATCGTTTGGCCACGCGGCCCGCTTATCTATTTCGACGTTGGTCTGTCTGACGATCGGCTGCTGGGTCCGAACTTCACCGCCCTCGGATTGACCTCCTCCACAAGCGGTCAACGCCAAAACACCAGTGAACAAGCACAGCCGCACCAGGATGGCAGTGCCAATCGGATTCCACATTCTTGCCCCCCAAGAGTTGTCTTTTATGAAGTGCGCAAATGATACCTGTCAACGTCATGCACCGGACTGCCCTCCCCGCCTGTTAGCTGGCTGCGCGTTGCCGCACTTTTTGTGGTTTTGCCGTTCTCATGCGCGGGTAAGTCGAGGTGGAGACTGAGACCGGTTCGCTCTGGCTGCAGGTCAGCGACGCCAGCGTGTTCACCAGTTCCTGCCGCAAGCGGCGCAACTCCTCAAAGCGCGCATCAATCTCGGCGATCTTGGACTGCAGGCGCTGCTCGATGCCGCTGCGGCCCATGCGGCCTTGCACCAGATCGGGAATGACCTCGCGGATCTGCGCCAGCGAGAAGCCCAGCATCTGCGCACCGCGCACAAAGCGCACGCGCTGCACGTCGCTCGCGGCATAGGCACGGTAGCCGTTGTCACGCCGCTGAGGCGGATCCAGAAGGCCCTGCTTCTCGTAGTAGCGCAAGGTGTCCACGGTGACCCCCGTGGTTTCTGCCAGTTCGCTGATTTTCATGGTGGCGTGGGCCCGCGGCCGAAAAAAAGTCTTGACCCTGGAGTATGGACCAAGGTTTAGATTGCAGGCCTCAGTGCTTTTCGCAAGGAACTTCCCCATGCTCCGCCCTCTTCTGGCTCCCCTTTGGGCTCCTCTTCTGGCTGCCCTTCTCCTCGTCACCTCATCGGCCGCTGTCGCGGCCCCACCGCCCGTGCCGGCCGTTCGCTTCGCGGTCATCAAGACCGCAGCGCTGCCGGTGAAGGAAGCCCTGCTGTTTGCCGGTGGACGCCTTGGCCACCCGGCGGTCACCAATTTCTCGGCCTTTCTCATCCAGCACGGTGACAGCCGCTTCCTGTTCGACACCGGTCTGGGCAGCCAGGTCGCGCAGCAATATGCGCAGGACATGCCGCTGTGGATGCGGCCCTTCTTCAAATACGAGGGCCCGGTGCTGCCCGTGCGCCAGCAGCTCGCCCAGGCCGGCGTTCCGCCCGTGACCGACATCTACCTGAGCCATGACCACTGGGACCACGCGAGCGGGCTGGTGGACTTCCCCGGCGCTGCGGTGTGGGTGACGCCGCAGGAGCGGGTCCATGCGCGCGAGTCCCAGGGCAAGCCCGGCGGCGCCTGGCCTTCGCAGGTGGGCTCCCCGTCTATCCAGTGGCGAACCGTGACCCTGCAGCCGGTCCCCTATGAAGGCTTTGAAAGCAGCCTTGACCTGTATGGCGATGACCGCGTGGTGCTGGTGCCGCTGCAGGGTCACACGCCCGGCTCCGTGGGCCTCTTTGTGCGCGTGAGTTCAGGGGCGCGCTATTTCTTCGTGGGCGATGCGGTGTGGAGTGCCCAGGCGCTCAAGGAGGGGCGCCCCAAGTTCTGGCCCGCGCGCCAGATCGTGGACGACGATGTGGCCCGGACCCAGCAAGTGATCGACAGGATCCGCGCCGCCATGGCCCGTGACCCGGCCCTGGTGGTCGTGCCCGCGCACGATGGCGCGGTGCAGGACGCGCTGGGGTATTTTCCGAAATGGGTGGAGTGAGCGTGGGGCTGGCTCACGCCTCCATCAACTGGCCTGCTTGCCCTTGTCACTGAAGGCCTGGACGGTGGCCTTGAGGTCCGCCAGGGTTTGGGCCAGCTCGTTGTTGCTCAGGACGTCCACGGCCGAGCGCGCTTCGAGCGGGCTGAGCTGGGACAGCACCGTCACGCCCTTGGCCACCACCGAGATCCCCAGCTCGTTCATGGCCTGCTGGTTGGCCACGGCATTCTGCTGGGCGAGGTTGGTGTTGGCCACGAGATTGGCAAAGGCCAGGTTGGCCAGCATGGCGGGCTGCTCCGCGATGGGGTTCTGGCTTTCGGTTGCGTTGCTGTCGGGCATGGTGAATCTCCTTTGCGGGTGGGGCGGTGCGGATGGGTCAGTTCTGGTTTTGCGCTGCCTTCAGCTGTTCGGCGGCCTTGGCGGTCATCTCGAGATTGGCCTGCGTGGCTTGTTGCATGGTGGCCTGCATGCCCTGGAACTGCTGCTTCATGGACTCCACCAGTTCAAGCGCCAGCTTGGCGTTGCTGGCCGGCGAGCCAGGCCCGCTGTCGACCGACAGGATCAGGCTGACCGCCTTGGCCACGGTCGCCATAAGCAACTGGTTCATGGCCTGTTGCTGCGAGATCATCATCTGCTGCTGCAGGTTGTTGTTCAGAATCTGGTTGGCCAGCGCCATGTTGGCCAGGATGGCCGGCTGTTCGCCGATCGATTTGGCGTTGGAAATGGCAATGGACTGAACAACGTCGGCTGGAAGTGCGTCTGACATGGTGCCCCTTTGATGCCAGACACGCGCTGGCGGCGCTGGACATTCTAGGGGCGCCCCGTTCTGGCGCCGAGCGCTATTGTTGTGCGGAATTCACCGACGGCGGACCTGCTGCGCCGTGTACAGCCGCTGCGCCAGCGGCAGCCGTGCGCGCAGCTGGACCAGGCGTTCGCGGGCCGCCGGGTGCGTGCGCACCAGCGGGTTGGGCGACTTGCCCAGCGCGGCCTGCTGCGCCATGAAGCCGAGCTGTTCTCGCGGGGCATAGCCGGCCGCGCTGGCCAGCAGCAGGCCCAGCTCGTCCGCCTCCAGCTCGCCCTGCTGCATCACCGGTTCGAGCGACGAGAGCAGTGCGAAGTTGTAGCCAATCTCCACGTACATGTCGGCCACGCTGCGCGGCACATCCTGTCGCAGCAGCATGCGGGCAAAGTGCAGGGTCTGGCGTTCGTGTTCAAGAATGCTGTGGGCCATCTCATGCGCCAGCACAAAGGCCAGCTGGGCGTCGGGCATCTTGTGTTCATGGATGAAGGCTTCTGAAATCATCACCTGCCCGCCGGGCAGGGCCAGCGCCTCCACGCCCTGGGTGCGCACCACGGTCAGGGTCCAGGGCAGGTGCCGGGCCCGCGCAGTCTGCGCGCGCGCCAGCGGGACCAGCCGTTCGAACACGCGGCGCACCCGTTCGCAGCTTTTCTCGCAGCCATACTGGCCCTCGCCCCTGGCGCGCCGCACGATGGCTTCAAAGTTGCCGGCCGTGGCACTTTCGACTTCGTGAGCGGTCCAGGCCAGCGCCACGGGCTCGTAGGCCAGCTGGGCCCAGCGGTCAGCGGCCGCCGCGCTTGCCGCGGCCAGGCCGGCGATGCACGCCAGCGTCATCCGCATCCAGCAAGCCGGCAGTGTCTTCATGGGCCACGACCTCCTGTGGCACATCGTAGACCTGTTGGCCCGGATGGGGAAGCCCCGCTTTGCAGATGCCTCGCCCTACAGCGCGTTGAGGTCCTTGCACATCTTTTCGAAGTCGCCGGTGTATTCGGACGACATGTAGAAGCGGCGGTAGTCCTCTTTTTCCAGCGGCTTCCAGTAGCTGGTATAGGCACCGGCAAGGGTCAGGTAGCCGGCATACCGGGCCGGCTGGTTGTAGCCCTTGAACAGCATTTCGTAGTTGTTCAGGTTGATGGCGGTCCCCATGATGGCCTTGATCATGGCCTGCTCGACGACCTTGGAGCGCGCGGCCTCCGAGACCAGCGCCACCACGGTGCTCAGGCTCTGCGTCATCAGGGTGCCGGTGCCACCGCCGGCTTTCAGCGCCGTGGCCAGCGCCCCCTTGTTGACCGTTGCCATGTTGTCCACATGGTTGTAGTTGGTCAGATTGACCCGGCCGGCGCCGATGTTGTAAGCCACCAGCTTGAAATTGGGCGCTTCAAAAAAATACCGGTAGGTGTTGAAGCCCTCGGTGTAGACCACTTCGGTCTCGGCCCGCGTGGCCGCGTTGTCGCGGTCGGCCTGACGGAACGCCGTAAGAAAACTCTTGTACTTCTTGGACGTGAGTTCGATATCCATCGCAACGCCTCCTTATTCCACCCATTTAGCCCACCCATTTTCTCGCGTTGCGCCAGATCCGCATCCACGGGCTCAGATCGCTGCGGTCACCGTCGGTCCAGCTCATCTGCACATTGCGGAACACCCGCTCGGGATGGGGCATGAGGGCGGTGAAGCGGCCGTCGGCGGTGGTCACGGCCGTCAGGCCGCCCGGGCTGCCGTTGGGGTTGGCGGGGTAGGCCTCGGTGGGCTGGCCCTGGTGGTTCACGTAGCGCATGGCAGCCAGCGCCTTTTCGGCGTTCCCGCGGTAGGCAAAGTTGGCATAGCCCTCACCGTGTGCCACGGCAATGGGCAGGCGGCTGCCGGCCATGCCTTCGAAGAACAGGCTGGGCGACGGCAATACCTCCACCAGGCTCAGCCGGGCCTCAAAGCGCTCGCTGCGGTTGGTGGTGAAGCGGGGCCAGTCCTGCGCGCCGGGGATGATGTCGGCCAGCTCGGCAAACATCTGGCAGCCGTTGCACACGCCCAGGCCGAAGGTATCGGCCCGGCCAAAAAAAGCCTTGAACTGGTCGGCCAGCACCGGGTTGAAGGTGATGCTGCGGGCCCAGCCGATGCCGGCGCCCAGCGTGTCGCCATAGCTGAAGCCGCCACAAGCCACCACCCCCTTGAAGTCCTGGAGCCTGGCCCGGCCCGTCTGCAGGTCGGTCATGTGGACGTCATGGGCGTCAAAGCCGGCCTCGGTGAAGGTGTAGGCCATCTCCACATGCGAGTTGACCCCCTGCTCGCGCAGGATCGCCACTTTGGGCAGGGCCAGGTTCAGGTAAGGGGCCGCGGGGTTGTTGGCGGGGTCGAACGTCAGGTGCACGTGCAGGCCTGGGTCGGCCGGGTCGCCGGCCGCGGCGTGCTCGGCATCGGCACAGGCCGGGTTGTCGCGCTGCTGGCAGATCTTCCAGCTCACGCTGTCCCAGACCTGGTGCAGGTCGGCCAGGGCGGCGCTGAACACGGCCTTGGTGTCGCGCCAGACCTGGATCTGGCCCTTGCCGGCCTCGATGGACGATGACGCGGGCCGGGTCTTGCCAATGAAGTGGCTGAAGGCGCTCAGGCCGTGCTCGCGCAGGGTCTGCATCACGGCATCGCGCTCGGCGGTGCGCACCTGCAGCACCACGCCCAGCTCTTCGCTGAACAGGGCCCTGAGCGTGAGTTCCTCGCGCCGCGCGCTGACCTGGCCGGCCCAGTTCTTGGCGTCGCCGGTGTCCATGCGGCTGTCGGAGATGCCATCGCCCTCCACCAGCAGCATGTCGATGTTCAGCGCCACGCCCACCTGGCCCGCAAAAGCCATTTCACAGACCGTGGCCAGCAGGCCGCCATCGCTGCGGTCGTGGTAGGCCAGCACCTGGCCCCGGGCGCGCAGCGCGTTGACTGCGTTGACCAGATTCACCAGGTCCTGCGGGTGGTCCAGGTCGGGTACCTCGTGGCCGGTTTGCCCCAGCGTCTGCGCCAGGATGCTGCCAGCCATGCGGTGGCGGCCCCGGCCCAGATCGACCAGCACCAGGGTGCTGTCGGGCTCGGTCGCGTCCAGCTGGGGCGTGAGCGTTCCGCGCACATCGGCCAGCGTGGCAAAGGCGCTCACGATCAGGCTGACGGGCGAAGTGACTTTTTTCTTCTCGTTGCCCTCGGTCCACTGGGTGCGCATCGACAGGCTGTCCTTGCCCACGGGGATGCTCACGCCCAGCGCCGGGCACAGCTCCATGCCCACGGCCCGCACGGTTTCGTACAGCGCGGCGTCCTCGCCAGGCTCGCCGCAGGCGGCCATCCAGTTGGCCGACAGCTTGACGCGCGGCAGCTCGATGGGCGCGGCCAGCAGGTTGGTGATGGCCTCGGCCACCGCCATGCGCCCCGACGCCGGCGCGTTGACGCTGGCCAGCGGCGTGCGCTCGCCCATGCTCATGGCCTCGCCGGCAAAGCCGCTGTAGTCGGCCAGGGTCACGGCGCAGTCGGCCACGGGCACCTGCCAGGGGCCAACCATCTGGTCGCGGTGGCTCAGCCCCCCCACCGTGCGGTCGCCAATGGTGATGAGGAAGCGTTTGGAGGCCACCGTGGGGTGGGCCAGCACGTCGATCACGGCCTTCTGCAGCTCGACCCCGGTGAGGTCCACGGGCGGCAGCTGGCGGGCCACGGTCTTGACGTCGCGGTGCATCTTGGGCGGCTTGCCCAGCAGCACGTTCATGGGCATGTCCACGGCGGTGCTCACCACCAGCTGGCGCTCTTCGGTGGCCACGCCCACCACGGCAAACGGGCAGCGCTCGCGCTCGCAGAAGCTGCGGAACAGGTCCAGCGATTCGGGGGCGATCGCCATCACATAGCGTTCCTGGCTCTCGTTGCACCAGATTTCCTTGGGGGCGAGGCCGCTTTCTTCGAGCGGCACGGCATCCAGGTCAAAACGCGCGCCGCGGCCCGCGTCGTTGGTGAGTTCGGGGAAGGCGTTGCTCAGGCCGCCCGCGCCCACATCGTGGATGGCCAGGATGGGGTTGGCCTCGGCCAGGGCCCAGCAGTGGTTGATGACCTCCTGCGCGCGGCGCTCGATCTCGGGGTTGCCGCGCTGCACCGAGTCAAAGTCGAGCTCGGCGGCGTTGGCGCCAGTGGCCATGGAACTGGCGGCGCTGCCGCCCATGCCGATGCGCATGCCGGGCCCGCCCAGCTGGATCAGCAGCGAGCCGGCCGGGAATTCGATCTTTTTCGTAAGCCGGGCGTCGATCTGCCCCACCCCGCCCGCGATCATGATGGGCTTGTGGTAACCGCGGCGGATGCTGTCGGCGTCGCTGGTCACGGTCTGCTCGTACTCGCGGAAGTAGCCCAGCAGGTTGGGCCGGCCAAACTCGTTGTTGAAGGCGGCGCCGCCCAGGGGGCCCTCGGTCATGATCTGCAGCGGGCTGGCAATGTGCGCGGGCTTGCCAAAGTCATCGGTGCCGGCCGTTGGCCAGAGCCGGGACACGGTGAAGCCCGTCAGGCCGGCCTTGGGCCGCGAGCCGCGGCCGGTGGCGCCTTCGTCGCGGATCTCGCCGCCCGCGCCGGTGCTGGCGCCCGGGAACGGGCTGATGGCCGTGGGGTGGTTGTGGGTTTCCACCTTCATCAGCACATGGGCCAGTTCGCTATGCTTTTCATAGCGCATAGTGGCCGCCCTGCCTGGACTCCCGGCACTTTTGGCCATGAAACGTTCGATGGAGCTGCCTTCCATGACCGAGGCGTTGTCCGAATAGGCCACCACGGTGTGCTGCGGGCTGGTCTGGTGGGTGTGGCGGATCATGCCGAACATGCTCTTGTCCTGCGCCACGCCGTCGATGGTGAACGAGGCGTTGAATATCTTGTGGCGGCAGTGCTCGCTGTTGGCCTGGGCGAACATCATCAGTTCCACATCGGTGGGGTTGCGCGCCAGCCCCGTGAAGGCGGTGACCAGGTAATCCATTTCGTCGTCGGCCAGCGCCAGGCCGAAACGGCTGTTGGCGGCCTCCAGCGCCGCGCGGCCGCCGCCCAGCAGGTCCACCTGCTCCATGGGCGCGGGCTGCAGTTCGGTGAACAGGCCCAGCGCCTGGGCCCGCTCGAACATCACGCTTTCGGTCATGCGGTCGTGCAGCAGCGCCGCCACGTCGGCGCGTTGCGCGTCGCTGAGCGTGGGCTGGCCGCCCAGCAGGCCGCTTTTGAGCGTGAGCCGGTATTCGGTGATGCGCTCCACGCGGCGCAGCGCCAGGCCACAGTTGTGGGCGATATCGGTGGCCTTGCTGGCCCAGGGCGACACCGTGCCGAACCGGGGCGTGACCAACAGCACGGGGCCCTCGGTGGGGCCGGCGTAGGGGTCGCCATAGGTCAGCAGCGCGGCGAGCCGCTCGCGGTCGGCCCCGTTGGCCGGCGCATCCGACGCCACCAGGTGGACAAAACGGGCGGCGATGCCGGTGATCCTGTCGTGGATGGTTTGCAGGCGCGGCAGGAGTTGCTGGACGCGGAAATCGCTGAGGGCGTTGCCGCCGTCGAACTGGGTGATGTGCAGGGTCACGTGGTGGCCTTGGAGAGGGTCCGGCGCTGCGCTGAATGGGCAGCTCCGTGGAAACCCTGAATTCTACCTGCGGGGGAATTCACCGAATGGGATAATTCAGCCCCATGAGCATTACCTACAAGGACGCGGAAGGCGTCGCCGGCATGCGTGAAGCTTGCCGTCTGGCATCCGAGGTGCTGGACTACCTCACGCCGCACGTCAAGGCGGGCGTCACCACCCGCGAGATCGACCGCCTGGCCAACGAATACATGGTCAACGTGCAGGGCACGACCTCGGCCACGCTGGGCTACCAGCCACCGGGCTACCCGCCCTACCCGGCTTCGCTGTGCACCTCGCTCAACCACGTGGTGTGCCACGGCATCCCCAACGACAAGCCGCTGAAAAAGGGCGACATCATGAACATTGATGTCACCGTGATCACCAAGGACGGCTGGTTTGGCGACAACAGCCGCATGTACATCATTGGCGAGGGCTCGATTGCCGCCAAACGCCTGTGCGCCGTCACCTTCGACGCCATGTGGCACGGCATCATGCAGGTCAAGCCGGGCGCGCGGCTGGGCGACATCGGCTGGGCGATCCAGAAGTTCGCCGAGAGCAACGGCTACAGCGTGGTGCGCGAGTTCTGCGGCCACGGCATCGGCAAGGTGTTCCACGAGGAGCCGCAGGTGCTGCACTATGGGCGGCCTGGCACGCTCGAAGAACTCAAGCCCGGCATGACCTTCACCATCGAGCCCATGATCAACGCGGGCCGCCGCGACATCAAGGAAATGGGCGATGGCTGGACCATTGTCACCAAGGACCATTCGCTGTCGGCGCAGTGGGAGCACACCGTGCTGGTCACCGAGACCGGCTACGAGGTGCTGACGATGTCGGCCGGCAGCCCGCCCACGCCGGCTTTCGTGAAGTGACCGACTTCGCAGCGCTGCGCGAGGAGTACCGCCTCAAGAAATCGGTGCTGCTGCAAAGCGTGCAGTCCGGTGGCGCGTCCACCCGCGGCATCCGCCAGCTGTTGCAGCAACTGGCCCGGCTGACCGACGACACCCTGCGCACGCTGTGGACCGAAGCCGGCTTTGACCCCAGCCTGGCCCTGGTGGCCGTGGGCGGCTTTGGCCGCGGCGAACTGTTCCCCCACTCCGACGTGGACGTGCTGCTGCTGATGCCCGACGGCACCTCGCCTGACGCCGATGCCGCGCTCAAGCAGCGCATCGAGGGCTTCATTGGCAGCTGCTGGGACACGGGCCTGGAGATCGGCTCCAGCGTGCGCACCGTGTCCGACTGCGTGGCCGAGGCCGCGAAGGATGTGACGGTGCAGACCTCGCTGCTCGAAGCGCGGCTGGTCACCGGCGAGCGCAAGCTGTTCGCCCAGTTCTACAAGCGCTTCCAGGCGGGGCTGGACCCCAAGGCCTTCTTTGTGGCCAAGACGCTGGAGCTGCGCCAGCGCCACCACAAGTTCGAGAACACCCCCTATGCGCTGGAGCCCAACTGCAAGGAGTCGCCCGGCGGCCTGCGCGACCTGCAGTGCATCCTCTGGGTGGCCCGCGCCGCGGGCTTTGGCAAAAGCTGGGATGAGCTGGCGCGCAAGGGCCTGGCCACGCCTTTCGAGGCCCGGCAGATCAAGCGCAACGAGGCCCTGCTCAGCCTGATCCGGGCCCGGCTGCACCTGATTGCCCACCGCCGCGAAGACCGGCTGGTGTTTGACCTGCAGACCGCGGTGGCCGAGTCGTTTGGCTACCAGGCCGAGACCGCCGACAACGGGCGCATGGTGGCCCGCTCCAGCGAGGCGCTCATGAAGCGCTACTACTGGTCGGCCAAGGCCGTGTCCCAGCTCAACCAGATCCTGCTGCTCAACATCGAGGAACGGCTGAACCCCAGCACCCATGAGCCGCGCCCGATCAACGAGCGTTTTGCCGACAAGGCCGGCATGCTGGAGGTGACCAGCGACGACCTGTACGAGCGCGAGCCGCACGCCATTCTCGAGACCTTCCTGGTGTTCGAGAACACCGTGGGCATCAACGGGCTGTCGGCCCGCACGCTGCGCGCGCTGTACAACGTGCGCGGCGTCATGAATGGCAAGTTCCGCAGCGACCCGGTCAATCGGGCCACCTTCATGGCCATCCTCAAGGAGCCGGTCGGGCTGACCCACGCCATGCGGCTGATGAACCAGACCTCGGTGCTGGGCCGCTACCTCTGGGTGTTCCGCCGCATCGTGGGCCAGATGCAGCACGACCTGTTCCACGTCTACACGGTGGACCAGCACATCCTGATGGTGCTGCGCAATGTGCGGCGCTTCTTCATTGCCGAGCATGCGCACGAGTACCCGTTCTGCTCGCAGCTGGCCTCGGGCATGGACAAGCCCTGGGTGCTCTACGTGGCGGCGCTGTTCCACGACATCGCCAAGGGCCGCGGCGGCGACCACTCCGAGCTGGGCGGCCACGAAGTGCGCCGCTTCTGCCGCCAGCACGGCATCGCGCGGGAAGACAGCAAGCTCATCGAGTTCCTGGTCCAGGAGCACCTGACCATGAGCCGCGTGGCCCAGAAGGAAGACCTGAGCAACCCCGACGTGATCGCCGCCTTTGCCAAACGGGTGGGCAACGAGCGCTACCTCACGGCGCTGTACCTGCTCACGGTGGCCGACATCCGCGGCACCAGCCCCAAGGTCTGGAACGCCTGGAAAGGCAAGCTGCTGGAGGACCTGTACCGCTACACCCTGCGGGTGCTGGGCGGCCATGCGGCCGACCCGGCCGCCGAAATCGAGGCCCGCAAGCGCGAGGCCCTGATCATGCTGGCGCTGCACGCCCTGCCCCACGACGCGCACAAGAAGCTCTGGGATTCGCTGGACGTGGGCTACTTCATGCGCCACGACGCGGCCGACATCGCCTGGCACACGCGCATGCTGTCGCGCCACACCGGCACGGCCCGCTGCATCGTGCGGGCGCGCCGCTCCACCATTGGCGAGGGCATGCAGGTGCTGGTCTACACCCCTGACCAGACCGACCTGTTCGCGCGCATCTGCGGCTACTTCGACCAGGCGGGCTTCAGCATCCTGGACGCCAAGGTCCACACGGCCAACAACGGCTACGCGCTGGACACCTTCCAGGTGGTCACCTCCATGCTGCCCGAGCACTACCGCGAGCTGGTCAGCATGGTCGAGGCCGAGCTGGACCACACCATCGAGAACCCTGGCCCGCTGCCGCCGCCCAGCAAGGGCCGGGTCTCGCGCCGGGTCAAGAGCTTTCCGGTGGCGCCGCGCGTGGACCTGCGGCCCGACGAGAAGGCCCAGCGCTGGCTGCTGAGCATCTCCGCGAGCGACCGCGTGGGCCTGCTCTACAGCGTGGCGCGGGTGCTGGCCCGCCACAAACTCAACCTGCAACTGGCCAAGGTCAGCACGCTGGGCGAGCGCGTCGAGGACACCTTCCTGATCGACGGGCCGGAACTGCAGCAGAACAAGGCACAGATCGCCATCGAGACCGAATTGCTGGAAGCGCTCGCGGCCTGAGTCCCGCACAGCCCCTTTGCTCAAGCGCCCGTCGGGGCGCTTTTTTTCAGCCCGTAGAACTGACAGGCCTAGGGTAAATACCTAAAACCTTTGTTAAAGCCCCGGGCTCGTCCGCATGTCGCCAAAGACGCACCGCTCATCGGCGCCGGAAAACGTCATTTGTTGCCACTTGCTATCAACTGTATCCGCGGTGATGCACCTGCAGACGTCCCCTGTCATCTTTGACAGGGGCACCTGCTGACCCCCCTTTGCGTTCGCCCTGCCCGCTCCCTACAGTTCCTCGCACAACGTGCCATGCAGGCACACCCAGGGAGGAATTGAAATGGAACGCTCATCCCGCGAACAGCGGAACACCCCCACTTCGCAGCCCGGCGGCCGCAGGGCCCTGTGCACGCTGGGCCTGGCCCCACTGCTGGCCGCACTGCCGGCCATGGCCGTACAACCGGTCGTCAGGAAAAGCGCCGCTGCCCCCTGGCGCCTCGTGATCAACGAAGCGGTCACCGGCGAGAGCAACATCTTTCTGTTGACCAGCCGCTACCAACCCATGGCCGACCTGATGGTGAGCGACTTCAAGGGCCAGACCATTGGCATCGAACCGGTGGTGGACATCAAGCGCTTCATGATCCTGGCCCAGGGGCCGACCAAACCGGACCTGATCTTCGGCAAATCGGTCAATCAGCTGGCCAAGCTGGTGCGCGACGACAAGTACCAGCCCGTCGTGCGCCGTGCCGACCCCTACAAGGCGGCGTTCATTGTGGACAAGAACGCACCCTACAAGACCCTGGCCGACCTGGGCAAGGCCCGCGTGCTCATGCCCGATGAATACGCCGCGACCACGGCGGTTGCCAAGGCGGAGCTGCGTCGCCACAACCTCACCGAGGTCGAGATCAGTCACACCAAATTCCAGGAAGCCGTCGCCCAGCAGGTGCAGGCGGGCCTGGTGCACGTCGGCGTCGTCAATCCATCCACGGCGCGCAAATGGGTGGAACAGGGTGGACGCCTGTTGGCCGAGACCCAGCCCGTGGTGAACTGGTCCGTGCTCGCCTCGCCCCATTTTTCCGCGGAGACCGTCGCCCACCTGCGCGATGTCTTGCTGCGCATGAACACCCAGGCTCCGTCAATCATGAAGGCGATCGGGGTCAAGGAATGGGCAGTCGCCGACCGCAAGGACTACATGGCCTTGCTCGAATACACGAAGGAGTAAGCGCATGTTCAAGACCCGACCCCTACCGGCCCGGCGCAGCATCGCCGCCACCTGGCTTGCTGTCATGGCCTGCACCTTGGCAACACCGATGCCATCACCGGCCGCCCCTCCCGCGGACCCGGCCGCCGCCCCGCCGCCCGCCGTCATCCAGGCGGCGCGCGAGATCGCCGCGGAACTGGCCAGCCACTGTCCGCTGGCCCCGGCAGGCGACACCGGCGCTTACAACGCCTGCCGCCAGGCCCTTTTCGGCCCCAGCGTGCTTCGTGCGCACCTGCCTGGCTATCTGATGTGGGGGCGGCAGAGTGCCAACCCCAACGCCACCCTGCGCCAGACCAACCTGACCCAGTTTGCTCCCGAGGTGTGGACCAGCATGTACGCGCCGCTGTTCATGTTCAACGGCCGCCACACGGTGGAATGGGTGCCGGAGGAGAAGATGTTCCTCGTGCGGCTTGAAGCCGCCTTTCGCAACCGGCTGGCCCCGGGCCAGTTCCCCTACCCGTTCTGGCATGACGAGGCCAAGTGGAACACCTACGAAAACGCGAACGCGATGATGCTGTGGATCGCTCCGGACACGGGCAAGGTCCGGGCCGCGCAGTTCACCAGCCGTGCGTCAACGTCCCTGCTCCAGCCCGTGGAGCCGGTCAGGCACGCCAAGTATGAAGGTCCCTGGCTCTGGACCGACGAAAAGGGCAACACCCAACCCGCGGTGACGCTGTTCGACGGCCTCTACCGCGCGGAGAACCCCTACATCAAGTCCATGGACCGCCAGTACCGCGATCTGGCGTTGCAGATGCGCGAGTCGCAGTGCACCAACTGCCACGTGCCCAACAACCCGGACAAGATGAGCCGGTTGGTGTTGCTGTCCACGCCGGCCCACGCGGCCGGTGAAATCGACCGGCTGATCAAGGCAGTCAAGGAAGACCGCATGCCCATGGATGACTTCCGCGTGAGTTATGCCTTGCCGGCCGAAGCCAAGAAATGGCTGCTGGACAGCGCGGAGGCATTCCGGACCACCGTGCGCGCCGCCCAGGACTGGGAAAACCAGGCCAACGGAAAACCCATGCCCGGCCCTGCCACCGCAGGCCGCTCTGCCCGGTCGACCGCCTCCGCCTCGGCGCTGGCGGTGGACGTTTCCTCGACTCTTCAACCCGTACAGGTGAGTAAATGAATGATCTTCCGCGCCAGTTTTCCCCGGGCCGTCGCACGGTCCTTCGCAGCGTTGCCGCTGCCGCCTTGTGCGGCTCGCCCCTGGCATGGGCCAAGTCCGCGACCGACAGCCCCTGGCGGCTGCTGATCAACGAGGCGGTGACCGCCGACCTGAGCATTTCCATGCTGGCCATGCGCTACCGCTCCTGGGCGGACTACATGGCGTCACAAATCAAGCTCAAGCAGGTGATGGTGGACCCGATCATCGACATCCGTCGCTTTGTGCAGCAGGCCCAGGCAGACGAGAAGCCGCTGCTGGTCTTTGGCAAGTCGGTCAACCAGCTGTCCAAGCTGGTGCGCGATCAGGGCTACCACCCGCTGGTGCGCCGTCCCGAGCCTTACAAGGCGGCTTTCATCGTGCCCAAGGGGTCCTCGATCCAGTCATTTGCCCAGCTGGGCGGCCGCAAGCTCCTGCTGCCTGACGAGTTTTCCGCCACCACGGCTGTCGCCAAGGCCGAGATCAGGCGCGCCGGCATCCGCGAGCCCTACATGTCGCACACGCGTTACCAGGACACCGTGGCCAGTCAGGTCTCCGCCGGCTTGGCGGAGGCTGGTGTCGTCAACCCCACCATCGCCAGGAGGTGGAAGGAAGCCGGCGGACAGATTCTGGGCGAGACCCAGCCCGTGGTGAACTGGTCAGTGCTGGCCTCGCCCAAGGCGCCGCCCGACCTGGTGGCTCGGCTCACCGAGTCGCTGCTGGCGATGAACAGCCAGTCGTCCGACATCCTGTCGAACATCGGCATCAAACAATGGGCCAAGGCCGACAAGGCCGAGTACCTGGCCTTGCTGGAATACACCGGGGAATAGCCTTCTGCGGAAGGGGGCCGCACTGGCCATGCTTGCCAGTGCGCGCCCGACTGCCGAGGGTCACCTGCCTGGCGTGGGCTTGACCTTTAATGCAAAATTATCTACAATAGATATCGGCTTAAGCACCAATTGTTATATATTGGCGCGTCAAGCCCTCTGCGTCATCCCAGCGGTGACCTTCTGATATCAATCAAATAAATTCTTTTGATATCAATAAGTTGGATCGATTTATTCATCCAGTTTATCTCGTGGCTGCCGCCCTTTTGCGCGGCACGCCGTCCCAGCCACCCCTGTACAAGGAGGTCAAGATGAAAAATGGCTATGCAGAAATCATGTCGGGCGAAGAAGTCCTGCGCAACTCGCTGGCGTCCGCCCCTGATGGCCGTCCCCTGGCGCGCCGTGTCTTTTTTGACGCCAACAGCTGGGAACTGCACGACGAGTTCCTGCCGCTCATCCAGGCCCACGCCGCCTACCTGCTCGCCAACCCCGACCGCGTTGCCGTGATTTCAGGGCACACCCATGGTGTGGGCAGCCAGCGCTATTGCTGGCTGATCGGTGAACGGCGCAGCCGCGCCGTGGCCCGCGCACTGGCTGAGGCCGGTGTGCCGTCGGCCCAGATTGCCGGCCTGAGCAAGGGCGAGGTCAAGGCGGGCCAGGAGCAGGAGGAGCGCTTTGCCCGCTACCGCCGCCGCGTCAACATTGAGTACTGTGCTGCCAGTGAAGTGGCCGGCAAGTTGATCCCCGCGCCCGGCGCTCCCGCCTGGTGGAAGGCCGTGCTGGGCCATGACCGGCCGGCGGCCACCGCAACGGCACGCGCAGGCACGCCCACGCCGCGCAAGCGCTACCAGTCCACCGCACGCAACGGCGAACGCACGGCGGCGCTGCACTGAGGCGCCAGCCGCTTCAGGCCTGCGCCAGCGCCCGGCGCTGGTAGGAGTGCAGCCGCCCTTTGTACGCGGCACCATCAGGCAGCGAAGTCACACGGGTTTCGATGTGGGAGTAGCCCAGGACGCCCATCTTGCGGCTGAAATGGGGCTGATTCCCGCGGTCGGGGTCGACGATCATCACTTCCACGACCGCCTGGGAATGCTGGTCAATGAACTGCGACAGGATCTGGGGTTGCTCGCGGTCGTACAGCACGTCGCTGCCAATGATCAGGTCAAACCGGCCCAGCGCAGGGTTGGTGCGGGCCCAGTGGGCGGTCTGGTATTTCATGGCCGGCAACCCGTTCAGTCGCAGGTTTTCCAGCATGAACGCCGCCGCGAGCGGGTGGGAGTCACTGGCCGTGATGTCACCGCCGCGCCGGTGCACCACGAGACTGGCCAGGCCAAGACCGCACCCCAGTTCCAGAATGCGCTTGCCACCCAGTTCATGCACGGCCATCAGGTTGGCCAGCACCTGCCCCGATGGCCAGAGCAGACCAAACAGTTGCCAGAACGCTGGCGGGATGCCCGCCTGCCCTGCCTCGTCGTCTGGATCATGGTATTGCTGCCGGTCCAGCAGCGACCGCACCGTGAGCGGCCCACCCACACCGGGAATGGATTCGAATTTGACCTGGTAGCCCGGCGAGGGCACCGGTGCGGGCGTGTGCGGCATGCGGAAAGCTTCCTGCGTGCATCACGCTGTGGGGATGGCCGCGAAGCGGTCATTGCTGGAGTCTACGCTGCTTTGGCGCGCAGTTCAGTCGTCGTCGGTCGCATCCAGCCCCGGGAACAGCACCTCGGTGAATCCGAACCGGGTGAAATCGCGCACCCGCATCGGGTACAGCTTGCCGATCAGGTGGTCGCATTCATGCTGCACCACACGCGCATGGAAACCCTCGGCCACACGGTCGATTGGGTCGCCATAAGGGTCAAACCCGGTGTACCGGATGCGCGAAAAGCGCGGAACCACGCCGCGCAGGCCCGGTACCGACAGGCAACCCTCCCAGCCCTCTTCTTCCTCTGGCCCCAGCGGTGTCAACACCGGGTTGAGCAGCACGGTGCGCGGCACCGGCGGTGCGTCCGGGTAACGCGGATTCACGGCGTCCGTGCCAAAGATCACAAGTTGCAGGTCCACCCCGATCTGCGGTGCCGCCAGCCCAGCGCCATTGACCGCCAGCATGGTCTCGAACATGTCACGCACCAGCAAGTGCAGGTCGTCGGTGTCGAACTGCGCCACGGGCTGGGCCACACGCAGCAGGCGCGGGTCGCCCATTTTGAGGATGTCTCGTACGGTCACGGTGGTTGTCTTCAGGCAAAACCGAAGCTTAACGCCTGGGGCGCAAATGCTGCCACCCGACCCGCTAAATGCCTGGGAGCGGAGCGCAGGCCGGACATCCGGCCTCCATCACGGCCAGCGCATAGCAGCCCTGGTCCTGAATATAGAACTCCACCTCGTAGGCCATGGGCTGTGACGGATTGCCGTGAACCAGCACAACGGCGCCCACCGCACCTGCCGGGATAACCACCGATCGCCCTTCGCCCACCACGTCTGCAGCAAAGGGCTCGCGCAGTCGAACGGGATCGTTCTCGCGGTGGACCGTCATTTCTTTGCCGGAAAGTCTGTGACCAGGCTCACCGCCCCCGCGTTGTCCTTCATGAAGACGAAGGTGACATCCACCGTCTTTCCGTTCGCACCGCGGATGGGAATCGCCTGCTCGAACATCTGGCCGTTCGGCGTGGCCTTGACAGGCACGGCCTTGGACTCGCTGAAGGTGATCTGCGAGGCCAACTGCTGCAGATTGCCCTTGTCGAATCCGAGTTCCTTCTGGAACCATGTCGCCTTGGCCTGACCCTGCGGATTCACGGTATCGAGAAAGGCATCCTTCAGCTTGTTCAACAGGTTGCCTGCGTTCAATCCGGGGCCGTTGCCTCCATGGCCATTGCCATTCCCGTGGCCATTTCCATTTCCATTTCCATTTCCGTTGCCGTTGCCATTGCCGTTGCCATTGCCGTTGCCATTGCCATTGCCGTTGCCAGGATGCGGCACCGAAGCGGTTGGCGGAGCCACCGCCACGGGAGCTTGCAAAACAGGCGCGGTCACCGGAACACTCACAGCTGGCACAGCTAGCGAGCTGGGAGCAGTAATGCCCTGCAGAGGCTCAACAGGGGTGACGGCGGCACTTGGCGCGACAGGTTTTTCAGTAGCGAGAGGGGACACCAATGCAACCGGCGCGACAGGCGCCACCGTCGCCACAGTAGCGACAGGCACAGTCAACGCTTCCGGCGCCACGAGTTCGACCACAGGGCCGGAGCCGGGTTGCGTAGTGCCAGTGCCAGGCCCGCTCGGGGTCGTCGTTGCGCCACCGCTACCCGTTGATCCAACAGCCCCACCTCCGTTGCCAGCCCCACTGCTATTTCCGGGTTGTACCGGCGGCGGCGCGGCCGGTGGCAGACCGGCCCCTACAGCTGCCACAGGCGCAGCCACGGGAGCAATCCTCTGGTCGGGCTGAATTCGGTTGATCTGGGTGATTTCCTCGACCTGCATCCGGTTTGCCACTTCGTATTGGCCTTGATCCACGACGCGCGCAGCGACCGCAGTTCTGGTGCCCGGGCTGGCGGCGCTGATACCGATCGCAACGATGGTGTGGCTGTCCGTGTCCGACACGGCCTTGTTGGTCAGCGCCTTGTTGCTTACCGGCGTCACGGCGTTGGTTCCGTCGGTGAACTCAGTTCCTTGGGAAGCAATCTTGCCTTGATTGGTATTGAGCGATATGGATCCGTTGCCTGCCGTGATGGTGCTGACCTGACCGTGCTTGCCATTCTGGTTTTCAAGCAAAACGGTCATGTCCGTTGCGAAACTGCCCCCCGCGGCGTCGGCTGCAGCTTCCTTTGCCTCCTTCGATGCAATATTGGCCACATACGCCTTGGAGTAGTTGGCTGCATTGAAGGCGTCTTTCGCAATCGCCATCTGTTCAGCAGCCTTCTTCGCCATCTTGGGCATTGATTTCACCCCCCCTGTCGAGAAGCTCGAATGCCCACTGGCATTAAACGTCTCGGTATCGGTCGCCTCCAGAAGCGCAATGCCAGTTGTCGCTTTCACGCTGACGCCGCCCCGAGTGGCCTCCACGCTGGCCCCCTTGGCTGTCAAGCTCGTTCCAGCCTTCAAGCTCACGTCACCGGAACCCGATGTGATGTTCACGCCGTGGTTGTCCACCTTCTCGTAAGACTGCATGCTGTGCCCGGTGGTCAACTCAAAGCCGCTATTGGACTTCTGTTGAAGGGAGTCACCGGTCGGGTTGCTGGCTGTGCTCCGCAGCTTCAGCACCATCGTTCCCCCAAGCCCGTCCCTGGTTTGTACATCCTGGGCCGCATCAAGGATGACTTTGCCATTCTGCGAAGTCACATCAACATCGCCAGATGCGTTGATCCTGGTTCCTTCCAGGCGCAAATCGCCCGCCTTGGTGCCGCCCGTCGTCACCACCGAAATGCCGCCTGTTGTGGCCGTGAGCCCGCCAGCGACGGCGGTCGTGAGGGTCCGATTGATGTCCATCGTATCCATCTTGCCAACACCTTCGGCCAGGGCGTCAACTTTGGAGTCCGGACTAACGCCAACACCTGCCCGAGCGTCGGCTGAATAAGCAAGACGATTGCTGTTGGTCTCCATCTTGTTCTCCGCAGCCTGGTAATCCAGACTCCCGGCCTTGATCTCGATGCCGCCGGTTCCGCCGGCTGCCATCTGAGTGCCCACCAGCGTGGTGTTTCCGCTGGTGGTTGAGCTGATATTTCCGCCCGCTTTGTAGCTGGAGGTCACAGCCTGTTTGAGGCTGGATTCCTTGTCTGTTGTCCCGCCAAGGACCAAAGCCCTGACGCCAACAGTCCCGTCCACGGTTCTACCGCCCATGTTCGATGAGGTTCCCGCGACGCCTGTCTGAGCGCCAACAATTCCTTCTAACCAAACTCCCGCATACACCCCAACGCGAGCGTCCACATTTGACTCACTCTTATTGCTCCACGCCTCGTCGTGCACCGCACGCTCTTCCAACGTGGTTGCCGACTGAATAATATTGCCGGTTGTTGCCTCGATCCGGGTGGCTTCATCGACAATTTTGTCCGTTGCGGTCCGGGTAACGTTGCCTCCTGCCGTGAACGCGTTGGCCAACACATTCTTGGTGCCGGAATCCACCGAGCCTTCGCGGTGATTCTCGCGCAGGCCGACGCTCACGTCAGTCTTGTTGTCGACCAGGGTTTTCGCCCCTGCACCTGGGACCATCGCAGTATCCGCCCTGGCACGCGCGTAGACCTGGCTTTCGGTTCTGGCATCAAGGTACACCCCCATCGTGTCCTCCTTCCAGGTTGTCTTTGTCGTATCCACGTCCACTGCCGCCAGGTTGGTAATGTCCTTGGCCTGTATCGTCAGATCCTTGCCTGCCGCAACTTGCGAACCCACGAATCTGGCCTGGTCAGCGGCGTCAATGGAAACACTGCCCGAACTCGATTTGATGGTGGACCCGGTGTGAGTAACCTTCGTAGCGTCCGTGTGACTCGATGCCAACTGGGCGCCCAATGTCACGACCCCATCATTGGCCGTCTTGGCGGTGGCATCCGCTCTTGCCGAAGCAACCGCGACCTGCGTAGCGGCCTCAGCGCTGGAATTTGACGTTCCATCAACGTAGATGCCAATTGAGTATGAACTGGTGTCGCTGACGAGGGTGCGACTATTTTCTCCCGCAAGAACTTCAATGCTCGTGGCTTTCAAGGCCACGTCGCCGCCTGCCTCAATCTCCGAACCCTGAATTCTGATGCCCGCTGGCCCACTGCTTCCGCCTGACTGAGCCTTTGGATTCTCCGCCCTGATGTCGAGGCTGCCTCCTACCTTGATTCGTGAGGCCACGCTTTGTTTGTTGATTTCCGTGGAATCGGTCGTTTCCTTCTCGAACACGGTGATCTCCTCGCGGGCCGTATTCTTGCTATCCGCGTAGGCCATCGCAACTGCACCTGTACCCTGATCCCGTGCCGCCGTATACGTCACGGCTGAGGACGATTCGTTGGTCGGGCCGGGGCCGTCCTTCTGACTACCTATGTTGAGAAACGAGGACTTTTCGGAATGGACGACGGTCGTTTTCTCGTCAAGACCGGCCAGTATCTGTACGTTGCCGCCAGTGGACTCCATAGTGGCGTTGTTCCCAACCGTCAAATCGGAACCCTGAATGGTCAGGTCGTTCGCCGCCTTGAGTTGGGCATTCCCGCCAACCTTGAAGGTAGAGCCGGCGTTGGTCCCCTGCTGCGTGTTGGTGGTCGTCGTCTCGAAGGTGGCTAGACTCCCCCCGCTGAACAAACTCGACGAAGAAACGGTCTCTACAGTGTTCAGCTTGTCCTGGGTGGCTCCGATGGTCAGTTTGCCCTTGCTGTCAGCCTCGAGATTGCCCTTGACGCTCACGTCGGTTGTAAGGAACGTCATGTCTGCGCCACTGGCCAGGGTCAGATTGCCGCCTGATTTCAGCGAAGAGCCGATGTTGGTTTCCTGCGTGGCGACTGTGACCGTGTGGGAACTGGAGAAGATTCCGTTTGGTGAGAACAATCCCACCGAAGAGTCGAATGATGTCGTGCGCGACTTGTCCACGATGGTGTCAAAGGTGATGGCATTGCCAGCCTTGAGCGTGGCATCCGAACCCGCGACCACCTCGGCCCCCGTCACCCGGATGTCCTTGCCGGCATCCAGCGTCAGGGCGCCGGTCGCCTCAATCGTGGCGGTCTTGCCTATGACCGTGTTGCAGAAGCTCGCATCATCGGCGCAATCGGTGTGAGCCAGCGTCTTGTTCACGATGTTGCCCTTGGTCGACGTCAGCGAAACGTCGCCGCCCTTGATGGTGCCGCTGGAATTGGTGATGTCACCGCTGGCCGTGATGTTCAGCGTGTTGTTGCCAACGAGGGTGGCGCCTTCGTTCTTCACCTCCGTCATGTTCGTCATGTTGATGTCGTCGGCTGCAATCACCGTGCCGGTCTGGATGCCGGCAATAGTGGCCTTGGAAAGGTAGACCACCGGCGTCAACACGTCCTCGCCCTTTACATTGACTATCACCATCCACACCACGTCGTGGCCGAGCGCCGCGATCTGCGCTTGCGTTGGCGCCACACCCCAGGTGAACCCGAGGCGCGTGGCCTCGGTGGCGCCTTGCGCCATCAGGGACCGCAGCAAGTCCGTCTCGGACGCGTAACCGGCGAGCAGGTTTCGGCCGGTCTCCGCCACCAGTTGCTGGCGGATCAGGTAAGCCTCGTAGTTGGAATCACCCAGTCGCTTTGTCAGCGTGTCGGGGTTCAGCCCAAACTGGGTCGCGAGATAGGAGGAGCCATACAGGTTGCTGCCGGCGGAGAACAGCGGATTGGTCTCGATCAGGTATTGAGCTGACGGGCCCTGTCCGGGCACGAAGTAGCCATTTGGATTGGTCGGCAACTGGACAGTGACGCCGCCGAACTGCACGGACGAGGTTCCACCCACCGGCGAGGCGTTGATGGCCGGGGCCGTGCCTCCTGCCAGCGAGATGCCGGAGGCGCCACCCGTGGGCGACGCGCCGCCGGCCGCGGGGGCCCCGCTTGCGGGCGCCGCGCCGCTGACCGCGGGTGCACCGCTGGCTGCAGCCGCGCCCGTTGCGCTGCGCGAAGCCGGCGTGGCGCCGTAGGCGGCGCCCGTAATGCTGAGGCCAAAGCCCGAGGCGTTGAGGCTGCCGGCAAAGATGCCGGCGTTGCGGGTCGTGACCACGCCCTGGCTGGTCAGCTGATCCAGCTGCTCATTTCTCTTCACATGATCGTCGTAGGTGAGCGGCCCCAAAGCCACCCAGTGCGTGTAGATCTCCCAGGTGTGTCGATGCTCCTGATAACCCAGAGAGAGGCTGTCGTTGGTGAAGCTGCCGCTGCCTTGCAGATTGACGGTTGGCGCCGAGATGTTGCTGCCCAGGTTGGTTCCGCTGGTGAAATTGCGGATGGTGATGGTCGAGCCGCCAATGATCTGGGGCGTGAATGCTGGGGCATCGCCTGCGTACTGTTGTTCCATGCGCCAGGTGTCTTTCCAGTACTGCGTTTCATAGTTGTCCGGAAAGGAATACCAGCCATCCGTTTGGTAGTTGTCTGCGGCTGTCGTAGACACCTTGACCCAGCTTCGCGTATCCCCCCCCGTGACTTCATTCTTGAATGTCGGGGCACTGATCGTGACGTTCGATCCTGCGCGGATCATGCTGTTGTTGGTGAAAGTACCGCTGGTGGTCAGGGTGATGCTGCCATCGGCATCGATCGTGCCTTGCGGGGCTGCCAACGTGGCGGCATTGGTGAAGTTACCGCTGGTCGCTGTGGCGGTCAGGTTTCCGCCAGCGTAGAGGGCTCCTGTATTGGTGAAACTCGTTGCGGCTGTGGCAGTCAGATCACCCAGCGCAGAAATGCCGCCTGTTGCGGTGTTTGAAATCGCCCCACCACTGTTGACCACCAGGTTGCCACCCGAGTGCAGTGCGCCCTTGTTGGTCAGCGCACCCGCCGTGGTGATGGTCGTGGTGCCGCCTGCCGTCGCCCCGACGATGCGCGCGGTGGAGCCCCCCACGGTCAAGGCGGTGGCGTCCACAGACATGTTGCCCGTTGAACTTAGCGCGCCGCTGGTGCCGAGGTTGAGGGTATTGGTGCTGATGTCCACCGTGCCACCCAGCATGGTCGCACCGGCGCCAAAATTGACGTGATCAAGTCGGCCTCCGCTTTGCCCCTTGATGTCGAGCAGGCCACCCGCTTCCATCTTGCCGTTGTTGGTGACGCCCTGGGCATCCGCACCCCGCACAGTCAGGCCGCCTCCGGCGAGAACGGTGCCACCATTGGTGAACGTGGTGTCAAAGTTGAGGCTGGCGGCCCCCGCCGACTGCAAGGTGCCGCTATTGGCGATGGTCTTTGTCGTGACGGTACCGCTGCCACCGCCGACAGTCGACAGCGTCAGCGTGCCGCTATTGGTGACCGCGTTGGCAACATTCACAATCGCACCATTCCCGCCCTGGATGGTGCCCGCATTATTCAGGTCGGCTGAAGTGAGCGTCAATTGATCGGCCAGCAGTTTTCCAGCCGTGTTGCTCAGCGTGGTGGTCGCGGTCAGCGTGGCCGAACCCGCCGACTGCAAGGTGCCGCTGTTGGTGATCTGGTTGGCCACCAGGCTGCCGCTGCCACCGCTTGACGTCGACAAGGTCAGAACACCGCTGTTGTTGGCCGTGTTGGTCACCGTGGCCGTGGCGCTGGTGGCGCCCTGCAGCGTGCCGGCGTTGGTCAAATCGGCAGACGTCAGGGTCAGCTGGTCAGCCAGTACCTTGCCCGTGCCGGTGTTGCTCACCGAGGTGGCCACATTCAGATTGGCCGTCCCGGCAGACTGAAGAATCCCGCTGTTGGTTACCTGGTTGGCCGTGACTGTCCCGCCCGAGGCGTTGCTCGTGGTGAGGGTGAGGACGCCGCCAGTGCTGTTGGTGAGCGCATGGGTGACCGAGACCGTGGCGCTGGTCCCTCCCTGGATCGTGCCGCCGTTGTTCAGGTCGGCCGAGTTCAGGCTGAGCTGGTCGGCCAGCAGGACGCCCGCCGTGTTGTTCAGTGCGGATGTGGCGTTGAGCGTGGCCAGGCCGGACGACTGCAGCATGCCGCTGTTGGTGATCTGGTTGGCAGTCACGGTTCCGCTGCCGCCCGCGGTGGTGGACAGGATCAGCGTCCCGCTGTTGTTGAAGCCATTGGTGGCGGACACCGAGGTGCCCACACTGCCCTGGACAATGCCCGCGTTGTCCATGTCTGCGGAAGTCAGGTTCAGCTGCGCTGCCAGCACCTTGCCTCCGGTCACACTCAGGTTGGTCGTGGCGTTCAGAGTCGCTGTGCCTGACGACTGCAGTGTGCCGCTGTTGGTGATGTGATTGGCATTGACGCTGCCACTGCCGCCTGTGGCAGTCGACAGGATCAGGGTGCCGCTGTTGTTGACGCCGTTGGTGGCGCTGACCGTTGCGCGAGTGGCCCCCTGGATGGCGCCCGCGTTGCTCAGGTCGGCCGAGATCAGGGTCAACTGGTCGGCCAACAACTTGCCCGCGGTGTTGTTCAGCGATCCACTGGCCGTGAGCGTTGCGGCGCCCGAGGACTGCAGCGTCCCGCTGTTGGTGATTTGGCCCGCAGTGACCGTGCCACCGCCAGCCGCGTCATTCGACAGGATGAGGGTACCGCTGTTGTTGACCGTGTCGGACGCTTTCACAGTGGCCAGGGCGTTGCCCTGGATGATGCCAGCATTGCCGATGTATCTGGATTCCAGTTTCAGTTGCTCGGCCAGGAGCTTGCCCGTGGCGGTGTTGCTCAGCGAGTCGGTGGCCTTGATCGTCGCGGTACCCGCCGACTGAAGGGTCCCGGAATTGTTGATCGTGCTGGCCGTGAGCGCGCCACTGCCATCGGCCGCCGCGGAAAGAATCAATGTCCCGCTGTTGCTGGCGGTTCCGGCCACGGTCACGGTCGCTCCCGTGCTGCCCTGCAGGATGCCGGCGTTGCTGAGCGACGCGGTTGAAAGGTTCACCTGGTCGGCAATCACCTTGGCATCCGCATGGTTGACCAGGTCCAGGGCAGCGCCAGACACGGCCAGGGCGACGCCAGCCTGCAAGACGCCTTGCGCGTTGTTGTCCAGTTGCAGTGGACTGCTGCTGGCATCTACCGTGAGGTTTCGGCCTGCCAGCACCTTGCCGCTGTTGGTCATGACAGGGCCGGTGAACTGCAGCGTGAGGTCCTGGTTCGCCTGCAGGGTGCCGCTGTTGTTCAGCGAGCCGAGGTTCAGCACGGCCGATGTGCCCGCGTTCGCCGAGGCAATGAGAGCTCCCGAATTGGTCAGGCTGCCCACCGAGAGCGTCGAGCCTGCGGTGCCCTGCATGGTCCCGCTGTTGGCAACCTGACTGGCCTGGACATTCAACGCGGCGTCGGCCAGGATGATGCCGTCGCTCTGGTTGACAAGGCTCCCGCCAGCTCCGCCTGTCCGGTCGGCAATGGACACATTGTTCCGCGCATACAGCGAGCCACTGTTGTTCAGTGTGCCGTCCATCCGCGTGACCAGGTCCCCGACGAGCGCGGCAACTGTGCCCGCGTTGCGCATGCCATTGCCGGCGGTCAGCGCCACATGGCCCGTCGAGGACTGCACAGCCTGCCCCTGGGCGGCGGCGGTGCTGATCTGGCCTGATGCCGTCAGCGACAGATCGCCGGTGGACGAGACCGTGGCCTTGCCGAGTGCCAAGTCACCCGCGGTGGTGGCGACGCTCAATGCGTTGCCCGCCGACAGCGTGGCGCCTGCCGCCGCGACCTGCAACGAGCCCAGGCTGGCAGCGAGGTTGCCTCCGGTACCCCACGACACGCCATCCAGCAGGGCGGCACCGCTCGCGTTCAGGCTCACGCCGCCCGTGCCATAGCGCTTGTTGTTGTCGGCGATTGTGCTGGCGCTGGCGGTGTCACTGAGCGCTGATGCATTCACGTTCAGTTTGGCCCCCGCCACCAGAACGCCTCCGTTCAGGAGCACGCCCCCGTTGGGCCCGCTCGCCTGCAGCGTCAGGTCACCCGTGGAAGAAAGTTGGGCATCGATCAGGCTCAGGGCGTCGGTGCCCTCTGCGCTGCTGGCCAGCGTCACATGGCGCTGGGTCGCCACCTTGCCGAGAATTTCAACTTTGCCGGCGCTGCTGAGGCTGAAGTCGTCGGCGCTGGCGGCCATGTCGCCTTGCATGCGCACACCCACGCCAGCCTCGGTGGCAATGACACGGATGCGGCCACTGTACATGCCGCCCAATGCAGAAGCGTCGATCGCGTAGGACGGCGCGGCGTCAGTGCCCGCCCCGGCATCACCAGTCACCGCCCGCGTGGCATAGCTCCATTGGTTGAGACCGGTTGTCAGCCCCAGGCTGCCCTGGGCCGCCACGTTGATCTGCCCATCCACCTTGATGGAGCGCGTGACGAGGTCAAGAATCTGCTGCGCGCTGGCGTTCAGCCCCAGGCCGTTGATGAGAATGTCACCGCGATTGACCGTGAAGCCCGTGAGGCTGCCATCGGCGGCAATGCCTGGCAGTCCGGTCGTCAGGGTGACCCTGTCGGTGTTGAGGAAGCCACAGCCCGAACAGGTAATGCCATACGGGTTGGCCACAATGACGTCGGCCTTGTTGCCCAGCACCTCGGTAAAGCCCGCCAGCGTACTGCGGTTGGGTGCCACGACCTGGTTCAGGATCACCTGGGCTGGCGCGCCCAGGTTCAGGTTGCCCATGACGTGGCCAGCCAGCTGGGACTGCGCACCCAGGACCCCCGGGGTGTTGTTCAGAACCAGGCCGCGAGCGTCCACGTTGTACTGCAGGTACTGGTTATTCGACAGGCCCGCGGCATTGGGGTTGTTGATATTGATCACAGGCACCCCGTTGGGGTTCAGGTAGGCCTGCGTGTTGCCCCCGGCGGGCACGATAGTGCTCGCGACCGGCAAGGTCTGCGCCGAAGCATCCAGCGCCACCCCGCCGCTCCATGCGATCCCTGTTGCAAAAGCCAGCGTGCTGGCAAGGCGGCTTGCGGGACCCGATGCCGAACGGCTGCTCTTGGAGCGGCCGCTGGCCGTTTCGGGCGCCACGATGTAGGCCCCCCGTGACTCACTCCACACCAGCCGGAAAGAACGATTGATCGCAGCGTGCTTGTACATGGCAATGACCTCGAGGGGATTAAATGGAACAGCTCAGGCGCACCCAGGTCTGGGGCGACTCGCGACGAAAAAATGAGGGGAATGAAATGGGCGCGGCAACCGACACATCCAGCGCCAGCGCCTTCCAGGCCAGCGTGGCGCCCAGGGCCATGCCGGTCAGGTGCCCTTCCTGCAGGCCCGCCGCCGCACCGGCCACCCGTCCCGTGTCCAGCGCGGCATACAGTCGCAAGGCCACGGGCTGCGAGCCAAGGTTCAGCGTGCGGCGCGACGACAGTTCGTTGCGCAGGTAGTAACCCTTGTCACCCGACAGGCTGTTCTTGCTGAAACCGCGCACGCTGTACAGGCCGCCAATGGCGATCTGCTCGGAACCATGCAGGGTCATGCCCGCGTGCTGGCCGGTCAGTTGGCTGGACAGCGTGACGTCCGTCCCGCCGACCTTCATCGGCCGGTAATAGCTCACGGCGTAGTTCAGTTTTCTGAACTGGGAACGTGGCGCGCCATCGGGCAGGTTGGGCGCGTCGGTTTGCGCTCCCCCGAGTTTCAGCCCCCTGGAGAGGCCCAATTCAGCCGAAACCACGCCGTCCAGCATCGTGGTCGAGAAGCCGGCCCCGAGGTCCAGCACGCTCAGGCGCCGGCTGCTCACCGCGAGGTATTCACCTGCGAAGTAGTTCTCGCTGTTCTTGGCGGTGTACCCCGCGGAGAGCGTGACCCGGGTGCGCTGGTTGCGGTACATGACCCGCTCCAGCTTGAGGCTGTCATTCCCGCTGGTGCCGTTGGAGCGCAGCCGCAGCCCGCTGGGCGCCGTGATCATGGTCGCGTAGCTCGAGCGGCTGACCGAGGTGGAGAGCGTCGTGTAGCCGAAAGGCACGACGATGCTCAGGTTGTCGCTGACCGAGGACCGGCTCTCCCGGTCGTTGGGCACGGTTTGCCGGTGCGTCAGCGAAGCCAGTTCGTTGAAGCCAAGCAGGCCGTCGGCCACTAGGGTCAGGCCCACCTGATTTTTCCCCGTGGATTCGGCTCCCTGGTTGTCGAGGCTCAGCGAGGCATGAAAAGGCGTGGCAGGCTGGTTGTGGACCACCACCGTGCTGGCGCCCGCCCGCTCTCCCGGCTGGATGTCGAGCCGGGCATTGTTGGAAGAAAGTCGGTTGACCTGGTCAATGCCCTGTTCCAGGTCGCGCAGGTTCAGCAGATCGCCGGCCCTGGCCGGAAATGCGGTGGAGGGGCGGATGCTGCGGGCATCCCCGTCGTCGATCACGATCCGCTCGATCGTGCCTTCGCTCACCTTGATGCGCAGGAGTCCGGTGGACAGTTCCTGCGACGGCAGGTAGGCGCGTGTGGTGATGAAGCCGCGCAGGACGTAGTCGAGCGTGATGGCGCCCAGGATCTGCTCGATCTCCTTCACGCCGATGCAACGCCCGGCGTACTCGCGGGTCAGTCGTTCGCCCACAGGCGCCGAAAGATGCGGCGCGGATTCGATTGACACGGTCCTGATGTTCGAGCAGGCGGCGCTGACGGGCGCCACGTCCACCTTGGGCAAAAAGTCCTTGGGGTCCGCACCTGACGGGGCGCCGGGCGCCCGGCGAATGGCATCCAGGTCGCGCTGCATCCGTTCCTGGTTCTCGCGCTGGATGATGTCGGCCTGTCGGGCGGCTTCAGCACGGTCAGCCGCAGTCTGAGCCTGGGCGCCGCACGCCAGCACCAACAGGCTGGCCCCCGCTGCCCACCTCGAAAAGCGGCCAGAGGCCACGAAATTCCCGGCCATCCTGCGTCTGCGAATCACCATCGGTTGCACCTGTGCGGTGGTTTTGATCAACCGATGGTACGGAGACGTTCCGAACTCAGCAACGGTACGCAATCGTACTTTTTGGCCTAATTCACCAAGTTGGGGCGTTAAAAATGCCCGAAAAACATGAGTGCTTTCAGCCTCTTTTCATTGGAGAAATCCATTTCTGGAAATGATTCATGCACCACGTCAGCCCATGCGAAACATGCATGATGCGTCGACGTAATGGCATTACCTCGTTGTGACAAAGTCACAGGATTCAGGTTTCAACTTGTAATGGACGTGATAATTTTCACGATATCCGGCGACTACGCCGTGAACACGGTGGAACTCCAGGGGCTGGCAGAGAGCCTTCCAAGCCGGGAACGAATCAGTACCAGCTCAACCGGCCAGCAATTCGCGCAGCCCGTTCTCGTCGAGCACCGGCACGCCAAGTTCCCGGGCCTTGTCGAGCTTGCTACCGGCCTCGGCGCCGGCCACCACATAGCTGGTCTTCCTGCTCACCGAACCGGCCACCTTGGCGCCGGCGGCTTCCAACTGTTCCTTGGCTTCCTCGCGGCTGAGCGTGGGCAAGGTCCCCGTCAGTACCACGGTCAGGCCTGCCAGCGGCTGCGGCGCCCGGGCGGCCGGTTCGCCCTCTTCCCAGTGCACGCCGCAGGCACGCAACTGCTCCACGACCTCGCGGTTGTGCGGTTGCTGGAAGAAAGTGTGGATCGCCTCGGCCACAATCGGCCCCACGTCGTTGACCTCCAGCAGTTGCTCCACCGTCGCGGCCTGGTCCGCCGTGGGCCCCATGATGGCCTCCAGCTTGCCAAAATGGCGCGCCAGATCCTTGGCGGTGGCTTCGCCAACATGGCGAATCCCCAGGCCAAACAGGAAGCGCGGTAGCGTGGTCTGCCGGGATTGCGCCAGGCCATCCAGCACGTTTTGCGCCGATTTTTCGGCCATGCGGTCCAGCGCCACCAGCGACGTCAGGCCCATCCGGTACAGGTCGGGCAAGGTCTTGACCACATGGCCGTCCACCAGCTGATCCACCAGCTTTTCGCCCAGCCCTTCAATGTCCATGGCGCGGCGCTGCGCATAGTGCAGGATGGCCTGCTTGCGCTGCGCGCCGCAGAACAGGCCGCCGCTGCAGCGGTGGTTGACCTCCTGCTTCTCGCGCACCACGGCGCTGCCACAGATCGGGCAGTGCCGCGGCATGCGGAAGTTGGGCACGTAAGCATGCCGCGGTCCGGGCACCACACCCACCACCTCGGGAATCACATCGCCCGCGCGACGCACGATCACCGTGTCTCCGACCCGCACACCCTTGCGGCGCAGTTCAAACAGGTTGTGCAGCGTGGCATTGGAGACGGTCGTTCCGCCCACAAACACCGGGTCCAGCCGGGCCACGGGCGTGAGCTTGCCGGTGCGGCCCACCTGCACGTCGATGCCGAGCACCCGGGTCATCTGCTCCTGCGCCGGGTATTTGTGAGCCACGGCCCAGCGCGGCTCGCGTGTGACAAATCCCAGCTGGCGTTGCAGGGCAAAGCTGTTGACCTTGTAGACCACGCCATCGATGTCAAATGGCAGCTGGTCGCGCTCAGCCCCCACGGACTGGTGATACGCTATCAATTCAGTAGCGCCTTGTGCAAGCTGCGTGCGGGCTGAGACCGGAAATCCCCAAGAACGCAGGGTCAGCAGTGCCTCGTAGTGGGTTTTGAAATCCGGGCCGCCCTGCTCCACGGGCGTGACCTCGCCCCAGCCATAGGCAAAGAAACTCAGCGGCCGCTGGGCCGTGATGGCCGGGTCGAGCTGGCGCACGGCGCCGGCGGCGGTATTGCGTGGATTGATGTAGGTCTTTTCGCCCTTGGCGCCGGCGGCGATCTTCTCGCGCTGGCGCTCATTGAGCCGGTCGAAGTCCTTCCGGCTCATGAAGACCTCGCCGCGCACCTCCAGCACGGCCGGCGCATCGGCCGGCAGCTTCAGCGGGATCTGGCCAATGGTGCGGATGTTCTGCGTGACGTCTTCCCCGATTTCGCCGTCGCCACGGGTGGCGGCCTGCACCAGCGTGCCATTTTCGTAGCGCAGGTTGATGGCCAGGCCGTCGAACTTCAGCTCGGCCACATAGTCCACCGGCGGCGCGTCTTCGGCCAACCCCAGTTCCTTGCGCACCCGGGTGTCAAAGTTCTGCGCCCCGCTGGCCTCGATGTCGGTCTCGGTGCGGATCGACAGCATGGGCACCTTGTGCCGCACCTTGGCGAAAGCGTCCAGCGGCTTGCCGCCCACCCGCTGCGTGGGCGAGTCCGGCGTCAGCAGCTCGGGGTGCGCGGCCTCCAGTGCCTGCAGTTCCCTGAAGAGCCGGTCGTACTCGGCATCGGGAATCTCGGGCTCGTCCAGCACGTAGTAGCGGTGGGCGTGGTGGTGCAGGAGCCGCCTCAGCCCGGCGGCGCGCGCGGTGTCGTCACCCGGTTCGGGCGCGGCGAACAGGTCGGACTCCGCCATGCCGCTTCCTAGGAAAACAAGCGCCGGGCCAGTGCCGAGCCTGCCGACAGGTCACGCGCATCGAGCGTGTCGTACAGCTGCTCCAGGTCGGCACCGATCACGTCGAGCCCTTCGACCCGGATGACCTGGCCGTTGTCGTCGGTGATGATGCCGTCCATGGACGCGGCCAGCGTGATGGCAGCCTCGCGCATGCGCACAAAGGGCTGTTCGCTGCGCTGCACCTGGGGCACGTCCAGGCTCAGCGTCAACTCGCGGATCGCGGTGTGCGCCGGGTCGTCCGCCAGCGCGGCCTGGGTATCAAATGCCAGGCCCAGCACCGGTGGCGAGCCCGCCGTGCTGGCGGGCAGCACCATGCGCCCCGGGATCACGCCTGGCACAAAGCCCAGCCGCGCGGCATTCTGCTGCACATAGCCGGGGCTCCAGGCGGCGCTGCGGGCGCGCAGCGTGAAACTGAGCTGGGCGTCGTGGCCACCGGCAAACTGGTCCAGCTCGCGGGCCCGGGCCACTTCATGCAGCATGTCGGGGAACTCGGGCGCACCGTTCACGGCGTCGGCAAAGGCCTGGGCCTTGACGACGAATTCGGAGTACTCGATCTCGTTGAGCGCACCCGTGCGGTTGGCCAGCTGCACGCCGGCCTGAAAGGCGCTGTAGCGCCGGCCCGCCACGGGCTGCTCCCACTGGCGCGAACTGTCGTTGAACCCCTCCACCGCGAACGGCTTGCTGCCAGCGCGGCGCGTCGGGGGCATGGCCGCCAGCGCAGCGTCGCCCGAGCTCGGGTGCTCCAGCGCGATCGGGGCGATCACGTCGATCAGCGCATCGAGCCCGGCCTTGCGCTCCGGCGCCGCCGCCAGCGGCATGGGGTGGGAGTCCATCGCGGGCTCCAGGCGCTCCCCCGCACCCTCTTCTGGCGAGGCAGGAACCGTGTCGGGCTGGGCCTGCCGCGGTGCGTTGCGGCGCGAGGTCCAGGCGCCGTGGGCCACGATGGCCGCGAGTACAAGGCCGCCCAGTATGGCCAGCCCCAGGGTCAGGTTGCTCATCGGTCCACCTTCACGCGGCTTCCACCAGGGTCACCGCCGCCTCCATGTCCACCGCCACGATGCGGGAGACGCCCTGCTCCTGCATGGTCACGCCAATCAGCTGTTCGGCCATTTCCATCGCGATCTTGTTGTGGCTGATGAACAGGAACTGGGTTTCACGGCTCATCGCGCTCACCAGCTTGGCGTAGCGCTCGGTATTGGCGTCGTCCAGCGGCGCATCGACCTCGTCCAGCAGGCAGAACGGCGCCGGGTTGAGCTGGAAGATGGCAAACACCAGCGCGATCGCGGTCAGGGCTTTCTCGCCGCCCGACAGCAGGTGGATGGTCTGGTTCTTCTTGCCCGGCGGCTGGGCCATGACCTGCACGCCCGAGTCAAGGATTTCTTCGCCGGTCATCACCAGCCGGGCGTTGCCGCCCCCGAACAGCTCGGGGAACATGCGGCCAAAATGCTCGTTGACGGTCTTGAAGGTGCCGCCCAGCAGCTCGCGGGTCTCGCCGTCGATCTTCTTGATGGCGTCTTCCAGCGTGGTCATGGCCTCGTTGAGGTCGGCCGACTGCGCGTCCAGGAACTGCTTGCGCTCGCGCGCGGTGGCCAGCTCGTCAAGGGCGGCCAGGTTGACCGCGCCCAGCGCATTGACTTCACGGTGCAGGCGGTCGATTTCGCCCTGCAGGCCGGTCAGCCGGACATTGCCTTCTTCGATGGACCGTGCCACCGCCTCCAGATCGGCCTGCGCATCGGCCAGCAACTGGGCGTACTGCTCAAAGCCCAGCCGCGCAGCCTGCTCCTTGAGCTGCATGTCGGTGATGCGCTGGCGCAGGGGGTCGAGCTCACGCTCCAGTTGCAGGCGCCGCTCATCGCTGGCGCGCAGCTTGGCGGTCAGGTCGTCATATTCGCTTCGTTTGGCGCCCAGCGCCTGCTCGCGCTCGAGCTTGAGGGCCAGCGCGCTCTGCAGGCCGGCCTGGGCGGCCGCGTCGGTCAGGCGCGTGAGCTCTTCATGGGCCCGCTGTTCCTCGACGCGGATGGTTTCTGCCTGCTGCGCCGCCGTTTCAATGGCCCGGCTCAGTTCGGCTTTGCGGGCCTCCAGGCTGCGCTGGGCAAACACCGCCTCCTGCGACTGGCGCTCCAGGCTGCGCTGCTGCTCGCGGCATTCGGCGAGCTTGCGTTCGGCGCCGATCACGCGCTCGTCCAGCTGGGCGTGGCGCTCCTGGCTGTCGGCCAGCTGCATGTCGAGTTCTTCAAACCGCGCCTCGGCCGTCACGCGGCGCTCCTGCAGGGCCTCGAGCTGGCCATCGACCTCGCCCAGGTCGGCCGCGATCTGTTCGCTGCGGGCGCGGGTCTGCTCGGCCAGCTGGGTGAGGCGCAGGGTCTCGACCTGAAGCTCGTGGGCCCGGCTCTGGGCCTCGGCGGCCTCCCGGCGCGTGGACACCAGGCGCTGCGAGGCGTCTGAATAGGCGGCCTCGGCGCGCACCAGGGCCGCGCGGGCTTCCTCGCTGATGAATGCCTGGGCCTTGAGCTGCTTGTCGAGGTTCTCGATTTCCTGGGCCCGCGCCAGCAGGCCAGCCTGCTCGGAATCGGGGGCATACAGGCTGGCACTGTGGGCCGTGACCGCATGGCCGCTCTTGACGTAAATGACTTCACCGGGTTGCAGCTTGTCGCGCGCGGCCAGTGCCTCGTCAAAACTGGCGGCCGTGTAGCAGCCGTGCAGCCAGTCAGCCAGCAGGGCCTTCTGCCCCGCATCGTTCAGGCGCAGCAGGTCGGCCAGCCTGGGCAGGGCCGAAGGGCCTTCAGGCACGCCGGCCTGGGGCGGGCTGTAGAAGGCCAGCTTGGCGGGCGGTGCATCGGCGCCAAACGCCCGCACCATGTCCAGGCGCGACACTTCAAGCGAATTGAGGCGTTCACGCAGTGCGGCCTCCAGGGCGTTTTCCCAGCCCTGCTCGATGTGGATCCGGCTCCACAGGCCCTGCAGGCTGTCCAGGCCATGTTTGGCCAGCCAGGGCTTGAGCTTGCCGTCGGTGCGAACCTTCTCCTGCAGCGCCTTGAGCGCCTCCATGCGTGCCGACAGTTCGGCCTGCTTGCCACTTTCGGTGTTCACGGCCTGCTGCTTGCCGCGGCGGTCGTCGTCGAGCTGGGGCACCTGCTCCTGCAACTCGTGCAGCCGCGCATCGGCCACTTCGGCAGCCTCTTGGGCGGCCGCCAGCTGGGTCTGCAGGTTGACCAGGCGTGCCTCGTCAGGCGCCGCCAATGCATTGCGGTCGGCCCGCAGCTTCTCGCTGCGCAGCGTGAGCTGGCGCGACTGCTCCTCGATGTTGCGCTGGTCGGCGGCCAGCACCTGGATCTGCTGCTGCACCTGGGTCACGCTGCCACGCTGCTCGGCCGACTTGGCCTGGGCCTGGCGCAGGGCCTCCTCTAGGTCGGGCAGCTGCATCGCCTGCTCTTCGACCTGGGCGGCCAGCAGAGTGGCCTTTTCTTCGGCCTCGATGCCCTGGGCGGCCAGGTTCTCGGTTTCAGCGGCGGCGTCATCCTTGCGCGCCGCCCACTGCGCGGTTTGCTCCTTGAGCTGGGCCAGCCGCTGCTCGACCCGTTGCCGGCCCTCAACCACAAACCGGATTTCGGCCTCCAGCCGGCCGACCTCGGCGCTGGCTTCATAGAGCAGGCCCTGGGACTGGTTGACCTGGTCGCCCGCGGCATAGTGGGCCTGGCGGATGGTTTCGAGATCGCTCTCGACCCGCCGCAGGTCGGCCAGCCGGGCCTCGAGGTCGTTGACGGCCTTCTCGGCATCGGCCTTGACCTTGCCCTGGTCGGCCTCGCTCTCGGCGCGCTTGAGGTACCACAGCTGGTGCTGCTTGAGCGTCACATCGGCCTGCAGCGCGTTGTACTTCTGCGCGACTTCGGCCTGTTTCTCGAGTTTCTCAAGGTTACTGTTGAGCTCGCGCAGGATGTCCTCGACCCGGGTGAGGTTCTCGCGCGTGTCCGATAGCCGGTTCTCGGTCTCGCGGCGGCGCTCCTTGTACTTCGATACACCCGCGGCCTCTTCCAGGAACAGGCGCAACTCTTCGGGCTTGGACTCGATGATGCGGCTGATCGTGCCCTGGCCAATGATGGCGTAGGCCCGCGGGCCCAGGCCGGTGCCCAGGAACACGTCCTGCACGTCGCGGCGGCGCACCGGCTGGTTGTTGATGTAGTAGCTGCTGGTGCCGTCGCGCGTGAGCACGCGCTTGACGGCGATCTCGGTGAACTGGCTCCACTGGCCGCCCGCGCGGTGGTCGGCATTGTCAAAGATCAGTTCCACGCTCGAACGGCTGGCAGGCTTGCGCGTGTTGGTGCCGTTGAAGATCACGTCCTGCATGGACTCGCCGCGCAGCTCGCTGGCGCGGCTCTCGCCCAGCACCCAGCGCACCGCATCCATGATGTTGGATTTGCCGCAGCCGTTCGGCCCCACCACCCCCACCAACTGCCCGGGCAGCAGGAAGTTGGTCGGTTCGGCGAAGGACTTGAATCCGGATAACTTGATGGAATTGAGACGCACGGCTAACTCATTGATTCATATGGCGTTTCAGCCCGATGCGGCCCTTGGGGGCCGGGCCGGCAAGGGGACGATGTTACCCGAGCCCTTGCGCCCTGAGTGCATCCAGCCGTGGGTGCATCAGTCCAAACCACAGCGGTGGCAGCGCCGCCAGCATCAGGCAGCCCGCATAGCCCGTGGGCAACTGGGGCCCTGGCAGGGCCTGCAGCGTCGGAAACGGCTTCCAGGCATGCATGTGGTGGTCGGAGTGGCGTTGCAGGTTGGCCAGCACGCTGTTGGTTGCCATATGGTCGGCGTTCCAGGCATGCATCAGGCCAAAGGGCTCGCGCTGCCCGCTGGCCGAGACCTGCCGTTCCAGGCCATAGTGCTCGATGTAATTCACGGTCTCCAGCAGCCAGATGGCAAAGGCCGACTGGCCCAGCCAGAAGCCCAGCATCGCGTACTGCCCCCAGGCGGCCAGCGCCAGCACCAGCGCTGCATTGACCGCGGTGGCCCAAGCCAGCGGGCTGTGCAGCCAGCCCTGCTTGAGCTGGCGCAGCCGCGCTGCCTCCAGCCGCCAGGCGCCCATGAAGCTCCCACCCACGGTGCGCGGCAGAAAGCGCCAGAGTGATTCCCCGCGCCGGGCGCTGGCGGGATCGTCCCGGGTCGCGGCCCGCACATGGTGCCCGCGGTAATGCTCCACCATGAACTGGGGGTAGCCCACACTGGTCATCAAGACCCAGGCCAGCAGGCGGTCGCCGCGATGGCGGCTGTGGCCCAGCTCATGGGCATAGGTGATGCCCTGCCCACCCGTGACAAAACCTACGGCCAGCGCCAGACAGGCCACCTCCCACACAGTCCCTTGCGCCGCAGCGAACAGCCCGACGCCCATCAGTCCCAGTTGCAGGGGCACATACAGGCGCAACAGCCAGGCCAACGGTGGCTTTCCGTCAGTGGGCGCTGCGGGCGGTGGGGATTTTTGGGCCCCGGGCCAGAACGCATCAATGCCCGCAATAAGGGCCCACGACATCAGCGTCCAGAGGCCCGCGCGGGCGGCGCCCTGGCCCACGTTGAGCAGGGCCATGGTGGGAAGCAACCAGATCAGCAGGAACCGGGCATCGGACATTCGCATGCCCCACATTGGATCACGGTGGGGCGCGGCGTCCATCAGCACAGCCCGCGCTCTTTTCCGAGCAGAGAGCACAGGTATATGTATCCAACCGTTAAGTACAAATAAAAACCAATTAGTATTGTATGCATTCTTAGCTTATTTACCTCTGAAACTCACACACCTACCTCATGAATAGCGCCGTTACCACCAGTTACAGCCAGGGTCTGGTCCTGCTCTCTTATGCAATTTCGATGATCGGCGCCCTGGTGGCGCTTACGGCCGCGCGCCGCATCAACCTCCCCGGGGGACGCATCAGCTGGACCAACCTGATGACCGCGGGCCTGGCCCTGGGCGGCATTGGCGTGTGGGCGATGCATTTCATCGGCATGCTGGCCCTGAACATGGACCTGGGCGTGGGCTACTCCCTGACCGAAACCCTGCTGTCTCTGGTGGCGGCCGTGATCGCCACCTCGCTGGCGCTGGCGTTCGTGGCGCGCAACCCCGGCAACTTTGGTCGCCTGGCCGGCGCCGGCGCCCTGCTGGGCCTGGGCGTCACCTTCATGCACTACCTGGGCATGTTCGGCATGCGCTTTGGCGGCTACATCCAGTGGTCGTACGACGTGGTGGGCATTTCCATGGTGATTGCCGTGGTGGCTGCCACTGCCGCGCTGTGGCTGGCGTTCAACACGCGCACCATCCTCGCGCGGGTGGCCGCCGCCGCGATCATGGGGCTGGCCGTGTGCGCCATGCACTACACCGGCATGGCGGCCGCCCAATTCATCTGCACCACGGCCAACCGGACCGCGCTGCCGGTCGGCTTTGGCGTGATCAGTTCATTCGACCTGCCGGCCATGGTGACCGTTCTGGCGATGGGCATCGCCATCGTGCTGTCGATCGACCAGGTGATGCAGCGCATGCTCGCGCCGCAGCGCTGAACGGCAACATGGGCCTGTGCCCAAGCTCAGCCCGACAACCTGACAGCCTCCGGGGGCAATGATTAATTCGCCATGGGAAGGGTGAAATGAAAAGTCGCACCCTTTCCCACCTCGGCCTGCGCCCAGACCCGCCCCCCATGACGGTTGATGATCTGCTGCACCGAAGCCAGGCCGATGCCCGTTCCCTCAAATTCTTCATTGCTGTGCAAGCGCCGGAACAAGCCGAACAAGTCACGCGCATATGCCATGTCAAAGCCGGCGCCGTTGTCCCGGATGAAATAGGCCGGCGGGTTAGAGGTTGAATCAAAGCCCAGTTCGACCACAGGCCGGGCTTGCCGGCGGGTGTACTTGATGGCGTTGCCCAGAAGGTTGACCAGCACCTGGCGCAGCAACAGGGGACTTGCGTTGCAGTCGGGCACGTCCCCCACGCTGACCTCGACATGACGCCGCTCTATTTCTTCAGCAAAATCAGTCAGGCAATCCTGCACCAGGGCTCGCATCGAAACGGGCTTGCGGTCGAGTGGTTGATGCGCCAGGCGGGCGAAATTGAACAGATCCGCAATCAACTGGTCCATCTGCCGGGCGTTGCGCTGGATTGACGCCAGATACCGCTGGGCTTCATCCGGCAAGGCAGCGCCATGTTTGTGTTCCAGGGCCCTGGCAAAGCCGTCGATGCGCTGCAACGGGGAGCGCAGGTCATGCGAAACCGAGTAGGAAAACGATTCCAGTTGCCGGTTCACCATTTCAAGTTCCTGCGTGCGCTCGGTGACCCGCTGGTCCAGTTCCTTGTACAACGTCACGGCCTCCCAGGCGGATCCAAGTTGGGCGCAGAGCGCCCGGATCACCCGCTCGTCGTCGGCGCTGAATCCCTGGCCGCCCATCTGGTCGGCCACATACATCCAGCCACTCGCATCCTCGCGGGCCACCACGGCGCAGGCCAGGAAATTCTGGACGGGTGGGTGCTCCGGTGGAAGCCCGGTTGTATCGCCCTGCTGGCTGGCAACGATCATGCGCACGCTGCGCCGGTCACCCAGCACCCGCCGCGCGGCGGCGCAATCGGCCACGCTGGGGGCGAGCAGGGCCTGCAAGCTCGGGGACAAACCGCGGCAAGCAAAATGACTCAGCGTGCGGCTGTGCGGCGCCAGCATGACCACCCCAACATAACGCGCCCCCAGGATGTCCTGGGCCGCCCGGCAAAACAGGTCCACCATCGCGGCAGGCTCGCGCTCGTTGGACAGCTCAAAGCCCAGCTTGATCAGGCTCGTCAGCCGCAGCCCCAGTTCGTGCACGTCATTCAGCACGTCGCGCGCTGGCGTTGCCTGCCGCCGGTTGTTGGCGAGCAGGCGATTGAGCCGCTGGTCAAGACTCTGGATGATCCGCAACTGATCGACCGGACCATCGCCATCATCACCGGGCACTGTTTCGGGGCCGGACCGGGCATCGCTGGTGACGCCCCCCAGCGCCTCGTTCACCAGCCTGATGATGTCCTGCGGCTCTGCGGGCTTGGCCAGCACCCAGCGCACACCGACTTTCTCGGCAATCAGTCCGGCGGCGCGGGCGTGGTAGGCGGCGGTGTGGAAGATGACCGGCAACCTGCGGGTTGCGGCAGTCGCACGCAGGCGACGCGCAAGCTCTTCCCCGTCCATGTTGGGCATCAGCATGTCGGTGATGACGAGGTCGGGCGGGTCACGGCCGATCAATTCCAGCGCGTGGACCCCGTCGACGGCCTGCACCACCGAGTGGCCACAGTACCCCAGCAGCGTGCTGATGTAGTCGCGGTTTGTCGCGCGGTCATCCACCACCAGAACATGGGCCATGTCAGGAGGCCCGGGGCGCCGCGAGGCATCCCTCGATTTCTTCAAGCAGCCGGGCGTTGTCGATGGGCCGCACAACAAACCGGTCTGCCCCGGTTGCAATTTGCGCCAGACGACGCATTTCCCGCGGCAGTGTTGACGTGATGAACATGAAGGGCGTGTCGCGCAACCGCGACATGCGCCTGACCTGGTTGTAGAAATCCTCGCCCCGCTCCCGGCCAATGTGGATATCGGAAATGATCAGGTCCGGTACATGTCGCTCAAGCTCGGCAAATGCCTCCTGCGTCGTGGAGACCGCCGTCACGGCGATGCCATGGGGTTCCAGCAGGCTGCGCAGCAGGTCGAGATTGACTTTTGAATCGTCAAGAACGAGCGCCTGGGCCCTGGCGGCCGGGGCATGGGCAGGATGGTCCTTTGCGGGTTCCGCCGGTCGCAGCCGCAGCGGCACGCCCTGGCCCAGCATGGTGGCCACCCGCTGCACGAATTCCTGGGGGTCGATCGGCTTGGGCAGGTACCCGTTGAACCCGGCCGCCAGCACCCGTTCCCTGTCACCCACCATGGCGTACGCGGTCACCGCGAGCACGGGCAGGCGCCGGGTTGCATCATGATCGCGCAGCCGGCGAAGCACCTCGAACCCGTCGATCCCGGGTAGTTGCAGGTCGCAGACGATCAGGTCGGGCGGCTCGGCCAGGGCTTTATCGACGCCGCTTTCGCCATCGACCGCAGCGACCGTGCTGTAACCGAACTTCTGCAGGACATAGCACGCCAGTTCCATGTTGGCGGCGTTGTCCTCGATCACCAGAATGCGGGCCGTCATGGGCGCTCCCCGAGAAGAAGGCTGAACCGGCTGCCCTTGCCGGGCTCGCTTTGGCACTCGATGCGCCCGCCAATCAGGCCGGCGAGTTTCTGGGACAGGTGCAGCCCCAGGCCGGCGCCTTCATGCCGGCGGGCATCTCGCTGGCCGAATTGCTCAAAGGACTGGAACAGGCGGGACTGGTCTTCGGCGGAAATCCCGACCCCGGTATCCGAAACCTCAAACCGGGCCAGCGCGACGCCCGGCGCCGCGTCGGCTGCCGCATAAACCACTGAAACGCGGCCCTGTGGGGTGAATTTCACGGCGTTGTTGGTCAGGTTCAGCAGGATCTGCATCAAGGCGCGCCGGTCGGTGCGCACAACGGCATCGGCGCCAGGCAACGCCACGTCAAGGACCAGCCCCCTGGCGTCACTGGCCGGCAGCATGATGGCCTTGAGTTCCTCCAGCACCTCGCGGCAGGGAACATCCTCGAACATCAGTTCGACCTTGCCGGCCTCGATCTTCGCCAGGTCCAGCAAATCGTTGATCAACGAGTGCAGGTGCCTGGCACTGAGCTGGATGGTGGACAACTGGTGCTTCTGGTCGGCATTCAGCGGCCCGGGCAATTCCATGAGCAGGGTCCCCGTGAAGCCGATGATGGCGTTCAGGGGTGTACGCAATTCGTGCGACATGCCGGCCAGAAACCGGTCCTTGACCAGAGCGGCATTCTTGAGTTCCAGGTTTGTCTCGCGCAGCGCCTGTTCTGACCGCTTGCGCTCTGTCACGTCGCGGATGGCCGCCGATACGTAGAGGCCATCCTCCGCATCCAGGGGGCTGAGGCTGATTTCCACGGGAAATTCCGAGCCGCTTCGATGCAGGCCGGTCAGGTCAAGGCCGGCCCCCATGGACCGCACCCGCGGCTGACCGAAGAATCCGGCCCGATGGCCCGGGTGGCGGTCGCGAAAGCGATGGGGCACCAGGATTTCGATCGTCTGGCCCAGCAACTCCTCGCGCTGGTACCCAAACAGCTTTTCGGTCTGGGAGTTGACCAGCTCGATGCGGCCTTCGCGATTCACGATCACCATGGCATCAGGCGCCGATTCAAGCAGTTCACGAAAGCGGCGGTCGGCGCGCTGGCGATCGGTGATGTCACGCACCGCGCTCATGGTCATCATGCCGGCCTCGGTGTCCAGCGGGCTGAGACTGATCTCGACGGGAAACTCCTGGCCGCCCTTTTGCAGGCCATGAAGTTCGAGATCGGCACCCATGGCGCGCCGCCGCGGCTGGCCAAAATACTGGTCGCGGTGATGCACGTGCTGCTCGCGGGCGCGCTGGGGAAGCAGCATTTCAATGGGGTGGCCGATCATTTCCACGCGGCGATAGCCGAACATGGTCTCGGCCTGTGAGTTCACCAGCACCATCAGCCCCGACGAATTGACCAGCAAGATGGCGTCGGGCGTGGACTCCAGCAAATCACCAAAGCGGGCATGCACCAACTCCACCTGGCGGGCAAGGCCGGCAGCAGCACTCGGACGATCTGTCGTCATGGCGATGTAATTCCTTCCCCCTGAGGCCGCCGACTTCTGGCGGGCCCGGTTCTAATTGCAGCCATTCTTGACTTCCCTGTTGCGGGAGTCAAGGCACTCTTCCCGGATAATCGGAGCCAATGAATCCCCTGCTTGCCCGCCTGCAGCCCTACCCTTTCGAGCGGCTGCGCAAACTCTTCGCGGGCGTCACGCCCAATCCGGCCCTGCGCCCCATCAGCCTGGGCATTGGCGAGCCCAAGCACGCCACGCCCGAGTTCATCAAGCAGGCGCTGAACGCCGCCATGTACGACCCGGCCAGCGACCTCGCGGCCTACCCGCCCACGGCCGGCACGCCGGCCCTGCGCGCGGCCTTCTCCGGCTGGCTGGCCCGCCGCTATGCGCTCAATCTGGACCCGGCCACCCAGGTGCTGCCGGTCAATGGCTCGCGCGAGGCCTTGTTTGCGTTTGCGCAGACGGTCATCGACCCATCCGCCGCCGGGGGGCGACCGGTCGTGGTCTGCCCCAACCCGTTCTATCAAATCTACGAGGGCGCGGCCCTGCTCGCGGGGGCCGAGCCCTACTACGCCCCCAGCGACCCGGCGCGCAACTTCGCGGTGGACTGGGACAGCGTGCCCGAGGCCATCTGGCAGCGCACCCAGCTGGTGTTTGTCTGCTCGCCCGGCAACCCCACGGGCGCCGTGATGCCGCAGGACGAGTGGAACAAGCTGCTGGCGCTGAGCGAGCGCCATGGCTTTGTGATCGCCTCCGACGAGTGCTACAGCGAAATCTATTTCCGCGACGAACCGCCCCTGAGCGGGCTGGAGGCCGCCGCGCGCTGGGGCCGCGCCGACTTCCGCAACCTGGTGTCATTCACCAGCCTGTCCAAGCGCAGCAACGTGCCCGGCCTGCGCAGCGGCTTTGTGGCCGGTGATGCGCAGCTGCTCAAGCAGTTCCTGCTGTACCGCACCTACCATGGCAGCGCCATGAGCCCGGTGGTACAGGCCGCCAGCATCGCGGCCTGGGGCGACGAGGCCCATGTGGTGGACAACCGCGACCAGTACCGCACCAAGTTCGCCCAGGTCACACCCGTCCTGGCGGGCGCGCTCGACGTGGCCCTGCCCGACGCAGGGTTTTACCTGTGGGCCGGGATCGGAGGGGGAGATGACGCCGCCTTCGCCCGTGACCTGCTGGCTCAATACAATGTCACCGTGTTGCCCGGCAGCTACCTCGCGCGCGAAGCCAGCGGCGTGAACCCGGGCGCCGGCCGCATCCGCATGGCCCTGGTGGCCGAAACCGCGGAATGCCTCGAGGCCGCGCAACGCATCGTCCAGTTTGTCCAATCCAGAGCCTGAGAAATCAATGACCCAACAACTCCAGCAGATCATCGACGCCGCGTGGGAAGACCGCGCCAACCTGTCCGCCACCTCGGCGCCCAAGGAGGTGACGGATGCCGTCGAGCATGTGATCGCCGAACTCAACACCGGCAAGCTGCGCGTGGCCACGCGCCAGGCCGTGGGCCAGTGGACGGTGCACCAGTGGATCAAGAAGGCCGTGCTGCTGAGCTTCCGCCTCAAGGACAACGCCGTCATGAAGGCCGGCGACCTGGGCTTCTTCGACAAGGTGCAGACCAAGTTCGCCCACCTGGACGAAGCGCAGATGAAGGCCACAGGCGTGCGCGTGGTGCCGCCGGCCGTGGCCCGCCGCGGCAGCTACATCGCCAAGGGCGCGATCCTGATGCCCTCGTACGTGAACATCGGCGCCTATGTGGACGAAGGCACCATGGTCGACACCTGGGCCACGGTGGGCAGCTGTGCCCAGGTGGGCAAGAACGTGCACCTGTCGGGCGGCGTGGGCCTGGGCGGCGTGCTGGAGCCGCTGCAGGCCAACCCGACCATCATTGAAGACAACTGCTTCATCGGCGCGCGCTCCGAGGTGGTTGAGGGCGTGATCGTCGAGGAAAACTCGGTGATCTCCATGGGCGTGTACATCGGCCAGAGCACCAAGATCTATGACCGCGCCACCGGCGAGGTCAGCTATGGCCGCATTCCCGCGGGCTCGGTGGTGGTCAGCGGCAACCTGCCCAGCGCCGACGGCAAGTACAGCCTGTACTGCGCGGTGATCGTCAAGCGGGTGGACGCGCAGACCCGCGCCAAGACCAGCCTGAACGACCTGCTCAGGGACTGATCCACAAGAAGCATCCACGCGAGGGCCGAACAATGAGCACCATGGAACGCATCCTTCGCCTGATGGGCGAGAAGAAGGCTTCAGACGTCTACCTGTCGGCCCACGCGCCGGCGCTGATCAAGATCAACGGCCAGTGCCTGCCGATCAACAACCAGCTGCTGCCGCCCGATGCGCCCAAGACCCTGCTGTCCGAGGTCTTGCCCGCCAAGCGGATCGAGGAGCTGGAGGATTCCGGCGAGCTCAACATGGCCCTGGCGCTGGAAGGCGTGGGCAATTTCCGCTTCAGCGCCATGCGCCAGCGCGGCAGCTACGCGGCCGTGATCCGCTACATCACCACCGACATCCCGGCGCTGGACTCGCTGGGCGTGCCGCCCATCCTGGGCGACCTGATCATGGAAAAGCGCGGCCTGCTGCTCATGGTGGGCGCCACCGGCGCCGGCAAGAGCACCACGCTGGCGTCGATGATGGACTACCGCAATGAGCGGGTCACGGGCCACATCCTGACCATCGAGGACCCGGTGGAGTTCCTGTTCAAGAACAAGAAGTCGGTGGTCAACCAGCGCGAGGTGGGCAGCGACACGCAAAGCCTGCAGACCGCGCTCAAGAACGCGCTGCGCCAGGCCCCCGACGTGATCCTGATCGGCGAAATCCGCGACCGCGAAACCATGTCGGCCGCCATTGCCTACGCCCAGTCGGGCCACCTGTGCCTGGCCACCATGCACGCCAACAACAGCTACCAGGCGCTCAACCGCATCCTGAGCTTCTACCCCGTGGAAGTGCGCCCCACCATGCTGGGCGACCTGGGCGCCGCGCTCAAGGCCATCGTCTCGCAGCGCCTGCTGCGCACGGTGCACGGCTCGCGCGCGCCGGCCGTGGAGGTGATGCTCAACACCAAGCTGGTGTCGGAGCTGATCGAAAAAGGCGACTTCTCGGGCGTCAAGGAGGCCATGGAAAAGTCCATGGCCGAGGGCTCCCAGACCTTCGAGCAGGACATTGCCCGCCTGATCGTGGACGGCACGGTGGACAAGAAGGAAGGCATTGCCTACGCCGACTCGCCCACCAACCTGCAGTGGCGCCTGCAGAACGACTTCGCCAACGCCAGCAAGGCCCAGGCGGAAGAGGAAGACCTGGACGACGAACCGTCCTTCACCGAAATCACGCTCGACGTGAAGCACTGACCGCCCCACCCTTCATGTCCCGAACCCTGCACCTGGCCGAACAGCTGATCTCCCGCCCCTCCGTCACCCCGGACGACAGCGGCTGCCAGCACCTCCTGGCCGAGCGCCTGAAGCCGCTGGGCTTTGTGTGCGAGACCATCGAAAGCGGCCCGGACAGCTTCCGCGTCACCAATTTATGGGCAAAAAGGCCTGGAGTCCAGGCTGGGCGGCCATCAGCCGCTAGCAAAACCATAGCATTCGCGGGCCACACCGACGTCGTGCCCACGGGCCCGCTCGAGCAGTGGAGCAGCGACCCGTTCACCCCCACGCACCGCGACGGCAAGCTGTTTGGCCGCGGCGCGAGTGACATGAAGACCTCCATCGCCGCCTTTGTGGTGGCCGTGGAGGAGTTCCTGGCGGTCCACCCCGAGCCGGCTCTCTCGATCGCTTTCTTGCTCACCAGCGACGAGGAAGGCCCGGCCACCGATGGCACGGTGGTGGTCTGCGAGGCGCTCAAGGCCCGCGGCGAGGCCCCCGACTACTGCATCGTGGGCGAACCCACCTGCGTGCAGCGCACCGGCGACATGATCAAGAACGGCCGGCGCGGCACCATGAGCGGCAAGCTCACGGTCAGGGGCATCCAGGGCCACATCGCCTACCCTCAGCTCGCGCGCAACCCCATCCACACCCTGGCGCCGGCGCTGGCCGAGCTGGTGGGCATCGAGTGGGACCGCGGCAACGACTTCTTCCCGCCCACGAGCTGGCAGGTCAGCAACATCCATGGCGGCACGGGCGCGAGCAACGTGATTCCGGGGGCGGTGGTGGTGGACTTCAACTTCCGCTTCTCGACCGAATCCACGCCTGAAGGCCTGCAGCAGCGCGTGCACGCCGTGCTCGACCACCACGGCCTTGACTACGACCTGCAGTGGACCGTGGGCGGCCTGCCCTTCCTCACCACGCCCGGCACCTTGGTGGACGCCATCCGCGGCGCCATCCTGGCCGAGACCGGCCTGACGGCCGAACTGTCCACCACCGGCGGCACCAGCGACGGGCGCTTCATTGCCCAGATCTGCCCGCAGGTGATCGAGTTCGGCCCGCCCAACGCCACCATCCACAAGATCGACGAGCATGTGGCCGTGGCCGATCTTGAGCCGCTCAAGAACATCTACCGCCGCACGCTCGAAGCGCTGAACGCATGACCGTGATCGAACTCATCGAGGCAGGCGCGCAGCAGCTTGCCGATGCGGGCGTGGTGTTCGGCCATGGCACGACCAACGCCTTTGACGAATCCGCCTGGCTGGTGCTGTGGCGGCTCGGGCTGCCGCTGGACGACCTCGATTCCGTGGCCCATCAGCCTGTAGCCCAGACGGACCGGGCACAGGTTGCTACACTTTTTGAAGCACGCATCACCACCCGCCAGCCCGCCGCCTACCTCACGCATGAGGCCTGGCTGCAGGGCGTGCCGTTTTACGTGGACCAGCGCGCCATCGTGCCGCGCAGCTTCATTGCCGAGCTGCTGGTGCACCCGGAGCACGGCGGCAACATCGACCCCTGGCTGGGCGAACACACGCGCCGCGTGCTCGACCTGTGCACCGGCAACGGCAGCCTGGCCGTGCTGGCCGCGCTGGTGTGGCCCGAGGTCATGGTCGATGGCGCCGACATTTCCGCCGACGCGCTGGCCGTGGCCCGCATCAACGTCGACCGGCACCACCTGCAGGACCGCGTCACCCTCATTGAATCCGACGGCCTGGCCGCCGCGCGCGGGCCCTACGACCTGATCCTGTGCAACCCGCCCTATGTCAACGCCACCACCATGGCGGCCCTGCCCGCCGAGTACCGCGCCGAGCCCGAACTGGCGCTGGCCGGCGGCGCCGACGGCATGGACTTCATCCGCCGCCTGCTGCGCGAGGCCCCGGCCCACATGAGCGAGCGCGCCGTGCTGGTGCTGGAAATCGGCAATGAACGCGAGCACTTCGAGGCGGCCTTTGCGCAGCTCGAGGTCATCTGGCTCGACACCAGTGCCGGCGAGGACCAGGTGCTGCTGGTCACGCGCGAGGCGCTGGCCCACACCTTTCCCCCATGATCACACTCAAGAATGTTGTCCTTCGCCGCAGCGCGAAGGTGCTGCTCGACGGCGCCACCGTCACCCTCAACCCCGGCGAAAAGGTCGGCCTGGTCGGGCGCAACGGCGCCGGCAAGTCCACGCTGTTCGCGCTGTTCAATGGCTCGCTGCATGAAGACGGCGGCGACCTCTCGCGGCCCAAACAATGGCGCCTGGCCCAGGTCGCCCAGGACATGCCCGAGACCGCGGATTCGGCCACCGACTTTGTGGTGGCCGGCGACACCCGCCTGCTGGAGCTGCGCCAGCAACTGGCGGCCATCGAGGCCGCCTACGAGGCCAACCCCGACGACGGCGACATCGGCATGGAGCTGGCCCACGCCTACACCGACCTGGCCGACGCCGGCGAGCACGACGCCGTGCCGCGCGCCCAGGCGCTGATCCTGGGCCTGGGCTTCAAGGTGGCCGAGCTGGACAGCCCGGTCAACAGCTTCTCGGGTGGCTGGCGCATGCGGCTGCAGCTGGCGCGCGCGCTGATGTGCCCCAGCGACCTGCTGCTGCTGGACGAACCCACCAACCACCTGGACCTGGACGCCCTGGTGTGGCTCGAATCGTGGCTGCAGAAATACGCCGGCACCATGATCGTGATCAGCCACGACCGCGAGTTCCTGGACGCGGTGACCAATGTCACCCTGCACATCGCCAACGCGCAGCTCACGCGCTACGGCGGCAACTACAGCAAGTTCGAGGACATGCGCGCGCTGCAGATGGAGCAGCAGCAGACCGCCTTTGTAAAGCAGCAGGACAAGATCGCCCACCTGCAGAAGTTCATTGACCGCTTCAAGGCCAAGGCCAGCAAGGCCAAGCAGGCGCAAAGCCGCGTCAAGGCGCTGGAACGCATGGAAAAGGTCGCGCCGCTGCTGGCCGAGGCCGACTTCAGCTTCGAGTTCAAGGAGCCGGGCAACATCCCCAACCCCATGCTGTCGATCACCGGGGCCAGCTTTGGCTACGAGGTGGAAGATGAAGCGCCCAAGATCATCCTCACCGGCGTCAACCGCTCGGTGCAGGGCGGCCAGCGCATCGGCATCCTGGGCGCCAACGGCCAGGGCAAGTCCACGCTGGTCAAGACCATCGCGCGCGCGATGGGCGCGCTGGCCGGCACCGTAACCGAGGGCAAGGGCCTGAACATCGGCTACTTTGCCCAGCAGGAGCTGGACGTGCTGCACCCGCAGAGCAACCCGCTGGAGCACATGGTGCGGCTCGCGCGCGACCTGGGCAGCGCTGTCAAGGAGAGCACCAGCGAGCAGTCGCTGCGCGGCTTTCTGGGGAGCTTCAACTTCAGTGGCGACATGGTCAAGCAGCCCGTGGGCACCATGAGCGGCGGCGAAAAGGCCCGGCTGGTGCTGGCCATGATGGTCTGGCAGCGCCCCAACCTGCTGCTGCTGGACGAGCCCACCAACCACCTGGACCTGGCCACGCGCGAGGCCCTGGCCGTGGCGCTGAACGAATTTGAAGGCACGCTGATGCTGGTCAGCCACGACCGTGCGCTGCTGCGCTCGGTGTGTGACGAGTTCTGGCTGGTGGGCCGCGGCGAGGTCAAGGACTTTGACGGCGACCTGGACGACTACCAGCGCTACCTGCTGGACGAAGCCAGGCGCCAGCGCGAGGAAGCCAAGGAGGCGGCCCAGGCGCCGCGCCCGCCCGAACCGGCGCTGTCGGCCCCGGTGGCTGCTCCTGTTTTGGTAGCACAAAGTGACCGCCAGGCAAGGACTCCAGGCACATTGGACCCAAAATCCGGGGCCAGCCCGCAGGAACAGCGCAAGCAGGACGCGCAACAGCGCCAGCAACTGGCCGGCAAGCTCAAGCCCGTGAAGGCCGAGCTCGACAAGGCCGAGAAGCGCCTGGCCGCGCTCAACGCCGAGAAGACCGCCCTCGAAGCCCGGCTGGCCACGCCGCTGGGCGCCGCCGACATCGCCGAGGCCGGCAAGCGCCTGAAGGCCGTGGGCGACGAGATCCACGCCCTCGAGGAGCGCTGGCTCGAGCTCAGCGGGCAGATCGAAGCCCTGTCGGCGTGAGCCTCTACACCCCGCGCAGGCCACAGGCTACAGTGGCACCATGCCCACTGCCCTGCAACTCGCTGAAGGTGACCCCGCCCTGGTGGCGGCCGTGCGGCGCAGCCGCCAGCTGCTGAACCGCCGCGCGCTGGTGGCCGCGGCCGCCGGCGCCGTGCCCGTGCCCGGGCTGGACTGGATGGTCGATGCCGCGCTGCTGACCCGGCTGATTCCCGAGATCAATGCGGTGTTCGGCCTGACCCCGGCGCAGCTGGACCAGCTCACGCCCAACAAGCGCGAACAGATCCAGAAGGCCACGGCCCTGGTCGGCTCCACGCTGATCGGCCGTTTCATCACGCGCGACCTCGTCATGGGGTAATCTCGGTTTAGGTGCAATTCGTCCCGCTTAGACGCTCGGGTAAACCCATATCTTGATCTGGGATGCTCTTTGGGCTGTTTCGCTCATACGATGTTATTGGCGTGAACTTTCGTAGGCACAGCTTATCCATAGCTGTGCGCACGCAAGCCAAACCCTCCTACGCATCCTACAATCTCGTTATGTTTGCTCGCCGCCGTCATCGCCTGATCACAGTGCTCTGCGCGCTGTTCAGCCTGCTGTTCATGCAGCTGGCAGTAGCAGGCTATGTCTGTCCGGCCGATGCCAAGGTCGCCGAAGCTGCCGTGATGGCTGAAGCCGCGATGCCTTGCGCTGGCGAGATGACCAAAGTCGATGCCGAGCAACCCGGCCTGTGCCACGCGCATTGCCAGTCCGCTCAACAAACTGTCGAAAATGTTCAGGCGCCGACGCCCGTGGGAGCCGTCGCGACCGGCTTCACCTACACGATCGAGCCAGTTCGACCTTCCCTTCCGCGCCAGCCTGCGCAAGTTCCCTCCTTGTTGCGAAGTACGGCGCCGCCGATTACGGTTCGCAACTGCTGCTTCCGAATCTGACATTCCAGAGCGTTTAACCGCTGCCTGCGCGCTTGTGCACGGGCAGAGTGTTCTTCGTCGTCTGGAGTTGTCATGTTCATTTCCCTTTCAAGGCGTGCGTGCGCCGCGGCCTTGGTTGCCGCTTTCCTCAGCTTGCCCGGTCGGGCGGCAGAGCCTTTGAGCCTGGTTGAAGCGCAGGCGCTTGCCGTTGCCCGCTCCCAGCAGCTGGCGGCCAACAATGCGTCTATCACTGCCTCGCGGGAGATGGCCGCCGCCGCAGGCCAATTGCCCGACCCCGTCCTCAAGTTCGGCGTCGAAAACCTGCCCGTCAACGGCCCTGACCGCCTGAGTCTGTCGCGTGATTTCATGACGATGCGCCGCATCGGCCTGTCCCAGGAACTGCCTCGCGCGCAGAAACGCCAGCTGCGCGCTGAACGCTTCGAGCGCGAAGCGGATCGCACCCGTGCCGAGGGCCAGTTGATCATGGCCAACATTCAGCGAGATACCGCCAAAGCCTGGATCGAGCGCTACTACACCCAGCAGATGCGTGAGCTGGTGCTGCGCCAGATGCAGGAAACCAGGCTCCAGGCGCAGACCGTCGAGTCCGGCTTCGGCGTAGGCCGCAACAGTCAGGCCGACGTATTCGCCGCGCGGGCTGCCCTCGTGATGCTGGAAGACCGCTTGAGCCAGCTCGACAAGCAGGAACGAAACGCCGCGTTGATGCTGGCCCGTTGGGTGGGCCCAGCCGCTGAACGGCCTGTTACCGGCGCTCCCGCCTGGCAGACCAGTCGCCTGGACGATGGTCGTCTGGACGAGCACATCCAATATCACCCGGACTTGGTCATGCTCAAGGCGCAAGTGGAGGCGGCGCAGACCGAAGCGCGCTTGGCCGAGGCCAACAAGAAAGCTGACTGGAGCGTCGAGGCCATGTACAGCCAACGCGGTTCAGCCTACTCCAACATGATTTCCCTCGGCGTCTCGGTTCCCTTGCAGTGGGACCAGAAGAACCGCCAGGACCGGGAGCTTGCGGCCAAGCTGGCCATGGTCGATGAGACGCGCGCCAAGTACGAGGAGATGCTGCGCAATCACGACGCCGAAGTGCGCAGCCTGCTCAACGACTGGAAGAACGGCAAATCCCGGGTGGTGCGCTACAGGGACGAACTCATCCCCTTGGCCAGGCAGCGTTCCGAAGCATCCCTCACCGATTACCGCACCGGCAAGGCGGACCTCGCCGCCACCCTGGTGGCGCGCCGCGACGAGGTCGACGCCCGCATGCAGGCCTTGACCGTCGAGATGGAAACAGCCCGTGCCTGGGCCCAGCTCAACTTCCTCATCCCCGATCACAACCTTGCCGTGCCGCGCCAGGAGAAGCCATGAACAAGAAACTCGTTATGGGGGCAGTTGCCCTGGCTCTAGCAATTGCCGCAGCCAGCTACGCGGCCTTTGAAATGGGCATGCGCCACGGCAGCAGCCAGGCCGCGCCGGCGGCCGGCGGCACGCCTGTGGCGCGGACTGCAGGCGCCGCAGCGCCCACCGCGCCGGGCGCTGTGCCGCAAAGCATCGCCGAAGGCGAGGAAGCCACGCGCCGCCATATGGCGGCGGGCATCAAGGGGGGCGACATGGACCCGGCCAATGGCCGCAAGGTCCTGTACTACCACGACCCGATGGTGCCGGGCAACAAGTTCGACAAGCCCGCCAAGTCGCCCTTCATGGACATGATGCTGGTGCCCGTGTACGCCGACGGCGACACGGACCAGGGCAAGGTCACGGTCAGCCCGCGCATCCAGCAGAACCTGGGTGTTCGCACCGCCGTCGTGACCGAAGGCAAGCTGACGCCGCAGGTGGCGGCGGTTGGCAATATCGCCTTCAACGAACGCGACCAGGTCATGGTGCAGGCGCGCGCCACGGGCTATGTGGAGCGCCTGTACGTGCGCGCGACGCTGGATCGCGTCGGCAAGGGCCAGCCGCTGGTGGACCTCTATGTGCCGGACTGGGTGGCCGCGCAGGAAGAGTTCCTGTCCCTCAAGCGGATGCAGAGCGACGACGTGGCCGGCCTGGTCGATGGCGCGCGACAGCGCATGCGCCAGGCGGGCATGAACGAGGACCAGATCCGTCTGGTGGAGCGCAGCGGGACGACCCAAGCCCGCACGACGATCGTGTCTCCCATCTCAGGCGTGGTGGTCGAGCTCGCGGCGCGCGAAGGCATGACGGTGATGGCCGGAGCGCCGCTGTTTCGCATAAACGGCTTGTCCACGGTCTGGGCTAACGCCGAAGTCCCGGAGAGCCAGGCCGCCCTGGTGCGGCCGGGCGCAATGGTGCGAGCGCAGAGCCCGGCGGCGCCGGGTGTCTCGTTCGAAGGTCGGGTACAGGCCATCCTGCCGGACGTCAATGCCGCCACGCGCACACTCAAGGCCCGCCTGGAACTCAACAACCCGGGCACGCGCCTCGTACCCGGCATGTTCGTGTCCATGCAGTTCATGGACACGCGCGCGGAGCCGGCGCTGCTCATTCCCACCGAGGCCGTGATACAGACCGGCAAGCGCACCGTGGTGATGGTGGCCGAGGACAACGGCAGGTTCAGGCCGGTGGAGGTCCAGGCCGGTATCGAGTCCGGGGGCCAAACCGAGATCAAGCGCGGGCTGCAGGCGGGCCAGAAAGTGGTGGTGTCCTCGCAGTTCCTGATCGATTCCGAGGCGAGCCTCAAAGGCGTGGAAGCGCGACTGAACGATGCGCCCAAGCCCAGTGCGGCAAATACGGCGGCGAACACGGCGCCAAAGCACGAGGGCGAGGCCAGGATCGAGGCCATCGGCCGTGACACCTTGACCTTGTCGCATGGCCCGATCCCCTCGCTCAAATGGGGACAGATGACCATGGACTTCAAGCGGCCGCCGGCCAGCCAGCTGCCGCGCAACCTGGAGGTTGGGGACCGGGTCACCTTTGAGTTCTACATGGGCACGGACGGGCCTCCACAGCTGACTCGCGTGTCTCCCAGCGGCTCTCTTGCCGCCGAAGGAGCCCAAAAATGATTGCCCGGCTGATCCGCTGGTCCATCGTCAATCGCTTTCTGGTGCTGCTGGCCACGCTGATGATCAGCGCCTGGGGCGTTCATTCGCTGCTCAGGACGCCACTCGACGCACTGCCCGACCTGTCGGACGTGCAGGTCATCATCCGCACGACCTATCCCGGACAGGCGCCGCGCATCGTCGAGAATCAGATCACGTACCCGCTCACGACCACGATGCTGTCCGTGCCCGGCGCCAAGACGGTGCGCGGCTATTCGTTCTTCGGCGACTCCTTCGTCTACGTCCTGTTCGAGGACGGCACCGACTTGTACTGGGCGCGCTCGCGCGTGCTCGAGTATCTGAACCAGGTCCAGTCACGGCTGCCTGCCGGGGCCAAGGCCTCGCTGGGACCCGACGCCACCGGTGTGGGCTGGATCTACCAGTATGCGCTGGTGGACCGCGGCGGCACCATGGACGCGGGCCAGTTGCGCGCGCTGCAGGATTGGTTCCTCAAGTACGAGCTGAAATCCGTTCCCAACGTCGCCGAAGTCGCTTCCGTGGGCGGCATGGTGCGCCAGTACCAGATCGTGCTGGATCCGGACAAGCTGGCCGCGTATTCCATCCCGCACACCCGAGTGGTGGAAGCCGTGCAGAAGGCCAACCAGGAAAGCGGGGGCTCGGTGCTCGAACTGGGCGAGGCCGAATACATGGTGCGCGCTTCAGGCTATCTGCAGTCGCTGGACGACTTCCGGCAGATTCCGCTGATGACCACGCCGGCGGGCGTCTCCGTGCGGCTCGGCGATGTGGCGCGTATCCAGGTCGGGCCGGAAATGCGCCGAGGAATCGGCGAGTTGGACGGCGAAGGCGAGGCTGCCGGCGGCGTGATCGTCATGCGTTCCGGCAAGAACGCCCTGGAGACCATTGAAGCCGTGAAGGCCAAGCTCAAGTCGCTGCAGGCCAGTCTGCCCAAGGGCGTGGAGATCGTCCCGGTCTATGACCGATCCGGCCTGATCGAGCGCGCCGTGGAAAACCTCTCGTTCAAGCTGCTCGAGGAATTCCTGGTCGTCGCGGTGGTCTGCTTCATCTTCCTGTTCCACCTGCGCTCAGCCTTCGTCGCCATCATCTCGTTGCCCCTTGGCATCCTGGCCGCCTTCATCGTCATGTACTACCAGGGCGTCAATGCCAACATCATGTCTCTGGGCGGCATTGCGATCGCCATCGGCGCGATGGTCGATGCCGCAGTCGTCATGATCGAGAACGCCCACAAACACCTGGAGACCTGGGCGCACGAACACCCGGACGAGGAGCTCAAAGGCGATGCGCGCTGGGTGGTGATTGGCGACTCGGCGGCCGAAGTCGGACCGGCCCTGTTCTTCTCGCTGTTGATCATCACGCTGTCGTTCATCCCGGTGTTCACGCTGGAGGCGCAGGAAGGCCGCTTGTTCTCGCCGTTGGCTTTCACCAAGACCTACGCGATGGCAGCGGCGGCCGGCTTGTCCGTCACGCTCATTCCGGTGTTGATGGGCTACCTGATTCGCGGGCGCATCCCGGACGAGAAGAGCAACCCGCTCAACCGGTTCCTGATCGCCATCTACCGGCCATTGCTCGACGTGGTGCTGCGCGCGCCCAAGATCACGCTGGCCATCGCGGCCGCAATCCTGGTCGTAAGCCTCTGGCCGCTGCAGCACATCGGCGGTGAGTTCATGCCCAAGCTCGATGAAGGCGACCTGCTCTACATGCCGTCGGCGTTGCCGGGCCTGTCCGCGGGCAAGGCTTCGGAGCTGCTGCAGCAGACCGACCGCCTGATCAAGACCGTGCCAGAGGTTGCCAGTGTTTACGGCAAGGCCGGCCGCGCGGAAACGGCCACCGACCCGGCACCGCTGGAGATGTTCGAAACCACCATCCAGTTCAAACCGAAGGACCAATGGCGCACCGGCATGACGTCGGACAAGCTGGTCGAAGAACTCGACAAGATCGTCAGGGTTCCGGGCTTGGCCAACATCTGGGTGCCTCCGATCCGCAACCGCATCGACATGCTGGCCACCGGGATCAAGAGTCCCGTCGGCGTGAAGGTCGCCGGCACGGACCTGGCCGAGATCGACAAGGCCACGGCGGAGATCGAACGGGTGCTCAAGGACGTGCCGGGCGTGACCAGCGCGCTGGCCGAGCGCCTGACCGGCGGGCGCTACGTCGACGTGAACATCCGGCGCGACGCTGCGGCGCGCTTCGGGATGAACATCGCTGACGTCCAGTCCGTTATCACCTCAGCGGTCGGCGGAGAAAACATCGGCGAAACCGTGGAAGGCCTGCAGCGCTTCCCGATCAACATGCGCTACCCGCGCGAGGTCCGCGATTCGCTCGAAAAGTTGCGCAGCCTGCCCATCGTCGCGCCGCAGGGTGCTCGCCTCGTGCTCTCGGACGTGGCGGACGTGCGCATCACCGACGGGCCACCCATGCTGCGTAGCGAGAACGCGCGCCTGTCCGGCTGGGTCTACGTCGATATCCGGGGTCGCGACCTGCGCTCGGCGGTGCAGGACATGCAGAAAGCGGTGACTGAAAAGGTCAAGCTGCCACCGGGCTATTCGATCTCCTGGTCGGGTCAATTCGAGTTCCTGGAACGCGCAACAGCCAAACTGAAGGTGGTGGTGCCATTCACGCTGCTCATCATCTTGGTGCTGCTGTACCTGACCTTCAAGCGGTTCGAGGAGGCATTCCTCATCATGGCCACACTGCCCTTCGCATTGGTCGGCGGCATCTGGCTGCTGTACTTGCTGGGCTACAACCTTTCAGTCGCGGGTGCGGTGGGCTTCATCGCGCTTGCAGGGGTGTCGGCCGAGTTTGGCGTGATCATGCTGCTGTACCTGAAGCACGCCTGGGAGGAACGGGTCAAGCATGGCAAGGCGGACGAAGACAGCCTGCTGGACGCCATCCGCTACGGCGCAGTCCTGCGAGTGCGTCCCAAGGCCATGACCGTCGCGGTGATCCTCGCGGGCCTGTTTCCCATCATGTGGGGCACAGGCACCGGTTCGGAAGTGATGCAACGCATCGCCGCGCCCATGGTCGGCGGAATGATCACCGCGCCGCTACTGTCGATGTTCGTGATCCCGGCCGTCTACCTGTTGATGCGTCGGCCGCCCCGAGTTGCACCCGCAAGCACGTCCTAATGAAGTCGTCCCCCGCGTAAGCGGGGCTTTCGCAGCCATCAGCGTAGATGCTTATCGCCGCACCAACAGCACGGCGCAGTTGCTCACATCCATGTAAACAGGATCACCCGGCCTCAGTTGAGCCGTATCCGCCGTCAAGGGAACCACGCGGCGCTGTGTTCGTCCGAGGCGCTCGAACTTTACGAGCGCGAACGTACTTGCGCGCAATTGCTCGGCTGACATCGACGTACGGCAATCCGAAAACTGCGGTGTGGCGATGCTCGCGGCGGCGCCTATCGACTCGATCTCGCCCTCCCGCCATCCGTCCGCAAAGTTGTACTTTCCCGCGTACACGGTGCTGCACCCTGCCGCCACAGCGCTTGCAAGCAGCACTGCAGCGGTCAAGCACATTCGTGGCCAGCCTTTGGCCGAACGCAGCGTCGAGGTCATGGTCACTTGATCTCGAAGCGAGCCGTGGCAGCCGGCTTGCCAGCCAGCGTCACAAGCGCAATGCCCTTGGTGCCCTTGGCAACCTTGAACGTCCCCTTGGCTTCGAGCTTGTCGCCGACCGGGGCCAGGTCAGCCTCGGTTTTCTCGCTGCCGTTGAGCAGCGTGACCTTGGCCTTGGCGCCGTCCAGCTTCACGGCCTTGCCGTGGTCACTCACATAGATCCGGATCATGTCGGGCTTGGCCACAATTTCAAAATCACCCGCCTTCGTTTCCACCACCACGCCGCCGAATTTCGGCGTGTGGTCATCGTTACCGGCGGCCTGGGCGGCGGCTGCGCCCAGTACGAACGTGGCCAGGATTGCTAGGGTCTTGAGTTTCATGGTATTTCCTTTCGGGGTTGGGTGATCAGAAGGTTTCAGAGCCGGAGTCTTCGACGAGCGCTGCAATTGGCTTGCGGCCAAACAGCGCGACCATCGCGGGGGTCAGGAACGAGTCAAGCAGGGTCGAGGTGATCAGACCCGAGAAAATCACCACGGCAACGGGGTGCAGGATTTCAGTGCCGGGCATATCGGCCTCGAACAGCAGCGGCGCCAGCGCCAGCGCAGCCACCAGCGCCGTCATCAGCACCGGCGTCAGCCGCTCCTGCGAACCGCGCAAGAGCATCTTGGTGTCGAAGTCCTCGCCCTCAAAAGCGCACAGGTTGATGTAGTGCGACACCTTCAGGATGCCGTTGCGAATGGCAATGCCCGCCAGCGTGACGAAGCCCACCAGCGCGGCCACGCTCAGCGGCTGGCCTGACAGCCACAGACCCACCACAGCACCCACCAGCGCCAGCGGAATGTTGGCCATGATGATCGCGGCCAGGATGCCCGAGCGGTAGCGCGAATACAGAATCAAAAAGATCAGCCCCACGGACGCAATGGACAGCAGCCCGATCAGCCTTGACGCTTCCTCCTGTGCTTGGAACTGGCCGCCGATGCTGATGAAGTAGCCCTCGGGCAGCTTGGTCTCACCGATGGCCGCGCGGATGTCGGTCACCACATCGCTCAGCGCGCGCCCCTGGGCGTTGGCCGACAACACGATACGGCGGCGCCCGTCGTCACGGCTGACCTGGTTGGGCCCGTCGGACTCTTCCACCGACGCCAGCTGCGACAGCGGCACGCGCCCGCCCGGCGTGTCGATCATCAGGTTGCGCAGGCTCTCAATACCGCGTGAGGCTTCAGGTAAGCGCAGCACCAGGTTGAAGCGGCGGCTGCCCTCCACGATCTGCGTCACCCGCTCGCCGTCGATCAGCACCTGCAGCTCGGCCAGCAGCTTGGCGGGGGGGATGCCCAGGCCCAGCGCGCGGTCGTAGTCCACCTGCACCTTGATCTGTGGCGTCAGCACCTGCTTTTCCACTTCGAGGTCCACCACGCCGTTGATGGACGACAGCCTTTGGCGCAGCGCCTCGGCTTCGCCGCGCAGCACGTCCAGGTCGTCACCAAAGATCTTGATGGCGATCTGCGAGCGCACGCCCGACAGCATGTGGTCGATGCGGTGGCTGATGGGCTGGCCGATGGCGATAGCCGCCGGCAGCGTCGCAATGCGGCTGCGGATGTCGGCGTAAACCGCTTCAATGCTGCGATCGCTACGCTTGAGCTTCAGGTCCAGCTCCGACACATGGACGCCCTCTGCGTGCTCGTCCAGTTCGGCGCGGCCCGAGCGGCGGCCTACGTGCTCAACCTCGGGCACGCCCGCCAGTGCTTTTTCGGCGATGCTGCCAATGCGGGCCGATTCCGTCAGCGTCGTGCCGGGGTTCAAACGCAAGCCCACCAGCGCCACGCCTTCGTTGAACGGCGGCAAGAAGGTGGTGGGAAACAGAGGCACCGCCAGCATGGCCAGCACGGCAGACACGGCGCCTGCAGCCACCCAGACGCGTGGCGCCGCCAGCACGCGTGTCAAGGCGGCGGCATATCGCGCCTTAATCCAGGCCTGAACCCTAGTGTCACCATGGTCCAACCCCTTGATGCGCGGCAGCAGGTAGTAAGACATCACCGGTGTGAGCGTGACCGATACCACCATCGACGCGAGCAGCGACACAATGTAGGCAATGGCCAGCGGTTGCATCAGCCGCCCCTCGATGCCAGGCAGGAAGAACAGCGGCATCAACACCAGCACGATGATGACCGTGGCGATCACGATGCCCGAGCGCACCTCCAGCGTGGCCTTGGCAATCAGCTCCAGCGGACCCATGCGGTGGTTCGGGTGCGCGGCGCGGTCCATCTTGAGCCGGCGCAGCACGTTCTCCACACCCACCACGGCATCGTCCACCAGCCCGCCGATGGCAATGGTCAAGCCGCCCAGCGTCATGGTGTTGATTGACAGGCCGAAATACTTGAACACCAGCACGGTGATCATCACGCTCAGCGGAATGGCGGTCAAAGAGATCAGCGTGGTGCGCACATTCAGCAGGAAGAAATACAGCACCACCGCCACTACGACCGACGCCGCCAGCAGCTTGCCGCGCAGCGTGTCCACCGACGACTCGATGAACGTCGCCTGGCGCATGGTGATTTTGGGCTCGCCCATGCCGGCGGGCAGGCCCTTTTTCAGCTCGTCGAGCGCGGCTTCCACCTTCTCGGTGAGCTTGACGGTGTCGGCGTCGGGCTGTTTCTGGATGCCCAGAATCACGGCTGGCTGGCCGTTCAGGCCCGCGTCCCCGCGCTTGATCGCGGGCGCGAAGGTGACGGTCGCCACCTGCTGCAACTGGATGGACCGGCCGTTGCGGAAGGTCACGGGCAAGCGCTGCAAATCTTCCAGCCGTGTCGTGCGGCCAATGTTGCGGATCAGGTATTCGCGCGAGTTCAGCTCCAGGAAGCCGCCGCTGGAATTGCCCGAAAAGCCCTTGAGGGCAGCCTCAATACCTTCCAGGTCCACGCCCAGCGCCGCCATGCGTGCGGTGTCGGGCTGCACCTGGTATTGGCGCACTTCACCGCCGATGGGCACCACCTGGGCCACGCCCGGCAGGGTCAACAGGCGCGGGCGCATCACGAAGTCAGCGTATTCACGCACCGCCATGGGGCTGATTTTTGCCGTGTCGATGGGCAGCGCCAGCAGCATGATCTCGCCCATGATGGAGCTGATCGGGCCCATGCCCACATGCTCCACGCCCTGGGGCAGTTGCTCGCGCACGACCTGCAGGCGCTCGCCCACCATCTGGCGTGCGCGGTAGATGTCGGTTTTCCAGTCGAACGTGACGTACACGAACGACAGGCCGACGCTGGACACCGAGCGGATGGACTCCACGCCCGGTATGCCGCCCATGGACGTTTCCAGCGGGAAGGTAATGAGTTGCTCCACCTCTTCGGGGGCCATGCCGCCGGCTTCCACCTGCAGCGTGACGGTGGGTTTGTTGAGGTCGGGGAAAACGTCCACCGGCATCCTGACGAGTGTGAACGCGCCCAGCACCAGCAGCACCACCGACATGACGATCACCATCAGGCGATTGCCCAATGAGGCATGCACCAATTTTTCAAACATGGGTGAGCCTCGCTTCAGCGGACCTGGTTGACCAGCGGTGCGCCTTGCGTCACCACCCGGTCACCGGCCTTGAGCCCATCCACCACCGACACCGTTGCGCCGTCCAGCGCAATCGCCCGTACAGAGCGCGGCTGGAACACTTCGGCGCCGGTATGCACCCACACCATGTCCTGGTTGCTGGGGTTCTTGACTACCGCGCCGGTGGGCACGGCAAAGCCCTTGACGGTTTCGCGCGTCTGCACGATGACCTTGACCGGCTGGCCGACGGCCAGTGGCACTGCATCCTTGCCAGCGCTGGTGCTGAACAGCAGCGGAATGGCGCCTTCGCGCAGCGTGCGGCCCGCGCCCACGAAGCGCAGCGCCACGGCCGTACCCGGCGTTGCGCTGGCGCTGGCTGATGCGATGTTGCCCAGCAGGGCCGCGTCAAACGCACTGGCCTCTACCATCAGCCGCGCCGGGTCCACGATCTCGAACAGGACTTCGCGCGCGTCCACCACCTGGCCGGCCACCACATTGGCGGCGGCGATCACCCCAGACACGGGAGCCACCAGCGCCTCGGTCGCGTTCACACTGGCGCCTACGGCAGCCAGGCGCTGCGCCAGGCTGTCGGCTTCGGCACGGGCGGCGTCAACGTCCTTTTGCGCCACGGTGCCTTCCAACTGCTCCAGACGGGCCACGCGCTTGCGGGCCAGGTCGAGGTTGGCCCTCAGCTCGGCGGTTTGCGCCACCTGGTTGGCGCGCTCGATGGCGGCGTTGGACGCACGCAGCACCGCCAGCGTTTCGCCCTTGCGCACGGCCTGGCCCAGCTGGGGCAGGCCGCGCGGGCCGGGCTCTATGCGCCCCGCCTGTGTGGGTTGCACCTTGCCGCCCGCGTTGGCGTCCGCCACGACGCGACCGGTCAGTTCCACTGTTTTGGGCAAGGCCTTTTCTTCGGCCACCACCGTGCGCACGCCCAGCTGGCGCTGGCTCGGCTTGGGCAGGAACACACTGCCGTCGGGCTGGCGCTTGGGTGAGTTGCCGCTGGCCGATGCGGCCTCTTCGCCATGGTCATGGCCGGCGCCTGCTGCGGCGTCCTGGGGCATGGCCAAGCCCGTCGCCACGACAACAACTGCCAACAAGGGCATCACACTGCGGCGGCCCCAGCGTTTCGCAGCCCACCCAGCCAGCATAAGCAGTACCAGCGCACCGACGGCATAGCCCGCCCAGCGCAGCCAGGGGCGCGCGGCTTCGTCATGGTCGTGCCCTACATGGTCGTCCTGCAGCTTCAGGTCGCCGGCCAACAGGTCCGTGTCTTTGCCGTCGTTCACGGTAAAGCTCACGGGCACCGTGCCCGGCGTTTTGAAAACGGCATGCTCAAAACGGTAGGTTCCGTCTGGTTGCGGCTGTGCCATGCCTTTGGCGGCACCGGCCTCAACTTCGACCTTGGCGCCCGACACCGGCTCGTTGCTGGCATAGCGGTCCAGGTACACGGTCATGACGCCAGCGTCCACGATGGCCACCAGTTCAAACAGGTCTGAGTGGCTGGTCACGCGGGGTGATGCAGTGCCCGATGCGGCTGGGGCTTCGTCGCCGTGGTCATGCCCAGGGCCCGCCACCGCAAAGGTCGCAGCCATCGCAAACACTACGGCCAGCGCTGCGGCTTGTGCATTCTTCATATGGGCAACAGCCCGGTTCTTGACTTGATTCAGCAGTTTCATGGGAGCAGTCCGAGGGCTTGATTCAGTTGGGCGGTGGCGCGCAGGGTGTCAATGCGGGCGCGGGCCAGCGCGAGGTCGGCGTCGTACTTGTCGTTGTCGGCGCGCATGCGGGTGGGCAAGTCGGCTTCGCCCAGTTGGTGGGCCTTGGCGATCAGTGCCTGCGCCTGGCCTGCTAGCGTGGCACGCTGGGTGGTCAGCACTTCATTGCGGCGCGCGGCATCCAGGTGGACCTGGGCGCTTTCTCGCTCGGCCTCGATCTGGCGTTGCAGGGCGTCAGCCTCTGCCTGTGCGGCGTCCAGCTCGGCGCGGGCCGCCGCCAGCTTGGCGGCGTTGCGTGTGTCACCGCCGAAGGGGATGCGCAAGGCGAATCGCATCGTGGTTTCACCCGGCGCACCGGCAGCAGCGCGTTCGCGGGTCACGCCCACGCCCAGCTCCATCGGGTCGCGCCGGTCTGCATCGGTCAGCGCCAGGCGCGTTTGCGCGCTGCGCACCTGGGCCTGCGCGGCCAGCACGCCGGGGTGATCCGCCGCCGTGCCGGGCTGTTCGCTCCAGGCGGGGTCGGCATTCAGACCGGTCAGGCTGCGCCAGTGGCCCCGGGCCCGCGCGAGCGCGGCATCCGCTTGTGCCAGCGCGCTTTCTGCCTGCCTGGATGCGCCCTGGGTTTGCAGCAGGTCCACGCGTGCGGTATCGCCCGCCTTTACGCGGCGCTCGGTGTCGGCTGCCAGGCGGTTGGCTTCGTCCAGTTTGCGTGCGGCCAGCTCCCGCTCGGCGAGCTGCGCGGCCAGCAGTCCGGCTGCTTCGCGCAGCTCGCCGGCCAGCTTGAGCCGGGCCAGTGTGTTTTGTTGGTCCAGCAAGGCGGCGTCGGCAGCCACCTGGCGTTGTGTAGCCTGGCGCATGCCGGGGTTCCACAGCGGCAGGGCGACCTCGACCTCATACTCGCGCAGGCCGCCGTTGGTTTGCAGGCGGTCGGTGCGGTGGGCCAGCGTGGCCGACGGGCTGCCGGATAGAAGCGCGCGCGCTGCAGCGGCGCGCGCCTGCAGCTCGGCCTGGCGGCTGGCGGCCGCACGCGCGGCAGGGCTCAGCGCCCAGGCTGCGTCAAGTGCCTGGCGCAGGGAAACAGGGGCGGGGGATTGGGCCTGCGCGGGCGCAAGCAGGCCAAGGCACAGCCCGGCGACGACGCCCGCGCGCCGAAGCGACAAAGGTAAAACAAGCAAGACAACTCTCCGAAGCAAACAGGTACTTCGGCGAACCTCAAGAGACTGACGGCGATAGGAGGGCTGGTGCCAGCAGGGTTAGAGGCTCGCCACGGCGGTGGTGGCGAGAGCCCATTTGGGGCGTTCTATTTCGTGCGGGGGCGTTCGGCTTTTGGCGCTCTCAGCCATGGATGGCATGCGGGCCATTGGCTCTGGCGGATGCACGCTTGACGAACTCGTGAGAAAGCCTGTGGGGTGGCAGCAGTGCGTCACGCCACAAGGATCGTCCTGGTGGTCTGCATCGGCCTGTTGTACGTCAAGCGCCTGCACGGCGTGCGTCAGAGCGTGAAGATCTTCTGCCACCACATGCGCCTGTGCCAAGCTGGCCTGAGCGGCAAGCCACAGCATGAACAGGAAGCAGAGGAAGCGTTTCACAGAAGGGATTTTAACGGGCTGATGGGCTCGGGCTTATTACCTGGAAGCAACAAGGCCATAGGAACTTCGAGAATTGTCACCGGCATACTACCTGACACTGTCGGCTCTGATTTCAAGCTGACGAATATGTAACCTGGATGATCGTTGGCTGACGGCGATCATTCTGGTGCATCGCCCTTTACCGTGCCGGCTGAAACATGATGATCATCATCCCCATCAGCGCGACCCCCACACCGGCCATGTCCCACAAGGTGGGGCGGACCTGATCCACGGCCCAAAGCCAAATGAGCGCGACGCCCACGTAAACGCCGCCGTAGGCGGCATAGACACGGCCCGCCGCTGATTCGTGCAGCGTCAATAACCAGGCGAACAGGGCCAGACTCAGGAAGGCGGGGATCAACAGCCACGCGGACCGGCCTTGCTTGAGCCACAGGTATGGCAGGTAACAGCCAATGATCTCGGCCAGAGCGGTTGCAACGAAAAGCAAGAAGGTTTTCATTCCACCATTGTGAGGGGACATAGGAGCTCTTGCTGGCCATGTCCATCCACAAAAAAGGCCACCCGTGGGAGCTAAGCTCAATCACCCATTCACTCAGAAGCTGCTGCACACGGTGCGTGGCATGGGGTACGTCCTTGAGGATCGGTCCTGACTCACGGCGCTTCAGCGCGCCGCATCGTGATGTGAAACAAGGGCCAGTGTCATCCCGATGGAGGTGAGATTCCTGTCGGAGGTTGCCAGCACCTCGCCGCCATGCATCTGGGCGATTGCCTTGACGATTGCCAGGCCAAGCCCATGATTTTCGCTGCTGCCTTCACGTGAACTTTGCCCGCGATAGAAGCGGTCAAACAGCCTGGGAAGCGCGCCTGGCGCCAGCTCAGGCCCTGTATTGCTCACCACCAAAGCGATGGCGCGTTCTTGCCGCTGGATTCGGACCATCACCTCGGTCCCTGGATAGGCGTACCGGATGGCATTGCTCAGCAGATTGGATACCGCGCGCTTGATCAGGCCAGCGTCGAATGCAGTGCAGGCATCGCCGAGTACCGACGCGACCAGGCCTCGTTCGGCCAGGGCGGCTTCGTAAAACTCAAGCACCTTGTGGATTTCCGAGGCGAGGCTGACCTCTGGCGAAGCGGCAATTCTGGCGCCATTGTCCGCCCGTGACAGGAAAAGCATGTCATTGATGATGGAGGACAACCTTCGCAGCTCTTCCAGGTTGGAGGCCAAGGTATCGCGCAAAGCGTCCGCACTGCGATCACGTGACAGCTCGACTTCGGTCTGGCCTATCAATGTAGCCAGCGGCGTGCGCAGCTCGTGTGCTACATCTGCGTTGAAGCCCTCCAGCTGCCCGTAGGCATATTCCAATCGGACCAGCAGCTCGTTGAATTCATCAATCCACGGCTGCAACTCCTGTACCGGCTGGTCCAGTGAAAGGCGCTTGCCCAGCCGGTCAGCCCTCAATGCCTGCGTCTGGCGTGCCAGCCCATGCAATGGGGCGAGCGACCTGCGCACCATCCAGAATCCTGCTGCCGAGACGATCACCGCGCCCATGACCGTGGCCACGATCAACGCAAGCGCGAGACGATGGAGCATCTGGCTGTCCGCAGAACGGTTCATGGTGATCTGCGCCCGGCCAGGGCCGGTGCCGACCACACCCGCGGGAAGGTCAAATGTAGTGCTGCGCAGATGGCTGCTGAGAACGCCCTGAAGCCGCACGCCCGTGTAGGCCGGGTAGCCACTGGCATCCATGAGTGTGACCTCAAGGTCATCGTGCGCGACAAAAAATTCATCCAGCTTGTGGCGCATCGTGGGCAAGTCACCGCTTTGCCGTGCCTCATTCACCAGGTGCTGTACGAGAGCCGCCTTGCGTGCCAGTTCAGCGTCGGCACGGTGGGACAGGTTAATGAGCATGACAAGATAAATGCCCAGGCTGGTGGCGCCCAGGCCCAGCAGCGTCTGGCCGGCAAACGTCCAGGACAGCCGCAACCCGATGGAATAGGGTTTCTTTTGCCCCAGATTCATGCGCTGCGTTCTTCCAGGACGTATCCCATCCCGCGCACCGTCTGGAGCAGTTTGGCGCGGAAAGGATCGTCCAGTTTGGCGCGCAGGCGCCGAACCGCAACCTCCACGACATTGGTATCGCTGTCAAAGTTCATGTCCCAGACCTGCTCGGCCAGTGTGGTCTTGGCCAGGATCTCGCCCTTTCGTTGCATCAGCAGGGTGAGCAACGAGAATTCCTTGGAGCTCAGGTCCAGCCTCTGGCCCGAACGGGTGGCTTTGCGGCGTATGAGATCGACCTCCAGGTCGGCCAACCGCAGAACGGCGCTTTCCTGTACGGCACCGCCGCGGCGCAGCAGCGCCCGTACGCGGGCCAGCAGTTCCGAAAAGGCGAAAGGCTTGACCAGGTAGTCGTCCGCACCCTGCTGCAGCCCGTGAACCCGGTCCTCAATCCGGTCGCGCGCGGTCAACATCAGGATGGGAGTGGCCTTGACTTGCCGCACGGCGTGCAGCAGCGCCAGGCCATCAATGCCGGGCAGCATGATGTCCAGGATCAGCAGATCGTATTGACCCTCGATAGCGAGGTACTTGCCGTCAATGCCATCACGGGCGATATCCACGACAAAGCTGTGTTCGCTCAGGCCTTTGTGCAAATAGTCAGCGAGCTTGCGCTCATCTTCCACAACAAGAATTTTCATGCTTCAAAGGTTATCTGATGCAGACCGCGTGCGGGTCAATATGACAAAGATGTAATTTTTATGAACGCTTCACGTCCGCGTCGTTTATGCAGACTTCAGGAAGAGACACGAAGGTCGTGTCTTCGCGGCGATCGACTCACCGCACCCCCGTCTTGAAGAAGGAAATCACCATGATCCGTCGCGTACTTTCTGCTGCCCTGTTTGTCGTCGCTGTTCCGGCGTTCGCCAGCAACGTCATCCACTCCGCCACCACCGAGATGGGGTACACCGTACACCCTGAGCATGCGCAGCCCGGCAAATCAAGGGCCGAGGTGCTGGCCGAGATGGACCGCGCCAAGGCCAACGGCAGCTGGGCCTTTCTTCGCGTGGGCGCGCCCGTGCCGGCCCAAGTTGGAACACTGACGCGGCAAGACGTTCTGGCTGATCTGGCGCGCGCGCAGAAGCACCCGACCTGGAGCGCCCGCCGTGTGGGTGCCCCGGTATCCATGGATTGAATGTTGGCATAGGGTGTTTACGCCGTCGCATTCAATCACCGTATGCGGCCTTCACTTCGCTTGACACCAGCGTTTTCAGCTGCTGCGCGCCGAAGTCAACCAAAGGCTTGCCATTGACGTAGAAGGTGGGCGTCCGCTGGACCTTCAGCGCCGTGAGCGCCGCCATGTCCTGGGCCAGGGCGCCCGTGACGGCCTCGGTCCTCATATCGGCACGCACCCGCTCGATGTCGATGCCCGCGGCCGCGAGCGCGGTCCACAGCTGTGCAATGTCGGGCTTGTCATGGCTGGCCCAGCGGTCCTGGGCTGCCAGCGCTGCCTCCACGGCGGGCCAGAACTTGTCTTGCCGCCTGGTGGCTTCCAGCATCAGTGCGGCCTGGTCAGAGTCCTTGTGCAGCGGTGCGTACCGCAGCACCAGGCTGACCCGGCCAAAACTGGTGTTGACTATTTGCTTGACCAGCGGGTAATACGCGCGGCAGGCTTCGCACGCGGGGTCAAAGAATTCGACGATCGTGACTTTGGCGTCCGCTGAACCATGGCGCGCGGCGTCCGCGCGAATGACCTGTTCTGGCTGGCCTTGGGCGAGCCCGGATTGGGCTTGCGCGGCGTCTCGCTTGTACAGCCAGGCGCCTGCCACGAAGGCGGTAACCACCAGCACCAGGCTGGCTAACGCCACCTTCTTTGGGTCAAACATGCTTGTTCCCTTTCAATGAAACGGCCAGGGCCAGCACGATCACCGTGAAAGCCAGCCACGAAACAAAGGGCAGGTCGAACGCCCCCAGAACCTGCAGTACAGCCTGCTTGCACGAAGGCCCCGAGCCGCAGGGCGTGATGGCCGGATCGATCCAGCCCCAGTACAGCAGCGTGTGGTAGCCCGCTACGAACCAGCCCGCCGCAGCCAGGACCAAAGCGGGCAAAACCATGGCGTGGTCCTGGCGCAGGACGCCCGCACCCAGCACGACGACCAATGGAAACATGGCGATGCGCTGGTACCAGCACAACACGCAGGGCACCCTGCCCATAACCTCGCCAATGAACAGCGCCGCAGCCGTGGCCACCAGGCTGACCAGCCAGGCGATGAGCATGAGTTGCCCGGCACGCGACGGCCGATTCTGCGGCGACCGACTCACGCTGCCTCCTGTGCGCCAATGGAGTTCCATGCTTCCCGGATACGTTGTGCCACTGCGTCTGGGACGACCATCGGCTTGAAGGCGTTGACGTGGCTGCGGCCAATGTTGCCAAGTGGCAATCTTTGCAGCAAGTGCCCCAGCGGGACCAGTGCAAGCCGGAACAGCTGGCCACCGATCTCCGCACGATCTTGACTTTGCCGGGCGTGCCTGAGCATCCAGACATGTGATTGCCAATGCAGCTTCAGGACTGACTGACCTGTCACATGGGCGGCTTCCAGCCACAACCAGCGCGCTTCCACAGCGTCCCCCGCGCTTCGCTGGAAGGCTTCTATCAGGTAGTTGAACGCCTGGGCTCGCCGGTCTGCAGAGAGGGGAATGGAGGAGGGGCTGGTCATGGCTGTTTGCTCCCGCGCAGCAGGCGCAAGCCGTTCGCAATCACCAACAGGCTGGCACCCATATCCGCAAACACGGCCATCCACATGGTGGCGCTGCCGAACACGGCCAGCACCAGGAAAACGCTCTTGATGCCCAGGGCAAGCGTGATGTTCTGCCAGAGCACATTGTGCGTGCGCCGTGACAATCGCACTGTTTCGGCAACCCTGCGCAAGTCGTCGTTCATGATCACCACATCGGCCGCCTCCATGGCAATGTCGGTCCCGGCTCCACCCATCGCAAAGCCAATGTCGGCCTGTGCCAATGCAGGGGCGTCATTGATGCCGTCGCCCGTCATGCCTGTCGCGCCATAGCGGGCCTGCATATCCTTGATGGCTTCCAGCTTGGCTTCGGGTAGCAGATCACCGCGGGCATCGTCAATGCCGGCCTGCGCGGCGATGGCCTTGGCCGTTGCGAGGTTGTCTCCTGTCAGCATGACAGGCGTGACGCCCAGTGACTTCAGTTCAGCGACGGCCTGGCGGGAGGTTTCCTTGATGGTGTCGGCAACTGCGAAAACAGCAATCACTTCATTGGCGTTGGCCAGCAGCGTGACCGTGCGGCCCTGCTGCTCGTGTTTGCCCAGTTCGGCTTCCAGTTCCGGGCCGCACAGCCCGCGCTCGTGAACGGCTCGATGGTTGGCCAGCAGCACCTGATGCCCTTCGATCCTGCCCTGTACACCGCGGCCCGGCAGGGCGCTGAAGTCTTCCACCGGCGCTCCTTCATCTTGAAGGCCAGCAGCGATGGCCTGTGACACCGGATGGTCAGAGCGGCTTGCCAGACTCACCGCCAATCTCTGCGCTGTCGCGGTGTCCGCACCCTTCCATGCTTGCCATGCGACCAGCGTAGGCTTGCCCTGGGTGATGGTCCCGGTCTTGTCCAGCGCAACTGTCTTCAGGGAACGTGCGGTCTCAAGGTAGATTCCACCTTTGATCAAGATGCCCCGGCGGGCCCCCGCGGCCAAGCCGCTAACGACGGTAACGGGCGTTGAGATGACCAGCGCACAGGGACAGGCAATGACCAGCAGGACCAGCGCCTTGTAGATGGCCTCCTGCCAGTTGAGGCCCAGCAAGAATGGGGTGAGTGCCGCAACAGCCACGGCGAGCGCGAAGACAGCAGGTGTGTAGATGGCCGCGAAACGGTCAACAAAGCGCTGGGTGGGCGCCCGCGTCCCCTGCGCTTGCTCCACAGCATGGATGATGCGTGCCAGTGTGCTGTTGCTGGCCACCGCTGTCACGCGAATTTCAAGCTCACCTGCTTCATTGATGGTGCCCGCGAACACCTGATCGCCAGGCGCCTTGTCCACGGGAATGCTTTCACCTGTTACCGGCGCCTGGTTGATCGCGCCCGTTCCCTTTGTGATGACCCCATCAAGGGGCAGCCTCTCACCGGGACGAATACGCACGGTGGATTCGAGCGGGACCTGGGCAACCGGCGTGGGTTGCCATTGGCCCGACGCAGTCCACATCAACGCTTCGTCCGGCGCGAGCGCCAGCAGCCCTTTGATGGCGTTGCGCGCACGGTCAACGGCGCGCGCTTCGATCAATTCGGCGATGGCGTACAAGGCCATGACCATGGCCGCCTCCGGCCATTGCCCAATCAGGAAAGCTCCGGTGACGGCCACTGACATCAGCGCATTGATGTTGAGCTTGCGCCGCCACAGCGCTGCCAAGCCCTTTTTGTAGACGTCCAGCCCGGCGAGCCAGATGGCTATGCCCGCCAGCGCCATGCCCGTGAGCCTCCAGAGCAGGGTTTCTGGAGCGACGAAACCCACTACTTCAGCAGCGACCGCCATGCCCAGGGCCATGCCCAGACGCATGACGCCGCCGCCCAGATCTTGCTCGTGGTGATGTATTTTGCTCGGGCCGTTGTGTGCCTCGGCTTGCGCGCGAGCTGGGTTGACAGGCTCGGGGTTGAAACCAGCGTTGCGAATGGCCTCCAATGCCTGCGGTAGAACGGTCTGGGGCGCGTCAATGCTCAATGTCCGGGCGCCTAACTGAAAGTTCAGGGTACGAATTCCAGGAATCGGGTCCAGAGCACGGCGGATTTCGGCCTCTTCGGCACTGCAATCCATCGTGGCTATGCGAAAAACGGGGGCATCCGCAACCCCGCTGGTGGCAGCGGGCGGCGCGGAGCACGTGGCAGAGTCGCAACAGTCCGTAGGGGGCAGGTTTTTTGTATCCATGGCTTAATTGGAAACCCTGTAGTGGCATTAGAGTCAAGCTGGAGCGCATAAATGAAAATCGGAGAGTTGGCCAAAGCGGCGGGAACCCAGGCAGAGACCATTCGTTACTACGAACGCGAAGGCCTTTTGCCGGTGGCAAACCGCACTGACGGCAACTACCGTGTGTACGACAGCGCACATGCCCAGCGCCTTGCATTCATACGGCACTGCAGGTGCCTGGACATGACACTGGATGAAATCCGGGTACTGCTGCGGTTCAAGGACGCGCCAAAGGACAACTGCGGTGAAGTCGATCAACTGCTCGAAGGACACATCGCTCACGTGGTGACCCGCATCAAAGAACTGAAAGTCCTGGAAAAGGAACTACGAACTTTGCGCGCGAAATGCTCGGACAACGGCCAAACGGCTGAGTGCGGAATTTTGGAAGGACTTGAAAAAGCGGCACGCGAGCACAACCATTCAACGCATCCATCCACGGATCGTCGGCCTCATGTTCTTGGATCGCATTCCGTTCACCGCCAGTGACTGTTTACTGTCATTGGGTGATCGTCCTTCCGGTGCAGATTGACACGGTTGCCGCAACTCATCGCCGGCTCCTGCGGCACAGGACTCAAGCTCCCCAGGTGCTCACCGGCGCGTCCACGATTTGGCGAATGCCAACAGGTCAGCGTGCTGCGAGTCCGCGAAGCGCAATGCTTCACCGACATTGGGTGAGCCCGTTGCGGCCCGCATGATCAGCGCGCGGTGGATGCTGTCGTCGATCCCGATGAGGTACGGCAGGTAGTCGTCGACGAACGCTACCGGCCGCAGCCGATGCAAGGTCTCGGCCTTCGGGCTGCGGCCACCTGGTACGACGTTGTCGGTGGCGTGGACCATGTCGATCGGGAATCCGTGGGCGCGCAAGTTGCGCTCGCGAGCCGAGCGAAATTCTTCGGGTAGCGCCGTGACGCATACCAACTCAAATCCGGCTGCAGTGAGCAGGTGGCAGGCTTCGATGGCGCCTGGCACCGGTGGAATGCCACACCAGAACTCTTCGTCGAAACAGCGCCGCAACATGTCCAGGCGTTCATCAGCCAGATGCTCAACTTCCCAACGGTCGATCGGCCAATAGGCCAGTGGGTCGCGCTCGCGCGGAAGCAGGCCGAAGGCCTTCTGCCACGCGCCGGCGTAGGCCAAGCCGTAGTCCAGCAGGACCCCGTCTGCGTCCAGCGCAATGATCCCTTTTTTTGACATGAGGGGTGAGGTCCTTTCGGTGCGACTCATCGCTGACCATGGCCGGCTCGCGATTCATGCGCTTATCCGGAGTTCGCTAATCCGGACAATTATCCGATCTGGACAAAACGCCCAAAGGACTGTCCCGAAACCAAGCGCGATGAATGGCCGCGGCCACCGCACTACGTCGTCGCCCATCCGACGCGATGCACAGCCGCCGTGGCGTCGTGGCGGGCGTCGTCTTCGGAATGCAGATAGACACTGGTGGTGCTGATATTGGCGTGGCCCAGGTTGTCGCGAACCACCTTGATATCGGCTTTCTCGCTCAGGTGTGAGCCAGCTGTGTGGCGCATCCAGTGCGTGGACGCCTGCTCAAGGTGAGCGGCGGCAGCCTCGAACTCGGGCCCGCGCTGGCGCAGTCGGGCTGCGCTTTCACGCATCACCGCCTTCACGATCTCGTGAATCGCGCTACGTGCCATGGGTTTGGTAGGTCCGATCAGCGGAATCATGAGGGGCAAGGCCTCCCCTTCGAGGGGCAGCGGGCTCAAACAGGCCACCTTGCGGTAGCGGATCAATTCAGCCATGAGTTCACTGGTGGCCGGGACCAGCCGGGCCTTGCTGCCCTTGCCGGTGACTTCGAGCCACCAGCGCTCGCGGCCGTCGGCACCGCGGCGGCTAAAGAAGCCGCCCATCGTTGCATTGCAAATCTCCGAAACCCGCAGCCCACCGAGGTAGAGCAAAGAAAACAACCAGCGGCAGCGTGAGGAGTGCAGTCGGTCCCGCTCGGTGGTGACGGGCATCGCCTCGATCGTGGTCTTGACGATTGTCCAATGCTCCATGGGTAGGAAGCGGCTGACGCGCGGCGCGGCGTGCCTTCGCTTGCGCCGGCTGAGGGCCAGCGGGTTGCCGGCGAGATACGCGGCCTCCACCAGCCACGACAGCATCGCGTTCAGGATCGACAGCGCCTGGCGCTGACTCGACGCACCCAGCGGACCCGCAAAGGGTCGCCACAGCGGCGAAGTCCGGCTCGGCTTTTGACCGGGTGCCATCACCCAGCGCTCAGCCGGCTGCGGGTCGGCCAGGAACTGTTGGTAGATCAACAGGTCCTCGTGGGTCAGGTCTGACAGCGCCACACCATGCTGTAGCCCGCACCACAGCATGAGGCGCTCGGCCTCTTTGCGGTAGCTGGCCAGGGTCGCCGGAGAGTCCGTGTAGCGAGCCAGCCAGGCGAGGACTGCCGAGCGGTCATCGGTCGCGGCCAACTGGCCCGGCGACGTAGCGCGATTGCGCCCGAGGCTGCCATCCAGGCGAGCGGGAAGTGCCAACTGATCCAGGGTGACCAGCGAATTCACGGTGAGCTACTTTGAAGGGGCCGCATCGCTTAATATTATGGACATTAGATTGATTATGTCCATAGAGTTGGAGAAATAGAAAATTATCCAACGTATTACGTTGTATTATTTTCTTCACTGAAGACGAAAGCGATGCCCATGGACACTCTACCCGTCACCGAAGCCCGGATGCAGGCCGAAATCGAGGCCCTGCGCGCGCAGCATCCCGAGACGCAGGATCTGTACCGCGAGGTATGCGTGCTGCTGTTCTTCCGCTATGCGTTGACCCCCACGGCCAACAAGCTGTACCAGCTGGTGCGCAAGGGCAGCATGAGCGCGCCGGCCGAGGCGCTGGCTAGGTTCTGGGAGACCTTGCGCGAGAAGAGCCGCGTGCGCATCGAGCATCCCGATCTGCCGCAACCGCTGCAGGCCGCCGCCGGCGAGATGGTCGGCGCCCTTTGGCAGCAGGCACAGGCGGCCGCGCAGGACACGTTGGCGCAACAGCGCGAGGAAGCTCGCGCGACCGTGGTGGCTGCTGAAGGGCTCGCCCAGTCCGCCGGCGCGCGGGCGGATGCCTCAGAGGCGGCACTCGGCGCCACAAGGGACGAGCTGCGGACCGCTCAGGGGCGGGTAATGGATCTGCAAAGCGAGTTGGCCCGAGCCCAAGGCGAGGTCACCGCCCAGCAGCGCCAGGTCGAAGCCGCCGCGGTCCATCGCCAGGAGTTGCAGGCGGCGCTGAATGCGGCCCAGGAACGATTCACCCGGGAACTCGAACAACAACGCGCAGTGGCAACAGCGACCGAGGAGCGCCATGCCGGCGAGATGAAAAGGGCGCTGTTGGATGTGGACCGCGAGCGCGGCAACGCTGGCAAGCTCCAGAAGGAAATCGAGCACCTGCGACGCGAGATCGCCGGGCATGCGGATGCCCACCGCCAGGAAGTCCTGGAGCGCCAACAGCAGATCGACGCGCTGCGCCAGCGCAGTGGCGAACTGGAGGGCCGCATCGCGCAACTGCTGGAGCAGCGTGAGCAGCAGACCCGCGAACTGGATACGGCGAGGCAGAGGCTGGAAGCCGCCGCTGTCAAGAGAGCGCCAGGCACTCGCACTGCACAACGTAGCACCCCGGCAAAGCCCAAGCCCTCCAAGGCCGCGACCTGACTCAAGCGGGCTCGAAGATCGGGGGGTACAGCCCTTCAGCCAAAATCCGCTGATGAAGATGTACATCCTGGTCCGCGACGACATCCCGCTGGGCTTCGCCATGGTGGCCGTTGCGCACGCGTCCCTGGCCGGCTACCTCAGGTTTCAGGACGAGCCGGAAGTGCGAGAGTGGTTGTCCGGACCGTTCTTCAAGGCGGTCTGCAAGGTAAATGCCAAGGAGTTCGAGAATGCCAAGCAGGTGGCCGACCACGTCGTGCTGACCGAGTCCGCGCTCGCAGACCGGGAGGTCGCGATCGTCTTCAAGCCGCGGCACGAATGGCCAAAGATGTTCAGGTTCCTGAAGCTGTACCGCGCCCCGCCGACCGTTTAGCCCGAATTAGTCAATCCGGCTAATTATCCGATTCGACTAATTTCGGCTAAAACCGGCTCTTCCAGCGATCCCCCCGGCGGCGGCTAGAGATCGGGTGGTCTGGCCACTCGGACCAGAAGCGAAACCGCTACAAATAGCATGGAAAACAACGCCGCTTGAAAATCAGGCAACTTGCAAGTTGTTGATTTATATAGTGGTGGTGCACCTTAACCGCTACAAATGGCACGGAAAACAGCACTGCCTAAAACTTCAGCAGATCCCGGGTTGGGTGCGTCTTCGCGCGCGCCCATCGCAAGTCAGCCGGCCTCCACGCGCCGCTTCGCTGCCGGCTTCTGCAAAAGCGCATCCGCGTAGCGCTCGACGCCAAAGGAGATCAGGCCCCGAAAATTCACGTTGCCGAAGTGCACCGGCCCCATGCGGCGGATCCAGGCATCCTCGATCGGGTGCTTGGCTTTACGCCAGCTGTCCACGACCGATTGCATCTTCAGGGTGTTCCAGGCGATGACGATGTTCGTCAGAAGTGCATGGGAGCCCGAGATGGCCCGGATTTCGTCGCGGCGGCGACCGCGCTCGGCCGCCAGGCGGCCGTAATAGATCGCCCTCTGTAGCTGATGCACGGACTCGCCGCGGTTCAGCAGCGTGTGAATTTCCCGGCGGAATTCCTCGTTGCTGAAGTAGTCGCACAGGAACAGCGTGCGCAGCAGGCGGCCCAGCTGATCCGCCGCCTTGTGCATCGGGTCTCCCTGAGCGGCGCTGCCCAGCTTCTCCATCGCGGCCCTGGGCGAGACCCGGCCACCGCGAATGGACGCGATCAAGCGCAGCAGCTCGTCCCATCCCTTGGTGATGGCGGGCTCCGAGACGTTGGTGACTGCGATGCGTTCCAGGTTCTCCGGCAGCTCGATCGAACGCGGCAAGTACAGCCTGCGTTCGGCCATATCGCGAAGCTGGGGGCACAAATCAAATCCCAGCAGTTTGGCCACCGTCATACCGACGTACGTGTAGCCATGGGTGTCCACCGCCAGCAAGGACAACCGCATGCTTTCCTCGCTGCGGGCGTTGTATTGCTCGACGCCCTCGAGAGCGGCGGAGCTTTGGCGCTCGTTGTGCACGATCGGCTGGTCATAGATGACACCGTAGGACTCAAGGACGTGGGTGTACAGGCCGACCGCGAAGGTTCGCCGCCGGGGATCGACGCGGGCGTTGTAGAGGTGGCGCGAGGCGTCCAGGGCCATCATATCCGCGGAGGCCTTGTCACCCGTTCCCCACAGCTCGGCAATGGGGTTCTTGCGTTGAAACTCGACCACGCGCTCGTTGGCCTTTCGAAGGCGGTCCCGCGCCTCCAGTGATCGCATCACAGCCGAAATGTGAGCCACTTCGATGCCTGGAATCATCGCGGCAACGCCCTTGGCGTCGTTTTCGGTACCGTGGGCCAGCAGCGCCGCATAGCATGCGACGAGTTCTTGGGCGTTCTTGGCGCGGCGCCCCAGCAGGATTTCGCTGAAGCCGGTGCAAGCGTCGATCTCGACAATCATGTCGCCGAACTGGATGTGGCCGATGATCGAGAACATCGCGTCCCTGCTGCGCTGGATCGCCGCATCGATGGGCAAGGCCTCCAGTTTGTGGAAGCGCACCATCCCATTGGAATCGATTTCCACCTTGCCGTCCGTGACGGCTTCCGAGAGCGCGCGCAATCCCACGTCCAGGTGCGCGTGCAAGCGTGCGAGAAACTTCTGCGGATCGGTGGTCAGGCTGAGCGCACTGATCAGGCGTTGGCGCTCCTTCTTCCACTGAGCCGACGGGATGAGCAGGTCTTCCCGATTGCGAAATTCCCAACTGTGGTCAATCCAGAGCCGCCCGCTCCGCAGCCCCTGGCGCACCGCCAGCATCGCGCAGGCCTTCAGGGCTGCAAATGCCTTGGTGCGGTCCGCATCATTGAGCAGATCGTGCCAGACGGGATCGGCAATTCCGGCGTCGAAGCCCACAGGCAGTTCCTTGGCGCCTTCCTCGATCAGGTCGCGCAGCGCGACGACCTGCTTCATGGGCCGCCGATCTGCATTCCCCTTGAGGTCAAGGTCCGAGAAAGAGTTGAGCAGGGCCGTGATGCGCGTGGCATCGTCGGTGAGCGACTGCCGAATGAGGGCGGCATGGCTGTTGGGCTCTGATTTCTCTTCCTTCGGCAGAAGTTCTTTCAGGGCTGCGATTCGCGCCTCGGCCGAGAGGCCATCGTCATGAATGATCAAGCGCATGGTCTCTCGCTGCTGACGGTACTCGACCGCGCTGCGCGCCTGTTTGGCCGTCACGCGATTGGAGGCATGGCGCACCAGGTCATTCACGCGCCGACCGGTCATGTACATCAACGTGTCCGTTAACTCCAGCAACGTGACACGCAGGAAGCAGATCATCTCCAGCGCCTGCGTTTCCTCAACTCGGCGTTTTGATTCGGCCGGCGGCCGGTTGGCGATCGCCTGGGCATTGGCGCGCAACCGCGCATTGGAGATCGAACTCAACGACCATTTGTCGACGCCGAGCTCCTTCAAGTACGAGATCTTCTCAGTGACCTCCGTGATGCTGCTGGGACTGTGTTTGCCTGCGGGCACCTTGAGCCACTCGAGAACGGTGCCCCCAGCGCGGCCGCGCCGCGAGGAGTGCACCGCCGCCAGTACCTTCTTCTGCTTGTCCGCGGAGACTTCGCTGTTGACGGCTGCCAGGGCTGCTGCCTCTATGGAGGCAAAGGCCTTGCGTGCGAGATCTCGAAGAACCCGATCCGCTGGCAGAAGATGCTGGCGACCGAACAACCAAAGCTCTGCCTCTTGGACGAGTTCATCGACCGACGCGGCTGTCTTGGCCAGGTCCTCCAACGCCTTGCCAAGTCCGGTCATGACGGCATCTTCTGCGTCCGTGATACCGGCGTAGTCGCGTGTCCATTGCTGATGCTCGTAGAGCGTGGCCACGCGCGCATAGATCGTCTTGAGCGAAGCTATCGCCGTTTCGGTCACGCCGACGGCCGCACACAGTGACCGCAGGAGCGCGCGAGGTACGCTTGCTGCTCGACCTAGTGGTCGGCCAGTGGCTCGAAGAAAGACCAGTTGGAGCGCAGCGCCCAAGCGCCGGTCTGCACGAAACCTCTCTCGAATGGCCGCTATGTCGGCGTTGCTGATTCGAAACGATTGCTCGACGTCGAAGTCCGAAAGGGACTTGGGAAGCTCGGTGGCTCCCACGAATCGCAGGTGAATAGGACGCACGGTGGTTCCTCTCGGCGGTGGCGGCTCGTCAGCACTATATCGACCGGAGGAGTGATGGGGACGCAGGGGAAACAGACTACAAGGTCGAAAGACATTTAGGGGTTTACCCGGGCTTCAAGGCGCGACAATCTGCCCGGAAAACAAGATCACCCCGTCATGCGCGCCGCCAAAACCGTGGGCCTGCGCCTGAGCACGGCGCAAGCCGCCAAGTTCGTCCCGCTCGCCGGCCAGGCCGTGTCAGCCGTGATGGGCTACACCACGCTGCGCTACCTGGGCGAGGAACACCTCAAGGACTGCGTGCGGGTGGCCCGGGCCGCGCAGCTGGCGCTGCCGGCGCCGCCGTCCCCCGGTCAATCTTCGCGGCCGTGAGCTTGGCCGTGTACTGAAGCTTCTTGAGGTCGCGCTGGCTCAGCTCGGGGTTGCCCGTGAAGCTGAAGCAGCACAGCGTGCCGTAGACACTGCCGTCCCTGAGCACCACCGGTGTGCTCAGGTGCGCGCCGATGCGCAGCGGGCTGGCCGGTGCAGCGCCGGCGGGCAGAAAGGTGGCATCGTGGATGAGCTGCGGCAACCGCCCGTCCACCACGCGCTGGCACCAGCTTTGTTCCAGCGGGTCGGACTGGCCGGCCTCGATCACGGCGTGGCCCGGCGCCGAGTCCACGTGCCGGAAAACCCGCCGGCCATTGGTGAATTCCGACACAAACACCACGTCCATCTGCATGTGTTCACGCAGCAGGCGCAGCACCTCGGGCACGGCGCCGTCAATCAGTTCGTCGGCGCCATCGGGCGTGGCCACCAGCAGTTCGGAAATATCGACCTTGAGGTCGTCCAGGTTGAAATCGTCGTCAGCAGCACTCGGCATGGCGCAAGGGTCCTTGGCTTGTTTCAAGCGGCCGCCGCCCGGTGGTTCACGCCGGCTGCGAAATCTCCGACAGCGCCTGCGCCGCGGGCTTGAGCGTGGCCAGCTCGATGGCGAAGTCGCCCAGCGAGACGATGCCCACCAGCCGCTTGTCGCGGTTGACCACGGGCAGGCGGCGCACCTGGCGCTCGCTCATGAGCTTGGCGGCCTTCTCGACGCTGTCGTCCTCATAGGCCCAGCACACGCCCTCGGACATGAAGTCGCGCACCGGCGAATCGCCGCTCTTGCCTTCGGCCACGGCGCGCACCGCGATGTCGCGGTCCGAGATCGAACCGATCATGCGGTCGTCCTCGCCGACCGGCAGCATGCCGAAGTCGCCATCGCGCATGCGCTGCGCGGCCTCTGAAATCGTGGTGTCGGGGTTGATGACCTGCACATCGCGGCTCATCACGTCCTTGATCTGTTGCATGGAATCTCCTTTCGATCCGGGTTGGGTTGGCAAAAGCCCACTATGAACGGCGCGTGGGCCTCGCCGTGTAGGACAGCCGCGCATGGGGCGCGCGGTTTTGTAACGGGGACGAGGGGGTGCGATGGTGGGGCGATGGGAGGGGCGATGGCCCGCGCCAGCCGCCAAAGAAAAAAGGCCTGATCAAGCGATCAGGCCTTTGAGTTTGGTAGGACGTACAAGATTCGAACTTGTGACCAACGGATTAAAAGTCCGCTGCTCTACCAACTGAGCTAACGTCCCGCAATTCTTGCCGCCTGTTATGACTCAAGTGGCAGCAAAGCCCACGATTATAACGTCGTTTGAAGCCCTGCCCGGCTGGCCAGCCGGTCCAGCACCCAGCCGGCCGCGCACTGGCCAAAGGTGGCGGTGACGCTGACAACCGAGCCATAGCCATGGCAGTTGAGCGAGCCGTCGCCCTCGACCGCGCACGAGGGGTCGGGTGGCGCCACGGCCTCGCGGCTGAACACGCAGGCCACGCCCATGGCCTTGCCCTCACGCGGGGCGCCGTGCTCCTTGCGCAGGCGGTAGCGCAGCTGGGCCAGCAGCGGGTCGTGCGTGGTGAGCGCCAGGTCGTCAATGTCCACCCTGTGCGCGAGCCGCTTGCCGCCGGCCGCCCCGGCCGTGACGAACAGCGTGCGCGCCTGTCGCGCCCAGGCCGCCATCGCGGTCTTGGCCTTGACCTGGTCGCAGGCGTCGATCACGGCGTCCACGCCTTCGGGCAGCAGCTGCGGCCAGTTGGCGGGCTCCACAAACTCTTCCACGGCATGCACCTGGCAGCCGGGGTTGATCTGCGCGATGCGCTCGCGCATGGCCAGCACCTTGGCCTGGCCGACGGTGCTGTCCAGCGCGTGGATCTGCCGGTTGATGTTGGATTCGGCCACATGGTCCAGGTCGATCAGCGTGAGCCGGCCGACGCCGCTGCGCGCCAGCGCCTCGGCGGCCCAGGAGCCCACGCCGCCAATGCCGACGACGGCCACGTGCGCGGCGCGGATGGCGGCGGCGCCCGGCACGCCATACAGGCGCTCCAGCCCGCCAAAGCGGCGTTGCAGGTCGGCCGCAAGGGCCTGGTCGGCGCTCAATCCATGCGCTCCAGGCGCCAGATCTGGTACCTGAACGCGGCCACGGCGCCAGCCAGGATGGCCGCCACGGCCACGAAACTGGTGAGGCTGAGCGTGGAGATGCCGCTCAGGCCCTGGCCCACGGTGCAGCCCATGGCGGTGACGCCGCCCACGCCCATGAGCGCGCCGCCCACGAGGTGGTTGGCCACGTCTTCGGTGCTGCCAAAGCCTTCCCAGCGGAAGCTGCGCGCCGCCAGCGCGGCCACGGCCGAGCCCAGCACCACCCCGAACACCGACACGATGCCGATGGTCAGCACCTTGCTCTTGTCGCTGAAGAACATCAGCCAGTCCACGGTGTAGGCCACGGGCGAGACAAAGCTCAGCGCCTCGGCCCGGCCCGAGTTGGTGCCCAGAAAGGCTTCCTGCAGGGTGTCGGGGTGCTCGGCCACGTAGCCCAGCTTGCCGCTGACCCACCACATGGCGACGATCACGGCGCCAATGCCCAGCCCGGCCAGCAGGTTGTCAAAGCGGCGGAATTCCGGGCCCACCAGGGCCCACACCACGAGCCCGCCACCGAGCAGCAGCGCAAAAACCAGCCAGGCCAGCCCTGTTTTGATGCCAAAAGTGGTTGCAGTCCAGGCTGGCAGGGCCGTTCCCGCTACCATTTCAATAGCAACCTGGTCCACCGTGGCGACCCGCGCCACGGCCGTGATGCCCTTGAGCGTGGCAAAGGCGGCCACCCCCATCACGCCAAACACCACCAGTGACTTGAGGCTGCCGCCGCCAATGCGCACCAGCGTCTTGCTGCCGCAGCCCGAGGCCAGCACCATGCCAAAGCCGAACAGCGCGCCGCCCGTGGCGGCCGACAGCCAGATGAAGCGGCTGGAGGCGTACAGGGTCTTGCCCGGGTCGATCTGGCCCGAGGCCACCAGGGCGGCAAAGCCGATCATGGCCACGCCCATGGCCAGGCCCCACTGGCGCATGCGGGTCCAGTCGCCCATGTTGACCACGTCGCTGACCGCGCCCATGGTGCAGAAGTGCGTTCGCTGCGCAATGGCGCCAAAGATGACGGACAGGGTGAACGCGGCCCACAGCACCTGGGTGGTGAGCGCGGAAAGGTCGGAAGCTTGCATGCGCCGATTCTAGGCGGCGCGCCCTGCCCCGGCGCGCCGCGGGGGCACGGCTTACTTGAGGCGGGCCAGCCGTTCCTTGGCGGCGCCCGCGGCCTCGGACTGCGGGTAGGCCTTCATGAGGTCGTCCAGCGTCTTGCGCGCGGCGCGCGTGTCCTTGAGCTCGATCTGGCAGTTGGCGATCGACAGCACGGCCTCGGGCGCGCGCACGTGGTCGGGCGCGCGGGTCAGCAGCGCGCGGAAGTTGGCAATGGCGCCGGTGTAGTCGCGCGTGGCGTACTGGGCGTTGCCCAGCCAGAACAGGGCCGAGGGCGCGTAGCCGGTCTGCGGATTGCGCTTGAGGAAATCGGCAAACGCGGCCTGGGCCGCCGGAAAGTCGCCGCGGCGGAAGGTGGCCAGCGCGGCCTCGAAGTCGCGCTTTTCGTTGGGCTCGACCGAGAACTCCTGGCCATCCACCGTGACCTTGGCCGGCTCGAACTTGCGCAGGCGGTCGTCCACGCCCTGGGCCAGGTCCTTCTGGCGCTGCTGCAGGTCGCTCACGGCGCGCGTGAGCTGCTCCTGCTGGCCCCGCGAGTTGGCCAGCTCGGCGCGCAGCGTCTCGATCTGGTTCTGCAGGTCGAGCAGGCTGCGGCGCATCTGCACGTTTTCATCACTGGCGCGGCGCGCTTCCTCGGCCAGCTTCTGGTTGGCGGCATCGGCGGCCAGGCGGTTGGCCTCGACCTTCTGGCGCAGGTCCAGAATGGCCTTGCGCGCCTCGTCGTCTTCAAACAGGGCCGCATGGGCCAGGGGCGCGGCCAGGGCCAGCGCCGCGAACAGCGTGGCCGCGCCGGCGCGCAGCCACGGGGGGGAGTACATGCGGCCAGCCATCAGCGGTACGCGATCTCGGCGCGGCGGTTCTCGGACATGGCCGCCTCGTCATGGCCCGGGTTGGCGGGCTTTTCCTTGCCAAAGCTCACGGCCTCGACCTGACTGTCGGGCACGCCCAGCAGGCCCAGCGCGCGGCGCACGGCCTCGGCGCGCTTCTGGCCCAGCGCCAGGTTGTATTCACGCCCGCCACGCTCGTCGGTGTGGCCCTCGACCACCACCTTGCGGGCGCTGTTGGCGCGGATGAACTGCGCGTGCTGCTCGATCACGGCCTGGAACTCGGGCTTGATGACGAAGCTGTCGTAGTCAAAGTAGATGATGCGGGCCACACCGGTCGGGCCGGCGCCGGGTTTGGAGTCATTGCTCAGATCCACCGGTGCCACGTTGCTCTTGGTGGCACCACTGGTATCGGCGCCTGGCGTCGTGGTGCCCGTGGCCCCCGTGACCGAACTGCCGGCCTTGTCCTCGACCGGCACATCATTGAGCTTGACGCCCGAGCTGCAGCCCACCAGCACGGCGGCAAGGGCTGCCGCCAGAAACATGCGTTTCTTCATCCAAAAACCTCCTGAAATTTGCGGTTTACTTCTGAAACGGACCCCAGTCCGGTTCGCGAATGTCTCCACCCTGCCCCGCCAGCCGGGCCTTGATCTTGCCGTCCAGCGTGGTGGTCATCAGCGCCTCGCGGCCTTGTTGTTGGGTGGCATAGACGATGAGGCGGCCGTTGGGCGCGAAGCTCGGGCTTTCGTCCGCCGTCGTGTCGGTGATCGAGGTCACGGTCGAACTGGCCAGCTCCATGACCTGAAGCTTGAAGGCACCACTGATCCGGGAAATGTAGGCCAGCCAGCGACCGTCGGGGCTGATGGCGGGCGAAATGTTGTAACCCCCCGTAAAGGTCACGCGCTCGGGCGAGCCGCCCGTGGGCGACATGCGGTAGATCTGCGGCGCGCCGCCCCGGTCGCTGACAAAGTAGATGCTGCGCCCGTCGGGGGCGTACACCGGCTCGGTGTCGATGCTGGCCGACTGGGTCAGCCGGCGCGGCTCGCCGCCGCGCGCGTCGATGGTGTACAGCTGGGAGCCGCCATCGCGGCTGAGCGTGACCGCCAGCGAGCGGCCGTCGGGCGACCAGGCCGGCGCGCTGTTGGAGCCGCGGAAATTGGCGATCAGCCGGCGCTTGCCGCTGGCCACGTCATGCACATAGACCACGGGCTTGCGCGACTCGAAGGACACGTAGGCCAGCTCGCCGCCGCTGGGCGACCAGGCCGGCGAGATGATGGGCTCGGGGCTGGCCAGCGCGGTCTGCGCGTTCTCGCCGTCGGCGTCGGCCACCCAGAGGTTGTAGCGGGCACCGGCCTTGGTCACGTAGGCGATGCGGGTGGAAAACACGCCCTTGTCGCCGGTGAGCTTTTCATAGATCACGTCGGCGATGCGGTGGGCGGCCAGCCGCAGGTCGCCACTGGTCACGGCGTAGCTCTGGCCCCCCAGGTCCTGGCCCTGAATCACGTCCCAGAGGCGAAAGCGCACGTCATGGCGGCCATCGGCCAGGCGGGTCACGCTGCCGGTCACCAGCGAGTCGGCCCGGCGCTGGCGCCACAGGGCCACATCGGGGCGGCTGGTCTCGTCCAGTGCGACACCCGTGCCGTCCACCGCGCGGAACTGGCCGCTGCGCTCGAGGTCGGCCTGCACGATGGCGCCGATTTTCTGGGGCGAGGCATCGTCGCCCCGGAAGGCCGTGACGGCAATGGGCAGTTGCGTCATGCCCACGCCGCTGACTTCAACACGGAACTGCGCCAGCACCGGAGTCATCGACGTGGCCAGCATGCCGCCCAGGATCAGGCGGCGGGACGGGTGGCTGTTCGGATCAGGCAATAGGGTCATCTTCTCGGTTCAGACAGTACAAGGCAAAGTATTTTCCAAAGGCGGCTTGAGCCTGCATGGTACACACCGCGAATCCCATGGCCCCATCCAGGAAGCCAAGCCGCAGCACATAACTGCGGATAAACGCGGCCATGCCTGACAGAGCCGCCCGCGCCATGGAAGTTCTGCGGCCCTCGGCATGGCGCTGGCGCGCCCAGGCGGCGCTGTAGGCCTCAAGCTTGCGCCAATAGTGTGAGGGCGTGGGGTAGCTTTCGTGTAACAGCGGTGTGGTCAGGCGGCCGGGACGGCCCGACTGCAGCAGCACGCGCTCGTGCACGAGGTCGTCGCTGAACCGGGCCGCGCCGCGGCGAAACAGCCTCAGCACATGGTCGGGGGTCCAGCCGCAGTGGTGGATCCACTGCCCGCAAAACCGCGTGAGCCGCGGCATTTCGAAGGATTCGCTTTCGCCCGAGGCCATGGCCCGCTGGATCTGCGCGGCCAATACCGGCGTGACCCGCTCATCGGCATCAAGCGACAGCACCCAGTCGCCGGTGGCGAGGGCCAGCGCGCGGTTTTTCTGCGGTCCAAAGCCGGGCCAGTCGGCCGCCACCGACACCTGCGCGCCATGCGCCCCGGCAATGGCCACGGTGGCATCGGTGCTGCCGCCATCGAGCACGATTTTCTCGTCGGCAAAGGCCACGGACGCCAGGCAGGCGCCCAGGTTGGCGGCCTCGTTGTGGGCGATGACGATGACGGACAGGCGCATCAATGCGGGTGGCAGCGGGGTGGGAGACTGGGTAGATAATCCGGGCTTGTTTGCAATTATGAGGTTACCGGGTGACGGGAAACAGAATATGGGAGACCCTTCGTCCATGGCCGGTCTACCTGTTGGCCGCCTCCATCCCCGTTTCACTGGCCGCGATCAACGTGTCCAAGCTGCTGACCTTGCTGGTTGCCGGTGGCGCCCTGATCGGCGCGCTGTGGCGGAAGGAGCATAGCGCCCAGCTGGCACAGCTGCGAAGCGTGCCGGTCCTGCTCGCGATGCTGGCTGCGCTCACGCTGAGCCTGGCCTACACCACGGCCCCCTGGCACGATGCGCTGGGCGACATTGCCAAGTACGGCAAGCTGCTGCTCATTCCCGCGGTGGTGGTGCTGATCCGCACGCCGCGCGAGGCCCGGCTGGCGCTGGGGGTGTACCTCGGGTTCCAGGCCTTCGTCGTGCTGACTTCCTGGCTGCTGTTCCTGCAGGTGCCGGTCTTCTGGGGGTCGCCAACGCCGCGCAACTCCATTGCCACCGTGTATTCAAGTTACCTCGACCAAAGCATCATGACCGCGGCATTCGCGGCCATCTGCTGGCAGCTTCGCGACAAATTTCCGGGACGCCAGGGCCCCTGGATCGCGGTGGCGCTGGCAGCCATGGCGGCGGTCAACGTCATGGTGATGCTGCCCGGTCGCAGCGGGCAGGTGGCCCTGCTGGGTGTGATCTCGCTGGCCCTGGTCTGGGCTGTGCCACGGCGCTGGCTGGTGGCTGCCGTGATGGCGCCAGTACTGCTTGCCGGAGCGGCAATGGCGGTCTCGCCGCAATTCAACGAGCGGCTGTCTCTGGTGGTGTCAGAGATCAGTGCCTACCGCCACCAGCAGGACGCCACCACATCGTCGGGGATGCGGCTGAACTTCTGGCAGCGGTCGCTGCAGGCGATCTCGCAGCGCCCCCTTACGGGCTTCGGTGTGGGCAGCTGGAACCAGCAGTACCTGCGGCTGGAAGGCAGTACCCCGATTCCGGGGACCGCCGAGGTTCGCAACCCGCACCAGGAGTTCCTGCTCTGGGGAGTGCATCTCGGCGTCGGAGGGACTCTGCTGCTGCTTGGATTCATGCTGTTGGCCGCACATGACGCGCAACGGTTCCCGGTGCCGCAGCGGCATGCCATGCAGTCCCTGCTGGCCGTTCTGGCCATCGCCTGCCTCTTCAATTCGTCGTTGTTTGACGCGCTGATCGGCGACTTCTTCTGTGGCGTATTGGGCCTGTTGCTCGCGTATGGGCTGTACAACCCGGACGACCCGGCCCCTTCCCCAGCTCCGGCATGAACTCCGAGCCCACCACCTCCGCCTTGCTGGTGCGTGGCACCGTGTGGCAGCGCCTGCAGCGCTTCATTCCGTATTTCCGGGGGGCGGGCTGGGCCCTGCCCTGCATGGTGATGGCGACCACCCTGGCCGCGCTGACCGAGCCCATGATCCCGGCGCTCATGAAGCCCCTGCTGGACCGGGGTTTCAAGGACGGATCCCTCAACCTGTGGCTGGTCCCGGCCGCCTTGCTGGGCCTGTTTGCCCTGCGCGGCGTGGCGGGGTTTGTGGCCCAGTACTCGCTGGCCTTCATGGCCAACCAGGCCATGGTGGCACTGCGGCGGCGGCTGTTCGGGCGGCTGCTGGAGGCGCCCATGGACCTGTTCGCCAGGTCGTCGGCCAGCTCGCTGTCCAACACCGTGGTCTACGAGGTGCAGACCGGCACCACGCTGCTGGTCAATGCAATGCTGTCGCTGCTCAAGGACTCGCTCACGCTGGTAGCCCTGATGGCCTACCTGCTGTACCTCAACTGGAAACTCACGCTGATCGTGCTGTTCATCTTCCCGGCCGTCGCCTGGGTCATGAAGGTGCTGTCCAGGCGCCTGCACCGCATCACCCAGGCCAGCCAGAACGCCACCGACCGGCTGGCCTACGTGGTCGAGGAAAACGTGCTCGCGCACCGCGTGGTCCGGCTGCATGACGCCCAGGCCTCGCAGGGGGCCCGGTTCGACCAGCTCAACACGCAGCTGCGCCGGCTCGCGATGAAATCCACCATCGCGGCGTCAGCCATGACGCCGCTGACCCAGCTGCTCGCGGCCGCGGCCCTCTCCGCGGTGATCTGCACGGCGCTGTGGCAAAGCTCGACCAGCAGCATCACGGTGGGGGCGTTCGCCTCGTTCGTCACGGCCATGCTGATGCTGATCGCGCCGATCAAGCACCTGTCCGAATCAGCCTCGCCCATCACGCGCGGCTTGGCCGCGGTGGAACGCGGGCTCGACCTGATCGACCAGACGCCCGCCGAAGCCGAAGGCACGCACACCGCCGGCCAGGTCCGCGGTGAGCTCGTGCTGGACCAGGTGGTGGTGCGCTACCCCGGCAGCAACCATGACGCACTGGACGCGCTGAGCCTGCGCATCGAGCCCGGCCAGACGCTGGCGCTGGTGGGCAGCTCGGGCTCGGGCAAGACCACGCTGATCAACCTGCTGCCGCGTTTCGTCGAACCCACGGCGGGCCGCATCACCCTTGACGGGGTGGCCCTGGGCGACTGGCAGCTCGGCGCCCTGCGCCGCCAGTTTTCCTTCGTGAGCCAGGACGTGGTGATGTTCAACGACAGCGTGGCCGCCAACGTGGCGCTGGGGCAGCCGCTGGACCGTGCGCGCGCGCTGCAGGCGCTGCAGGCCGCCAACCTCGGCGCCTTCGTGGAGGCCTTGCCGCAGGGCATGGACAGCCCCGTGGGCCACAACGCCACCCAGCTCTCGGGCGGCCAGCGCCAGCGCCTGGCGATTGCGCGCGCGCTCTACAAGGACGCGCCCATTCTCATCCTCGACGAGGCCACCTCGGCGCTTGACTCCGAATCCGAGCAGGCGGTCAAGACCGCGCTGCAGCGCCTGATGGCCGGACGCACCACACTGATCATCGCGCACCGCCTGTCCACCATCGAGCATGCGGACCGCATCGTGGTGATGAGCGCGGGCAAAATCGTCGAAACCGGCACCCACGCCGGGCTGCTGGCGGCGGGTGGGCACTATGCCCGGCTGTACCGGCTTGCGGCCGCGGGCGATGCCACCGACCCGCAGGAGAACATTCTCGAATGAGCCAGGCATCGATCAGCGGCTTCACCTTCATCCGCAACGGCACCATGCTGGGTTTTCCCTTTGTGGAATCGATCCTGTCCCTGCTGCCGCTGGTCGATGAGTTCGTGGTCGCGGTGGGCCGCAGTGACGATGACACCCTGGCCCGCGTGCGGGCCATCGCCAGCCCCAAGATCAGGATCATCGAGACCGTGTGGAACGAGCGCATGGCCGACCGCGGCTTTGTCTATGCCCAGCAGAAAATGATCGCGCAATACGCGTGCACCGGCGACTGGGTGTTCTACCTCGAGGGCGACGAGGTCGTGCACGAGGACGAGCTGGGCGCCATCCGCGCCAGCGTCGACCGCCACCATGCCAACCCGGCCGTGGAAGCGCTGGTGTTTGATTACCTGCACTTCTATGGCACGCCGGGCTATGTGTCCATCAGCCCGGGCTGGTACCGGCGCGAATGCCGGCTGATCCGCAACACCATCCGCACCTATGCACCCGATGGCCAGTACTGGCTCGTGATGCACCAGCACAAGCGTCCGCGCAATCCGCGAGGGGCGCTGGCCCAGGCCCACATCCACCACTACGGCTGGGTGCGCCGCGCCGAGTACATGCAGGCCAAGCTCGACCAGGTCGCCAAGTACTGGCAAGGCTCCACCGTGATGCAGATCAACTACGCCAACTTCGACCCACAGGCCGTCAAGCCTTTCACGGGCACGCACCCGGCCGTGATGGCGCACTGGCTGGCCACAGAGGCGGAGCAGAGCATCACGTTCAACCCCGACTACCAGCTCACGTCCAAGGAGCGCAAATACCGGCTGTCGATGGCGCTGGAGCGGCTCACAGGCTGGGACCTGAGCCGCAAGCACTTCAAGCTGGTGGCCTGAGGCTCGCGGCGTAGAGCTGCTCGCAGGCCCGGGCCGCGGCGGCCCAGTCGTGTTGCCGGGCAAAGGCCAGCGCCTGCGCGCCCAGGCGGCTGGCCAGCAGCGGATCCCCAAGCAGGCGGCCCAGCGCGGCCGCGATGGCGGCCGCATCACGCGGGTCGTCCAGCAACAGGGCATTCTCGCCATCGGCCAGCAAGCTGGCGATGCCGCAGAACGCGGCCCCACTCACCACCACGGGCAGGCCATGGGCCATGGCTTCCAGCACCACCATGGCAAAGGTGTCCTCGAACGTGGGGTGCACCAGCAGGTCAGCGGCGCGGTAGGCCGGGTCCACGCTTTTCAGCGCTCCCAGAAAGTGCACGCGGCCCGCCACACCCAGCGCCCTTGCGCGCGCCTCAAAGGCCGCAATGCCTGACGGGTTGCCCACCACTGCCAGCGACACGTCGCCCGGCAGCCCGCACAGCGCCTGCAGCAGTCCGTCCAGCCCCTTGCGCGCATAGTCGTTGGCGACGAACAGCAGCAGCCGGCCCTGTGCCGGCAAGCCCAGGGCCTGGCGGGCCTCGGCCTGCGAGAGCCCCGGCCCGGGCAGGGTCACACCCGGCGTGACGATGGCGACCCGTGGCTGCGCATGCGGGTAGGCCTGCAGCACCTCGGCGCGCAGGTTGGCCGACGTCACCACCACCTGCTGGCCCGGCCGGGCCCTGAAGCGTGCGGCTTCCAGCGCCACATAGGTCAGCAGCCGCGGGCTCAGGGCGATCTTCAGCCAGGCCAGCGCTCGGCGCACCCCCGTGCGGCCCACCAGCAGGTTGTGCCGCACGGGCTTGACGTGAATGGTCTGCACGCGGCCGTGCCAGGTGTTCTCATGGGAATGCACCACATCAAAGCCGCTGCGCGTGGCGCGCCAGGTGGCCAGCGCGTACCAGAGCTGGTTGATCCAGCGCGGCCTGGCCAGCGGGCATGACACGCGGTGGTAGGTCACACCCGGCCAGGCATGGTCGATCTGCTGGGCAAACACATGCACGTCATGGCGCTGCGCCAGCTGCTCGACCAGCGCGATGGAATAGCTCTCGGCCCCGCCCCCAGTGGTGGCAAAGACGCGGTTCAGGACGGCGATCCTCATGCGTCGCGGCGGCGGTCTTCGTAGGCCGTGGCGATCTTGGCCCAGAACAGCGGCAGCGTGGTCGACTGATGCACAGGCACCCGCGGCAGCGCCCAGGCCGGGTCGGCCGCCATCGACCGGCCGCGACGCGTGGTGGTGGCCGCGGCGTAACCCGCCTCGCGCACCATGGCCGCATGTTCGGGCCGGTGGTGGCCGTAGGGGTAGCAGAACTGTTGCAGCTCCACCCCCAGGAACGGCTCAAGGTCAAGCTTGCAGGCCGCGATCTCCTCACGCGCGGCCGCATCCCCCAGTGCGGTGAGGTCCACATGGTTGCGCGTGTGCGCGCCAACCTCCTGGCCCCCCGCGATCCAATTGCGCAGATGGGTCACGTCCATCAGCGGTTTGGCCGGCACCCCCTTGGGCAGGTCCCAGACGTTGCTGCCGCCCAGCTGGCCACTCACGACATAGCAGGTGGCGGAGAAGCCGTGGCGCTGCAGCACCGGCAGCGCGTGTTCGAGGTTGTTCACATAGCCGTCGTCAAAGGTGATGCCCACCACCCGGCCCTGCTGTTCACCGGCCAGGTAGGGCATGAGCGCGCTCATCGACAACCCCCGGTAGCCCAGCAGCCTGAGCAGGGCCATCTGCCGTGCGAATGCGCCGGGCGACACCACCAGGCTGCGGTAGGGGGTGCCGCGCGGCGGCGGCTGGTCCACCTGGTGGTAGGTCAGGATGGGGATCGGAGGGCGCGGCATGCGGCAACGGTCACGGTCTGGCGGGCTGCCTCGAGGCGCGCCCGCAGGGCTCACAGAAGAACGATATCGTACTGCTCCGGCCCCATGGCGCTCTCGCTTTGCAGCGAGATGGGCTTGCCGATGAAGTCCGACAGCCCCGCCAGGTGCTGGCTTTCCTCGTCCAGGAACAGCTCCACCACGCGCGGCGAGGCCACCACCCGGAACTCGCGCGGGTTGAACTGGCGGGCCTCGCGCAGAATCTCGCGCAGGATGTCGTAGCCCACGCTGCGCGCGGTCTTGACGCTGCCCTTGCCCTGGCAGGCCTCGCAGGGCTCGCACAGCATGTGGGCCAGCGACTCGCGGGTGCGCTTGCGCGTCATCTCCACCAGCCCCAGGTGCGAGAACCCGCCAGCCATGGTCTTGACCCGGTCGCGCGCAAGCTGTTTGCGGAACTCGGCCAGCACCGCCTCGCGGTGGTCCTCGCGCACCATGTCGATGAAGTCCACGATGATGATGCCGCCCAGATTGCGCAGGCGCAGCTGCCGCGCGATGGCGCCGGCGGCCTCCAGGTTGGTCTTGAAGATGGTGTCGTCGAAATTGCGCGCGCCCACATAGCCGCCGGTGTTCACATCCACCGTGGTAAGCGCCTCGGTCTGGTCCACGATCACGTACCCGCCGGACTTCAGGTCCACGCGCCGGCCCAGCGCCCTGGCGATTTCGTCGTCGATCGAATACAGGTCGAAAATCGGCCGCTCGCCCTTGTACAGCTGCAGGCGGCCGGCCGCCGCCGGCATGAACTCGCGGCCAAATGCCATCAACAGGTCGAACTGCTCGCGCGAATCCAGCCGGATGGTCTGGGTCTCTTCGCTGACCAGGTCGCGCAGCACGCGCTGCAGCAGGCTCAGGTCCTGGTGCAGCAGCGAGGTTGCGGGCAGCCGGGTGGACGCCTCCTTGATCCGGGCCCAGGCCTTGCGCAGGTAGGCCACGTCCTCGGCCAGCTCGGCATCGGTGGCGTCTTCCCCGTTGGTGCGCAGGATGAAGCCCCCGCCCTGCTCGCCCACAATGGCCTGCAGCCGGGCGCGCAGCGCGTCGCGCTGATCGGGCGGGATTTTCTGCGACACCCCCACATGGTCGTCCTGCGGCAAGAACACCAGCAGGCGCCCGGCCACGCTGATCTGGGTCGACAGGCGCGCGCCCTTGGTGCCGATTGGGTCCTTGATGACCTGGACCATCAGCGACTGGCCCTCGAACACCTGCTTTTCAATGGGCACCGTGGGCTGCGTGGCCTTGACCAGGCCCGGCGGCTCGCCGTCGGGGTGACGGTGCCAGACATCGGCCACGTGCAGGAAGGCGGCGCGCTCCAGCCCGATGTCGATGAAGGCCGACTGCATGCCCGGCAGCACGCGCGCCACCTTGCCCAGGTAGACATTGCCCACCAGGCCACGCTCCAGCGTGCGTTCGACGTGCAGTTCCTGCACCGCGCCGTTTTCCACCACGGCAACGCGTGTTTCCTGGGGCGACCAGTTGATCAGGATGTCCTGCTGCATTTTTTTCTAGATTTTGAAGCCGCTTGCGCGCAGCAACTGCGCTGTCTCAAACATCGGCAGGCCCATGATGCCAGAGTAGCTGCCGCTGATCCGCGAAATGAAGGCCGCCGCCGCGCCCTGCACCGCGTACGCGCCGGCCTTGCCCATGGGCTCGCCACCGTCCACGTAGCGCCGGATTTGCGCGGGCGTCAGCTCGCTGAAGGTCACGCGCGAGTCGCTGAGCGCCTGCAGCCGGCGGGCCCCGCGCTGCACGGCCACGGCCGTCAGCACGCGGTGCGTGGTGCCCGCCAGCGCCCGCAGCATGCGCCTGGCGTCGGCCGCATCGGCGGGCTTGCCGTAGATCGCCAGGCCACGCGCCACCGTGGTGTCGGAGCACAGGATGGGCGCCGCCGGCAGCTGGCGCCGGCGCAGGCGCTGCACGGCCGCATCCAGCTTCAGGCCGGTCACGCGCTGCACATAGCGGGCCGGGGCCTCGCCCGGCAGCACGGCCTCCATGCCCTCTGCGTCCTCATCGGCGTCCGGCAGCAGCAGCTCGTAGCGCACGCCCAGCTGCTCCAGCAACTGGCGCCGGCGCGGGCTCTGGGAGGCCAGGTAGATGAATTCACTCACGGTGATAGGGATGGTTGGCGTTGATGGACCAGGCGCGGTACAGCTGCTCGACCAGCAGCACCCGCACCATGGCGTGCGGCAGCGTCAGGTCCGACAGGCGGATGCGTTCGTGCGCCGCCTCGCGGAAGGCCGGGTCCAGCCCGTCGGGCCCGCCAATGACCAGTGCCACGTCGTCGGCCTCAAGCTGCCAGGCCTTGAGCTTGCCGGCCAGCGCCCGGGTGGTCAGCGCGGTGCCGCGCTCGTCCAGCGCCACCACGCGCGCACCGCGCGGAATGGCGGCCTCAATGCGTTCGCGTTCGGCCGCGTAGAGGGTTTCCAGCGTCTTCGAGCCGCGTGGCTCGGTCTTGACTGCCTTGAGTTCCACCCGCAGCTCGGGCGGGAAGCGCTTGGCGTAGTCGTCCCAGGCGGTCTGTGCCCAGTCGGGCACACGCTGCCCCACGGCCACGACAAACAGCTTCATGCCTTGCGGGCGGGCGCCTTCTTGGCTGCGGCCTTTTTGGCGGGGGCCTTGCCGACCACGACCTTCTTGGTCGTCTTGCTGGCCCCAGCGCCCCGCGCGGGAGGCCTTTTGCCCGTGGCCTTTTTCGCTGGCGCCTTGGCGGCCTGCTCGGCCGCCTTCACGGCGGTCTTGGCCGCGCTGCTGCGGCGCAGCGTGGTTTTCTCCGGGGCCTTTTTGGCGGGCGCCTTCTCGGGCTCGGCGGCCACGGCCGGCTTGGCCGAGCCGAATTTGAGGCGCACGGGCTTGTCGCCCCAGATCTCCTCAAGGTGGTAGTACTGGCGGATCACCGGCTGCATGATGTGCACCACGGCCGCGCCGCAGTCCACGATGATCCATTCGCCGTTGTCCTCGCCCTCGATGCGCGGCTTGCCAAAGCCCGCCTCGCGCACGGCGTCGCGCACGCTGGCCGACAGGGCCTTGGTCTGGCGGTTGGAGGTGCCCGAGGCAATGATCACCCGCTCGAACAGCGGCGACAGATGCTCGGTGTTGAAAACCTGGATGTCCTGCGCTTTCACGTCCTCCAGGCCATCGATGATGGCTCGCTGGAGTTTCTGGATGTCTTTTTTGGCGGCAGTTTCAGTGGTCATCAGGGAGATTGGTAAAGGTGATGGTGTTCAATATAACGTGCTACGGTCGCCGGAACCAGATGGTCGATCCCTTTGCCCGCGGCGGCACGCGCGCGGATTTCGGTGGAACTGAAGGGCATGGGCGGCAGTTCCACCGGCTCCAGCCGCCCCGGAGGCAGCCTTGAGGCATCAAAAGTGCCTGGAGTCCCCGTCGGGCGGGCACGTTCCGCTATTGAAATGGTAGCAATCCGCGCGATTTCGGCGCTTTCGCGCCAGCTGTGCAGGGCTTCGGCCTGGTCGGCGCCGATCACCAGCAGCAATTCGGCCCCGGGAAACTCCTGGCGCAGCTCGCGCAGGGTGTCGATGGTGTAGGTCAAGCCCGACCGCTGCAGCTCGCGCCCGTCCACGGTGGCGTTCGGCACGTCGGCAAAGGCCAGTTGCGCCATCGCCAGGCGGTGCTGCTTGGCCGAGAGCTCACGCGCCTTGTGCCAGGCCTGCCCGGTCGGGAAGATGCGCAACTCGTCCAGCCCCAGCTGCTCCACCGCCGCCCGGGCCAGCGCCACATGGGCATTGTGGGGCGGGTCAAACGCCCCGCCAAACATGCCCAGGCGCCGGGGCATGGCGCCAGCCGCGCTCATACCCACTCCCGTCGCACCAGGAACCGGGTGGTCAGCACCTCTTCGGGCGAGCCGGGTTCGGGCCGGCGCTGATAGGCCCAGCTCACCAGCGGTGGCATGGACAGAAGGATGGACTCGGTGCGCCCGCCCGACTGCAGGCCGAAGTGGGTGCCACGGTCCCAGACCAGGTTGAACTCCACATAGCGCCCACGGCGGTAGGTCTGGAACTCGCGCTCGCGCGGGCCCCAAGGCAGGTCCCGGCGGCGCTGCACGATGGGCAGGTAGGCAGGAATGAAGGCATCGCCCACGGCCTGCATCATGGCCAGGCTGCGCTCGGGGCCCAGCTCGGAGAAATCGTCAAAGAACACGCCACCCACGCCGCGCTGCTCGTCGCGGTGCTTCAGGTAGAAATACTCGTCGCACCAGGTCTTGAAGCGCGGGTACTTGTCGGCGCCAAACGGCGCCAGCGCCTGCTGGCAGCTGCGATGGAAATGGACCGCATCCTCCTCAAACCCATAATACGGCGTGAGGTCCATGCCGCCGCCAAACCAGCACACGGGCGGCTGCCCCGGCTGCGCGGCCGAGAGCATGCGGACATTCATGTGCACCGTGGGCACGTACGGGTTGCGCGGATGGAACACCAGCGACACCCCCATGGCCTCGAACGGCGCGCCGGCCAGTTCGGGCCGGTGCTGCGTGGCCGAAGGCGGAAGCTGGGGGCCGCGCACATGCGAAAAGCCGCAACCCGCGCGCTCGAACAGCGGGCCGTCCTCCAGGATCATGGTCACGCCGTGGCCCTGCAGGGCCTCGCCCGGGGCTTTTTCCCAGGCATCGGTCAGGAACGGCGAGCCATCGGCCTGGCTGATGGCCTGGGTGATGCGCTGCTGCAAATCAAGCAGCCAGGCGCTGACGGTGTCTGGGCTGGTGGGAGTCATGTCAACAAGGGGTCATTTCACCATGGTATCGGCCCGGGGCACGGCGGCGTCGAGCAGCTTGATCGGCGAGGCATTGGCCGGCACGCGGCCCACCACGCCGTCATACACCCGGGCCATGCGACGCAGGTCGGCATCGGCGTCGCCGCTGGGCAGAATGAAATCGAGGGCGCGCACCTCGCGCCGCGCATAGTCCAGCCGCACCAGCCCGATCGGCACGCCGGCCCCCTGGGCCGTGCGGTAAAAGCCGCTGCGCAGGCCGGCGATGTATTTGCGCGTGCCCTCGGGCGCCAGCCCGAGCCAGAAGTAGCGGCCCTCCCGCCGGCGCTGCGCAAAAATCGCCACGGCCTGGCCCGTGACGCCGTGGGGCGAGGCGCGGTCCACCGGCACGCCGCCGACCCAGCGCAGCCAGCGGCCAAACAGCGGGATGCGGAACAACCGGTCCTTGCCCCAGAAGCGCACGGGCACGCCCAGCGCCCACTTGGCCAGGATCATCACCACGAAGTCCCAGTTGCTGGTGTGGGGGTAGACGATCAAGACACCCTGCAGGGCCGGCAGGCCGTCAAATGCCAGGCGCCAGCCCGCCAGCCGCAGCAGCGCGCGGGCCACGGGGCTGCCCTGGAACTGCAGCGGGTAGGGATGGGGAAAGTCACTGACCGGATTCAAGCCGGTTCAGCCGCGGATCGCGCGGTGGCCGATGTCCTTGCGGTACTGGGCGCCATCGAAGTGGATCTGCGCAGCCACCTCGTAGGCGCGCTGCTGCGCGGCGCGCACCGAGTCGCCCAGCGCGGTCACGCACAGCACGCGTCCGCCCGAGGTCAGCGTGGCACCGTCCTGCTCCATCGTGCCGGCATGGAACACCACGGCGTCCTCGGTGTCCCTGGGCAGGCCGGTGATCGCGTCGCCCTTGCGGGGTGCGAGCGGGTAGCCGTGCGCGGCCATGACCACGCCCAGCGCGGGCCGGCGGTCCCATTGCAGTTCGATCTGGTCCAGCCCGCCCGAGGTGGCGGCCATCATCACGTCCACCAGGTCGGACTTCAGCCGCATCATGATGGGCTGGGTTTCGGGGTCGCCCATGCGGCAGTTGAACTCCAGCGTCCTGGGCCGGCCCTGCGCGTCGATCATCAGGCCCGCGTACAGGAAGCCGGTGAACGGGATGCCGTCTTTTTCCATGCCCTTGATGGTGGGCAGGATGATTTCACGCATCGCACGCGCATGCACCTCGGGCGTGACCACGGGCGCGGGCGAATAGGCGCCCATGCCGCCCGTGTTGGGGCCCTGGTCGGCGTCCAGCAGGCGCTTGTGGTCCTGGCTGGTGGCCAGCGCGGTCACGTTCTTGCCGTCGCACAGCACGATGAAGCTGGCCTCCTCGCCCTGCAGGAACTCCTCGATCACCACCCGCGCCCCACCCTCGTTGTGGCTGACGCCCAGCTTGTTGTCCAGCAGCATGAAGTCGATGGCTTCATGGGCTTCGGCCGTCGTCATGGCCACCACCACGCCCTTGCCGGCCGCCAGGCCGTCGGCCTTGACCACGATGGGCGCGCCCATCTTGTCCACGTAGGCGTGAGCCGCCACCGGGTCCGCAAAGGTGTCGTAGTCGGCCGTGGGAATGCCGTGGCGCTTCATGAAGGCCTTGGAAAAGGCCTTGGAGCTCTCCAGCTGGGCCGCAGCTTTGGTTGGCCCGAACACCCGCAGCCCGTGGGCCCGGAACTCGTCCACCACGCCCGCGGCCAGCGGGCCCTCAGGCCCGACCACGGTGAGGCCGATCTTTTGCGCCAGGGCCCACTCGCGCAGCGCCACCACGTCGGTGATGGCGATGTTCTCCAGCCGGTCGTCGCGGGCCGTGCCGCCATTGCCGGGCGCCACATAGACCGCCTGGACCCGGGGCGACTGCGCCAGTTTCCAGGCCAGCGCGTGTTCACGGCCGCCGCCACCGATCACAAGGACTTTCATGCGTCGATGCTCGCGTTGTGGAACACGTCCTGGACGTCGTCCAGGTCTTCAAGGATGTCGAGCAGTTTCTGCATTTTGGCGGCGTCTTCGCCGGTCAGTTCAATGGTGTTTTCGGGCCGCATGGTGACTTCGGCCACCTCGGGTTTGAGGCCGGCGGCCTCCAGCGCATTCTTCACGGCTTCAAAGTCGGCATAGGCGGTCAGCACCTCGATGGCGCCGTCATCACCGGTGACCACGTCGTCGGCGCCGGCCTCCAGCGCCACTTCCATCACCTTGTCTTCGCTGGTGCCGGGCGCAAAGACCAGCTGGCCACAATGCCTGAACTGGAACGCCACCGAGCCCTCGGTGCCCATGTTGCCGCCATGCTTGCTGAACGCGTGGCGCACCTCGGCCACGGTGCGCACGCGATTGTCGGTCATGGTGTCCACGATGATGGCCGCGCCCCCGATGCCGTAGCCCTCGTAGCGGATTTCCTCGTAGTTCACGCCTTCGGCGTTGCCGGTGGCCTTGTCGATGTTGTATTTGATCCGGTCGGCCGGCATGTTGGCGGCCTTGGCCTTTTCCACGGCCAGCCGCAGGCGCGGGTTGGCGCTCAGGTCACCGCCACCGGCGCGCGCCGCCACGGTGATTTCGCGGATGATCCGCGTCCAGATCTTGCCGCGCTTCTCGTCCTGGCGGCCTTTTCTGTGTTGAATATTGGCCCATTTACTGTGTCCAGCCACGGGGGTCCCTTTGTCTTGATTTAACCTTGAGCCCGCGATTTTACTTTTTCACACCGAGGACACTGCCATGGCCGACCCGTTGCTGATTGCCAAGAACGCCTCCATCCACTGCGAACTGCTGCCCGGCCTGGCCAACCGGCACGGCCTGATCACCGGCGCCACCGGCACGGGCAAGACCGTGACACTGCAGACGCTGGCCGAGAATTTCTCCAACATCGGCGTGCCGGTGTTCATGGCCGACGTCAAGGGCGACCTGACCGGCATCAGCCAGACCGGCAGCTTTGGCGAAAAGCTCACGGCCGTGCTCAAGGAGCGCGGCATCGACCTGCCCTCGCCCCAGGCCTGCCCCGCCACGCTGTGGGACGTGTTTGGCGAACAGGGCCACCCGGTGCGCGCCACGGTGTCCGACATGGGGCCCCTGCTGCTGGCCCGCATGCTCAACCTCAACGACACCCAGGCCGGCGTGCTCAACCTCGTGTTCAAGATTGCCGACGACGCCGGCATGCTGCTGCTCGACCTGAAAGACCTGCGCGCCATGCTGCAGCACGTGGGCGACAACGCCAGCCAGTTCACCACGCAATACGGCAACGTGAGCGCCGCCAGCGTGGGCGCCATCCAGCGCGGGCTGATGCAGGTCGAAACCCAGGGCGGCGACAAGTTCTTTGGCGAGCCCATGCTCAACATCTCCGACTTCATGCAGACGGTGGACGGCAAGGGCGTGGTCAACATCCTGGCCGCCGACAAGCTCATGAACTCGCCGCGCCTGTACGCCACCTTTTTGCTGTGGATGCTGTCGGAGCTGTTCGAGCAGTTGCCCGAGATCGGCGACCCCGAGCAGCCCAAGCTGGTGTTCTTCTTTGATGAGGCGCACCTGCTGTTCAACGAGGCGCCCAAGGTGCTGGTGGAGCGCATCGAGTTGGTGGTGCGCCTGGTGCGCTCCAAGGGCGTGGGCGTGTATTTCGTGACGCAAAACCCGCTGGACATTCCCGACAGCGTGCTGGCCCAGCTGGGCAACCGGGTGCAGCACGCGCTGCGCGCCTTCACCCCGCGCGACCAGAAGGCCGTCAAGGCCACGGCCCAGACCATGCGGCAAAAGCCCGGGCTGGACATCGAGGCCGCCATCACCGAGCTGGCCGTGGGCGAGGCGCTGGTGAGCTTTCTGGATGCCAAGGGCCGGCCCTCGGTGACCGAGCGCGTGTATGTGCTGCCCCCCGGCAGCCAGCTGGGCCCCATCGCCCCGGCCCAGCGCCAGGCGCTGATCGCGGGCTCGCTGGTGGCGGGCGTGTATGAAAAGGCCGTGGACCGTGAATCGGCCTACGAGAAACTCACCGCCCGCACCGAGGCCGCCCAGGCCGAGGTGGCCCAGAAAGCCGAAGCCTCCGGCGGCTTCATGGGGGGCCTGAGCAACGTGCTGTTTGGCTCCACCGGCCCCCGCGGTGGCCAGCGCGACGGCCTGGTTCAGCAGGTGCTCAAGAGCGAGGCGCGCAACCTGGCGCGCCAGGTGCTGCGCGGGGCGCTGGGCGGGATCCTGGGCGGCAAGAAGCGCTGAGCTTCACCGCCCGGGTTCACCGCGCCCGGGCCGCCCCCGGCCACAGGCGCACCGCCAGCGCGGCCGAGGCCGACACCAGCGCCAGCACGGTCACGGCCAGCCACCCCCATCGCGCCAGCAGCAGGCTGCCCAGTGCCGCGCCCAGCGACATGCCCGTGAACATGCCGATGAACAGCACGGCGTTGAGCCGGCTGCGGGCGCCGGGTTCGATGCTGTAGACAATGGTCTGATGCGCCACCAGCGTCGCCTGCACGCCCAGGTCAAAGCCGATGGCACTCGCCACCAGCAGCCACAGCCCCACGCCCGGCCCCACCCAGGGCAAGGCCAGCATGAGCGCAAACGACCCCATGGCCAGCGCAATGCCCAGCCGCGTCACCAATTCCGGGCCCCGGCGGTCCGCCAGGCGCCCGGCCAGCGGCGCCGCCAGCGCACCGGCGGCGCCGGCAAGGCCAAAGGCCCCTGCGGCAGAGGCGCCCAGGTGAAACGGCTCGCCGTGCAGCATCACGGCCAGTGTTGACCAGAATGCGCTGAAACCAATGGCAATCAGGCCCTGCGCCAGGGCCGCGCGCCGCAGCGCCCCATGGCGTTGCCAGAGTTGCCACAGCGAGCCCAGCAGCGCGCCATAGGCCAGCCGGGTGGTGGGCTCAAACCGCGGCAGGCGGCGCCACATGGCCACGCCCATGAGCGCCACGCCCACGGCGGCGGCCACGAACATCACGCGCCAGCCCAGGTGCTCGGCCACAAAGCCGCTGACCACGCGCGACAGCAGGATGCCCAGCAGCAGCCCGGTCATGACCGTGCCAACCACCTTGCCCCGGTGCGCGTCTGGCGCCAGCGTGGCGGCTGCCGGCACGATGTCCTGCGCCAGCGTGGCGGCCAGCCCGGTCACCAGGCTGGCCACCAGCAGCAGCCCGATGCCGGGCGCCAGGCCGCCAGCCAGCAAGGCCAGGCTCAGCAGCGCCGCCTTGGCCACGATGATGAGGCGCCGGTCGTAGCGGTCGCCCAGCGGCGCCAGCAGCAAAATGCCCAACGCGTAGCCCAGCTGGGTCAGCGTGGGCACCAGGCCCATGGCACTGGCGGAGGCCCCCAGTTCGGTCCCCAGCAGCGCCAGCATGGGCTGGCTGTAATAAATCGATGCCACCGCCAGGCCCGCCCCGCTGGCCAGCAAAAGCACCAGCGACCCGGGCAAGGCCGCTGGATCACCGTGCACGGAATGAGTGCCCGAATTCATGGATTGCGTTGATTTCATGGTGCCCGGAGTATGCAAGCCGCGCGGCAAGCCCCGCCGGCGCAGTTGCATTTTTGCCGCAGCTCTTGCCAGCCGCGGGCGCCATCGGTACATTGCATTTTTTGAGGGCCTGCAATGTCCGTTGAAGTACCTGCCACCCCGGCAACCCCGGTGCCCACCAGCACCAAAGACAACTCTCCCCGCCACATCCGCCTGACCTCCCACACCGGGGGTTTCGGCGCCCTGCCCATCCGCTGGGGCGCGGCCACCGCGGCCGAACGCGGCCCCGTGGTGGGCACCACCACCAAGCGCGCCCACCGCAACGTCATTGGCACACACAGCGGCTCCTACAGCATCTACCGGGCGCTGGCCGTGGCCTCGGGCGGCCTGTCGCGCGACCACAAGGCCGACCTGACCAACACCGCGCCCACCGACGTGATCGGCCCCTACCCGCAGTGGAGCGAGCCCGGCCGCATCGTGGCCATGGACCCGTGGGGCGCCACCATCGCCACCGAATTCGCGGCCGAGCTGGCCGCGGGCTACGACATCCGGCCCACCATTGCCGTGACGCAGGCCCATGTGATCCTGCCCGAGGTGATCGAGGCCCTGCAAAAAGGCCGCCTCAAGGCCGACGGCAAGGTGCTGACCGCCGGGGGCGCGGCCATGGTGACCAAGGTGGCCGTGGAGCCCGTGTGGTACCTGCCCGGCGTGGCCGAGCGCTTTGGCTGCAGCGAGACCGACCTGCGCCGCGTGCTGTTCGAGGAAACCGGCGGCATGTACCCCGAGCTGGTCACGCGCTCCGACCTGGAGGTCTTTTTGCCGCCCATCGGCGGCCTGACCGCCTACATCTTCGGCAAGCCGCGCGACCTGGCCAACCCCGAGGTCGAGCTGACCGCCCGCGTGCACGACGAGTGCAATGGCTCCGACGTGTTTGGCTCCGACATCTGCACCTGCCGGCCCTACCTGACCCACGCCATTGAAGAATGCATCCAGGGCGCGCAACGTGGCGGCGTGGGCCTGGTGAGCTACTTCCGCAAGGAGGGCCGCGCGCTCGGCGAGGTCACCAAGTTCCTGGTCTACAACGCACGCAAGCGCCAGGTGGGCGGCGACACGGCCGACCAGTACTTCAACCGCACCGAGTGCGTGGCCGGCGTGCAGGACATGCGCTTCCAGGAGCTCATGCCCGACGTGCTCAGCTGGCTGGGCATCCGCAAGATCCACCGGCTCGTGTCCATGAGCAACATGAAGTACGACGCCATCACGCGCGCCGGCATCGAGGTGGTGCAGCGCATCAACATCCCCGACGACCTGATCCCGGCCGACGCGCGCGTGGAGATGGACGCCAAGATGGCGGCTGGCTATTTCACCCCCGGCGCCGTGCCCGACGCCCAGGAGCTGAAGAAAGCCAAAGGCCGGGGCCTGAGCGCATGAGCGCGCCCGACAGCACCGGGGGCGCTCCTGATCTGATAGCAGCCAGTGCCCGCCAGACAAGCGCTGCAGCCACTTTGCGCACCACCACCGCGATCCGCGCGCGGGCCGCGGCGCTGCTGGCGCGGGCCCGCGCGGGCGAATCAGCCTGGTTCACCGTCAACGATGCGGCGCTGGACAGCGCCGCGCATGAGGTGGCCCAGACCACGCGCGACCGCTACCCCGACCTGAACATCCCCTTCCACAGCCGCTGGCGCCACTTCGAGGCCGGCGGCATCGACCGCAAGGCCACGCTCGACGGCCTGCTGGGCGACGCGCACGCGCCCGCCAAAGCCCGCGCCTGGATCGACCTGGCCGTGGTCAGCGTGCTGCTGGACGCCGGCGCCGGCGCCGACTGGCACTACACCGAGCCGGCCAGCGGCAAGCGCTTCAGCCGCTCCGAGGGCCTGGGCGTGGCCAGCTTCCACGCCTTCATGGGCGGCCTGTTCTCCAGCAACCCGGCGCAGCCGCTGCAGGTGGACGGCATGGGCCTGCGCGGCCTCGTGGCCGACCGGCTGGCCGAGGCCTTTCAGGTCAGCGCCAGCAACCCGCTGGTCGGCCTGGAGGGCCGCGTGGTGCTGCTGCGCCGCCTGGGCGAGGTGCTGCTGGAGCAGCCCGAGGTGTTTGGCGCCGACGGCCGGCCGGGCGAGCTGTTCGACATGCTGATCAGCCCGCTCGGCCCCGACGTGCCGCCCACCGCCACTGTGACCGCGCACGACATCCTCTCGCAGCTGCTGGCCTCGCTCTCGCCCGTGTGGCCGGCCAACAACCGGCTGGGCCCCATCCCCCTGGGCGACTGCTGGCGCCACAGCGCCGTGCGCGGCGAGGGTGACAGCGACGGCTGGATGCCCTTTCACAAGCTCTCGCAGTGGCTGACCTATTCGCTGCTCGAGCCCTTCCAGTGGGCCGGCGTGCGGGTGCTGGGGCTGGACGCGCTGACCGGCCTGCCCGAGTACCGCAACGGCGGCCTGCTGCTCGATGCCGGGGTGCTGCAGCTCACCGACCCGGCCCATGCCCAGCGGGTCTGGCAGCCCGGCGACGAGCTGGTGGTGGAGTGGCGCGCCCTGACCGTGGCCCTGCTCGACGAACTGGCGCCCCTGGTGCGCGCGCTGCTGCGCCTGAGCGAGGCACAGATGCCGCTGGCCTGCGTGCTTGAAGGCGGCACCTGGGCTGCGGGCCGGGTTCTGGCACAGCGCTTGCGTGGTGGCCTGCCCCCCCTGGGCATTGCCAGCGATGGCACGGTTTTTTAGAAGAACGACATTTCCAGAGAAGGCAACATTCCAATGAGCAACGTCCACCTGATCGACCACCCGCTGGTGCAGCACAAGCTGACGCTGATGCGCAAGAAAGAGGCCAGCACCAACAGCTTTCGCCGGCTGCTCAACGAGCTGGCCTCGCTGATGGCCTATGAGGTCACGCGCGACATGCCGCTGCAGGACGTGGAGATCGAAACCCCGCTGGAGACCATGACCGGCAAGATGATCGACGGCAAGAAGCTGGTGTTCGTCTCGATCCTGCGCGCGGGCAACGGCATCCTGGAGGGCATGCTCAACGTGGTGCCCGGCGCGCGCGTGGGCCATGTGGGCCTGTACCGCGACCCCAAGACGCTGACCGCCGTGGAGTACTACTTCAAGATGCCGCACGACATGCAGGAGCGCGACATCGTGGTGGTCGACCCGATGCTGGCCACCGGCAACTCGGCCATTGCGGCGGTGGAGCGGCTCAAGGAGCTCAATCCCAAGTCCATCAAGTTCGTCTGCCTGCTGACCTGCCCTGAAGGCATTGCCGCACTGCAGAAGGCCCACCCCGACGTGCCGATCTACACCGCCGCGATCGACCGTCAGCTCAACGACCACGGCTACATCCTGCCGGGCCTGGGCGACGCCGGCGACCGCATCTTCGGGACGAAATGACGCCCACCCCCGAAGCGGCCTGCGGCCGCCTCCCCCTCAAGGGGGCAACGCCTGCGGCCCGGCAAAGCCGGTTCCGCGGCGTTCCCGAATTTCAACCCGTGCACTCCCCTGTTTCTTCCTTATAGAGGTACTTTTCATGACCAAACGCCGTTCCCTGATCGCCCTGGCCGCAGTTGCGGCGCTGTCCGCCCCCGCCTTTGCGCTGGACCACCCCAAGCTCAAGGTGGCCGCGGTCTACACCGTGCCCTTTGAACAGCAGTGGGTCAGCCGCCTGCACAAGGCGCTCAAGGCCGCCGAGGCGCGCGGCGAGATCGAGTACAAGGCCAGCGAGAACGTGAGCAACGCCGACTACGAGCGCGTCATGCGCGAGTACGCCACCGGCGGCAACCAGCTCATCGTGGGCGAGGCCTTTGCCGTGGAGGCCGCCGCCCGCAAGGTGGCCAAGGACTTCCCCAAGACCTCGTTCCTGCTGGGCAGCTCGGGCAAGCCGCAGGCGCCCAACTTCAGCGTGTTTGACAACTTCATCCAGGAGCCGGCCTACCTGAGCGGCATGGTGGCCGGCGGCATGACCAAGAGCAACAAGATCGGCATGGTCGGCGGCTTCCCCATCCCCGAGGTCAACCGCCTGATGAACGCCTTCATGGCCGGCGCGAAAGAGGTCAACCCCAAGGTCGAGTTCACCGTGAGCTTCATCAACAGCTGGTTTGACCCGCCCAAGGCCAAGGAAGCCGCCTTTGCCATGATCGACAAGGGCGCCGACGTGATGTACGCCGAGCGCTTTGGCGTGAGCGACGCCGCCAAGGAAAAAGGCAAGCTCGCCATCGGCAACGTCATCAACACCCAGCCGCAGTACCCCGACACCGTGGTGGCCTCGGCGCTGTGGAACTTCGAGCCCTCGGCCGACCGCGCCATCAAGCTCGTGAAGGAAGGCAAGTTCACCGCCGAAGACTACGGCCAGTACTCCATGATGAAGTACAAGGGCTCCGAGCTCGCGCCGCTGGGCACGTTTGAGAAGAAGGTGCCCGCGCCCATCGTGGCCAAGGTCAAGACCAAGGAGGCCGAGATCCTGGCCGGCAAGTTCACCGTCAAGGTGGACGACAGCCAGCCCAAGTCCACCGCCAAGTGATGGCCATGCCCACCATGGCATCGGGGCTGCGTCGTCTGCTGGGCCCGGCGGCTCTCGCGCTCACCCTGGCCGGCGCCAGCCTGCTGGGCGGCTGCGCGGCCACCGGCCCGGCCGTCACAGCCCAGGGCGGCAAGCTCGACAGTGCCGAGCGCATCGTCGTCATGTCGGCCTTTGCGCCCGAGCTGGTGCTGCTCAAGAAGCAGCTGCAGTCGCCGGCGGTGCACAGCGTCAACGGCGTGGAGTTCACCACCGGCCAGCTTCAAGGCCACCCCGTGGTGCTGATGCTCTCGGGCATCAGCATGACCAACGCGGCCATGAACACCCAGCTGGTGCTGGACCGCTTCAAGGTCAGCCGCATCGTGTTCAGCGGCATTGCGGGCGGCGTCAACCCGGCGCTGCACATTGGCGACGTGAGCGTGCCCGAGCAGTGGGGCCAGTACCTTGAGGTGGTCATGGCACGCGAAACCGCGCCCGGACAGTTCACGCCTCCTTCCTGGACCAAAGGCACCACCCTGCCGCCCTACGGCATGCTGTTTCCCCGCCCCGTTGAAACGCGGGTTGAAGGCCAGCCGCAACCCGTGCGCAAGTTCTGGTTCGAGGCCGACCCGAAGATGCTGGCCGTGGCGCGGACGCTGGGCAGCGTGCCGCTCGCGCACTGCCTGGGCACCAAATGCCTGAGCCACACGCCCAAGGTCACCGTGGGCGGCAATGGTGTCTCGGGCCAGGCCTTCATGGACAACGCCGCCTTCCGCGAATACACCTTCAAGACCTTCCAGGCCAACGTGCTCGACATGGAAACCGCGGCCGTGGGCCACGTGGCCTACAGCAACGGCGTGCCCTACATCGCCTTCCGCTCGCTGAGCGACCTGGCCGGCGGCGGCGAGGGCGAGAACGAAATGGGCACCTTCCTGGGCCTGGCGGCCGACAATTCGGCCAAGGTCATGCTGGCGTTTCTGGCGGCCTGGAAGCCCTGACGCGCCCGAATGCGCGGCCCCACACGTCAAGCCTCAGGCCTGGGCCTGCCACTGGCGGTCCATGACGCCGCTTTCTGCGGCCAGCCAGTCGCGCACCGGCTGGGGCAGCTCGCCGCCCGGCAGGGGCAAGCCCAACGCCGCGTACGACTGCTGGTTGGGCACCAGCCCCTGGCGCGACACCGCCGCGCCCTTCATGTAGCCCGCCGCGCAGACCTTGCCCTGGCTCACGAACTCAAAGCGCATGTAGTTCCACGCGGCGTCGCTGCCGTCGCTCTTGAACCGCAGCGTGTAGGTCTCGAACGGCGACAGGCCGCGCCGGTAGGTCACGAACGAACCGCCCGCCATGGGCCGCCAGCCGTTGCGCAGCAGCACCGCCGCAAAGCCCGTGCGCACGAAGTACTCCACCAGCATCAGGTCGATCAGGGTCAGGTAGCGGCCATTGTTCATGTGGCCGTTGATGTCCAGGTCGTTGGGCAGCACGCGCATGCGCCGCTCCAGCGTGTCGCCCAGCGTCAGCGGCGGCAGGCGCCAGGAGCGCAGCAGGGTCCAGATCAGTCGCAGGTAGAGATTCATGGCGGCCTACAATGTAGTTCAGTTTTGAACATTGTAGTTCATTGTTGAACCAATTGCACCGCCATGCCCAAAACGACCTCACGCCCCACCCCCGACGATCTGGCCGACACCCGGCGGGCCTGGCTGTCGGTGGTGCGCGCCTACAACCTGTGCACCAACGCGCTGTCCACCCGGCTGGCCGCGATGGACCTGCACCTGAGCGAGCACGAGGTGCTGGTCAACCTGGCCCACACCCCGCACATGACGCAGCAGGAGCTGGCCGCGCGCTGCTTCGTGGCCAAAAGCGGCATCAGCATGCTGCTCAAGCGCATGGAAGCCCAGGGCCTGGTGGCGCGCGAGCCCGATGAAGCCGACGGCCGCATCAAGCGGCTGGCCCTCACGCCCGCGGGCACGCGGCTGGCCACCCGCGTGCGGGCCATCCAGACCGAGGTGGTGACCGCCATGGGCCAGGGCATGAGCCCCGAAGAAACCGCGCTGGTCACCGATGTGATGGACCGCGTGAGCGCCCAGCTCGTGGCGCTGGGCTGATACCGCAGCGCGCCGCCTCCATGCCTGACACCGTTTTGCAGCTGTCCCACATCACCAAGCGCTTTGGCGCGCTGGTGGCCAATGACGACATCTCGCTCACGCTGGCGCGCGGCGAGGTGCTGGCCCTGCTGGGCGAGAACGGCGCGGGCAAGTCCACGCTGATGTCCATCCTGTTCGGCCACTACCGAGCCGACGCGGGCCACATTGAGGTGTTTGGCCAGCCGCTGGCGCCCGGCAACCCGCGCGCCGCGCTGGCCGCGGGCATTGGCATGGTGCACCAGCATTTCACGCTGGCCGACAACCTCACCGTGCTGGACAACGTGATGCTGGGCAGCGAGCCGCTGTGGCTGCCCTTCACGCGCCGCAAGGCCGCGCGCACCCGGCTGCTGGAGGTGGCCCAGCGCTTTGGCCTGCCGGTGGCGCCGGATGCGGCCGTGGGCACGCTGTCGGTGGGCGAGCGCCAGCGCGTGGAGATTTTGAAGGCGCTGTACCGCGGCGCGAGCATCCTGATCCTGGACGAACCCACCGCCGTGCTGACCCCGCAGGAAAGCGAGGCCCTGTTCGACACGCTGGCGCAGATGGTGGCGCAGGGCCTGTCCATCATCTTCATCAGCCACAAGCTGGGCGAGGTGCTGCGCGTGTCGCACCGCATTGCCGTGCTGCGCGCGGGCCGGCTGGTGGCCGACCTGCCCGCCGCGGGCGCCACCCAGGCCGACCTGGCCAATGCCATGGTGGGCCATGCGGTGGCGGCGCCCGAGCGCCGCCCCGCGCGGGCCGCCAGCACGCCCGCGCCGGTGTGCCTGCTGCAGGGCGTGCACACCCACGGCACGGCACGCGACGCGCTGCGCGGTGTGTCGCTCACGCTGCATGCGGGCGAGATCGTGGCCGTGGCCGGCGTCTCGGGCAATGGCCAGGTGGCGCTGGCCGAGCTGCTGTGCGGCACGCGGCGCCTCACGGCCGGCCGCGCCATGCTGCTGGGGCAACCGCTGCGGCCCTCGCCGCTGTGGCTGGTACACCAAGGCGTGGCCCGCATCCCCGAAGACCGGCACGCCATGGGCGTGGTGGGCGATTTGCCGCTGTGGGAAAACGCCGTGTCCGAGCGCCTGCGCAGCCCGGCGCTGCGCCACGGGCCGCTGGTGCGCCGCGCGGCCGCGCGGGCCCAGGCCCAGCGCATCGTGCAGGCGTTTGACGTGCGCGGCGGCGGGCTCGACGCCCCGGCACGCGCGCTGTCGGGCGGCAACATGCAAAAGCTCATCCTGGGGCGTGCGCTGCTGGCGCCTGGCGCCGCTCCACATGGCACGGCTCCCGCTTCCGACGACACGCCCCGCCTGATCGTGGCCCATCAGCCCACCTGGGGCCTGGACATTGGCGCAGTGGCCTATGTTCAGCAGCAGTTGCTGGCCGCGCGCGACGCCGGCGCCGCCGTGCTGCTGATCAGCGACGACCTGGACGAGGTGATGATGCTGGGCGACCGCATTGCCGTGATGCACAGTGGCCAGCTGGGCGAGGCCCGACCCGCCGACGGCTGGACGCGCGAGAGCGTGGGGTTGGCGATGGCGGGGGTGGCTAGCCCTTCGATCCTTCGACACGCTCAGGACAGGCCAGGCTCAGGGGGAACGGAGTTGGCGAGCCCTTCGACAAGCTCAGGGCGAACGGGGGCGGGACCTGACCATGCGCCTTGAAAAACGCCCCGCCCTCTCCCGCACCGCGCAGGTGCTCGCGCCGCCGGGCGCCGTGGCCTTCACGCTGCTGATCACCGGCTTGCTGGTGCTGTGGACGGGCCAGCCCGTGGGCTCGACTTACGCGCTGCTGTTCAAGGGCGGCTTTGGTTCGGTGTTTGCCATCAGCGAGACGCTCACGCGCGCCATCCCGCTCATGCTCACCGGGCTGGCCGCGGCGGTGGCCTTCAAGGCGCGGCTGTTCAACATTGGCGCCGAAGGGCAGCTGTATGCCGGCGCGCTGGCCGCCATTGCCGTGGGCGGCCTGCATGGCGGCGCGGGCTTTGACGCGCCCGCGTGGCTGCTGTTCCCGGCCATGATGGCCGCCGCCGCGCTGGCCGGCGCCCTGCTGCTGCTGGGCCCCGCGCTCATGAAGGCCAGGCTGGGCGTGGACGAGGTGGTGACCACGCTGCTGCTCAACTTCATCGTGCTGCTGGCCGTGGGCGCGCTGCTCGACGGCCCCATGAAAGACCCCACCGCGCTGGGCTGGCCGCAAAGCGTGGCGCTCAACCCCGCGCTGGAGCTGGGCAAGCTGATCGAGCAGACCCGCGTGCACACCGGCCTGCTGTGGGGCGGCGTGCTGGCGCTGGGCCTGTGGGGGCTGCTGAACCACACGGTGCTGGGCTTTGACATCCGCGCCGTGGGCGCCAACCCGCGCGCCGCCGCGTTTGCCGGCGTGGGCACCACGCGCACCCTGGTGCTGGTGGCGCTGCTGTCGGGCGCGCTGGCCGGGCTGGCCGGCGCCATCGAGGTGGCCGGCCGCACCAGCTATGTCACGCTGGACATGTCGCCCGGCTACGGCTACAGCGGCATCGTCATTGCCATGCTCGCGGGCCTGCACCCTCTGGGCGTGGTGCTGGCCAGCGTGTTTGTGGCGGGCGTGCTGGTGGGCGCCGACAGCATGAGCCGCGCCATTGGCGTGCCCACCTACCTGGCCGACGTGATCGTGGCCACCTCGCTGCTGGCCGTGCTGGTGGCGATGCTGGCCGCGCAGTACCGGCTGCGCTGGAAATGAAGCCATGAGCGAGCTGCCCACCATCCTGGCCAATGCCGACTTCTGGGTCGCGGTGCTGCGCATTGCCACGCCGCTGATCCTGGGCACGCTGGGCGTGCTGCTGTGCGAGCGCGCGGGCGTGCTCAACCTGGGCATCGAGGGCATCATGGTTGCCGGCGCCTTCACGGGCTGGCTGGCGGTGTACCAGGGCGCGCCGCTGTGGGTGGGCGTGGGCGTAGCGGCGCTCACCGGCGCGGCCTTTGGGCTGCTGCACGCGGCGCTCACCGTGGGGCTGGCGCTGTCGCAGCATGTGTCGGGCCTGGGCATCACGCTGCTGGCCACGGCGCTCAGTTATTTTGGCTACCGCGTGAGCTTTCCCAAAGTGAGCACACCGCCCACGGTGCAGCCGTTCCAGCCCATGGACTGGCTGCCCGTGCCCGTGCTGGGCGAGCAGACGGCGCTCACGCTGCTGGCACTGCTGCTGGTGCCGTTGATCGGCTGGGCGCTGTACCGCACGCCGCTGGGCCTGGCGGTGCGCATGGTGGGCGAGAACCCGCAGGCCGCCGAGGGCCAGGGCATCTCCGTGGTGGCCACGCGCACCGGCGCCGTGGTGGCGGGCTCGGCGCTGATGGGCGTGGCGGGCTCGTTCCTCACGCTGTCGGCCTTCAACGCCTTCTTTTTCAACATGGTCAACGGCCGCGGCTGGATCTGCGTGGCGCTGGTGGTGTTTGCCAGCTGGCGGCCCGGCAAGGCGCTGCTGGGCGCCATTTTGTTTGCGTTTTTTGACGCGCTGCAGCTGCGCCTGCAGCAGGCCGGCGGCGCCGTGCTGCCCTACCAGCTGTACCTGATGCTGCCCTATGTGCTGTCCATCCTGGCGCTGGTGCTGGTGGCGCGCAAGGCCGCGTACCCGCAGGCGCTCATGAAGCCTTACCGCAAGGGCGAGCGCTGAAACGGGCGGCGTCTATAATTGGAGCCCTTCTCGACGGCACCGCAGCCCGGTTGACCCCGGCCCCCTGCGGACCTTGCTGACTAACCCGTCGTTCATTCCCTCGGATGAACGCACTCCCCGAGGCTGATGGCAGCCGGGCAGTGAACGGGTCCCTGATGTCACATCGGGCTGCCGTTTTCTTATCACCGCCAATCGCCGTGGCAACCGGCGCCAACGGGCTTGACCGACAAGGTCCAGCATGGGCGCCGCCATGGCCGAAGGAAGCACATGCAGCTTTTTGCGTCAGCCGGGTTGATCCTGGCGATGGTCCTCTGGGGCATTTTTTCGCCCGCCACGCTGGGCAGCGTCTTCAATGACGCGCTCGCCGTCATCACCCACAACTTTGGCTGGTTCTACCTGTGGGTGGTGCTGGGCCTGGTGATCATGGCCGTGGTGCTCGCGGTCAGCCGCTATGGCGACCTCAAACTCGGCGCCGAAGACGACGAGCCCGAGTTTTCCACCGGCGCCTGGTTCTCGATGCTGTTTGCCGCCGGCATGGGCATTGGCCTGGTGTTCTGGGGCGTGGCCGAGCCGATCTCGCACTTTGGCGCGCCGCCGCCCGGCATTGCCGCCAACACGCCCGAGGCCGCCAACGCCGCCATGCGCTACAGCTTCTTCCACTGGGGCTTTCACCCCTGGGCGGTGTACAGCATCGTGGCGCTGGCCATTGCGTTCTTCCAGTTCCGCCGCGGTGGCTCGGGCCTGGTCAGCACCGCGGTCGAGGCCCTGCCCTGGCCCGCAGTCAAAAAGCTTGGCCCGCTGGTCAATGTGCTGGCGGTGATTGCCACGGCCTTTGGCGTGGCCGCCTCGCTGGGCATGGGCGCGCTGCAGATCAACAGCGGCCTGCATGCGGTGGTGGGGCTGCCCGTGGCCCCCGCCTCGCAGATCGGCATCATCGTGGTGACCACGGCGCTGTTCCTGCTGTCGGCCGTGAGCGGCGTGACCAAGGGCATCAAGTGGCTGTCCACCATCAACCTGGTGATGGCCGCGGCGCTGGCGGTGGCGGTGTTCATCCTGGGGCCGACCATTGCCATCATTGACACCTTCACCACCACGCTGGGCAACTACGCCACCGAGTTTGTGCGCATGAGCCTGCGCATGACGCCGTTCCGCGACAACAGCTGGGTCGGCGGCTGGACCATCTTCTACTGGGCCTGGTGGGTGTCGTGGTCGCCGTTTGTGGGCCTGTTCATTGCCCGCGTGTCGCGCGGCCGCACGGTGCGCGAATTCATTCTGGGCACGGTGTTTGCGCCCACGCTGGCGGCCTTTGTCTGGTTTGCCGTGTTTGGCGGCACCGCGCTCCACATGGAGATCATGCAGGCCGTGCCCGTGGCTGACGCCGTCAAGGCCGATGTGTCGACCGCGCTGTTTGCCATGTTCAACGCCCTGCCCCTGAGCGGCCTGCTGTCGGGCGTGGCCACGCTGCTGGTGCTGCTGTTCTTTGTGACCTCGGGCGACTCCGCCACGCTGGTGCTGGGCATGATGACCAGCGGCGGCAACGAGAACCCCAGCGCGCGCATCAAGATCGTCTGGGGCGTGCTGGTCTCGGGCATTGCCATCAGCCTGCTGCTGGCAGGCGGGCTCAAGTCGGTGCAAACCGCCACCATCGTGTTTGCCCTGCCCTTCACCGTGGTCATCGTGCTGATGGCCGTGTCGCTATGGCGCGGCCTGCGTGAAGACCACGCCGAAGAACAGGCGCGTGAGCGTGACTTGCGCAAGCGCATGCGCGAGCAGCTGGCCACGGGCAACAGCACGGCGCGCTAAGCCGGGGCCGCCGGCGCGCAAGGGCGCCAAAGGCCGGCCGGGGCCGAGGCCGGCAAGGCCAACGCCCCCGCCTGGACGCCCCGGGCTGAACTCAACCTCGCCAGCCGCTGAGCCGCTCGTCCGCTACCCGGTGTTCATCGCTTATCCTGCTGGCCATGAACATCACCCTGGTCACGGTCGGCACGCGCGGCGACGTGCAGCCCATGGTGGCGCTCGGCCAGACGCTGCAGCAGCGCGGCCACACCGTCACGCTGGCCGCACCACCGGACTGTCGCGAATGGGTGACCGGCCAAGGCATCAATTTCGCGCCGGTGGGCTCAGACATGAAGCAGTGGCTGCACAGCAACCCGGCAGCGCTTTCAGGCAAGCCCGCAGCCGCCATTGCGGCAGCCCGGGAGTTTTTTGCCCGCCAGTTGCCGCTGCAGGCGCAAGACATTGAAGCCGCCTGCCAGGGCGCCGACGCCATGGTCTGGGCCGGCCTGTCGCTGGCGGCGCCGGTGGTGGCGCACCGCCTGAAGCTGCCGCTGCTGGGCGTGTGCTTTTCCACCGGGGTGCTGCCCTCGCCTTCGGGCCAGCACGCGCCCCCTTCGGCCCGGCGCCACGGGTTGCCCCGCTGGATCAACCGGGTGCAGTGGGCGATGCACAGCTTTGTGAGCAACCGCATTGCCGGCAAACCGCTGAACGCCCTGCGCGCGCAGGCCGGCCTGCCGCCCGTGAAGCTGCGCGACGTGCTGATGCAGGGCCAGTTCTTCCTGGCCGTGGACCCTGAGCTTTTTCCGCGCGACCCGGCCTGGGGCGTCAACATCCGCAGCGGCCAGTTCATCTTTCATGACGACCCGCGCCCGCTGGACCCCGACCTGGAAGCCTGGCTGAACCAGGGCGAGCCGCCCGTGTATGTGGGCTTTGGCAGCATGTCGGGCCCCGGCACCGAGCACATTGGCAGCATCGTGCATGAAGCGCTGGCCGCCACCGGCCGCCGCTGCCTGATCAGCGCCGGCTGGGCCGGCCTGGGCACGCAGGGCCTGCCCGCCCACTGGCGCGTGGTGGGCGACGTGGCGCACCCCGCGCTGTTCCCGCGCATGGCGGCGGTGGTGCACCACGGCGGCTCGGGCACAACCGCCAATGCGCTGCGGGCCGGCGTGCCCCAGGTGCTGCTGCCGCTGATCATGGACCAATACCACCACGCGCACCGCCTGTGGAAGGCGGGGCTGACACCCCAACCCGTGGCCATGGAAAAGATCACCGCGCCACAACTGGCCAGCGCCATCCAGGCCACCATGGCCTTGCCCGCCGGGCCACGGCAGCACTTTGCCCGCAGGCTGCGTGAAAGCGACGGCAACGCCCAGGTTGCCGCCGCACTCGAAGCGCTGGCTGCTGCGGCACCTGCAAATTAACTTAAGCTGAAACCATGCTCGACCTGCTCATCACCCAAGCCAGCCTGCCCGACGGGCGCACCCACATGTCGGTGGCCGTGCAAGACGGCAAGATTGTTGAAGTGACCGAAGGGCCGATCCACGGTGCCCAGGCCAAAGAGACGGTCGACGCCAACGGCTACCTGCTGAGCCCACCGTTTTGCGACCCGCACTTTCACATGGACGCCACGCTGAGCTACGGCCTGCCGCGCGTGAACGAAAGCGGCACCCTGCTGGAGGGCATTGCGCTGTGGGGCGAGCTCAAGCCCACGCTCCGTGCCGAAGACATGATCGAGCGCGCGCTGACCTATTGCGACTGGGCCGTGGCCAAGGGCCTGCTGGCCATCCGAAGCCATGTGGACACCAGCGACCCCAGCCTGCTGCCCGTGCGGGCCATGCTGGAAGTGAAAAAGCGCGTGGCCAGCTACATCGATCTGCAGCTGGTGGCCTTTCCGCAAGACGGCGTGCTGAGGACGAAAGGCGGCCTGGACAACCTCAAAAAAGCGCTGGACCTGGGCGTGGACGTGGTGGGCGGCATCCCCCACTTTGAGCGCACCATGGCGCAGGGGGCCGAGAGCGTGCGGCTGCTGTGCGAGCTGGCCGCGCAGCAGGGCAAGCTGGTGGACATGCACTGCGACGAAAGCGACGACCCGCTCAGCCGGCACATTGAAACCCTGGCCTATGAAACCCAGCGCCTGGGCCTGCAGGGCCGCGTGACGGGCTCGCACCTGACCTCCATGCACAGCATGGACAACTACTACGTGAGCAAGCTCATCCCTTTGATGGCCGAGGCCGGCGTGAGCGCCGTGGCCAACCCGCTCATCAACATCACCCTGCAGGGCCGCCACGACACCTACCCCAAGCGCCGCGGCATGACCCGCGTGCCCGAGCTCATGGCCGGCGGCGTGACCGTGGCCTTTGGCCACGACTGCGTGATGGACCCGTGGTACAGCCTGGGCAGCGGCGACATGCTGGAGGTGGCCCACATGGGCCTGCATGTGGCGCAGATGACCAGCCAGAAAGGCATGCGCGCCTGCTACGACGCCGTGACCACCCACGCCGCCAAGGTGATGCACCTGCAGGGCTATGGGCTGGAGGTGGGGTGCGATGCGAGCTTTGTGCTGCTGCAGGCGCGGGATGTGGTGGAGGCGATTCGGTTGAGGGCCAACCGATTGAAGGTTTGGAAAGGTGGCGACAATGTCGCGATAGGTCAGCCCGCTTCGATTGAATTAAGGCTGCCCGGACGCTCAACACTCATTTCTTAGCCGCATAAGTAGTGAGTTGGACCGGCCAGATTCGTTTGCGCGATTTTCCGAGGTAATCGTTCAGCGTCTTAAGTATTGTCAATGCATCAGGTACGCGTTCTTCATTTCCCAAATCAGCTTGTTATGCACCCCCTTTTATGCTTAGCGGCGAATGCTGCAATGACGTTGTTGGTTGATAAGTCGAATCAAACACCATATCGGTCAGCCAGCGCTTGAAACTGGGGTTGTCGCTGAACTGTTTGAAGAGCTCGGTGTGGTCGGAGATCAGCTCTAGCACCACGCGATTGAGCGCCTTGTCGTGCTCCAGCTTGGCGTTCTGCTTGTCGGAGTTGGCCTGCGCGTTTTGGTAGGCCTTGTCCTGAGCCACGCGCGCTGGAATTTCCTCGGTGATGACCTTGCGAATCTTGTCGCCGTCCTTCCATTCGATGTTGCCGAACATGTCGTTAAAGGCTCTGATGATGTTCGACAACTTGTCGATTTCCGGCGTACCGCCACCGCCGCCCCCGCCGGGAGGGGGCGGTTCGATGAAGGCGTCGGCATCGTCCATCGACATCTTCAGTGACGCCTGCGCTTCTACCCGATAGCTGTCCATGTCGATGGCTTCCAGCACACCCTTGGAGAGGTCTTCCTCTTTCGGGGCCGGTAGCTTCGGGATCAGAAAGTTCAGGAAGATCGACAGCTTTTCCCACGCAGGGTGGCCGTAGGTCAGGATCGCTGCAAGAAAGCCATAGCTGCGCACGAAAGCCTTGGCCTTGCCCTTGAACTCGACTTGACCGTCTTCGTCCAGGTTGTCGATGTACTCGGCCACACAGGTATCGAGAATGGGGTCGAGCTTGTCGCGGTCTGCGCCGGTGACATAAAGCGCAACCAAATCTTCAACCTGCTGCCAGCTGTACACCTGTTTGGCATCGAGGTCATTCTTCAAGTCGTGCAGCTTGTTGGGGTCGGTTTCGCCGACCTGCACCGTCGCGCGGTAATAGTCCTGAAATGCGGCTTTCACGGCCTCGGCGTTGTCGGCAAAGTCCAGCACGAAGGTATCGCGCTTTTGCGGGTGAGCTCGGTTCAGCCGCGACAGCGTTTGCACCGCCAGCACGCCCGCCAGCGGCTTGTCCACGTACATCGTATGCAGCAGCGGCTCGTCAAAGCCGGTTACGAACTTGTTGGCGACGATCAGAAAGCGATACGGGCCTTGCTTGAGCTTGGACGGAATGTCCTTGCTCGGGAATTCGTTGAGGTCGGCTTCGGTTTTCCTCACCCCGCTAATTTCAAAGTCGCCCGAGTACGCCACGATGGCCTTGAATGGGCTCTTGATTGAGGCGAGGTAGTCCGACACCTCACGGTAGTAGTCGATGGCCCGTGCGATGCCGTTGCAAACGATCATCGCCCGCGCCTTGCCACCGATCTTTTGCTTCCCCGCCACCTGCGCGACGAAGTGGTCAACCATGATCTCGGCCTTCTTGCGGATGGCCTTATCGTGGGATTCGACGTAGTGACGAATCTTCTTCAGCGCCTTCACCTTGTCGAAGTCGGGATCGTCCTCCACCGTCTTGGCGACGTGATAGAAGCTGTCCACCGACGTGTAGTTCGCAATCACGTCGAGGATGAAACCCTCCTGAATCGCCTGCTTGGTGGTGTAGGTCAATTCCTCCGGCGAGCGGTAACGCGCCTCGCCGCCCTCGATGAACCGCTCTCCGAACAACTCCAGCGTCCGGCTTTTCGGCGTGGCCGTGAACGCGAAGTAGCTAGCGTTCGACAGCATCTTGCGCGACTCGATCAGTTTGTTGACGGCATCCTCAACGGATTCCTCGTCGTCCTCGTCGTCACCAGGGGCGCCTGACAGGGCCATGTGCATCTTGGCCGTCGTCTTGCCTCCCTGGCTGGAATGCGCTTCATCGATCAGCAGCGCGAACTTTTTGCTGCCAAGGTCGCCCAACTCATCGAGGATGAACGGGAATTTCTGTACCGTCGTCACGATGATCTTCTTGCCTTTGCGCAGAAAGGTGCGCAGCTCGGCGGCATCCTCGGAATGGCCGAAGATTGACGCGACGTGGTCGTAGCTTTTGATGGTGCGGGCTATCTGGGTGTCCAGCGCGCGTCGGTCGGTGATGACGATCACCGAATCGAACTGAGCCAACATCGCATCGGCGGCGGTCTTGAGTTCGACCAACTGGTGAGCCAGCCAAGCAATGGTGTTGCTCTTGCCGCTGCCTGCCGAATGCTGGATGAGATAACGCTTGCCAACCCCATCCTCGCGGGAGCGGCGCAGTAAGGCACGGACGGTACGCAGTTGATGAAACCGTGGGAATACCTGCTTGCGCCGCTTCTTGCCCTTTTCGTCTTCCTCTTCCACCACCTGCGTGAAGTTCTCGATGATGTTGGCCAGCGAGTCCTTGACCAGCACCTGCTTCCACAAATAGTCGGTTTTCAAGCCGTGCGGGTTGGGCGGGTTGCCCGCGCCGCTGTTCCAGCCCTGGTTGAATGGCAGGAACCACGAGGTCTTACCGGTGAGATGCGGGCAGAACCGCACCTCGGCATCGTCCACCGCCATGTGCGCCACGCAGCGGCCCAACTGGAACAGCAGCTCGCCCGGGTTGCGGTCGGTCTGGTACTGGGTGATGGCATCGGCGACGGTCTGCTTGGTCAGCGAGTTTTTCAACTCGAATGTCATCACCGGCAGGCCATTTATGAAGATGGCGGCGTCCAGCGAGCGCTGAGCCTCGTCATTGCTGTAGCGCAACTGGCGGGTAACGCTGAAGATGTTCTTGCCGAAGTTCTCAGCAGCACTGGCGTTGCCCGGCGTGGGTAGCAGTTTGTACAGATCAACGTGAACCGGGCCGTGGCCCATGCCCTTGCGCAGCACATCGACCACGCCCCGTTTCGCGATCTCGCCCTGGATGCGGTGCAAGAACTGGGTGCGCTTGATGCCCTCGCTTGCCAGTTCCAGTGTTTCGACCCCCTTGGGCTGGGTGACCTGCAGAAACGCCAGCAACTGCACCACGTCCACCGCCACGTCGCGGTTGTAGTCGCTGGGGTTGCCCTGCACATAGCCGCCGCTGTTGCAGAGGTCGCGCACGATCAAGGCCTCCAGGCCCTTTTCGCTGGTGTCAGTCGTCGCCATCGTCTTCCTCCCCATCGGTATACAACTCTTCGTCGCCGCCTAGCACTGCTAGGTCTTCGTCGGCCATCCCGTCATCAGAGCCCGGCACCCAGCCACGCACGTCGACTTGGCCGGTGACTACATCGGCAATCTGGCGTTCGCGGTACTCGTGGATGAGCGCAATTTCGCTCCTAATCCTGTCAATGGCCGAGTCCTGTTCTGTTGTCGCAGTTTGGAGAGCCATCAAGATGCTGTCTTGCTCAACCAGGGGGGGCAAAGCGATCTGAAAGTTCTTCACAAAATCCAGAGAAACGCGCTGCTGTCCAGCAGCCCCGGTCATGGCGTCGGCTCCGAGAGTTCTGAACGTCTTTATCGACAACAGCTTGGCCAGAAAGGCCGGACGAATGCGCAGAGCTTTAGCACGCAGGACAATGAATTCCGTGGTGCCAAAACCAATGTCTGTGGGCAAAGCATCCAACAGTCCGCCTTTGCCGTTCTCGAAGCACGGCGTGATTTTGGCCATGACTACATCGTGTCGTCGGAAGTACGTGTAGCCCTCCCAGACGTCGGATGTCTTTCGCCGATTGACGTTCTGGAGCTTGCCGTCCGTCGTGATGCATTCCATTGGTAGGAATGACACCATCTCATCGCTGAGCCGGAATGCTGCACTCTCCGAGCGCGACGGGTTGAACTGCGCAACGTGCTTGAGCTTGCATGTTCCCCAATGCGCCGGGACATGTGCGATCCAATGAATACCCGAGTCGCGCTGTGTCGCAGTTGCATCGAGGCCCTTGGTGACAGCCTGCTCAACAATGTTCTGCTTCTGCTCAGTGAGTAGTCCAATTAGGTTGCGTTTTGCCTTGATGAAGCGGGCAATGTTGGCGTCCTGCGCCCGAAGGTAGGCGACCATCTGGTCTTGCTCGGTGCGAGGCGGCTGAATCAGCGCGATGTCGAGAAACTGGTTCGGGTAAAGGCGCAGACGCGAGGATCGGATGCCGGTTGAGCGCCCGATGTATTCAGCAACGTAGGCACGGGTGCGCAGTAGGTAGTCGAGATACGCTGGGTTAAAGCTGTCGGCACGGTGCGGCCGATACACGCCGTAGGCGGGACTGACGATCCCAACGTGCCTGCTCGCACCAAGCGCTGCCATCCACGCCCAAAGCGTGTTGATCACGATATCCCCAGGACGGCACAGCTTGGAGCCAACATAGCTCGCAGACTTGAACATCGTCACGTTCTTCTGGCTGCGCGGCGTAACCCCGGTCAGGTGCGATACCGACAGAAGCTCCTCTTCGCCGGTGCGCGAGCGCTCATCCACCTCACGAAAGAAGACCTTGGCGCGCTGCTCGTCCCAGTGCTCGGGCACCGGCGGCAGCCAACGCATTCGCGCCGTGCGGTAGGCTTCGTATGCAGCCTTGTGTGATTGAGCCGCAGCCGGAGCATCCGGAAGAGCTGTAGCCAGGACGGTGACAGTAGCATCCGTCCCAAAGAGGGCGCCTTGTTCCTGATCGTCGGCGGCCTGCGATGGCGAACCGGATGCGACTTCAATCGGCCGCCCCAGCAGCAGGAACTGCGGAATGTCAGGGGGCGCAACATCAAGGGCTGCGTCGCGCCCTTGCTGCTTCACCTGTTCGCGTAGTTCCATCAGCAGCCTACCCAAGACGTTCATGCCAACGAGGGTGTCGCCGTTGTCAACGACCTTTGCACCCCAAAAATCATCCTTACGCGACTCCTCGACGATGGGCCGCTCGCCCGTTCTCAACAGCAGCGTGCTGAAGGTGTTCCAGTTGTTGGCCAGCTTCATGCGCAGGCTCCAGCGCATGATGCGAACTCGTACCTGATCCCAATCGGGGCGCGAATCCTTGCGATAGGGCTTGCTCCGCATCTTGGCTGTCATCGGGCTAATCTGTCCGATGATCATTTGCTGCACATCGGGAAGATGCGGGAAGCGGCAGACCTGATACAACGCCTCGGAGGTTAGTATCCTCAGCCCATTCACCTGGATCGGGTAGCCACCTGCCATGTTGGAGAGTCCGCCAAACGGTTCGCTCGTCTTGAGAAAGACGATGCTCTCCTTACGGATGTAGGTTCGAGTCTTATCTCTATCGCCCATCAGAGACCGCCTCCGGTCAGGTCGGCGAACATTCTTCTCACAGCAGTCTGCGTGTTCGTGGTGCGCGGGAACAGCGGGTACCACGGCGCATCCACCCAGAAAACCAGCGGAGCGTTGTTGGGGCAGTTGCGATAGGTCACGATGAGCGAGCCGAAGCCCAGTGTCTCCAGCGTCATGTGCCCCAGCGGTCGCTGAGTGGCACCAAGGTTGGGGCAAATCTGGCGGATGTGGACACCGGCTTTCAGGAATTCCTGCTCCAGCAGAATCTTGGCCGCGTCGCTGGAGAAAAGGCCCGCTGCGCCGGGGCTGCCTGCGGCTCTGAGGGTTGGCTGATATTGCATGGCGGCCACGTAGGCTTGCACTGCCGGGTCATTCGGGATCGCCGTCGGGCGCAGTACGTCCGATGTTGCGCTGTAGGTCCGTCTGTCCTCCAACTCTATGGCGTGCCACCAAGTGATGTCGATCTTCTTTCCCGAAGCTCTAATGACTTCTTGAATCTTGCCGTTGGCGTAATACTGTCCGCCACTGTGCTGGGCGATGCACATCACATGTACTTTCGCCTGTGCGGGCGCCTGGTCACGAACCCATCCCTCAAGGTCGCGCCGCACACGGTTGCCGGTGAAGATGCCATCGTCCAGATAAACGAAAACATCATCACCGCGCCCGCATTCGTCGATGCCGAACCCGAACTTCTCCGTCAGTTGCTCAGAGAACAGGGCCAGCATGTCGGTCTGGCTGTCGCCGCCACCCTGAATGTCGAGGAAGTTGGCGTTGCGCCAGAACTGGTTGGCGTCGTTGCCTGTGAGCTTTTCGGCGCTGATCGCTCCGCTGATGAATTGAGACACCTTCTCCTTCGAGAAGTAGATGTTCTTCAGGACGTGGTCTATCTCCTGCAGGATAGGCAACTGCACAGCAGCGTCGAACTGCTGGACCCAGCGCTCAACGTGGTCGGTGATGGGCTGAGGGAGCGAGCCATTCCTGTAATCCTGAATAGTCTGAGCGATAGACGCCAGAAGGTTGTTCCGTTGGCTCATGCTGGAATTTCTCCCACGATCTTGTGCAGCAAGCCCTCTGTCTGCTGCTCCAACTTCAGGATGTCGGCGCGGATCTGATCCAGCGTCCTAAGCGGCGTCGGCTTATAGAAATAGCGGGCAAACGAGATCTCGTAGCCGATCTTGGTGCCGTCCATAGCGATCCAGGCGTCGGCAGCGTGCGGCAACACTTCGCGGGCGAAGAACGCCTCTATGCCCCCCGGCTCCTTGAGCGGCACCTGCTCGGTATCACGCAGGTCGGTATCGGCCTCGTATTCGACCATGAAGCGATCCTTGCCCGCGGTTTCCAGGTACGCGCCATCGTAGCCGGGTTCGAAATGCTCACCCGTCTTGAGCTTGCTGCGCTTGGCGATAACAGGCGGCGCTGTTTCGTCGCGCCAGCTCACCGCTTTGTAGATGGCCTTTTTCTCGGGCGCACCCAGCTTCTTGCTGTGCGCCTTCATCGTGGCATCAAATCGCGTGCGGAACTCGTTGTGGTCGTCGAAGACGCCTTCGCCAAGTTCCCGCTGCGCCAGCTTGGCCAGTTCCACCAACGTCTTGTCACGCAACCACGTTGCGGGGTCGAGCAGCTTCTTGCGCCGTTTTTCCGGCATCGCTTTCTTGGTGGTCTTGACGTCTTCGTCGTCCGACTCGTCGTCGGCATCCTCGTCGCCATCGTCACCCTTCAGCCACGCTTCGATTTCGGGCTTGAGCTTGGCGAATTCCGTGTACACCTTGTCGCTGTACTTGGTGTAAATCTCGCTGCGCAGGGCTTCGTCGCCCGTGGCAAAGCGCAGGCTTTCGATGGCGTTGCGTTTGAGCTGGCTTTTGAGGCGTAGCGGGCGTTCAACCGTGATCTTCCAGTAGCCGAAGTCGGCGTTGTCGAACCACTTGCATTCGGGCGTTTCTTTCGCGGCCTCTGCATCGGCGGGGGGCTGGTCGAGGTAGTACTTGAGGATGCGTTCAATGTCTGCATCTGCCAGCTCGCAGTTCTTCTTGCCAAGGTTGCGCCGCATCGGCAGGAACCACTTAGAAGCGTCGATCAGCTGCACCTTGCCGCGTCGGTGCGCGGCCTTCTTGTTGGCCAGCACCCAGATGTAGGTCGCGATGCCGGTGTTGTAGAAGATGTTGAGTGGCAGGGCGATGATGGCTTCAAGCCAGTCGTTCTCCAGCACCCAGCGGCGCACATTGCTTTCGCCCTGGCCCGCGTCGCCAGTGAACAAGGCTGAGCCGTTATGCACCAGAGCAATGCGGCTGCCCAGCGGCGTGTTGTGCTTCATCTTCTGCAGCTTGTTCACCAGGAACATCAGCTGCCCGTCGCTGGAACGGGTGATGAGCTTGAACTCGGCATCGCCGCCGTGATTGACGATGAAGCGCGAGTCGCTGAATTCCTTCTTGCCGCCCATCCGGTCAAGGTCGGTCTTCCAACTCTTGCCGTAAGGCGGGTTAGAGATCATGAAGTCGAACTCGCGCGACCGGAACTGATCGGCCGACAGTGTCGACTTGTCCGCACCGCCGACGATGTTCTCGGCCTCATCACCTTCGCCCTTGAGCAGCAGGTCAGCCTTGCAGATGGCGTAGGTTTCGGGATTGATCTCCTGACCAAACAGGTGAATCGAGACTTCCTTGTCGTGGCTCGCGGCCAGTTCGTGCAGCGCCTCTTCGGCCACGGTCAGCATGCCGCCCGTGCCGCAACTGCCGTCGTACAGCAGGTAGGTGCCTGACTGGATTTGGTCGGCCACTGGCATGAACAGCAACTTGGCCATCAGTTTGACCACGTCACGCGGAGTGAAGTGCTCGCCAGCCTCTTCGTTGTTCTCTTCGTTGAAGCGGCGGATCAACTCCTCGAACACCGTGCCCATGCCGTGGTTGTCGAGTGCGGGCAGTTTGATCCGACCATCCGAATCCTTGACAGGAAGCGGCGCGAGGTTGATCTCCGGGTCGAGGAAGTCGTTGATCAAGTGGCCGAGAATGTCGGCCTCGACCATCGTTTGGATCTGGTCTCTAAATTTGAACTTTGCCAAGATGTCCTGAACATTCGGGGAGAAGCCGTCCAGGTAATCAACAAAGTTATCGCGAAGGCGCTGTCCTTGTCCACTGACAGTGAGAGTGGCGAGGGTGAATTCCGACGTGTTGTAGAACGCCTGTCCGGCTGCCATGCGAAGCGCGCCGTCCTGCTCGGCCACCTTATGCGTGTCGAGGAACTTCTTGCGCTCCAGCACCGCCTGCTTGTTCGATTCCAGCACGGCATCGAGCCGCCTGAGCACGGTGAACGGCAGGATCACATCGCGGTACTTGCCGCGCACGTACACGTCGCGCAGGCGGTCGTCCGCGATGTTCCAAATGAAATCGGCGATCCACTTAAGGTTGGTTTTGTCCATTGAAAACTAACGAGCGCCAACACACGAGTATTGACGCACCGACTCCTCTATTTGTTAATGTACGGTTTCTGCTTGCCAACAAGGTTTCATTTTCAGTTGGGGAATTGAGTCGGATGATTTTCTTGTACTTTGTCAGACATGAGACGGCACTTAGTTGGTCAGAGGCATAGGTGGCCAGTGTCGCATCCATCACGCTCCCATCTGCCAGCGATTTGAGACGGCAGATCATCATAGAAACGTGCGGTCGCGCTATACCAGCGGCTGCTGGCGCCTCACAGCATCAAGAGTACGGCCATCTGCCGTCTTCCACTCCAGCCACCCATTGGCCGTCCGCCCAAGCAGAGCCAAGGCAGCCATGCTTGGGGACCTGAACAGATGATCGCGGCGAAAAACGACCTTATCGCCCTGCGCTTCCATCGCACCAGACTCCAACAGCCGTTCACGCAGTCGCCCGCCCGCAGTCCCAATGATGGAAGGGACGCTTTCGAGGCGACCCACCGAGCCGGCCAGCACAACAAACCCCTCTTCGGTGTACAGGCCTCGCCCTCTTGCACCAGTAGCTGTGCACACAAATTCATCCTCCGTTTCTGTACTGGCTGCAGGTGAAGGTTTAGCGACGGGCTCAAACAGCGGGAAGCCCAGAGTTGCCAACAGCGTTCGGCCGGTGTCGTAAATCTCCAGGCAATCCGCCTCCAACGGCGCGGGGGTGTGCGGGCGCGACCCGGAGTTGCCGTTCTCATCGCCATATCGGCCTGCCCGCCGTGCACTTTGGACGCAGAGCCATTCCAGAAAAAGCGCATGGGTATTTGTGAGGCTGTTGGTACGAGATATCAACACCAAGGCCCGTTCCCAGAATTCTTTTTCTCTGTGATGCTTTGCCAACCGTTGGCGGAGGTCGCCCGTCTGGCCGATGTAGACACGAGGTTCCGCGCCATCGTCGGCGCCACCAAACAGAAAATAGAGTGCAACCTGTTCGCTTTCTGGCATCCGCACGAACTCGGGCAACAGCTTGCGAGGTACTTCGATGATCTGCACGATCCGCGTTGTTAGCTCGGCAATGCGAATACCGCGCGGGTCCCCGTGGGGCAAGAAAATCTGGATGGTTTGCGGACGAACTGCCTGGTTGCTTGTCATTGGAGCGCAAGGGTTTGCTAGAACCGCCATAGTGTCGCCGCTATTGCCCATTTTCGGCCCCTTCGGCAAGGCATCTCCTACGAACTGGGGATCGAATCGCCTTGCAGGGAACGCACCGCTCTCCTCCCCCGCGAGACTCAAAAAGTCAACAAGCGCGTCGAGAACGCTTGAATGGCCGCCTGGCACCACCACAAGATCAGTTTCAGTGCCAAAAGTGCCTGGAGTCCAATACCGGCGGCCACTGCGCGCTACACAAACCATAGCAATTCACACCACCACGGCACCCGGCCACAGGCCCGCGTGCTCGCTTCCTCCCCAGAATTGATTACGCGAAAACACCCGCATGGGTGCCCGCTGCCACGGCATAAACTCGGGCCCGCCCGCCGTCGCGGGCCCTCGCAACCCAACTCACCTTAACCTTCCCATGCTTGTCTTCACCAACCGCGAAATTGGGCCCGGCAGCGGCGCCTCAGCATTCAAGCGCAGCTTCCAGCCAGGGGGCACCCGCCTGGCCCTGGCCGACGTCACCGCCGGCGGGAGCGGCTGGAAGCTGCAGGGCATCAAGGACAACGTCAGCCAGAAGGACGCGCTTGACCAGTTGCAGCCGCTGTTCCAGGGCGCGGCGCCGCTGCTGCTGTACGTCCATGGCAACAACAACACGCCGGCCGACTGTTTCCGCCGCTCGGCGGACCTGCAGAAGCTCTATCCCGGATGCTTGGTTCTGGCGTTCTCGTGGGCATCAGAGGGGTTTCTGGCAGACGGCTCGCCGTTGCCGGGCCTGAGCGCCAACGAAGGCGGCGGCGACGAGGAAGAGTTCAGCGGCGTCACGCCTCAAAACCGGACCAAGGGCCCCATCCAGAACAAGATCCGCCGGTACCGCCAGGCCCAGACCAACGCCAGGGATTCGGTCGATGCCTTCGCCCGCATGCTGCGGCTGCTGGGCACCGCGCGGCTTCAGGCCAACGCCCAGCCGTTTTCGCTGGCCATCCATTCACTGGGCGGCCAACTGTTCCAGTACAGCCTGCAGGTTCCGGGGGCGACCGAATCGGCCAGCACGGCCCACAACGTGGTGCTGCTCGCGCCCTGCGTGCGGTCGTCAGGGCATGCCGAGTGGCTGACCCGGTTCAGGCCCAAGGGCCGTACCTATGTGACCTACAACCGGGGCGACAGCGTGCTGTTTGCCGCCTATGTGGCCGATGGCGAGCAAACCAAGCTGGGCACCGACCCTGGCCCCGACCTGCTGCACCGCGAAGGGGTGCGTTACATAAGCTTCTCCGACGCACCGAACGACTTCGGCGGCCACGCCTATTTCGTCAAGAGCCCCACCAAGGCGGCAAAAAAGCTGTTCTCGCGGCTGTTTGCCTCGCAGGTGGACTTCGGGCTGGACGAATCCCCCAAAACGGTCTACCCCCAGCGCTGCGAGCCCGATGGCTCCGTGTGCTACATGGCCGTGCCCAAGCAAGGTGACGTTGCATGAGCAGGGCCTGGGCACGCACTGCGCTTTGGTGCATGGGCTGCCTGCTGGCGGCGGGGTGCACAACCCTTTCGCAAGAGGCCAGGGACTACATCCAGACCTGCGACCACCGGCTGCAGCCGCAGCCGCTTTGCCTGGTGCAGCCCACCCCGCAGGCACGCACGCTCAAGGCCGGCGAAGGCGCCAGGGCCATGGTGGATGCCCGCTGCCTGTGGAACCGTACCGGTGTGCTCCTGGAGCCCGGCGCGCGGTACGTGGTCAGCGCGGGCCCCGCCCGCGATTGGCGCGACAAGGGCATTGAGAGCGACCTGGCCTCGGGCTGGACCGGCACCATGGCGTCGGCCCTGGAGCGGCTGGCCCGGCTTTTTGCGCGCGACAGCCACTCGCCCATGTATTCGCTGGTCGGTGCGCGTGGCAAGGAGGCGGCCGATTACGTCCTCATCGGCCACGGCCGGACGATCGAAGGCACCGGGCAGGCGACCGTCGAGCTCCAGGCCTTCGCCAACGACTGGCGTGCGATGTACGGCAACAACCATGGCTGCGTCGAGCTGACGATCTTGCGGGAGAAGTAATCAGGCGTACAGCTGGAACCGGTTGCTGTCGCGGCTGATCAGTTGCATCAGCTTGGGGTGGATAAAGAGCCTTTCTTTGCCCGCAGCCATTTCAACCAGCACGCCCAGGGCGGCCAGGGCGTGCAAATAGCGCGACGCAGCCTGGCGCTGCGCAATGCCTTTGTCCACCAGGTTGCCGATGCGGCAATAGGGTTGCTCAAAGATCACATCCACCAGTTCGCGGCTGTAGATTTTTGGCAGGCGGGTGCGCACGTGCTCGGTTGTGTGTTCGGCCAATTGGCGGATTGCGGCAATCTTGGCCGTGGTCCACTTCGACGTTTCGGCCACCGCCTGCAACATGAACAGCAACCAGGGCTCCCAGGCTTGGTCACGCGTTACCTCCAGCAGGAGTCGGTAGTAGTCGGCCTTATGCGCAATGACATGCCGGCTCAGGTACAAGATGGGTAAGCCCAGTAGTTCCTGCTGGATAAGAAACAGGATGTTCACAACCCTGCCGGTACGGCCATTGCCGTCAGTAAACGGGTGGATGGCTTCAAACTGATAGTGCCCAACGGCCATGCGGATCAATGGGTCGAGCTCGGTCTGGTTGTGCAAAAAGCGCTCCCAATTGGCCAGCAGCTCGCGCAGCATCGCCTCGCCCTCTGGCGGGGTGTACACCACCTCGCCGGTGCGGTCGTTGGCCAGCTGAGTACCCGGCGTACGGCGGATGTCCATGTCCACGCCCTTGAGGGTCCGGCAGATTTCCACCGCCGTGGCGGTGCAGAGCGGGCGGTCTTTGAGTGACTGGAAGCCTTGATGCAGCGCAGTGCGGTAGCGCAGCGCCTCTTTGGTCGCCGGGTCCGCCATTCCTTCCCCTTGGGCATGCTGGAACAGCTTGTCGGTCGTGGTGACGATGTTCTCAATTTCCGAGCTGTCTTTGGCTTCCAGCAACGGAATAGTGTTGATGAGCATTGCCTGGTTGGGAATCAGCTCCGCTGCCTGCTTCAGCTCGGCTAGCGCGGCGCGGGCCTCGATGCAGGCCTTGAGCACGGCACGGCTTTCCAGCTCATGCGTTGGCGGCAACACTGGCAATTGGTTGTACGGAATTTCTGGGCGCCAGGCGCTTGCGTGCTCGCTCATGATGGAAAAACCCGGTTTTAGCGACAGATTGACTAGCCTATGTGATCTGCAGCGACACGTCAACAAAACATGTCGTCATTTCAAATAAATAACGACATGTTCAAGAATGATGGCGCGGGCAACGACATCAAGTCAAAACGGCCTGATCGTCACCCAAAGGGCCCCACAATCCCCACTGGGCTGCCGCTGGGCCCAGCCACCTCTGCCCTGCCCATGACCACCCTCACCCCCCTCGCCCTCATCCTGGTCTACACCGCCGCGGCCGCCGCCGTCTGCGGCGCGGGCGTGGTGCTGGCCCGCGCCACCGACGCGCTGGACGAGGCCTTTGGCTGGGGGCAAGAGATGGGCGGCCTGCTCCTGCTGGCCATCGTGACCAACCTGCCCGAGATCGCCATCACGGTCAGCGCCGCGGCCAGCGGGCGGGTGGAGGTGGCCGTGGGCAACCTGCTGGGCGGCATTGCCATCCAGACGCTGCTGCTGGCGCTGTTTGACGTGGCGGGCAACAAGGGCCGCGTGCCGCTGCTGGCCCGCGCCGCGTCGCCATCGCTGCTGATCGAGGGCACCTTGGTGGCGGTGCTGCTGGGTCTGGTGCTGGTGGGGCACCAGCTGCCCCAAGGCTGGATTTTCTGGCGCGTCACGCCCGACGGCGCGCTGATGGTGCTGGCCTGGCTGAGCGGGCTGCTGCTGATCCGCCGGGCAAGCCAGGCCAAGGCTGCCAGCGCCCAAAAGCCGGGCCAGCAACCCGCCAGCCAGCGGCCCCCTACTCAAGCTGCCCAAGCCACCCAGGCCAGCCGCCGCCAGCTGCTGCGCACGGGCGCCCTGTTTGCGGTGGCGGCGCTGTTCACGCTGGCCGGCGGCGTGCTGCTGGAGCTGTCGGGCGACGCACTGGCCGAGCACTGGGGCATGAGCGGCGCAGTGTTTGGCGCCACGGTGCTGGCGGCCTCCACCGCCCTGCCCGAGGTGGCCACCGGCCTGCCCGCCACGCTGCGCGGCGAATACGCGCTGGCCACCAGCGACATTCTGGGCGGCAACGCGGTGCTGCCCGTGCTGCTGGTGCTGGCCTCGCTGATCACGGGCCAGGCCGTGCTGCCGGGCACGGGCCTGGCGCCCCTCTTCATGACGGTGCTGGGCCTGGCCATGACGCTGCTGGTCATCGCCAGCCTCAAGCTGCAGCCCCGGCGCAAGTACGCCGGCCTGGGCTGGGATGGCTGGGGGCTGGTGGCGCTCTATGCCGCGGGCATTGCGCTGCTGGCAGTGGTGACTTAGGGGGAATGGCCGGCTGAGGTGGCCGCGTGCGTCCAGGCGGCGCGCGGGGCTGTTCCGGGTTCAAACTTGCCGCTGGTCACCAAACCTGCAGTGCCAGTCGCGCCGGGTCCAGAGCGTTCACCTGCGCAAACGCCTTGTCCCGGCTGACCAAGGTGGCCCCCACAGCAATCGCATGCGCCACAATCATCATGTCGAAGTCACTCAGGTTGATGCCCTGGGCTTCCGGCCCGCTGCACAGCTCGCTGTAGCAGGTGGCCACTTTTTCCGACTCCACCGCCGCAGACGGCGCGGGACTAACGCCAGGACCGGGTCAGCAACTCATCCAGTGCATCGGCAATCTGCTGCCCCTGTTCAGCCAGTGAGCCCACATGCTCGCCCAGCTGGTCAATCGCCACAGACACCATGTCAAGCGGGTGCAGCACCACATCAACGGCCTTGACGCGAAACACAGGGTTCATGCGGGAGCCCGCCATGGCGGCAGTACGCGGCAGCGTGCTGCGTCGGACCAAGGGCACCACCACCCGACGCCGGTAGCCGTCAAAAAGCGACGACTGCACCACCACCACAAAAGGAATCGCCTCCTTCAGCGCCCCCTTGTTCCGGTGAACATCAAACTGGGGCATGGGCAGGCCTACAAGGTGGAATGCTCGTCAGCAAAGGAACCGACCTTTTCGTGCACCGCGTTCCAGCCGGCTGCGCAGTCGTTGGCCCACTGCTGATGGCTGGCGCGTTCGTGTTGCTGCTGCTCGACGTAGCCCGCCAGCAAGGTATCAACCGTGGCAGACAGGTTGGTGCTGTATTGCCGGGCCTTGTCAATCAGGTGTTCGCTCAAGCTCAGGTTGATGGCACGTTTGCGCGCCAATGCGGGTTCAGCCATGTTGACCCTTTCTTTCTGCGCATGGCATGCGCATAGACACCAGAGCATAGCCTGTTTTTTTGGATTGAAAATTGTCAGCAATGCCGGGAAGGCGGTCGCCCAGGCCAGGCGCCCTTGTCTGACGCCATTCTTCCCGCCACCGCGCCACAATGATCGCCTCAGCCAGGAGATCGCATGGAGTTCAAGGACTACTACAAGACGCTGGGCCTGGACAAGTCCGCCACCCAGGACGATGTCAAAAAGGCCTTTCGCAAGCTCGCGCGCAAGTACCACCCCGACGTGAGCAAGGAGGCCGACGCCGCCGCGCGCATGGCCGAGGTGAACGAGGCCAACGCCGTGTTGTCCGACCCCGAAAAGCGCGCCGCCTACGACGCGCTGGGCCAGCAGACGCATGCGCGCGCGGGGCAGGAGTTTCGACCGCCGCCCAACTGGGACGCGGGCTTTGAGTTCTCGGGCGATGGCGGTGGCGGCGCGGGCCTGCACAGCGACTTTTTTGAGGAGCTGTTTGGCCGGGCGGCGCGGGGCCAGCGGGCGCAGCGCCCGGGCGGCGCAGGGCCAGGCGGTGGTGGGGGCGGCGGCTTTGACGGCCGCCAGCCGCAGATGCGCGGCGAAGACCACCACGCGAGGATCGAGCTCGATCTGCTCGACGCTTACCACGGCGCCGAGCGCACGCTGAGCCTGCGCGGCGCGCATCTGGACGATGCGGGCCACGTGGTGCAGCAAGAGCGCGAGCTGCAGGTCAAGATCCCGCAGGGCGTGCGCGAGGGCCAGCACATCCGCCTGGCGGGCCAGGGCTCGCCAGGGTTTGGCGGCGGGCCGGCCGGTGATTTGCTGCTGGAGGTGGTGTTCAAGCCCGACGCGCGCTGGCATGCCCAGGGGCGCGATGTGTACCAGCGCCTGCCGCTGGCCCCGTGGGAGGCCGCGCTGGGCGCGCAGGTCAACGTGCACACGCCCACCGGCGAGGCCGAGGTGACGGTGCCCGCCGGCTGGGGCCCCGCCAAGAAGCTGCGGCTCAAGGGCCGGGGCATTCCGGGCAAGGAGCCGGGCGATCTGTACCTCGTGCTCGAGATCGCCCTGCCCCCGGCCGATACCGCCGAGCAGCGCGCCGCCTATGAAGCCCTGGGCAAGGCTTTTGCCGGGCCCACGCCGTTCAACGCCCGCCAAGCCACAGGAGCCTGACCATGCCACACGACATCACCTATCTGGAGTGCGAGGTGCTGGACGAGCGCGCCTTCACCGCCGAAGAACTGGCCCGCGCCTGCGGCGTGACCGTGACCTGGGTGCACGCGCGCATCGAGGCCGGCGTGCTCAATGCCGAGCCCGCCGCCGGCCGCTTTGACAGCGCCACCCTGCTGCGCGCCCGCCGCATTGCGCAGCTGGAGTCCACCTTCGGGGCCGACCCGCAGCTGGCCGCGCTCACCGCCGACCTGATGGAAGAGGTGGCGCAGCTGCGCCGCCAGCTGCGCGCGCAAGGTTTTTAAGCCAAAAGGGGCTGGAGTCCAGGGCCGGCGGCCACTGTGCGCTACATAATTGGTAGCAATGACGATGGCAAGCACGCACCTGCACAAGACACTTTGGGGCCTGGCCCTGCTCGCCGCCCTGGCCGCCTGCCGCCCCAGCCGCACGCCGCCCACCCCGCCGGTGGCGCCCACGGCCAGGGGCGAGTGCCCCGATCTGGCGGGCGCCTATGCGGCCGACGACTCGGTGGCCCACTACGACCTCGTGCTCAACGCGGTGCGGCTCAACCACCTGACCGGCGGCCACCCGGTGGTCGAGGTGCTGCAGGAGCCGCAAGGCGATTTGACGCTGCGGCCGCAGCAGCCCGCCGGGGAGCGGCAGGTCATCGGCACCCGCGCCGCCTGGGGCAGCTACCGCTGCGAGGGCGGCTACCTGCTTCTGGACAAGCGCTTCAACTACAACTTTTACTTCCGCCAGAGCCGGGCCCGCTCGGGCGGCGAGACCGACGAGTCCGCCGAGCGCGCGTATGCACTGGCGCGCAGCCCGTCGGGCGACCTGATCGTCAAGACCACGCGCTACCAGTGGCTCTCGATCTCGTTCTGGGCCCCGGGTGGCACCGGCGGCCGGGTGCCGGGCACCACCACCGAGCAGGTGAGCTACACCACCTGGCAGCGCCTGGCCGGCGCAGCCGGTGCGCCCGGCCAGCCCGACAAGCCGCGCCTGAGTGAAGAGGCCCTGGTGCAGCAGCTGCTGGCCATCCTGCCGGGCAGTGCCAACCACACCCAGAGCAAGACGCAGGGCGGCTACCGCTACCTGAGCTTTCGCTGGAACGCCAGCGACACAGGCAGGGCCGGCATGTCGGCCCTGCACGCCCGCGTCAACCGCGAAACGCCGGCCGAGGTGCGCGGCATCATCACCTCGCCCACCATCAACGGGTTTGACGTGATGATTGCCACGGGGGCACTGGCCCCCTAGCCGCCGAGCCCCTGGCCGCGGGGGTTCGGGGCGCCGGCTCAGGGCGCGGCGGGGTAGCTCAGCTTGGGGTACCAGTCGGCCCCGCGCCCGGCGGGCGTGAGGTCCAGCAGGTTCCACAGCGGGGCCAGGTCGGGCGCGCCGCGCGCGTCCTGGCCCGGGTCGGCGGTGGGGCCCATCTCGCCGCCCCAGAAGTGGTGCACCGCGCCGCCGCGCCTGACCCACACGTCCAGCGCGGGCCATTCGTCGCCCTCGGGCGAGAGGCCGCGGTAGTCGCGCGCAAAGTCGTCGCCCACGGTTTCGTAAAACTTGAGGTTGCGCCAGCCGCGCTCGCGGGCAAAGGCCAGTTGCCGCGCCACGGGCGAGCGGCCCAGCACGGCAAAGGCCACCTTCTGCGTGAGGTCCACCACCGGCACGTCGAGCGAACCCAGCAGCGAGGTGCACATGGGGCAGGCGTTCTTGCGCTGCGGGCCGTACATCCAGAAGTAGGTGATGAGCGTGTCATGCGGCCCAAACAGGTCGGCCAGCGCCAGGGTGCGGCCCTGCTCGTCCCTGAACTGGTAGTCGGGCGGCTGGCCGCCCAGCGGCAGGGCCCGGCGCAGGGCAGCCACGCGCTCCAGGTGGCGGCGCAGCTCGATTTCTTCGGCCAGCAGGCGGGTGCGGGCTTCGCGGTACGCGGCGCTGTCGTTGGGGTACGGCCGGCTGGCGGCGTCGGCCAGTTCGGCGGCGGGTTTGAGGTTGGGCATGGGGGCTCCTTTGCCGGGGGTCAAGGGTTGGGTTCCCTTGTACGACGGATGGGGGCGCCCAGGATCGACAACCTGTGTGCGTTGTGCCGCGGCCTGGCCCCGCCACCTCTTAGGGAATTTTCTGAACCCTTTCGTCTTTCGATGTGTTTCAATCTGATACACATCGGATGCCATTCCCTCCGCGCACAATGGGTTGCTCCGTCCGCCCCGTCGATCCGAAAGGGAGGCCCCATGAAAGTCGAACAAAGACAATGGACACAGGCCCAGGGCTGGCAGCCGGCCGCGCCCGGCCCCGACGCCGAAGCGGCCCAGGTCGTTTTTGTATTTGGCGCCACGGCGGTGCTCCAGCAGCACGCGCTGTCCGAACAGCTGCGACGCGACTACCCCGGTGCCTGGCTGTTTGGCTGCTCCACGGCCGGCGAGATCGCGGGCACCCAGGTGTCGGACGATTCACTGGTGGCCACGGCCGTGCAGTTCGAGCGCACGCCGCTGCGCCACGCCATGGTGGATCTGGCCCAAACCACCAGCAGCCATGAAGCAGGCGAGGCACTGGGCCGGCAGTTGCCCGCCACGGTGCAAAGCCACGGGGCCGCGCAGGCCCTGGCGCACGTGCTGGTGCTGTCGGATGGCCTGAACGTCAATGGCAGTGACCTGGTGTCGGGCCTGGGCGCCGCCCTGCCCTGCGGCGTGAGCATCACGGGCGGCATGGCGGGCGACGGCCCGCGCTTCGGGCAGACGCTGGTCTACCGCGAGGGCACGCCCTGCGAACAGACGGTGGCGGTGCTGGGCCTGTATGGCCCCCACCTGAAGGTGGGCTTCGGCTCGCTGGGGGGCTGGGACTCGTTTGGGCCGGAGCGCCTGATCACCAAGTCCTGCGGCAATGTGCTGTATGAGCTGGACGGGCATTCGGCATTGCGCCTGTACAAGCAGTACCTGGGCGACCACGCCCACGAGCTGCCCGCCAGCGGGCTGCTGTTTCCCTTGAGTCTTCGCACCAGCCCGGGCGAGCCGCCAGTGGTGCGCACCATCCTGTCGGTGGATGAACAGGCCCAGAGCCTGACCTTTGCCGGGGATGTGCCCGAAGGGGCTTACGCGCGCCTCATGAAAGCCAATTTTGACCGCCTGATCGATGGCGCCACGGGCGCGGCCCGCACCAGCCGCCCGCCACTGGGCGCAGCCCATGCCGATCTGGCCCTGCTCATCAGCTGCGTGGGGCGCAAGCTGGTCCTGAAGCAGCGCATCGAAGAAGAGGTTGAGGCAGTTCGCGAGGTGCTGGGGCATCAGCCCGCGCTGGCCGGCTTTTATTCGTATGGCGAGATTTCCCCTTTTTCCCCCGGAGCCCGCTGCGAGCTGCACAACCAGACCATGACCATCACCACCCTGGCTGAATGACCGGCATGGAGCATCTGCACAGCCTCCTGCGGCGCCAGCTGAGGCGCCATCTTGGGGATCTGGCGGCCATCCCGCCCGAGTGGCAGGCGTTCATTGACGGTGTCAATGACGCCTACCTGGCCAGCGATGCCGACCGCCAGATGATGGAGCGGTCGCTGGAGCTGAGTTCGCAGGAACTGGTCGAGGCCAACGCCGAGATGCGGGCCGTGTTTCAGGCCATCCCCGACCTGGTCCTGCGCCTGGACCGCGGCGGCACGGTGCTGGACGTGAAGGCCGGCGCGAGCCACGAGCTCCAGGTGTCCCGCCGGGACTTTGTCGGCCGCCCGCTGCAGGACACCCCGCTGCGGGAAGCAGCCGCGCAGCTTCTGGCCGCGGCGCATCAGGTGCTCACCTACAACGCCACCGTGAGCGTTGAATACGCCAGGCGGCGCCCTGACGGCGACACGCATTGCGAGGCCCGCCTGCTGCCCCTGGACAGCGGGCAGATCGTGGTCATCATCCGCGACATCACCCAGCGCAAGCAGGCCGAGCTGCGCGTGCGCGACGACCTGCAGACCTTGCGGCGCGCCGCGGAGGCCGCCCAGGCGATTGCGCAGCACCAGTCCCTGGGGCCGCTGCTGCAGGCGGTGGCGGAGCAGGCGCGCGCCGTGGTGCAGGCGCACCAGTGCTTTGTGAGCCTGCAGCGCGTGGGCGACTCGGTTCGCCAGGCCGGCGGCATTTCGTTGTCAGACAAGCATGCGGTGTGGCAGGACAGGGCCGGCCTGCTCGCGGTGGTCCAGCGCAGCACGGGCCAGGGCCTGGACGAGGCCGCCCTGCCGCTTCGGCTCAGCACGGCCGGGCTGCTGGAACACCCCTGCTGGCGGGGGCAGCTGGCGCAGGGCCAGGGCCGCCCGGAAATGCGGGGCTGGCTGGTCACGCCCCTGAAAAACCGCCAGGGCACGACCGTGGGCTATCTGGAACTGTCAGACAAGGTCGAGGGCGAGTTCTCCATGCACGACCAGTACCTGCTGGAAGAGCTGACCCACATCGCCGCCACAGCCATCGAGAACGTGGGCCTGATGGAAGAAGTCCGCGAGCTCAACGCCGATCTCGAAAACCGGGTGCGGGAACGCTCCGAGGCGCTGGCCCGGCAGGAGGCCCTTTTTCAGGCCGCGGCCGAGCAGGCCCCCCAGGTCATGTGGATCGTCAACCCCAAGGGGGCGGTCACCTACCTCAACCGGGCCTGGTACGAGCTGGTGGGAGGCGCGGCACCCAAGTGGCTCGGTCATGAATGGGCCGACGCCGTGGTTGCCGAGGATGTGGCCGAGATGCGGCGGCAGTGGGCGCTGGTCAGTGGTACCGGCGGTGTGTTTTCCGGGGTGCGTCGCGTGCACGCCCAGGACGGCACGCTCCACACCCTGTCGTACCGCGCCTCACCGGTGCGCGGCTCCAAGGGCGAGGTCACCTGCTGGATCGGCATGGACGCCGACATCACCGAGATCAAGGCCATTGAAGCCGCATTGCGCCGCTCCAATAGCGAGCTGGAGGCCTTTTCGTATTCGGTCTCGCACGACCTTCGCTCGCCGCTGCGCGTCATCGACGGTTTCAGCCTGCTGTTATCCAGGCAGCTCCCTCCGGATGCCAGCGAGAAGGCGCACATCTACATCGGCCGGATCCGGGCCGGCGTGGAACAGATGGGGCAACTGATCGAGAGCCTGCTAGCGCTGGCGCGCATCTCGCACAGCAGCCTGCGCCCGCAGGCGGTGGACCTGAGCCGCGTCGCCACCGACGTGGTGGCCCGGCTGCGCGCGCGCGAGCCCGAGCGGGACGTGGTCATCGCCATCGCGCCGGACCTCCAGGTTCATGGCGATGAAGGCTTCCTCAAAATTGCCATGGAGAACCTGATTGCCAACGCCTGGAAGTTCAGCTCGCGCCGCGCCGACGCGGAGATCCGGGTCGGCCGCATCGACAAGCCAGGCACCGATCCGGTTTACTTCGTGGCCGACAACGGCGCGGGCTTTGACATGGCCTATGCCGACAAACTGTTCGGCACGTTCCAGCGGCTGCACTCGGTCAGCGAGTTTCCAGGCACCGGCGTCGGCCTGGCCACGGTCAAGCGGGTGATCGAGCGGCACGAGGGCCGGGTCTGGGCCGAATCCCGGCCAGACGGCGGGGCAACATTTTTCTTTACGCTGCCACCCCAAGGGCTCGCCACGGGCGTTTAGGATCATGGGTTGTGCGCAGCCGCCGGCGGCGCACCCACCCTCAAGGAAATCGACACATGGGCGCGCAGTGGAAAGCAAAGGGCAAGGCACAGGCCGCGGATGCCAGGGGCAAGCTGTTTGGCCGGCTGGCCAAGGACATCATGGTGGCCGCGCGCAACGGCGCCGACCCGGCCAGCAACGCCAGGCTGCGGCTGGTGGTGGAGCAGGCCCGCAAGGTCTCCATGCCCAAGGACACGCTGGAGCGCGCCATCAAGAAGGGCGCGGGCCTCACGGGCGAGACGGTCAATTTCGAGCACGTGATCTACGAGGGCTTTGCCCCGCACCAGGTGCCGGTGATGGTGGAGTGCCTGACCGACAACGTGAAGCGCACCGCGCCCGAGATGCGGGTGCTGTTCCGCAAGGGGCAGCTGGGCGCCTCAGGCTCGGTGAGCTGGGACTTTGACCACGTGGGCATGGTCGAGGCCGAGCCCACCGCCGGCGCCACCGATGCCGACCCCGAAGTGGCTGCCATCGAGGCCGGCGCCCAGGACTTCGAGCCGGGCGAAGACGGCGCCACCATCTTCATCACCGACCCGACCGATGTGGACGTGGTCAGCCGCGCCCTGCCCGCGCAAGGCTTCACCGTGCTGTCGGCCAAGCTGGGCTACAAGCCCAAAAACCCGGTGGACCCGGCCAGCCTGTCAGCCGAGGCCATGGAAGAAGTCGAGGCCTTTCTGGCCGGCATCGACGCCAACGACGACGTGCAGAACGTGTACGTGGGCCTGGCGGGCTGAGGCCTCCCGCGCTCAATTCACTGCGCCGCGGCGGTGGTTGCCGCCGCCTTCTCCTGGTGGCGGGCACTGCCCCCGGCCGACGCCGCAGCCGCTGGCGCGGCTTCAGGTGGCAACTGGGCTTGCAGGTCACTGACCAGTTCTTTCATCGCGCTGTCCAGGACGTGAAGCAGCAGGTCCAGCTGTTCGCGCGGCTGGCGGGTTTTGATGGCCCGCTCCAGTTCACCGGCCGGCTCGGGAATCCTCAAGGCGCCGATGTTGCCCGAAACGCCCCGCAGCGTGTGTGCCAGGCGTTCCGCGGTGTCCCAGTCGCCCTCGTCAAGGGTCCTGCGAATATCGGCGGGAACGCTCTTCTGCCCGGCCACATATTTGCGCAGCATGGACAGGTACAGCGGCTTCTTTCCCATCATCCGCGACAGCCCCGCCGTGACGTCCAGCCCGGCGATGCCCGAGGGCAAGCCGTCGGCCGCCGGCGCCACTGGCGGGCGGGGCGGTTCCGCGTCCGGCGCCGGGGTTGCCGCGCGTGGCTTGATCCAGCGCAGCAAAATGGTCCACATGTCATCGGGATCAATGGGTTTGCCAATGAAGTCGTCCATGCCCGAGTCCAGGCACCTGCGACGATCCTGCTCCATGGCGTTGGCGGTCATGGCGACAATGGGGAGCCCGGCCAGGCGGGCGATCTTGCGGATTTCGATGGTGGCCGTCACGCCGTCCATCACGGGCATCTGCATGTCCATGAAGACCAGGTCGTAGGAAGCTTGCTGCACCATGTCCAGCGCCATCCGGCCGTGTTCGGCGACCTCGACCGTCAAGCCGGCGTCCTGGAGCAGTTCGCGCGCCACCTGCTGGTTGATGTCGTTGTCCTCGACAAGCAGGATGCGGGCGCCGCGAATGGCGGTGAGCCGCGTCAATGCACTGGAGAGCTGTTCCGCCGCCTCGCGGGGCTCGGACCGGTATCCGCCCAGCACGCTCATGGTGGTGTCGAACAGGATGGACGGGTTCACCGGTTTCACCAGCACGTTCTCGATGCCCGCGTCGCACGCCTCCTTGAGCATCTCTTCGCGCCCGTAGGCCGTGACCATCAGGAACATCGGCGGTGACGGCAGCCCCAGAGCCTTGATGCGCCGCGCCGTTTCCATGCCGTCCATGACGGGCATGCGCCAGTCCAGATAAACAATGTCATAGGGCCGGCCATCGATGGCGGCGCAGCGCACGGCCTCCACCGCGGCGGCGCCAGCAGCGACCTCGCCGACCTCAAAGGTCATGCCGCGCAGCATCTCGGCAATGACGGTGCGCGCGTGCTCGTTGTCCTCCACCACCAGGGCCCGGCGACCGCGCAGGTCGGGCACCGGCACGAGTTCGCGCTGCGTCGCGGAGCCGATGCCAAGCCTGGCCGAGAACCAGAACAGGCTGCCCCGTCCGTATTCGCTTTCGACCCCCACTTCTCCGCCCATCAGTTCGGCCAGCTTTTTCGAGATGGCCAGGCCCAGCCCGGTCCCGCCAAACTTGCGGGTGGTGGACGCATCGGCTTGCGAGAAGCTCTGGAACAGCCGGCCAATCTGCTCGGGTGTGAGCCCAATGCCGGTGTCGCGCACGCCAAAGCGCAGCAGCACCTCCTGCCCGGTGCGTTCGACCGCCTCCACGCTGACGATGATCTCGCCTTGCTCCGTGAACTTGACCGCGTTGTTGGCGTAGTTCAGCAGGATCTGACCCAGGCGCAACGAGTCACCCACCAGTTGGGGCGGCACATCGGCGCCGACCTCGAAGACCAGTTCCAGCCCCTTGGAGTGACTCTTCTCGCTGACCAGGTTGCCCAGGTTGTCAAGCAGCTTCTCCAGTTCAAAGTCGGCTTGCTCGATGGCCAGCTTGCCCGCTTCGACCTTGGAAAAATCCAGGATGTCGTTCACCACGCCCAGCAGATGCTGGCCTGAACTCTGGACTTTCCTGATGTAGTCGCGCTGGCGCACCGACAGCTCGGTCTTGAGCACCAGATGCGAGAGACCGATGATGGCGTTCATGGGGGTGCGGATTTCATGGCTCATGTTGGCCAGGAAGTCCGACTTCATCCGGGTGGCTTCCTCGGCCAGTTCCTTGGCCTCCGCCAGCTCCCTGGTGCGCGCCTGCACCCGCAGTTCCAGGTTCTGGTTGGCGTCCTGAAGGTCGAGGTTGATCTGGTTGATCGTGGCATGGCTGCGCAGCAAGCGCGTGGCCGCAAACAGCAACAGCGCCACCAGCGCTGCCGAGAAGATCAGCAGGAACTGGCGGTACTGCTTGTTCTGCGCGGCCGCACCCTGCTGGCTGCGGCTCAGCTGGTTGTGGATCGCATCAATGCGCTGACCGGTGGGCACAAGGGCAATCTGGTCCAGCAGGTCATCCACGATCCGCTGCTCGCGCAGCACGGCCTGAACGTGGCTGCTGAAGATATCCAGCATGTCCTGGGTCTCGGGGCGCACCGCGTGGAGCCCGCCAGCCAGTTGATTCAGCCCCGCCTGGATCTCGATGCCTTTTTCAACCGACGCGTTCTGGCTGTACAGGGTGCTGGCCAGCAGCAGCCTGTTCACCTGGGCCACCATCTGCCGCATGGCCGGCGGCAGGCCGCCATTGCCCCCCTTGAGCGACTGCTGGATGTCCTCAGCCGCCGTGGGCAGAAAGGCCAGAGAATTGCGCAGCACCGCGTTGTGCGACTTGAACCGCTCGATCAGCGCCGTCTTCTGCTCGAAGGCAAGCCGCAGCGCTTCGCGGCCTTGCGCCAGCGTGGCATCTTCAACGTGTTCGGGCGCCTGGAGCTCAAGCTTGAGCTGCTCCAGCATCTGGGTGAATTCGCTCACCGATCCGGCCAGCGGGTCGTAGTTGCGGTTGATGCCCATCTTGGACTTCAGCACATCCGTTTCCCATTGCGCGTCCAGTTGCTTGAAATGCCGTAGCAAGGCCACGTTTTCAAAGTAGTCGGCCTCGCCGTAGCTGCGCGTCTTGGAATAGAAAAAGGCCAGCACCGACAGAAGCAGCGCCAGCAGAATGGCGATGGGCAGCCAGGCCAGTTGACGAGGCGCTTTCATGGCCTGACTCCAAGTTGACCGTTGAGGGTGCCCAGAAACTTGATGATCAGATTCTTGTCCTCCCGGGAGGCAAGCCGGCCCAGCTGGTACCTGAACATCACATCCACGGCCTCGTCCAGAGTCCTGGCCGAGCCGTCGTGGAAATATGGCGCGGTCAGGGCCACATTGCGCAGGCTGGGGACCTTGAAGACATGCCGGTCGCTGTCCATTTCTGTCACGAGAAAGCGCCCCAGATCAGCCTGCGTCGGATTGCCCCGCTTCTCGAAATAGTTGCCCATGACGCCGAATTTCTGGAACATGTTGCCGCCAACGTTCACCCCCTGGTGACAGGCCACGCAACCATATTGCTTGAAGCGGGCGTAGCCGGCTTTCTCCTCGGCGGTGATGGCATTCAGGTCGCCGCGCAGGAATTTGTCAAAACGCGCATCCGGCGTCACCAGCGTCCTCTCGAACGTGGCGATGGCGTTCTGGATATTGGCTTTGGTCACTCCGTCCTTGTAGGCAGCCCCGAAGGCGGCCTTGTATTTGGAGTCGCCTGACACTTTGCGCACCACGTCTTCCCATTTGGAACCCATCTCCACCGGGTTCTGAATCACCTGGTCAACCTGGTCCTCCAGGGTGTCGGCGCGGCCGTTCCAGAACTGCTTGAAGTTGAGCGCCGCATTCAGCACCGTGGGCGCGTTCACGCTGGTCAGTTCGCCGTTCAATCCGGGCGAGCGTGCACGCCCATCGGCCCCGCCCTTGTTCACGTCGTGGCAACTGGCGCAGGACACCCGGCCATTGCCAGAAAGCCGCGCATCACTGAACAGCAGGCGTCCGATGGCCGTGCGGGCCGGGTCTTGCCTGGGCTGGGGTGGGATCGGTTGTATGGGTTCGGACTGGACCGCCATCGCGGCCAGCGGCAGGCCCAGGGCACACGCCACACTCATGGCAAGCGCCATCCCGTAGATGCGGCAGTTGGTCATCTCATGGCCCTCCTAGGCGACAAGCTTCAAAAAGATGCTTACCTGCGCATTGGGCGCTACCCCAGGGGCCACACTTCAGGCGATTTCCTCCATCGACTTAAGAAAAACACCTACGCCGGTTACCGCGTTGCCCGTGGCTTCGCGGCCGCCTTGCTCTCAATCAGCTTCACCAGCGCCCACAGCACGCGGTTGGCGGGCGTGGCAATGCCCAGCGCCTGGCCGCGCCGCACGATCAGGCCGTTGAGGTAGTCGATCTCGCTGCGCTTGCCGCGTGCCAGGTCCTGCGCGGTGGACGAGAACTGGGCGGGCATGGTTTCGACAATCTTTCGGATGGCCGCGTGGATGTCGCCCGGCAGTTGCACGCCCTCGGCCCGTGCCACGGCCAGGCATTCGGCCACCACGTCGGCCATCACGTCCTGCACGCCCTCGCCCACCGCCGTTTCGCCATAGGGTCGCTGGGCAATGGCCGAGACGGCGTTGTACGCGCAGTTGAGGATGAGCTTGGACCACAGCGCGCCGCGCACGTTGTCTGAGATATCGGTGGGCACGCCAGCCGCGATCAGCGCCTGCGCGGCGGCCTGGCTGGCGCTGGCGCCCGCCACGGGCTCGATCACCAGTTCGCCGCGCCCATGGTGTTTGACGTGGCCCGGGCCCGCCATTTCGGTGGCCACATAGACCACGGCCGCGGCCACGGCATGCCCGGGCAACACGGTGCGCAACCGGTCGGCGTTGTCCACGCCGTTTTGCAGGCACAGCACCAGGGTGTTGGGCCCCAGGTGGGGGCGGATTTGCGCGCCTGCGGCCTCGGTGTCGGTGGACTTGACGCAGAACAGCACCAGGTGGGCACCCTGCACCGCACTGGCATCAGGGCTCGCACCCAGCCGCACCTGCTCGTCAAAGCTACGGGTTTCCATGCGCAGGCCGTCACGGGCCATGGCGTCCACGTGTTGTGGCCGCGCGATCAACACCACGGAGTGTCCGGCACGGGCCAGCATGCCGCCGTAGTAGCAGCCCACGGCGCCGGCGCCCATCACGGCGACCTTGAGAAGGGATTGGGTCATGCCCTGCATTCTAGGAACGTAGACCGGTTTCCCGTGCGCTGGTAATCTTCGGACCCTGACTTTGGAGACATCCCGAGCATGAACCATTGGCTGATGAAGTCCGAGCCCGAAGAATGCTCGGTGGACGACGCGCTGGCCGCGCCCAACGCCACGGTGCCCTGGGTGGGCGTGCGCAACTACCAGGCCCGCAATTTCATGCGCGATGCGATGCGCATCGGCGACGGCGTGCTGTTCTACCACTCCAGTTGCGCCGTGCCCGGCGTGGTGGGGATTGCCCGGGTGGCATCGGCCGCCTACCCCGACCCGACGCAGTTTGACCCGCAATCGCCCTACTACGACGCGGCCTCCAAGCCCGAGGCACCGCGCTGGTGCCTGGTGGACGTGCAGGTGCTGCGCAAGCTGCCCGTGATCACGCTGCCTGCGCTGCGGGCCCGCCCCGAGCTGGCCGACCTGCTGGTGCTGAAGAAGGGTAACCGGCTGTCGATCACGCCCGTGTCGGCGGCGCACTGGGCCTTGCTCACGGCGCAGTGACGCCTCCTGGCGCCGCCTGGAGGCGGCGCGTCAGCGAAACGCGTGGAGCGCCATGAGCGCCACCACCAGCACGGCCAGCACCAGCGACAGCCCTTTCCAGAACAGCACCGGGCTGCGCTCGATCAGCGGCGGGCGCGAGCGGCTGAGGAATTCGAGATTGGGGTGGCGCAGGTCGTATAAAAACTCTGAAAGTTCGCCGTAGCGCTTGAGCGGGTTGGGGTGCACGGCCCGGCGCAGCACGCCATCGATCCACACCGGGATCTCACGCGTCTCATCCAGCACCGGGTCATAGACCAGCTTGTTCTGCGCGGCGCGGCTGCGGGCCCGGGACACCTCGGCGCCATACGGCAGGCGCCCGCTGAGCATCTGGTAGGTGATGACGCCCAGCGAGAACAGGTCCGAGCGCGGCGTGCCCGTTTCACCCAGAAAGTATTCGGGCGCGGCATATTGCAAGGTGCCCAGGATGTCTTCGCGCGCGCCCGGCGCGGCAGATTCCACCAGGCCGGCCACACGGGTGGAGCCGAAGTCGATGATCTTCACCGTGCCGGTGGCGTCAATCATGATGTTTTCGGGCCGCAGGTCCTGGTGCAGCATGTCCATCCGGTGAAAGGCCTGCAGCCCGCGGGCGATCTGTTCCACCAGGCCGCGCACGGTTTCAAGGTCGGGCCGCGGGTTGTCGATCATCCACTGGGTCAGCGTCTGTCCGTCAATGAACTCGGTGGCCACATAGATGGCGTGGCGCTGGCGCGTCTGCGGGCACGGCTTGAGCACATGCGCGCTGTTGATGCGCCGCGCCACCCACTCCTCCAGCAAAAAGCGCTCGACGTAGGCGGGGTCGTTCTGCAGGTCGATGGACGGGGTCTTGATGACAACCACCTGGCCGGTCTCCATGTCCTCGGCCAGGTAGATGTGGCTGCGGCTGCTGCCGCGCAGCTCGCGGATGATGCGGTAGCCGTCAAATTCGGCGCGGGGCGAAAGAATGGGCGGAAACGGCAGGCCGCTGAGCTGTCGGTACAGCTCATTGGGCTGGGGGTCGGGCAGGCTGTCGACCCGCACGATCTGCACCGTGAGGTTGTCGGTGCTGCCACGGTCAAAAGCCGCCTGCACGATGGCCCGGGCGGCCGCATCCAGGTCTGCCGCATGCACCTCCACAGTGCGAACCACGTCCGCGGCGTCCCAGCCTTCATAGGCGCCATCGGTGGCCAGCACGAAGATGTCGCCACGCTCGATGTCCAGCGCCTGGTAGTCCACCTCCAACTGCGGCCCGGCACCGAGCGCGCGGCTGAGGTAGCTTTGTTCAGGGCTGACCTGCAGCCGGTGGTCCGTGGTGAGTTGCTCGAGTGCACCGGCGCGCAACCGGTAGATGCGCGAATCCCCAATGTGAAACAGGTGCGCGGTGGCCGACTTGATGACCAGTGCACTCAGCGTGCACACGTAGCCGCGGTCTGGGTCATGGCGGTACTGGCTGAGCCTGCCTTGTGAGTGCAGCCACGAGTTGGTGGCACTCAGGATGCGCTCGCCCGAGGTCTTGACGGACCAGGCGTCCGAAGTGCAGTAGTAGTCTTCAAGAAAGGCCGCCACGGCCGCCTGGCTGGCCACATGGCTGACCTGGCTGCTGCTGATGCCATCGGCCAGTGCAATGGCAATGCCCTTGCTGCCAAGCTGCGGCGGTGCAGGCACGCACAGGCCGTGAAAGTCCTGGTTGCTTTCCTTGCGGCCCTTGTCGGAATGCTGCCCCGCCGAGATGTTCAGTTCATTGGCCATGCGTCATGTCAAAAAGCGCCAGCCCCGTCAGAGGCTGGCGCTGCGGGATTGTCGCCCGTGATCAGGCGGCAACGCGGCGGGGGCTGGTCTTGACGTGGGTGGCGTACAGCGTGAGGCCGGTGAACGCGAGGCCGCCCACCAGGTTGCCCAGCACCGTGGGGATTTCGTTCCACAGCAGGTAGTCGATGAACGTGAAGTTCGCGCCCAGCAGCAGGCCCGAGGGGAACAGGAACATGTTCACGATGGAGTGCTCGAACACCATGTAGAAGAACAGCATGATTGGCATCCACATCGCAATCACCTTGCCGCTAACATGCGTGGAGATCATGGCGCCAACCACGCCCGTGGCCACCATCCAGTTGCACAGCATGCCCCGGATGAACAGCGTGAGCATGCCGGCTGCACCGTGCGCCTGGTACCCCAGCGTGCGGCCTTCGCCGATGTGGCCGATGGCCTTGCCCACCGCGTTGGGCTCGGTCGTGAAGCCGAAGGTCACGTAAATGGCCATCATCACAGCCACCGTGAAGGCGCCTGCAAAGTTGCCGGTGAACACCAGTCCCCAGTTGCGCAGCACACCGGCGACAGTGACGCCCGGGCGCTTGTCAAGCAAGGCCAGCGGGGCCAGCACGAACACGCCGGTGAGCAGGTCAAAGCCCAGCAGATACAGCATGCAGAACCCCACCGGGAACAGCACGGCACCCAGCAGCGGCTGGCCGGTCTGCACGTTGATGGTCACGGCAAACCAGGCGGCCAGCGCCAGGATGGCCCCCGCCATGTAGGCCCGGATGAGCGTGTCCTTGGTGGACATGAAGATTTTGGATTCCCCAGCGTCCACCATCTTCGTCACAAACTCTGAAGGCACAAGATAAGCCATGCAAGCACTCCTTAGGTCAGAAAATTGAAGCCAAAAAAAAGCGCCCACCCTGCTCCTCAACTCAATTGAGGAGCAGAAATGGACGCCTTTATCCGTTCGAGTCAGTGGGCTCGCGAACTGGTTCGCTGTGCCCTGATCAGGCCGCCGTTGGCTTGATGGGGGAGTAGAAGCATTTACCGTGCCATCGAAAATCCATCTATAAACAGCAGAACCAGCATCCGCCACCGGGTTTTGGGCGGCAATGACTACCAAGGTAGTGCATTTGACAGGCTGATTGACCGTTTATGGTGCAACGCAACATTTGACCCATTCCATCCAGGAGAAATCATGATCACTGCCCTGAAACTCGTTGTGGTGCTGGTGGCTGGCCTGCTGGTCATGCTGCTGGTGGCTGGCCAGCTGGGCCTGCTCAAGGGACGGGTCCCCTCCGATCTGGGCGTCAAGGAAGGCCGGCTGAAGCCCCCGGCGAACCGCCCCAACAGCGTGAGCAGCCAGGCCTCGCTCTATCCGGACCATCGGTTCAGGGCCTATGCCGATATCGCGCCGCTGGCTTACCAGGGCGACGGGCCAGCCGCCTTTGCCCGTGCCGCCCAGGCTGTGAGGGCGCTGCCGCGCACCGTGGTGGTGGAGCAGACGCCGGTGTACCTGTATGCCCAGTGCAGCACCCGCCTTCTTGGCTTCACCGACGACCTGGAACTGCTGCTGGATGACACGGCCAAGGTGATCCACGTGCGCTCGGCCAGCCGGCTCGGTCACGGGGACCGCGGCGTGAACCGCGCGCGGGTGGAGGCCCTGCGGGCGGCGTTCGCCGCGCCCTGAGGCGGTCAGGCCTGAGGCACGATGGCCTCTGCATAGTCCTGCAGCGCGGCCAGCAGGGCTTCTGCCCGCTCGTTCGCGGATGCGGACAGCGTCTCGATTTCGGCCAGGAAGCCGTCAATGTTGCGCGCTCCGCCCTCGCCTTCAAGCAGGCGCGCCGCGCGATGCGCTTCCCAGCGCGCGGCTTCATCGGGGTTGAGCGTGTCGGCGAAGTTTCTCGCGCGGTAGCGGAACAGGATCTCCTCAAGCCGGGCGTCGTCAAACCCGGTGCGGGCCGTGGCCAGTTCGGCGCCCGACAGCCTGCGCAGCTGCTCGAGCCGGCGGCGGTCGGCGTTGCCCACGAAGCCGCCGTAAAGATCTTCGTCCACATCCGGGGGGGAATCTTCAACGGGGCGTTTGAAAACTTCGGCCCAGATGGCGCTCATGTCGGGCAGGTCGCGCGCAATGGCCGCGTGGCGCATGGCCTGGTCGAGATCGATGGACCATTTGGCGGCGGTCGCGGGTTGCAGCGTCTTGAGGTTGCCCACCACCATGGGCGACTTGTTCAGGTGCACGCTCTTGACGGGCAGCCGCGTCATGCCTTCGGGCAGGTCTGCGGGGCGGGTGAACAGGCGCGTGCGCAGGGTGGGCGCGTCCAGCAAGGGCAACTCGCTGGGGTCGTAGGCCAGGTTCCAGGCCAGCAACTCGTTCTTGTTGGTGGGGTGGGTGGCCAGCGGCCACATCACGGCCAGGCAGCCCTGCTCGGGCGGAAACATGCCCGAGGCATGCAGGAACGGCTTGGCATGGGCCTGCGTGGTGGGCAAGCCCAGCTCGGCGGCCACGTCCAGCTTCCGGTGCAGGCGCAGGGCGAACTCGAACAGCTTGGGCTGCTTTTGCCGGATCAGGCGGGCCAAGGCAATGGTGGCACGCACGTCAGACAGCGCGTCGTGGGCGGCTTCATGAGCCAGGCCATTGGCCCGGGTCAGGTCCTCGAGCTTGAAGCTGGGCCGGCCATCGGGGTGCCGGGGCCATTCAATGCCCTCGGGCCGCAGCGCGTAGGTCAGCCGCACCACGTCCAGCAGGTCCCAGCGGCCGCAGTCGTTCTGCCACTCGCGCGCATACGGGTCAATCAGATTGCGCCAGAACATGAAGCGCGTGACCTCGTCATCGAACCGGATGCTGTTGTAGCCCACGCCAATGGTGCCGGGTTCGGCCAGGGCCTGCTCGATGCGCGCCGCAAACTCGTGCTCGGGCATGCCGCGTTCCAGGCACACCTGGGGCGTGATGCCCGTGATCAGGCAGGCTTCGGGGCTGGGCAGAAAGTCGGGCGCGGGCTGGCAGTACAGCATGAGCGGCTCGCCGATTTCATTGAGCGCTTCGTCGGTGCGGATGCCGGCGAACTGGGCCGGCCGGTCGCGCCGCACTTCGGCACCAAAGGTTTCGTAGTCGTGCCAGAAGAAGGTGCGTGAGGTCATAAAAAGGAAAAGGTTGGCAGCTTGATGCTACCAACCTTCCGGGATGCCAGCGGTGCCCAGAGGCGCCGCTGAAGTCAGGCGGCCATCAGCCCGCCGTGGTTTCCTCGGCTTCGGGCTTGGCCCGGCCCTCCTTCTTGGGCAGCGGCTGGATGTCCAGCATGACCTCGGAGGTCTCGACGCCCTTGTCGTCGGTCTTGACCTCGATGTCGACCGTGAGCCGGCCGCCATCGGTGAGCCGGCCGAACAGCAGCTCGTCGGCCAGCGCGCGGCGGATGGTGTCCTGGATCAGCCGCTGCATCGGGCGCGCGCCCATCAGCGGGTCGAAGCCCTTCTTGGCCAGGTGCTTGCGCAGGGTGTCGGTGAAGGTCACCTCCACCTTCTTCTCGGCCAGCTGGGTCTCGAGCACCAGCAGGAACTTGTCGACCACGCGCAGGATGATGGTCTCGTCGAGCGCCTTGAAACTCACCGTGGCGTCCAGGCGGTTGCGGAACTCGGGCGTGAACAGGCGCTTGATGTCGGCCATCTCGTCACCCGCCTCACGCGGGTTGGTGAAGCCGATGGTGGCCTTGTTCATGGTCTCGGCGCCCGCATTGGTCGTCATGATGATGATGACGTTGCGGAAGTCGGCCTTGCGCCCGTTGTTGTCGGTCAGCGTGCCGTGGTCCATGACCTGCAGCAGCACGTTGAAGATGTCCGGGTGGGCCTTCTCGATTTCGTCGAGCAGCAGCACGCAATGCGGCTTCTTGGTCACGGCCTCGGTCAGCAGGCCGCCCTGGTCAAAGCCCACATAGCCGGGCGGCGCGCCGATCAGGCGGCTCACGGCATGGCGCTCCATGTACTCCGACATGTCGAAGCGGATCAGGTCAATGCCCATGATGTAGGCCAGCTGCTTGGCGGCTTCGGTCTTGCCGACGCCGGTGGGGCCGCTGAACAGGAACGAGCCAATCGGCTTGTCGCCCTTGCCCAGGCCCGAGCGCGCCATCTTGACGGCGCCGGCCAGCACCTCAAGCGCCTTGTCCTGGCCGAACACCACGCTCTTGAGGTCGCGCTCCAGCGTCTGCAGCTTGCCGCGGTCGTCGTTGGACACATTGGCCGGCGGAATGCGCGCGATCTTGGCGACGATCTCTTCCACCTCGGTCTTGGAGATGGTCTTCTTGCGCTTGCTCACCGGCAGGATGCGCTGGGCGGCGCCGGCTTCGTCGATCACGTCGATCGCCTTGTCAGGCAGGTGACGGTCGTTGATGTACTTGGCGCTGAGCTCGGCCGCGGCCTGCAGGGCGGCTGCGGCGTACTTGACGCTGTGGTGCTCCTCGAAGCGCGACTTCAGGCCCTTGAGGATTTCAACCGTCTCCTGCACCGTGGGTTCGACCACGTCCACCTTCTGGAAGCGGCGTGACAGCGCAGCGTCTTTCTCGAAGATGCCGCGGTACTCGGTGAAGGTGGTCGCGCCAATGCACTTGAGCTGGCCGCTGGACAGCGCGGGCTTGAGCAGGTTGGACGCATCCAGCGTGCCGCCCGAGGCCGCACCCGCGCCAATCAGCGTGTGGATCTCGTCGATGAACAGGATGGCATTGGGCTTGTCCTTGAGCGACTTGAGCACGCCCTTGAGGCGCTGCTCAAAGTCACCGCGGTACTTGGTGCCCGCGAGCAGCGCGCCCATGTCCAGCGAATACACGTGCGATTCGGCCAGGATTTCGGGCACATCCTTCTGCGTGATGCGCCAGGCCAGGCCCTCGGCAATGGCGGTCTTGCCCACGCCGGCCTCGCCCACCAGCAGCGGGTTGTTCTTGCGGCGGCGGCACAGGATCTGGATCACGCGCTCGACCTCGTACTCGCGGCCGATCAGCGGGTCGATCTTGCCGTCCTTGGCCAGCTGGTTGAGGTTCTGGGTGAACTGCTCGAGCGGCGAGGCCTTTTCAGACTTCTCGGCGCCCTCTTCGTTTTCGCTGGCCGCGGCCTCGCCGCTCTTGGCGGGCTCGGGCGGATCGCTCTTCTTGATGCCGTGGGCAATGAAGTTGACCACATCCAGGCGCGTCACGCCCTGCTGGTGCAGGTAGTACACGGCGTGCGAGTCCTTCTCGCCAAAGATGGCGACCAGCACGTTGGCGCCGGTGACTTCCTTCTTGCCGTTGCCGGTGGACTGCACATGCATGATGGCGCGCTGGATCACCCGCTGGAAGCCCAGCGTGGGCTGGGTGTCCACGTCGTCGGTGCCCGCCACTTGTGGCGTGTTGTCCTTGATGAAGTTGGCGAGCGACTTGCGAAGATCGTCAATATTGGCCGAGCACGCACGCAGGACCTCTGCGGCGCTCGGGTTGTCCAGCAGGGCAAGCAGCAGATGCTCCACCGTGATGAACTCGTGGCGTTGCTGCCGGGCCTCGACAAAGGCCATGTGCAGGCTGACTTCCAATTCCTGGGCAATCATGTGACTTCCTTCTGCCTTGCTGTTAACTCAACTCTACTTCGGTGTGACCCGGGTTTATTCAATGGGTTCACTGACACATTGCAGCGGATGCCCTGCTTCCTTGGCTGCTTCCCTCACCTGATCCACCTTGGTGGCGGCAACGTCCCTTGAATAGACACCGCACACCGCCTTGCCGTCCAGGTGGATTTTCAACATGATCTGCGTCGCGGTTTCCCGGTCCTTGTTGAAAAACTCCTGGATCACCACCACCACGAACTCCATCGGGGTGTAGTCATCATTGAGCATGAGGACCTGGTACATCTGCGGCGGCTTGGTCTTCTGGGTCCGTCGCTCCAGGACCACCGAGCCGCCGTCATCCCCGCGTGCCGGCTTGTTGTGAGGCGCCGGTGGTTTGGAGGGGGTTTTCGTTGCCATGAATTTCATTCTATCGAGCAGCATTACGCGCTGCACCATGCAGCTGAAATGGTGACGGAACCGTCACATTCAAGCGACAGCCCGCCATCGTGGTCCAGCTGCCTTTTTTCCTGTGGTCACAGGCACGAAAGCGCGCGGCCCCTAAACTTTAGTTCGTGAAAATGTTGACATTCCGGCCCCTATTCCCTCACACTCAATGGGGTTTGAGGGACAGCGGGGACCGAACAATGGCAAGCGGAACAGTCAAATGGTTCAACGACGCAAAAGGCTTCGGCTTCATCGAGCCTGACGGGGGCGGCCCCGATGTCTTTGCGCATTTCTCCTCCATCGCGATGGAGGGCTTCAAAACGCTCAAGCAGGGTTCGCGCGTGAGTTTTGAACTCACCGACGGGCCCAAGGGCCAGCTGGCGCAGAACATTCTGGCAGAAGCCGGCTTGCCCGAGGCCGACGCTGCGCGGCTACCGGCGGCCAGCCGCCAGCCCGCCAGGCCCTCCAGGGTGCGGGCACCCCAGTTTCATGCCGCGCTGCAGGGCGAACTGATGGGTTCCAAGCAGGCCTGAGGCACGCCAGGCTCCGCAAATAAAAAGCCGCCCGCAGGCCATCCCGGGGCGGCTTTGTTGCGTCAGCAGGCAGCGCCGGGCTGCCTTGCCATCACATGTTGTCGATCATCACCTGGCCAAAGCCCGAGCAGCTTACCTGCGTGGCACCATCCATCAGGCGCGCGAAGTCATAGGTGACCTTCTTGCTGGCGATCGATTTTTCGATCGAGCTGATGATCAGGTCAGCGGCTTCGATCCAGCCCATGTGGCGCAGCATCATCTCGGCCGACAGGATTTCGGAGCCGGGGTTCACATAGTCCTTGCCAGCGTACTTGGGCGCCGTGCCGTGGGTGGCTTCAAACATGGCGACGGTGTCGCTGAGGTTGGCGCCCGGGGCAATGCCGATGCCACCCACCTGCGCGGCCAGCGCGTCAGACACGTAGTCGCCGTTGAGGTTGAGCGTGGCGACCACGCTGTACTCGGCCGGACGCAGCAGGATCTGCTGCAGGAAGGCGTCAGCGATGCTGTCCTTGACCACGATGTCCTTGCCGGTCTTGGGGTTCTTGAACTTGCACCACGGGCCGCCGTCGATCAGCTCGGCGCCGAATTCCTTTTGCGCCAGGCCATAGGCCCAGTCGCGGAAGCCGCCTTCGGTGAACTTCATGATGTTGCCCTTGTGCACGATGGTCACGCTGGGCTTGTCATTGTCGATGGCGTACTGCAGGGCCTTGCGCACCAGGCGCTCGGTGCCCTCGCGCGAGACCGGCTTGACGCCAATGCCGGAGGTGTTGGGGAAGCGGATCTTCTTGACGCCCATCTCCTCCTGCAGGAACTTGATGAGCTTCTTGGCCTTGTCGGACTCGGCTTCGAACTCGATGCCCGCGTAGATGTCCTCGGAGTTCTCGCGGAAGATGACCATGTTGGTCTTTTCCGGCTCTTTCACGGGCGAGGGCACGCCCTTGAAGTACTGGATGGGGCGCAGGCAGACATACAGGTCCAGTTCCTGGCGCAGCGCCACGTTCAGCGAGCGGATGCCGCCGCCCACGGGGGTGGTCAGCGGGCCCTTGATGGAGACCACGTACTCACGCACCACGTCCAGGGTTTCCTGGGGCAGCCAGACGTCGGGGCCATAGACCTTGGTCGACTTTTCACCGGCATAGACTTCCATCCAGTGGATCTTCTTCTTGCCGCCGTAGGCCTTGGCCACGGCCGCGTCCACCACCTTCAGCATCACGGGCGTGATGTCCAGGCCCGTGCCGTCGCCTTCGATGAACGGGATGATGGGCTGGTCCGGCACGTTGAGCGACGTGTCGGCATTGACGGTGATTTTCTGGCCTTCGGCGGGCACCTTGATGTGCTGGTACATGGAAAAACGTCTCCGTTGAACGCTGAAAGGCAGGGTTTCAGCAGGTTAGGCAAAACCCTAGGATTCTAGCTTCAAAAATATTTGGAGCCGGCTGTCAACCGGCCGTAAACCGCCGCCGTTACGGATGGGCCTTCCGATAGTTGGGAGGAATTTTTCGAAAAAGTAACTTCACCTAAGGACTCTGAAATGAACAAGCTCATCGCTGCCCTGATCGCCGGTCTGTTCTCCGTTGGCGTGTTTGCCCAAGCCGCCGCTCCCGCCGCCAAGAAGGAAGAAGCCAAGCCCGCGGCCGCCGCCGCTGCTCCGGCCGCTGCCCCCGTCGCCAAGATGGAAGAAAAGAAGGAAGACAAAGCCGCCATGAAGGCCGAGAAGGCCGCCGCCAAGGCTGAAAAGAAGGCCGCCAAGAAGAAGGTTGCCAAGAAGGCCAAGGCCGAGAAGACCGAAGAAAAGAAGTCCTGATCCCAGGCCTTTTCAGTGAAATGCCCGCCCTGCGCGGGCATTTTTCTTGGTTGCCGCAAAATGCATGGCCATGAATAAATTCCTCTGCTTGCTGGGTACCGCCCTGCTCACCGCCTGCACGGCCGCCGCCATGGCGCAAGACGCGCAAATGGACCTGCCCCGTGTCAAGCTGCGCGCCGACATCCACCAGATCGACGCCCAGGTGGCCCTGACCCCCGAACAGCGCAGCATCGGCCTGATGTTCCGCAAGGCCATGCCCCAGCATGAAGGCATGCTGTTCGTGTTCGAGCAGCCGTCGGTCCAGTGCTTCTGGATGAAGAACACATTGCTGCCGCTGACCGCCGCCTTTGTGGCCGACGACGGCACCATCGTCAACCTGGCCGACATGAAGCCGCAAACCACCGATTCGCATTGCTCCACCCAGCCCGTGCGCTTTGTGCTGGAGATGAACCAGGGCTGGTTTGCCAAAAAAGGGATCAAGGCCGGCTTCAAGCTGGGCGGCAAGCCGTTTGAGTCCAGACGCTGAGCCGTCTTTTTCAGGCCCGCCCATGAAAAAAGCCGACCCGCGGGTCGGCTTTTTGCTGTGCAGCGGGCTTCAGGCGAAGTTGGCTTCGGCAAAACCCCAGTTCACGAGCTTGTCGAGGAAGGCCTCGACGAACTTGGGGCGCAGGTTGCGGTAGTCGATGTAGTAGGCGTGCTCCCAGACGTCCACGGTGAGCAGGGCCTTGTCGGCGGTGGTCAGCGGGGTGCCGGCGGCGCCGGTGTTGACGATGTCCACGGAACCGTCGGGCTTCTTGACCAGCCAGGTCCAGCCGGAACCAAAGTTGCCCACGGCCGACTTGACGAAGGCCTCCTTGAAGGCGGCGTAGCTGCCCCACTTGGCATTGATGGCCGCGGCCAGCGCGTCCGAGGGCTCACCGCCGCCGGCGGGCTTCATGCAGTTCCAGAAGAAGGTGTGGTTCCAGATCTGGGCCGAGTTGTTGTAGATGCCGCCGCTGGATTTCTTGATGATTTCCTCCAGCGTCATGCTTTCAAACTCGGTGCCCTTTTGCAGGTTGTTGAGGTTCACCACATAGGCGTTGTGGTGCTTGCCGTGGTGGAATTCGAGCGTTTCTTTCGAATAGGCCGGCGCCAGCGCGTCAATCGCGTAGGGCAGCGGAGGCAGGGTGTGTTCCATGGTTTTCCTCGTGGGTTTGTTGGTCTGAAAAAATCGATTGTAGGAAACTAAATCAGCCGCTGGTGTAACACGGCAAGATCAACCTCGCCATCGGCAAGGGTTGCACGCAGCGCCTGGCCCGCATGGGTCTGGCCGGCCCGGGTCACGGCGGCGCCTTCGGCGTCGGTCAGCAGCGCATAGCCGCGCTGCAGCACCAGCTTGGGGTCCATCAGGGACAGCCTGAGCTGGGCGCGGTCCAGCTGTTCGCCGGAACGCCGCAATGTGTCGGCCACTCGGTCGCGCAGTTGCTCCTGAAGGTTTTCCCCGGCAACACGCCGGCGTTGCAGATGCTCGCGCGCGCCGTAACGCAGGCGCTCGGCATGGCGGGCCAGCCGCATTTGCTGGCGCGCCACCAGGCCCGAGGGCCGGCCCAGCCGCGACGCGGCCGAATCCACCCGCTGCGCCTGCGCATCGATCCGGCGCCACGTGGCGTCGCCCAGCCGCTGCCCCATCTGGGCCAGTGCACCGAGCCAGACATCGCGCGGCTGGGCCGCGAGCTCGGCGGCCGCGGTGGGCGTGGGCGCCCGCAGGTCGGCACAGAAGTCGGCAATGGTGAAGTCGGTCTCGTGGCCCACGCCGCACACCACAGGCACGGGGCTTTGCACGATGGTGCGGGCCAGCCGCTCGTCATTGAAGGCCCAGAGGTCTTCCATCGACCCGCCGCCGCGCACCAGCAGGATCAGGTCGATGTGGGGTGCCCCACCAGGCTGCAGTCCTTGCCCCGCCTGCGCCAGCTGATACAGATTTGATAGCGCCTTGACCAGCTCCGCGGGCGCCTGCCCGCCCTGCACGGCCGCGGGCGCGATGACCACGGGCACATGCGGCACCCGCCGCCGCAGCGCGCTGACCACGTCATGCAACGCCGCCGCGCCCAGCGAGGTCACCAGGCCGATGCCGCGCGGCATCAGGGGCAGCGGCCGCTTGCGGGCGCTGTCAAACAGGCCCTCGGCCTCCAGCCGGGCCTTGAGCTGCAGGAACTGCTCGAACAGCGCGCCCTGCCCGGCCCGGGTGAGTGACTCCACGATCAGTTGCAGGTCGCCGCGCGCCTCGTAGACGCCCAGCCGGCCTCGCACCTCGACCAGTTCGCCGTCGCGCGGCGCAAAGTCGAGCAGCCCGGCGGCGCGGCGGAACATGGCGCAGCGGATCTGCCCCTGCTCGTCCTTGAGCGAGAAATAGCAATGCCCGCTGGAGGCGCGCGAGAAACCCGAAATCTCCCCGCGGACCGCCACGGGGTTGAAGCGCGCTTCCAGCGCATCAGCAATGGCGCGGCATAGCGCGCCAACCTGCCAGATTCGTGGCGCCATGCCTGGGCTCAGCGTGTTCACCATCAGCAAATCCGGGCTTTCCCACGGTATCGGGAGGGCCATTTAGTCCACAGAAGCGCGCCAGACCCTGCGTTTGGGCGACAAATCCGGGGAAACGCTGATTTTTCGGAGCAAGCTGTTGATTTCATTGATTATTTTCCTGCTCAATTTGTCATCGATCTGTCACGTTGACGCATTGGCGCGGGCTGGCGGCCCACCCGGGCCACCTTCTGCACAAAGTTATCCACAATTTCTGTGGGTGGCCGGGCCTGGTGTGAGCATGGGCCGCCAGCGCCCCGGCGTCATCGGGATGCCTTGGCGCGTAGGCCATAATCACCAGCGCGCCGTACCCGTTTCATCGCCTCTTTTCCCGCGGAGACACCCTTTTGTTTTCGATCATACAAGCCGCAGGCTGGCCCATCTGGCCCCTGGTCGCCTGCTCCATCCTGGCGCTGGCCCTCGTCATCGAGCGCTTCATCAGCCTCAAAACCGCCCGGATCGCGCCCCCCAAGCTGCTCGACGAGGCCCTCGCCGTGTCCCGCACCGCCGTGCCCACACCCGATGTCGTCACGCAGCTGGAGCAGAACTCGGCACTGGGCGAGGTGCTGGCCAGCGGCTTCCGGGCCATCAACTCCGACCCGCGCTGCACCGAGGCCGACCTGCGCGCGCAGATGGAGGGCACCGGCCGGGCCGTCGCGCACCGGCTGGAGCGCTACCTGAGCGCGCTGGCCACCATCGCGTCGGCGGCGCCCCTGCTGGGCCTGCTGGGCACCGTGATCGGCATGATCGAGATTTTCGGCTCGCAGTCGCCCACCGGCGGCACCACGGGCGGCAACCCCGCCCAGCTGGCGCATGGCATCTCGATTGCGCTGTACAACACCGCGTTCGGCCTGATCGTGGCCATTCCCACCCTGATCTTCTGGCGCTACTTCCGTGCCCGGGTCGACGAGTACCTGCTGACGCTGGAGCTGGCGGCCGAGCGCTTTGTGCGCCACCTGAACGGCCTGCGCAAGGGCTGACCCCCGATGAACTTCCGTCCGCGCAAGAAGGAAGAGCCCGAGATCAACCTGATCCCGTTCATCGACGTGCTGCTGGTGGTGCTGATCTTCCTGATGCTGTCCACCACCTACAGCAAGTTCACCGAGATGCAGCTCAAGCTGCCGGTGGCCGATGTGGATGCCCAGCGCGACTACCCCAAGGAAGTGATCGTCGCGGTCGGCGCCGACGGCCGCTACAGCGTCAACAAGACCCCCGTGAGCGGCCGCAGTGTCGAGGCGGTGTCGATGGCGCTGGTGGAAGCCGCCAAGGCCGGCAAGGACAGCGTGGTCATCATCAGCGCCGACGCCAGCACCGCGCACCAGGCCGTCATCACCGTGATGGAGGCGGCCCGCCGCTCGGGCCTGACGCAGATCACCTTCGCCACCCAGTCCTCGGCCCAGGCCGGCGGCCGCTGAGCCATGGCGGCCGTGCAGCAGGCCCTGCTGCGCGCCTGGACCCGCCGCGGCCCCCTGGCCTGGTGGCTGTGGCCGCTGTCCCTGCTCTACGCCGCCCTGGTGGCGCTGCGCCGGCTGGCCTACCGCAGCGGCCTGGCCCGCACCCAGCGCCTGGCGGTGCCGGTCGTCGTGGTTGGCAATGTGGTGGCGGGGGGCTCCGGCAAGACCCCGGTCACCATGGCGCTGGTGCGCCACCTGCAGGCGCGCGGCCTGCGCCCAGGCGTGGTCTCGCGCGGCTACGGGCGCCATGCGGCGGACTGCCGCGAGGTCTTCGCCAGCTCCCTGCCCGGCGAGGTGGGCGATGAAGCGCTGCTGATCGCCCGCAACACCGGCGCGCCGGTTTTCGTGGCCGCGCGGCGCCCGCAGGCGGCCCAGATGCTGCTGGCGGCCTACCCGGCCACCGACGTGATCGTGAGCGACGACGGGCTGCAGCACCTGGCGCTGGGGCGTGACATCGAGCTGTGCGTTTTTGACGATGGCGGCATCGGCAACGGCTTCCTGCTGCCGGCCGGCCCGCTGCGCGAACCCTGGCCACGCCCGGTGGACCTGGTGGTGCACACCGGCCGCCGGCCCGCATTCGGCGGCTTTCAGGCCCACCGCGCACTGGCCAGTGAGGCCGTGCGCGCTGACGGCACCCGCCTGGCGCTGGCCGCGCTGGGCGGCCAGCCGCTGCACGCGCTGGCCGGCATCGCCCACCCCGAGGCCTTCTTTGACATGCTGCGGGCCCGGGGCCTGACCCTGGCCAGCACCACCGCGCTGACCGATCACTATGATTTTGATAGCGATAAAGGGCCGTGGAGCCTGGACTCCAGCCTGATTTGCACCGAAAAAGACGCCGTCAAGCTGTGGCAACGCCGCCCTGACGCCTGGGCCGTGCCGCTGGAGGTCACGCTGGATGGCGCGCTGCTGGCGCGGCTCGATCAACTGCTCGATGCAAAGCTATCATCCGCCCATGGACGCCAAACTGATTGAACTGCTGGTCTGCCCCGTGACCAAGGGGCCGCTGCTGCTGGACCGCGAGAAGAACGAACTGGTCTCGCGCAGCGCGCGGCTGGCCTACCCGGTGCGCGACGGCATCCCCATCATGCTGGAGGCCGAGGCCCGCACCCTCAGCGACGAGGAAATCGACCAGCTGCCCGCGCGCACCCCGCTGGCCGGATGAGCTTCACCGTCCTGATCCCGGCGCGGCGGGCCTCGACCCGCCTGCCCGACAAGCCACTGGCCGACATCGCGGGCCTGCCCATGGTGGTGCGGGTGGCGCAGCGCGCCAGCCAGTCGTCGGCCAGTCGGGTGGTGGTGGCGGCCGACAGCCCGGCCATCGTCAGCGCCTGCAGCCAGCACCACGTGGACGCGGTGCTGACCCGAGAAGACCACCCCTCGGGCAGCGACCGGCTGGCCGAAGCCTGCGCCCTGCTCGGCCTGCCCGACGACGGCAAGGTGGTCAACGTGCAGGGCGACGAGCCCCTGATCGACCCGGCGCTGATCGATGCGGTGGCCCGCCTGCTGGATGCGCGGCCGCAGGCCAGCATGAGCACCGCGGCCCATGCCATCGACAGCGCGGCCGACTTTGCCAACCCCAACGTGGTCAAGGTGGTCACCGACGCCCAGGGCCTGGCGCTGTACTTCAGCCGTGCCCCGATCGCCTGGTGGCGCGATGGCTTTGCCCAGGGCATCACCACCCTGCCCGAGCCCAGGCCGCTGCGTCACGTTGGCATCTACGGTTATCGCGTTGGCTTCCTGCGGCAATTTCCAGCGTTGCCCCAGGCTCCGATGGAAATCAGTGAAGCCCTGGAGCAGCTGCGCGCGCTCTGGCACGGCCACCGCATCGCGGTTCATGTGACCGATCAGGCGCCCGGCATCGGGGTGGACACCCCGGAAGACCTGGCGCGCGTCCGGGCCCTGTTCCAGGCCTGAAAACGGCCCGGCCGCCCTGTAAGCGGGCGCCAAGGACTCACATGCTATCCTCTGCCCAATGATGCGCGATGGCGCCGCTGGGTTGCCTGGCGTCTGCAGCGCACGCCGATTTCACACTATCCGAGGACTTCCATGAGACTGATTTTGTTGGGCGCACCCGGCGCCGGCAAAGGCACGCAAGCCGCGTTCCTCTGCCAGAAATACGGCATCCCCCAGATTTCCACCGGCGACATGCTGCGCGCCGCCGTCAAGGCCGGCACCCCGCTGGGCCTGCAGGCCAAGGCCGTCATGGACTCGGGCGCCCTGGTCAGCGACGACATCATCATCGGCCTGGTCAAGGAGCGCCTGGCCCAGCCGGACTGCGCCAGGGGCTTCCTGTTTGACGGCTTTCCGCGCACCATCCCGCAGGCCGACGCGATGAAGCAGGCCGGTGTCAAGCTCGACTACGTGCTGGAGATCGATGTGCCGTTTGACGCCATCATCGAGCGCATGAGCGGACGGCGTTCGCACCCGGCCTCGGGCCGCATCTACCACGTCAAGTTCAACCCGCCCAAGGTGGAAGGCAAGGACGACGTCACGGGCGAGCCCCTGATCCAGCGCGACGACGACAAGGAAGAAACCGTCAAGAAGCGGCTGGAGGTCTACAGCGCCCAGACCCGCCCGCTGGTGGATTACTACTCCAGCTGGGCCAAGGCCGACCCGGCCGGCGCACCCAAATACCGCGCCATCAACGGCACCGGCACGGTCGAAGACATCACGGCGCGCGCGCTGCAGGCCCTCTCGGCCTGAAGCGGGCCGAGGCCGCCGGAGCGCGCCGCACTCAATCCATCAAGGCCAGCATCAGCGCGATGCGGGCCTTGACGGGCGACAGGCCCGCCGAATCACGGAACGCATCCGCCGGCTTCGGCAGGACGCGGCCATTGGGGCAGCGTGTGGCGCAGACCACCTGCACGCCGCGGGCCTGGGCCTCGACCAGGGCCGCTTCCAGCACCCGGTGCAGGCTGCCATTGCCGGTGCCGGCCACCACGATGCCATCGACCCCCTGCGCCGCCAGCGCCTGAACCAGTCCCGCCCCCGCGCCAGCATGGCTCATGACGATTTCCACGCGCGGCCAGGCCTTGAGGTTTGCTAGCTTTTCCATAGCATGCAATGGCCGGCTGGCCTGGACTTCCGGCCAGTTTCGCACCAGGCGCAGGGCGCCTTCCTCGACATAGCCCAGCGGCCCGGCATCTCCCGAGCCAAACGCGTCAAGACGGTAGGTGTGAACCTTCTGCACGTCCAGCGCGCCGTGCACCGAGCCCGCACACACCGCCACCACCCCGCTCGCGCCGGGCCAGGCCGCGACCGCACAGGCATCCAGCAGGTTCTGCGGGCCGTCGGGCACCAGCGCCGTCGAGGGGCGCATGGCGCAGGTCAGCACCACCGGCTTGGCCGGCTGCAGCACCGCCTGCAGGAAGTACGCCGTTTCCTCCAGCGTATCGGTGCCGTGGGTGATCACAAGACCCTGTACATCGTCCTGGCGCAGCCAGTGGTCGCAGCGCAGGGCCAGTTGCTGCCACAGCGCGTGCTCCATGTCCTTGCTGTCGACCTGGGCCACCTGCTCGGTCACCACGGGCTGGTGGCGCATCTGCGGAATGGCCGCCAGCAGCTGCGCCACGCCCACCTGCGCCGCGGTGTAGCCAATGTTGTCGCCAGCCTCGCTGGCCGTGCCCGCGATCGTCCCGCCCGTGCCGAGCACCACAATTTTCTTGCCGCTCACTTGCAAACTTTCAAAAACTGGTTAAAAATACAGTTACTGGATATTAAGACAGTAAATCGCACTGTGACCAACCGGCCTTGCCAAGGAGTCGCCATGATCGAAAGCCCCAAACTCACCGCCCGGCAGCAACAGATTCTGGACCTGATCCAGAGCGCCATCGCCCGCACCGGTGCGCCGCCCACGCGCGCCGAGATCGCCGCCGAGCTGGGCTTCAAATCCGCCAACGCCGCCGAGGAACACCTGCAGGCCCTGGCGCGCAAGGGCGTGATCGAACTGGTCAGCGGCACCTCGCGCGGCATCCGGCTCAAAAGCGACACCCTGCGCTCCATCCATGAATCGCGCATCAAGCAGTTTTCCCTGCCCCTGCAAAGCCTGGCCCAGCTCGCCCTGCCCCTCGTCGGCCGGGTCGCGGCGGGTTCGCCCATTCTCGCGCAGGAGCATGTCGACCAGACCTACTACGTCGAAAGCAGCCTGTTCCAGCGCAAGCCCGACTACCTGCTCAAGGTCCGCGGCATGTCCATGCGCGACGCCGGCATCATGGACGGCGACCTGCTGGCCGTCCAGTCCACCCGCGAGGCCAAGAACGGCCAGATCGTCGTGGCCCGGCTGGGTGAAGAAGTCACTGTCAAGCGTTTCCGGCGCAACAAGCACCTGATCGAGCTGCACGCCGAAAACCCCGACTACCAGACCATCATTGTCGAGCCCGGCGAAGCCTTTGAGATCGAGGGCCTCGCCGTGGGCCTGATCCGCAACACCATGCTCATGTAAATCTGCTGTCACGCAAGGGGCTGCCGCAGGTGGCGGGCGTATGGCTGCAAGAGCCATCACCCTGCGGCAAGGCCCGGTTCGAAATCCTGCCTGTGTTCAACCTCTTGCCCCAAGGAGTTCCACATGGGAATCGCACTTTCAGCCGTTCACGGATTTTTCACCCCCCTGCAGGACCTGCTGGGCTGGCTGCTGTCGCCGGTGAGCGCGCCCGCGCAGACCCGCCCGGCACCGGCGTCTGCTCCTGTTTCCATAGCGCACCATGCCCGCCCCGCGCGCACTGGCGCCCCCAAAGGTGCCTGCCCTCAGGTGCACCGGCCGCTGCGCGTGGTGCGTGTCATGGACAGGCCCACGGGCCGCGCCGCCACGGCGGGCAACCGCCTGGTGATTTCGGGCCGCATGGCCGACGTCTGCGCCGAGCTGGACCGGCTGGCCGCGCTCGAGGCGCGCACGCGCCGGCCCTGAGCCCCGGCCTTGCCTTGCGTCAAGCGGCCCGCTTGCCCGCCAGGTAATCGGCCTTGCCCAGTTCCACGCCGTTGTGGCGCAGGATGGCGTAGGCCATGGTCACATGGAAGAAGAAGTTGGGCAGCATCCAGTGCTTGAGGTAGGCCTCGCCCTTCATGGTGCGGGTGGTCTCGCGGCCCACCGGGAAGGTGATGTCCTTGTCCTCGGTGCCGTCGAGCTTGTCGGCCGGCACGCTGGCAAGGTAGTCCAGCGTTTTCTGGATGCGCGCCTTGAGTTCGGCCAGCGTGGTTTCCGTGTCGTCGAATTTCGGGGCCTCCACGCCTGACAGGCGCGCCACGCCGTTCTTGGCGCCGTCACAGGCAATCAGGATCTGGCGCGTGAAGGGCAGCATGTCGGGCGCCAGCCTGAACTGAGTCAGGGCGATCGGGTCGAATTTTTTCGCGTCGGCATGGGCCTGGGCCTTGTCCAGCAGGTGGCTCAGGTTGCCCAGCATCTGCTGGACGGTCGGCAGGGTGGCTGACGACATCGAAATGGTCATGAAAAACTCCTGAAGAATCGGATGTTCGGGGTCGCCATCGTAGCGGCGTGGCCCGATGCTTGCTGGCGGGGTCTTTATGGTGCGCGCAAGGCACAATCAGGCCATGAACATTGTGATCCTCGACGATTACCAGGATGCCGTGCGCAAGCTGCAGTGCGCCAGCAAGCTCGAAGCCTACCCGGCCAAGGTCTACACCAACACCGTCAAGGGCATTGGCCAGCTCTCGGTTCGGCTGCGCGATGCCGACGTGATCGTGCTGATCCGCGAGCGCACGCATCTCACACGCCAGCTGATCGAGAAGCTGCCCCGCCTCAAGCTGATCGCCCAGACGGGCCGCGTGGGTTCCCACATTGACGTGACCGCCTGCACCGAGCGCGGCATTGCCGTGGCCGAGGGCGTGGGGTCGCCCGTGGCCCCGGCGGAACTGACATGGGCACTGATCATGGCGGCCGCGCGGCGCCTGCCGCAGTACATCAGCATGCTCAAGCACGGCGGCTGGCAGCAGTCGGGCCTGAAGAACGCCTCGATGCCGCCCAACTTCGGCCTGGGCACCGTGCTCAAGGGCAAGACGCTGGGCATCTGGGGCTACGGAAAAATCGGCCAGATGATCACCGGCTATGGCGAGGCCTTCGGCATGAACGTGATGGTCTGGGGCCGTCCTGCTTCGCGCGAGAAGGCGGTAGCCGACGGCCACCAGGTGGCGCAGAGCCGGGAGGAACTGTTTGCCAACAGCGACGTGCTGTCGCTGCACCTGCGGCTGAACGAGGAGACCGCGGGCATCGTGACGCTCGAGGACCTGTCACGCATGAAACCCACGTCGCTGTTCGTCAACACCTCGCGCGCCGAGCTGCTCGAGCATGACGCGCTGCTGGTGGCGCTGAACCGGGGGCGCCCGGGCATGGCGGCGCTCGATGTGTTCGAGAGCGAGCCCATCCTGCAGGGCCACGCCCTGCTGCGGCTGGAGAACTGCATCTGCACGCCCCACATCGGCTACGTCGAGCAGGAGAGCTTTGAGCTGTACTTCGGCGCGGCCTTTGATAATGTGGTCAACTTCATCAAGGGCACTCCGACCAACATCGTGAATCCCGGCGCATTGCAAGTGCGGCGCTGAGCGCACTTCCCCTGGCCCCGCGGGGCTTCCACTCATGAGCACCAACGGCAATCTGGCCGCATCCCCTCCCATGCCCGGCGTCCTCTGGGCCTTGCTGTTCGGCAATTTCGTGATCGGCACCGGCGTGATGATCGTGCCGGGCACCCTCAATGAAATCAGCACCTCGCTGCAGGTGTCGGTGGCCACGGCGGGCCAGCTGATCTCGGCGGCGGCCCTGATGATGTGCCTGGGTGCCCCGCTGTTCGCCGCCGTGGTGGCCGGCTGGGACCGGCGCCGGCTGCTGGCCCTGTCGATGCTCTGGTATGGCGCGCTGCACCTGGCCTGCGTGGCCATGCCCAGCTTCGGCACGCTGCTGCCGGTGCGGGTGCTGGCCGTGATGTCGCCGGCCATTTTCACGCCGCAGGCCGCAGCCTGCGTTGGCCTGCTGGTGCCGGCCGAGCAGCGCGGGCGCGCCATCACCTTCGTGTTTTTGGGCTGGTCCGTGGCCTCGGTGCTGGGCATGCCGCTGGGTGCGCTGGTCGGTGGCACCTGGGGCTGGCGCAGTGCCTTCGCGCTGGTCGGCCTGCTCAGCCTGATCAGCGCCGTGTGGGTCTGGCGCGCCATGCCCGATGGCGTCAAACCGCCGGCGCTGTCGCGCGCCGCCTGGAAGGAGACCCTGCAGTCCCGGGCGCTGATGCTGTGCATCGCGGTGACCACGCTGTATTCGGCTGGCCAGTTCGTGCTGTTCTCGTACTTCGCGCCGTACTACAAGGCCAGCATCGGCATCACGCCGCTGCAGCTGAGCCTGCTGTTCATGTGGTTTGGCGCCTTTGGCTTTGCGGGCAACGTGCTCATGTCGCGCCACATCGACCGCATTGGCGCGCCGCGCGCCGTGCTGCTCGGGGTGGCCAGCATGGCGCTGAGCCTGCTGATCTGGCCGCTGGGCACCAGCCTGGTCCTGGCCGCGCTGGTGTCAGTGCCCTGGGCACTGGGCTGCTTTTCGTCCAACTCGGCCCAGCAGGCGCGGCTGGTGGGCATTGCGCCCGCGCTTGCGGCCGGCTCGATCGCGCTCAACACCTCGGCCATGTACGCGGGCCAGGCCATGGGCGCTGCCAGTGGCGGCTGGCTGATCGCCCAGGGCCACATGGGCATGCTGCACTGGGCGGGCTTTGTGGGGCTGGTGTTGGCCATGGCCACCAGCGTCTGGGCTTCGCGCTACACCAGCACCCACGCACGCTAGTCAGGCAGGCGCCGGTGCCCCGGGCCGTGACTCAACGGCGCGGCGGCCGCTTGGGAGCGATGTCGCGCTCGGTGGCCGCGTCGAACAGGTCAAAGTCGATCAGGTTGCTGTCTTGCGGCTTGTCACTGTCCTGGGAATCGGACTCGCTGATGCGCGACGGGTGTTCGGGCCGCTCCTGGGGCGGCGCCTCGTCTCTGCCGATTTCCATAAAGGCTGAGGACAGCGGGGCCGGCTCCGACAGGTCGATGTCCAGGCCCAGCCGCGGCGAGGGCTTGGGCAGCGGGATTTCCGGGAGCGCGTCCTCGGCGGCTTCATCGCCCGGCTGCGAGTCGCGCACGGAATCCCGGTTCCGGCTGTCCAGCGAGGCCGACAGCGGCAGGATGTTGGTATGCGAAAACCCTGTCGATGGCTGCGAGTCGCGCACGCCCTGGCTTGCGCCCGACAGCTCGAACTCGGCGGCACCGCCACGTTCCACCACGTCCTTGGCCATGGCGTAGAGCAGCAGCAGCTCACGGTAGGCTTCGAGATCGAACGCTTCGCCGCCCTGGTCGGGCTTGCGGAAGATCGACTCCTCGATGATCTCCAGCACCTTGGGCGAAGGCCACAGGGCCTCGATGCGCGCCAGCGCGTTGTGATAGGCCTCCAGGCCGCTGCTCTGGTCGCTGAACGCATCAAACACCGGCACCTGGGCGTTGAAGACCTTGTTGAAGTCGTCGCGCAACAGGTCATAGTCGTCGCGGCGGCCGATGGAATGGTAGATCTTCAGCAGGTCCAGGTAGGTGAGCGCGCTGGTCCGTGTGTTGTCGCCGATGTGGTTCCTGAGAACCTCGATGGCCTGGTCGTGCTGCCCCAGCGAGACGAAGAAATCCGCCTGCTGCTGGATGTCGAACAGCTCCTCGACATTGACCGCGCGCGCGCTGCCCGGCACGCTGGCCACGAAATCGGAATTCGGGCCCGAGTCCGGCGGCCGGCGGGCCGCAGCGGCGGGTGCCGGCGATGCCGCCGGGATGACCGGCCGCGCGGCCTTGAGGGTGGAGAACATCGACTCATCGACGTCCAGGTCCACATCCAGCGCCACCGCCCGCTGGGCCGGGCCTGCCGCGGGCCGTGACAGTGGCGCCACCAGTGAGTCGGGATCGAGTTCGTCGAGCTCCCCGCCTGCCGTCTGGCTGCGGCGCCACCAGTCGCGCCCGCCCAGCCCCCGGGTGCGGCCGCGCTGCCACAGATAGGCCGCGAGAGCCAGCATCAGGGCCAGCGCCACCACCAGGGCATAGACCAGGCCATTGGCGTAGCGCTCGTTCTCGGCCTGCTGCAACTGCGCACGCAAGGCCCCCAGGCTGGCCTGGTTCTTCACGGTCTGGTCGCGCAGGCCCCTGACGTCGGCCTCCAGCGACTGCAGGCGCTGCGTGTCGCGCAGCACATCCTGGGGCTGGGCGTTCAGGGCGCGCCACAGGGCGGCCGCCTGGGCACGCTGCTCGTCCGTGACCGGGGGCACGTTCTGCATCTCGGCCGTGGCCTTGAGCGTGGGGTCGCGTTCGACCAGCAGGTCCAGGGGCTCGAGTTTGAGGCGCGCCTGACGTGGCGCGCGCGCAGGCTTGTCGGGCTTGGCCGGCGCGGGCCGGACGGAAGCGCTTTTGGCGGGTGCCGGGCTTGCCCTGGAGGGGCGTTGACGGGCCGGCGCTGCGGCCTGCGCGGCCGCAGCCTGCGTTGCCGGCGCCGCGGCGCTGACCCTGGGGCCCGGGATCACCACCACGGGCGGCGCTGCGGGGGCTACCGGGGCTGCGGGGGAAGCAGGCGTCGCCTGCACCGCCGCGGCAGCCGCCTGTGCAGGCACCTGCAAGTCACTGGGGATGTCGGCCAGCAGCACATAGCGGCGGGTGACCTTCTGGCTGCAACCCGCGCGCAGGTATACCGTAACCACGGGCTCGTCCACCAGGGCGGACGAACGCACCCGCACCACCCCGTCCGCGCCGGTACCCGGCTCGAACACGGCCGATACGCGCGTGCCGCTGACACGGTTGTCCGCGTGGAACACATCGGCCTCGAAACAGGCGGAGGACACCTCGTCGGACGGGTCCAGCCGGACCTGCACCGCCAGATTCAAGGGCTGGCCGATCAGCACGGCGCCGCGCGGCTTGCCCAGCGTGAGCGCAAAGGCATTCACCGCCGCGAGCAGCAAAATTCCCCCGGCAACGGTGTGGCGCAACTTCAAGGCAGGCTTCATGGATCGGACTGCGTTCGATTTTGGCACAGCGAAGGCGCCCGCTGGCGCTACGTGATAATCGCCCGCATGAATACCGTCTTCCAGACCATTGGCATCGTGGGCGCTGGCGCCATGGGGCGCGGCATCGCCCAGATCGCCGCCCAGTCCGGCAGCACCGTGCTGCTCTTTGACACCCAGGCCGACGCCGTCAGCAAGGCGCGGGCCGCCGTTTTTTCGCAGTGGGACAAGCTCCAGGAAAAGGGCCGCATGACCGCCCCCGAGGTCGAAGCCGCCAAGGCCCGGCTGCAGGGCGCCGACTCCCTGGGCGCGCTGGCCGGCTGCGGCCTGGTGGTCGAGGCCATTGTCGAGCTGCTGGACATCAAGAAAAGCCTGTTCGCCGAGCTGGAGGCCATCGTGGGTGACACCGCGGTGCTGGCCACCAACACCTCGTCGCTGTCGGTCACGGCCATCGCGGCCGGGCTCAAGCGTCCGCAGCAGTTCGCCGGCTTCCATTTCTTCAATCCGGTGCCACTGATGAAAGTGGTCGAGGTGATTGCCGGCCTCAAGACGCTGCCCGCCGTGTGCGATGCACTGTCGGCCTGCGCGCGCCAGATGGGCCACACGCCGGTGCTGGCCCAGGACACGCCGGGCTTCATCGTCAACCATGCGGGCCGCGGCTACGGCACCGAGGCGCTGCGCATCGTCAGCGAAGGCGTGGCCGACTTCGCCACCATCGACCGCATCCTCAAGGACCAGGCGGGCTTCCGGCTCGGCCCGTTCGAGCTCATGGACCTCACGGCGCTGGACGTGTCGCACCCGGTCATGGAATCCATCTACCAGCAGTACTACGACGAACCGCGCTACCGGCCCAGCGTGATCACCGCGCAGCGGCTGGCCGGCGGCGTGGTCGGCAAGAAGGTGGGCGAAGGCTTTTACCGCTACACCGACGGCGTGGCCCAGGTGCCCGCCGAGCCGGCGGTGCCCACGGTGGCCGAGATGCCGCCGGTCTGGGTCTCCACCCGCGCCACGCGGCGCGCTGACCTGTACCAGTTGCTCAAGGACCTGGGCGCGAAGGTCGAGACCGGCCAATCGCCCTCGCCCCAGGCACTGACCCTGGTGGCGCCGCTGGGCTTTGACGTGACCACGGTGGCCGTGGTCGAGCGGCTGGACCCGGCGCGCACCGTGGGCATCGACCTGCTGGTGGAAGACGCCGCCACGCGGCGGCGCGTGCTGGCCACCAATCCGGCCACGCGCGCCGACATGCGCGACGCCGCGCACGCGCTGTTCGCGCGCGACGGCAAGGCCGTGAGCGTGATCCGAGACAGCGGGGGTTTTGTGACCCAGCGCGTGCTGGCCACCATCGTCAACATCGCGTCCGACATCTGCCAGCAGCGCATCTGCAGCCCGGGCGACCTCGAGACCGCCGTGACGCTGGGCCTGGGCTACCCGCTGGGCCCGTTGGCCATGGGCAACCGCTACGGGCCGACCAATGTGCTTGAGGTGCTGTTCAACATGCAGACCGTCTATGGCGACCCGCGCTACCGCCCCAGCCCCTGGCTGCGCCGGCGCGGCGCCATCGGCCTGAGCCTGCTCCACGAAGAAGAGTAAAGCGCCGCCATGCCCGCCTCCCTCAAAAGCACCAGCCATGGCCAGACCATGGTGCTCACGCTGAGCAACCCCGAGCACCGCAACGCGCTCGGCCCCGACATCTATGCCGCGGGCATCGAAGCCCTCAACGTGGCCGAGAGCAGCGACGATGTGCGCAGCGTCATCATCACCGGTGAAGGCAGCCTGTTCAGCGCCGGTGGCAACCTGCACGGCCTGCAGGCGCGCCGCCAGGAACCACCACAGGTGCAGGCGCAGAGCATTGAAGGCCTGCATGGCTGGATCGAATCGGTGCGCACCTTCCCCAAGCCCGTGATCGCGGCCGTGGAAGGCGCGGCCGCCGGCGCCGGCTTCTCGCTGGCGCTGGCCTGCGACCTGATCGTGGCGGCCGGCAATGCCGTGTTCGTCATGGCCTACAGCAACATCGCGCTGTCGCCCGACGGTGGCGCGAGCTGGAGCCTGGCGCAGGCCCTGCCGCGCCAGCTCGCCACCGAACTGCTGATGTGCGGCGAGCGCATCAGCAGCCAGCGCCTGCAGGCGCTGGGCATCGTGAACCGCGTGAGCGAGCCGGGCCGCGCGCTCAGCGACGCGCTGGCGCTGGCCGGCAGCCTCAATGACCGCGCCCCCAACGCGCTGGCCAGCATCAAGGAACTGCTCAATGAAGCCGGCCAGGCCTCGCTGAACCGGCAGCTCGCGTCGGAGCGCGACCACTTCGTGCGCAACCTGCACCATGTGAACGGCGGCATCGGCATTGCGGCCTTCCTGAACAAGCAGACCCCGCGCTACGAGTAGCCACGGTCCGCCGCGCAATGGGCGCGGCGCGAGTCGCCATGTGCCGCAGGTGACAACCCTGTAGCGCGGCGCTGGTCCCCCACGCGACAATGAGGGCGTCATCAGTCACGCAAAAGACAGCCCATGGACGACCCCATTCTTACCATTGAAGAACGAGCAGCGATCAACTCCGGTCGCTGGTTTTCTTCACTATCCCCCTCACTGCGTCACGACATCCTCCGATGCGCCTACGTCAAACGCTACAAGGACGGCGAGCTGATCGCCGCACGCGGCGACCCGCCGGAGGACTGGATCGCCTGCGCCCAGGGCGCGGTGCGCGTGAGCTCGACCTCGATCTCGGGCAAGCAGGTCACGCTGACCTACGTGGAGCCCGGCATCTGGTTCGGCGATGTGGCCATCTTCGACGGCGAGCGGCGCACCCACGATGCCTATGCGCATGGCGACTCGACCATCCTGTGCGTGTCGCGCGGCGACCTGCGCAAGATCCTCTCGCAGCACACCGAGCTCTACGAAGCCATGCTGCGCCTGCACGCGCGGCGCATCCGGCAGCTGTTCGGCCTGGTGGAAGACCTCAACACCCTGCCCCTGCGCGCGCGGCTGGCCAAGCAGCTGCTGCACCTGGTGCGCAGCTACGGCGTGCCCTCGCTGGCCGACGGGCGCGAGGTGCGCATCGGCCTGCAGCTGGCGCAGGAAGAACTCGCGCAACTGCTGGGCGCGTCGCGCCAGCGCGTGAACCAGGAACTCAAGGCCATGGAGCGCGAGGATGCGATTCGCATCGAGCCCGGTGGCCTCGTGGTGCGCAACCGCGAAGCGCTGATGCACATCATTGAAGCCGACAACTAAGCCCCCATGAGCACTGCCAACTACGACCATTTCGTCGGCACCCGCCCGGTCTCGGACAAGCACGCGTTTGACACGGCGGCGCTGTCCGCCTGGCTGGAAACCAACCTCCCCGGATTCGCCGGCCCGCTGAGCGTGGAAATGTTCAAGGGCGGCCAGTCCAACCCGACCTACAAGCTCATCACCCCCTCGCAGAGCTACGTGATGCGCGCCAAGCCCGGCCCGGTGGCCAAGCTGCTGCCCTCGGCCCATGCCGTGGAGCGTGAATTCGCGGTCATGAGCGGCCTGCAGGGCACCGGCGTGCCCGTGCCGCGCATGCACTGCCTGTGCGAGGACGAATCCGTGATCGGCCGCGCCTTCTACGTCATGGAGTGCATGCAGGGCCGCGTCCTCTGGGACCAGGCCCTGCCCGGCATGACGCCCACCGAGCGAGGCGCCATTTACGACGAGATGAACCGCGTGATCGCGGCGCTGCACAGCGTCAATTTCAGCGAGCGCGGCCTGGCCAGCTACGGCAAGCCCGGCAACTACTTTGACCGCCAGATCGGCCGCTGGAGCAAGCAGTACGTCGCGTCCATCACCCAGCCCATCGCCGAGATGGACCAGCTCATCGAATGGCTGCCGGCCCACATCCCGGCCGGCGCGCGCGACGAGGGCAAGGTCTCGATCGTCCACGGCGACTACCGGCTGGACAACCTGATGTTCCATCCGACAGAGCCGCGCGTGATCGCCGTGCTCGACTGGGAACTCTCCACGCTGGGCCACCCGCTGGCCGACTTCAGCTACCACTGCATGGCCTGGCACATCCCGCACGCCATGTCGCGCGGCATTGGCGGGCTCGACCTCGCGGCCCTGGGCATCCCGACCGAGGACGACTACATCCGCCGCTACTGCGACCGCACCGGCCTGGCCACGCCGCAGGAGCTCAAGGCCGACTGGAACTTCTACATGGCCTACAACATGTTCCGCATCGCCGCCATCCTGCAGGGCATTGCCAAGCGCGTGGAGGCCGGCACGGCCTCCAGCGCCCAGGCCGTGGCCTCGGGCGCCGGTGCCCGCCCTATGGCCGAAATGGCCTGGAAATTCGCCCGCCAGGCCTGAACCGCCCGGCCCCCAAGACACCAACGGAGAACCCTATGGATTTCGAGTACTCAGCCAAGACCAAAGACCTTCAGACCCGGCTGCTGAAGTTCATGGACGACCACATCTACCCCAACGAGAAGGCCTACAAGGACGAACTCGAGGCCAACACCGCGGCCGGCAAGCGCTGGAGCGCGCTGAAGACCATCGAGAACCTCAAGCCCAAGGCCCGCGCCGCGGGCCTGTGGAACCTGTTCCTGCCGGTGGACAGCGCCGCCGCCTCGGGCTATGACGGCGCCGGCCTGACCAACCAGGAATACGCGCCACTGGCCGAGATCATGGGCCGCGTGATGTGGTCCAGCGAGGTCTTCAACTGCTCGGCGCCCGACACCGGCAACATGGAAACCATCGCGCGCTATGGCGATGACGCCAACAAGGCGCGCTGGCTCAAGCCCCTGCTTGAAGGCCAGATCCGCTCGGCCTTTGCCATGACCGAGCCCGAAGTGGCGTCCAGCGACGCCACCAACATCTGCACCCGCATCGAGCGCCAGGGCGATGAATACGTGATCAACGGCCACAAGTGGTGGATCTCGGGCGCCGCCGACCCGCGCTGCGCGGTCTACATCACCATGGGCAAGACCGACCCCGACGCGCCCAAGCACTCGCAGCAGAGCATGGTGCTGGTGCCGGCCGATGCCAAGGGCATCCGCGTGGTGCGACCGCTCAACGTCATGGGCTACGACGACGCGCCGCACGGCCACGTCGAGATGTACTTTGAAAACGTGCGCGTGCCCGTCTCCAACATCCTGCTGGGCGAAGGCCGCGGCTTCGAGATCGCGCAAGGCCGCCTGGGCCCGGGACGCATCCACCACTGCATGCGCCTGATCGGCCTGGCCGAACGCGCGCTGGAACTGATGTGCCGCCGCGCCTCGTCGCGCGTTGCGTTTGGCAAGTCGGTGGCTGCGCAGACCGTCACGCAGGAACGCATTGCCGAGGCACGCTGCAAGATCGACATGGCGCGCCTGCTCACGCTCAAGGCCGCCTGGATCATGGACCTGGCCGGCAACAAGGTAGCCCGCACCGAAATCGCCATGATCAAGGTGGTGGCGCCCACCATGGCCTGCCAGGTGATCGACTGGGCCATGCAGGTGCATGGCGGCGGCGGCATGTGCGACGACTTCCCGCTGGCCCATGCCTACGCCAGCGCGCGCACCCTGCGCTTTGCCGACGGCCCGGACGAAGTGCACCGCAACGCGATTGCCAAGTGGGAGCTGGGCAAGTACGGCGCCTACGGCAAGGACGCCGACGTGCCCATCACGCGCGGCAGCTGAGCCCCCGGGCGGCTCCAGTTTGCTACGCTTTTGCTAGCAGACTGTGGCCGCCAGGCCTGGACTCCAGGCCTTTTTTGTTTGAATCAGAGCGAAATGTCGGTGCTCAGCCCGCCCAGGGCGGATTCGCAGGCGCTGGTGAAGATGGTCGCGGCATGCTGCAGCGTGGGCATGTCCGATGGCGTGTATTCCATGCGCAGGTAGGCCTTGCCACGCAGCAGCATGAGCATGAAGGGCACCTCGGCCGCCGGGCCGGGTACCGGCCAGTTCATCATGAGGTCCGCCAGGCCCGGGTCCACGAAAGCCAGCGCGTTCTCGCGCACATCGGCCAGGATCGAGTAGCGCTCCCAGAACGGCCGCGGCAGGCTGTCCCAGCCCACCTCCTCGTACATGGCGAGCCAGCGCATTTCCTCGGGCAGATTGGGGTCGGCCGTGGTCTGCAGGCTGTCGGTGTAGATCGAGTAGGCCTTTTTCTCCAGCGCCTCCTTCAGGGGGCGGTTCATGACCAGCACCGCGGCGTCTTCATTGATGCCCAGCACGGCGCGGGCGCGCAGTTCCTCGCCACGGATGAAGTTGCGCGTGGGCCGGCCCACCTCCATGCGCCAGGGCTTGTTGCCGACCTTGCCTTCCAGGGAAAAGCCCTTGCCCGAGCCCTGCTCGCTGTAGCCAAAGCCCTGCGTGCCCGCCCACTCGGACACCTGGTTGCCCGCCAGCTGCGAGCTGGGCGAGAACGTGTCCTTGGCGTCCTTGGAAAATGCCTTTTTGATGCGGTCAAACATGAAGCGGTGGTTTCCCCTAAAGTCGCATTATTCAATCAAACGTGAAAAAGGGGTGACCGATGATTGACGTTTACTCATGGGCCACGCCGAACGGCCACAAAGTTCACATCATGCTGGAGGAATGCGGCCTGCCCTGGCGCGCCATTCCGGTCAATATTGCCACCGGCGACCAGTTCAAGCCCGAATTCCTGGCCATCAGCCCCAACAACAAGATTCCCGCGATGGTGGACCCGCAAGGCCCCGACGGTAAGCCCATTTCATTATTCGAGTCGGGCGCCATCCTGCTGTACCTGGCTGCCAAAACCGGCAAGTACCTGCCCGAAGGCGACCGCAACCGCTATGAAGTGCTGCAATGGCTGATGTTCCAGATGGGCGGCGTCGGCCCCATGCTGGGCCAGGCCCACCACTTCAGGCTGTACGCGCCCGAGAAGATCCCCTACGCCATTGACCGCTACAGCAACGAGGCCAAGCGCCTGTATGGCGTGATCGACAAGCAGCTGTCGCGCCACAAATTCCTGGCCGGCAAGCGCTATTCGGTCGCTGACATCGCCACCTTCCCGTGGCTGCGCAGCTGGCAGAACCAGGGCATCGTGCTGTCGGACTACCCGCACCTCGAAAAATGGTTCCACCAGATCGCCGAGCGCCCGGCCGTGCAGCGCGGCGTGAAAGTGCTGGCCGACCTGCGCAAGCCCCTGACCGACGACAAGGCCCGCGAGACCCTGTTTGGCAAGGCGCAGTACCAGAAGCGCTGAGCAAGAACTGGCCTGCCCGGAGGGGATCGAACCCCCGACCCACAGCTTAGAAGGCTGTTGCTCTATCCAACTGAGCTACGGGCAGGTAGATGGACCAATGGACAAAAGGCCCGCTGATGCGGGCCTTTTCATTATGAATGGTCGGAGCGATAGGATTCGAACCTACGACCCTCTGGTCCCAAACCAGATGCGCTACCAGACTGCGCTACGCTCCGAATCCAGCATTCTATCTGTTCGCATGACCTCGCCCGACCTGCTCCACTGCCCGGATCGTCGTTTTGTCCTTCAATCGGGCGCCGCCGCTGTGGTGGCGCTGCTGGCCAGCGGCTGCGCCCTGCCCGCGGCCGCCAGCGGCAGGCCGCCTCTGGGCTTCACCGCCGTGCCGCCCTCGGCCGCCGACACGTTGCAGGTGCCGCCGGAGTACGAAGCCAGCCTGCTGTACCGCTGGGGCGAGCCCACGGGCCTGGCGGGTGCCATGCCGCCCTGGCGCGCCGATGCGTCCGGCAGCGCGGCCGACCAGGCCCTGCAGGCCGGCATGCACCACGATGGCATGCACTTCTTCCCCCTGGGCACCGACGGCCGGCGCGGCCTGCTGGTGCTGAACCACGAGTACACCGACGAGGCCTTGCTGCACCCCGCGGGCGTGGCGCGTTCGCTGGAGACCACGCGCAAGTCGCAGCACGCCATGGGCGTGTCGGTGATCGAGGTGGCGCTGGGCCGCGCGGGCTGGCAGCAGGTGCGGCCCTCGCGCTACGCGCGGCGCATCCATGGCAACACCCCGATCCGCATCAGCGGCCCGGCGGCCGGCGCCCCCGCGATGCGCACCGCCGCCAACCCCGCGGGTGACGAGGTGCTGGGCACCTTTGCCAACTGCGCCATGGGCGTCACGCCCTGGGGCACCTACCTGACCTGCGAGGAAAACTTCCACGGCTACTTTGGCGGCCCGGGCCGGCCCGGGGCCGATCACCCGCGCTCGCTGCGCCGCTACGGCGTGTCGCCAGGCGGCCAGTGGATCGACTGGTGGCGGCACGACGCGCGCTTTGACGTGACGCAGCACCCGCACGAGGCACACCGCTTTGGCTGGGTGGTCGAGATCGACCCGATGGACCCGACGGCCACGCCCGTCAAGCGCACCGCGCTGGGCCGCAAGGCACAGGAGAGCGCCACCTGCACCCGCACGCGCGACGGCCGCGTGGCGGTCTACATGGGCGACGATGCGCGCTTTGAATACATCTACAAGTTCGTGAGCCGCGACCGGGTGCAGCCCGGTGGCTACGCCGCCAACCGCGAGCTGCTGGACCACGGCACGCTGTATGTGGCCCGCTTCGACGACGCGGGCCGCGGCGAATGGCGGGAACTGTCGGCCGGCCGGCCCGGCTTGGAACCGGCAGCCGGCTTTGCCTCCCAGGCCGACGTGCTGATCGACGCGCGCAGCGCGGCCGATGCCGTGGGCGCCACCCCCATGGACCGGCCCGAATGGATTGCCGTGCACCCGCACAGCGGCGAGGTCTATGTGACCCTGACCAACAACAGCCAGCGCGGCCAACCCGGCAAGCCGCCGGTGGATGCAGCCAACCCGCGCGCGCGCAATCAGTTCGGCCACATCCTGCGCTGGCGCGAGGCCGGCGGCGACGCCGCGGCCAGGCGCTTTGACTGGGACATCTTCGCGCTCGCGGGCGACCCGGCCGTGCCGGGTGCCGGCACGCGCTACCCGGGCCCGCAGGCCGACCCGTTTGGCTCACCGGACGGCCTGCACTTTGACAGCGGCGGGCTGCTGTGGATCCAGACCGATGTGTCGGGGCCCGCCATGCACCACGGCGACATGGCCGCGCTGGGTAACAACCAGATGCTCTGCGCCGACCTGGCCACGGGCCGGATCAAGCGCTTCCTCACCGGGCCGCGGGGTTGCGAGGTGACGGGCTGCGTGGTCACGCCCGACCGCCGCGCGCTGTTCGTGAACATCCAGCACCCGGGCGAAACCCGCGACGAGGGGGGCAGCGCCGGCCACTGGCCCGATGGCGGCCATTCGCCCCCGCGCCCGGCCACCGTGGTGGTGCGCCGCCGTGATGGCGGCGAGGTGGGGACATGAACGCGCGCGGCACCGGTCTCGCTGTGCTGGTGCTGGCACTGGCCGCCCTGCTCTCCCCGGCCCCGGGCAACGCGCAGGCCCTGAACGCGGCCTGGGACGGCGACTGGATCACCGCCCAGGCCAGCCAGCAGCGCCCTAGCCAGGTGCTGCGCGTGGCGCGCCAGGGCGCGCAGACCCGGCTCGAACAGGCCGGGCAGGCCTGCCCGCTGGTGTATGACGGCACGGTCACGGCTCGCGACATCCAGCAGCAGGTGGACGACCTGCGGGCCTGGCAGCTGAGTCCGGCCCACTGGCCTGCGGGCACCGACCCCAAGCAGCTGGTCGGCCTGGCCGGGGAGTTTGACGCGGCCACGCGCCTGATCGCCGGCCTGTCGGCCGGGCGCTACCGGCGCGCGCGACTGCGCGGCGAGGGCTGCGACGACGCCGATGACATTTTCTTTGTGCTGCACCAGGGCCGGCGCCTGTTCCGCGTGCGCTTTCCGTCGGCCAGCCTGGGCATGGACGTGCTTGTACTCGAGAGAAGGAGTCCCCCATGAGCATCCGGATCGTGCGGCTTGGAACGCCGCGGGCGCCGGGCGAAGGCCTGCGCATCGGCACCGTGCGGCGGCCACCGCGTGGTGTGCCCAAAACAGAATTCGCGCGACAGGACTGGTACGACGTGTGGTACCCCAACCTCGCGCCCAGCGCCGACACCATGCAGCTGGGCCAGGCCGCCCAGGCCAGCGGCACGGACCGGGACTGGGCCGCGTTCAGGAAAAAGTACCGCAGCGAAATGGCCGAGCCCGACGCCAGCCGCAGCCTGGACCTGCTGGCCGCGCTGTCGCACGCCAGCCACTTCGCCGTGGGCTGCTACTGCGAGAACGAAGCCCGCTGCCACCGCTCGCTGCTCAGGGAGCTGTTGCAGGAGCGCGGCGCAGTGGTCAGCTGATCAGAGTTTCACGTACTCGTACTCGACCGGGTTGGCGTTGATGCCGCGGTCGGGCGGTGCGATCCAGGCGGCCATCTTGCCGGGCTCGGTCACGCGGTTCATCAGGCTCTTGACGAAAGCGATGTCGGCCTCGGTGGGCAGCCAGTCGTTTTTCTTCGCATCGAACTCGGCCTGCGTGATGGGGTTGCCCAGCGGGTCGGTCGGCACGCCGGCCCACACGCCCACCGCGCGGCGAAAGCGCGTGGACGGCAGCTTGAGTTCAAAGTCCACGCCCGCGCGCTTGATCGCCATGTTCCAGCGGGTCACGCCCACGTTGCAGTCCTTCACGTACTCCAGGCGCGTGATCTCGTTCATGCCGTTGCGGGTGGACACGGTTTCGTTCTTCATGCCGCCCTTGCCGTCGGGCACCACGATGCTCATTTCAGTCTCCAGCTCCACGTGGTCGGCAAACTTGGCTTCATCCGGCCGGCCCTTGATGCCGTTGCTGAAGTAGTTGGCGGCGTTGCTCGAGGCCTCGGAACCGAACAGGTCCAGCGAGCTGGTGAACCAGAAGTTCATGAACTTCTGGATGGTGGGCAGGTCGATCACGCCGGCCTTGCGCAGCGTGGCCACGTCGTCGGTGTCCAGTTCCTTCATCACTTCCAGCGTCCGCTTGATGACGCGGCCCACGCCGGTTTCGCCCACGAACATGTGGTGGGCCTCCTCGGTGAGCATGAAGCGCGTGGTGCGCGCCAGCGGGTCGAAGGCGCTCTCGGCAAAGCTCTTGAGCTGGAACTTGCCGTCGCGGTCGGTGAAGTAGGTGAACATGAAGAAGCTCAGCCAGTTGTCCATGGGCTCGTTGAAGGTGCCCAGGATGCGCGGCTTGTCGGCATCGCCGCTGTGGCGCATCAGCAGTTCCTCGGCTTCCTCGCGTCCGTCGCGGCCAAAGTGCGCGTGCAGCAGGTAGACCATGGCCCACAGGTGGCGGCCCTCTTCCACATTGACCTGGAACAGGTTGCGCAGGTCGTACAGGCTGGGCGCGGTGTGGCCCAGCAGGCGTTGCTGCTCCACGGACGCCGGCTCGGTGTCGCCCTGCGTCACGATCAGGCGGCGGAAGGTGCTGCGGTATTCGCCGGGCACGTCTTGCCAGACCTCTTCACCCATGTGGTCGCCAAAGCCGATCTTGCGGCCCTCTTCCTTGTCGGCCATGAAGATGCCCCAGCGGTAGTCGGGCATGGGCGTGTAGCCGTAGCTGGCCCAGCCCTGGGCGTCCACGCCCACGGCGGTGCGCAGGTAGACCTCCTTGGCCTTGAAGTCGCTCGGCCCCATTTCATCCCACCAGTTCAAAAAGGCCGGCTGCCAGTGCTCCAGCGCGCGCTGGAGCTGGCGGTTCTCGCCGAGGTTGACGTTGTTGGGGATCAGGGCTTGCAGGTCAATGGTGCTCATGGGAGTTTCCTTAATGCCCTTTCGGGCTGATCTTTGTGCCGTTCCGGGCTGATTCCTGTGCCCGTTGTTCAGCCTGGGCTTTGTGCCCGTTCGCCGGGGTCTTGTGCCCGTTCAGCCTGAGCTTGTCGAAGGCTTCGACAGGCTCAGCCCGAACGGAGCGGGTGGCCCAGGACGGTGGGGTTGTCAGATGCGCTTCCAGTCAAATTTCGCCTTCTTGCCCGTGCCAAAAAGCTTGAGCGCGCCGTCTTCGCCCACCGCATTGGGGCGGATGAAGATCCAGTTCTGCCAGGCACTCAGGCGGCCGAACACGCGCGTCTCCATGGTCTCCTTGCCCGGGAAGCGCAACGAGGCTTCCATGCCGGTCATGGCGTCGGGCGAGAGGCTGGCGCGCTCTTCCAGCATGATGCGGATCTCGTCGTCCCAGTCGATGTCGTCGGGTGTGAGCGTCACCAGGCCCAAGCCCAGCGCCTGGTCGGCGCGCAGCGGGCTGTCCTGCAGGCCCTGCAGCTGGGCCAGGGTCTGGTCGTCTTCATTGAAACGGGTGGCCAGGCGCGTCAGGCCATTGACCATGGGGTAGCGGCCAAAGTTGCCGGCATTGAGCTGCAGCGCGGGCGCGGCGTCGGGCGAATCGGGCAGGTCCAGCATGTAGATGCGGTCGCTGGCGGCGGCCAGTTCGTACAGCGTGCCGACAAAGCACGAGCCCTGGTCCACCAGCGCAATCAGCGAGCGGCTGGTCACGTCGATGCGCGCCAGCGTGCGGCGCAGCGCGCCCGTGGTTTCGCGCACCAGCCAGTGGTCCTTTTGCGCCTGGAGCACGGCATCGGCCTGCATCACGCGGTTGGCGTCGCCGCGGGTCTTGAAGACCCAGGTGCCCACTTCAAGCTCATTGGTGCGCAGGTTCAGGATCAGGTCGTCCAGCTCGCGCTGCATCCTCAAAGGCCACCAGTTCGCGCCAGCGGCCTCGATGGCGGCGGGCGTGGATTCCACGGCCGCCGCCGGCGCCTTGACCGTGATGGTGGCAATGCGCGCGGCGCGGTCCACCTGCGCGTCCACCGTGGTGTAGTGGTAGCCCAGGTCGTCAATCACCGGATTCAAGGGCGTGAGTTCAATGCCTTTTGAGGCGGAAGTCCTTGTGGACTGGGCACGCAGTGCTTCAATTTCTGTAGCAATCAGGGCGTCGAACTGCTGTGGCTTGGCATGGCTGTCGATCAGCTTCCAGTCACGGGCGCGGTCGGCCCGCACGCCTTCGCTGGTGGTGCAGAAGATGTCGGCCAGGTCGCGGCGCACCTTGCGCTTGTCGGTCACGCGGGTCAGGCCGCCGGTGCCGGGCAGCACGCCCAGCAAGGGCACTTCAGGCAGGCTCACGGTGCTGGAGCGGTCGTCCACCATCGCGATGCGGTCGCAGGCCAGTGCCAGTTCGTAGCCGCCGCCGGCGCAGGCACCGGTCACGGCCGCGATGGACTTGAGGCCGTCATGGCGCGAGGAGTCTTCGAGACCGTTGCGGGTCTCGTTGGTGAACTTGCAGAAGTTCACCTTCCAGCCATGGGTGGACACGCCCAGCATGTAGATGTTGGCACCCGAGCACCAGATCTTTTCCTTGGCCGACTCGAACACCACCACCTTGACGGCCGGGTGCTCGAAGCGGATGCGGTTGAGCGCGTCGTGCAGCTCGATGTCCACGCCCAGGTCGTAGCTGTTGAGCTTGAGCTTGTAGCCGGGCTTGATGCCGCCGTCTTCATTGATGTCGAGCTTGAGACGGGCCACGTCCCCCTGCACGCTCAGGGTCCAGTGCTGGTATTTGCTGGGGTGCGTTTCAAAGCGCACCAGCTCGCGGTCGCCCTGGGTAAACAGCAGCGGTTCGGTCATGGCATTCATCGGGAAGTCTCCTTGGGGGAATGGGTGGACGGAACAGCGCGTTCCAGGTCCTTGAGTGATTGCTTGACGGTGCGGGCGGCGGTGTCGACCACCGCGTCGGCGCGTGCATACAGCGCTTCACGGCTGGCCAGGATGCGGCGGATGTCGTCCAGCGCCTCGCGGGTGGCGCCGCCCTTGGCGTTGTCGCCGGCGTCAAACGGGCGCATGTCGCCCTGGGCCACCACGCGGCTCATGTGCTCCTCGGGGCTGGCCTTGAGCCAGACGCACCAGAAGTGGCTTTGCAGCAGGTCGAAGGTCTCGCGCTCGCTCACGATGCTGCCGCCGGTGGTCATGACCACGCCGTCGGGGTGGTCCTCGGCAATGCGCAGCAGCGCGCGGCGCTCGTAGCGGCGGTAGCCGGCCTGCCCGTGCAGCAGCAGGATCTCGTTCATGCTGGTGCCGGCCTCGCGCTCGATCTGCCGGTCCAGTTCCACAAAGGGCACGCCGCGCTGCGCGGCCAGTTGCTCGCCCAGCGTGGTCTTGCCCGCGCCGCGCAGGCCGATCAGCGCCACGCGCTTTTCGCGGCCCAGCGCGTCGCTCAGGCCAAAGCTGCTGCCCAGCAGGCTGTAGGCGGTGTCCAGCTGGCCGTCGTCAAGCCGGGCCAGCAGGCCCTGCACGCGCGCCAGCGCGGGGCGTGGCGCGTCCTGCAGCAGTTCCAGAATGGAGATGTTCAGCGCGCGGGCCGCCAGCTCCAGCGAGTTGATCGACACATTGCCCTTGCCGCTTTCCACATCGGCCAGAAAGCGCTCGCTCAGGCCGGAGTCGGTGGCCAGGGCCTTGCGCGTCATGCCGCGCCGCGCGCGCCAGGCACGCACCCGGGCACCCAGCTCGGCGAGCGTGGCCTTGGCTTCGTTGTCGGTCATGACCTGCATGAGAACCTCGTTTTTATAGAAAACATTTGCGTTAAATCAAGATTGCAGTATACTTCCTGTCAATCAAGTGTCAAGCAGTTTATTGCATCTTTGCTGGAGACCCGCCCCATGAAGCTCAAAATCCTCGTTGGAACCATGACCAGTACCGCTGACTATGTGGCGCAGGCCATCCAGATGGACTGCGCCGATCTGGTGGACGATATTGAAGTGCAGCTCATGGATGGCCTGGACATCAGCGCGTTCGATGAAGATGCACTTTATCTCATCTGCTCCTCCACCTATGGTTCCGGCGACGTGCCCGACAACGCGCGCCACCTGTATGACTCGCTCGACACCGCCCCCAAATACCTGGGCCACGTGCGCTACGGCGTGATTGCACTGGGCGACAGCACCTACCAGCAGACCTTCTGCTTTGGCGGCAAGAAATTTGACGAGCGGCTGCAGGGCCTGGGCGCCCAGCGCATCGGCGACGTGTGGTGCCACAACGCCAGTGCGGGCACGATGCCCGAGGAACTGGGCACGGCCTGGTGCCGCGAGTGGCTGGCGCTGGCCCTGGCCCCCGCGGCCTGAGCCAAAACGGCCCAGAGTCCAGACAGCGCGGCCACCTGCCGCTACCAAAACAATAGCAAACGGAGACACGATGAACCTCAGCAGCGCCGACCATTCCACCAGCCCGCCGCGGGTGGACATTCCGCGCCAGTACAACGCCGCCCACGACCTGCTGGCCCGCAACGCCGGCCGCCTCGCCAAGACCGCCTTTGTGGACGCGAGCAGCGGGGCGGAACTGTCCTACGGCGCCTTGACCACCCAGGCCCACCAGTTTGCCAATGCCCTGCGGGCCCGCGGTATGGCGCCCGAGACGCGCGTGATGATGGCGATGCTGGACACGCCCGAGTGGCCCGTGGTGTTTCTGGGCTGCATCCTGGCCGGCGTGGTGCCGGTGGCCGCCAACACCCTGCTGACCGCCAAAGATTTTGATTTCATGTTGCGCGACTCGCGTGCGCAGGCGCTGTTTGTGTCCAAGGCCCTGTTGCCGACGTTCGCGCCGCTGGTCCCCGCCATCCCCACCCTCAAGAGCGTGTTCGTGGCCGGCGACGACGGCGCGGACTCGGTCAGCGTCCTGCTGGCCAGCGGCAAGCCCGACGCGCAAGTGGCGGACACCTGCGCCGACGACCCCTGCTTCTGGCTGTATTCCAGCGGCTCCACCGGCACGCCCAAGGGCACGGTGCACCTGCACAGCCACCTGATCCAGACCGCCGAGCTGTACGCGCGACCCATCCTGGGCATCCGCGAGGACGATGTGGTCTATTCAGCCGCCAAGCTGTTCTTTGCCTACGGGCTGGGCAATGGCTTGACCTTCCCGATGAGCGTGGGCGCCACCGCGGTGCTGCTGCCCTCGCGTCCCACGCCGGCCGATGTGTTTGGCGTGCTCAGAAAATACCAGCCCACCATCTTCTACGGCGTACCCACGCTGTACGCGGCCCTGCTGGCCGACCCGGCCCGCCCGGCGCGCGCTGAACTGCGGCTGCGCGTGTGCACCAGCGCCGGCGAGGCCCTGCCCGCCGAGATCGGCCGCAAATGGACGGCCGACTACGGCTGCGAGATCCTCGACGGCATTGGCTCCACCGAGATGCTGCACATCTTCCTGAGCAACCGCCCCGGCGCGGTGCGCTACGGCACCACCGGCCAGGCCGTGCCCGGCTATGCGCTGCGCATCGTCGGCGATGACGGCCAGGAGTGTGGCCCCGGCGACATCGGCGAGCTGCAGATCAACGGCCCCAGCGCCGCCCTGATGTACTGGAACAACCGGGCCAAGACCAAGGCCACCTTCTGCGGCGAGTGGACGCGCAGCGGCGACAAGTACACCCGCGACGCCGACGGCTACTACACCTACGGCGGGCGCAGCGACGACATGCTCAAGGTGGGTGGCATCTACGTGAGCCCGTTCGAGGTCGAGGCCTCGCTGATGACGCATCCGGCCGTGCTCGAGGTGGCCGTGATCGGCCTGGCCGACAGCGACGACCTGATCAAGCCCAAGGCCTGCGTGGTGCTCAAGCCCGGGCAGAGCGCCACGGCCGACGAGCTCAAGGCCCATGTGAAGAGCCAGCTCGCGCCCTACAAATACCCGCGCTGGATCGAATTCGTGGCCGAGCTGCCCAAGACGGCCACGGGCAAGATCCAGCGCTTCAAGCTGCGTGCCGGTCAGCAATGAGCCGGCGTTCGGGTAATTCATGTTGCGCAGTTCCGGCAACATGGGTTAAATTACTTTAAGCCTAAACAAAAAGGAGCTATCCATGACCACTCGCCGTCTTGTCCTGACCCGCAGCGCCGCCATTGTGGGCGCGGCCTCCACGGGCCTGTTGCTGCCCCAGATCGCCCGCGCCCAGAGCGGCAAGGTCCGCGTGGGCTTCATGCTGCCCTACACCGGCACCTACGCCCAGCTGGGCGTGGCCATTGAAAACGGTGTCCGCATGGCCATCGACGAAAAGGGTGGCAAGCTCGGCGGCCGCGAGATCGAGTGGTTCAAGGTGGACGACGAGTCCGAGCCGTCCAAGGGCGTTGAAAACGCCAACAAGCTGGTACAGCGCGACAAGGTGGATGTGCTCATCGGCACCGTGCACTCGGGCGTGCAGATGGGCATCCAGAAGGTGGCGCGCGACTCCGGCGTGCTCAGCCTGATCCCCAACGCCGGCGTTCTGGCCGCCACCGGCGCGCTGTGCGCCCCCAACGTGTTCCGCACCAGCTTCACCAATTCGCAGCCCACGCTGGCCCTGGGCAAGGCCATGGTCGACCGTGGCCACAAGAAGGCCGTGTGGATCACCTGGAACTACTCGGCCGGCGCCGAAGCCTTTGCCGGCTTCAAGGAAAGCTACACCAAGGCCGGCGGCACCATCGTCAAGGAACTGGCCGTGCCCTTCCCCAGCGTGGAATTCCAGGCCCTGCTCACCGAAATCGCGTCCATCAAGCCCGATGCCGTGGCCTGCTTCTTTGCCGGCGGCGGTGCCGCCAAGTTCATCCGCGACTACGCCGCGGCCGGCCTCAAGGGCAAGATCCCGCTGTATGGCTCGGGCTTCCTGACCGAAGGCGTGCTCGACGCCGCCGGCCCGGCCGCCGACGGCATCATCACCACCATGCACTACAGCGACTCGCTGGACACGCCGCGCAACAAGGCGTTCCGCCTGGCCTACGCCACCACCTTCCGCAGCCAGCCCGACGTGTACGCCGTGCAGGGTTACGACACGGGCCTGCTGCTCACCATGGGCGCCGCCGCGGTCAAGGGCGACTTCAACAACAAGAAGGCGCTGTACGCCGCCATGGAAGGCGCGGTCATCGACAGCCCGCGTGGCAAGTGGAAGATGAGCAAGTCCCACAACCCGATCCAGGACATGTACCTGCGCGTGGTTGAAAACAAGGAAAACAAGGTGATCGGCGTGGCCGCCAAGGCCCTGGCCGACTCCGGCGCCGGTTGCAAGATGGGCTGACACGGCCCGTGCTCCAGAGTGGGAGGTTTGCGGACCTCCCATTTTTTTGCCTTGTGGCACGCAGCATGCTTGAACGATCCCCATGACCCTGTCCACCTACCTGCTGTACGTCGCGGCCGTTGCGCTGCTGATCCTCACCCCTGGCCCCACCATGCTCATGTGCGTGACCAACGCGCTCAACCATGGCCCGCGCCGCGCCATGACCTCGGTGGCGGGTGCGGTCACCGCCATCCTGTGCGTGATGGCGCTGTCGGCCATGGGCCTGGGTGCGCTGCTGGCGGCGTCTGAAACCGCGTTCACCGTGGCCAAGGTGGCCGGCGCGGCCTACCTGATCTGGCTGGGCATCAAGACCTTTCGCAGCGAGTCGCTGGCCATTGAATTCACGGGCGGGCCGCAACGCCAGCGCACGCGCTCTTTCTACCTGCAGGGCTTTCTGGTGGGCGCCAGCAACCCCAAGGCCGTGCTGTTCTTCGCGGCCTTCTTCCCGCAGTTCCTGAATCCGTCGGCGCCCGTGCTGCCCCAGTTTGCCGTGCTCGCTCTGACCTTCATGGCGTTCGAGCTCACCGTGCTCACGCTGTGCGCACTGGGCGTGTCGCGGCTGGTGCCCGTGCTGCGCTCCAGCACCGCGGTGCGCTGGGTCAACCGGGTCTGCGGCGGCCTGTTCACGCTCATGGGCGGCCTGCTGCTATTGACGCGCCGCAACGCCTGACAAGCCATGGACTTCCCCAGCTTTCTCATCCAGCTGCTCAACAGCGTGCAATACGGCCTGCTGCTGTTCATGCTGGCCGCCGGCCTGACGCTGATCTTCGGCATCATGGGCGTGGTCAACCTCGCGCATGGCAGTTTCTACATGCTGGGCGCCTACCTGGCCTGGTCGCTGTCCACCCTGCTGGGCAGCCTGGTGCTGGCCATTGTGGTGGGCGCGGCGCTGTCGGTGGTGTTTGGCCTGGCACTCGAATGGCTGCTGTTTCGCCACTTCTACCAGCGCGATCACCTGGACCAGGTGTTGCTCACCTTCGGCCTGATCTACATCTTTGAGGAGATGCGCTCCATCCTGTGGGGCGATGACGTGCATGGCGTGAAAATTCCCGAGCTGCTGCGCGGCTCCATTCCGCTGACCGACACCCTGTCCTACCCGGTTTACCGGCTGTTCATGTCGGGCGTGTGCATCGTGCTGGCCCTGGGCCTGTACCTGCTGATTTCCAGAACCCGCCTGGGCATGAAGATCCGCGCCGGTGCCTTCAACCGCGACATGGCGGAGTCGCTGGGCATCAACATCAAGCTGATCCACGCCGTGGTGTTCGCGCTGGGCGTGGCATTGGCCACGGTGGCCGGCATGATTGCCGCGCCGATCTCCAGCGTCTACCCCAACATGGGCTCGCAGGTGCTGATCATGTGCTTTGTGGTGGTGGTGATCGGCGGCATCGGCTCGGTGCGCGGCGCCCTGATCTCGGCGCTGCTGGTGGGTCTGGTCGATACCTTTGGCAAGGTTCTCTTGCCCCAGCTCGCGGGCATGCTGGTCTACATGCTGATGGCGGCTGTGCTGCTGTGGAAACCTGAAGGCCTGTTCAAACAATGAGCGCCCCCAAGAACAACCTCGAAACCCTGCCGCGCGGCCTGCAGGCTGCGCTGGCGCTGGGCCTGATCGCGCTCGTCGCCTTCCCGTTCGTGGGCAGCGATTTTTACGCCCAGATGGTGGCGCGCATGATGATCCTGGCCATTTTTGCCATGAGCCTGGACCTGCTCCAAGGCGTGACCGGCCTGGTGTCGCTGGGGCATGCGGCGTTCTTCGGCATCTCGGGCTATGCGCTGGCCTTCATGACGCCGGCCGGTGAGTCGGTCGCGCTGTGGTGGACGCTGCCGGCCGCCGTGCTGGGCTCGGCGCTGGCGGCCCTGGTGATCGGCTTCTTCGTGGTGCGCACCCAGGGCATCTACTTCATCATGGTGACCATGGCGTTTGCGCAGATGGTGTTCTATGTGTTCTTCGACAACCGCTCGCTCGGCGGCTCCGACGGCCTGTACATCAACTTCAAGCCCGACGCCACGCTGTTTGGCTGGGCGCCGTTTGACCTGGAAGACAAGCGCAGCTTCTACTACTTCACGCTGGCCTGCCTGGTCGCGGTCTATGCCTTCCTGCGGCGGCTGCTGTTCAGCCCGTTCGGGCGGGCCCTGGCGGGCATCCGCGTCAACGAGCACCGCATGCGCGCCATGGGCTTCGGCACCTTTGGCTACAAGCTCGCGGCCTTCACGCTGGCCGGCGCGCTGGCGGGCCTGGCGGGCTACCTCTGGGGCGCGCAGACCGGTTACGTGAACCCCGAGCTCATGGGCTTTCACATGAGCGCGCACGCGATCATGATGGTGATCCTGGGCGGCATGGGCAACTTTGCGGGGGCCATCGTGGGCGCCTTTGCCTTCGAGTATTTGCTCAGTGTGTTCAAGGACCTGCCCACCGTCGGCGGGGTCCACATCGGCAAGCACTGGCAGCTGTGGATGGGCCTGTTCATCGTGGCCATCGTGATGTTCGCGCCGCGCGGCCTGCTCGGGCTGGCCGGGCGCCTGTTCCAGCGCAAGGAGGGTCCATGATGGCCGCCACCGGCGAACTCCTGTTGAGCGCGCAGCAGCTGACCAAGCGCTTTGGCGGCCTGGCCGCCGTGAACGATGTGTCGGTGGACCTCTGGCGCGACCGCATCCACGCGGTGATCGGCCCCAACGGTGCAGGAAAATCCACGCTGACCAACCTGCTGTCGGGCGACCTGCCCCCCACCTCGGGCCGCGTCACGCTGGGTGGCGCCAACGTCACGGGCCACAAGCCCCACCGCATTTCGCGCCAGGGCCTGGGCCGCAGCTACCAGAAGACCAACATCTTCCTGCCCTTCAGCGTCTGGGACAACGTGCGCCTGGCCGCCCAGTCACGGGCCCCCAACGCCTGGCGCTGGCTCAGCAGTGCTACGAGTTTTGTAGCAATCAACGACCGCGCCGAGCGGGCCATCGAGCTATCCGGCCTCAAGGACCGGCGAAACGCCATTGCCGGCACCATCAGCCACGGCGAGCAGCGCCAGCTCGAGATCGCCATGACCCTGGCCACCGGCCCCCAGGTGCTGCTGCTCGACGAGCCGCTGGCCGGCATGGGCGTGGCCGAGGCCGAGCGCATGGTGGCGCTGCTGCTGGCCATCAAGCCCGACCACGCCATGCTGCTGGTCGAGCACGACATGGACGCGGTGTTCACGCTGGCCGATCACCTCACGGTCATGGTCAACGGCCAGGTGATTGCCAGCGGTGCCCCGGCCGACGTGCGCGCCGATGCCAACGTGCAGGCGGCTTATCTGGGTGAGGAACACTGAAAATGTCCGACCTGTTGATTGAAGCCAGCGGCCTGCACACCTACTACGGCGCGAGCCACATCCTGCGCGGCATCGACTTTTCCGTCGCGCGCGGCGAAACCATCGGCCTCATGGGCCGCAATGGCATGGGCAAGAGCACTTTGCTCAAGAGCCTGATGGGCCTGGTCAAGCCGCGTGGCGGCACGGTGCGGATCATGGGCCGCGACATGACCGGCCGCGCGCCCTACGAGGTCGCCCAGCTGGGCATGGCCTATGTGCCCGAAGGCCGCGGCATCTTCGGCAACCTCAGCGTGGTCGAGAACCTCAAGATGGCCGCGCGCGCCGGCACCCGGGGCCAGCGCGACTGGACCTACGACCGCGTGCTCGAGACCTTCCCCCGCCTCAAGGAGCGCCTGGGCCACGGCGGCCAGCAGCTCAGCGGCGGCGAGCAGCAGATGCTCACCATCGGCCGCGCGCTCATGACCAACCCCGACGTGTTGATTCTCGACGAAGCCACCGAAGGCCTGGCGCCGCTGATCGCGCGCGAGATCTGGCGCATCTGCGGGCTGATCCGCGAGTCCGGCATCAGCAGCGTGATCGTGGACAAGAACTGGAAGCACGTGACCCAGATCACCGACCGCAACGTGATCCTCGTCAAGGGCGAAGTGGTGTTTGCCGGCAGCTCGACCGAGCTGAACGCGCAGCCGCAGCTGCTGGACCAGTACCTCGGGGTCTGAGGCGGACCTGCAACGCGGCAGAGGCGTCGCATGCGCCTGTTCTCAACTTGCTACATCGAGTTACACTCCCTGCGCACTTCAGGCCGAGGGCCTGGGGCAACCAAAAAATTTTTTCCAAGGGGAGTTCCATGTTCAAGAGTCTGTTGGTGGCGGCGGGCGCGTTCGCCATGGTGGGTTGTGCGTCGGTGATGAATGATTCGACGCATCCCGTGAAGATCGAAACCCGAACCGCCACCGGCACCGAGGTTGTGGGCGCCGATTGCAAGGTCAACAACGACTATGGGAGCGCCAGCGCCAAATCCGGCGAAACCACCCAGGTGCGCCGCTCATCCAAAGACCTCGACATCGTGTGCTCCCAGGCCGGCCAGCCCGAAGCCAAGGCGCGGGCCATTTCGCGCGCCAATGCGGGCATGGCGGGCAACATCATTTTTGGTGGCGGCATCGGCGCCATCATCGACCACAACAAGGGCACGGCCTATACCTACCCGACCTGGATGCAACTGGTGTTTGGCCAGACACTCGTGTTTGACAGGCGCGATGAACAGGAAGGCTCGCCAGTCAAGGGAACGCCGCCTGGCGAAGTGGCAAAAGCCACCCCGGCGGCGGGCACCAACTGATTTTTGGCGCCAGTCACAGCAGCGGCCCCAGTTCACGCGCCGCATCCTGCAGCAGCGGCAGCAGATCGTGCTGCATCACCTCAGGCACCAGCCGCGCGGCTGACGTGACCACGTTCAGCGCGGCCACGGTCTCGCCTTGGGCGTTGCGCAGCGGCACCGCCAGCGCATGCACGCCGATCTCGTGCTCTTCGCTGGCCACGCACCAATCGTCGGCGCGCACCTGCGCGATGATGGCGCGCAACTGCTTGGGGTCGGTCGTGGTGCGCGGCGCGATGCGCGGCAGCGTGCGCCCGCGCAGCCATTCGTTGAAGGCGGTTTTGCTTTTGGCGGCCAGCAGCACCCGGCCCGTGGACGTGGCATGGGCCGGCAGCCGGGCCCCCAGGTGCAGGCCATAGGCCAGCAGACGGGCCGCGCCACCGGGCACCGTCTTCAGGTCCACCCCGCTGCGCGCCACGATCACCACCTCGGCGCCGTCCAGCACCACGGCCGAAAACGGCTCCAGCGTCTGCGCCGCCAGCCGGTTCAGCGTGGGCTGCAGCAACCGTGGCAGCCGGGCCGACGCCAGGTAGCTGCCCGAGAAGCGCAGCACCTTGGGCGACAGCCAGAAATAGCTGCCGTCGGTTTCGAGGTAGCCCAGGTGCGCCAGTGTGAGCAGGTGGCGCCTGGCGGCGGCGCGGGTGATGCCCGCGCGCTGTGCCGCCAGCGTCGCGTTCAGCCGCTGGCGCTCGGTGTCAAAGCTCTCGAGCACGGCCAGGCCCTTGGCCATGCCCTCGATGAAATCGGCCCTGGCGATAGTCATTGCGCGATCATCGCACATTGGGCGCGATCATCGCGCAATGGTCCGGCAAAGCCCTGTCCTTCCGGGCCGCGGAGTCCTAACCTTGACGCAGATCAAAGTCAGGAGACACCCCATGCGTACCCAGGTCGCCATCATCGGCGCGGGCCCTTCCGGCCTGCTGCTCGGCCAGTTGCTGCACAAGGCCGGCATCGACAACATCATTCTGGAGCGCCAGACCGGCGACTATGTGCTGGGCCGCATCCGCGCTGGCATCCTGGAGCAGATCACCGTGGACCTGCTGCACGAGGCGGGCGTGGGCGCGGGCGTGGATGCCGGAGGCACCGTTCACCACAGCATCGAGCTGGTGTTCGCGGGCACGCGCCACCCGATCGACGTGCACGGCCTGACCGGGGGCAAGGTGGTCACGGCCTACGGCCAGACCGAGCTGACCCGTGATCTCATGGAAGCGCGCGCCGCCGCCGGCCTGACCACCGTGTACGAAGCCGCCAACGTCACGCCGGCGGACTTTGACGGCAGCCGGCCCCGCATCACCTACGAGAAGGACGGCCAGACCCACACGCTGGACTGCGACTTCATTGCCGGCTGCGACGGCTACCACGGCGTGAGCCGCGCCAGCGTCAAGGACAGCATCACCGAGTACGAGCGCCACTACCCCTTTGGCTGGCTCGGCGTGCTGGCCGACGTGCCGCCGGTGTCGCCCCACGCCATCGTCTACGGCAACAGCGAACGCGGCTTCTCGCTGTGCTCCATGCGCAGCCTCACGCGCAGCCGCTACTACGTGCAATGCCCGCTGGACGACAAGGTGGAGGACTGGAGCGACCAGCGCTTCTGGGACGAGCTGCGCCGCCGGCTGGACCCGGCCCTGGCCGAGGCCATCGTCACCGGCCCGACCATCGAGAAAAGCATCGCCCCGCTGCGCAGCTTCGTGGCCGAACCCATGCGCTTTGGCCGCCTGTTCCTGGCGGGCGATGCCGCCCACATCGTGCCGCCCACGGGCGCCAAGGGCCTGAACCTGGCCTCCAGCGACGTCAAGTACCTGTCCAGCGCGCTGATCGAGTACTACCGCGACAAAACCCCCGCGGGCATTGACACCTATTCCGCGCGCTGCCTGCGCCGGGTCTGGAAGGCCGAGCGCTTCAGCTGGTGGCTGACCTCGCTGCTGCACCGTTTCCCGGACACCCAGGGCTTTGGCCAGAAGATCCAGGAAGCCGAGCTCGACTACCTCGTGGGTTCGGTCGCCGCCTCCACCACGCTGGCCGAGAACTACGTGGGGCTGCCGCTGGAGTTGCACTGACGACAGCGCCGGCGCGGACCGTGGGTTAAATTCCATCATGGCCTCCGCAAAAAAACCTGTCCTGCGCCCGCTCAAGGGCGTGCGCGTCCTGAGCCTGGCGCTCAACCTGCCCGGCCCGGCCGCGCTCATGCGCTGCCGCGCCATGGGCGCCACCTGCGTCAAGCTGGAGCCACCCACGGGCGACCCCATGGGGCACTACAACAAGCCGGCCTACGCCCAGCTGCATGAGGGCGTGAAGGTGCTCGGCGCCGACCTCAAGACCGCCACCGGCCAAAAGCTGCTGCACCGCGAACTGGCCAAGGCCGACGTGCTGCTGACCTCGTTCCGGCCGTCGGCGCTGACCAAGCTGGGCCTGGGCTGGAAGGCATTGCACAAGACCTACCCCACGCTGTCCCAGGTCGCCATCGTCGGCGCGCCCGGCGCGCGCGCCGAGGAGCCCGGCCACGACCTGACCTACCTGGCCGACAACGGCCTGGTCAGTGGCCTGGCCCTGCCGCCCACGCTGTACGCCGACATGGGCGGCTCGCTGATGGCCAGCGAGGCCGTGCTGCAGGCCGCGCTGCTGCAAAGCGAACGCTACGCCGGCACCGGCGACCCGCACCCGCGGGGCGTGTTCATCGAGGTGGCGCTGGCCGATGCCGCCGGCTACCTTGCCCTGCCCCGCAACTGGGGCCTGACCCAGCCCACCGGTTCGGTAGGCGGCGCGCACGCGGGCTACAAGGTCTACCCATGCAAGGATGGCCGGGTGGCCGTGGCTGCGCTGGAGCCTCACTTTGCGGCAGCGCTGTGCGCGGCGGCCGGCGTGGCCGACTCCGGCATGCGCGCCATGCTGGCCCCCGCCACCCACGAGGCGATCGCCGCCTTTTTGCTCACGCAAACACGCCAGCAGCTTGACCGGCTGGCCGCCGCACGCGACATCCCGCTGCACACTTTGCCCTGATTCGCTACGCTTTTTGTAGCACGCAGTGGCCGCCCTGCCTGGACTACAGGCTTGTCAGGCCCATTTCTTGCCGGGTTGGAGCGCCGCCAGGATGCGCGCCCACATCGTGTTGCCGGTCGCCGCGCCGCCCAGATCGTCCAGGTGCACCACATGGCTGTCCACGCGTGCCTGAAAGGACTGACCATGGGCCAGCAGTGCCGACAGCTCCGGCTGGACCACGGGCGAGAGGACGCGCTCCAGCGCCAGAGCCGTGGGCGCCGACAGCAAGGCGCAAAAGTCGGTGTCGCCCAGGCGGGCCAGCGCGCCCTCGGGCGGCAGGCGGCCGCGCAGCAGCTGGGCCAGCCACCCCAGCATCAGAGTCCGGCCACTGTCGCCATGGGGCAGCTTCAATGCGGCCGCGTCCGTGTTGACGCGCAGCAGGCACAGGGCCATCTGCGTGTTGTCGGCATGCGCCTGTTCCACGGCCAGGCCCAGCAGCTCCCGGAAGCCGCGGATCGTCCAGCAGCCCGTGACCGGGTCAAGTGCCTGCCGCCGCTGCGCGAGGTCAAGCCGCATCAGCAGCGACTTTTGCAAGCTGGCCACAGCCACTGAGCGCAATTCGCTTTCAGCCATGCGCGCGAGGTCCTGCAGCGCCGCCAGCTCTTCCTCGTCGTAGGTGCGGGGCATGGTGTCAATGGCACACAGCGAGCCCGCAAAAATGCCGGGCGCGATTTCCAGCGGCAGCCCCACGTAGGAGCGGATTCCGGGCTTGCCCAGCACCAGCGGGTTGTCGGCAAAGGCGTTGTCGGTCCAGGTGTCCCGAATCACCAGCGGCTTGCCCGACGCCACCACGTGACCGCAGAACGAAATATCTCGGGGGGTGTGCGGCTCGTCCAGGCCCTGCACCGAACGAAACCATTGCTCGTCTTCTTCAACGATGGTGATCAGCGCAATCGGCACCTGCAAAAGCCGCTTGGCCGTGCGCGTGATGCGATCAAAGCGCTCCTCGCGAGGGGCATACGCGCAGACGGCGGCACGAACGGCGGCCAGACGCAGGCCTTCTTGGGCCGGAATGGGAGCTGGGATCATGCTGAATGGTACGCAGATTTGGGGTTTGCGGATGGGGAGCCCCGTTGCTTTGCAATGGCTTGACACTAGACCGACCGGTCTATAGACTACACGCTCATGAATGCAGAAACCGCCCCTCCCGGCACCCGCGACCGCCTGATCGCAGCCATGCTCGATGCCTTGCGCACGCGCGGCTTCCACGGGGTGGGCCTGAGCGAGCTGCTGGCCACCGCCAGCGCGCCCAAGGGCGTGCTGTACCACCACTTTCCGGGCGGCAAGACCGAGCTGGCGCTGGCCGCCATCGCTGCCGTCATCGACCAGCTCACGGGCCACCTTGACAAGGTGTTCGAGCGCGCCGCGGGCGACCCCGCAACCGCCCTCACGCTGTGGATGAGCGCGGCGCAAAAGGTGCTGGAAGGCAGCGGCTTTGAGCGCGGCTGCCCGCTGGCCGCCGTGGCCCTTGAAAGCACCCCTGAAGACACGGCCCTGCGCGCGGCGCTGGCCACGGGCTTTGCCGCCATCCGCGACCGCCTCGCGGCAGAACTGGGCCGCGCCGGCGTGGCACCGGCACGCGCCCGCGGGCTGGCCGCGCTGATCGTCTCGGCCTACGAAGGCGCGCTGGTGCAGGCGCGCGTGGCCAGTGATGTGCAGGCCATGCGCGACACCACCGCCGCCCTGATCGACCTCATCCGCCTCAGCCTTCCCCCTACCGGAGCCACCCCATGACCCCCCCACCCGTCACCGCCTCCCCCATTGCGCTCACCACGCGTGATGGCTACCGCCTCACGGCGCTGCGCTATGCCGCCCAGGGCCCGCTGCGCGGCCACCTGATCGTGGCCGGCGCCACCGGCACGCCCCAGCTGTTCTACAAGGCCTTTGCCGAATACGCGAGCACCCAGGGCTACACCGTGCTCACGCTGGACTACCGCGGCATCGGCCTGTCGCGCCCGGGCAGCCTGCGCGGCTTCCGCATGGCCTACCTGGACTGGGCCCGGCAGGATCTGGCCGCCGCGGTGGACCACATGGCCCGTGACGACGTGCCGCTGTTCATGGTGGGTCACTCGTTTGGCGGCCATGCCTTTGGCCTGCTGCCCAACCATGAGCGCGTGGCGCGGTTCTATACCTTTGCCACGGGTGCAGGCTGGAACGGCTGGATGCCCATGGCCGAGCGCATCAAGGTCTGGATCATGTGGAACCTCGTGGGTCCGCTGATCATCCGCTGGAAGGGCTACCTGGCCTGGAGCCGGCTGGGCATGGGCGAGGATTTGCCGCTGGACGTGTACCGCGAGTGGAAGCACTGGTGCCGCTACCCGCACTACTTCTTTGACGACCCGGCCATGCCCGACGTGGCCGAGCGCTTTGGCCGCGTGACCACGCCGATCCGCGCCGCCAATGCGCTGGACGACCTGTGGGCCCCGCCAGCCTCGCGCGACGCCTTCATGGCCGGCTACCGCGGCACGCCCTGGCAGGCCATCGACATCGACCCCCAGCGCAGCGGCCTGGGCGCCATTGGCCACATGGGCTACTTCCGGCGCAAGGCGCAGCCCCTGTGGGGCGAAGTGCTGAGCTGGTTTGGCGAACACCGCGCGCCGGGCGCCGCCTGAGCCTGGAGCTTCAGCGACCCAGCAGGCCCGACACGCCGACGATGATCAGGTAGATCGCCACGATGTAGTTGAGCAGCCGCGGGATCATCAGAATCAGCACGCCGGCAATCAGGGCGGCCACCGGGCCAATGTGGGCGACATAGTTCATGGTGTCTGTCCTTTGCGGTTGAATCTCCAAGGGCCCCAGTCTGGACGCTGCGCGTGGCCCGGCCTGTAGGCGCCTGCCGCCAGATGGCGTCAGCGGCCCGGGCTTGCGACCCGGGCCTTGCGGCCGTGGGAAAATCGGGGGCATGAGCGCCCTGTCCTTCCCCGCCGTCAACCTGCAGCACACAGCCTTCTACAAGTTCGTCAACCTGCCGCAGCCTGAAGAGGTGGCGGCCGTGCTGCGCGAACTCACCGCGCCCCCGGCCAGCGGCGTGACCGGCAGCATCCTCGTGGCGGCCGAGGGCATCAACGGCATGCTCGCGGGCCAGCCTGGCGTGCTCGACGCGATCGAGCGCGCGCTGCTCGAAGACCCGCGCCTGGGCGGGCATTTTGCCGGCATGCCGTTCAAGCGCAGCGAATGCAAGACCGTGCCCTTTCACAAGATGAAGGTGCACCTGAAGGCCGAGATCGTGCCGCTGGGCGTGCCCGGCGTGGACGCGGCGCGCGACACCGGCATCAACGTGTCCCCGCGCGAATGGCGCGAGCTGATCACGCAGCCCGACGTGGTGCTGCTGGACAACCGCAACAGCTTTGAATTCCGGCTCGGCCGCTTCGCCAATGCCATTGACCCGCAGGTCACCAACTTCCGCGACTTCCCGGCCTATGTGCGGGCCCATGTGGACGAGTGGAAGGCCGGCGGCAAGCGCGTGGCCATGTACTGCACCGGCGGCATCCGCTGCGAGAAGACCAGCGCCTGGATGCAGGACATGGGCGTGCCGGTCTACCAGCTCGAGGGCGGCATCCTCAACTACTTCAAGGAAATGCCCGACGCCGGGCAGGACTGGCAGGGCGAGTGCTTTGTCTTTGACAACCGCGTCGCGCTGGACACCCACCTGAAGGAAACCACCACCACGCTCAATGATGTGTACGGCGGCGAGCCCGACGGCGAATGGCGCCTGGCGCGGGCCCAGCGCCTGCAGGCCGCGGGCGATGATGGCGACAAGCCCGCGGTTGCGTTGGCCCCCACGCTTGCCACTTCATGTGCTGCGCTGCCCCCCGAGGGGGCTTCAGTCGCCTTGGGGCGGCCCGGCGGTGTCTGAGCCGCCACTGCCTGCGCGCCAGGGCGTGGGCGCAAGCTGCGTGGGCCTCCCCCCCGGCCCCTGGCCCCGGTTGATCGACTTTCTGCTCGAGCGCTTCCCGGCCATCGCGCAGCCCGAATGGGCCGCGCGCATGGCGCGTGGCGATGTGCTGGACGATGCCGGCCACAGCGTCACGCCCGGCCAGCCCTACCAGGCCCACCGCCGGCTCTACTACTACCGCAGCCTGCCCGCTGAAGCCGCCAACCCCGCGCGCGAAACCGTGCTGTTTGAAGACGACTGGCTGGTGGTGGCCGACAAGCCGCACTTCCTGCCCGTCACGCCCACCGGCAAGTACCTGCACGAAACGCTGCTGGTGCGGCTGCGCCAGAAACTCGGCCTGGACGCGCTTGCCCCGCTGCACCGCATCGACCGCGAAACCGCGGGCTTGGTGCTGTTCGCCAAGCAGCGGGCCAGCGTGCAGCACTACGCGGCGCTGTTTGCCACGCGCGGCGTGCACAAGACCTACGAGGCCATCGCGCCCTGGCGCGCCGGCCTGGCGTTCCCGCTCACGCGCGCGAGCACGCTGGTGCAGGCCGGCCACTTCATGCAGATGCGTGAACTCGAGGCCGGGCCGGAGGCCCAGGCCAATGCGCACACCACCATCGAACTGCTGGAGGCCCGTGGCGCGCTGGCGCGCTACCGGCTGCAACCGCACACCGGCAAGCGCCACCAGCTGCGCGTGCACATGGCCGCGCTGGGCCTGCCGCTGCTGGGCGACCGGATCTACCCCGAGCTGCTGCCCGAAGGCGGCGACGACCCCGCCAACCCGCTGCGCCTGCTGGCCCAAAGCCTCGCGTTCACCGACCCGGTGACCGGGCAGGCGCGCCAGTTCACCAGCCGCCAGGCGCTGAATTTTCCCGACACCGCCTGACTTCCCGCGGTGGCCAGCGCTTAAGATTGCGCATGCTGAAACACCCCCTGATCACCCTCACGCTGCTGCTCGCGGCTTTTGCCGCGCAGGCCCAGACCACCCCCGCCAAGAAAGAGCTGGTGGCGCGCATCCTCAAGGCGCAGCAGCCGGCCATCGAAGCCATGGCCCGCTCGCTGGCCGAGCAGCCCGCCGCCGCCATGATGGACCGCGCCGCGCAGGCCCTGTCCACCCGCATTGCCGCCGACAAGCGCGAAGCCGTGGCGCGCGACATCCAGGCCGACGTCAAGAAGTACGTGGACGATGCCGTGCCGCTGGTGACCGAGCGCGCGCTCAAGCTGGCCCCGTCCACCATGGGCGCGGTGCTTGAAGAGAAACTCAGCGAGGACGAACTGCGCCAGGTGGTGGCGATCATTGAATCGCCCGCCTATGCCAAGTTCCAGGCACTGGGCGGCGCGCTGCAGGACGCGCTGGTTCCCAAGCTCGTCACCGATACGCGCGGCGCCATCGAACCCAAGGTCCGCGCGCTCGACCAGTCCATCGCCCGCCGGCTGGGTGTGGGGCCCGCCCCGGCCCCCGCCAAACCGGCCAGCAAGTAGGCCCCGCACAGGCGCCACGGGCCCGGCCCGCGCGCATGGCAAAATAGTGGGTTTTTCCAATCAGAACCGGAGTACCTCATGGGCAACAAAATCGTCACCGAAGCCGACCGCAAGCGCACCCCGGCACCTCCCGCCATGGAAGGCTATCCCCGCCACCGCGACGGCGGCGGCCAGAAGATCAGCCTGGAGCGCGGCAAGGCCACGCGCAGCAAGAAGAACCCCGGCAAGCGTCCGCACAAAGGCGGTTGAACGGAAACTGACCCGGTGCACTACCCCGGCGCCTGCGGGCTGCCGGGGTCATTCGTGGGGTCACTGGCAGGGTAAAGGCGCGCCAGCAAGCGGCGCGTGATGTCCTTGAGCTGGTCCGCCAGTTCGGCCGTGGGCTCCATGCCGGGCTCGCCGGCCACCCGCTGGCCCCCCGCGGCCCGCGCGCTGGCCCACAGCGCCAGCAACTCCCCGCGCCGGGCCGCCACCGCAGCCACCACCTCGCTGCGCCATTCCGGCCGGAAATCACCGAGCCGGGCAGCCACCGGGCCGCGCCCCCAATGAATGATCGCCAGGTAGCGCAGCAGCGCGGCCTCGCACAGCGCCTGCAGCATGTCGTCGCTCAGCCGCACCGTGGTCACGCCCTGCTCGCCGGTGCGGTTCTTCCAGGCCGCGCCCAGAAACGCCGCCCCGCCGCCCACCAGCGCACCCAGGGCGGCCGCCGCGCCCAGCGTGAGCCCGCCCGTGAGCAGGTCCACCGAGGCGCCCATGGCCGCGCCCGTGGCGGCGCCCGCCATGCCGGCCTGGGGTGAATTCACGGCCGCCTGCACCGCGAATTTCTCCTCGAGCCGGCTTTCCAGCGCGCCCGCGGCCGATGCCTCGATGCCGTGCAGGCTCAGCAGCTGCGCAAACGTCTCGGCGTCGGCGCGCTGCAGCCGCAGCACCACGGCTGCCATGGCCGCCTTGCGGGCCTGCTCCTGGGCGTCACGCTCGGTTCCGCTGATCAGGCTCTTGACCGACAGCGGCGCACTGTCCACCCCTTGCGACTGGCCCGCCGCGCCCAGCAGTTCCACCGCCATCAGGGCCATGGCACGGTCCAAGCGGGTCTGGTTGCGGGCCTGCCAGGCCTGGGCCAGCCGCGCCCAGCCCTGGGCACTGGCGCGCGGCACGCAGCGGGCCATGGCATCGAGCCAGGCGCCCTCCTGAACCCAGCAGCGGGCAAAGGCCGCAAAGGGCAGCACCGCGCGAACCGCCTCCTGGCGGCCCTGCAGGCGCTCGGCCAGCGCCTGCAGGGGCTCGTGGCCCGGCTGCGCGGCTTCCTTGCCGGCCGGCGTGCGCACCAGGAGCAGCACCGGCCGGCCCGCCGGCCAGGCCGCGGGGGCCGTCTCCAGGTCGCTGGCCTGGCCCACCACCTGCAGCAGCACGTCGGCCTGGGCCGGTTCGGCCAGGCGCAACGCGTCCCCGGTGGGCGTGCGGACCAGCACGGCCCCTGCGGGCGGTGCCTGCCCGGCGGGGCCCGGCTCCTGCCACAGCACACGCAGCAGGGCCGCGCGGTCTTCGTCGCGCTGGCTCAGCAGCGCCACGCGCACCTGCGCCGGAAACAGGCGGTCGATCAGGCGCTGGAAATACGGTTCGCCCAGGTCCAGCTCGATCCGCCCGGCCAGCCGCCGCGCCTGCCAGTGCGCCACGGCCGCCAGCAGCAGGCGCGGCAGCACCACCAGCAACACCAGCAGGCCCACGTACAGCAGGGCCCAGCGGCCGCCGCCGTCGGCCATGCCGGCGCCGCCCGCCTCGAACTGCATGCGGGCGATCTCCTGCACGGTGAAGGGTTCGAGCGAGAACAGCGCCACCACGGGCGCGAAGAACACGCTGAGGATGGCATGCACCTGCTGCGCGCCCAGAAAGGTGCTTTCCCAGCCCGCGCGGTAGGCCACCACGGTGCCGCGCATCAGCAGCGACAGCGCCACGCCCGCGCCCCAGGCCGCGGCCGACAGGTGCAGCACCCGCCGCAGGCGCTGCGCCGTGAGCGCGGCGGTGAGCCCCTGCCAGCGCGCAAAAAAAGCCGCGGTGACCTCGCCCCAGGCCCGGGCCGCCTGCGCCTTGCGCCAGCGTGGGAGGCCAGCTTGCCAGTGGCCCAGCCACTGGCGCAAGCCGGCCAGCGGCGGCACGGAGGGGTTCGGGGACGCCGGGCGCCGCCACGCCCGCAGCGCTGCCACGGCCAGCAAGGCGTACATCAGGAGGTTCCAGACCACGATGCCCAGCAGCGGCAGCGACAGCAGGTCCACCCGGTGCGGATTGGCAATGCGGTCGGTGGCCACGCCCAGCACCAGCGCGGCCAGCGGCACGCCCCACAGCAGCCAGCGCTGCCAGGGCGCGGCCTGCGCCAGCGCGGCCACACCGCTGTGGCGCGGCCCGGCAGCGGCCAGCACGAGCTCGGCGCGCCGGTGCAGCGCGGGCGCCACGGGCACGGCGCCATCGGCGCCCTGGGCCTCGCGCGCGGCGGCCACGGCCTGCAGGTCAATCGTCTCGCGCTCGGCATCGGTCAGCCAGCGGCCCTGGGTGTCGGCGGTTTCAATCGCCTGGGCCAGCACCACGCGCCGGGCCTGGGCCTCGTCCAGGCGCATGCGGGTCAGCGGCGCATGCCCGGCCACGGCCATCGGCGCGTCAGGGGGTGGGTGGGAGCCAAGGCGGTGCATCGTGGACTATCGTAGTCGAGTCCCGGGGGCCAGATTTCACTACGGAATCCGTAGCGCATGATGGCCGACAGCCGTGGACTCCAGCCACGGTAAGTACGAAAAACGCCTCAGCGGGGCTTGCGCGGCGGCTTGGCGGCGCCGGTGACGCGCGGCGGCAGGCCCGTGTGCTGGGTCAGCATCGCGCCCTTCTTGGGCGCGGCAGTCCGGGGCGCACCGGCCTTGGGGGCCACGGTGGTGGAGTTCTTGCGGCGGGCGCTCTGGTAGCTGCCGTCGCTCAGCGGCTGCCAGGTGGGGATCAGGTGGTGCTTGCCGTTGCCAATCAGGTCGGCGCGGCCCATGGCCTTGAGCGCCTCGCGCAGCAGCGGCCAGTTGTTGGCGTCGTGGTAGCGCAGAAAGGCCTTGTGCAGGCGGCGGCGCTTTTCGCCACGCACGATGTCCACGGTTTCATCGGCATCGCGCGCCACGCGGCGCACGCCCTTGAGCGGGTTGCGGCCGCTGTGGTACATGGCCGTGGCCGTGGCCATGGGGCTGGGGTAGAAGGTCTGCACCTGGTCGGCGCGGAAACCGTTCTTCTTGAGCCACACGGCCAGGTTCATCATGTCCTCGTCGCTGGTGCCCGGATGGGCCGCGATGAAGTACGGGATGAGGAACTGCTTCTTGCCCGCCTCGGCGCTGAACTTTTCAAACATCTGCTTGAACTTGTCGTAGCTGCCGATGCCGGGCTTCATCATCTTGGTGAGCGGGCCCTGCTCGGTGTGCTCGGGCGCGATCTTGAGGTAGCCGCCCACGTGGTGCTGCACCAGTTCCTTGACGTACTCGGGGCTCTTGACGGCCAGGTCGTAGCGCAGGCCCGAGCCGATCAGGATCTTCTTGATGCCCGGAAGCAGCCGGCCACGGCGGTAGATCTGGATCAGCGGGCCGTGGTCGGTGGTGAGGTTCTGGCAGATGCCGGGGTAGACGCAGCTGGGCTTGCGGCAGGCGGCCTCGATCTCGGGGCTCCTGCAGCCCAGGCGGTACATGTTGGCCGTGGGGCCGCCCAGGTCGGAGATGGTGCCGGTGAAGCCCTTGACCTTGTCGCGGATGTCTTCCACTTCCTTGATGATCGACTCTTCAGAGCGGCTCTGGATGATGCGGCCCTCGTGCTCGGTGATCGAGCAGAAGGTGCAGCCACCAAAACAGCCGCGCATGATGTTCACGCTGAAGCGGATCATTTCCCACGCGGGGATCCTGGTGGCGCCGTCGTGGCTGCCGTTCTCGTCCGCATAGCGCGGGTGCGGGCTGCGCGCATACGGCAGGTCGAACACATGGTCCATCTCGGCCGTGGTCAGCGGGATGGGCGGCGGGTTGATCCAGACGTCGCGCGCGGTCACGCCCTCGCCGTGCGCCTGCACCAGGGCGCGGGCATTGCCCGGGTTGGTTTCCAGGTGCAGCACGCGGTTGGCATGGGCATAGAGCACCGGGTCGGCCTTGACCTGCTCGTAACTCGGCAGGCGGATCACGCTGCGGTCACGCGGCGGGACCTTGAGCTTCTGCTTGAGCGCGGGGTTGGCGTGGAAAGTCAGGGGCTGGATGGTGGCGCCGAGGTCGGTTCGCACTGAGCTCATCTCCGTTCGCCCTGAGCTGATATCCGTTCGCCCTGAGCTTGTCGAAGGGCTCGCTGGGGCTTCGACAAGCTCAGCCCGAACGGGGGAGAGCTCAGGGCGAACGGATATGGGCTCGGGGTGATCGGGGCCATCTACCCGAACGGAAGAGTCCTCTTTCGAACAATTGCTGCCCTGGGCCTGCGCCTGCTCACTGGTCGTCATGTACGGGTTGACATGGCTCTCCACCCTGCCCGGCGCATCCACACTGGTGCTGTCGATCTCGAACCAGCCCTGCACCGACGCGCGGCGGAAAAACGCCGTGCCGCGCACGTCGTCAATCTGCTCCACGGGTTCCCTGGCCGCCAGGCGGTGCGCAATCTCGACGATGGCGCGCTCGGCGTTGCCGTACAGCAGCAGGTCGCACTTGGCGTCCACCACGATGCTGCGGCGCACTTTGTCAGACCAGTAGTCGTAATGCGCGATGCGGCGCAGGCTGCCCTCAATGCCACCCAGCACAATGGGCACGTCCTTGTAAGCCTCGCGGCAGCGCTGGCTGTAGACGATGGCTGCGCGGTCGGGCCGCTTGCCGCCCACGTCGCCGGGGGTGTAGGCGTCGTCACTGCGGATCTTGCGGTCGGCCGTGTAGCGGTTGATCATGGAATCCATGTTGCCGCTGGTCACGCCCCAGAACAGGTTGGGCTGGCCCAGCGCCTTGAAGGGCTCGGCACTCTGCCAGTCCGGCTGGGCGATGATGCCCACGCGAAAGCCCTGGTCCTGCAGCGTGCGGCCGATCACGGCCATGCCAAAACTCGGATGGTCCACATAGGCATCGCCCGTGACCAGCACCACGTCGCAGCTGTCCCAGCCGAGCGCGTCCATCTCGGCCCGGCTGGTGGGCAGGAACTTCGGCTGGCCGAAGCGATGCGCCCAGTACTTGCGGTAACTGGTGATCGGCTTCGCGGCGCGCGCGAAGAAAGAGACGTCAACCGGGGCGTTCATGAAAAAGGGGGTGCGCGCCTGTGGCGCAAGGAGAAACCGCGATTTTACCGGTCGCCCGGGTTTTTTGACCCTTCAGGGGTCATGGGCGGGCGCGCCGGCATGCGCGATCAGCCGGTCCAGCATGGCGCCCAGCTGCTTTTGCTCGGCCGCCGAGAGGCAACCAAAGATTTCTTCATTGCGCCGCGCGATCAGCGCCATCACGCCGGCCCAGCGCTTCTGGCCGGCGGCGGTGGGGCTGAGCACCACCCCGCGACCGTCGGTTTCGCTGGCCTGCTTGTGCACCAACCCGCGCTCCACCAGCGCCTGCGCGGCGCGGCTGGCCTGGCCCTTGTTGAGGTTGGCGCGGGCGGCGAGGTCGTTGACCGACAGCGGCGCGAAGTTGCCGATGGCGGCCAGGCAGCGCGCCTCACCCACGGGCAGGCCAAAGGCCTGGGCATAGGCGTCGGCGCTGGCCTTGTCGGTGAGCTTGTTGACCCGGTGCAGGCGCCAGGTCAGGTGCTGCTCCAGCGGCAGCGTGGCAGTGGCCGGCTTACGGGCCATGGTGCGCGGGGGCATCAAGCGCCGGCGAGAGTTCACGCATGGCCCGGTCGATCAGGGGCAGCACCTCGTCGGCGTGCGCCAGGCGGCTCATGAGCGAAAGGCAGACCATGGACAGCAGCAGCGGGGTCTGCGCCTCGCCCACGCGCCCCATGGCCTCGCACAGGGCGGTGTAGCTGCGGTCAAGATCGGCGTCGGTCATGCGAGGACTCCCTGGGTTTGCAGCGCCGCGAGCAGCGGCGCCGGGTCAAGGCCATGCCAGCGGCCCATCACATAGCCATCGGGGCGCACCAGCACCAGGGCTTCATCCCCGGGGCCGGCCAGGCCATAGCGCTTGCGCGCCTGGCCGTGCAGGTCGGCATCGGGTTCGATCTCGAGCACGGCCACGCCGTGCTGCGTCAGCGCCCTCACCGCTTCGGGCACCACGCCGGCGCCCAGCACCAGGCACACAAAATCGCCGCCAAACAGGCTGCTGAGGTGCACGGGCCCGCCGGGCCCGGCCAGCAGGGCCTCGGGGGCGGGAGCGCCCGGTGCCGCGAGGTCGCTGGCCCAGCCGCCCACATCGGGCACGTTCAGCGGCGAGCCGTCATAGCGCACGGGCGACGACTGGCGCGGGTTGATCAGCGGCCGCACGCCGGGCTCGCTCGCGGCCAGCCGCAGCGTGGCCTCACGCATGAGCTGGAACGCAAAGTTGGGCGGCGCCATGAACTCGGTGCTCTTGGCGCCATAGGCAATGTTCTCGCGCGCGGCGTGCACGCGCTCGGTGGAATACGAGTCCAGCAACTCTTCTGGAGAGCGGCCATCGAGCACGCGCGCGAGCTTCCACGCCAGGTTGCCCGCGTCGTCCAGGCCCGAGTTGAGGCCGCGCACGCCAAAGATGGGCACCAGGTGCGCCGCATCACCCGCGAACAGCACGCGGCCGTGCCGGTAGCTGGGCAGCGTGAGGCACTTGGCGTTGTAGATCGAAATCCACATCGGCTCCCAGGGCGCGTCCTCGCCAATCATCTGCAAGTGGCTTTGCACGCGCGGCAGCACGTTCTGCGGCTTGACGGCCTCCACCGGGTCTTCGTCGTCGCGGATCTGGTAGTCGATGCGCCACACGTCGTCGGGCTGGCGATGCATGAGGATGGTCGAGCCCGGGTTGGACGGCGGGTCGAACCAGGCCAGGCGCTCCACCGGGCGCTGGGTCTTTTGAACGATGTCGACGATCACGTACTTGCCCTCGTACTGCGTGCCCTGCAGCTGCAGGCCCAGCTGCTCGCGCACCGTGCTGCGGCCGCCGTCGCAGGCCACCAGCCAGCTGGCCTGCACGGTGTGCCGGCCTTCAGGGGTGTCGATATCGGCCTGCACGCCCTGCGCGCCGGGCCGCACCGCCACCACGCGGCTGCCAAATTGCACACGCGACAGGTCGCCAATGGCCTGCGCCGCGCGGTGCGCAAACTCTTCCACATAAAACTGCTGGATGTTGAGCATGGGCGCGAAACGCTGGGTCGGCTCGCTGGGCATCTGGAAATGCAGCACCTCGGTGCTGCGCCAGTAACTGCGTCCACCGACCCAGCCCAGGCCCTTGGCCACCAGCGGCTGGTCGGCGCCGACCCAGCCCAGGATCTCCTGCGAGCGGCGCGACAGGCAGATCGCGCGGCTACCGGTGCAATAACCCTCGTCGGCCTCGACCACCAGGCTGCTCACGCCCTGGCGTGCCAGCAGCGCCGCCAGCGTGAGGCCCACAGGGCCGCCGCCGGCGATCAGAACGGGAACGGAAGAAGGAAGGGTCACGGGCAGATGGCGTTACAAGTTGCGTGCGCAACTATAACGCCATCTGGTTGCGCCCGCAACCATCTACCAGCAGGCTTACTTGCGCTCGCTCAACTGGCCGCGGATTTCACCACCAGGAAAGGCGGAGGTGTGCACGTTGACATACCAGCGGCCCGAGGCCAGATCGGCCGCCTGCGCGGTGGTCAGGTTGGTCTGGCCCGTGATGGTGCCCGACAGCCCGGTCATGAACGGGATCACGACGCCGGCGTTCTGGCCCGGCCCCGCGGGGCCATGAATGTGCGCGCCCGTGACCTCGCCGGACAGGCCGGTGTAGGTGACCTTCCAGTCCAGCACATTGCTGCTGCGGTTCCACTTGAGTTCGGCCTGGCCTGAACCGGTGCTGTTGTTGGCGGGCACTTCCTGGGCGCCGCTCAGCCTGGCTTCGTAGATGTCGATTTTCTGCGAGGGCCGCATCGAGCCGCAGCCCGCGGTCACCAGCGCGACCAGACCGGCCGCCAATGCAGAGCGAAGAAGGGTTTGGCGTTTCATGGTGTTTTTGTCCTCTTGCAAGTGAAATGGAACCTGCATGGTGCGCCGCGGTGCCGCCCTGCCCTGTAGGACCGCGCCTGACGTGCCCGTGGGCACAGGCCGCGCACCCTGACTATCATGGCCGCTCACCCCAGAAGGAGACACGGCATGCCCCAGTACAACACCCTGCGCATCGACAAGGACGCTGGCAACCCGCGCATCGCGCGCCTGCTGCTCAACCGCCCCGAAAAGCTCAACGCCATCAACAACGACACCCCGCGCGAGATCCGCGCCGCCGTGGAGTGGGCCAACGCTGACGACGAGGTCCACGTGATCGTGGTCGAAGGCGCGGGCAAGGGTTTTTGCGGCGGCTACGACCTCACGGTGTTTGGCGAGGGCGAGATCGACCACCCCTGCCAGCAGGAGCGCCACCCCTGGGACCCGATGGACGACTACGCCTTCATGAAGCGCAACACCGACGACTTCATGACCCTGTGGAAAAGCGCCAAGCCCACCATCGCCAAGGTGCATGGCTACGCCGCCGCCGGGGGCAGCGACATTGCGCTGTGCTGCGACCTGCTGGTGATGGCCGAGGACGCGCGCATCGGCTACATGCCCACGCGCGTGTGGGGCTGCCCCACCACCGCCATGTGGACCTACCGGCTGGGCCCCACGCGCGCCAAGCAGCTCATGTTCACCGGCGACACCATCGACGGCACCACCGCGGCGGCCTGGGGCCTGGCCAACGAGGCCGTGCCGGTGGACCAACTGGAGTCCGCGACGATGAAGCTCGCCAATCGCATTGCCGGCGTGCCGCGCAGCCACCTGGCCATGCACAAGATGGTGGTCAACCAGGTCATGCTCAACATGGGCATTGAGCAGAGCCAGCAGATGGCCACGCTGTTTGACGGCATCACCCGCCACAACCCCGAAGGCCTGTGGTTCCGGCGCCAGGCGCAGGCCGAAGGCTTCAAGGCCGCCGTGCAGTGGCGCGACAGCGGCAAGCCCATCCCCGAGGGCGACGAGGCCCGCGCGCTGATCCGCGAGATGGAAGAAAAGCTCAGACCACCGGGCGCGGCGCCACGGCGTTGAGCTCGCGCAGGCTGACCAGCGTCTTCACGCAGGCCTGGGCCAGCTCGGTGCCCTTCTTGACGAAGTGGCGGCGGAAGAAATCCACGTGCTCCTCGCTCTCGTGAAAGTCGCGCGGCGTGAGCACGGCCGAGAACACCGGCACACCCGAATCGAGCTGCACCCGCATCAGGCCGTCGATCACCGCGGTGGTGACGAACTCGTGCCGGTAAATGCCGCCATTGACGATCAGGCCGCAGGCCAGGATGGCGTCGTAACGCCCCTTGGCCGCGAGCTTCTGCGCATGCAGCGGGATCTCGAAGGCACCGGGCACCTCGAACAGATCGACCCGGCTGCTGGGGGAGCAACTGGCGCTGATCTCGGCCAGCGCCGCCTGCACGGCCTGGTTGACGATGTCGCGGTGCCACGAAGACGACACCAGCGCGATGCGGACCTCGGGCGCGGAGCCGTTGGCGGGGGAAGGAAGGGACTGATTCATGGAAGACCTCAAGCACAAGGGTTTGACCAGAATCAGGGCGCGCACGCAAACCCGCTGCGGGCGGGCGCGGCCAACGGAAAAGCCGGCCGGCGCCCGCCCACGGCAGGTGTCGCGTTTCTCTTTCATCCGGACTGTGACCGTCGGCCCTGGCATCTCACCAGATCTGCTGACCCCGGCGCCACAGGCGTGGCACCGGGCGCTCGCGGGCTGCCGCGGTCAGGGCACCAAAGCCCTGCCGCGGATACCGCCGGTGGGGAATTTCACCCCGCCCTGAGAACGCTGCCGGCCCCGCAAAGGGCCAGCGGGGGTATTCTAGGAGCCCGCCCCGATTTCTGCCTGTCACCCTTGCAACGCCCATGACCCCTGCCCTGCCATCCGCATTTGACGTGATCGACTTCTGGCGCGAAGCCGGCCCTGCCAAGTGGTTCAGGAAAGATGAGGCGTTTGACGCCGACTTTCGCAACCGTTTTCTACAAGCCCACGAGGCCGCTGCGCGCGGCGAGCTGAACGCCTGGGGCCAGACCGCCGACGGCGCACTTGCCCTGCTGGTGCTGCTGGACCAGTTTCCGCGCAATGCGTTTCGCGGCACGGCCCGCATGTTTGCCACCGACGCGCAGGCGCGCGACGTGGCCCGCGCCGCGCTGGCCGCAGGCCTAGACCAGCAGACCGACGAGGCGCTGCGCAACTTCTTTTACCTGCCCTTCATGCACTCCGAAGACCTGACCGACCAGGACCTGGCCGAGCAGCTGACCCGCCCGCTGGACCCCGAGAACCACAAGTTTGCGGTGATCCACCGCGACATCATCGAAAAATACGGGCGCTTTCCGCACCGCAATGCTGTGCTGGGGCGCACCACGACGCCGGATGAGCAGCGGTTTCTGGACGATGGCGGGTTTGCGGGCTGAGGTCAGAGGAACATGCCGCCCGAAGCCTCGATGCGCTGGGCGTTGACCCAGCCCGTGCCCGGGGCCAGCAATGCCGCCATGACGCCGCCAATGTCGTCAGGCAGGCCCGCACGACCCAGGGCCGTCTGCGATGCCACGAAACTGTTGAGCTGGGCGTTGTCGCGCACCGCGCCGCCACCAAAGTCGGTCTCGATCGCGCCCGGCGCCACCACGTTGACCGTGATGCCCCGCGGCCCCAGTTCCCTGGCCATGTAGCGCGACAGCACCTCCACCGCCCCCTTCATGGCCGCATAGGCGCCGTAGCCCGGCAGCGCAAAGCGCGCAAGGCCTGAAGACACATTGAGGATGCGCCCGCCATCGTTCATGAGCGGCAGCAGCGTCTGCGTGAGGAAGAAGACAGCCTTGAAATGGACGTTGACCAATTGGTCGAACTGCGCCTCGGTGGTGTCCATCAGGCTGGCGTGAACACCCACGCCGGCGTTGTTGACCAGAAAGTCAAAGCGCTCACGCTGCCAGTGCGCGGCCAGTGACTGCCGCACAGCCTGCGCAAAGGCTGCAAAGCTGCCGCTGTCGGCTGCGTCCAGCGGCAGGGCCACCGCGCGCCGGCCCAGCTTTTCGATCTCGGCCACAGCGCTGTCAGCCTCGGCCTTCTGGCTGCGGTAGGTCAGGATCACGTCGGTGCCCTGGCGGGCAATGTGCAGCGCGGCACTGCGGCCCAGGCCTCGGCTGCCGCCCGTGACGAGGGCGATGGAGGGGATGAAGGGCTGGGTTTTCATGGGAAATCCTTTGAAACGGGTTGGTGAATGAAAGGAAGTCTATTGAGCGGCAATCAACAGATAAATCATTTAAATTTGGTTTATTTGTTATTCATAATTGGACAATGAACCCTTTGGACCGCATGACGGTGTTCAGCCGCGTGGCCGAACTGACCAGCTTTACCCAGGCCGCCGACAGCCTGGGCCTGCCCAAGGCCACGGCGTCCCTCGCCGTGCAGCAGCTGGAAGCCGAGCTGGGCACCCGGCTGCTGCACCGCACGACCCGGCGCGTACAGCTCACGCAGGACGGCCAGGCCTATTACGAGCGCTGCAAGGACCTGCTGGCCGACGTGGAAGACCTGCAGACCATGTTCCAGCAGGCGGGCGCGCAAGATCTGCGCGGTCGTGTGCGGGTGGACATGACCACCGGCATGGCCCGCAACATCGTCATCCCGAGGCTGCCCGGGTTGCTGGCGCTGCACCCGAAGCTGGAACTGGAGCTCAGCAGCACCGAGCGCCGGGTCGACCTGGTGCGTGAAGGCTTTGACTGCGTGCTGCGCGTGGGCGCGGTGGGCGATGCGGGCCTGGTGGCGCGCCCGCTGGGCCTGCTGCCCATGGTCAACTGCGCCAGCCCCGCCTACCTGCGCCAGCGCGGCACGCCGCGCACCGTGGCCGATCTGGCCGGCCATCAATTGGTGCACTACGTGGGCACGCTGGGCGGCAAGTCAGCCGGCTTTGAATACCTGCAGGAGGGCCGGGAGCAGCGTGTGACCATGGCCGGTGCCATCACCGTGAACAACGCCGAGTCCTACCAGGCCGCCTGCCTGGCCGGGCTGGGCCTGATCCAGGTGCCCGAAGTGGGCGTGCGCGACCTGCTGGCCCAGGGTGCGCTGGTCGAGATCATGACCGACCACCAGCCTGCTGCGATGCCACTGACCCTGCTCTATGCCAACCGGCGCAACCTGTCACGCCGTGTGCGGGTGGTGATGGACTGGCTGGCGGAGGTGGCGCAGGAGCACGTGAGTGGAGGCCAAGGCATCTTCATGACCCCAGTCTCCCCCCATAAAAATCAATGAACGCCCTCACCTTGGCCTGCACATGCCGCCCCGGCGCGTACACGGCGTGAATGCCGCCGCGCGGCAGCTGCCACTGCGGCAGCACCCGCACCAATGAGCCGTCGCCCAGCGCCGGGGCGGCGCTCAGGCTGTCCAGCGTGGCAATGCCGGTGCCCGCCTGCAGCAGGGAACGCAGCGCGCTGGCGGAATCGCAGCGCAGGCGGCTGCTCATGCGCACGGTGCGCTGCTGGCCACGCGGGCCGGTGAACTTCCAGGTCAGCGGCGTGGGCAGCACGCTCAGCGCCACCCATTGGTGACTGGCCAGGTCTTCGGGCTTTTTCGGGGTGCCGTGGCGGCGCAGGTAGCCGGGGGCAGCCACCACGTGCTGTTCAAACTCGCCCAGCCGGGTGGCGCGCAGGGTGGAGTCACGCAGCCAGCCCATGCGGATGGCCACGTCAATGCCTTCCTTGACGATGTCCACCACGCGGTCGCTGCTGCGCAGGTCAATCTGCAGTTGCGGGTGCAGCGCGGCAAACTCGGCCACGATGGGCGCCAGCGCCTGGGCCGTGTGGTCGGCCACGGCGCTGATGCGCAGCGTGCCCGTGAGCACGGCCGCGCCCTGCCCGGCCTGCGCCTGGGCCAGTGCGTCCTGCAGGCTGCGCAGTGGTGGCACGGCCTGCTCGTACAGCGCGTGGCCGGCATCGGTCAGCGCCACGCGGCGCGTGGTTCGGCTGAACAGGCCGACGCCCAGCAGCGCCTCAAGCCGGCTGACCTCAATGCTCACACGGGCCTTGCTCAGGCCCAGCAGCTCGGCGCCGGCCGTGATGCCACCGGCATCGGCCACGGCGGCAAAGACACGCAGGGCGTTGAGGTCGGCGCCAGCGGTATCGATTGTTTTGATTTTCATAACAATCAATTGTGACCTGTGGCCTTTATCGAATCAACCTGAAGTGGAACAGTACGGCCACCGACAAACCACAACTGAAAGAAAATTCCATGAACATCGCACTCATCGGCGCCAGCGGCTTCATCGGCTCGGCCCTGCGCACCGAGGCCCTGGCCCGCGGCCACCAGGTCACGGCCATCGTCACCAACCCGGGCAAGCTGGCACCTGTGGCGGGGCTGACGGTGGTCAAGGCGGACGTGAACGACACCGCCGCACTGGCCGCGCAGCTCAAGGGCGCCGACGCCGTGCTCAGCGCCTTCAGCGGCCACGCGCAGGCCAACACCTTCGACTATTACCTGAACGGGTTCAAGTCGATCGTGGCGGCGGTCAAGGCCGCGGGCGTGCCGCGCCTGCTGGTGGTGGGCGGGGCCGGCAGCCTGGAGGTGGCGCCGGGCCTGCAACTGCTGGACACGCCGCAGTTCCCGGAGGCCTACAAGCCCACGGCCGAAGGCGCGCGCCAGGCGCTGGCGCTGCTGCGCGAGGAGGCCGCGCTCAACTGGACCATGCTCAGCCCCAGCGCCATCATTGCGCCGGGCGAGCGCACGGGCCAGTTCCGCCTGGGCACCGACCAGCTGCTGGCCAACGCCCAGGGCGACAGCCGCATCTCGGTCGAGGACTACGCGGTGGCGATGATCAACGAGCTGGAGAAGCCGGCGCATGCGCGCCAGCGCTTCACCGTGGGCTACTGAGCCGCCCGCAGGTCCGCGGGCAGCGACAGCGGGCCCCGGCGCGAGGAGCCGAAGCGCACGCCCCGGGGGCGGCCCCGCGGGACCGGCATGAGCCGGCCTGCCGCGTCCAGCGGCACGCCCGGCCCCACGGCGAGCCGGGTTTCGGGCGACAGCAGGATGTCGCCACTGGAGGCCCTGGAGGCCAGCTCCGCGGCCAGCCGCGCCTGCGGCCCGATCAGCGTGCTGCGGGCTTCGCCATTGCTGCAGAAGGTGGCCATCTCGCAAACCCCGGTGTGCAGGCCAATGCGCAGGTGCAGCGCGCCGATGCACTGGCGCAGCGCAATGGCCATGTCCAGGCAGGCGCTGGCCTCGTCAAAGAAGACCCCCACGGCGCCATTGGCGAACGAGTCCACCGTGCCGCCATGGACCGCCGCCAGGCTGTCCACGTCGGCGCTCCAGGGCGCCAGGCCGCAGACGGGCCAGATCGAGCTCTCGCCCGCGTCGGCATACAGCACGGTGAGCGGGCGGGACTCAAAGCGGATGGCCTGCGCGGCCTCGGTGTGAAACAGGGCCTGCCAGTCCTCGGGCGAGAGGTAGCGGGCCAGTTTTTCCGACAGCGCCTCGATCTGGCTGGCGCGCAGCGTGGCCACCACATGGGCCTCGATGCGGGCCACCACCTTGTCGGGGTCCACCGGCTTGGTCAGGTAGTCCACGGCCCCCAGGTCCAGGCCCAGCAGTTCGTCCTGCGTGCCGGCCAGGGCCGTGAGAAAGATCACCGGGATGTTGGCCGTGGGCGGGTGCTGGCGGATGCGCCGCAACACCTCGTAGCCGTCCATGTCGGGCATCATGATGTCCAGCAGCACCATGGCGGGCGGCTGGTCCGACATGACGACCTTGAGCGCTTCGCTGCCCGACGGGGCCAGCACCACCTGGTAGCGGTCCTCGAGCAGGCCGTTCATCAGGAACAGGTTGTCGGGCGTGTCGTCCACCACGAGGATGCGCGGCACGCTGGGGGTTGTTTCGGTCTGGAGAGTGGTCATGGCGGGCCCCTTTCTTTGAGCTGGTAAGCGCCTTGAATGAGCACCCCGATCACACCACTCCACCCGCGCCGGCCCCTAGGCAATTTGGTGGCGGCCCTTAAGCCGATTTCCTAAGGCCAGCGCTGCGCGCCGGGTAGGAGCTGGCCGACGCCGATCAACGCGAACGCCTCACAGCGGCCCGCGGGCGGGGCTCCCAATAATGCAGTGACTTCCAGAACGCAAGGAGCATTCATGTCATTTGCACTCTACATGTTGGGGTTTGTGGTTTTTCTCGGCGGCCTGGTCTGGGGCGCCTTTGAGGTGGGCATCCCGCATGTCTACATCGGCATCGGGGCGGTGATGCTGCTGGGGGTGGGCATTTTCAGCGCCGTGGGCCGCACCCGCGCCAAGGACCCGTCATGAGTTCGGCGGCCCAGCCCCGCCCCGGCCGCACGCGCAGCACGGTCAACACCCTCAATCCGGCCGATCCCGCGCCGGGCACCAACAAGACCCAGCACCGGCCCGACCCGGCGCCCGAAAAGCCACCGGGCAACGAGACCGGCCGCCACACCGAAAAAAGCCCCTACACCGCCGGAAAGCAATAAAAAAAGACCCGCTCACGCAGGTCTTTTTTTGAGGCGGCTGCCGGATCAGCTGTTCTTCAGCGCATCACGCAGGGCCTTGACCTCGTCGTGGTTGCGGCGGGCGCCCAGCGCCTGGCGCTCGATCATGGGCCGCAGGTCGGCCGGCAGGTCGGTGGCCAGCGCCTTGCGGTAGCGGGCCACGGCCGTGTCCTCGCCGCGCTCGCATTCCTGCAGAACGGTCTTGTCGTCCTGCTGGCTCAGCGCGGTGCGCACGGCCACCCAGCCGCGGTGCAGCGCGCCGGCCGCGGTGCCGCCCTTGTCGGGCTCGCCGCCGCGCGCCACGATCGCCTGCTCGATCTCGCGCGCCGCCACGGTGCACTCGCCGGCATGGCGCGCCAGCAGGGTCTTGATGTCCTGCGCCTTGGCATGTTCGGCGCTGGTGGCAAAGCCATAGGCGCCGTCGCGGCAGCTTTGCAGCAAGTCGTTCAGCACCGACAGCACATCGGCATTGCTGGCGGCGCTGGTGCTGTGCCCCTGGGTCAGCGGGTGGACGGGTTCCCCGGCGAGGGCGTCGCGGTGTTCATTTCGTTCTTCAGCCATGTGGTGACTCCTTGGAAAGTGGGTTGAAAAGATCGTCAGAAGCCCATCTTCCGGGCCGGGGCCCGGCCGCAGGGTCGGCCGGTTGCACCACGGCCTGTAGGAATGCGCTTGCAGTTTCGCTCGCAGTCGAGCTCGCAGTTGCTTGACAAAGTGCCGCCTATTGCATAACCTATGAGTTATATAACCACATGGCTCTCAATATGCAGATGGACCCCCTGAGCGCAACCTTTGCGGCCCTGGCCGACCCGACCCGCCGCGCCATCCTGGCGCGGCTCGCGGTCGGCCCCGCCAACGTGACCGAGCTGGCGCTGCCCTTCGCCATCAGCCAGCCCGCCATCTCCAAGCACCTGAAGATGCTGGAGCGCGCCGGCCTGGTCACCCGCTCGCGCGAGGCGCAGTCGCGCCCCTGCCAGATCGAGGCCGCGCCGCTCAAGCAGGTGGCCGACTGGACGGCCGAGTACCGCGTGTTCTGGGAGCGCAGCTTTGACCGCCTGGACAGCTACCTCGACACCCTTCAACCCAAGGAGAAACCCCGTGCCCGCCACAACTGACCCCGCCGCCGCCGAACTCGTCATCACGCGCCTGTTCAACGCCCCGCGCCAGCTCGTCTACGAGGCTTGGACCCGGCCCGAGCACCTGGCGCACTGGTCCGGCCCCGAAGGCTTCACCACGCCCCACCACGAGATGGACCTGCGCGTGGGCGGGCGCTACCGCGCCTGCCTGCGCTCACCCGACGGGCAGGACCACTGGGTCCAGGGCGTCTACCGCGAGCTGCGCGCGCCCGAGCGGCTGAGCATGACCCACGCCTGGGAAGACGCCAGCGGCCAGCCCGGCTTTGAGACCCTGGTGACCGTCACCTTCACCGACCAGGGCGGCCAGACCCTGATGACCTTCCACCAGGCGGCGTTTGAGTCCAGCGCCTCGCGCGACGGCCATGAGGGCGGCTGGTCCAGCAGCTTCAACCGGCTGGCGGCGCACCTGGCCTCGTTACGCACTCCAGCCGGAGGCCACTGAACCATGAAGCTGTATTACGACGAGACCATCAACCCGCGCAAGGCCTGCGCCGTGGCCCGCCACCTGGCCCTGCCGGTGGAACGGGTGCACGTGCGCCTGGCGCGCGGCGAGCACAAGGCGCCGGGCTTTCTGGCCCTGAACCCCAACGGCCGCCTGCCCGTGCTGCAGGACGGCGCGCTCACGCTCTGGGAGGCCAACGCCATCATGTGCCACCTCTCGCTCGCGGCGGGGGCCGACCTGTGGCCACGCGACCCGCAGGCGCAGGTCGAGGTCACGCGCTGGCTCAGCTGGGACGCCTTTCATTTCACGCGCCACACCGGCACGCTGTATTTCGAGAACCTGATCAAGCCGCTGATCGGCCTGGGCCCGGCCGACGCCGCCGTGGTGCGGGAGGCCGAGAACCAGGTGCGCGCCTCGGCCGCCGTGCTCGAGCAGCACCTGGCCAGCCGCCGCTTCCTGCTGGGCGACGCGCTCAGCGTGGCCGACTTTGCGGTGTCGGCCGCCCTGCCCTATGCCGAGGGCGCCCGGCTGCCGCTGCAGGGCCTGCCGGCCATTGCACGCTGGCATGCGCGGCTCAACGAGCTGCCGGGCTGGCGCGAGCCCTTCGGCCCGGCCGCTGGCTGACCGGCACCACAGACCGCCGCGCGGCAGCGCGGTATCCTCGGGCCCCATGTACGCCAAGCATTTCGGCCTGACGCAGGACCCGTTCTCCATCGCGCCCGATCCGCGCTACCTCTTCATGAGCGAGCGGCATCGCGAGGCCCTGGCGCACCTGCTGTACGGCCTGGGGGGCACCGGCACGGCAGACGGCACGCCCGCCGGCGGCGCGGGCGGCGGCTTTGTGCTGCTCAGCGGCGAGATCGGCACCGGCAAGACCACGGTGTGCCGCTGCCTGCTGGAGCAGATCCCGGCGCACTGCAACGTGGCCTACATCTTCAACCCCAAGCTCACCGTGATCGAGCTGCTGCAGACGGTGTGCGACGAGTTCCACATTGCCGTACCGCCCGGGGCCACCACCGCCAAGGACTTCATCGACCCGCTCAACGCCCACCTGCTGCGCACCCACGCGGCCGGGCAGAGCAATGTGCTCATCATTGACGAGGCGCAGAACCTCAGCGCCGATGTGCTGGAGCAGCTGCGCCTGCTGACCAACCTGGAGACCAACGAGCGCAAGCTGCTGCAGATCGTGCTGATCGGCCAGCCCGAGCTGCGCACCCTGCTGGCGCGGCCCGAACTGGAGCAGCTGGCCCAGCGCGTGATCGCGCGCTTTCACCTGGACGCGCTGAGCGAAGCCGAAACCACGCAGTACATCACCCACCGGCTGGCCATTGCCGGCCACACCGGCGCCCTGCCGTTCGACGCGCGGGCGCTGCGCCGCATCTACCAGCTCACGCGCGGCGTGCCGCGCCGCATCAACCTGCTGTGCGGGCGCGCGCTGCTGGGCGCCTATGCCGAGCAGCGCGGCCAGGTGAACCGGCGCGTGGTCGACAAGGCCGCGGCGGAAGTGTTCGGCACCAGCACCCCGGTGCGCCGCCGCCCGGTCTGGCCCGCCTGGGCCGCCGGCCTGTCGGCGGCGGCCGTGGTCGCGCTGGGGGTCTGGTGGCAAGCCGGCACCCAGCCGCGCGCGCGCCCCAGCGGGCCCGACCCGCTGGCCAGCCCCACGCTCAGCCTCAAGCCGGCCACGGTCATCACCGTGCCGCCCTCCCCCTCGTCCACCGCGGCCCCGATCGCCACGCCGGCCTCGGGCGCCCGACCCTGAACTCACATGTCCTACATTCTTGACGCCCTCAAACGCGCCGACGCCGAACGCGAGCGCGGCCAGGTGCCGGGCCTGCATGCCCAGCCCATGCCCGTGACGCCCAAGGCCCCCACCGGCATGGCCGCGCACTGGCGCTGGCTGATCGGTGCTGCCGTGGTGGTGGCGCTGGCCCTGGTCTCGTGGCAGATGAGCCGGCGGGAAGCCGCCGCGCCCGTGGTGACGGCGGCGGCCCCGGTGCCTGCGCCTTCGCCCACCGCGCCGCCTCCCGTGGTCGCGGCCACCGAAGCAGCCACTCCACCGGCCACAGCAGCGCCCGCCCCCCCCGAACCCGCGCCGCCCGCCAGGCCCAAGCCCAAGCCCCCGCAACCCGCCAACCTGCTGCCGCGCCCCGTGGTGCCCAAGCCAGCCCCGCGCAAGGAAGACAAGGCGCCGGCTGCCCCTGCGGCGCCCGTCACAGCAGCCGTCACAGCAGCCGGCACCGCCAGTTCCGCGGCTGCGGCGGCACCCCCTGCACCCGAGCCACGCGTCTACGCCATCAGCGAGCTGCCGCAGGACGTGCGGCGCGACCTGCCCAAGCTCGCCGTGACCGGCTCGGTCTATTCGGCCAACCCGGCCCAGCGCATGCTCATCCTCAATGGCCAGGTATTCAACGAAGGCGGGCACCCCACGCCCGACTCGGTGCTCGAGCGCATCGGCCCGCGCAGCGCCGTGCTGAGCTTTCGCGGCATGCGCTACACCCTGCCTTATTGATCAAAAGTGGCTGGAGTCCAGAGCGGGCGGCCACTTTGTGCTATCAATAGCAGAGCAAACAGGGAACAGGCCTCACTCTTTTGACTGGTTCGCCAGCATGGTGACGTAGGCCGAGTCGTCCTGCAACCGTTGCAGGCTCAGGCTGCTCGCCCGATAGGCCTTGGGGTTGGCGCCAAAACCCTGGATCAACTCGCCCAGCGCTGCCTGCGCCTCGGTGTAGATGCCCGCCTCAATCTTGTCGAGCGCCACCCGGTAGCCCACCTGCACATCGCGGACGTTGAGGTCGGCCAGCGCCGTCTCCACCATGGGGCGCTGTACCTTGTGGCTGGCATAGAGCCGGGCCCCGCTGGCTGACCCCATGTCCTTGAGGATCGCCTCCAGATGCCGGCGGGCATCGCCACAGGTGTCGTACGACAGCCTCAGGCAGGCCTGCTGCAGGCTGCGCCCGTAGTTGTAGCGCAGGATGGCTTCGTAGTCGTCCAGCGGCGGATTGCCCTTGCGCTGTTCATCCTGGTGGAAGGCCAGTTCAAACAGGGCCAGCCCCTTGTCGATCTCGCCCCGGTCCAGCCGCCCCACGCCACCCCAGAGAAACTGGATGGTGAAGCTGGACGGACGCCGCTCAACGGCAAACTCGTTGACGGAGCGGGTCTTTACGCCCGGGCCCTTGATGCTGATCTGGCGGGTGCCGTACTCCTGCCCCGCGTTCACGCCCAGGCGCACTTCACGCACCGCCGGCTTGAACGTCACCGCCGCGATCTGGCCGGACGTCGCCACGTTGGGCTCGTCATCATTCACCATGATCCGCAGCGCGGACGGCGTCAGGCGCGTGCCAGTCCCCGCGTCCGCCACGGCAAAGCGGTAGGACGTCTGGGCCGTCGCCGCGTCGGCCAGGACCACCAAGGCAAGGGCAAGCAGGAAATGGGGGTAACGATCCATACGCATGTCCTGCTCCTCAGGCCTTCGGCCGCCCCGTCAACGCGGCGGAGGCCGCCGGCCGCAGCGCGATCCCCAGGACCAGCGCGATGTAGGTCAACGACTCGCGGGCATAGGCCAGCGCGGTGTCTCGATAGACCTCATACACCGCAACACCCTTGCCACCCACCGTCACGAGGTGGCGGCGCAGGGAGACCTCGCGCATCTCCACGAGGCCGTACAGGACCGTGGTGGCCAAGAAGAACACCAGGAAGACGAGAAAAATTCCCAGCGTGCTGCGGGGGATGGGCTGGTCCGGCTGCCGGTCTTTGACGGCGTAGGCCATCACAAAGGGCACGAAGATCGCGCCCATGGTCGAGCGCACCGTGTCAAAGAAGGGCCCCGCAATGGCCCGGGCGAAGCCCAGAATGCCATCGGCGTCATTGAGGAAGGTGTCGGTGCGGATGGACACCCAGTAAATCACGAGCACCGGCAGAAAGTAGACCAGCAGCAAGGGATAGGTGATCACATGAAGTGACCAATGAACGGAGCTTGCCGGTGCGGTGGCTGACATGGGACCCCCTGAAGCCTGAAAGGCTTTGAATCCTATCCACGGATCGTCGGGCCGGCCTCCCCCATTCTGGGGAGAACATGCATCAAAAGTGCCTGGAGTCCAGAGCGGGCGGCCACTTTGTGCTATCAATAGCAGAGCAACCTGGAGGGGCGCCCGGCCCGGCAGCTCAGTCCGGCGGATCGGTCAACCAGCGCACCAGCCGCGCTTCGCAGGCCTTGAACACCACGTAGGCCGCCATGCTCAGGTAGCCCGTGAACAGCACCTCCAGCAGTTGCTGCGCACCCCCGTCCATCAGCGCCTGCCAGCCGTTGTCCACGATCAGGTCGAAGTTGGCCTTGGCGATGAACAGCAGGTTGAGCGAGCTGGCGCCAAACACGAAAAAGCTCAGGCCCAGCACCCCAAAGGTCGCCCAGCGGCGCGACAGGATGGTGCGGTGGAACCAGGCTTTCATCACCCGTCCATGCCCGGATACCGCCGGAAGATCCCGTCTTCATTGAACGCAATGCGCCGGTCGCTGGCCAGGTAGGCGGCCACGCGTTTTTGCTGCGGCACGGCGGCATGCAGCGCGCTCACCCGCGGCGCTTTTCTGAGCGCGCGCCGCGTGGCCTTGGGGAAGGCATAGAGCAGGCCCTCCACCAGCTGGAACAGCGACAGGTCCACATAGCCCGGCCTGGCGCCAATCAGGTGGGGCACCTCCCGCCCCGCATTGCGCGGGTTGCGCGCCAGCACCGCCTCAAACCAGGCCAGGTACTTGGTCATGCGCACGGTGCGGAACGACTCCGCCGCGCGGCGCGCCTCGGGGATCTGGTCTTCGTAATACAGCGCGGTGCTCAGCGGGTGGTGGGTGTCGTGGGCTTCCTTGGCCATGTCGGCAATGGTCAGCTGGATCTGGTGGGCCCACAGGCGGTCGGCCTCGCTCTTGCCCACCAGGCCGATGCGCGGGCCCAGGTACAGCAGGATGGCCGCCGTCTGCCCCACCACGAGCTTGCCGTCCACCAGCAGCGGGCAGGCAAAGGGCGGGCGCGCCACGCCGGGCCCCTGCAGGTAGTGCATGAGCGCGGGCAGGCCCTGGCCCTGCTCGGGGTCGCCGCGGGCCACGTCCACATAGGGCGCGCCGGCCGCTTCCAGCGCCAGGCGCACAAACTCGCCGCGGCCCTGGATGTGGGGCCAGTAATGCAGTTGGTAGGGGGTGATTGAGGCCATGCAGGCGAATCTACTCCAGTGGCGGCGGCCGTGGGGTCAGGCGGTCACGCTGCGCCAGCGGCCGGAACAGCCGCAGCCACAGCAGCGCCACCGCGATGGTGCCCAGCCCGCCAAGCACGGCCGAGCCCACGGGCCCGAGCAGCGCGGCGGTGGCGCCCGACTCAAATTCGCCCAGCTGGTTGCTGGCGCCAATGAAGATGGTGTTGACCGCCGCCACCCGGCCGCGCATGGCGTCGGGCGTTTCCAGCTGCACCAGGGTCTGGCGCACCACCACGCTGACCATGTCGGCCGCGCCCGAGACGCCCAGCGCCACCAGCGACACGGCAAAGCTGGTGGACAGGCCAAACACCACCATGCAGCCACCAAACAGCGCCACGGCCGCCAGCAGCTTGCGGCCCACGCGCTGCTCCACCGGCCAGCGCGCCAGCAACAGGCCCACGGCCAGCGCCCCCACCGCCGGGGCCGAGCGCAGCAGGCCCAGGCCCGAGGGGCCCACATGAAGGATGTCCTTGGCAAAGATGGGCAAGAGCGCCGTGGCGCCGCCCAGCAGCACGGCAAACAGGTCCAGCGAAATGGCGCCCAGCAGCACCGGGCTGCGGGTGATGAAGCGCACGCCGGCCAGCACCGTGTCCACGGTGACCGGCTCGCGCGGCGGCGGCACGTGCACATGGCCAATGCTCAGGCAGGCGGCCACCGCCAGGCCCGACAGCCCCAGCGTGGTGGCATACACCGCGCCCGCGCCCCAGCCAAAAATCACGCCGCCCAGCGCGGGCCCGCCAATCACCGAAATCTGCGTGCCTACCGAGCCCAGGGCCATGGCGCGCGCCAGCAGGCCCGGCGGCACCAGCGAGGGCAGCAGCGCCTGCTGCGCCGACATCTGGAACGCGCGGATGCTGCCCAGCACCAGCGACACGCCCAGCAGCAGCTCGCGCGAGACCCAGTGCTCCTGCGTGCTGGTCATGAGCAACAGGGCCACGCCCGTTTGCGCCGCCAGGCAGGCGGCCACGATGCGCGCGCGGTTGTGCCGGTCGGCCACATGGCCGGCCAGCAGCGACAGCAGCAGCGCCGGCGTGAACTGGAACAGGCCCACCAGGCCCAGGTCCCAGGCGCTGCCGGTCAGGCCATACATCTGCCAGCCCACGGCCAGCATCAGCATCTGGCTGGCCGTGGTGCCCAGCAGGCGGGTCACCCAGAGCCGGACGAAGGCCTGGTGCCTGAACAGCGAGGTTTGTGAGTCAAAAATGGCTGGAGTCCTTGCCTGGCGGCCACCGTCAGCTATGGATTTGGTAGCAAACCGGCTCAGCCGGCGCGCCGCGCCACCCAGTAGCTGGCGCCTTGCGCGCCATAGCGCTCGGCATGCGGCACCAGGGCGGCGAGCTCAAAGCGGTCTCCGGGCAGCAGGTGGCGCGTGGCCTCGCCCACGGTCAGCCACATCTCGCCCTGCGTGACCAGGGCGCTCGCGTCGAACGGGTGGGTGTGCGTGTCCACCACGGTGAGCGGGTCCCACTGGCGCTCCAGCACGGTGTCGTAGCCGTTAGCGCGGGCAGCGGCTTCAAAGTCGGCGAAAGTAATACTGAGGGTGGACATGGTGCTGAAATTTGATGAGGGATGGACTTGACTGTAGACGTTTGACCCATTCCCTGCAGCAGAATCAGGTGCATGAATCCCGCGCCCGTGATCGTTCTGCAGTTCGGACCGCAGGCCCTGCGGGTGAGCGTGCCCGCCACCGGTGCCGTCCACAGCCTGCCGCTGGGCACGCAGGACTGGGGCACGCAGGCGTTTCGGCACAACCCGCCCACGCCCGGCGAGCTGGAAGAAGCCATCATGGTGGTGGAAGATCTTGTGATGCCGCTGCTCAAACAGCTGCCGCCGCAAGGCGCGCTGCAAACGCCAGACCGCGCGGTGCATGATCTGGCGCGGTTGCTGGGGCAGCTGGGACCCCTGCCCCTCAGCTTGTCTATTGACCAGGTCGAGCGCCTGTTTGAACAGCTCAGCGCCGTGGCGCTGGGCCGGCCGGTGGCCTCGGGCGGCGTGCCCACCGACGCGGCGTTTGCCGCCGTGGTGCTGGTGCTGCGCGAGTTCATGCACCACCTGGGTTTCACCCACATCACCGTCACGCCATGAAGCCCGTAGCCCCTGCCCCGGCCCCCGACTACCTGAACCCCAAGCTGCCCGCTGGCCTGGCCACCGTGCGCATCCCCGTGGTGAAGGCCACGCCCGACAGCCTGCAGGGTTATGGCCTGCTGGTGGACGACCCCAGGCAACACCAGGTCGAAATCGTGCGCTGGCCGGCCCAGGGCTGGCGCGGCGTGGACGTGGACAGCGGCGACGAGGCCGGCACCACCCAAGGCACTTTCATCAGCGAATGGGAAGGCGACATCCTCTACGGCAGGAACGACGCCGTGGGCGGCCACTACATCCTGGGCTACAACACCCTGCCCGAGCACGCCGACACCGCCCACCGCCGCCCGCCGCAGCGCCTGATGCTGTGGCACTGCAACTACCACCCCGACGGCGGGCAGATGTTCTTCCCGCTCGAGCCCGGCCCCTTCCTCGTGCCCATGGCGCTGCCCGGCGACGACGTCAAGCCGCAGGACTTTGTGTGCTTCTGGTTCGAGGGCGGCCATGGCCTGCTGATGCACCCCAACGTGTGGCATGAGGGCGTGTTCGCCACCCAGGGCCGGCGCAGCTTCTACGACGAACAGGGCGCGGTGCATGCGCGGGTGTCGGTCAACTTTGCATCCGAGTTTGGGTGTTTGCTGGAAATGGGGCTGGCCCCCGGAAAGGAAACGTGATGATGCGTGCAACCCTGCGTCGGGTCCTGGGGTCGGCCTTCACGGCACTGTTGCTGGCGGTCGGCGGGTGTGGCGGCGGCGGGGGCGCCTCCACCGACACCGCAGCCGGCGCGACCGGGCAAGTCAGCGCCTCCACCCTCAAGTCGGCGGAAAACGGCTACGTCTACACCCTGCAGACCTTCCTGCCAGCCTCGTACGCCACGGGCACGGCGACCTTGCCCGCGATTTACGTGACCGAGGGCGACGCGCCCTATGGCGGCACCCAATCCCGCTTCGAGGTGTTCAAGGAGGTGATGCAGCGCCGCGGCACCCAGGCCATCCTGGTGGGCATCAGCGGCACGGAGCGGCGGACGGTGGACTTCCTGCTGCCCGGCGCGCAGAGCTACGTCAACTTCATTGCGAAAGAGCTGGCGCCCGCCATCGAGCGCCAGTACCGCGCCGACCCGGCCCGCCGGGCGCTGTCGGGCCTGTCGCACGGCGGCTACCTGGTGGTCGCGGCCCTGGTGCTGGAAGGCTCGGCCAGCAACCTGAGCTTTTCACACTACCTGTCCACGGACTCGAGCTTTGGCGGTCATGGCGACGTGGCAGGTTTTCTCAACTACGAAAAGCAGCTGGACGCCGCTGGCAAGCCCCTGCCGGCCACCCTGTTCCTGGCCGGTTCGCGCAACGCCAACGGGCCGGTGGTGGTGGCGCCGCTGTATGCGCAGATGGCGTCGCACAACCACGCCGGGCTCACGCTGCTCACGGCGCAGTACGACACCACCCATGTGGGCTCCGACCTGCCGGCCTTCGAGGAGGCGCTGACGCGCTTTTTCCCGTAACGGCGGCTAAGATGGTCGTGGGCAACCCGCCCGGCACTGGAGCAAACCATGACCCTCGACGAGTACAACAACGCGGTGAAGAACATCATGTCCGAACAGCAGGCCCTCGCGCAGCAGACGGCGCAGCTGGCCATGTCGGGCCAGGCCAACCCCACCAGCCCCGAGTTCTCCAAGATCATGACCAAGCAGTGGGCCCTGATCCAGCAGATGGGCAAGCTCAACACCGACCTGATGCTCGGTGTGATGAGCCCGAAGAAATAAGGCCCCGCCGGGGCGCGCGCCATGAAAAAAGACGCACACCCCGCCTGGCTGCGGGCAGCCCTGGGTTACATCCCCCAGTGGCTGGCCTTTCAGGTGGAACGCTACAAGCAGCCCGGCTGCACCCTGGCCATCGCGCAGGGCGGCACGCTGGTGGCCGAATGGGCCTTTGGCAAGGCCAACCTGGCCACCAGCAAGCCCCTGACGCCGCGCCACCGCTTTCGCATTGCCTCGCACTCCAAGAGCTTCACGGCCGCGGGCGTGCTGCTGCTGCGCGAACAGGGCAAGCTCGGGCTGGACGACCCGATTGGCCTGTACGTGAATGGCCTGCACAAACACCTGGCCAAAGCCCGCATCGGCGAGCTGCTGTCGCACGGCGCGGGCGTGTCGCGCGATGGCGCCGACAGCGGCCAGTTCTCTGACCGGCGGCCTTACCTGTCACGCGATGAGTTGCGCGCCGAACTGGCGCACAAGCAACCGCTGGAGCCCGGCCTGCAGCTCAAGTATTCCAACCACGGCTACGGTCTGCTAGGCCTGATGATCGAGGAGATCACGGGCACCCCATACTGCGACTGGATGACGCAGCACGTGATCGCGCCCGCCGGCCTGACCGAGACCGTGCCCGACATGCCGCTGCTGCCCAAACGCGCGCCCATGGCCACCGGCCACAGCGCGGAGTTTCCATTTGGCCAGCGCCTGATCGTGCCGGGCGACAATGCCTGCAACGCGATTGCGTCGGCCGGCGGCTTTGTGTCCACCGCGGCCGATGTGGCCTGCTTCTTTGCGCAGCTGGCGCCCGACTGCAAGTCCAGCATCCTCTCGCCCGCCAGCCGCCGCGAGATGATGCGCCGGCGCTGGCGCGATGAATGCAGCATGGTCGAGGGGCATTACGGCTACGGCACCATGATGAGTGCCCCCGGGCCCAGGGAGTGGTTTGGCCACACGGGCGGCCTGCAGGGCTTTGTGTCGCGCACGGCGCGCTTCACGGCGTCGGGCTTCACCATCAGCATCCTGACCAACGCGCAAGACGGCCTGTCATACCTCTGGGTCGACAGCATTGCCAGCATCCTGGCGGCGTTCAAGGCACATGGCGCGCCCGGCAAGCGCGAGGCCGGCTGGGCCGGGCGCTGGTGGAGCATGTGGGGCGCGATCGATCTCGTGCCCATGGGCAAGGTGGTGTGCCAGGTGTCGCCTGCCATGAACCCGCCATTTGACGCGGCCACCCCCGAGTTCAGCCTCACGGGCAAGGACCAGGCGCTGATGGGCAAAACCTCGGCCTACAACGGCCCCGGCGAAACGGCGCGCCGGGTGCGCGGCGCCGACGGCCAGCCCGCCGAGCTGTGGCTGGGCGGCAGCCGCCAGGTGCCCAAGGCGGTCATGCTGGCGGAAACCAGGGCACGCTACGCCAGCGCAGTGCGCGCCGGGCGCAAGGCTCAGCCCGCCTGACCGGGCGCCGCCGCGCCGCCCACTTGGTAGTGGTGCACGTCGCGCTGCGGGAACGGGATGCTCACGCCGCCGGCCTCCAGCGACTCCTTGCAGCGCTGCACCAGATCGAGCTTGGTGGCCCACCAGTCGCCGCGCGCGGTCCAGACCCTGAACAGGATGTTGACCGAGCTGTCGCCCAGCGCCTCGACCTTGATCAGGGGTGCCGGGTCGTCCAGGATGCGCGGCTCCTCGGCCGCGATCTGCCGCAGGATGCCCAGCGCGGCATTGATGTCGTCGCCATAGCCAATGCCATAGGTCTCGTCGATGCGGCGGATGTCCTTGTCGGTCACCGACAGGTTGATGATGGTCTGGCCCCAGATCTTCGAGTTGGGCAGGAAGGCACTGGGCCCGTCGGGCAAGTGCGCGCGGCACACAAAAAAGCCCAGCGCGTCAATGATGTAGACATCGCTGTCCAGCTTGACGGCATCGCCGATCTTGAACGGGCGGAACACCAGGATCATCACGCCCGCCGCCACATTGCTCAGCGTGCCCTGCAGCGCCAGCCCAATGGCCAGGCCCGCGGCACCCAGCAGGGCAATGAGGCTGGTGGTTTCCACGCCAAAGCGGTTGAGCACCGCGATCAGCGTGAACGCCATCACGCCCACGCGCACCGCCTTGCCCGGCAGCGGCTGGAACACCGCGTCGATCTTGCCCGAGCGGTGCATGGCCCGGTCGGTCAGCCGGGCCAGCCAGCCAGCCAGCACAAAGCCGGCGATCAGCGTGATGATGGCCCCGAGCACGTTCATGCCGTAGCTCGCGAGCAGGGCCAGAAGGACGTCCGTCAGTTGGTTGGCTTTTTCGTTCATCGCAACATGCTAGGCAAGCCTGCGCGATGCGTCTGTAGGACAGGGCAGGCAATGCCGCCTGCAGTGCCGCTTATTTGCTGCCCAGCCCCATGGCCCGCGTGATCACCTCTTTCATGATCTCGTTGGTGCCGCCGTAAATGCGCTGCACCCGCGCGTCGGCGTAGGCGCGGGTGATGGGGTATTCCCACATGTAGCCGTAGCCGCCGTGCAGCTGCACGCATTCGTCCATGACCTTGCACTGCAGGTCGCTGCACCAGTACTTGGCCATGCTGGCCGTGGCGGTGTCCAGCTTGTCCTGGCAGACCAGCTCGGTGCATTTGTCGATGAACACCTGGGCAATCTGCACCTCGGTCTGCAGCTCGGCCAGCTTGTAGCGCGTGTTCTGGAACGCGGCCACGGGCTGGCCAAACACCTTGCGCTCCTTGACATAGGCCACGGTCTGGTCGATGGCGGCCTGGGCCGCGGCAATGGCGCCAATGGCAATCTGCATGCGCTCCCAGGGCAGCTGCTCCATGAGGCAGATGAAGCCCTTGTTCTCCATGGCCTCGCCGCCCAGCAGGTTCTCGGCCGGCACGCGCACGTTGTCAAAGAACAGCTCGCTGGTGTCCTGGGCCTTGAGGCCCAGCTTCTTCAGGCGCTTGCCCTTCTCGAAGCCCTTCATGCCGCGTTCCACCAGCAGCAGGCTGGTGCCCTTGCCTCCCGCCGTGGGGTTGGTCTTGGCCACCACGATCACCAGGTCGGCATGCCAGCCGTTGGTGATGAAGGTCTTGCTGCCGTTGAGCAGGTAGCTGCCGTCAGCCTGCTTGATGGCGGTGCTCTTGATGCCCTGCAGGTCACTGCCCGCAGCGGGTTCGCTCATGGCAATCGCGCCCACCATCTCGCCGCTGGCCAGCAGCGGCAGGTACTTGGCCTTTTGTTCAGGGGTGCCGTAGTGCAGGATGTACGGTGCCACGATCTCGCTGTGCAGGCTGTAGCCAATGCCCGTGAGCCCGCGCGCGTTCAGCTCCTCGAACTGCACCACGCTGTAGAGCTTGTCGGCGCCCGAGCCGCCAAACTCCTCGGGCATGGTCATGCACAGGAAGCCATTTGCGCCGGCCTTGCGCCAGACCTCGCGGTCCACATGGCCCTGCTCCTCCCAGGCCTCGTGGTGGGGCGCAATTTCCTTCTCGCAGAAGCGGACAAAGCTGTCGCGGAAGGCTTCGTGGTCGGGGGTGAAAAGGCTGCGTTCGATCATGGTCTGGCTCCGTTCATGGCTTGTCTGACGATGCGGGCATAGTTGCCCATAAAGACGTTGTGCAGCACGGCCTCGGGCAGGCCACGCTGGGCGAGGTTGTCTGCCACGTCGCGCAGGTCCTCGTAGTCGTTCATCATGCGGTTGGGCCAGACGCCTTCCATGTCGGTCCCGAAGGCCACATGCTCGGGCCCCACGAGATCGCACATGCGCATGATCTCGTCGGCATAAGTCCGCTTGCTGTTCACCGGGTAGCCGGGGTCGTTGCCCAGCCGCAGGCACCACAGGCCGATCGCGCCGCCGCGCGCGGCAATCTTGCGGGCCTGTGCCAGCGGCAGCGAACGCGCCAGGTAGCCGGCGTCGGCCGGCGCCCCGCCGCTGGGCGATATCCACGAATGCGACCACACCACGGCCGCGTCAGACGCGTCCAGCGCACCATCCACCACGGCGGCGGTGCTGTGCGCCAGGTCCACCACCATGCCCAGCCGCCGGCATTCGGCCACCACGCGCGCGCCCAGCGGCGTGAGCCGCGCGTGCGCCGGCTCGGCGGTCTGGTGGTCGCCCAGCGGCGAGTGGATGTAGTGAACCAGCTGCATGTGGCGCACGCCCATGGCGTGGGCCTGGGCCAGCCGCTCGGGCTGCCCTTCCAGAAAATTGGCGGATTCGCAGGCCAGCACCACATGCGGTTCACCGGCCAGCGCGGCGTCCAGGTCGGCGGGCGTCAGCGCCAGCGGAACCTTCCATTTCTGGAGCCGGCCCGCGTAGTCCTTCATCAGGGCCTGCCACTGCGCCCAGATCTCGCCGGGCTTCGGCTGGGCTACCTGGGTCAGTCGCCCCGAGGCCGCAATCCAGGGCCGGTCATCCACCACGGCCCAGGCCATCAGGGCCACCCCGTTGTCGCGCAGGTGGCGCCCCAGGTCCAGGCCAAAGGGGCGCGGCAGGAACATGCCGTAGTGCGAGTGCATGTCGGCCAGGCGGGGCTTGCCCCCGCCTGACGCGGCGGGCGCCTGCGCCAGCGCCGCGCGGCCGCCCAGCGCCGCAGCGGCCCAGAGCGCAAATTCGCGTCGACCGATCATGGGTTTCATGGGCTTGCCTCCTGCGGGTGTCACCATTTTTACAGAGCAGATGCTTGGTGAAATGAATATACTGCGTTCTGCCCGGCCAGCCTGCGCCGGGCGCGACTTTTTCAGGAGACGGTCATGACCGAAGCTTTTGTTTACGACGCCATCCGCACCCCGCGCGGCAAGGGCAAGAAAGACGGCAGCCTGCACGAGGTCAAGCCCGTCAACCTGCTGGCCGGCGTGCTGACCGAATTGCAGCGGCGCAATGACTTTGACACCGGCCAGGTCGACGACGTGGTCATGGGCGTGGTGTCGCCTATCGGCGAGCAGGGCTCGGTGATTGCCAAGGTGGCCGCGCTCAAGGCGGGCTGGGACTTCCGCTGCTCGGGCGTGCAGCTCAACCGCTTCTGCGCCTCGGGCCTGGAGGCCGTGAACATGGCCGCGCAGAAGGTGCGCAGCGGCTGGGAAGACCTGGTGGTGGCTGGCGGCGTGGAGAGCATGAGCCGCGTGCCCATCGGCTCCGACGGCGGTGCCTGGGCGCAGGACCCTGAAACCAACAGCGCCACCGACTTCGTGCCCCAGGGCATTGGCGCGGACCTGATCGCCACGCTCGAAGGCTTCACGCGCGACGACGTGGACGCCTTTGCCATGGAAAGCCAGAAGCGCGCGGCCAGGGCGCGCGAAGGCGGCTTTTTTGCGGGCTCTGTGGTGCCGGTCAAGGACTTTCTGGACCAGACCATCCTGGCCGAGGACGAGTTCATCAAGCCGCGCACCACCATGGAAGGCCTGGCCGGCCTGCGCCCTGCCTTTGAGCAACTGGGCGCCATGGGCTTTGACCAGGTGGCCATCAGCCGCTACCCGCAGGTCGAGCGCATTCACCACGTGCACCATGCGGGCAACTCGTCGGGCATTGTGGACGGCGCGGCCGCCATCCTGATCGGCTCCGAGGCCGCGGGCAAGACACATGGCTTCACGCCGCGCGCGCGCATTGTGGCGGCGGCGCTCAGCGGCGCCGACCCCACCATCATGCTCACCGGCCCCATGCCCGCCGCGCGCAAGGCGCTGGCCAAGGCCGGCATGACGATCGACCAGATCGACCTGTTTGAAGTGAACGAGGCCTTTGCCGCCGTGCCCATGCGCTTCATGAAGGAGATGGGCGTGCCGCACGACAAGGTCAACGTGAACGGCGGCGCCATTGCCATGGGCCACCCGCTGGGCGCCACGGGCGCGATGATCCTGAACACGCTGATCGATGAGCTGCACCGGCGCAAGCTGCGTTACGGCCTCGCCACCCTCTGCGTTGGCGGCGGCATGGGCATTGCCACCATAGTTGAACGGGTCTGACGACCCTCCCCCCGAAGCGGCCTGCGGCCGCCTCCCCCCAGAGGGGGGCGCCTGCCGCGGCCCGGCAGAGCCGGTTCCACGCAGGCCTTGAATAAGCCCGCATTCGGGCAACCCCTGGAGACATGATTGAAAACCATCCACTACACCCTGACTGACGGCATCGCCACCCTCACCTTCGACGAGCCGGGCTCGCCGGTCAACACCATGTGCGCGCAGTGGCAGCTGGACCTGACCGAGGCCACGGACCGGGTGGTGAAGGACAAGGACGCGATCAAGGGCATCATCCTCGCGTCGAACAAGACCACCTTCTTCGCCGGCGCCGACCTCAAGGGCACGATGCGCCTGCAGGCCAGCGACGCGCACCGCGTGTTCGAGGAGATCGAGCAGACCAAGAAGAACTTCCGCACGCTGGAAACACTGGGCAAGCCCGTGGTGAGCTGCCTCAACGGCACCGCTTTGGGCGGCGGCTGGGAGGTGGCGCTGGTGGGCCACTGCCGCGTGGCGGCCGACAACCCCAGGATCCAGTTTGGCCTGCCCGAGATCACGCTGGGCCTGATCCCCGGCGCCAGCGGCATCACCAAGATGACCCGCCTGCTGGGCCTGATGGGCGCGCAGCCCTACATCCTGGAGAGCAAGCTGTTTGGCCCGCGCGAGGCGCTGGAGCTGGGCCTGGTGCACGAACTGGTGCCCACCGACGGTGACCTGGCCGCCAGGCTGCGCGCCGCCGCGCTGGCCTGGATTGCCAGGCATGCCGATGCGCCCACCCCCGCCCACCACCCCTGGGACGACAAGAACTACAAGATGCCCGGCGGCACGCCGGCCAACCCCAAGATCGCGGGCATGCTCAGCGTGGCTCCCGCCGTGCTCAAGCAGAAGACACGCGGCCTGTACCCCGCGCCCGAGTACGCGCTGGCCGCCATGGTCGAAGGCGCGCAGGTGGACTTTGACACCGCGCTGCGCATCGAGAGCCGCTACCTGGCCAAGCTCATCGTGAGCCCGGTGGCCAAGAACATGATCAACACGTTCTTCTTCAACATGAACGCGATCAAGTCGGGCCAGTCGCGGCCCGGCCCTTCGACAGGCGCAGGACGCATCGAGAAATACAAGCCGCAGAAGGTTGGCGTGCTGGGAGCGGGCATGATGGGCGCGGGCATTGCCTATGTGCAGGCCTCGCGCGGCGTGGCCACGGTGCTCAAGGATGTGACGCACGACAAGGCCGAGCACGGCAAGGCCTACAGCGTCAAGCTGACCCAGCCGCGCGTGGACAAGGGCCGTATGAGCCCGCACGACCAGAAGGCGCTGCTGGACCGCATCACCGCCACGGACAAGGCGGCCGACCTGAAAGGCTGCGACCTGATCATCGAGGCCGTGTTCGAGCAGCGCGAGCTCAAGGCCCGGGTCACGCAAGAGGCCGAGCCGCTGCTGGCCCCGGGCGGCTTCTTTGCCAGCAACACCTCCACCCTGCCGATCAGCGGCCTGGCCAGGGCCAGCGCCCGGCCAGAGAAATTTGTCGGCATCCACTTCTTCAGCCCGGTGGACAAGATGAAGCTGGTGGAGATCATCCGCGGCCAGCAGACCGATGACGAGACCGTGGCCCGGGCCTTTGACTATGTGCAGGGCATCGGCAAGATCCCCATCGTGGTCAACGACTCGCGCGGCTTCTACACCAGCCGCACCTTCGGCACCTTTGTGATGGAAGGCGCGGCCATGCTGGACGAGGGCATTCCGGCCGCGGTGATCGAAAACGCCGGCATCCAGGCCGGCATGCCCGTGGGCCCGCTGGCCGTGCTGGACGAAACCGCGCTGTCGCTCAGCGTGCATGTGCTGGACCAGACGCGCGCCGACTACAACGCCGAAGGCAACACCTACATCGCCAGCCCCGGTGAACTGCTGGTGGAGCGCATGGTCAAGGAACACAACCGCCCGGGCCGCGCGGGCGGCGGCGGCTTCTATGACTACCCTGAAGGGGCGAAGAAAACCCTGTGGCCCGAGCTCAAGACCCTGTTTGAAAAGCCCGGCGCCACCTGGAACCTGCAGGACCTCAAGGACCGCCTGCTGTTCCGCCAGGCCGTGGAAACCGCGCGCTGCCTGAACGAGGGTGTGCTGACCACGGTGCATGACGCCAACATCGGCTCGATCTTCGGCATTGGCTTTCCGGCCTGGACCGGCGGCGCCATGCAGTTCATCTACGGCATGGGCATCGACGCGTTCTTCCACCGCGCCGAGGTGCTGGCCAGCCAGTTTGGCCCGGGCTTTGTGCTGTCGCCCCAGGTGAAAGACGCGGTGCGCAAGCACCAGCCGGTGTACTGAACGCCCGCTGGCAGGCTACCGGAACTGCGCGCCGGGCACCTCGACCGGCACGGTGTAGATCATCCCGCTCAGCGCTTCGCGCGACTGCGCGGGCGTGACCATCACGCGGCCCGTGGCCACGAACAGCGTGCGGCCCTGGGGGCCGCCCAGCGCGCAGGCCACGGCCTGGTCGGGCGTCGGAATGCGGTGGGTCACCTCCCCGCCCTCGCGCACGCGCAGCACTTCGCGGCTCACCGGTGAAGCCAGCCAGATGGCGCCCTGGGCATCGAGGCAGATGCCGTCCGGCCCCACGCCCTTGCCCTGCAGCTGCGCCCAGACGCGGCGGCCGCCCAGGCCGCCGTCGGGGGCCACATCAAAGGCCGTGAGCCGCTGGCCGTAGCTCTCGGCCACGATCAGGGTGCGGCCATCGGGGCTGAACACGCTGCCATTGGGAAAGTGCAAGTCCCGCGCCACCACCTCGGCGCGGCCCTCCGGCGTGACCCGCACCAGCACCGTGGGCGCAAACGGCGCGCGCGCGGGCAGGTCAAAGCCGAAGTTGCCGATGTAGGCGTTGCCCCGCGCGTTGACCACCATGTCGTTGCACGGCGCCGGCACCAGCGCCGACAGGTCGGCCACCTCGCTCAGGCCTTGCGGGTCCAGCCGCAGCAGGCGCCGCTCGAGCATGGACACCACGAGCAGCCGGCCGTCGGGCAGCCAGCCCAGGCCCGAGGGCTGGCCCGGCACCTCGGCAACGGTGTCCAGCTGGCCATCCATCGCGGCGCGGAACACCCGGCCCTGGTAGAAGTCCGAAAACCACAGCGCGCCCTGGTGCCAGCGTGGCGACTCGGGGAAGGCCAGACCGCGGATGAAAGGCTGCAAGCCCGCGGTGGCGCTGCTCACGACCGCGCCTCGCGCATCTGGCGCAGCCAGGCGCCGGGCGTCAGGCCCATGCTGCCCTTGAAGCGCCGGCTGAAATGGCTCTGGTCGGCAAAGCCACAGGCCGCCGCCACCTCCGACAGCGCATCACCGCGCAGCATGGCGGCGCGCGCGTGCTGGATGCGCACCGCGTTCAGGTAAATGTGGGGCGGCACGCCAAAGTGCTGCGCAAAGGCCCGCGTCAGGTGAACGCGCGACAGGCCGGCTTCTCTGGCCAGCCAGTCCACCGTGATGTCCTGGTCGAAATGGGCGCACAGGTAGTCGCGCACCCGCTGCATGCGTGCCGTGCCGGCAGGCTGGGCAGCCCCCGCGGTGCGCCGCTGCTCGCCGTGTCGCTGCAGCAGGCGGGTCAGCGCCAGGCGCGTGAGCTCCTGCGCGCGCAGCGACTCCTGGCGCTGGCCCACGGCCTCGATGGCGCGCGTCAGTACCCGCCCCAGCGCGGGGTCCCGCACCACGGGTTGCGCGAAGTAGCTTGCGGCGTCGGTGCCCGCGGCCTTGTCACGGCAATCCGCCATGACCTGAGGCGACACATACAGCATGGCGTAGCCAAAGCCCTCCTGCGTGCCCCGCTGGCCGTCATGTGCCTCGTCGGGGTTGAACAGGATCACGTCGCCGCGCAGGCTCGCATGCAGGCTGCCGCCGCAATGAAAGGTCTGCACCCCCGAGGCCGTGACGCCGATGGCATAGGTCTCGTGGCTGTGGCGCTCAAAGGCATGGTCGGTGAAATGCGCCTTCATCAGCGTCACGCCCTCGATCGCGCCGGGCTGGAAGCGGACCCAGTCGCGGGTCTCTGGTGAGGGCGGGCTGTGCATGAATCAATCGTACAAGACATGAGGGCGCGGCAACAGCAGACTGGCGGCCTCATCTTTCCCGAACCACAGCCATGCAAGACCCCCTGGACATCGTCCCCGTCAACGACGCGCCCCGGCGCGAGGCCGCCCAGGCGCTGATCGCCGAGTACCTGGACTGGGTGGCGGCCGGCGCCGCCCAACACCATGGCCTGCGCTTTGACGTGGCCGCGATGCAGGCGTCAAGCCTGGCCACGGTGGACGGGCTGTACCTGGTGCGCCAGGCCGGCGCCTGGATCGGGGTGGGCGCCCTGCAGCGCCTGAGCACCACGGCGGCGGAGGTGCAACGCATGTACATCCGCCCGCAGGCCCGCGGGCGGGGCGCCGGCCGGCAACTGCTTGAGCGCCTGCTGGCCGATGCCCGGGCCGCGGGCTACCAGAGCGTGCGGCTGGAAAGCCTGCGGTTCCTCACGGCGGCACACGCGCTGTACCGCCGGGCGGGCTTCCGCGAGGTGGCCGGCTACCCCGACCACAGCATGCAGCACTACCAGCAGGCCAACGATCTGGCGCACTACCAGGCCCATGCCGTGTTCATGGAACTGGCGCTGGCGCTGGCGCTGGCGGGCCCGCAGGTGCAGCCCATTGACCTGGCCGGCAAGCTGGCCGCCTTTGAGGGCCACTGGCAGCCGCGCACCGTGTGCGAGTACAACGGCCACGACGTCATGGTGGTCAAGGTGCAGGGCGACTACCACTGGCATTCGCACCCCGACACCGATGACTTCTTCCTGGTGCTCAAGGGCCGGCTGGAGATTGACCTGCCCGGCGGCGCCACGGTGCGGCTGGCACCCGGGCAGATGTACGTGGTGCCGCGCGGCATCGAGCACCGGCCGCGCGCGCTGGAAGAAGCCCACCTGCTGCTGATCGAGCCGACCGGCACCCCCAACAGCGGCAACGTGGCCACGGCGGCGCCCAGGCGGGTGATCTGACTCTGGCATTTGCTTGACATCGGCAACCAATTGTTTGACGATGTCATTTATGGACCCGACCACCGCCCCCGATGTCGCGCCGGCCCACGTCAAGGCCGTGCGCAGCTTCAACCGCTTCTATACCCAGCGCATCGGCGTGCTGGACCCTTACCTGGGCAGCCAGTTCTCGCTGACCGAGGTGCGCGTGCTGTACGAGCTGGCGCACCGCGACCAGCCCACCGCCACCGAACTCGCGCGCGACCTCACGCTGGACGCGGGCTACCTCAGCCGCATCCTGCGCCGCTTCGAGGCCAGGGGCTGGCTGGCCCGCGTGCCCTCGCCAGCCGATGCACGGCAAAGCCTGCTCCAGCTCACCCAGGCCGGCCATGTCGCCTTTGCGCCGCTGCAGCAGCAGTCACGCGACGAAGCCGCTGCGCTGCTGGCGCCGCTGGCGCCAGCCGATCAGCAGGCCCTGCTGGGCGCCATGGCCACCGTGCAGCGGCTGATCGATCCGGCCAGCGCGCCGTCCCCGCCACTGCGCACCGCCGTGCTGCGCGACCTGCAGCCCGGCGACTTTGGCTGGGTGGTGCAGCAGCATGGCGAGATTTATGCGCGCGAGTACGGCTGGAACCGCGACTTCGAAGGCCTGGTGGCGGGCATTGCGGCCAGCATGATCAAGCACTGGCAGCCCGACTGGGAGCGCGGCTGGGTGGCCGAGATCAACGGCGAACGCGTGGGCTCGGTGTTTGTGGTGCGCAAGAGCAAGACCGTGGCCCAGTTGCGGCTGCTGATCCTCACGGCCCAGGCGCGTGGCCTGGGCCTGGGCGCGCGCCTGACCGACGAATGCCTGGCCTTTGCGCGCAGCAAGGGCTACAAAAAGATGGTGCTCTGGACCAACCGCAACCTCACGGCCGCGCGCGACATTTACACCAAGCGCGGCTTTGTGCTGACCCACAGCGAGCCCTACCACGGCTACGGCCAGGACCTCGTGGGCGAGACCTGGGAGCTGGTGCTCTGAAGCCTCCCGCGCACCTGCCGCTGTGGGCCGCGGCCGCCACCGGCGTGCAGGTGGGCGCGGCGATTGTGGCCTCGCGCCTCGTGGTGGCCGAGGTGCCGCCGCTCACGCTGGCGCTGCTGCGCTACGCCATCGGCCTGGCCTGCCTCCTGCCCGCCGTTTTGTGGCTCTATCGGCCTGGAGTCCAGGCGGGGCGGCCACTATTAGCTACCAAATTCATAGCAACCGACCTGCTCGCCATGGCCGCATTGGGGGCCTGCCAGTTCGGGCTGCTGATTGCGCTGCTCAACTACGGGCTGCAGCACCTGGGCGCGGCGCAGGCGGCGCTGATCTTCAGCCTGTTCCCGCTGCTCACGTTGGCGCTGTCGGCCGCGCTGGGGCGCGAGCAGGCCAGCGCGCGCCTGCTGCTGGGCGTGCTGCTGTCGGTGGCCGGGGTGGCGCTGTCGCTGGCGCCCAAGCTGGCGGCCAGCCGGGCCGGCGAGGGGCCGGGCGGCTGGTGGGGTGAGCTCGCGGTGCTGGCGGCCGCCGCCACGGGCGCGCTGTGCAGCGTGCTGTACCGGCCCTACCTGCGGCGCTATCCCACGGTGCCGGTCTCGGCCTTTGCGATGCTGGCCTCGGTCGTGGTGCTGGCCGCGCTGGCGCTCGCCGAGCACTGGCCCCAGCGCATCCAGCACCTGAGCGCGCAGGCCTGGGCGGTCACGGCATTCATCGGCGTGTCCAGCGGCGTGGGCTATTTCCTGTGGCTGTACGCGCTCAAGCACGAGTCGCCGACGCGGGTCACGGTGTTCCTCGCGCTGAACCCCGTGACGGCCGCGTTGCTGGGCTGGGCCTGGCTGGGCGAGCCGCTGCAGGCCGCGTCGCTGGTGGCGCTGGCGCTCATTGCGGCCGGCCTGTGGCTGGCCACGCGGCCCGCAACTGCGCAAGAATTGTCCGCCGCGCCGCCTTAGATTCATGGCTCCACTCACCCGGGAGCCCCCATGAACATCATCGAGCAGGAACAGGCCCTCACCGTGGTCGGCATCGAACTGCGCACCACCAACGAGGACGCCTTCCAGACCATTCCCGCGCACTGGGCGCGTTTCAGCCAGCAGGCTGTGGCGTCCCGCGTGCCGGGCCGACTGTCGGACGACGTGTACGCGGTCTACACCCATTTCCAGAACGCCGGGCGCAACAACCTGGGCCTGTATTCGCTGGTGATCGGCCCCGCCGTGGCAGCCAGCGCCGCCGTGCCCGAGGGCCTGGTGCGCGTGGTGGTGCCGGCCTCGCGCCGGGCCGTGTTCCCGGTGGCGCCGGGCCGCCCGGACCTGGTGGGCGCGGCCTGGCAGGCGATCTGGCAACGCACCGACCTGCACAAGACCTTCATTGCGGAGTACGAGCATTACCGCGCCGATGGCCAGATCGAGATCCTGGTGGGCCTGCAACCGGCCGGCGCTGCGGAATAATCAGCGCGCATGAACCGTGCACACGACTGGCTGGACTACCAGGAGCGGCTGGCCCGCGTCACGGCCTACATCCACGACCACCTCGCGGGCGAGCTCGACCTGAACCGCCTGGCCGAGGTGGCCCACCTCTCGCCCTACCACTGGCACCGCGTGTACCACGCGCTGTACGGCGAGACCATTGCCGCCACGGTGCGGCGCCTGCGGCTGCACCGCGCCTCGGGCTACCTGGCCAACACCTCGCTGGGCGTGGCGCCGCTGGCGCGGCAGTGCGGCTACCCCAACGTGCAATCGTTCACCCGGGCCTTCCGCGCCGCTTACGGCATGAGCCCGACGCAGTACCGCCGCCAGGGCGGCCATGCGGTGTTCCAGGCGCCCGGGGCCCAGCCCGAGGCGGTGGGCTACGAGGTGGCGTTGCGGCAGGTGCCCGCGGTGCAGTTGGCGGGGCTGGCCCACCGCGGCTCCTACATGCTGGTGGGCAAGGCCTTTGAGGCCGCCCATGCCCGCATGGCGGCGCAGGGGCTGGTGCGGCCCGAGACCCGCTGGATGGCGGTGTATGACGACGACCCGTTCGCCGTGCCCGAATCGCAGCTCAGCTCGCGCGCGGGCCTGTCGCTGCCACCCGGCGCGCAGGCCCGGCAGCCGCTTGAACGGTTTGTGCTTGGCGGCGGCCGCTGCGCGGTGCTGCGGCATCGCGGGCCCTATGCCACCATGCGCGCCGCCTACCAGTGGCTCTACGGCCGCTGGCTGGTGCAGTCAGGCCACGAGGCGGCCAATCTGCCGGTGTTTGAGGAATACCTGAACCACCCGCGCGATACGCCGCCGGCCGAGCTGTTGACCGACATCTTCCTTCCGCTGGCCGGCTAAGACCCGCCACGCGCGCGGCCGCGGCGCGCACGGGATAATCGGCCGGCCATGAGCCCTGTTCCCGCCGACCCGCCCTTGCCCGCGACCGAGTCGCGACCCCAACCCCAATCACTGGCCGACCTGTTCTGGTCCTTCACCTGGCTGGCCCTGCAGGGCTTTGGCGGTGTGCTGGCCGTGGTGCAGCGCGAGCTGGTCGAGAAAAAGCGCTGGATGACGCGCGAGGAGTTCGTCGAGGACTGGGCCGTGGCGCAGATCCTGCCCGGGCCCAACGTGATCAACCTGTCGATGATGATTGGCGACCGCTACTTCGGCCTGCGCGGCGCACTGTCGGCGCTGGCCGGCATGCTCGCGGCGCCGCTGGTGATCGTGCTCGCGCTGGCGCTGGTCTACGCGCACTTTGCCGACAGCCCGCAGGTGGCCGGCGCGCTGCGCGGCATGGGCGCGGTGGCGGCCGGGCTGATCACGGCCACGGGCCTCAAGCTGGTGAGCGCGCTCAAGTCCAACCCCATGGGGCTGCCCACCTGCATCGCGCTGGCGGTGCTGTGCTTTGCGGGCGTGGCGCTGCTGCGGCTACCGCTGGCCTGGGTGCTGCTGGGCCTGGGCGGCCTGGCCTGCGCGCTGACCTGGCGAAAGCTCGCGCCATGAGCCTGACCCTCACGGCCGCGGACTGGCTGAGCCTGCTGCTGCACTTTGCCTCGCTGTCGCTGCTGGCGGTGGGCGGCGCCATCACCGTCGCGCCCGACATGCACCGCTACCTGGTGGAAGAAGCGCACTGGCTGTCGATCCCGCAGTTCAACGCCTCCATCGCCATCGCCCAGGCGGCCCCCGGGCCCAATGTGCTGTTTGTGGCGCTGATGGGCTGGAACGTGGGCCTGAACGCCGGCGGCCTGCCCATGGCAGCGCTGGGCATGGGCCTGACCATGCTGGGCATCATGCTGCCCAGCACCACCCTGACCTACCTGGCCGCGCGCTGGGGCCACCGCAACCGCGAGCTGCGCGCGGTGCGGGCCTTCAAGCAGGGCATGGCGCCCATCGTGATCGCCTTGCTGATCGCCACCGGCTGGCTGCTGGCCACGGGCGGCAACTATGCACTGAGCCGCTGGCCGATCTGGTTGGTGGCCGTGATCACGGCCATCATCGTGTGGCGCACACGGCTGCACCTGCTGTGGCTGCTGGGCGCCGGGGCGCTGCTGGGGGCGCTGGGCTGGATCTGACAGGCGCCGGGCCGGCTTTCAAGCCCCCTCCAAGCCCTCTTTCAAGCCTTTTGGGCCTGGAGTCCAGGCCTGGCGGCCATGACCTGCTACAGATCTGATAGCAATTGCGGCAGTACGCGGGCCGCCGGGCCGCGCAGCACGGCATGGGCCTCGTCATCCAGCCCGCTGGGCGCGGTGTTGACCACCACCACCCGGGCCCCGGCGTCGCGGGCGATGCGGGCCAGGCCCGCGGCCGGATAGACCGCGCCCGAGGTGCCCACCACCAGCATCAGCGCGCACTGGCGGGCGGCCTGCTGGGCAGCGCCCAGTGCCTGCGGCGGCAGCATTTCGCCAAACCACACCACGGCGGGCCGGCGCAGGTTGCCGCAGCGCACGCACCGCGGTGGCGAGCCCTTGTGGGCCAGCTCCGGGTCACAGCACGGCTGGGGCGGGTCCAGCCAGCGGTCCTCGGCCAGCTGCCCATGCAGGGCCAGCACGCCGGTGCTGCCGGCCCGCTGGTGCAGGCCGTCCACGTTCTGGGTGATCAGCGTCAGGCGGCCGGAGTGCCGCTGCTGGAAATCAGCCAGGGCCTGGTGACCGGCATTGGGCAGGGCCTGGGCCACGCGCTCGCGGCGCTGCGCGTACCAGTCCCAGACCCGCTCGGGGTGCGCGCGAAAAGCCTCTTCGGTGGCCAGTTCCTCGGGCCGCAAGCGCGCCCACAGGCCGGTTTGGGCGTCACGGAAGGTGGGAACGCCTGACTCGGCGCTGATCCCCGCACCGGTCAGCACGGCCAGGTGGGGGGCAGCCGCGGCCCAGCCGCGTGCCAGGGCCAGTGCGTCGTCCGGGCTCACACCCCCCGGCCCACCCGCTGGCGCAACGCCTCGTAGAGGCAGACCCCGCTGGCCACCGACACATTGAGGCTTTCCACCGCGCCCTGCATGGGGATGCTGGCCAGTTCGTCGCAGGTCTTGCGCGTGAGCTGGCGCATGCCGGCGCCCTCGGCGCCCAGCACCAGGGCCACGGGCCCGGTGAAATCCATCTGGAACAGGGTTTTGGGCGCGTCGTCGCTGGTGCCTATGCACCAGATGTTGCGCTCCTTGAGCTCGCCCAGGGTGCGCGCCAGGTTGGTCACCATGAAGTACGGCACCGTCTCCGACGCCCCGCTGGACACCTTGGCGACCGTCGCATTGATGCCCGCGGCATGGTCCTTGGGGGCAATCACCGCGTGCGCGCCGGCGCCGTCGGCCACGCGCAGGCAGGCGCCCAGGTTGTGCGGATCGGTCACGCCATCGAGCACCAGCAGCAGAGGCGGCCCCTCGATGCCGTCCAGCAGGTCATCGAGTGAATGGGCCTGCGGCATCGGCTCCACCCGCGCGGCCACGCCCTGGTGGCCATGGCTGCCCGCCAGTTTGGCCAGCCGCAGGCCGTCGGCCTCGATCAGCCGGACCTGGGCTTCGCCCACACGCTCCAGAAACTGGCGCATGCGTGCATCCTTTCGCGAGGGATCGACGTATATCTCGATGATGGACCGGGGCGCGGTCTTGAGCCGGACACCCACGGCGTGGAATCCGAACAGAACTTTAGGGGAAGACATCACAGGATTATCCCGTGCCCGCCCCCGGCCCCACCGTATAAAATAGTCCTCATAACAAGGAGAAGAAGCATGGGCCTGCGCCTCAAATTCAATCTGGTACTCGTTGTGGTGTTCCTGGCCGGTTTTGGCGCTGCCGGGTTCATATCGCGCCAATTGCTCCAGGACAATGCCCGCGACGAGGTGGTGCGCAACGCCCGCCTCATGATGGAAGCCGCGATCTCCGTGCGCACCTACACCATCACGCAGATCCAGCCGCACCTGATCAAGCAGCTTGAAGAAGTCTTCCTGCCGCAGACCGTGCCGGCCTACGCCGCGACCGAGGCCGTCAACCAGCTCCAGAAAAAATACCCCGACTACGGCTACAAGGAAGCCACGCTCAACCCCACCAACCCGCGCGACCGCGCGGCCGACTGGGAGGCTGACCTCGTGCAGCAGTTCCGCCAGCACGCCGACCTCAAGGAAATCGTGGCCGAGCGCCAGTCATCCACGGGCCGCAGCCTGTTCATCGCCAAGCCCATCCAGATCGGCAACCCGGCCTGCCTGCAGTGCCACAGCACGGCTGACGCCGCGCCGCCCACCATGATCAAGATCTACGGCGAGGCCAACGGCTTTGGCTGGAAGCACAACGAGATCGTCGGCGCCCAGGTGGTCACGGTGCCCATGGCCATCCCGATCCACAATGCCGACCGCGCCTTCACCACCTTCATGGCCTCGCTGGCCGGGGTGTTCGTCGTGGTTTTCGTGGTGCTCAACCTGATGCTGAGCTGGCTCATCATCCGGCCGATCCGCAAGATGTCGCAGTCGGCCGACAAGGTCAGCACCGGCGACTTCAACGAACCCGAAGTGGCCGAAAAGGGCAGCGACGAGGTCGCCGTGCTGGGCAGTTCGTTCAACCGCATGCGGCGAAGCCTTGAAAAAGCCATGCAGATGATCGACCAGTAAGCCTGTCCACACGCAGTACCCGATGACAGCGGCCCACGGTTCCCCTCCCCCGCCGCCATCGGCGTCGGGCGACACCGCCTGCCTGCCGGGCGGCTACAAGCTGCTTGAATACCAGATCGAGCGCGCGCTGGGTGTGGGTGGCTTCGGCATCACCTACCTGGCCCGCGACATCAACCTGAACCTGCCGGTGGCCATCAAGGAGTATTTCCCCGGCGACTCGGTGACCCGCGTCGCCAACCACCAGGTGCAGGTGCGCGGCACGGCGCAGGAAACCATCGACCAGTACAACTGGGGCCTGGAGCGCTTCCTGGACGAAGCGCGGGCGCTGGCCACCTTCCGCCACCCCAACATCGTGCGGGTGCTGCGCTACTTCCGCGAGAACAGCACGGCCTACATCGTCATGGAGTACGAGTCGGGCGACCCGCTCAAGCGCTGGGTGCCGCAGAACGCACCGCTGACGCAGCGGGCCCTGCTCTCCATCATCTACCCGCTGCTGGACGGCCTGGCCGCCGTGCACAAGACCGGCTTCCTGCACCGCGACATCAAGCCCGACAACATCTATGTGCGGGCCGACGGCACCCCGGTGCTGCTGGACTTCGGCGCGGCGCGCCGGGTCACTGCCAACCAGGACATGACCAACATCGTGAGCCCGGGTTTCGCGCCGTTCGAGCAATACCACTCCCAGGGCAACCAGGGACCGTGGACCGATATTTATTCTCTGGGCGCCGTGATGTACTGGATGACCACGGGCAAGAAGCCCCTGGAGTCGGCCTCGCGCGTCAAGACCGACAGCATGCTGCCGGCCTCCAGCCTGGCCGAGGCCAGCGTGTTTGGCGCCTCGCTGCTCGATGCCATCGACTGGGCCATCAACCCCGACGAGAGCCGCCGGCCCCAGAACGTGGCCGAATTCCGCGCCGCCATCCAGGGCTCGGAACAGCCCGACGCACCCGCGCTGGATTTCGATCTCGACGCCAGACGCCCCGGCCTGCCCGCGGGCGGCTATGCCGCGCCCGCCACGACCGGATCGGCCGGTTCGACCGGCTCAGGCAGCGCACCCGGCGGCCTGGCAGCCTTTCAGCGCAAGAACCTGCTGTGCACCATCATGTTCCTGGACCTGATCGGCTACTCGATCCGGTCGGTGGACGACCAGGTCGCACTCAAGAAGCTGTTCAACGAGCTGATCGGCAAGGCGCTCAAGGGCGTGCCCGAAGACACCCGCATCGCCATCGACACCGGTGACGGCGCCGCGATCTGCTTCATGGGCGACCCCGAGGAAGCCCTGCACTCGGCGCTGCTGCTGCGCGACCTGCTGGGCCAGCGCTACGGCAGCCACCTGTCGGTGCGCGTCGGCCTGCACATGGGCCCGGTGCGCGTGATTGCCGACATCAACGAGCGCGTCAACGTGGTGGGCGATGGCATCAACGTGGCGCAGCGCATCATGGATTTCGCCGACGCCAACCAGGTCCTGGTGTCCCGCGCCTACTACGACGTGATCTCGCGCATCACCGACGACACCGCCGAGATGTTCGAGTACCTGGGCCAATACAGCGACAAGCACGCGCGCCTGCACGAGGTCTATTGCGTGGCCAACGGCCCGCGCGGCAGCACCCGTCGCGAAGGCCCGGCCACCGGCTACACGCAGACCATGCCGGTGATCTCGGGGCAGGTGCTTGACGCGGCCCAGGTGGCCGAGGTCGAGGCCGACCTGACCCGCCTGATCGGCCCGCTGTCCAGGGTGCTGGTGCGCAAGGCCCTGCCCCTGGCACGCAGCATTCCCGAGCTGCGCGAGGCGCTGGCGCCGTCGATCCAGGAAGAACGCTCGCGCGATGCCTTCATCTACGGCACCCTCACCCACAGCCAGAGCCACCCGGGCCACAGCCGGCCCGCCTCGCAGCCGCCGTCGAGCCGGCCCATGCCCCTGAGCCAGCCGCTGTCGCGCAGTGGCAGCCGGCCCTCGCGGCCCATGCCGCTGAGCCAGCCTGCGTCGTCGCGGCTCGAGCCGACCCGGCGCACACCGTCCCGGCCCGAGCCGTCCCTGCCGCTGCATTCCACGCGGCAAATGGACATTCCGCCCGAGGAGCTGGCCATCATCGAGCACACGCTGAGCAAGTTCATCGGGCCCATGGCCAAGATGCTGATCCGCAAGGAAGCATCGCGGGCCACCACCTTCAAGGAATTTGTCATGGCCGTCGCCGCCAACATCGACCACGTGCAGCAACGCGAGGTGTTTCTCCAGGCGATCAAGCGGGCCCTGCCCCAGCGCTGAGGCGCCGGCCGGTCAGACGCCGCCGGGCCGCCCCAGGGCGGCTGAAGCCCCTCGGGGGGGCAGCGCAGCACACGCTGCGGCAAGCGTGGGGGCCATCTCTCAGGCCGAGATGCGCCCGGCCTCGATGGTGATGCGGCGTTCGCAGCGCGCGGCAATGGCGCGGTCGTGCGTGACCAGGACCAGCGTGGTGCCCTGCTCGCGGTTGAGGTCAAACATGAGCTGCATCACCGTTTCACCGGTTGCGAAGTCCAGGCTGCCGGTGGGCTCGTCGGCCAGCAGCACCGCGGGCTGCACCACAAAGGCCCGGGCCAGCGCCACGCGCTGCTGCTCGCCACCCGACAGCACCTTGGGGTAGTGGCCCAGCCGCGCGGCCAGGCCCACGCGCTCCAGCATCTCGGCGGCGGCGCGGCGCGAGTCCTTGCGGCCCGCGAGCTCCAGCGGCAGCATCACGTTTTCAAGCGCGGTCAGGTTGCCCATGAGCTGGAAGCTCTGGAACACGAAGCCGACCTTCTGCGCGCGCAGCGCGGCGCGGTCGTCCTCATCCATGTCAAACAGATCCTGGCCCGCGAGACGGACCGTACCGCGGGTGGGCGTGTCCAGCCCGGCCACGATGGACAGCAAGGTGCTTTTGCCCGAGCCCGAGGCACCGACAATGGCCGCGGTCTCGCGCGGTGCCAGCGTGAAATCGATATCGCGCAAAATGTCGAGAGTCCCGGTGGAATCCGTGACTGACTTGCATACGTTTTCGACTGAGATGATGGGTTCGGACATGATCAATGCTGGGTGGCGTCGCCGCCACTTTATCGCGGCCGCATTAGCTGGCGGTTATGGGGGTCTCGCGGCCGCCGCGCCTGGCGCTGCGCCGCTGGTGCTGGTGGTGGGCGACTCGCTCAGTGCCGAGTATGGCCTGAAACGCGGCAGCGGCTGGGTCGCCCTGCTCGAACAACGGCTGCAGGCGCAACCCGGCGGCGCGCGGGTGGTCAACGCCAGCATCAGCGGCGACACCACCTCGGGCGGGCGTTCGCGGCTGGGCGCACTGCTGGCCAGGCACCACCCCACGGTGGTGGTGATCGAGCTGGGTGGCAATGACGCGTTGCGGGGCCTGCCCCTGAAGATGACCGAGGACAACCTCACCCAGATGACGCGCGCGGCGCAGAAGGCCGGCGCCAGGGTGCTGCTGGTCGGCATGCAGGTGCCACCCAACTACGGCACCGACTACGCCAACCGCTTCATGGCCCTGTTTGGCAAGGTGGCCCAGGCGACGCGGGCCGCCGTGGTGCCGTTCCTGCTCAAGGGCATCGCCGACGATGCCGACCCGACCCGCCTGTTCCAGCCCGACCGCATTCATCCGCGCGAAGAAGCCCACCCCAGGATGCTCGAGAACGTCTGGCCCGAACTGAAGAAGCTGCTGTGAGCGAAGTCCGTGTTTCCGCCGCCGACGCCGTGCTGCGTCTGGGTGAGTTCAGCACCGTGATCGACGCCCGCAGCGAATCCGAATTTGCACTGGACCACCTGCCCGGCGCGGTCAACTGGCCATCGCTCAACGACGCCGAGCGCAAGGAAGTCGGCACGCTGTACAAGCAGGTCAACCCCTTCGAGGCGCGCAAGCGCGGCGCGGCGCTGGTGGCGGCCAACGTGGCCAGCCACATCACGCGCGAGGTCATGGACAAGCCCCGGCAGTGGCAGCCCCTGGTGTACTGCTGGCGCGGCGGCCAGCGCAGCGGTTCGCTCGCGCTGGTCCTGGGCCAGATCGGGTTCCGGGTGCACCTGGTCGAGGGCGGCTACAAGGCCTTTCGCGCCGCCGTGCTGCAACACCTGCCCGAACTCGCGCAGCGGCTGCAGTTCCGCGTGGTCTGCGGGCCCACGGGCTCGGGCAAGACCCGGCTGCTGCATGCCCTGGCGCGCCAGGGCGCGCAGGTGCTCGACCTGGAGGCCCTGGCCAGCCACCGCAGTTCGGTGCTGGGCACGGTGCCGGGCCTCGCGCAACCCTCGCAGAAGCGGTTTGACACGCTGGTCTGGGACGCCCTGCGCCAGCTGGACCCGGCGCGGCCGGTGTTTGTGGAAAGCGAAAGCAAGAAGGTCGGCGATGTGGCGGTCAATGACGCCTTGATGGCGGCCATGCGCGCCAGCCCCTGCCTGCGCCTGGAACTGCCGGACGACGAGCGCGTGGCCCTGCTGCTCGAGGACTACGCACAGTTCGTCCACGACCCGGCGCTGCTGTGCTCCCGGCTGGAGGTGCTGGTGGAACTGCGGGGCAAGGCCGTGGTGGGCTCCTGGACCGCGCGGGTGCGCGCCGGCGAACTCGAGCCCGTGGTGCGCGAGCTGCTTGCCCTGCACTACGACCCCGGCTACGAGCGGTCCACGCGCAACAACTTCAGCCAGTTCGATGCCGCGCAGCGGATCGCCCCCGGCAACCGCTCGGCCGAGGCCATGGCGCAGCTCGCACAAAAAATCATCAAGGAGACCCCATGAAAAAAGCCCTGGCCGCACTGGCCCTGTTGCTGGCGCTGCTGGCCGCCTACCTGTGCCTGTGGCCGGTGCCGATCGAGCCCGTGAGCTGGAACGCGCCCACGGCGCCAGACTATGCGGGTCCCTTTGCCGTCAATGACCGGCTCGCCAACCTGAAGATGATTGCCCTGGGCAGCGAGGAAGGCCCGGAACACATCGTGATCGGCCGCGACGGCAAGCTCTACACCACGGTGGCCAGTGGCAACATCCTGCGCATGAACCCCGATGGCAGTGGCCAGGAGGTGTTCGTGAACACCGGTGGGCGCGTGCTGGGTTTCGATTTTGACGCCGCCGGCAACCTGGTGGCCGCCGACGCCGAGCGCGGCCTGCTGTCCATCACCCCGGAGCGCAAGGTCAGCGTGCTGGCCGACCAGATCAATGGCGACCCGATCCGCTATGCCGATGCGGTGGTGGTGGCGCGCAACGGCCGGATGTATTTCACCGACGCCTCCACGCGCTTTGGCGCCAAGCAATGGGGTGGCACCTTCGAGGCCAGCGTGCTGGACATCCTGGAGCAGTCCTCCAGCGGCCGGGTCCTTGAATTTGACCCGGCCACGGGCAAGGTGCGGGTGGTGGCGCGCGGCATCGCGTTTGCCAACGGCATTGCGCTGGCCGCCGACGAACAATCGCTGTTTGTCGCGGAAACGGGCAAATACCGGGTCTGGAAAATCAACATCTCCGCGCAGGACCTGAACATCGCGCAAGCCGGCACGCAGGCCTGGCTGGTCTTTGACAACCTGCCGGGCTACCCCGACAACCTGATGCGCGGGCTCGACGGAAAAATCTGGATGGGCCTGGTCAAGCCGCGCAACCCCACCATCGACAAGATGGCCACGCAACCCTTCATGCGCAAGCTCACGCTACGCCTGCCCCGCTTCCTGTGGCCCATCCCCAGGGCCTACGGGCACGTGGTGGCATTCACCGAAGATGGCAAGGTGGTGGCGGACCTGCAGGACCCGGGCGGCGCGTACCCGGAGACCACGGCGGTCACCGAGACCGCCGACCGGCTCTATGTGCAGAGCCTGCACGCCAAGGGGCTGGGCTGGCTGCCGCGCTGAGTGTCAGGATTGGGCGGGCGCGTCGGGCGCCGGCGCGGGGGTGTCGGTGTCAGTGTCGGAGTTGTCACCGGCATCGCTGTCAGAGGGCGAACCGATCTTGCGTTCCGCCTTGGCCTTGAGCTTGTCTTCTTTCTTGCGCTTCTTGGCCAGCTCTTTCTGTCGCTTCTCGTATCCGTAATTGGGTGTGGCCACAAGGCAGTCCGTTTCTTAGGTCTATAGCGCGCACTGTAAGCGATAAAGCCGCTTGTCCAAAGCGCAGCGCCGGGGTTACAGGGCGTCCAGCGCGGCGGCCAGATCGGCCTGGAGGTCTTCCACCGCCTCCAGCCCCACGGAAAAGCGCACCAGCACGCCCGGGTGCGGCCAGTGGGGCCGCATCGAGGGAAGGTCATAGGGTACCACCAGGCTGACTGGCCCGCCCCACGAATAGCCCAGCCGGAAAAGCCGCAGCGCGTCGCAGAAAGCATCGACCTGGGCCGTGCTGTAGCGGCCATCAAACACCACCGAGAACAGGCCCGCGGCCAGCCCGGCGTCCCCGCCCTGCCCGTCGCCGGTGCACAGCGCCCGCCAGTGCTCGTGCCCGGGCGAGCCCGCAAATGCCGGATGCAGCAGCGTGGCGATCTGCGGTTGCTGCTGCAGCCAGGCGGCCAGCGTGCGCGCGGCCGCGTCCTGGGCCCGGTAGCGCAGCGCGATGCTGGGCAGGGCCCGCAGCACGGCCTCTGCGTCATTGGCGCCCACGCCCCAGCCCAGGCGCATGTGGGACAGCTTGAGCCGCAGGTGCAGCGCTTCGTCACGCGTGACCACGCTGCCCATGAGCACGTCGCCGCCGCCGCTGGGGTATTTGGTCAGGGCCTGGACCACGATGTCGGCCCCGCTGCCGGGCGTGAACCGGTCGCCCCGGCCCAGGTCGAAGCCGTTGAAGGCCAGGCCCGCGCCCCAGGTGTTGTCCAGTGCCGAGAGCACGCCGCGCTCGCGGCAGACCCGGGCCAGATCAACCAGTGGCGGGAACTCCATGGTCACCGAGCCCGGGGCCTCCAGCCACACCAGGCGCGTGCGCGGCGTGATGCGGGCCTGCAGGTCGGACGGGTCCATGGGGTCATACAGCTGGTGGCTGATACCCCACTGGGCCAGCTCGCCCTCGGCGAGCGCCTTGCCGGGGCCATAGGCATTGGCGGGAATCAGAAGCTCGTCGCCCGTCCTGAGCAGGGCCAGGTTGACGTTGGCGATGGCCGCCAGCCCGCTGGGCAGCAGCACGCACTGGCGCCCGCCCTCGAGCGTGGCGATGCGCTCTTCCAGCGTGAAGCTGGTGGGCGTGCCGTGCAGGCCATAGGTGTAGCCGGCCTTGTGCTTCCAGTCGCGCGCCCGCATGGCCGCAACGTTGGGGAAGATGACGGTGGAGGCCTTGTAGACGCCCGGCTGCGGGGCTTCAAAGCCCGCCGGGGGCTGGTAGGGGTGGTGGATCAGGTCGGTGGCGATCTTGCTCATGCGAGACATGTTATCCGGCCCGCGACAGCCCCGGGCGGAGGTGCTAAATTGCGCCGATGCTGGTCACCCGCCCGCCCTGCCCTGCGCTGCAGCCCTTCGTCAAAACGCTGTGGGCCGCCGACCCGCAACCCGGGCAGCCCACACGCGCCGGCGCGCGCGAGCATGTGCTGCCCACCGGTGACATGCACATCGCCTTCCGCCTCTGCGGGCCGCCGCTGAAGGTGTTCGAGCACGCCGACGACCGCACCGGCCGCAGCTTCGGCCACGCGGTGGTGGGTGGCGCGCGGTCGGCGCACTATGCCCGCGACACCAGTGCGCCGGGGCGTTCCGCCGGTGCCCAACTGCGCGCGGGCGCGGCCTGGGCCCTGCTGGGCGCGCCGGCCTGCGCGCTCGCCGGGATGCACACCCCGCTGGAGCTGCTCTGGGGCGCTGCCGCCGGCCATGCGCTGGAACAGCTGGACGCGGCAGGTGGCGCCTGGCAGCGGCTGCAGATGCTGGAGCGCCTGCTGCTCGCCCGCCTGCGCGCCGCACACGGCCTGCACCCGGCCGTCGCGCACGGCCTGCAGCGCCTGGTGGCCGGCGCCAGCGTGCGGGACGCGGTGGCGCAAAGCGGCGCCAGCCACCGGCATTTCATCGCGCTGTTCCGCGAGCACACCGGACTGGCGCCCAAGACCTACAGCCGGCTGCTGCGCTTCCAGGGGGCGCTGCGGCGGCTGGCGGCGGAGCCCGGCCTGGGTTGCGCCGAACTGGCGGCCGACATGGGCTACAGCGACCAGGCGCATTTCCAGCGCGACTTCCGCGACTTCGCCGGCCTCACGCCGCAGGACTGGAAGCGCGCGGCGCCGCGGCACACGCACCACGTGCCGGTGCGCTAGAGACGGTTCACCACGTCAATTTTCTTCAATACGGCGCGCCGGCAAGGGCCTACAGTGCGCCCAGGTTCATAGCACAGGAGCACGACACATGGCCATCCACGAACTCTTCCCCTACCTGCACGTCAGCGACGCGGCGCGCGCCATCGACTTCTACACCCGGGTCTTCGGCGTGAAGGAGAAATTCCGCCTGACCGAGCCGGGCGGGCGCATCGGCCATGCCGAGCTGGATTTCAACGGCGCCACCCTGATGCTGAGCGACGAGTACCCCGAGATGAACATCCGTGGCGCCGACAGGTTCGAGGGCACGGCGGTCTCGCTGCACCTCCATGTGGACGACGCCGACGCGCTGATCGCCAAGGCCGTGGCGGCGGGAGCCACCTTGCTGATGGCGCCGCAGGATGCGTTCTATGGGGAGCGTTCCGGCGTGGTGCGCGACCCGTTCGGCCACCGCTGGAACATCGGGCACAGCATCGAGGACGTGGCGCCTGATGAGATGCAGCGCCGCTACGACGCACTGCTCAAGGGCTGAAGTGGCCCGGGCCGGCCCGGCGGGTACCGGGCTGGCCGGCGCTCAGACCTTCCACTTCTCCAGCAACTTTTGCGGCGGCAGGTTGTCGTAGCCCTCGAACGGCTGGTGAATCCAGGGATTGGTCGGCAGGAATTCCACCGAGTAGTCCGGTGAAAATGCCGACAGGCCCTTGGTCCAGATGACGGCGCTGCGCATCTCGGTGATCGGCGGGTAATTGTTCTTGAGCAGGCTGATCACGGCCTTGAGCGTGTGGCCAGAGTCGGCCAGATCGTCCACCAGCAGCACCTTGCCGGCGATCTCGCCCTGCGGAGTGGTGATGTAGCGCGCGATGTCCAGATGCCCCTGCACCGTGCCGGCCTCGGCGCGGTAGGAGCTGGTGGACATGATGGCCAGCGGCTTGTTGAAGATGCGGCTCAGGATGTCGCCGGGGCGCATGCCGCCGCGCGCCAGGCACAGGATGGTGTCGAACGTCCAGCCCGACTGGTGGATCTTGATCGCGAGCTTCTCGATGAGGTTGTGGTACTCGTCGTAACTCACGTAGAGGTGTTTGCCGTCTTCCGTCAACATTCAGATTGCTCCTGATTTGATAGCGGGAAGTGCCCGCTGGACGTGGACTACAGCCACTTTTTACTCGAAATCCGGTCAGTCGGGCAGGTAGGGGTGCCGCATCATGATGGTGTGGTCGCGGTCCGGGCTGGTGGAGATCATGTCGATCGGCACCCCCGTGACCTGCTCGATGCGGTGCAGGTACAGGCGGGCGTTGACGGGCAGCTTGTCGAACTGGGTCACGCCCACCGTGCTGTCGCTCCAGCCTTCCAGCGTTTCGTAGACCGGCTTGCAGCGCGCGATCTCGTCGGCGCCCATGGGCAGGATGTCGGTGTATTCGCCGTCCAGCTCGTAGCCGGTGCACAGCTTGAGCTCCTTGATGCCGTCCAGCACGTCGAGCTTGGTGATGCACAGGCCCGACAGGCCGTTGACCTGGGCGCTGCGCTTGAGCAGGGCCGCGTCGAACCAGCCGCAGCGGCGGTGGCGGCCCGTGGTCACGCCCTTTTCGGCGCCCACGGTCGAGAGGTGGTAGCCCACGGTGCCTGGCGTGGCCCAGTCCAGCTCGGTGGGGAAAGGGCCGCCACCCACACGGGTGCAATAGGCCTTGGTGATGCCCAGGATATAGTGCAGCATGCGCGGGCCCACGCCCGCGCCCGCGGCCGCGTTGCCGGCCACGCAGTTGCTTGAGGTCACATAGGGGTAGGTGCCGTGGTCCACGTCCAGCAGCGTGCCCTGGGCGCCCTCGAACAGCAGGTTGGCGCCGCGCAGGTGGGCCTCGTTGAGCTCGCGCGACACGTCGGCCATCATGGGCTTGAGCAGTTCGGCATGCTTCATGGCCTCGTTGAACACGCTGTCGAAATCGACGGCCTGCGCGCCCAGCACCTCCACCAGCACGTGGTTGTGCAGGTCCAGCAGCACGCGCAGCTTTTCGGCAAAGCGCTCGGGGTGCTTCAGGTCCTGCACGCGCAGCGCGCGGCGCGCGATCTTGTCCTCGTAGGCCGGGCCGATGCCGCGCCCCGTGGTGCCGATCTTCTCGGTGCCACCCTTCTCGCGGTAGGTCTCGCGCGCCACGTCCAGCGCCGAATGAAAGGGCAGGATCAGCGGGCAGGCTTCGGAGATGCGCAGCCGCGAGCGCACTTCGACGCCGGCCTTCTCCAGGCCCTCGATCTCCTCGAACAGCTTGGCGGCCGACAGCACCACGCCGTTGCCGATGTAGCACTTCACGCCGGGGCGCATGATGCCGCTGGGGATCAGGTGCAGGGCCGTCTTGACCCCGTTGATCACGAGCGTGTGGCCCGCGTTGTGGCCGCCCTGGAAGCGAACCACGCCCTGGGCCATTTCGGTCAGCCAGTCCACCAGCTTGCCCTTGCCCTCGTCACCCCACTGGGTGCCGACGACCACGACGTTACGACCAACTGTCTTGTTCATAAGGATAGAAACTTTCAGGAAAGGGCTTTGACGACCCACTGGCCGGCAGCCTGGGTCAGTTCACGGTCGCAATGGAATTCGTCGACCTCGCTGTCATGGCCTGGCAGCACGCAGACCACGGTTTCGCCGCGCTGGCGCAGCGCGGCGATGGCGGCGCGCAGGGCCGAGGCCGGTTCGCCGTTGTCCAGCCAGGGGGCGCGGATGGCGGCACGCAGGGGCCGGGGCGGCACCACGCCGACCAGGCCGCGCACGTCCAGGCTGAAGCCCACGGCCGGCCGGTTGCGGCCGAAGACCGCCCCCACTTCGTCATAGCGCCCGCCGCGCACCAGTGCGTCACTGGCGCCCTGGGCGTACACCGCGAAGCGCGCGCCGCTGTAATAGGCATAGCCGCGCAGGTCGGCCAGGTCAAAGCTCACGCGCGTGGCGTCCAGGTGGCTGGCCAGCCATTTCAGGTTTGACAGCGCTTCACGCAGCACAGGCGTGGCGGGCAGCACCTTTTCTGCCTCGGCCAGCACCTGGGCGTCGCCGTACAGTCGGGTGAGTGCCAGCAGGCTCTCGCGCACGGCTGCGGGCAGGCCGCGAGCCAGGCTGGCCAGTTCGCTGGCGTCCTTGGCCGCGAGTGCCGCATGCACCCGGGCCGTCTGCTCAGCGTCCAGCGCGGCGTCGGCCAGCAGCGAGCGCACGATGCGCGCGTCGCCCATGTCGACCAGGACGTCGCTGGCGCGCGCGGCTTTCAGGCAGTCCAGGGCCAGCAGCAAGGCCTCCAGGTCGGCCTCGAGCCCGGCATGGCCATAAATTTCAGCGCCGAACTGCAGCGGCTCGCGCGTGGCATGGGGCCGGTCAGGCCGCGTGTGCAGCACCGGACCGCAGTAGCACAGGCGCGCGACACCCTGGCGGTTCAGCAGGTGGGCGTCGATGCGGGCGACCTGGGGCGTGGTATCGGCCCGCAGGCCCATCATCCGGCCCGAGAGCTGGTCAACGAGCTTGAAGGTCTGCAGGTCCAGCGCTTCGCCGGTGCCGGTGAGCAGGGACTCGAGATGCTCAAGCAGCGGCGGCATGACCAGCTCATAGCCATAGCCGCGGGCCGTATCGAGCAGATCACGACGGAGTTCTTCGATGTGCCGGGCCTCGGAAGGCAAAACATCGGCTATGTGATCCGGCAGGACCCAGGCGGACATGATTTGTGGGGGCTGTTAAAAACAGTATTTTACCGGCCCCGGCCGGCGCACCCGGCGGCAAGGCCGCAAGTCAGGACACGAGCCAGAGCAGGGCCAGGCCACCGATGACGCTGCACAGGCCGAAAAACCGCAACTGGCCGTCCTGCAGGCCCAGCAATTTGTGGAACATGCGCCGCCAGCCTCCGGGGGAAATCAGCGGGAACAGGCCCTCGATCACCAGGACCAGGGCCATGGCGGCCCAGAACGTGGCGCTGTCCAATTTATTTCTTGGCGGGGCCCGTGCCACCGCCGCTGCGCAGGACCTTGAAGAACTCCGATGACGAAGGATCGAGCACCATCACGTCGCTCTTCTTCGCGAAGCTGGCCTTGTAGGCGTCCAGGCTGCGGTAGAACTGCGCGAACTGCGGGTCGCGGCCAAAGGCCTCGGCGTAGATCTTCGCGGCCTCGGCATCGCCCTCGCCCTTGATCTTCTGGGCTTCACGGTAGGCATTGGCCACCGTGACTTCGCGTTGCCGCTCGGCCTCGGCACGGATCTTTTCGCCCTCGGCAAAACCGGTCGAACGCAGTTCGTTGGCCACGCGCTTGCGCTCGGCCTCCATGCGCCGGTAGACCGACTCGGTGATGGCCTCGACGTAATCGACGCGCGTGATCCGCACATCCACCACGTCCACGCCCCAGGGCTTGGCGCCCTTGACCACCTCGAGCACCTCGCGCTTGACGTCGGCCATCAGGGCCTCGCGCTTGGTGGACAGCAGGTCCCTGACCGTGCGCTTGTTGATCTCTTCCTGGAAGGCATTGCGCACCACGCGGTTGAGCTGGTTGGCGCCCGCGCTTTCATCCAGGCCGACGTTGCGGATGTATTCCGACGGATCCGCCACGCGCCAGCGCACATACCAGTCGATCACCACGCGCTGCTTCTCCAGCGTCAGCATGGGCTCGGTGTCGGTGCTGTCCAGCGTGAGCAGGCGCTTGTCGATGTACGACACGTTCTGGAACGGCGGCGGCAGCTTGAAGTTGAGCCCGGGCTCGGTGATGACTTCCTTGATCTGCCCCAGCGCGTAGACCACGCCAAACTGGCGCTGGTCCACCACGAACAGCGTGGAGCTGAGCAGGGCCAGGGCCACCAGCAGGGTGGAGACGATAAATCCGATTCTGTTCATGTTGATGTCCCTGCCTCAGCGCGTTTCGCGGTCGCGGGTGCGGGCGCCATCGCGGGCCCGGGAGTCACTGGCCAGGCCCGAGGCCGCGCCCGGCACCACCGGCGCCGTCGCGGGAGCCGACGTCTCGGGCACGGCCCCGCCGGCCTGCGTGGCCTGCTGCATGAGCTTGTCCAGCGGCAGGTACAGCAGGTTGGAGCCCTGTTTCGAGTCGATCAGGACCTTGGTCACGTTGCCGTAGATCTGCTGCATGGCGTCCAGGTACATGCGGTCGCGCGTGACCTGGGGCGCCTTCTGGTATTCGGTGAGCACCGAGCGGAAGCGCTGCGCGTCACCTTGCGCCTGGGCCACGATGCGCGCCTTGTAGGCCTCGGATTCTTCCTTGAGCCGCGAGGCGGCGCCCACGGCGCGGGGCACCACGTCGTTGGCATAGGCCTGGGCCTCGTTCTTGGCGCGCTCGCGCTCCTGGCCGGCCTTGAGCACATCGTCAAACGCGGCCTGCACCTGCTCGGGCGGGCGCACGCCCCCCTGCTGGAGGTTGATGCCCACCACCTCGATGCCCACCTTGTAGCGGTCCAGGATGGATTGCATGAGCGTGCGCACGCGCGGCGCGATCTGGTCGCGCTCCTCGGCCAGCGCGGTGTCCATCTTCATCTTGCCAATCACTTCACGCACCGCGGTTTCAGCGGCCTGGACCACGGCCTCGGTGGGGTTCTTGCTCTCAAACAGGAACGCCCGCGCGTCGCTGAGCCGGTACTGAACGGCGAACTTGATCTCGACGATGTTCTCGTCCTCGGTCAGCATGGCCGACTCGCGCAGGCCGGTGGCCTTGATCACCGTGTCGCGGCCCACATCGACCGAACGGATCTGCGTCACAAACACCAGTTCATGGCGCTGGATCGGGTAAGGCAGGCGCCAGTTGAAGCCGGCCCCCACCGTGGACCGGTATTTGCCAAACTGCGTGATGACGGCCTGCTGGCCTTCCTGCACGATGAAGAAGCCGGTGCCCAGCCAGATCAGGACAACCACGCCCGCAATCAGGCCGGCACCGATGCCTGCGCTTTTCATGTCGGGCTGGAAGTTCCCGCCGCCATTGCCGCCCCCGGGGCCATCGGGCCGGCGGCCACGGCCGCCGCCAAACAGGCCGCCCAGCTTGCGGTTGAAATCGCGCCAGAGTTCGTCCAGGTCCGGCGGGCCCTGATTGGGACCCTGCCCGCGTCCGCCCTGGCCCCCGCCATTGTTCTGCGGCGGCTGGCTTTCGGGCGGCTTGCTGTCGTCGGCGGCGGGCTTGTCATCGCCACGGCCCCAGCGCGGGTCGTTCAGATTGAACATGCCCCGGAGGCGGCCCGGGCGCCAGGCCCAGGCGGCGCTGCGTAGTTTGAGGTTCATTCGTTGCGGTCTCGCTTCTTGTCGTGCCCTGATTGTGCCCAATCAGGCCGCGGTCTCATGCAAAGGGGCAGCATGCTGAGGGGGTATGCCGGCCGCGTCGCGTTCGAGCACCGCCTGCACCAGTTGCTCCCTCAGCGCAGGCAGGCCCACGGCCGTGCGCGCACTCACGAACAGCCGGGGGACGGGCGTGCCGTCAAGCTCGTACATGTCCGCCAGTTGCAGGGGCTGCTGGGCGATTTCAAGGGCGTCGAGCTTGTTGAACACCAGGACCTGCGGAATCGCGTCGGCGCCGATCTCGGCCAGCACACGCTGGACCTCGCCGATCTGCTCGGGGAAATGGGGGTTGGCCGCGTCGACCACATGCAGCAGCAGGTCGGCATCGGTGGCCTCCTGCAGCGTGGCCTGGAAGGCGTCGATCAGCCCGTGCGGCAGGTCGCGGATGAAGCCGACGGTGTCCGACAGCGACACGGAGCGTCCCCCGCCCTGCCCGTCGCCAAGATACAGCTGGCGCGTGGTGGTGTCCAGCGTGGCGAAAAGCTGGTCGGCCGCATAGGCGCGGGCCTTGACCAGGGCGTTGAACAGCGTGGATTTACCGGCGTTGGTGTAGCCCACCAGCGAGATGTTGAAGGCGCCCTGGCGCTCCCGGTGGCGGCGCTGGGTCTGGCGCTGGCGCTTGACCTTGACCAGGCGGTCCTTGGTGCGCTTGATCGCTTCGCCGATCATGCGCCGGTCCAGCTCGATCTGCTTCTCGCCCGGACCGCCGCGCACGCCGGCGCCACCGGTCTGGCGCTCCAGGTGCGACCAGCGCCGCACCAGCCGCGTGCTCACGTACTGCAGCCGGGCCAGTTCCACCTGGAGCTTGCCTTCGTGGCTGCGCGCGCGCTGGGCGAAGATCTCCAGGATCAGCAGCGTGCGGTCGTTGACCGGCAGGCCGATGTGGCGCTCCAGGTTGCGCTGCTGGGCGGGACTCAGGGATTGGTCGAACAGCACCTCCACGGCGCCGGTCTGGGCGGCCAGGGCCTTGATTTCATCGGCCTTGCCGCTGCCGATGAACAGCGCGGCGTCGGGCGCCTTGCGCTTGCAGGTGATGCGGGCCACCGGCGTGAGGCCGGCGGTCTGGGCCAAAAGGCCCAGTTCCTCGAGCTCGCCGTCGAAATGCGGCAGCCCGAGATCCACCCCCACCAGCAGGGCCGGGGTGGTCGGTGACTCAGGCGCGACGGACGAACTCAAATCAGCTGGCAATCCGGGAAACAGGCACGTCCGCCAGCGAGGCCGCGCGCTCAGGCAGCGCTGGCTTCGTCGCCTTCGGCCGTGCTGAAATTCACGGCCCGGCCCGGCACAATGGTCGAGATGGCGTGCTTGTACACCATCTGGGTGACCGTGTTGCGCAACAGGACCACGTATTGGTCAAAAGACTCAATCTGACCCTGGAGCTTGATGCCGTTGACGAGGTAAATCGACACCGGAACATGCTCGCGACGCAGGGTGTTGAGGAATGGGTCTTGTAAAAGCTGCCCTTTATTGCTCACGATATTCTCCGTGTTCGGAAGTGTTGTTGGAATGCACACCTTACCACAGGCCAAGCGCCCGGTGGCCGGTTCAGGACCAATTCCCGCAAAGGAAGGGGCCAACCCGTCAGTCTTCGTCCTTGTCCGCGTACGGGTTGTGGGCGGTTTTCATCTCGATGCGCAGCGGCGTGCCGATCAGGTTGAATTCCTTGCGGATGCGGCCTTCGAGGAAGCGTTTGTAGGCTTCGGTGACGTGGTCGAGCGAATTGCCATGGACCACCACCACGGGGGGGTTCATGCCGCCCTGGTGGGCGTAGCGCATCTTGGGGCGGAACATGCCGGCCCGCTTGGGGGCCTGGAACTGCACGGCTTCCTGAAGCAGCCGGGTCAGAACCGGGGTTGACATCTTGCAGGTGGCCGACTTGTGGGCCTGCGTGATCGAGGCCCAGACCGGCCCCAGCCCCTGGCGCTTGCGCGCCGAGATGAAATGCACGGCCGCAAACTTCAAAAACACCAGGCGGGTCTCGATGGAGCGCTGCAGCAGTTCGCGCTGGTAGTCGTCCACGGCGTCCCACTTGTTGATGGCCAGCACCACGGCACGCCCACTTTCCAGGATGTAGCCCGCGATGTGGGCGTCCTGGTCGGTCACGCCCTGGGTGGCGTCAAGCAGGAGCAGGACGACATTGGCCGATTCGATGGCCTGCAGCGTCTTGACCACCGAGAACTTCTCGATCGCCTCGAACACCCGGCCCTTGCGGCGCAGGCCTGCCGTGTCGATGAGCTCGAAGCGCTGCCCGTTGCGCTCGAACGGCACGCTGATGGCGTCGCGCGTGGTGCCCGGCAGGTCGAAGGCCACCAGCCGCTCCTCGCCCAGCCAGGTGTTGATCAGGGTGGACTTGCCGACATTGGGCCGGCCGGCCACGGCCAGCTTGATGACCGCGGCATCCGCGGCCTGCTCATCGTCATCGGGGTCGGGCAGGTGCAGCGGCTCCAGCGCCAGCTCGACCAGGCTGCGGATGCCCTCGCCATGGGCTGCGGAAATCGGGTGCACCTCGCCCAGGCCCAGTTCGTAGAACTCGGTGAGCTGGATGCCCTCGCGCATGCCCTCGGCCTTGTTGGCCGTGAGCACGGTGGGCTTGCCCAGCTTGCGCAGGTAGCGCGCGATGTCATGGTCCTGGGCTGACAGCCCGCCGCGCGCGTCCACCACGAAGATGACCACGTCGGCTTCGGCGACGGCCTGCCGCGTCTGCTTGGCCATCTCCATGTAGATGCCGCTTTCGGCCGTGGGCTCGAAGCCCCCGGTATCGACAGCGATGAATTCATGCTTGCCCAGGCGGCCGTTGCCGTAATGGCGGTCGCGGGTCAGCCCGGCAAAGTCGGCGACGATCGCGTCGCGGGTCTTCGTCAGCCGGTTGAAGAGCGTGGATTTGCCGACATTGGGGCGGCCGACCAGGGCAATGACTGGTTTCATGGGGACCGCCGGGGCGCCTATTCGGGCGTGTAGCCGAAAACGCCACCGCCTCGCGTGACCACCACCAGGGTGCCGCCGGCCAGCACCGGCTGGGCCGCAATCGCGGTGCCGTCGGTGCTCAGACGGTTCAGCAGGGTGCCGTCTTCCCGCGACAGCAGGTGCACGAAGCCCGTGCTGTCGCCAAAGGCGACCGAACGGCCCACGGCGAGCGGCGCCGTCAGGCCGCGGTACTGGAGACGGTCGGTGGACCAGGCGCGCTCGCCATCGGCGCGGCGCCAGGCCATGACCTTGCCGTCACTCTCGGCGCCGAACAGCAGCCGGTCGTCGCCATCAATGCCCACGGAACCGGAAGCGGGCTGGGTCCACTCCAGATTGCCCCGTGCGGCGTTGACACAGCCCACGTTGGCCTGGAAGGCACGGGCACAGACTTCATTGCCCACGCGGCTGACGCCGCTGACGAGGTCCACCAGGCGCTCCACGTCGTTGGTGCCGCGCGGACTGGCCAACGGGGCCTCCCAGCGCGAGCTGCCATTGAGCGGGTTCATGCCCACCAGCCGGCCCGACAGGCCGACCACCAGGGTGTCGCCCACCGCCAGCATCACACCGGCCTGGCGCAGCACCAAGGGCTCGCCGGGGCGCTGCTGGGTCCAGAGACGGCGGCCGGTCTGGCCGTCGAACGCGCTCACCGAGCGGTCCGCCGCCAGCACGAAGACGCGTGCACCCGCCACCAGAGGCGCGGTGTAGACCTGCGCTGGCAGCTTCTGGCGCCACAATTCCTTGCCGGCCGACAGCACCACGAGGTCGTTGGCCGTGGTGACCACGGCGGCCAGATGGCCGTCGCTGCCCACCCCGGCGGCAATCGGCGCACCCGCACTGGCGCGCCAGAGGTCGCGACCGGTGGCTGCGTCAATGGCGGCAATGGTGCCATCGCTGCTGGCCACCGCGACCGTGCTGCCGGTCACCCGAGCCTGCAGCGGAAAAGCCACCTCCCCCACCCGCGCGGTCCACGCCAGGCGCACGCCGATCAGCGCGGTGTTGGGCGCGAGTTCCGCGGGCTTGGGCTTTTCAGGGCGGCTGGAACAGGCCATCAGGCTTGCTATCAATACAATAGCGCCCAGTGCCCGCGCAGCTTGGACTACAGGCTGAAATGGCTTGGAATTCACGGCTTGGCTCCGGTCCCGGCACTGGCGGTCTGCGAAAGCGGCTGCGGGTCAACGCCCATGGAATTGAGCTTGACCTCGACCAGACGGCGGTACTCGCTGCGCTCCTCAAAGCCCTTGTAGGCCTTGGTGAACTCCTCGCGGGCCTCGGCCCGCTTGCCCTGCAGCAGGTAGATGTCGCCGCGGCGGTCTGCCACCAGCGCATCGAACTCGGGCGGTACGGACTCGGCCAGCTGCTTGAGCGCCTCGTCGTAGGCCTTGGTGTCCATGAGCACGCCGGCCAGGCGCAGGCGCGCAATGGCCTTGTAGCCTTCATCCGACGCATTGCCGGCCACCCAGGCCAGCGCGGCCTTGGCCTCGTCAATCTTGCCCGTGGCATAGAAGGTCTTGGCGGCCAGCAGGGCCGCCTGCGGTGCGTAGGCGGTGCTGGCGAACTTGTCCTTCATGTCGGCCAGGCTGCGCTCCAGCCGCGCCGCGTCGCCGGCCTTGGCCGCGCGGTCGACTTCGTCGTACATGGCCGCGGCCTGAGCGGCCTGGTTGCGTTGCCAGTATTGCCAGCCGTTCCAGGCCGCGATCGAGCCAAAGACCACGATCAGGGCCCAGGTGATCAGATTGCCGTATTGCTTCCAGAAGTGCTTGAGCTGGTCAAGCTGCTCCTGTTCTTCGAGATCGAGATGTTTTGCCATGGAGTGTGTTGGTTCAAGCCCGCGATTGTAGGGTGGCGGCCCAGGTGGCCACCTCGGCCAGGGGCTGGCGGGTCTGGGCGCCGGCGCCATCGCGCAGGGATTTGAGGGTCACGGCCCCTTGGGCCAGCTCGTCCGCGCCAAACACCAGCGCATGCCGGGCCCCGCTGGCGTCGGCCTTTTTGAACTGCGATTTCATGCTGCCCAGCCCGTCGGCCGTGGCCGCATGCATCTGCACGCGAATGCCAAGCTCGCGCAGCTGCTGCAGCGTTTTCAGGGCCACCGGCATGGCCGACAGCTCCGGCACCACCGCATAGGCGTCGGGCACCGGCGCGGGGACCCCGGCGCCCTGCTCCTTGAGCAGATCCAGCACGCGTTCGATGCCCAAAGCCCAGCCCACCGCCGGCGCGGGCTTGCCGCCGATCTGGGCAATCAAATCGTCATAGCGGCCACCCGCGCACACCGTGCCCTGCGCGCCGAGCCGGTCGGTCACGAACTCGAACACCGTGAGGTTGTAATAGTCCAGGCCCCGCACCAGGCGCGGATTGATCGTGAAGGCGATGTCATTCGCCTTCAGGATGGCCTGCAGGCCGTCAAAGTGCGCAAGCGATTCGGCGCCCAGGAAGTCAATCAGCCGGGGGGCCGACTCGACCACGTCCTTCATGGCGGGGTTCTTGGTATCCAGAATGCGCAGCGGGTTGCTGTGCAGGCGCCGCTTGCCGTCCTCGTCGAGCTTGTCGGCATGCTGCTCGAAGTGGGCAATCAGCCGGGCACGGTGCAGGGCGCGCTCGGCGGGCTGGCCCAGGCTGTTGAGCTCCAGGCGGACGTCGGCCAGGCCAATGGCTTTCCACAGCGCGCTGGCCAGCAGGATCAGTTCGGCATCGACATCGGGGCCGGCGAAGCCCAGGGCCTCGGCGCCAATCTGGTGGAACTGGCGGTAGCGCCCGCGCTGCGGCTTCTCGCGGCGAAACATCGGGCCCGTGTACCACAGGCGCCTGGGGCCGTCGTAGAGCATGTTGTGCTCGATCACGGCGCGCACCAGGCCGGCCGTGTTCTCGGGCCGCATCGCCAGGTGCTCGGCCTGCCCGTGCTTGTCGGAGCGGTCCTCGAAGGCGTACATCTCCTTCTCGACGATGTCGGTCACTTCGCCGATGCCGCGCACGAACAAGGCGGTGTGCTCCAGGACCGGGGTGCGGACGTTGCGGTAGGCATAGCGGTCCATCAGCTCGCGCACCGTGGCCTCGAGCCACTCCCAGCGCGCCGACTCGGGCGGCAGGATGTCGTTCATGCCCTTGACCGCGGTCAACTTCCCCGCCTTCGCGGCACTGACTTTCTCAACCATGGATATCCCGTTCAGGCGGCCTGGCGCGCTTCTTCGCCAAACCGCTTCTCGATGTAGTTTTCAACCAGCTGGTGGAACTCGGCCGCGATGTTGTCGCCCCGCAGGGTGAGCGCCTTCTCGCCATCGATGTAGACCGGTGCCGCGGGGGCTTCCCCCGTGCCCGGCAGGCTGATGCCGATGTCGGCATGCTTGCTTTCGCCCGGTCCGTTGACAATGCAGCCCATCACGGCCACTTTCATCTTCTCGACACCCGGGTACTTCTTGCGCCACACCGGCATCTGGGCGCGCAGGTAGTCGTCGATCTGCTTGGCCAGCTCCTGGAAGGTGGTGCTCGTGGTGCGCCCGCAGCCCGGGCATGCCGTGACACTGGGCACGAAGCTGCGCAGGCCCAGGGACTGCAGGATTTCGGAGGCGATCACCACCTCCTGCGTGCGGGCCTCGCCGGGCTGCGGCGTGAGCGACACGCGAATGGTGTCGCCAATGCCCTCCTGCAGCAGGATGCCCAGCGCCACCGACGACGCCACCGTTCCCTTGGTGCCCATGCCGGCCTCGGTCAGGCCCAGGTGCAGCGCGTAGTCGCAGCGGCGCGCCAGTTCGCGGTACACCGAGACCAGGTCCTGCACCCCGCTGACCTTGCACGACAGGATGATCTGGTCGCCGTCCAGGCCCATCTCCTGGGCGCGCCGCGCGGAGTCAATGGCCGAGGTCACCAGCGCTTCGTACATCACGCTCTTGGCGTCCCAGGGCTCGGCGCGCTGGCTGTTGGTGTCCATCAGGCTGGCCAGCAGTTCCTGGTCGAGGCTGCCCCAGTTGACGCCGATGCGCACCGGTTTCTTCCAGCGCATCGCGGCCTCGATCATCTGGCCGAACTGGCGGTCATGCTTGTCGCCCTTGCCCACATTGCCGGGATTGATGCGGTACTTGGACAGCGCTTCTGCGCAGGCGGGGTAGTCGGTGAGCAGGCGGTGGCCGTTGTAGTGAAAGTCCCCGATCAGGGGCACGTCAATGCCCATGCGGTCGAGCTGCTCGCGGATGTAGGGCACCTGCTGGGCCGCCTCGGGCGTGTTCACCGTGATGCGGACCAGTTCGGAGCCCGCCACGGCAAGCTCCTTGACCTGGATGGCCGTGCCGATCGCGTCCACCGTATCGGTGTTGGTCATGGACTGGACGCGCACCGGCGCATCGCCGCCCACGGTGACCGTCCGCGCCCCCCAGGCAATGCGGGCCTGGCGGTTCTTGCGCACCAGGGCAGACGCGGGTTCGATGGGCAGACAGGCTTGCATCACTTGACCTCGAATCGGGCAACATTGTCCTTGGACAAGGCCGTCAGGTCGAATGGCTTGCCGCGGACCTGGACCACCGTGGCATCGGCACGCCCGATCACCACCGACAGCGGCAAGGCGCCACTCGCGCCCACGGTTTCGCCGGGCGCCAGGATCTTGCGCACGGCGACCACGCCCTTGGCATCGGTCACTTCGACCCAGGACTCACCCTTGGCCTTGAACACCACCACCCCGGTGGTCGGCAGCGCAGGGGCGCTGGCCGCAGCCAGGGGGGCGGCCGCGGCAGCAGGCACCGCTGCGGGAGTGAGCACCACGGTGGGGCTGGCCACGGTCGGTGTCGACACGGCAGCGGACAGCGTGGGAGAAACCGATGCAGCGGTCACGGCCGGAGCAGCCGGTGACACCACCACCGTGGTGCCGGGCGGAACGTCACCCCCCGGGGGCATGACCATCACGGACGGCGCAGCAGGCGTCACGACAGCCTCGCCTTCGCCCTGCACGCCCCGGGCGGCCTTCTGCATGGAGGGCAGAAAAATCAGCACCAGAGCGCCCAGCAGCAGAACCGCCACCACCATGAACACCGGCTTGGTCAACTGGTCCATCCACGAGGACCGCGCCATGTCGTTGGGCGGACGGAACGGGGCGTTGATGCCGCTCTGGTCGTGGGCCAGCCGCGGCACGGCCGTCTGGGGCAAGCGGGCCAGAACCGGCGCCGGATCGACCTTGAGCGTGCGGCAGACGCTGGAGGCCAGTGCCCGCACAAACACCGCGTCGGGCAGCAGGTCCAGCCGGTCTTCCTCCAGCGCCTCGAGCTTGCGCACGGGCACCTTGAGCGATACCGCCAGCGCGGCAATGTGCAGCCCGGCGGCCTCACGCGCGTCGCGCAGCAAGGCGCCGGCGGTCATGCCGCCATCGCCCGCCGGCCCCTGGGCCCCTGTCAACGAAGCTCCCTGCTCCCCAACCTCACTCATCGAACGCTCCCCGGCCATAGGCGCCTGCTTCCCTTGACTGCGGGAAACGCTTTCTCAGTTGCTCTCCCAACTGCTGCATGGCAACACGGTCGTTCAGGCGGCGCTCCACCTTGACGCCAAGCCACAGCGACTCGGCATTGGCCAACTCGGTGTTGTTGAGCCGGCGGATGTAGAACTGCGCGCGGGTGAACTCCCCGCGTTGGAACAGCAGGTTGGCCAGGTTGTAGCCCGTGATGGGGTTGCCGGCGTCGAGTTCATAGGAGCGGGCCAGGCTCTGCTCGGCCTCGGCGCGCAGACCCGCCCGCGCCTGGCACAGGCCCTTGGCCATCAGGGTCTTGGCGCGTTCCCCATAGAGCGGATTGGCCATGGCCAGATCGAGCTGGGTGAACGACTCGGGGTAGCGCTCGCGCTGGCACAGCAGCCAGCCAAAGTTGTGGTGCGCATTGGCGTCGCGCGGATTCAGCGCGATGGCCCGGCGGAAGCTGTCCTCGGCCTGCGAAAAATCGTTCAGGCGCATGTAGATCAGGCCGCGCAGGTTGTACGCATCCGGGAAACTGGGGTCGAGCTGGATGACCTGCTTGAGTTCGTCGAGCGCGATCTTGGTCTGGCCCTGCTCAAAATACCCCACGGCCAGTTCCATGCGGATGCGCGCCCGCTTGCGCCCTTCGGGCTCATCCGACTCGGTCAGGATGTCCGGTTGCGTCCCGGCCTGCCCGCCGGGCTTGCTGGCGCAACCCGCCAGCCCAGCCACCACTGACCAGGCCATCAGGCCCAGCAACAGCCAGCGGCCCAAAGGCCATGGCCCCAACGCGTACCTTGTCATGATTTCGAAGTCTCCTTGGCTCCGCCAGCCAGCGACTTGACGGGTTTCAGCATCACGGTGCGCTGCTGGGCGATGCGTTCGCCCACCCGGGTCCGGTCCCTGACGTCACCGGCCAGTTGGCCACAGGCAGCGTCAATGTCGTCCCCGCGCGTTTTGCGCACGGTTGTCACGATACCAGCATCACTCAGGATTTTCGCGAAAGCCGTGACCTGATTGTTGGCGGAACGCAAAAGGCCGGACTCGGGAAACGGATTGAAGGGGATCAGGTTGAACTTGCAGTTCACGCCGCCCCCGGCGTGCCGCCGCACGAGTTCAACCAGTTGCCGCGCGTGCTCCGGCTGGTCATTGACGCCGTCGAGCATGCAGTACTCAAAGGTGATGAAGTCGCGCGGCGCGTGGACCAGATAGCGGTTGCAGGCGTCCAGCAGTTCAGCCAGCGGGTATTTGCGGTTCAGCGGGACCAGGTTGTCGCGCAGCGGATCGTTCGGGGCATGCAGCGACACGGCCAGCGCCACGGGGCAGTCTTCGCCCAGCCGGTCCATCATGGGCACCACGCCCGAGGTCGACACCGTGACCCGGCGGCGCGACAGTCCGTAGCCGTGGTCGTCCAGCATGACCCGCAGGGCCGGCACCAGCGCCGAATAGTTCTGCAGGGGCTCGCCCATGCCCATCATCACCACGTTGGAGATGACGCGGTCGCTGGTCTGCAGGCGCCGCCGCAGGAAATGCTCGGCGAACCAGAGCTGGGCGACGATTTCGCCCGTGGTCAGGTTGCGGCTGAAGCCCTGGTGACCCGTGGAGCAGAACCGGCAGCCCACGGCACACCCGGCCTGCGAAGAGATACACAGCGTGCCGCGGTCGTCCTCGGGGATGAACACGGCTTCGACGGCGTTGCCGTCGCCCACGTCGAACAGCCACTTGATGGTGCCGTCGGACGATTCATGCTGGGTCATGATCGGCAGCCCGTCCATGCGGGCTGTCGTCTTGAGCTTGTCGCGCAGCGACTTCGCCAGATCGGACATCTGGTCGAAATTGGTCGCGCCTTTCTGGTGAATCCAGCGGAACAGCTGGGTGGCGCGGAAGCGCTTCTCACCAAGCCGCTCGCAGAATGCGGCCAAGCCCTCGAGGTCGAAATCGAGAAGATTGGCCGTCATGCCATGCTTCAGCGAGAGTAGACGTTCATGCCCGGGAAGAAGAAGGCAATCTCCACCTGGGCGGTTTCGGGCGCGTCGGAACCGTGCACGGCATTGGCGTCAATGCTGTCGGCGAAATCGGCGCGAATGGTGCCGGGGGCCGCCTTCTTGGGGTCGGTGGCGCCCATGAGGTCGCGGTTCTTGAGGATGGCGCCTTCGCCTTCCAGCGTCTGGATCATCACCGGGCCGGAAATCATGAACTTGACCAGGTCGTTGAAGAAGGGACGCGCCTTGTGGACCGCGTAGAACTGCTCGGCCTCGCCCTGCGAAAGATGAACCATCTTGGCGGCGATGACCTTCAGGCCGGCGGCCTCGAAGCGGGCGTAGATCTGGCCGATCACGTTCTTGGCCACGGCGTCGGGCTTGATGATGGAGAGAGTGCGTTCGATAGCCATTTTGTGTTTTCCTGAAGCTTGAGTTGTTGGGCTCTGGCCCATTGGGCAAAGCCCGTTATTTTAACCTGCGCGAACGTCGTGGCCGTGACAGTCGCTCCGATCCGGGAACGCGCCCGCCCGGGCCAGTGGGGTTCAGCGGCCGCGGCCACCCCCGCCACCACGACGCGGGCCCCCAGCGCCGCCGCCCGGCCCGCCCCGGCGCTGGCCCTGACCGGGCCCCTGGCGCTGGCGCGTGAAACTGTCGGCCCCGATGTAGCCAAAAGCGGTTTTCATCGGATCGGGCTGGGCGCCGCCGGCCGGCCCACTGGCGCGGTCGCCGCGTTCCTTGCGCCGCTGCCCCTGGCCATTGCCGCTGCCGTTATTGCCCTGGCCCGGCGGACGCTGACCGTCCCCGCCGCCGCGCGGGCCGGCATTGTTGCGCCCGCCGCGGCGGCGGTTGCGTTCACCGCGCGGCGCACCGTCACGCGCGGCCTCGGCAGCGCCTTCGCCCCGGGCCGGCCGGGCGCCAGCGGCACCCGCGGCTTCAGCCAGGGCCCGGATATCCCGCTCGTCAAGCTCCATCCAGGCGCCCCGCTTGAGCCCGCGCGGCAACACCATGGCGCCATACCGGATGCGGATCAAACGGCTGACGGCGTGGCCCACGGCCTCGAGCAGGCGCCGCACCTCGCGGTTGCGGCCCTCGGAAATCGTGACCCGGTACCAGGTGTTGGCGCCTTCGCCGCCACCTTCCTCGATGGAGCCGAACTGCGCCATGCCGTCGTCCAGCTTCACGCCTTCGATCAGGCGGGCTTTTTCCTCGGCACTCAATGCCCCCAGCACGCGCACGGCGTATTCGCGCTCCAGGCCAAAACGGGGGTGCATCAGCTTGTTGGCCAGTTCTCCGGAGCTGGTGAAGAGCAGCAGGCCTTCGGTGTTCAGGTCCAGCCGGCCGACCGACTGCCATTTGCCCTGGTACAGCTTGGGCAGGCGGCGGAACACGGTGGGCCGGTTCTGCGGGTCGTCATGGGTGACGACCTCGCCAGTCGGTTTGTGGTACGCGATGACGCGCGCCGGGGGCGGCGCGATGCGAAACCGGATGGGCTTGCCGTTGACCTTGATCTGGTCGCCAAACTGGATCCGCTGACCGATATGGGCCGGTTCGTTGTTGACCGAGATGCGCCCCTCGAGAATGAGCTGCTCCATCTCCAGCCGTGAGCCGAGGCCGGCCTGTGCCAGCACCTTGTGCAGCTTGGGGGTCTCGGCCTGGGGGGCCAGCACGCGCTTGGGCGGAGCCAGGTCAGGCACTTCTTCGTCGGCGTCGAACTGGCCGGAAATGACGTCGGCAAAGCGGTTGTCCGCGGCCGCGGGCGAGCCCGGAGCTGACGACATCTCCCGTTCCCCGGCGTCATCGCGGCCACCTTCGTCGCCTCCCGCGGAGGCCGCCTCGACTGCTACTGATTCTGTAGCAGCCTGTGCAGGATCCGCGGGCACTGGAAGGGCTTTTTCCTCAAACTCTTCCGGGGGCAGCGCAGGCTTGGCTTCCTCGTTCGATTGATTCATGTCAGGTCCCGGTTTGGGGTTCATCGGTCAGATCCGGCTCTGCCGGCACCGGCTCGTCAGGAAGGGAGGTCAATTCGGACGTCACGGGTTCGGGCGGCGCGGAGTCGGTCGTGACAGGTTCGGACGCGTCGGGGTCCATGGGCAGGCCGGGCTGCGCCGCGTCCTCCTCCTGGAGCGTTGCCAGCATGCTGGCCTGCTGTTCGGGGTTGTCGAGTTCGGGCAACTGGTCCAGCGACTCAATGCCCAGATCGTCCAGGAACTGGCGCGTGGTGGCGAACAGGGCCGGCCGGCCCGCCGCCTCGCGGTGGCCGATGACTTCGACCCAGCCACGGTCTTCCAGCTGCTTGAGGATCAGCGAATTGATGGTCACGCCCCGGATGTCTTCCATGTCGCCGCGCGTCACAGGCTGGCGGTAGGCGATGATGGCCAGCGTCTCGAGCGTGGCGCGGGTATAGCGCGGGGGCTTCTCGGGATGCAGGCGATCCAAGAATTCACGCATGGCCGGCCGGCTCTGGAAGCGCCAGCCACTGGCCACGCTGACCAGTTCCACGCCACGCTGGGCCCAGTCGTCCTGCAGGTCCCTCAGAAGGGTCTTGATGGTGTCGGCGCCCAGTTCGTCATTGAACAGCACGCGCATCTCCCGCACCGGCAGGGGTTGCTGCGAGCAAATCAACGCGGTTTCGAGGACGCGCTTGGCATCCGCCGTATTCATCGTCTAGTTCCGGGAAAAGCGCCAGAGGCGCAACAATCAAAGGTGATTCAGGGGCGATTCATCGCACGGCGCCGGGATCAACCCGCAGGTTTCGCGGCGCGGGCCACCGCGGTCGGGCCGGGGGCATGGCTCTCAAGCCATTGGCCCTCATTGTAACGCAGGCCCCAGGCGCGCAAGCCCTCCTCCAGGTCCTGCGGCAGCGGCGCCTGCAGCGCCAGGGCCGCCCCGGTGATGGGGTGTGCAAACGCGAGCCGGAACGCATGGAGCGCCTGGCGCCGCATGCCAGCGGCGGGTGCACCGCCATAAAGTTCGTCAGCCACCAGCGGGTGGCCAATGGACGCCATGTGCACGCGGATCTGGTGCGTGCGCCCGGTCTGCAGGGTGCAGCGCACCCAGCAGCCCTCGGGTGCGTCCTGCAGCCGCTCGATTCCGGTGCTGGCAGCCTTGCCGGCGTGGCGTTCCAGGTCCACCACGGCCATGCGCAGCCGGTTGCGCGGATCGCGGCCGATCGGCGCCTCGACCTGAACGGGTGTTGGCCCACGCCAGCGGCCGTGCGCCAACGCCACGTACTGGCGGCTGACGTCACGGCGGGCGATCATGTCCACCAGCGCATCCATCGCGGCCCGCGTCCGCGCCACGACCATGAGGCCGCTGGTGTCCTTGTCGAGCCGGTGCACAATGCCGGCCCGCGGCAAAAACCGGGCACCGGGATCGTCGCCCAGCAGGCCATTGAGCAGGGTGCCGCTCCAGTTACCGGGCGCCGGATGCACCACCAGGCCGGCCGGCTTGTTGATGACACGCAGGTGCTCGTCCTGGTAGACCACGTCCAGCACCATGGTCTCGGGCAAAAAGGCCTGGCTTTGCGGCGTCGGGCGCAGTTCGATCTCCCCGGCCTCCCCCGCGCGCACCTTGTGCGAGGGCTTGGTGATGGCCAGCCCCTTGAACCGGACCGCGCCCGCGGCAACCAGCTGCTGCAGGTAGCTGCGCGAGAACTCCGGCACCAGGGTCGCCAGCGCGCGGTCCAGCCGTTCGCCGTGCTGCGCCGCGCCGATCAGCAACGGCCTCAGCTCAGCCTCGGGCCCCAGCTCGGCCGGCTCGTCAGCCGCCTGCACGGAGGGGGCCGTCGATATAATGAATTTGCTTTGTTCCAAGAAGGTTGCCATTGATGCTTCGAGCCAAATTATCGGTTGTCCCCTGCCTCGCCCTGGCAGGTTTGGCGCTGTTGCAGGGTTGCTCCTCGACCACGGACGACCCGACCGCCAGCTGGAGCCCGAACAAGATTTATGCCGAAGCCAAGTCCGAGCTCGATGGCGGCAGCTACGACAAGGCGATCCCGCTGTTCGAAAAGCTCGAAGGTCGTGCCGCCGGCACACCGCTGGCACAGCAGGCGCAACTGGAGCGCGCCTACGCCTACTTCAAGTCCGGTGAACAGGCCCAGGCCATCTCGACGCTGGACCGCTTCATCCGCCTACACCCGGCCAGCCCGGCGCTCGACTACGCGCTGTACCTCAAGGGCATCGTCAATTTCAACGACAACCTTGGCCTGTTCTCCTTCATCTCGCGCCAGGACCTGTCCGAACGCGACCAGAAGGCCGCCAAGGAATCCTTTGAATCGTTCAGGGAGCTGGCCACCCGCTTCCCTGATTCGCGCTACACGCAGGACGCGCGCCTGCGCATGACCTACATCGTCAATTCGCTGGCCCAGTACGAAGTCCATGTGGCGCGCTACTACTACAGCCGCGGCGCCTATCTGGCCGCGATCAACCGCGCGCAATCGGCGCTGGCCGACTACCGCGACGTGCCGGCGCTTGAAGAAGCGCTGTACATCATGGTGCTGTCGTACGACGCGCTCAAGATGACGCAGCTGCGCGATGATGCCAAACGCGTCCTGGAATCCAACTATCCCAAGAGCACCTACCTGAGTCGCGGCTTCAAGACCAGCTCGGATCCATGGTGGAAGGTCTGGTAGCCAGCGCCTGCAGCGCCTCCACCAGCTCGGCGCCGGACTGAAGTCGGCGCATCGCAGGCAAGGCGGCCAGCAGCCGGCGCCCGTAGCCCATGGTGGCCAGACGGGTGTCGCACACCACCAGCACCCCCTGGTCTGATTCCCGCCGGATCAGCCGGCCCGCCCCCTGCTTGAGGGCCACGGCCGCCTCCGGGATGAAGTAGTCATTGAACGGGCTGCGCCCCTCGGCCTCCAGCCGCTGCGCCCGGGCTTCCACCAGCGGATCATTGGGCGGCGGAAAGGGCAGCTTGTCGATCACCACCATCTGCAGCGCCTCACCGGGCACGTCCACGCCCTCCCAGAACGACGCCGACGCCACCAGCACGCAGCCGGGCTGGCCCTGCGTGCCGCCCTGCCTGAAGCGCTCGATCAGACGGCGCTTGGGCCACTGGCCCTGGACCAGGATTTCCAGCTCGCCGCTGTCCTGGAAACGGGCCTGCAGCGCTTCCCCGATCGCACGCAGCGCGCGCAAGGTGGTGGTCAGCACCATGGTGCGCCCTTCGAGGCAGCGGGCCGCCTGCGCGACGAGCCGCGCGACGGCCTCGCTGTGCGCGGGATCTGCTGGCTTGGGCAGGTCGCGCGGCACATACAAGGCAGCCTGGCTGGCGTAATCGAACGGACTGCCCACCTGCAGCACGGTCGCCCCGGTCAGGCCACAGGGCTCGGTGAACCAGCGCAGCTTCGGTTCATCTCCCAGCGTGGCCGAGGTGAAGATCCAGCTGCGGCCGGACTCACCTGCGCCGGCAGCGTCGTCCGCGCCCAGCATCCTGGTGCGAACTGCCTGGGCGATGTCCAGCGGCGACTCCACCAGCCTCAATTGCGGGCCCGCGTCCAGCCAGCGCACGCTAACGGTTTCGCAGGCCTCCCCGAAGCGCCGGGTACGTTGCACCAGGCTGGCCGCCCGCTCATGCAGGCGCACGAAATCGGGTGCAATTTCGCTCACGGTGTCCAAGGCAGCCATGGCCTGCTCGCAGGCCACCAGCACGGCCTCGAGGCCCGACTGCCAGTGGCCCGGGTCCACCTGGTCGGGGGCGTGGCCCGTCCAGCGCAGCCGGCTGCCGGAGGGTACCCGGCCCACGCACAGGCGCAGGTCGCGGCCTGCACGGTCCACCCCGGCAGCGAGCTGCTGCCAGTCCGCCAGACCCCGTGCCTGCTGCAGCCCCGTGGCCAGCAGGTCACGCCCAAAGTCAATGAGCTGGCCCGTGCTCAGCTGCACGCCCAGAAACTGCACCCCCGTCTCATTGAGCTGGTGGGCTTCGTCAAAAATGGCCACCCGCACCGTGGGCAGCAGTTCGGCCATGCCCGACTCGCGCACCGAGAGGTCCGCAAAGAACAGGTGGTGATTGATCACCACCACATCGGCCGCCAGCGCCTCGCGCCGCGCGAGATTGACATGGCAGGCCCGGAATTTCGGGCAGTTGGCGCCCAGGCAGTTCTCCCGCGTGGACGTGACCAGCGGGATCACGGGCGAGCGCTCGTCCAGCCCGGGCAGTTCCGCCATATCCCCCGTGCGCGTCACCCTGGCCCATTCCTCGACCTTGGCCAGGGTGCGCACCGAGGCCCGGTCAGGCAAGGCGCCGGCCATGCCGCCCGATGGTTCCGCGGCCTGCCGCGCCGACTCCATGCGGTGCAGACAGAGGTAGCTGGCGCGTCCCTTGAGCAGCGCCAGCCGCACCGGCAGGCCCAGTGCCTGCACCAGGCGCGGCAGATCCCGTCCGAAAAGCTGGTCCTGCAGCGTCTTGGTGGCGGTGGACAGCAGCACCCTTTCACCGCTGAGCAGGGCCGGCACCAGGTAGGAAAAGGTCTTGCCCACGCCCGTGCCGGCTTCCACCACCAGGGCCCCACCATCGCTGATGCAGCGGGCGACCGCCATGGCCATCTCGGTCTGGCCTTCACGCGGCAGGAACTGGTCTGCCGCGCGCGACAGCACCCCGGCGGGCGCAAAGGCCTCGCGAACCATGGCTTCCAGGGGCATCACGCGGGTTCTTTGGGATCGAGCAGGAGTTCCAGCCGCGAAATCTGGTCGCGCAGCCCGAGACGGCGCTTCTTGAGCCGCCGCACCATGAGCTCGTCCACGGGGGTTTCATGGCCGAGGCGGTCGATCAGGGCGTCCAGGTCGGCGTGCTCGATCCGCAGCTCGATCAGGCGCCGTTCGGGAGAATGCAGGTTGGAGTCCAAGAAAACTGTTTCCAGGCCGCGCCGGGCCAATGCGTCAGGTTCGCTTGATAATACGTGTTTAAGGGAGATTTATCGAGGAACCCGTTTTCCACCGGGCCCCGAACGATTCCAACATGAGCAAAGGCTACCGACTCACCGCTTCCACCGGCATCCACAAGGGTGACCGGGAATACCAGCAAGACCAGATCGCGCTGATCAGTCACCCGCGCGTGACCGGATGCGTGCTGGGGGTTGTCGCCGATGGCATGGGCGGGCGCAGCGGCGGGCGCAAGGCGTCAGACCAGGTCATGATGACCGCCAAGCAGCTGTTCGAACGCTACTCCCCCGACCATGACGATGCCCCCTCCATGCTCAAGCAGGTGGTGCAGGAGGCGCACATCGTCATCAAGCTCACGGCCATCTCCTCGGAGCAGGAGCCCCACAGCACCATCGCTGCCTTCCTGATCAATCCAGGCGGTGACTGCCACTGGGTCCATGCCGGCGACTCGCGGGTCTACCATTTCCATGGCAACAAGCTGATCCGTCGCACCATGGACCATTCCTATGTCCAGACCCTGGTCGACAAGGGCGAGATCACCGAGGAAGAGGCCAATGTGCATCCGCAGTCCAACATCCTCATGGGATGCCTGGGAACCGACGATGACCCACCCATGGACGTTCACCTGATCCCGCAACTGCGGCCGGGCGATGTGCTGATGGCCTGCAGCGACGGCGTCTGGCACTACTTCAGCTCGAACGAGCTGGGCTCGGTGCTGTCGTCACTGTCGCCCCGGGAAGCCACCGAATTCCTCATCGACAAGGCCCGCTCGCGCGGACGGGGCGGTGGCGACAACCTGTCGCTGGTCATCGTCAAGCTGGAGCCGCTCGACAGCTGAAAGGCCGGTTGGCCCTGGCTGCTCAGGGCGGAACCGGCAGCGGCCTGGCCAGGGGCTTTTTCTGCTCCCGCTGGCGCTTCAGGACCCGCTCCTTGCGCGCCAGCGCTTCTCTCACATGGTCTTGCTGCTTGCGGGCCTGCGCCTTGGCGTCAGCGGCCCGTTGCTGGCGTGCGGCCTCCTGCTCTGCCTGTCTTACCCCGTCGTCGGACGCCACCGCGTCAGCCGGTGGCGGGCCAGCGTGCCTGTCAACCTTCTTCAAGGCCCGGAGTTCGCGCGCCTCCCGGGATTTTTGCGACTGGGAGCGCGCATCGCTGACCTGCCGCTGGCTCAGTTGCGCGGCCTTTTCATCGATGCGCTGCTGCTGCGCCGCTCCCTTGCGCCGCCGCTGGGCATCGTTCAGGGAAATCTCCTGCCGGCGCAAGTCGGCGAGCGCTTCGCGGCGCCGGGCCCGCGCCTCGTTGAGGCAGTCATTGACCGCGAACCGCGCGTGGCAGGCCACCGCATCCCGTTCGTAACGCGTGTTGGCCGCGGCGCGTTCGGCCGCAATCCGGCTGCGCTCCGCGTCCGCCCCGGCGGGCGTGTCAATTTGACCGCTTGTCCACGCGGGGCCGGCACAGGATGCTATCAAAACGAGAGCAAAAACGAATCGGGTCATGTCAGGCGAGTATCCACCAGCCGGCGCTCCTGCGCCAGGAAGGCGGCCGATTGCATCTCGTTGAGCCGCGACACCGTGCGCGGAAACTCATGCGCCAGCGGGCCGTCGGTGTACAGCGCCTCCGGCGGCACCTCGGCGGACATGATCAGCTTGACCCGCCGGTCATACAGCACATCCACCAGCCAGGTGAAACGCCGCGCTTCCGAGGCCATGCGAACCGGCATGTACGGCACGTCGGACAGCAGCACCGTGTGGAACTGCGTGGCGATTTCGAGGTAGTCGTTCTGCGAGCGCGGACCACCGCACAGCGTCTTGAAGTCAAACCAGACCACGCCGCCAGCTTTGCGACGGGCCCTGATTTCCCGGGACTCGATGTGCAGCACCGGGTCTTCGTCGTGTGACTCGGCCAGCCGGGTGAAGGCGTCATTCATCCGGGCGTCAGCCTCTGGCCCCAGTGGCGTGTGGTACAGCTGCACCTGCTCCATGGTCAGGCGCCGGTAGTCGGTGCCGTTATCCACATTCACCACCTCCAGCCGCTGGTTCAGCAGCGCGATGGCCGGCAGGATGCGGTCGCGGTGCAGGCCATTGGGGTAAAGGTCGTCGGGCCTGAAGTTGGAGGTGGTCACGAATCCCACCCCGTTGTCGAACAGGGCCACCAGCAGCCGGTGCAGGATCATCGCGTCGGTGATGTCCGCAACATGGAACTCGTCAAAGCAGACCAGGCGATAGCGCCGCGCCATGCGCTTGCCCAATTCGTCCAGCGGGTTGACCGTGCCCTGCAACTCGGCCAGTTCGCGGTGCACCTCGCGCATGAACTCGTGAAAGTGCAGGCGCGTCTTGCGCACGATCGGCACGGCGTTGTAGAAGCAGTCCATCAGGAAGCTCTTGCCCCGCCCCACCCCGCCATACATGTAGACGCCGCGCGGCACCTCGGGGCGATTGATCAGCTTCTTGAAGGCATTGGAGCGCTGCTCCTTGAAGGCGGCCCATTCGCCCGCGCAGCGCTCCAGCGCCTGGACCGCGCGCAACTGCGCGGGGTCACTGGCGTAACCCCGCGCGAGCAGTTCGGCATCGTAGACCGCGCGGACCGACGTCACGGGCGGCGCATCAGAAGTTCAGCGTGCGCTTGTCCACCGCGAGGGCGGCTTCCTTGGTGGCTTCGCTCAGCGACGGATGGGCATGGCAGATGCGCGCGATGTCCTCGCTGCTGGCCTTGAACTCCATGGCCACCACGGCCTCGGAGATCAGTTCGCTGACCTGCGGCCCGACCATGTGCACCCCGAGGATCTCGTCGGTGATGGCATCGGCCAGGAACTTGACCATGCCGGTGGTGTCGCCCAGCGCCCGGGCGCGGCCATTGGCCAGGAACGGGAAGGTGCCGGCCTTGTAGGCACGGCCCTCGGCCTTGAGCTGCTGCTCGGTCTGGCCAACCCAGGCAATCTCGGGGCTGGTGTAGATCACCCAGGGCACGGTGTTGAAGTTGACATGCCCGTGCTGGCCGGCAATGCGCTCGGCCACGGCCACGCCTTCTTCCTCGGCCTTGTGCGCCAGCATGGGGCCGCGCACCACGTCACCGATGGCCCAGACGCCCGCCAGATTGGTCTTGCATTCGCCGTCAACGACGATGGCGCCGCGCTCGTCCAGTTTCAGGTCCACCGCTTCGGCGTTGAGGCCGGTGGTGTTGGGCACGCGGCCAATCGACACGATGAGCTTGTCCACGTCCAGCGTCTGGGCTTCGCCCTTGGCATTGGTGTAGGCAATGCTCACGCCCTTCTTGCCCGCCTTGACTTCGCCGACCTTGACGCCCAGCTCGATCTTCAGGCCCTGCTTGTCGAACGCCTTCTTGGCTTCCTTGGCGATCTGCTCGTCCACGGCGCCGAGGAAGGTGGGCAGGCCTTCCAGCACCGTGACTTCCGCGCCCAGGCGGCGCCAGACCGACCCCATCTCCAGGCCGATGACGCCCGAGCCGATCAGGCCCAGCTTCTTGGGCACGCCACCGATGCGCAAGGCCCCGTCATTGGACAGGATGTTTTCCTCGTCGAAAGGCGCGCCCGCGAGCTCGCGGGCATTGGAACCCGTGGCGACGATGATGTGCTTGCCGACGATGACCTCCTCGGAAGCCCCGGCCACCTTGATTTCATAGGCACCGTCCAGCGCCTTGGCGAAGGAGCCCCGGCCATGAAAGAACGTGACCTTGTTCTTCTTGAACAGGTAGAGGATGCCATCGTTGTTCTGCTTGACCACCGCGTCCTTGCGGGCCAGCATCTTGCCCAGGTCCAGGCCCAGGCCCTTGACCTCGATGCCATGGTCGGCAAAGTGCTTGCTCGCATGCTCGTAATGCTCCGACGACTGAAGCAGCGCCTTGCTCGGGATGCAGCCCACGTTGGTGCAGGTGCCGCCGGGTGCCGGGCCGCCCTTGCTGTTTTTCCATTCGTCGATGCAGGCCACGTTGAAGCCCAGCTGGGCTGCGCGGATGGCGGCGATGTAGCCGCCCGGGCCACCGCCGATGACGATGACGTCGAATTCTTTACTCATTCAATTCTCCATGGCCCCTTCACGGGGCCTTCGCGGGAGACACCGCGGAACCGGCTGTGCCGGGCCGCTGGTGTCGCCCCCTTGAGGGGGAGGCGGCCAGGGGCCGCTTCGGGGGTGGATCAAATATCAAACAGCAGGCGCGAAGGATCTTCCAGCGCCTCCTTCATGGCCACCAGCCCCAGCACGGCTTCGCGGCCGTCGATGATGCGGTGGTCGTAGCTCATGGCCAGGTAGTTCATGGGCCGGATGACGATCTGGCCGTCCTCCACCACGGCGCGGTCCTTGGTGGCGTGCACACCGAGGATGGCCGACTGCGGCGGGTTGATGATGGGCGTGGACAGCATGGAGCCAAAGGTGCCGCCATTGCTGATGGAGAAGGTGCCACCGGTCATTTCTTCAATGCCCAGCTTGCCGTCCTTGGCCTTCTGGCCAAACTCGGCGATCTTTTTCTCGATGTCGGCAAAACTCATCTGGTCGGCGTTGCGCAGGATCGGCACCACGAGGCCGCGCGGCGAGCCCACGGCAATGCCGATGTCGAAGTAGCCGTGGTAGACGATGTCGTTGCCGTCCACCGACGCGTTGATCACCGGGTATTTCTTGAGCGCGTGCACGGCGGCCTTCACGAAGAAGCTCATGAAGCCGATCTTCACGCCATGCTCCTTGGTGAACGCGTCCTGGAATTTCTTGCGCATCTCCATCACCGGCGCCATGTTGACCTCGTTGAAGGTGGTCAGGATGGCATTGGTGGACTGGGACTGCAGCAGGCGCTCGGCGATGCGGGCGCGAAGCCGGCTCATGGGCACGCGCTCTTCGGGGCGATCGCCCAGGTCGGGCGAGGCCGGGCCGGCCACGCGGGGCAGCGCGGTCTTGGGCGCACCCGTGGGAATGGCCACCGCCGGCGCGGCCGCGGGCCTGGCACCGCCTGCGGCGACCGCGCCCAGCGCGTCCCCCTTGGTCACGCGGCCGTCCTTGCCACTGCCGGCAACAGAACCGGCGGGCAGGTTGTTGTCGGCCATGATCTTGGCGGCGGCCGGCATGGCAACACCGGCCTTGGACCCGCTGCTGGCCGCTGCGGGTGCCGCTGCGGGCTGGGCCGCAGCCGGCGCCGGTGCGGCAGACGCGGCCGGCGCCGCGGCGGCGCCCTTGCCGTCGGTATCGATCTTCGCGATCAGTTGCTCGGCGGTCACGGTTCCGCCGTCGCCCACCACGATCTCGGCCAGCACGCCGGCCGCCGGCGCGGGCACTTCGAGCACCACCTTGTCGGTCTCGATCTCAATCAGGATTTCATCGACCGCAACGGCCTCACCGGCCTTCTTCTTCCACTGCAGCATGGTCGCCTCGGCCACTGATTCGGACAGCTGCGGGACCTTCACTTCTACGATAGCCATTCTTGTTCCTAAAAATTTGATGCAAGGACAGGGCCGGGCAGTGCCGGGCCCTGGTCATTCCCGTTATTTCGTGAGCACAAAGCCCTTGAGCTTGCCGAACGCGCCGTCCACCAGGTTCTTCTGCTGCTCCTGGTGCAGGTGCGAGTAGCCCACGGCCGGCGAGGCCGAGGCGGCACGGCCGGAGTAGCCCAGCTTCTGGCCCTCGGTCATGTTCTCGTGGATGTAGTGCTGCACGAAGAACCAGGCACCCTGGTTCTGCGGTTCGTCCTGGCACCAGACAATGTCGGCCGCGTTGGGGTACTTGCGCAGCTCCGCGGAGAAGGCCTTGTGCGGGAACGGGTAGAGCTGCTCGACGCGCAGGATCGCCACGTCGTCAATCTCCTTTTCGTCGCGCTTCTTGGCCAGGTCGTAATAGACCTTGCCCGAACAGACAATCACGCGCTTGACCTTGTCGGCCTTCTTGTTGACCGCTTCCTTGTGCTCGGGAATCACGGTCTGGAAGCCGCCCTTGGTGAACTCGGACAGTGGCGAAGTCGCGTCCTTGTTGCGCAGCAGCGACTTGGGCGTCATGATGATCAGCGGCTTGCGCAGGTTGCGCACCATCTGGCGGCGCAGCACATGGAAAATCTGGCTGGCCGTGGTGGGCTGAACCACCTGCATGTTGATGTCCGCGCTCAGTTGCATGAAGCGCTCCAGCCGCGCCGAGCTGTGCTCGGGGCCCTGCCCTTCATAGCCGTGCGGCAGCATCAGCGTGATGCCATTGACGCGGCCCCACTTGACCTCGCCTGACGCGATGAACTGGTCAATCACCACCTGGGCACCGTTGGCGAAGTCGCCGAACTGCGCTTCCCAGATCACCAGGGTGTTGGGATCGTTGGAGGCATAGCCGTACTCGAAGGCCAGCACGGCTTCTTCTGACAGGATGGAGTCGATCACCACGAACGGGGCCTGGTTGTCGGCCACGTTCTCCAGCGGCGTGTAGGTGCCGACGTCAAACTTCTCGCGGTTCTGGTCGTGCAGCACGGCATGACGGTGCGTGAAGGTGCCACGCCCGCAGTCCTCGCCCGACAGGCGCACCGGGTAGCCGCTGGCCACCAGCGAGGCAAACGCCATGTGCTCGCCCATGCCCCAGTCCACGTTGTTCTCGCCCCGGCCCATGGCGGCGCGGTCGTCCAGCACTTTCTTGACCAGAGGATGCACGGTGAAGCCTTCGGGCACCACGGTGATCTTCTCGGCCAGGCGCTTCCACTCGGCCAGCGGAATGGCGGTGTCGGCCGCATCGGTCCACTTCTTGTTCAGGTAGGGGCTCCAGTCGACCGCGTACTTGCTCTTGAAGTTGGTGAGCACGGGGTCGGAGGTGTTCTTGCCCGCGTCGAAGGCCGCGCGCTGGGCCTTGACCATGTCGTCGCCCAGCGTGTCGCCAAAGCCCTGGGCCGCCAGCTTGTCGGCGTACAGCTTGCGCGTGCCGGGGTGGGCCGCGATTTTCTTGTACATCAGCGGCTGGGTCAGCGACGGTGTGTCCTGCTCGTTGTGGCCCAGCTTGCGGAAGCAGATGATGTCGACCACCACGTCCTTCTGGAACTCCATGCGGAAGTCCAGCGCCAGCTGGGTGGCCAGCACCACGGCCTCGGGGTCGTCGCCGTTCACGTGCAGCACCGGCGCCTCGATCATCTTCACGATGTCGGAGCAGTACAGCGTGGAGCGGCTGTCGCGCGGGTCACTGGTGGTGAAACCGATCTGGTTGTTGATCACGATGTGCACCGTGCCACCCGTGTGGTAACCACGGGTCTCGGCCAGCGCCAGCGTTTCCATGACCACGCCCTGGCCCGCGAAGGCCGCGTCGCCGTGCACGATGACGGGCAGCACCTGCTTGCCCATGGGGTCGCCGCGGCGGTCCATCCGGGCCCGCACCGAGCCCTCCACCACCGGGTTGACGATTTCAAGGTGCGACGGGTTGAACGCCAGCGTGAGGTGAACCGGGCCGCCAGGCGTGGTCACGTCGGAGCTGAAGCCCTGGTGGTATTTGACGTCGCCGCTGGGCAGGTCTTCGGGCGCGGTGTGGTCAAACTCCGCGAACAGGCTTGCGGGGAGCTTGCCCAGCGAATTCACCAGCACATTGAGCCGGCCGCGGTGGGCCATGCCGATCACGATCTCCTGCACGCCGCGCGCGCCGGCCAGGTTGATCAGTTCGTCCATGGCCACGATGAAGCTCTCGCCGCCTTCCAGGGAGAAGCGCTTCTGGCCCACGTATTTGGTGTGCAGGAAACGCTCCAGGCCTTCGGCCGCGGTGAGTCGTTCCAGGACACGCTTTTTCTGGTCGCCATTGAGCCTGGGATTGGTGCGGGCACTCTCCAGCTTCTGCTGCCACCAGCGCTTGTGGTTCTGGTCGGTGGTGTACATGTACTCCGCGCCCATGGTGCCGCAGTAGGTCTCGCGCAGGGCATTGAGCAGGTCGCGCAAGGACATGGTCTCCTTGCCGAAGAAGGTGTTGCTGGTGTTGAACACCGTCTCGAGGTCGGCGTCGCTGAAGCCGTAGAACGAGGGCTCCAGTTCGGGGATCACCGGGCGCTCGGCGCGCTTGAGCGGGTCCAGGTCGGCCCAGCGGGCGCCCACGTTGCGGTAAGCTGCGATGAGCTGCTGGACGGCGGTGCGCTTGCGGCCCAGTTCGGAGTCGGCGCCGCTGGCCTGCACCACGCGCGTGGTGCCCTGCTTGGCGCGCTCGGCGAAGGCATTGATGACCGGCAGGTGGGGAACGTCGCGGGCGTCGGTGCCGTCGGTGGCGGGCACATGCTGCAGCGCGTCGAAATACGAACGCCAGTTGTCGGGGACGCTGCCGGGGTTGGCGAGGTAGTTTTCGTACATCTCCTCGACATAGGGCGCGTTGCCGCCGAAGAGATAGGAGTTGCCCTGGTAGGACGTGTAGACAGACGCCGATGACGGCGTCGATTGATCGCTCATATTCCGCTGACCTCCGTTTCCCTGCGGGAAACATTAGCTGGTTGACAAACCTTCCGCTGCACGGCTGAACCGGTTGGCGGATGCGACTGTGGCTGGGGAAGGGGCCTAAGTACAGGTGTGATTGTGCCACCGAATCAAGCTCGGCACCAGCGCGCGGCTGCGAACGACCGTTCGCCCGCGTGTCCAGGACGGCCGGATGTCAGGCCAGGCCGGGGTTGCCCTGCATGCCAGGCAGGGCCGGCGTGTTGAGGGTGGGCGCCTTGATGGTCCCATGGGCCCTGAACCAGGTCTCCATGACATCCCAGATGGGCGGGCCCGCGTTCTTGCTGGCCTCGGCCACGGGGGCCCAGCCGGCCACCTTGTAGGTCTTGCCGGCCTCCAACGGGCGCCCGTTGAGCCGCATGTCCTGGATGCGGCTGCCCATGCTGGCCAGCGGGTCACAGGTGTAGCTCAGGCCGCCCACGCGCACCATGTCCCCGCCCTGCTGGTAATACGGGTCGGGGTTGAACAGGTTGTCGGCCACGTCTTCCAGAATGGTCTTGATGGTCTCGCCCGAGAGGTCGCTCAGCGTGGTCCAGGGGTAGGTGATGGCCGTCTGGTCCATCAGGTGCTCGCGGGTGAGGGTCTGGCCCGGCAGCAGCGAGGTGCCCCAGCGGAAGCCAGGCGAGAATGCGATTTCGGCGCCACGCACTTCCATCAGCGCGTCCACGATCACCTGGTCGAAGGTGCCATTGAAATTGCCACGCCGGTACAGCAGGCCCTCGGTAGTGGCCAGAGGGGCCTCGAGCCGGGCCTTGAAAGGCGCACGCACCCGCTCGATCAGCGCGCTCATGTCGCGGTCGGCCGGCAGCAGGTCGGCAAACACCGGCAGCAGCCGGTACTGGAAGCCGGTCACCCGCTTGCCCCTGACGTCCAGGTCAAGCACGCCCAGGAACTTGCCGTTGCTGCCGGCGTTGGTCACCAGCGTCTGGCCGCCCGGGTTCTTGACCACCACGGGCACAGGCACGCCGTCATGGGTGTGGCCGCCCAGGATCGCGTCGATCCCGGTCACGCGCGAGGCCAGCTTCAGGTCCACGTCCATGCCGTTGTGGCTGAGCAGCACCACGGCCTGCGCGCCCTTGGCGCGGGCCGCGTCCACCACCGCCTGGAGCTCTTTCTCCTGGATGCCGAAGGTCCAGTTGGGCACCATCCAGCCCGGGTTGGCGATGGGGGTGTAGGGAAAAGCCTGGCCGATGATGGCCACGGGCACGCCATTCATCTCGCGCAGCGTGTAGGGCTTGAACACCGGGTCCTCGAAGTCCCGTGTCTTGACGTTCTGGGCAAGAAACTCGATGCGGCCCAACCGCTTGTCCACGATGTCCTTGACCCGGGCCTCGCCATAGGTGAACTCCCAGTGCGCGGTCATCACGTCCACGCCCAGCAGCTGGCAGGCCTCGACCATGTCCTGGCCCTCGGTCCACAGCGCGGTGGCGCTGCCCTGCCAGGTGTCGCCGCCGTCCAGCAGCAGCGCCCCGGGGCGCGAGGCCCTGAGCCGCTTCACCAGCGTGGCCAGATGGGCAAAGCCGCCCACCTTGCCGTACTGGCGCGCCGCCCGCTCGAAGTCCAGATAGGTAAAAGCATGGGCCTGCGGCGAGCCGGCCTGGAAGCCGGCCGCCTTGAGCAGATGCTCACCGACCAGGTGCGGCCATTGCCCCTGCATGCTGCCGATGCCCAGGTTGACCGAAGGCTCGCGGAAATACACCGGCATCAACTGGGCGTGGCAGTCGGTCATGTGCAGCAGGTGCACATTGCCCGACCGGGGCACATCGTAGGTCAGCGCGGCCTGCTGGGCGGACGCCTGCCTGGCCAGGGGAAAGCCCGAGGCCATGGCCGCCGCCAGCACGCTCGCGAATTCGCGGCGGCTGAGGTTCATGCTTTGAGAATCCGGTTACTGGTTGACCGGCGACTTGGGGTCCAGCAGCAGTGCCATCACGTCACGCAGCTGGCTCTCGTCGAGGATACCTGCATGGCCGAAGCGCGGCATGCCCGAACAGGCGTTGAACGCCTTGGCGTTCCACAGCTTGCTCCAGGTGTATTCCACGATGGGCTTGCTGGCGGGCGAGGACGGATCGGTCACGCCGCGCAGCTTGCCGTAATGGTAGAGGCTGGGGCCGATGGAGCCGAATGACAGCTCTTCCTTGCTGATCTGGTGGCAGTTGTAGCAGCTGCCGCCATTGGCATCGCCGGGCTTGTCGGTCCAGGTCAGGCCACGGCCGTTCTGGGCCAGCTTTTCGCCGGCCTTCCAGTCGCCCAGGAACTTGCCATCGGAGGGCATCTTGACGGTTTTGAGGTTGGCCGCCTCGATGGCCTGCGCCAGCTTGGGTTCCAGCGGCTCGCCCTGCGATTCGGAGCAGGCGCGGTTGGACTCGTCCAGTTCCAGGCGGTCGAGCTTGGCGATGCCTTTTTCGGTGAACGACGACTTCAGGATGCGCTGCGTGGCCTCCTCCACCTGCTGCGAGGTGGGCGCCATGGCGCAACCGGCCAGGGCCACGGCGAGAGCGGTCAGGCCCAGATGCTTGTAGGTTGTTTTCATGTGAGTGCTCCTGCTGGGTTCAACGCTTGAGCGCCGGTGCGGTCGAGATGCCGCCCTTGCCGTTCACGCCCATGAACACGCCAAGGGCGATGGTGGCGTCTGACGCAAAGCCGGGGTACGGGAAGCGCTGCTGGCGGTAACAGTCGTTCAGGCGGCGCTGCATGCCCCACAGCGTGCCGTTGGACACGCGGTAGGCGGGCCAGGCCCCAAAGCCATTGCCGGCGCCGGGGTTCTTGGTGAGGTTGGGCAGGTCTTGCAGGCGCACGCGCTTGTCGTCGGCGCCGTGGCAGGAGGCACAGGCAAAGTCGTAGGGGCCGCCACGCATGTAGAAGAGCTTCTTGCCTACTTCGTACATCAGCTTTTCCTCGGGGTGCGACTGGGGCAGGTTGAATGCCATGTCACGCGATTCGCCGGAGATGTAGGCCACCAGCGACTCCAGGGTCTTCTGCTCGCCCTTGCCAAAGCCGGTCTTGGCAATCTCGGCGGCGTTGAAGCCCTGCAGGGTTTCCATGCAGGTCAGCAGGCGCGATTCGAGGTCCTGAACGCGCTTGGTGTCGGGGAAGTAACGCGGCAGCTCCACGAACGCTCCCTTGACCACGCCCGGACCCTTGCCCAGGTCGCACTGCTCGAGCGAGGCCTTCCTGGGGCCACGGGCTTCCTTCCAGATGCCCTCGCCCTTGGCTTCATAGAGTTCGGCCGGGTTGCCGTCGGCCAGCATGGCGCGGTACTCGGCAATGCCTTCGGCCGTGGTTTTCTGGGCCGCGGCCGCCAGCGGCAGCGCGCACAGGGCCGCTAGCCCCAGCAAGTTCCATTTCATCGCGTTCTCCTCTTGTTGTCTGAGTGTCTGAGCCGTTGTGAGAGTCACAAGGGGGCGGCCCCGGCCGCCCCGCTTCAGGAAATGACCGCTTCGTCGGTGCGCTTGTCGCCGCGGTTGTCCACCCAGCTCACGGTGACTTTTTCGCCGGCCTTGCCGCCCTTGAAGCTGAACTGCATGTAAGGGTTCTTGGACACCGCCGTTCCCCACTGCGCGCTCATCACGGTCTTGCCGTTGTGGGTGGCGCTGATGTTCTGGATGAACCAGGCCGGAATCACCTTGCCGGCCGCATCCTTGCGCTGGCCGCTTTCCATTTCGTGGCTCACGAGCACACGCACCGTGACCTTGTCGCCTTGCGCCTGCGCGCGAATCCGCATGGGATCTGCCATGACTTTCTCCTTAACCGCCGCAACCGCCAAGGGTCACTTTGACTTCCTTGGCACTGTAGAAAAACTTGTCGCCGACCTTGGCCACCGCATAGACATGCGAGGACTGGCCCATCTTGACGTTGGTGGCGACGTTGGCGTCGGTGCCCTCGGGAATGTCGAACACCGCGGCCAGGGCGTTGGGGTTCTTCTCGACCACGAAGGCGATCGAGGTGGTGCCGGGCAGGTTGCTCTGCGCGCCAATGCGCACCACGCTGCCGTTCTCGGCGATCTCGGGCGCGGCCAGCACCACGTCCTTGCTTTCGGTCGGCGCGGCGCCGCCCATGGCCTTGACCACGTCGTTCAGGGACTTGGCCTCGAAGGCGGCCTTGTTCCAGCTGGCGCCCGCCTGGGCGCGCGACACCGCGGGCACCAGGCCCGCGGAAGCGGCAAGGCCGAGCGCCACGGCGCCCGAACTCTTGCGCATGAAATCACGGCGTTCGATCATGAGCAGGTCTCCGGTGAAACTGCCCGCGTGGGCAGCGATTGAATGCGAGCACTTTGAAACATGGCTTCTCCTTGGATGGACTGACGGGATTGTAAGAACACAAACGGATCGGGGTCATGGGCCTTACCCTGAAACCCCTGGGGGCAACGTGGCGCGGGGCTCATGGCGCGGCGCCCCCGGCCAGCCAGCGGGCCACGCGCTGGGCGTCGGCCTCGGTGATGGACTGCGCAGGCATGGGAATGGAACCCCAGACGCCCTGCCCGCCCGACCTGATTTTTCCGGCCAGATAGGCCGCCGCATCGGCGCGGCCCTGGTAGCGCCGGGCCACGTCACCGAACGAAGGGCCCACCAGCTTGCTGTCGATGGCGTGGCAGGCCACGCAGACATTGGCCTGCAGCACGCCGACCACGTCGGCGGCCTTGAGCGGGCCCGCGGCCGACCCGCCGTCTGCTACGGTTTTGCTAGCAGAAGAGGCCCGCCCCTCCTGGACTCCAGGCACTTTTGGCTCCGAAGGCGCGGTTTCGGTGCCGCGCGTGGGGCCCAGCGGGCGGTTCTGGTCGGCCAGGTTGCCGTGGGCGTTGCGCGCATAGGCCGGAATCAGGCTGGCCACATGGGCTTCGGGGCGGCAATTGCGTATGCAGGCCGAGCCCTGCACATCGGGCCGCGTGGTGCCGCCAAACTCCGGCCCGGGCCACAGCGCGTGGGCCGTGGTCATGCCGTTGCGGTTGGGCAGCCGCTGCTGGGTTTCGCGCATGTTGCGGTCTGACAGCGTGAAGTCGGCGGGCACGATGTTGCCCAGGTTCAGCAGGTAGGCCAGCACGGCATACACGTCATCAGGCGCCAGCGACTTGGGCGCCGTCCAGGGCATGGCGCGGTTGATGTAGTCCCACAGCGTGGACAGCTGCGACACCTTCATGAGGGTGGTGCGGGCCGGCGCGTTGGCGCCGGGTTTCAGGCTGGCCACATGCCCGGTCTCGATGTCCCTGGGGGTGGTGGAGCCCACCAGCGGCATGAACACGTCGTTGCTTTCGCCAAAGGTCCCGTGGCACGAGGCGCACTGGGCCTCCCAGACCTGCTCGCCGCGCTTGACGCTGCCCTGCCCGGGCGGCAGGCCCTTGAGGTCGGGCCGCACGTCGATGTCCCAGGCCTTGACCTCGGCCGGCGTGGCCGTGCGGCCCACGCCCTCGAAACGGCTTTGCGCCGCGGCGGCGGCGGCCCCACCCATCAGCAAGGCGGCGAGCAGCAGCGGCGCGCTCCGCCCCAGTAGGCCGCAGTCGGCCCGGATGATCTCAGGAGAGCTGGACATTTTTGACCTCGCCGCTCTCTTCCACGAGCCAGGTCTGGATCGCGTTGTTGTGGTAGATGCTGCGCGTGCCGCGCACGCGGCGCAGTTCGGCATAGTTGGGCTGGATCTGGCCGGTGTCGTCGGTGGCGCGGCTCATCAGCAGCGCGGGCTTGCCGTCCCAGTTCCAGTCGCAGTTGAATCGGGTGAGGCACTTGGACAGCACCGGCGACTCCAGCCGCGCGGGCCGCCAGTTGCGCCCGCCGTCGACCGACACGTCGACCTTCTTGATGGCGCCGCGGCCGCTCCAGGCCAGGCCCGTGATGTTGGTGAAGCCCTTGTCCAGCAGCATCTGGCCGCCACTGGGCGAGGTCACCACGCTCTTGACCTCCTGGATGCTGGTGTACTGGCGGTGCTGGCCGTCGGGCATGAGGTCGATGTAATGGACGGTCTCGTCCTTGGTGGCATAGGGCATGTCGCCCAGCTCGATGCGGCGCAGGTACTTGATCCAGCTCACGCCCTGCACGCCGGGCACCACCAGGCGCAGGGGGTAGCCGTTTTCGGGGCGCAGCATCTCGCCGTTCTGGCCCCAGGCCACCAGCACCTCGCCGCTCATCACCAGGCTCATGGGGATGGTGCGCGTCATGCCCGAACCGTCAGCGCCCTCGGCCAGCACGAACTTGCCGCGCTTGAGGTCGGCGCCGCACATCTCCAGCAGCGTGCGCAGCGGCACGCCGGTGAATTCGCTGCACGACAGCATGCCGTGCGTGTACTGCACGGTGGGCACCGACACATTGCCCCACTCCATGCCGGTGTTGGCGCCGCATTCGATGAAATGCATGCGGCTCACGGGCGGCAGGCGCATCAGCTCGTCCATGGTGAAGACCATGGGGCGCTTGAGCATCTTGTCGTCGCAGCCGTTGACCATGAGCCGGTGCTGGCTCGGGTCGATGTCCCACCAGCCCTGGTGGTGCCGCTCGAAGTGCAGGCCGCTGGGCGTGATGATGCCAAACAGGCCCTGCAGCGGGCAGAAGCTCACGCTGGCCTGGCTGACCCGGGTCAGGCCCGGGCTCTCGCGGCGCTGCAGGTTCTTTTCCCAGGTGCTGGGCAGGCCGTAGCCGCGCGCGGCCACCGCCTGGCCCAGCGACTTGCTGTGGCCCGGCAGGTTGAGGATGGCCGGGTCGCCCGCGCCCACGGGGGCGGGGGCCTGCGCGGTCGCCGCGCCCGCCGCTGAAGCAAGGGCCGCCGCCAGAAAGCCACGCCGGCCACGCTGCACGTCGGCGATCTGTTCGCGGCTCAGGAAGTTTTCCGGGGCGCGCCGGATGAAGGGATTGATCATCAGATCACCGCCCGCCCCACCAGGCGCTCGGCCGGTGGCAGTTGCAGGGGCTCGTCCACCTCGATCGCGATCTGCGTGCAGACCGCGCGGCACAGCGTCACGGCCTTCTCGCTCTGCACGCGGTAAATCACCTGGGTGCCTTCCTTGCGCTTGGCCAGCACACCGCTGCGGTACAGCACATTGAGGTGCTGCGACAGGTTGGGCTGGGTGGTGTCGATTTTTTCGAGCAGCTGGGTGACCGAGCGCTCACCGTCGCACAGGGCGCTGAGGATGCGCAGGCGCATCGGCGTGGACAGCACGCCGAACAGCTCGGCCGCCAGCTCGAACACGCGGCCCGAGGCGGCCGCATCGCTGGCATGGGTCAGAGGTTCCATTTTCTTCATGCAAATATAAGCAATGAATGATATTAAACCTCCGCCAGCCCGGAGCCCCCATCAGGGCTTACCCTGAAGGGCGCCGGATTGCTATCAAATCGCTAGCGGGAAGTGGCCGCCAGTCCTGGACTCCAGCCCTATTTGGCCATCAAATCCCGGATCTGCTGCAGCGCGGAAGGATCTTCGATGGTGGTGAGGTCGCCGGCGTCGCGGCCCTCGCACACGGCCTGGATGGCGCGGCGCAGCAGCTTGCCACTGCGGGTCTTGGGCAGCAGCGTGACAAAACGCACCCGCGCCGGCCGGGCCACGGCGCCGAGCTGGCCATCGACCTGCTTCATGATCTCGCCCTCGAGTTTGAGCAGGGCCGCGTCGTCGGTCAGCGCCGAGGTGTCGCGCGCCACCACAAAGGCCATGGCCACCTGGCCCTTGAGCGCGTCGGCCACGCCCACCACCGCGACCTCGGCCACATTGGGGTGGCTGGAGATGCTCTCCTCGATCTCGCGCGTGCCCAGCCGGTGGCCCGCGACGTTGATCACGTCGTCGGTGCGGCCCAGGATGTAGAAGTAGCCGTCCCCGTCGCGGATGCCCCAGTCGAAGGTGGAGTACACCAGCTTGCCCGGGATGCTCTTCCAGTAGGTGTTGACGAAGCGGTCGTCGTCGCGCCACACGGTCTGCATGAAGCCCGGCGGCGTCGGCCCCTCGATCACCACCACGCCCTTCTCGTTGGCACCGGTCAGCTCCTCGCCGGTGCTTTCATGCAGCAGCTTGACGTTGTAGCCGTACATGGGCACGCCCGGGCTGCCGAACTTGCTGGGCATTTTTTCGACGCCGTTGGCCACCGTGAGGATGGGCCAGCCGCTCTCGGTCTGCCAGTAGTTGTCGATGATGGGCACGCCCAGGCTGTCGCTGATCCAGCGGCCCGTGGGCTCGTCCAGCGGCTCGCCCGCCAGGAACAGCGCGCGCAGGCTGGACAGGTCGTACTTCTTCAGGAACGCCGGGTCCTGCTTGCGCAGCACGCGCACCGCGGTGGGCGCGCTGAACATCACGGTGACCTTGTACTTCTCCACCAGGCTCCACCAGATGCCGGCGTCGGGGCGGATCGGCAGGCCTTCGTACAGGATGGTCGCCATGCCGGCGATCAGCGGGCCATAGACGATGTAGCTGTGGCCCACCACCCAGCCGATGTCGCTGGTGGAGAAATAGGTTTCGCCCGCGTTGCCGCAGAAGATGTGTTTCATGCTCGCGGCCAGCGCCACGGCGTAGCCGCCGGTGTCACGCTGCACGCCCTTGGGCCGGCCCGTGGTGCCACTGGTGTAGATGGTGTAGCTGATGTCGCTCGCGTCCAGCCACTCGCAGGGCACCTGGGCGCCCCGGTGCTGCTCACCCAGGCCGGTCCAGCCATGGTCGCGGCCGGGCTGCATGCTCATCGGCGCCATGCCCCGGTTGACCATGAGCACAGCCTCGGGCTTGTGGCTGGACAGGCGGATCGCCTCGTCCAGCAGCGGCTTGTAGGCCACCACCTTGCCGGCGCGCGAACCCGCGTCGGCGCTCACGATCAGGCGCGGCTGCGCATCCTCGATGCGCGAAGCCAGCGAGACGCTGGCAAAGCCGCCAAACACCACCGAGTGAATGGCGCCAATGCGCGCGCAGGCCAGCATGGTGAACGCGGCCTCGGCAATCATGGGCATGTAGACCAGCACGCGGTCGCCCTTGCGCACGCCCAGGGTCTGGAGCATGGCCGCAGCGCGCTGCACCTCGGTGTGCAGTTCGCGGAAGGTATAGACCTTTTCCTCGCCGGTTTCGCTGGACACGTAGATCAGCGCGGGCTGGTCGGCACGGTCCTGGAGGTGGCGGTCCACCGCGTTGTGGCACAGGTTGGTGGTGCCGCCCTTGAACCAGTGGGCAAACGGCGGGTTGCTCCAGTCGCAGACCTGCTGGGGCGGCGTCTGCCAGTCGATCAGCCGGGCCTGCTCGGCCCAGAAGGCGTCGCGGTCCTCCAGCGAGCGCCGGTGGAAGTCTGCGTAGGTGGTCATGCCCTGTCTCCAGTCAAGAATTCATTGCTTCTGAATTCATAATTATTCATGACGGGCTTGCTGCAAGCTGACTGGCACGGGCCGCCCTGCCCGGCTGTCGCCTGCCGGTCTACTTGATCAGCGCCTGTACGGCCTTGAACTCAGGGTGGTCGGCCGCGGCCAGCCACTCAAAGGCCACCATTTCGGTGGTCACCAGTTCGGCGCCCGCGCCGGCCAGCCGGTCAAACGCCCCATCGCGGTTGCGCTCGGTGCGCGAGGTGCAGGCATCGGTCACGACCCAGACCTCGAACTCCTCGCCGATCAGGTCCAGCGCGGTCTGCAGCAGGCAGACATGGGCCTCGCAGCCCGCGATCACGACGGTGTTGCGGCCCGCAGCCGGCGCCGGCGCCTTCTGCAGATGCCGGGGCAGGCTGCGCGCGTTGCCGCCCTGCTGGGGACGCACCGGCGGCTTGAGCCACTCGCCCAGGCCGTCGGCCACGGCGCTGAAATGCACCTTGGCCAGGGTGCGCGTGCACAGGGCGCGCAGTTCGGCGTCGTTGTCGCCCAGTTTGTCGGGGCTTTGCTCGGTGCCCCACACGGGCACCCCGAGCAGGCGCGCCATGCGGGCCAGCCGAACGGCATTGGCCAGGGCCTGCGGGCCCTCGTGCAGGGCGGGCATGAGGCGGCGCTGGTAATCGACCAGCACGAGTTGGGAGTCTTCGGCGTCCAGCAGCATGGGGGTTCCTTCGCGGCTGATCATAAGCGCCGCCCTGCCGGGGTCCCCCATCCGGGCCAGCCCCGGGGCCGGCCGCGCGCGGGTCAGCGGGTGTAGACCAGCGGCACCGGCATGGTGGCCGGGGTGGCCAGCATGCCGTGGCTGCGGCGCGCGGGCAGCGGCGCGGGCGCGGCCCTGGCCACCGCAGCGGCACTGGCCAGTGGGGCCGGCCGCGAATGGCGCTCGCGTTCGCGCGTGAGGTATTGCTGGCGGCTGGCCTCCAGGCTGCGGCGCTTTTGCAGGTCGCGGCGGATGGCTGCCAGGGACTCGCCCAGCGAGCCGTCATCCAGGCTGACCGCGTCCACGATGAAGTCGGGCACCACAACGATCTCACTGTCACCCACGTCATATTCCAGGCACCCCGAGCGGCCCAGCACGCGCCCGATGGCCTGGGTCGCCTTCTGGCAGTTCATGGCGGGCAACAGCAGCGTGAATTCGGTGGGCGCAGTGCGCGCGACCAGGCCGCGCTCGCCCGCGATGGCATGGAGCTTGCCAATCAGCCGGGCCAGGACCTTGCGGCTGGTGGCCGAGCCGTAGATGGCGCGCACCTCGTGCAGGTCGGCGCAGTCAAACATCACCAGGCTGGCGGGCTGGCGCTCGCCAGCGCATTCGGCCAGCAGTTCACCGCCGTGCGCCAGGAAGCCCCGCTCGTTGTAAAGGTCGGTGGACGCGTCGAGCAGGCTTTGCTCGATCACCTCGTCAGGCCGGCGCATCGCCACGCCAAACCGCATGGCCACCACGCCCGGGAAAATGGCCAGAAAGCCCAGGGGCGCCGCCAGCTCATCCCAGCTGGCGCGGCCAGTCTGCCAGGCCGATGCCAGACAGGCCAGCACGCTGGCCGCCACCAGGCCCATGGCCCAGCCGGGCTTGAGCATGAAGGCGTAGTAGAGCACCGTGATCGACATCCAGAAGAAGAACAGGCCCCCGGGGCCCTCCGCCCCTCCCTGGACATAGGTCTGCAGGCCGTAGGCGCCGGCCACCAGCGCCATGCCGCGCAGGAACACCTCACCCTGGTGATGGGCCGGGCGAGCCTGGCACCAGCGCGCGATCAGCGCCGCGTAGGCCACGAACAGCCAGGCGGCCACCGTCTGGCTGAGGACCGCGGCGGCGATCCAGGCGGTGTACAGCGCGATCGAGCCCGCGATCCACGGCTCCAGACGGCGCAGGTTGAAGGAAATCGTGTCACGCGCTCCACCGTGCCGCGCGCGTGGCGTGTCACTGCCGGGGCCCTTGCGGGTCTGGCCGGGAATCTGCGTCTGGGTGGTACTGCTCATGGTCTGCCCCTGTGGTGCTGCGCCTTGTAGCGCCATGGGGGTCATGAGACCATGCCACAGGCCCGCGCCACTAGGGCGTTCGCCTTTGAGGCTTAGGAAATTTGCCTAAGGGGCGGACTTGAGCGGCTCGTGCACCAGCAGCCAGTAGACCTGCAGGCGCTGGACCTGCTCGATGAAGTGGCCAAAATCCACGGGCTTGCGGACATAGCTGTTGGCTCCGTTGCGCAGGCTGGCAACGATGTCTTCCTCTTCGCTGGACGAGGTGAGGATCACCACGGGCACGTAGCGGGTGCGCTCGTCGTCGCGGATCCGGCGCAGCACCTCGATGCCCCCCATCTTCGGCAGCTTGAGGTCCAGCAGGATCAGCGCCGGCACCTCGCGGGTGTCGCGGCCTTCGTGGCGCCCGGTGCCAAACAGGTAGTCCAGGGCCTGCAGCCCGTCATCGACCACCACCACCTCGTTGAGGACGTTGTTCTCGGCCAGCGTCATCAGGGTCAGTTCCTGGTGGTCGGGGTTGTCCTCAACCAGGAGAATCCGGCTGTTGTTCATGGGGATGGCCCTCCTTCAGGGTGAATTCAAAAACCGCGCCCTGTCCTGGCGCTGATTGGGCCCACACGCGCCCGCCGTGGCGGCTCACGATGCGGTGCACGGTGGCCAGGCCGATGCCGGTGCCCTCGAACTCCTTGTCGGAGTGCAGGCGCTGGAATGCCTGGAACAGCTTGTCGCGGTAGGCCATGTCAAAACCGGCGCCGTTGTCCGCGACGAAGAACACCGCCTGCCCGTCGGCATCGCGCCGGCTGCCAACGCGGATCAGCGGCCGGTCAACACCGCAGCTGAATTTCCAGGCATTACCCATGAGGTTCTCGAGCACCACCGTGAGCAGGCCCGCATCGCCGTGGCAGGTCAGGGCCGGCTCGATCTCGACCTGCACGCAGTGCTCGGCAAAGCGCGCGCGCAGGCGCTCGGCGATCTGGTGGGCCCGCGCCGAAAGGTCCACGCACTCCGCGCGCAAAGGCGCGCGGGTCACCCGCGCGAGCGAGAGCAGGTCATCGATGAGCTGGGCCATGTGGCCCGTGTTGTCACGGATGCGGTTCAGGTAGTGCATCGCCTTGCCGTCCAGCTGGTCCGCGTGCTTTGACAGCAGCGCCTTGCCGAACCCGTCGATCACCTGCAGCGGCGCGCGCAGGTCGTGCGAAACCGAATACGAGAACGACTCCAGCTCCCGGTTGGCCAGCGCCAGATCGCGGGTGCGCTCGGCCACCCGCTGCTCCAGCGTGTCGTTGAGCTGCTCCAGGGCCTGGCGCGCCTGCACGCGCCCGGTCACGTCGTGGGCCAGCACCGTGCGGGCGCGGCGGCCATCAAAGTCCAGCGCATGGGAGGAGATTTCCACCAGGATCGTCTCGCCGCCCTTGCGCAGATGGCGCCAGACGCGCGATGAATCCGACTCGCCCTGTCGCACCGCGATGTGGTCGCGCAGGTCCGGCACCTCGTCCGCGGGCCGGATGTCTTCCAGGGTCATGGCCAGAAATTCCTCGCGGCTGTAGCCGTAGTGCTGCACCGCCGCGTCATTGACGGTGAGGAAGCGCAAGGTCTGAAGGTCATAGACCCACATGGGATGCGGGTTGGCCTCGAACAGGGTCCGGTAACGCTGTTCACTGTCGCGCAGCGCTTCCTCGGCGCGGTGAGCCGCGGTGATGTCAAAGAACACCAGCACGCAGCCCGCCGGCTGGCCCATGGGGCCCGCCAGCGGCCGTGCACTGGCCTGGATGACTTTCTCCACGCCGCCGGTCCAGGCGCCGCGCGACAGGTAGCGCTGCCGGCTCACCCGTTCGCCGCGCAGGGCACGCGCCGTGGGGCGCCGCCAGGCCGGCATCAGCGTGCGGCCGTCGGGCTCATAGAAGCCATATTCAAGCGCGGAAATATCGAGCGGGTCCTTCTCGCGGTTGATGCGCGCGATGCCGGGCGCGATCTGCAGCGCCGCCGCGTTGAAGTGGATGTAGTAGCCGCGGTTGTCGGCCACCAGCACCCCTTCATCGAGGCTGTCGAACACCGAGGTGAGCAGGTTCTTCTGCCCTTCCATCTCGGCCAGCGCGCCATCGCGCTCGACGGCTCGCTGGATCAGCGAGCGCGCCATGCCGTGAAAGCGCTGGTCCAGCTCGTCGAGCTCGCGGATCCGGTGCGGCGTGGCGCGCGCATCGCGCGAAAGCTCCTCGCGCTGCAGGTCATCCACCCGGCGCAGCAGCCGGCTGATGGGCGCCACCAGCACGCGGTCGCCAAACGCCCAGGCCGCCGCCGCCCCCAGCAGCACGATGGCGAGCAAGGCTCCCAGCTGCAGGTACAGCCGCTGCACGGTGGGCGCCAGCACCTCCTCGCGCAGCATCGTCGCCGACACCAGAATCCGGCCCTCGCGCGGATGGCCGACCTGGCGCACGGCAATCAGGCGCGAGGGATCGCCGCTGTTGCCCGCCAGGCGCGGCGCCGCGCCGGCCAGCCCCATGGCCTGCAGCAGCGGGGCCAGCACCGCACCGCCGACAGGCGCCGCCTCGCCGCCGGCGGAGGCCAGCACGATGCCCGCGCCATCGGTCACGAACAGCGAGATGCCCGGGGGCGTGGCCAGCTTGCGCAACTGCTCATCGGCGCGCCGCAGATCCAGCGCCAGGAAAATGACGCCCCGCAGCGACTTGTCCTCGCGAAACACCGGCATCGCAAAGGCCAGCGAAGGTTTGCCCGTGACCCGCCCGATCTGGTAGTCGCCGATGGCGAATTCGCCGTTGGCCATGGCCCGGCGAAAGTAGCCGCGGTCCGCCACCATGACCGGCCGCTGGTCTCCCGCGGCCCGGCAGTTGAGCCGGCCCTGCAGGTCTAGCAGGCCGAAATTGGCATAGCGCGGATAGCGCTCGCGCAGGTCGCGGAAATACTGCTCGCACTCGCGCGGATCATCACGGTACACCGGCGGTGCATAGGCCACGGCGGTGAGCATCTGGCGAGCGCCCTCGATCAGCTGCTCCTGGTAGGCCGCGGCAAGGTCCACCAGCGAATGCAGGCCGGCTTCGGCGCGCTCGATGCGGTGCTTCTGCTCGGCCAGCGAGGATTGGATCACCACCCCGAAAACCGGCACCACCGCAATCAGCACCAGCAGTATCAGGGCCGTGCGAAGCCCGAACGTCCTTGTCATTGAGGTCCCTGTCATCACCGGGCAATCCGCCCGCCCTGGCGCCACGGTTCTGCTGCCCGCGGTCACCAGCCATCTCACGACGCCAGCCTGTAGTTTGGCTGTTGCCGGTCAAGTGTCAAGGCATTGCGGCCCGCTGTCCGCTTGCCCACAAGATGGGCGGGGTCTAAACTGTGACCGCTTACCTATTTGGTTTCACCTTTATTCCACGTGTCCTCTTCCTCCCCCCTTCCCGAAATCCGGCTGCTGTGTGTCGAAGACAATCCGGACGACGTGGAGTTGATGGAGCTGGCGCTGGAGCGGGCCGACCCCGACCGGCGCTACCTGCTGCGGCGGGTCGACGAGGCCGACACCTTCGTGCAGGCGCTGGATGAACCGTTTGACGTCATCCTGTGCGACTACAACCTGCCCCAGTTCTCCCCCTATGCCGCGCTGCAGTTGCTGATGTCGCGCCGCTGCACCGTGCCCCTGGTGGTGGTCACGCGCGCCATTGGCGAGGACGCCGCGGTCCACGTGCTGCGCTGCGGCGCCAAGGACTACCTCACCAAGGACCGCTTTGCCACCCTGCCCCAGATCATCGACCGGGTCATGGACGAGCGCGCCCGCGCGCAGGAGCAGGAGCGCCTGAGCAAGGAGCTTGAAGCCGCCTACCTGCGGCTGCGGCGCCTGTCGGCGCGGCTGGTGGTGGCTCAGGAGCGTGAACGCACGCTGATCTCGCGCGAACTGCATGACGTGCTGGGCCAGACGCTCACCGGCATGATCATCCACCTGCACGCGGCGCGCGGCGCCGGTGACGCCGCGGCCGCCTCGCGCTTCACCGAGACGGCCATGCAGATGGCCCAGGAGGCCGTGGACCAGGTCAAGACCCTCTCGTTCGCGCTGCGCCCCGCGCAGCTGGATCTGCTGGGCCTGGTGGCCGCGGTGCAGCACGCGACGCAGCGCATCGCCGAACCCTCGGGCCTGGCCTGCGAGGTGACCTCGCGCGGTGAAGAACCCAAGCCGCTGCGCGAGACCGCCTCGGTGGCGGTGCGGCTGGCGCAGGAGGCCCTGACCAACATCGTGCGCCACGCCCGGGCCTCGCGCGTGGCGGTGCGCCTGCGCTTTCTGCCCCGGGGCCGGCTGAGCCTGGTGGTGGCCGATGACGGCGTCGGTTTTGACGCCGCCGAGGTGCTGGGCGGCCAGCCCAGTGAGCGCAACGTCGGTTTGTACGGCATGATCGAGCGCACGGAACTGGCCGGGGGGCGCTTGCGCATCCGCACCCGGCCGTCCCGCGGTGTGGTGGTCAGGGCCGTGCTGTAGACCACCGGGGTCCGGACAACGAGAGGGGGAAAAAAACATGCAGAACACCGAAGCGGCTACGACGGTTCGCATCGTGCTGGCCGACGACCATGACCTGGTGCGCTCGGGCATCAAGGCCCTGCTGTCCATGATCAAGGGCGTGGACGTGATCGGCGAAGCGCGCGACGGCCAGGAGCTGATCACGCTGGCCGAGCACCTGTCGCCCGACATCGTGATGACCGACATCTCCATGCCCGGCATGGACGGGATCGCCGCCATCTCGCACCTGCACCTGACGCGCCCCGAGATCCGGCTGCTGGTGCTGTCGATGTACGACACCGTGGACTTCGTCAAGCGCGCCGTGTCCAGCGGCGCCTGCGGCTACCTCATGAAAGACGCCCCCCCTTTTGAGCTGGAGCAGGCGGTGCGCAGCGTGATGGCGTCAGGCAGCTACTTCAGCCCCGTGATCGCGCAGCGGCTGCTGCAGCCCTCGGAGCCCACGGCCGCCGACGAGCTGACCGAGCGTCAGGTCGAGATCCTCAAGCTGATCGCGCAGGGCCGGGCCTCCAAGGAAATCGCCTTTGAACTCGGCCTGAGCCCCAAGACCGTGGACGTGCACCGCTCCCGCATCATGGAGCGCCTGCACCTGAGCGACGTGGCCAGCCTCACGCGCTACGCGGTGCGCAAGGGCCTGATCAAGCCCTGACGGCCCGCGCGCTCAGGGCAGCAGGCGCAGCAGCCGCCCGCGGTCGCTGTCGGTCAGCAGGTACAGCAGGCCGTCGGGCCCCTGGCGCACGTCGCGCACGCGGTCCCCGATCTCGATCCGGTGCTCACGCAGCACCTTGCCGCCGGCCAGCTCGATGCGGTCCAGGTAGCCAAACTTGAGCGAACCCACGAACAGGTTGCCGCGCGGCGCCGCGCCATAGCGCTCGCTGGTGAGAAAGGCCATGCCCGAGGGCGCGATCGATGGCACCCAGTAATGCAGCGGCTGCTCCATGCCGGCCTTGGCCGTGAGGCCCTCGCCGATCTTGCCGCCCCCGTACTGCTCGCCCCAGGTGATCACCGGCCAGCCGTAGTTCAGGCCGGCGCGCGGCAGGTTGATCTCGTCGCCGCCCTGCGGTCCGTGCTCATGGGTCCACAGCGTGCCGTCGGGCGCCAGGGTCGCGCCCTGCATGTTGCGGTGGCCGTAGCTCCAGATTTCGGGCAGCGCCCCCGCGCGGCCGGTGAACGGGTTGTCGCGCGGCACCGAGCCGTCCTTGCCCACGCGCACCACCTTGCCCAGATGGTTGTCCAGCTTCTGCGCGTCGTTCATGCGCTGGTAGCGCTCGCCCAGGGTGAGGAACAGCGTGCCGTCGCGGGCCTCGACGATGCGGCAGCCAAAATGCGCGCGGCTGGCCACCTTGGGCCGCTGGCTGAAGATGACCTGCACGGCCTCCAGCCGCTGCCGGTCGCCCGACAGCCGGGCGCGCGCCAGCGCGGTGCCGTTGCCGCCCTCGCCGGCCTCGGAAAAGCAGAAATACAGGGTGCGGTTGTGCTCGAAATCGGAGTCAATCACCACATCCAGCAAGCCACCCTGACCGCCCGCGTCCACGGCCGGCAGGCCCGCGAGCGGCGCGCCGGCCTGGCCATCGGCCTCCAGCACGCGCATGCGCCCGGGCCGCTCGGTCACCAGAAAGCGCCCTTGGGGCAAAAAAGCCAGCGCCCAGGGGTGCTCCAGCCCCTGCGCCACCGTCTGGGGCCGGAAGCTCTGCGCCCCGGCCGGTCCGGCCATCAAAGTTGCTACCAAAAAGAGAGCAAGGAATGTCCGACTGGCTTGGACTACAGGCACTTTTGTCATGAAACCCGACTCCTCGGTGAAGTTTGGACCGGACTGGCGCGGCCCCAGGCCCCACTCTAAGCGAGCCTGCAAGGCAGCGGGCAAGCCGGGCATGAATTCCATTCAAATCAACAGCTTAGAAGGGGAACTGGAAGAAAAACTTCACTTGACTTGGCCCGGGCACGCCGGTAACCTCCCGCTCCATGTCCCGATGGCTGTGCATTCTTCTGTTGGTCTGCGCCAGCGCCCATGCCGCGCCGGGCGCGCCTGCGGAAGACGACATGGCCCAGTTCATGGCCGACAAGGGGCTGCTCACCCGGCTCGGTGAAGTCCGCCACAACGTGACCGACCGCGCCTCGGATCTGGTGGTCACGGCCATGGGCTTCCTCGGCGTGCCCTACCGCCGTGGCGGCAACTCGGCCGAAACAGGTTTTGACTGCAGCGGCTTCGTGCGCGCCATGTACGAACAGACCATTGGCCTGCTGCTGCCGCGCCGCGCCAACGAGCAGGCCGCCGCCACCGAAACCATCGACAAGAAAGACCTGCAGCCCGGCGACCTGGTGTTCTTCAACACCATGCGCCGCGCCTTCAGCCACGTGGGCATCTATGTGGGCAACGGCAAGTTCATCCATTCACCCAGGCCGGGGGCCGAGGTGCGCGTGGAAAACATGGACATGAGCTACTGGTCGCGCCGCTTTGACGGCGCGCGCCGCGTGCTGGTGGGGGGCGCGCCCGCGCAGGAACCCAACCAGGCCCAGGCCTCCAGGTAGAACGCCGCGCCGCGGATCGGCGGCACAGGCATGACTTGACTCCCATGGCTCGCCCGCATCCTTCGTCCCCCGGCCGGTCCGGCCAGGGCTTCACGCTGGTCGAGCTCATGGTGGTGATCGCCGTCATCGCCATCCTCTCGCTGATCGCGCTGCCCAGCTACCTGGACAGCATCGTGCGCCAGCAGATTGCCGAAGCCCTGCCACTGGCCGATATCGCCAAACCGGCGATCGCGGCCGCGGCGCGCCTGGGCGCCCCCCTGCCCGCGGACAACACCGCCGCCGGTTTGCCCGAACCCGAAAAGATCGTGAGCAACCTCGTCAGCTCCGTGACGGTGCAGGAAGGCGCCATCCATCTCAGGTTCGGCAACAACGCCAACGGCACACTCAAGGGCAGGACGCTGACGCTGCGCCCGGCCGTGGTGGAAGACGCTCCCGTGGTCCCCGTGGCCTGGGTCTGCGGCGCGGCCGCGGTGCCGGACAAGATGACCGTGCGCGGCACCAACCGCACCGACATCCCCACCGGCCTGCTGCCACTGCGCTGCCGCTGAGGCCGCGCCAGCCGGTCAGAAGAACCAGCGCGGCTCCTCGGCCTCGGTCCTCCAGCCCGCGGCGCGCAGGCGTGTCCACTCCGGGGATCCGGTAATGACGTGGTCATACATGAACTGGTCGCGCGCATCCTTGAAGGCAAGTTCCACACGCTGCGCCAGTTGCGCGCGGATGGCCGGTGCATCAGCCCAGGTCTGGCCAGCCTCGATCAGCTTCGCGCATTCGGCGCGCACCGCGCCGACGCGGTCCGTGCGGGTGTCGCTGGTTTTGAGAGGGCCTTCAAAATGCAGGTGGTCGCCCTTTTTGTCGAGCCAGTCGCCACCCCAGGCCAGGTAGCTTTGCGTGCCACCCACGATCACTTCCACCAGCGCGCCCGACAGGTCCAGATGCGGCTCGAACCGCTTGAGCTGGCGGATGGCCTTGAAGAACTCGGCTGGCGTGGGCATGTAGTGGCCCGACTTGTTGTTGATGTAGACAATGCGGCCGTTGCTCACGCCCACCATGCCCGCGCCCAGCACGCGCCCGCCAGCCAGCAGCGAGGAATGGTGAAAGTTGTCGGCCACATGCATGTGCACGTACAGCCGCCCCGCGGGCGAGATCACATAGGCCCAGAAGCGCGGGTTGTAGAACACGATGGGCTTGAGCGGCCCGCAGTTGGACAGCTTGGTCCACAGCGGCACACCCGGCGTGCCGATGGCGGCCGCGAGCTTGCGCACCAGCCCCTTGTCATCGATGGTGCAGGCGTTTTCCCACTGCCGGTCGGGTGCGAGGTAGATCACGCGCTCGGCCAGTTGCACGGCGGCGGGCGAGCCATTGGCTTCCAGCCAGTCCCACAGGTTCAGCGGCGAGCCGGCGTCGGCCTCCCACTGGTGGAACAGCGCCATCAACTCGGCCTGGCGCCAGGAGTGGTGCCTGGGGTCGATCTTCTCGAGCCAGTAGTCGTGGCCTGACAGGGTCTTGGCCTTGGGCATGAAGCCGGCGCGCTGGGCCGCGCGCGCCGTGGCATTGCCGGCATACGAGGGAGCAAACACCGCGCGGACCGTGTTGAGGCGCCCGGCCGCGGCCTCGATGCCCTTGATGCGCTTGACGCACAGGCTGGCGTAGCGGTACAGCACGCCCAGCTGCGCCGCGCTTGTGGAGGTCTGGCTGAGGCGGATGGCCTCGGCCACCACCGCGTTGAGCGCCTCCAGCCGCAGTTGCCGGTTGGTGTCCTTGAGCGCGGCCGTGGCCGGCCTCATCAGCGTGGCCTTGCGGTAGATATCCAGGTTCTTGAAGATGCTCATCGAGGCCAGGCCGGTGTTGGCACTGACCGTGTCGCTCAGCCATTGGCTGCCCGACGGAACACTGTCGCTCATGTTGACTCCCGCGTGGTGGCGGGAGTATCCCCGAGCGCGGGGTGCAAGGCAATTGGCGTCTCGCCCGCACAACGGGCGAGACGCCCCGGGCACGTCAGAGCACGGCCGTGGGAATCGGCAGCATCGCAAAACCCAGCAAGCCGCCACTGGCCACCACCGCGGCCATCTGCGGCCAGGTGATCGTGAGGTACACGCCCTTGCCGCGGTCAATCTCCGGCAGCACCAGCACATAGGCGGTCAGCACGGCCGACCAGAAGGCCAGGCCCCCAAAGATCACGACCGCGGCCGGGCCCAGTGCCGACGACACCGACATGACCGCGCCAATGCCCTCGGCCAGGGGCTCGATGGCCTTCATGCCGCGCGGCAGCTGCTTGATCGCCTCATGGTCGATGCGCACCACCATGCCCCACAGCTCGGCCGAGACGTGGATGTATTGCTCAAATTCGTTCGAGCTGCGTTTGGCTTTCAGCAATCCGGCCGGTGCCGCAGGTGCCTGCGCCAGCACCACGGCCCGCAAGCCCTGAGCGACCGCCTCGCGATGGGCCGCTTCCACTTCGATGCCGAGCGAAGCCAGCGCCGCCAATGGATCGTCCAGCAAGGACTGACGGTTGGCGTCGGTTACCTGATCGCTGGAGAACAGGGCCATCATGGCCTGGGATGTTGGATCGAGCGCAATGCTGTTCATTGAAAATTCCCCCTGAGTGAATGGATATGGATCTGAGTACGAACACCGGACAAGCCGGGTTCGAGTCCGACCATAACAACGACCTGGGACTCATTGGGCGATACCGCACCATCCGGGTCAGATAAAGGCCACCGACCGGCATCTTATTGATGTGACTTCTTCACCTGGAGGGTTTGCGCGAGGTAGATAGTTTTCTGAATCGACGTGGCTGCGTGGGTCTCAGATACTTTTGCATATCTTCGGCTTTCAGCTTGTCCTAAACTTGCCCCGACTGAAACAGGGAGGAACACACATGGCCGACATATGGTTCAAATTGGGTTATCCGATCGGGCTTGACACGATGATTCCAGCCAACAATGGCGTGGCCACCAACCTGCCGGGCGGCATTCATGGCAACACCCAGGGCGGCATCTATCTGATCCTCAACCCGGGCCAAAGCAACCGGTACATGGGCATCACAACCAATTTCAGCAAACGCTTTGCCTCAAGGCAGGGGGCCTGCTTTGAACTCGGCCTGCCCAGAACCGCCCTGGCCAACGTTGTCGCGTTTCTGGGTGAGGTCAAGTACTGCGACACGGGGGGCAACGCCTGGACAACCGTGAACAACTATGCGGCCAGCAACACCAACATCACCCTGGACAACAGGAACTACGACTACGAGCATCTCTTCATCAAGAGCGTGCAGCATATCTGGGCGTTTGAGACCGTCTCCAACACCGTCAAGGTGGGCGCCCTGCGGAACAACCACAACGCGAATGCGATCACTGCAACGGTCACCTGGAGTGGCGGCCAGTGGCACAACTTCACCAATGGCACCAACGGGCTGGACATCAGCCTGGCCGCTGGCAACAGCTGGAATTGAACCCCCGCGGGCCGCCGGCCAGCAGTCTCCTGCGTGACTGGTGCACAGGGTATGCACTGATTTTTTCAACCGGGCTGACGTTGACACTGCCTTGGGCCGCCCCTGTTCCATTCAGACCGCGCCACCCTTCAACGACTGGAGACACCCCATGAAATTCCCCCCTCGCCTGCACCTGACCCTGATCGCCGGTGCGGCACTTCTGGCTTCCTGCGGCGGTGGCGGCGACGCCCCGGTCGTGGTCGTGCCGGAAGAAACCCGCCTGCAGGACAGCCGCACCTTCACCGCCGATGCCACCGCCACCACCTTCGCGGCCATGGCTGCCGCAGCCGGTGACGTGACCGACATGGCCACCACCAGCCGCTGGGCCGGCGTGCTGGGCGGCGCGGCCTACCGCGTCGAAGTGCCGGCCAACTGGAACGGCAAGCTGGTGATGTACGCGCATGGCTACGCCGGCACCGGCGCCGCCCTGGGCATCACCAACCCGTCCATCCGCCGCTACCTGATCCAGAACGGCTATGCCTGGGCAGCGTCGAGCTACAGCAAAAACTACTACGACGTGCGCGCCGGCGTGGAAGACACCAACGCGCTGGCACTGGAGTTCAACAAGATCGCCGCCAAGAACGGCCGCACGCTGGCCGAGCCCAGCAAGATCTACATCACCGGCCACTCCATGGGCGGGCACATCACGGGCGCGGCGATCGAGGCCGAAACCGCGGCCACCGCCATCAACAAGGTGAAGTACGCGGGTGCGGTGCCGATGTGCGGCGTGATGGGCGACGCCGAACTGTTCAACCAGTTCGCGGCCATGCAGGTCACCGCCCAGGTGCTGGCTGGCGTGCCGAGCTACCCGACTGACAAGTGGTCCGAGATCCAGGCCCTGGCGACCAGCGCGCTGTTCACCACCTTCCCGTCGGCCCCGACCGCGCAGGGCACCAAGTACCTGTCGGTGGTCAAGAACATCACCGGTGGCGAGCGGCCCATGTTCGCGCAGGGCATTGCGTTTGGCGGCAGCTTCCCGTCCGCCTACGGCACCTTTGGCAGCGATGGCACCGTAACCGGCATCCTGAACAAGAACGTGCTTGACACCACCGCCTACACCTATTCGATCGACGGTGACGCCGCCGGCTCCACGGCGCTGAACGCCGCGGCCATCAAGCTCAAGGCCGATCCCGAAGCCAACCGCCTGCGCCGCGACGGCCTGCGCTGGATTCCGGTCATCAATGGCGAGTTCAAGATTCCGGTGGTGTCCATCCACACGCTGGGCGACCTGTTCGTGCCCTTCAGCATGGAGCAGGTCTACCAGAAGCGCGTGGCCGCCAAGGGCAACAGCAACTGGCTGGTGCAGCGCGCGATCCGCGGGGTGAGCCATTGCGACTTCACCATCGCCGAGCAGACCGAGGCCTTCGACGCCATGATCAAGTGGGAGCGCGACGGCATCAAGCCGCTGGGCGACGATGTGGTGACCCCGGCCACCGTGGCAGCCACGACTTACGGCTGCACCTACACCCGCAACACGCTGGGCCCGGACGAGAGCGCCACAACGCGCGCGCTGCGCCCCGGCATCCTGGCGTCCACGCCTGCCTGCCCCTGATAAAGGCACAGCGATCTCAGCGAAAAAGGGGCCTTCGGGCCCCTTTTGTCTGCGTTGGGTCAGAAGAAAAAGGCACAGCGCATGTCAGTTCCCCACAAGCCACTGCAGAAAATACTGCGTCTGCGGTGAGGGATCCGGGGCTACACCGACGTAGTGCGGGCTCAGCGGCAGCCGCAAGTGTGGCAAGGGCGACATGAGCCGCCCCGAGGCCAGGTCGTGCGTGATCAGGGATACCGGCGCCATCGCAAAGCCCAGTCCGTCCACGGCAGCCTGCAGCACAAAGTGCAGATGATCAAACTGCAGACAGCTGGCGGGCTGGAGCCCAGGCGTTTTCACCTGCTTTTTCCAGCTCTCCCAATCCTTGCTCCGCGACTTGGACAGCAGCAGCACGTGGGATGACAGCGCCTCGGGCCGTGTCACTGGGCGCTGGGCGAAGAGCTTGGGCGCCCCCACCACCAGGGCCTCGTCCTCCAGGAACGGGTGGACCTGCATGCCCTGCGGCCACCCGCGCGGGCCTCGCCGCAGGGCCAGGTCAAAGGCCTGGGTCGTCTGGTCCGGTGCCAGAGTGCTGGTGATGACCTGGGGTTCGATGTCCGGGTGTTGGGCCACGAAGCCCGGCAGCCTCGGGATGAGCCAGCGCACCGCAAAGCTGGGCCGGACATTGACCTTGACGCTGCGCAACTCCGCGTCACTCCGCAGCAACTGGGCGGCCACCCCAATCTGCACCAGCGCGGGCCCGACCTGCGCGTGGAACTGGTGGCCCGCGGCCGTGAGGTGCACCTGCCGCGTCTTGCGCTCGAACAGGTCCACGCCCAGGTGGGATTCCAGCGCCTTGATCTGCCGGCTGATGGCGCTGTGGGTAACGTGCAGTTCCAGTGCGGCGCGGGTGAAGCTCTGGTGGCGCGCCGCCGCCGCAAAGGCGTGGACCGCGTTCAGCGGGGGCAAGCGGGGTGGCATGCGTGCAATTTTCTCACACGTGCCGCGCAGCAATGTCGTTTGTCGCGACCGGCGGCGCCGCGCACCATGCGGGTCATGCCAATGCCCCCAGCCACCCTCTCCGTCTCAGACCACCACTCTCGCCGCGCCGCCTTGGCGCTCGGCCTGTCACTCCCCGGAGACACGGTGCTTTACCTGCTGCTGCCGATGTTTGCCCCGGCGTTTGGCGTCACTTTGTTCGAGGCGGGCCTCCTGCTGGCGGCGAACCGCCTGGTGCGCATTGCAGGCTACGGTGCGGTGGCGCGGTTCTACGCCCGTCATGGCGAGCGGCTCACCTGCTCGCTGGCGGTGCTGGCCGCCGCCGTGTGTGCGCTGGGGTACGCCATCCTCAGCGGCTTCATCGCCTTGTTGTGCCTGCGGCTGCTGTGGGGTCTGGCCTTTGCGGCGCTGAACCTTGCCACGCAGGCGTTGGCCACGGCCGAGCCGGTGGGCGCGGCGCGGCGAGCCGGGCAGTCGCGCGCATTCGCGGCGCTGGGGCCCATGCTGGCGCTGCCCGCCGGTGCTGCCTGCGCGCTCTGGTGGGGGCCCCGCGCCATCTTCTGTGTGTTTGCCGCCGTTGCGTTGTGCGCCTTGCTGGCCACGCGGCAGTTGCCCGCCCAGCCGCATGCCCCGTCGCCACCACACAAGCGCTGGGGCAAGCTGCCGGGCCACCTGGATCGGTTTTCGTTCATTGAGGGGCTGGTGCTGGACGGCCTGTTCATCGTCGGCCTGTCCTATCTGGGCCGCGACGCGCTGCCAGGCAATCCGGTGATTGTGGCGGGGCTGTTGCTGTCGGTCCGCTATCTGGCAGAGATCGTGCTGAGTGCCGTGGGCGGCGATCTGGCACAGCGGCACGGCGCTGAAGTGCTGCTGGTGGGTTTTGCCGTGCTGACGTCGGTGGCCCTGGTGTGTTTTGGCTTGGGGTGGCTGTGGACCAGCGCACTGGCCATCGTGATTTTGCGGGCCCTGCTTCTGCCGCTGTTGCCGCCACTGGTCGCGCGCCGCACACCGGGGCCAGGACGCATCCAGGCGCTGGCCACGCGCTCGGTGTGGCGGGACCTGGGTGCCGGCGCGGGCCCGGTACTGGCGGGCGTGCTGCTACCGATCGCGCCGTCCGCCTGGGTCTACGGCGTGGCGGCGCTGCTGCTGTCAGCCACAGCCATCGCCTGTTGGGCGCCGCGCGGCGATTGATCGCCTGCGCATCGGCCATCGCCCCCCTTTCACAAACCCTCTTTTTGGAGAGCTGCCCTTGGACATCCACACCACATTGATCCGCTGCGCCGGTGGCACCGTCGACCTGCCTGCGCGGCCCATGAACCACCGCAGCGATGGCGGGCATGTGCTCGTCCACCCACCACGCGCCGTCTGGGACCGCAGCGAGCTGACGCCCGAGGAACTGGCGCGTTGGTCATGCCTGGTGGCCGCCACCGGCCGGGCCATGCTTGACACCTTGCCGCAGCTTGCTGGTGGCTGCCTCAACTACTGGGATGCGGGCAACAACGCGCTGAACCCGCTGGCCCACCCCCAGGGACCCAAAACCCCCACGCTGCACCGCAAGATGCATCTGCACGTGTTTGGTCGAAGCCCCCGGGCCACCCACCCGGACTGGCTGTGGGGCGAACCACCCCGGTTTCCGGAATTTGCGCAGTCCGACGCCTGGACCCGGCAGTTCACCCGTCTGGAGGACGACGAAGCTGCGGCCCTCGGTGCGCGAATCCAGGCGCTGCTGGACACGCGGTACGCCATTTGCCCGCCACAGTGACGGATGGAGCCCGGGCCGGTCACGGGCACGCCGGCTTGGTCCGCGTCCGTCTTCTTGCCGTGGGGATACAACCCACGGTTTGCAGCACCTGGTCATGGCCATGCGACGCAGGGGCTGCAATGCGCTGCGGGGCTGTCCGGCAATCGGCAGCTTGGGGTGCGCCACACGGCGGGTCTCAAAGGCGGGATCAGGTCAGGCGTTTTGTCATTCGAGGCCTGTTTCCAGCTGCGCGGTTGAGCGGCGATGCGGGGCTGTGCGCCAAACACGCGAAGGCAAAGAAGACAAACAAGGCCACGGCCAGAATCTTCCAGGGCCACGCGTGGTAGAGGCAGGCATTGGCGTTCCACCGTGACTTGAATGCCACCATTGTCTGTCCAACCGCTGCGCGCGCCGTGCTGACCTTCTCGTCGAATCCGACAATCATGTTGGCATGCTTTTCCTCATTTGCCGACTACGGTTGCAAGAACGTTCACTCCCGGCTGGAACCAGCGCGAACAGGCCGTGCGCTCCAGTGGGCGGGGCGCGGGACGGGCATTCGCGCGGCGATGTGCTCTCCCTCCCGCGTGATGCCGGTCCTGGGGTTGCGATCGGATGGCGCAACAGTTCTCCTGACGAGGCGCCAGTCAACCCATTTCAGGTCTCGACCAGGAAGGCAGTGAGCTGGATCACTTGCGCGCGGGCGGCACATCCGTGCAACTGCCATGCGCAATCTCCGCCGCCATGCCCATGCTCTCGCCCAGCGTGGGGTGCGGGTGAATCGTTTTGCCAATGTCCACCGCATCAGCGCCCATCTCGATGGCCAGCGCGATCTCGCCGATCATGTCGCCCGCATGGGTGCCGACGATGCCGCCGCCCAGAATGCGGCCGTGGCCATGGGCCTCGGGGCTGTCGTCGAACAGCAGCTTGGTGTAGCCCTCGTCACGGCCATTGGCAATGGCGCGGCCTGAGGCCGTCCAGGGGAACAGCCCCTTCTTCACCTTGATGCCTTGCGCCTTGGCCTGGTCTTCAGTCAGGCCAACCCAGGCCACTTCGGGGTCGGTGTAGGCCACGCTGGGGATCACGCGGGCGTTGAAGGCGGCGCTGGCCAGTTCCTTGTTGCCCTGCTGTTCGCCCGCAGCCACCTCGGCCGCCACATGCGCCTCATGCACGGCCTTGTGCGCCAGCATGGGCTGGCCCACGATGTCGCCAATGGCAAAGATGTGGGGCACGTTGGTGCGCATCTGGATGTCGACATTGATGAAGCCGCGGTCGGTCACGGCCACGCCGGCCTTGTCGGCGCCAATCTTCTTGCCGTTGGGCGTGCGGCCCACGGCCTGCAGCACGAGGTCATAGACCTGCGGCGCGGGCGCGGTGCCGCCCTCTTCCGCTGGCGCGAACGTGACTTCAATGCCCTCGGGCAAGGCACGCGCGCCCACGGTTTTGGTCTTGAGCATGATGTTGTCAAAGCGCTTGGCGTTCATCTTCTGCCAGACCTTGACGAGGTCGCGGTCGGCGCCCTGCATCAGGCCGTCGAGCATTTCCACCACGTCCAGCCGCGCGCCCAGCGTGCTGTAGACGGTGCCCATTTCCAGGCCGATGATGCCGCCGCCCAGGATCAGCATGCGCTTGGGTGTCGTGCGCAGTTCCAGCGCGCCGGTGGAGTCCACCACGCGCGGATCGTCGGGCATGAACGGCAGGTGCACGGCCTGCGAGCCCGCAGCGATGATCGCGTTGCGGAACTTCACGGTCTGCCGCTTGCCGGTCTTTTCCTGGCCGGTGGTGCCGCCGGTTTCCTCCACCTGCAGGTGGAACGGGTCCAGGAACTCGCCGTGGCCGCGCAGCACGGTCACCTTGCGCATCTTGGCCATGCTGTTCAGGCCGCCCGTGAGCTTGCCCACCACCTTGGCCTTGTGCTCGCGCAGCTTTTCGATGTTGACCACCGGCGTGCCGTAGCTCACGCCCAGCGCCTCGAAGTGGCTGACCTCGTCCATCACGGCCGCCACGTGCAGCAGGGCCTTGGACGGGATGCAGCCCACGTTCAGGCACACGCCACCCAGCGTGGCGTAGCGCTCCACCAGCACCACCTTCAGGCCCAGGTCGGCCGCGCGGAAGGCGGCGCTGTAGCCGCCGGGGCCGGCGCCCAGCACCAGCAGGTCGCATTCCAGGTCGGCACCGCCGGCGTGGCTGGCGGCTGCGGGCGCGGCCGCTGGCGCTTCACTTTTGATAGCAGAAGGTGCCCGTGCCTCCTGGACTTGCGCCTGTTTTGGCTCTGAAACCGGGGCGGCGGCCGCACCCGCGGCCTCCACCACCAGCACCACCGAGCCCTCGGCCACCTTGTCGCCGAGTTTGACCTTGATTTCCTTGACCACGCCGCCCTGGCTGGCCGGGATTTCCATCGAGGCCTTGTCGGACTCCACGGTGATCAGGCTCTGCTCGGGCTTGATCGTGTCGCCGGCCTTGACCAGCACCTCGATCACGGTCACTTCGGAAAAATCGCCGATGTCCGGCACCTTGATGTCGATGAGGCTCATTGGCCGCCTTTCAGTTTGATCGTGTAAAAGTCCGCCGGTCCGGCGGAGTTGCGGTCGAACTCGCAGCCCGCGGCCAGTCCGGCCTCGGCCACTTCGCGCGCCGACTTGGCCCGCGCGTACACCGCGTGCATGGCGCCCAGCGCAAAGCCGCGGCCCGACCCGACGCCCCAGAACTCCTTGAACTCGAACACCTCGCGGTAGCTGTACAGGCCGAAGATGCCGGCTGAATTGGCCATCAGCACGCTGAACTGGCTGGACTCGTAGGGGTCGTTGTCTTCTTCCTTGGTCTGCATGAAGAAGTTGTCCTTGAGCAGCGGGTGCAGCCGCGTGAAGGTGTCAAAAATCTCGTCGCGGCTGTGCAGCCGCAACTGCTCCTTGGGCAGGGCTTCCATGGCCTTGCGCAGCGCGGGGAAATGCGCCACCGTGCCGGCCATGCCAAGGTAGCAGGGCCCGTCCACGGCCTTGACCTGGAAGATCTTGCTGTTGGCCTCGAAGCGCTGCGGCAGGCGCGTGTCGCCAAAGGTCACCAGTGTGTCCGCCGCAATGGCCACCTGCCCGGCCTTCTTCACAACAACCACCGTGGTCATGCCAGGCCCTAGAGCAGCACGCGGCGGAAGTCAGCCAGGATCTGGCCCAGGTAGGCGTTGAAACGCGCCGCCGAGGCGCCGTCAATCACACGGTGGTCCCAGCTCAGCGACAGCGGCAGCATCAGGCGCGGCACGAACTGCTTGCCGTCCCACACCGGCTCCATGCTGCTCTTGCACACGCCCAGGATGGCCACCTCGGGCGCGTTGATGATGGGCGTGAAGTAGCGCCCGCCAATGCCGCCCAGGCTGCTGATGGTGAAGCAGGCGCCGCTCATGTCGGCCGGGCCCAGCTTGCCATCGCGCGCCTTCCTGGCCAGCTCCCCCATTTCCTGGCTGATCTGCAGCACGCCCTTCTTGTCGGCGTCCTTGATCACCGGCACCACCAGCCCGTTGGGTGTGTCGGCCGCGAAGCCGATGTGGAAGTACTGCTTGAGCACCAGCTGCTCGCCATCCAGCGAGCTGTTGAAGTCGGGGAACTTCTTGAGCGCGGCCACGCAGGCCTTGATCAGAAAGGCCAGCATGGTGACCTTGATGCCGGACTTTTCGTTCTCCTTGTTGGTCGAGACACGAAACGCCTCGAGTTCGGTGATGTCGGCGTCGTCGTGGTTGGTAACGTGCGGGATCATCACCCAGTTGCGATGCAGGTTGGCGCCGCTGATCTTCTTGATGCGCGAGAGGTCCTTGCGCTCCACCGCGCCAAACTTGGTGAAGTCCACCTTGGGCCAGGGCAGCAGGCCCAGCGCCTCGCCACCGCCGCCACCGGCCGGGGCCTTGGCGCTTTGCGCCTTGGTCTGCATCGCGCCGGCCATGACGGCCTTGGTGAAGCCCTGCACATCGTCTTGCGTGATGCGGCCCTTGGGGCCGCTGCCCTTGACTTCTTCAAGCGGCACACCCAGCTCACGCGCGAACTTGCGCACCGAGGGGGACGCGTGCGGCAGCTGGCCCGTGGGCGTGCCGGGCTGGTGAGCGGCTGGTGGTGACGCCACGTCCGTTCGCCCTGAGCCTGTCGAAGGGCTCGCCGCAGGGGCTTCGGCGGAGCTTGTCCTGAGCTTGTCGGAGGGCTCAGCCCGAACGGTGGCCGGTGCTGTGGCGGGCGCGGATGCAGCCGGCGCGGCTGCACCCGTTCCTTCCACCATGGCGATCAGGTCGCCAATGTTGACCGTGTCACCGACCTTGACCTTGAGCTCCTTGAGCTTGCCGGCCGCGGACGAGGGAATTTCCATCGACGCCTTGTCCGACTCGACGGTGATCAGCGACTGTTCGAGCTTGATCGCATCACCGGGTTTGACCAGCACCTCGATCACGGCCACGTCCTTGAAGTCGCCAATGTCGGGCACCCGCACCTCGACCGGGCCAGCGGCGGCCGCGGGGGCCGCCGGTGGGCTTGCTACAGTTTGCGTAGCAGCCTGTGCAGGCGCAGCGGGCGCTGCAGCTTCTTTTGGCTCCGCAGCCGGCGCGGCGGCAGCGCTTTCCAGCACCACCACCACCGAGCCCTCGGCCACCTTGTCGCCAAGCTTGACGCGCAATTCCTTCACCACGCCAGCCGCCGACGAAGGAATCTCCATCGAGGCCTTGTCGGACTCGACAGTGATCAGCGACTGCTCGGCCTTGACCGTGTCACCGGCCTTGACCAGCAGTTCAATGACCGAAACCTCATCGAAGTCGCCGATGTCCGGGACTTTTACTTCAACCAATGCCATGGGTTTGTCTCCGGTTCTTATGCGTACAGCGGGTTGATCTTGTCGACATTGATGCCGTACTTCTTGATGGCTTCGGCCACCTTGGCGGCGGGCACGGTGCCGTCCTCGCTCAGCGCCTTCAGGGCCGCCACCACGATGTAGTGGCGGTTCACCTCGAAGTGCTCGCGCAGCTTGCCGCGGAAGTCGCTGCGGCCAAAGCCGTCGGTGCCCAGCACCTTGTAGGTGCGGCCCTTGGGCAGGAAGGAACGGATCTGCTCGGCGTACGACTTCATGTAGTCGGTGGACGCCACGACCGGACCCGCATGCCCTTCGAGCTGCTGGCTCACAAAGGGCACCATGGGTTTGTCCGTGGGGTGCAGCATGTTGTGGCGCTCGGCGGCCTGGCCGTCGCGCGCCAGCTCGTTGAAGCTCGGGCAGCTCCACACATCAGCGGCCACGCCCCAGTCCTTGTCGAGCAGGTCCTGGGCGGCGATGCTCTCGCGCAGGATGGTGCCGCTGCCCAGCAGCTGCACGCGCGGCGCGCTGCCCTTGGCGGACGCGCCGGCCCCGGGCTTGCACAGGTACATGCCCTTGATGATCTGCTCTTCGGTGCCCGGTGTGAGGCCTGGCATGGCGTAGTTTTCGTTGAGCAGGGTCAGGTAGAAATAGACGTTGTCCTGCTTTTCCACCATGCGCTTGAGGCCGTGGTGCAGGATCACGCCCACCTCGTGCGCAAAGGTCGGGTCGTAGCTGATGCAGTTGGGGATGGTGCCGGCCAGGATGTGGCTGTGGCCGTCCTCGTGCTGCAGGCCTTCGCCATTGAGCGTGGTGCGGCCCGAGGTGCCACCCAGCAGGAAGCCGCGCGCCTGCATGTCGCCCGCCGCCCAGGCCAGGTCGCCAATGCGCTGGAAGCCGAACATCGAGTAATACACATAGAACGGCACCATGATGCGGTTGCTGGTGCTGTAGCTCGTGGCGGCGGCGATCCAGCTGCTCATGCCGCCGGCTTCGTTGATGCCTTCCTGCAGGATCTGGCCCGCCTTGTCTTCCTTGTAGTACATCACCTGGTCCTTGTCGACCGGGGTGTACTGCTGGCCCGCGGGGTTGTAGATGCCGACTTGGCGGAACAGGCCTTCCATGCCGAAGGTGCGGGCTTCATCGACCAGGATGGGCACCACGCGCGGACCCAGCGCCTGGTCGCGCAGCAGCTGCGTGAGAAAGCGCACATAGGCCTGGGTGGTGGAAATCTCCCGGCCCTCGGCGGTGGGCTCCAGCACGGCCTTGAAGGTCTCGAGCGACGGCACGGTGAAGCTCTCGTCGGCCTTGACGCGGCGGTGTGGCAGGTAGCCGCCCAGTGCCTTGCGCCGCTCGTGCAGGTACTGCATTTCAGGCGTGTCGTCGGCGGGCTTGTAGAACGGCAGCTTGGGCAGTTCGCTGTCGGGGATGGGAATGTTGAAGCGGTCGCGGAAGGCCTTGATGTCCTCGTCGGTCAGCTTCTTGGTCTGGTGCACGGTGTTCTTGCCTTCACCGATCTTGCCCATGCCAAAGCCCTTGACGGTCTTGATCAGCAGCACCGAGGGCTGGCCCTGGTGGTTGACCGCGCGGTGGAAGGCCGCATAGACCTTCTGCGAATCATGGCCGCCGCGCTTGAGGTTCCAGATGTCGTCGTCGCTCATGTGCGAGACCATTTCCAGCGTGCGCGGGTCGCGGCCGAAGAAATGCTTGCGCACGTAGGCGCCGTCGTTGGCCTTGAAGGCCTGGTAGTCACCATCGTTGGTGTCCATCATGAGCTTGCGCAGCGCACCATCTTTGTCGCGCGCCAGCAGCGGGTCCCAGTTGCTGCCCCACAGCAGCTTGATCACGTTCCAGCCCGCGCCGCGGAACTCGCCTTCGAGCTCCTGCACGATCTTGCCGTTGCCGCGCACCGGGCCGTCCAGGCGCTGCAGGTTGCAGTTGATGACGAAGATCAGGTTGTCCAGGTTCTCACGCGCGGCCAGGCCGATGGCGCCCAGGCTTTCCACCTCGTCCATTTCGCCGTCACCGCAGAACACCCAGACCTTGCGGTTGGCGGTGTCGGCAATGCCGCGCGCGTGCAGGTACTTGAGAAAGCGCGCCTGGTAGATCGCCATCAGCGGGCCCAGGCCCATGGACACCGTGGGGAACTGCCAGAACTCGGGCATCAGCTTGGGGTGCGGGTAGCTCGACAGGCCCTTGCCATCCACCTCCTGGCGGAAGTTGAGCAGTTGCTCCTCGGTCAGCCGGCCTTCCAGGTAGGCTCGCGCATACACGCCGGGCGACACATGGCCCTGGATGTAGACGCAGTCGCCGCCATGGTTTTCGCTCTCGGCATGCCAGAAGTGGTTGAAGCCGGCGCCAAACATGTTGGCCAGCGAGGCAAACGAGCCGATGTGCCCCCCCAGGTCGCCGCCGTCCACCGGGTGGTGGCGGTTGGCCTTGACCACCATGGCCATGGCGTTCCAGCGCATGTAGGCGCGCAGGCGCTCCTCCACCTCGATGTTGCCCGGGCAATGGGCCTCGTCGGGCGGTTCGATGGTGTTGACATACCCGGTGGTGGCCGAGAACGGCATGTCGATGCCCTCCTGGCGCGCCTGTTCCAGCAGTTGCTCGAGCAGGAAGTGGGCGCGGGCGCGGCCCTCGGCGTTGGTGCCGCTGCTGGCAATGACGGCGGACAGCGCGTCGATCCATTCGCGGGTTTCCTGGGCGTCCGCATCGTTTGCGGCCGACCCAAACAGTTTGTCGGGCATGGCTGACATCTTTGTCTCCTCGTGGGCGATGACGTAATTTAGTACGGTGACCCTAAGTCTCTCACAGATTTCTGTCAATTTCAAATGGTGCTTATACTTTTCATATTATGAATTTCTGAATCGAATCCGTTCGGCGAAGCATTGCAACTGCAGCCTGCCCCTACACTCCAAGCTCCATGCAAGAACCTTCGTCGCCCACCCCCACCGGCTCCCGCTTCGGCGTGTCCGCGGCGTGGTGGCGCCACTGGTGGCGGCGCCAGACGCCCGGCCGGCAGGACCGCTTTGCCATGCTGGCGCCAGTGGCGGCCGTGCTGATGTTTCTGGCGGCCATCATTTCGGCCTTCTGGTACCTGCGCCTGGAGGAAGTGGACCGCGAGCACGAAGCCGTCAAGCGCGATGTGGAATACGCCCAGCAGCGCGTGCGCCTGCGCCTGCTGGAGCGCCAGGAGCAGCTGATGCGGCTGGCCCGCGATGCCTCCAACCACGAGATCGACTTTGACGAATTCATGGGCCGCGCCGAGTCGCTGGTCAGCCAGTACCCCGAGTTGCAGGCCCTCACCTGGATTGACGACCGCCGCCGCATCCGCGCCAGCTATGCGGCGCCCAGCGTCACTGGCAATCAGTTGCGGCCCGCGGGCACGACGCTGCGCGCGGGCGGCGAAACCGAAAGCACCTACAGCCTGGCGCGAGACCTGCAGCAGCCCGTCTATTCCCAGCCCGCGGGCGGCACCGACACCACGGGGCTGCTGCAGCTGCACATTCCGCTGGCCGACCAGGGCCGCTTCTCGGGCGTGGTGCTGGGCGAATACTCCATCGACGGCCTGCTGCGCTATGGCGTGCCGTCCGAGGTGCAGGCAAAGTACGCCGTGGCCTTTCTCGACGCCAAGAGCCACCTGCTGGCGGGCACCTCGGTGCCCACGCGCGACCCGGCCACCGGCATGCTGAGCTTTGCCAGCAAGCCCAATGAGTACGAGGTGCCGGTGTCCCCCGTGGGCAACGGGCTGGTGATCCGGGCCCAGGCCTACCGCGCCTCGCTGGGGGTGATCGGCAGCGGCCTGTTCTGGCTGGTCAGCGCGCTGAGCGCCATGACGGCCTGGATGCTGATCGGCAACTGGCGCCACACCCGCCGGCGCATGCAGGCCCAGCAGGCGCTGATCTCCGAAACCAATTTCCGCCGGGCCATGGAAAACTCCATGCTCACGGGCATGCGCGCGCTCGACATGCAGGGGCGCATCACCTACGTCAACGCCGCGTTCTGCCAGATGACGGGCTGGGGCGAGGCCGAGCTGGTCGGACGCACCCCGCCCTTCCCCTACTGGCCCGAAGCCGACCGCGAGCAGCTCGCGGCGCGGCTGGACGACGAGCTCAATGGCCGATCCACGCCGGGCGGCTTCCAGGTGCGCGTCAAGCGCAAGGACGGCTCGCTGTTTGACGCGCGGCTGTACGTCTCGCCGCTGATCGACGCGGTGGGCAAGCAGACCGGCTGGATGACCTCGATGACCGACATCACCGAGCCCAACCGCATCCGCGAGCAGCTGTCGGCCTCGTACGAGCGCTTTACCACGGTGCTGGAGGCGCTGGACGCCGCGGTCTCGGTGGCGCCACTGGGCAGCGAGGAACTGCTGTTCGCCAACAAGCTGTACCGCCTGTGGTTTGGCACCCAGACCGTGGGCCACCTGCAGATGGTGGCCCAGGCCGGGGTGCCCAACCGGCCCACCACGGACGAGTCGCTCGACGAGGTGGACTCCTTCGTGGGCCTGCCCACCGACTCGCTGATGGCCGCCCAGTCGGGCAACGCCGAAATCTTCGTGCCCGAGCTGGGCAAATGGATCGAGGTGCGCTCGCGCTACCTGAACTGGGTGGACGGGCGGCTGGCCCAGATGGTGATTGCGTCCGACATCACGCCGCGCCGCCACGCCGAGGAGCAGGCCGAGGCCCAGGCCGAGCGCGCGCAGTCGGCCAGCCGGCTGATCACGATGGGCGAGATGGCCTCCAGCGTGGCCCACGAGCTCAACCAGCCGCTGACCGCCATCAACAACTACTGCAACGGCATGATCTCGCGCATCAAGGGCAAGCAGATCCAGGAGGAAGACCTGCTGGCCGCGCTCGACAAGACCGCGCGCCAGGCCCAGCGCGCCGGCCAGATCATCCAGCGCATCCGCTCCTTCGTGAAGCGCAGCGAACCCAACCGCACGGCCGCCGACATCGCGGCCATGGTCAACGAGGCGGTGGAGCTGGCCGGCATCGAGCTGCGCCGGCGCAACGTGCGGCTGTCGCACTACGTGGCCGCACGCCTGCCCAAACTGCATGTGGACCCGATCCTGATCGAGCAGGTGCTGGTGAACCTGCTCAAGAACGCGGCGGAGTCCATCGACCATGCCCAGCGGCCCACGGCCCGGCGCAGCGTCGAGCTGCGCGTGGTGCCCAAGCAGATGGGCGAGCAGCCGGTGATCGAGTTTTCGGTGCTGGACTCGGGCGCGGGCCTCGCGCCCGAAGTCATGGACCGGCTCTATGAAGCCTTCTTCTCGACCAAGGTGGAGGGCATGGGCATTGGCCTGAACCTGTGCCGCACCATCGTCGAGTCGCACCACGGCCGGATGCTGGCCGAGAACATCTACAATGGGCCGGAAGTGGCCGGATGCTGTTTTTCCTTCTGGATACCGGTGTCTGACGCTACAAATTCCATAGTGTCACCTTCAACCAAGGATGCCGGAGTGTCTGCATGAGTTTGATTCCGAAGAAGGGTACGGTCTATGTGGTGGACGACGACGAAGCCGTCCGCGATTCCCTGCAGTGGTTGCTGGAGGGCAAGGACTACCGGGTCCGCTGTTTTGAATCCGCCGAATCGTTCCTGTCGCGCTACGACCCGCGCGAGGTGGCCTGCCTGATCGTGGACATCCGCATGGCCGGCATGACCGGGCTGGAACTGCAGGACCGCCTGATCGAGCGCAAGTCGCCGCTGCCCATCGTCTTCATCACCGGCCACGGCGACGTGCCCATGGCCGTCAACACCATGAAGAAGGGCGCGATGGACTTCATCCAGAAGCCCTTCAAGGAAGAAGAGCTGGTGAGCCTGGTCGAGCGCATGCTCGAGCATGCCAAGGACGCCTTCGCCGACTCGCAGAGCGCGGCCAGCCGCGACGCCCTGCTGTCCAAGCTGACCAGCCGCGAGGCCCAGGTGCTGGAGCGCATCGTGGCCGGGCGGCTCAACAAGCAGATCGCCGACGACCTGGGCATCAGCATCAAGACGGTGGAGGCGCACCGCGCCAACATCATGGAAAAGCTCAACGCCAACACCGTGGCCGACCTGCTCAAGATCGCCCTGGGGCAGAACGCACCGAAAACCTGACGCTCTTTTTTTGATAGCACACTGCGCCCGCCCCTTCTGGACTAGCGGGCGTTTTCACTTGCAAAACTGACGCAACCGAGCCCATCCAAGCATGACAGCCCAACTGATTGACGGCAACGCCCTGTCCAGAACCATCCGCGGCGAGGTGGCCGGCCGCACGGCCGCGCTCAAGGCCCGCGGCATCCAGCCCGCCCTGTCCATCATCCTGGTGGGCGACGACCCGGCCAGCCAGGTCTACACCCGCCACAAGGTCAACGACAGCGCCGAGACCGGCCTGGCCGCCACGCTGGAACGCTACCCCGCTGATATGAGCGAGGCCGACCTGCTGCGCCGCATCCGCGAGCTCAACAGCGACCCCGCCGTGCACGGCATCCTGGTGCAGTTGCCCCTGCCCGGACACATGGACTCGCACCGGGTGATCGAAACCATCTCGCCGGCCAAGGACGTGGACGGCTTCCACGTGGCCAGCGCCGGCGCCCTGATGGTGGGCCAGCCGGGCTTCTGGCCCTGCACGCCCTACGGCTGCATGAAGATGCTGGAGTCCATCGGCTATGACCTCAAGGGCAAGCATGCGGTGGTGATTGGGCGCAGCAACATCGTGGGCAAGCCCATGGCCCTGATGCTGCTGCAGAAGAACGCCACGGTCACCATCTGCCACAGCGCCACGGCCAACCTCAAGGCCCTGACGCTGCAGGCCGACGTGGTGGTGGCCGCCGTCGGCAAGCGCAATGTGCTCACGGCCGACATGGTCAAGCCCGGCGCCGTGGTGATCGACGTGGGCATGAACCGCAATGACGAGGGCAAGCTGTGCGGCGACGTGGACTTTGCCGGCGTCAGCGAAGTGGCCGGCTGGATCACGCCCGTGCCCGGCGGCGTGGGCCCCATGACCCGCGCCATGCTGCTGGTCAACACCCTTGAAGCCGCCGAAAGCATGGCCAAGTAAGCCCCATGAACAACCCCCTTCTTGACTTCCAGGACCTGCCGCAGTTCGACCGCATCCGGCCGGCCGACGTGGCGCCCGCGATCGACCAGTTGCTGGCCGCGGCCAACCAGGCCCTGGAGACCGTGACCCAGCCCGACTTTCCGGCCCGGTGGGACCGCATTGCCCAGACCCTGGACGTGGCCACCGAGCAGTTGGGCCGCGCCTGGGGCGCCGTGAGCCACCTCAACAGCGTGGCCGATTCGGCCGAGCTGCGCGCCGCCTACAACGAGGCCCTGCCCCGGGTCACCGAGTTCTGGACCCGGCTGGGCGCCGACGAGCGGCTGTACGCCAAGTACAAGGCCATTGACACGGCCGCGCTCAACGCCGAACAGCGCCAGGCGCACAGCAATGCCGTGCGCAACTTCGTGCTGTCGGGCGCTGAGCTCACCGGCGCCGCCAAGGCCCGGTTCGCGCGCATCCAGGAGCGCCAGGCCGAGCTGAGCCAGAAGTTCAGCGAGAACGCGCTCGACGCCACCGAAGCCTGGAGCTACTACGCCAGCGAAGCCGAGCTTGACGGCGTGCCCGCCGACGTGAAGCAGGCCGCGCGCGCGCTGGCCCAGGGCGAAGGCAAGGACGGCTACAAGCTCACACTCAAGATGCCCAGCTACCTGCCGGTGATGCAGTTCGCCCGCAGCAGCGCGCTGCGCGAAAAGCTCTACCGCGCCTACGTGACCCGCGCCAGCGACCAGGGCGACCCGGCCTTTGACAACTCCAGGCTGATCGGCGAAATCCTGGCGCTACGCCATGAAGAAGCCCAGCTGCTGGGCTACCGCAACTTCGGCGAGGTGTCGGTGGTCACCAAGATGGCCGACACGCCCGACCAGGTCATCCGCTTCCTGCGGGACCTGGCCCGCAAGGCCCGCCCCTACGCCGAGCAGGACGTGGCCGACCTGCGCGCCTTTGCCGCCAGCGACCTGGCCCTGGCCGACCCGCAGCCCTGGGACTGGACCTACATCGGCGAGAAGCTCAAGGAAGCGCGCTACGCCTTCAGCGAGCAGGAGGTCAAGCAGTATTTCACCGCGCCCAAGGTGCTGGGCGGCCTGTTCAAGATCGTCGAGACGCTGTTCGAGGTGGCCATCCGCAAGGACAGCGCGCCGGTCTGGCACCCCTCGGTCGAGTTCTACCGGATCGAGCGCCAGGGCCAGCTGGTGGGCCAGTTCTACCTCGACCCGTCGGCCCGCACCGGCAAGCGCGGCGGCGCCTGGATGGACGACGTGCGCGCGCGCTGGCTGCGGCCCGACACCGGCACGCTGCAAACCCCCATCGCCCACCTGGTCTGCAACTTTGCCGATGGCGTGGACGGCAAGCCGCCGCTGCTCACCCACGACGACGCCACCACCCTGTTCCACGAGTTTGGCCACGGCCTGCACCACATGCTGACCCAGGTCAACGAGCACGACGTGTCGGGCATCAGCGGCGTCGAGTGGGACGCCGTGGAGCTGCCCAGCCAGTTCATGGAGAACTTCTGCTGGGAATGGGATGTGCTGCGCCACATGACCGCCCATGTGGACACCGGCGAGCCGCTGCCGCGCGCCTTGTTCGACAAGATGCTGGCGGCCAGGAACTTCCAGAGCGGGCTGCAGACGCTGCGCCAGATCGAATTTGCGCTGTTTGACATGCTGCTGCACACCGGGCATGACCCGGCGCAGGACTTCATGCCCCTGCTCAACCAGGTGCGGGCCGAAGTGGCCGTGCTGCAGGCCCCGGCCTTCAGCCGCACCGCGCATACTTTCAGCCACATCTTTGCGGGCGGCTACGCGGCGGGTTACTACAGCTACAAATGGGCCGAAGTGCTCAGCGCCGACGCCTACGCCGCTTTTGAAGAAACAGCGGGTAAAGACGGTGCGCCAAGTGTTGAAACCGGTAGAAAATACCGCCAGGCCATCCTCGAAGCGGGCGGCAGCCGCCCGGCCATGGAGTCGTTCAAGGCGTTCCGTGGCCGCGAGCCCTCGCTCGACGCCCTGCTGCGCCACCAGGGCATGGCCTGAACACATTACCGCGTTGGAGAACTGTCCATGTCATTTGCCACCCGAAGCATCGTTCCCGGCCTGATGGGCCTGCTCCTGGCTGGCGCGCTGGCCCCGGCCGGCGCCCAGCAGATCTACCGCATCGTCGGGCCCGACGGCAAGGTGAGTTTTTCGGACAAGCCGCCCATGACCGAAGGCGCCAAGGCCGCGCCGGTCAACACCGGAGCCGGCAGTGGTGGCGGTGGCGCCTTGCCGTATGAATTGCGCCAGGTCACGGGCAAATACCCGGTCACGCTGTATTCGGGCAAGGACTGCGCGCCCTGCGGCGCCGGCCGCGCCATGCTCACGAGCCGGGGCGTTCCGTTTGTGGAAAAGACAGTCACCAGCAATGAAGACATCCAGGCGCTGCAGCGCCTGGCCGGGGACGCCTCGCTGCCCCTGCTGACCGTTGGCAGCCAGCAGCTCAAGGGCTACTCTGACGTGGAGTGGTCGCAGTACCTGGACGCCGCCGGCTACCCCAAGACGTCTTTGCTTCCGCCCAGCTTCCGCAACCCGCCGCCGGCCCCGCTGGTGGCGGTGCAGCAGGCCCCCGCGGCGCCGCAGAATGCTGCTCCCGCCGGGCCGCAGAATGCCACCACCGGGACCAGCATCGGGCCCGCCACCATCAACCGGCGCACGGGCGTGAGCACCGCCAACACAGAGAACGGCGCACCGGCAGCGCCGCCTGTGCGCAATACCAATCCGGCCGGGATTCAGTTTTAAGAGAGCCAGACCGGTTCAGGCACGGGTTGCCACGAGCAACCCGTCAAAACTCCAGCGTCCTGACCCCGTCCGCCGTCCCCAGCAGGCACACGCTCGCCTTCTGGAACGCAAACACCCCTACCGTCACCACGCCCGGCCACTGACTCACCTGGGCCTCAAAGGCCAGCGGGTCGGTGATTTGCAGGCCGGTCACGTCCAGGATGTGCTGGCCGTTGTCGGTGACCAGGGGCTGGCCGTCTTTCAGGCGCACGCTGGCCGTGCCGCCCATGGCGGCAAACTGGCGCACCAGCCGCTGGGTGGCCATGGGGATGATCTCCACGGGCAGCGGGAATTTGCCCAGCACCTTGACCAGTTTGCTTTCGTCGGCGATGCAGACGAAGCGTCTGGACTGCGCGGCCACGATCTTCTCGCGCGTGAGCGCGGCGCCGCCGCCCTTGACCATGTGGCCCTGGCCGTCGATCTCGTCGGCGCCGTCGATGTAGACCGAGAGCTCGGCCACCTCGTTGCTGTCAAACACGGGGATGCCCAGCGCCTGCAGCCGTTCGGTGGAGGCGACCGAGCTGGAGACGGCGCCCTTGATCTGGTCCTTCATGGTGGCCAGCGCGTCAATGAATTTGTTGACCGTGGAGCCGGTGCCCACGCCGACGATTTCGCCGGGCACCACATACTGCAGCGCGGCCTGGCCGACCAGGGTTTTGAGTTCGTCTTGTGTCATCTGGGAAAATCCGTGGAGTTCACCGAATTATCCAATGTCCCTTCTACCCTACGCCCTCGCCCGCCCCTTTCTCTTCGGGCTGGACCCGGAAGCCGCCCACGAGCTGACGCTGCACTCGCTGGCCCGGCTGCAGGGCACGCCGCTGCAATGGGCTTACTGCAACGCGCGCGTGGACGACCCCATCGAGCTGGCGGGCCTGCGCTTTCCCAACCGCGTGGGCCTGGCCGCCGGGCTGGACAAGAACGCACGCTGCATTGACGGTCTGGCCGCGCTGGGCTTTGGCTTTGTGGAGGTAGGAACGGTCACGCCCAAGGGGCAGCCGGGCAACCCCAAGCCGCGCATGTTCCGCCTGCCGCAGGCCAACGCGCTGATCAACCGGCTGGGCTTCAACAACGACGGGCTCGACGCCTTCATCGCCAATGTGCAGCGCTCTGAACTGCGCCGGCCGGGTCACCGCAGCCGCGGCACGCCGCTGGTGCTGGGCCTGAACATTGGCAAGAACGCCACCACGCCGATCGAGGACGCCACGCGCGACTACCTCACGGGCCTGGATGGGGTGTACCCGCATGCCGACTACGTGACGGTCAACATCAGCTCGCCCAACACCAGGAACCTGCGCGCGCTGCAAGGCGACGAGGCGCTGGACGGCCTGCTGGGCGCGCTGGCCGCGCGGCGCGAGGCACTGGCCACGCAGCACGGCAAGCGCGTTCCGCTGTTCGTGAAGATCGCGCCCGACCTGGACGAGGCGCAGGTGGAGGTGATTGCGGCCACGCTGAAGCGTCACGCCATGGATGGGGTGGTGGCCACCAACACCACGCTGAGCCGCGAAGCCGTCAAGGGCCTGCCGCACGCCGAAGAGGCCGGCGGCCTGAGCGGCGCGCCCGTGCTGGAGGCCAGCAACCGCGTGATCGCGCAGCTGCGCGCGGCGCTGGGCAAGGGTTTTCCCATCATTGGCGTGGGCGGCGTGCTCAGCGCGGCCGATGCGGTCTCCAAGATCGAGGCCGGCGCTGACCTGGTGCAAATCTACACCGGGCTGATCTACAAGGGGCCGGATCTCGTGCGCGAAGCCGCGCTTGCGATCAAAAAAGCCCGGTAGTCCAGGAATGGCGGCCACTCATTGCTATCAATCAGATAGCAATTGAACTGCTTCATCGGCAATGGCGAGCGCGCTGGTGAGCCCCGGTGACTCGATGCCAAGCAGGTTGACCAGCCCCGCCACGCCGTGCACTGCCGGCCCCTGGATCAGGAAATCGGCTGCGGCCTCGCCCGGCCCGCTGATCTTGGGCCGCAGGCCGGCATAGCCGGGCAGCAGCGCGCCGTCGGCCAGCGCAGGCCAGTACTTGCGCACCTCGGCGTAAAAGCCGTCGCCGCGGCGCGGGTCCACCACCAGGTCGTCAGGCGAATCAACCCATTGCACGTCGGGGCCAAACTTGGCCTGGCCGCCCAGGTCCAGCGTCAGGTGCACGCCCAGTCCGGCCGCCTCGGGCACGGGGTAAATCAGCCGCGTGAACGGGGCGCGGCCCGCCAGCGTGAAGTAGTTGCCCTTGGCAAAGTACGCGGTGGGCACATGCCGTGCGTCCAGCCCCTCAAAGCGCGCGGCCAGCGCGGGGGCCTGCAGTCCCGCGGCATTGACCACCGTGCGCGCGGCCAGTTCGGTGCCGTCATCTGCTACCAGAACCATAGCAGCCTGTGGCCGCCCCGTCTGGACTACAGCCCGATTCAATGAAGAATTGAAGGCCACCATGCCGCCCGCGTGTTCCAGATCGCCCTGCAGCGACAGCATGAGCGCGTGGCTGTCCACAATGCCCGTGCTGGGCGAGTGCACGGCCGCCACGCACGCCAGCTGCGGCTCCAGCGCGCGGGCCTGGTCGCGGCTCAGCAGCACCAGGTCGTCCACGCCATTGGCCGCCGCCTTGCCGATGATGCCCTGCAGCGCCGCCACCTGCCCTTCGCTGGTGGCCACGATCAGCTTGCCGCAGCGCCGGTGGCCGATGCCGCGCTCGGCGCAGTAGGCGTACAGCTGCTGCTTGCCCTGCACACACAGGCGGGCCTTGAGCGAGCCGGCCGCGTAGTAGATGCCGGCGTGAATGACCTCGCTGTTGCGCGAGCTGGTGCCCGTGCCAATGGCGTCGGCGGCCTCCAGCACCATGACCTCGCGGCCCTGCAAGGCCAGCGCCCGCGCCACGGCCAGGCCGACCACGCCGGCGCCAATCACCACACAATCGACCGCGTCCATCAGAGGGCGCGCGGATCGGTGGCCAGCAGCAGCGTCACCAGCGACTGCAGGTGGCCCTGCAGCGGTTCAAAGCCCGCGGTGGTCTGCAGCGTCTGCTCGTTCATGTACAGCTTGCGGTTGATCTCCAGCTGCAGGCTGTGGCGCTGCTGCGCCGGCTGGCCGTAGCGGCGCACCAGTTCCACGCCCTTGTAGGGGTGGTTGTAGGCCACGCTGTAACCCAGGCCCTTGAGGTGCGCCATCACCAGCGCCGAGAGCGCGGGGCTGGCCGTGCTGCCATCGCGGTCGCCCACCACGAAGTCGGCGTGCACAAGGCCGGGGAAGTCGGTGGCCTGGGACGAGGCCACGGCCGGCATGGAATGGCAGTTGATGTGCAGGCTGTAGCCGTGGCGCGCATGCGCCGCGTCAATGGCCTGCGCCACCGCCGCGTGGTAGGGCCGCCAGCAGCGGTCGATGCGCCCCTGCACCTCGGCCACGCTGAGCGGCCGGTCGTACAGCGCCTCGCCCTCATCGGTGCAGCGCCAGATCAACCCCTTGCCCAGGCGCACCTTGGACAGCACGCGCGGATCGGTGGCCACGGGGCCGGGCCAGGGCGCGTCCAGCATGGACTCGTCCACCTCGATCGTGTCGCGGTTGGCGTCCAGGTAGCTGCGCGGAAACAGCGCTTCCACCCAGGCCACGCCCAGCGCGGGCGCGAAGGCGTAGAGCTTCTCCACATGGGTGTCCTCGGCCTGGCGCAGCCGCAGCGCGTCACAGGCAAAGCCAAAGTCATCGGGGTACTGCGTGCCGCTGTGCGGGGAGTCCAGCACCAGCGGTGTGCTGCCCGGCAGCACACGGATCATGGAAGTCATGCCTGCCATTGTGGCGCAGCGCGCCGCGAAGCGGCGGGCCAGCAGCCGCAGCACGGTGTCCGCGCGCGCGCCCTCAGTCAAGGCTGATCTGTGCAAAGCGGCTGATGCGCTGCATCTTGTCGATCTCCTTGCGGATCTGGGCGGCAAATTCATCGGGCCGCGTGCCCGAGGGAAACAGGCCCTGCGCGGCCAGCCGGGCCCGTACATCGGGCTCCTTCAGCACCCTGGCCACGGCCTCCTGCAGCCGCTGCACGGCGGGCCTGGGCGTGGCGGCCGGCGCCACCAGGCCAAACCACGACGGGTCGTTGTTGGAGAACAGGCTCAGCTCCGCATAGGTGGGCACCCCGGGCAGCACATCGAGCCGCTCGCTCCACGAGACCGCCAGCGCGCGCAGCTGGCCCGACTTGACGTAGGGCAGTGAGGAGGCCACCTGGTCGAAATACACGCCCACCTGCCCCGCCAGCAAATCGTTCTTGGCCGGGCCCGCGCCGCGGTAGGGAATGTGGACCATGAAGGTGTTGGTCGTGCTCTTGAACAGCTCGGCCCACATGTGGCCGATGGTGCCGTTGCCGGGCGAGGCATAGGTCACCTTGCCGGGGTGGGCCTTGAGGTATTTGATGAATTCGCCGTAGTTGCGCACCGGCAGCGCATTGCTGACCACCAGCACGCCGGGCGCCTTGACCACCTCGGTCACGGCCGCAAAGTCCTTGACCGGGTCATACGGCAGCTTGCGGTACACCGCAGGGTTGACGCCGTGGGTGGACAGCGTGGCCACGCCCAGCGTCAGGCCATCGGGCGCGGCCTTGGCCACCTCGGCCATGCCGATGGAGCCGCCCGCGCCGCCGCGGTTCTCCACCACCACGGGCTGGCCCAGCGCACGGGCCAGGGGCTCGCTCAGCACCCGCGCAGTGATGTCGGTGGCGCCGCCCGGCGGGAAAGGCACCAGCAGGCGCAGCGGCCGGCCGTCGGCCCATGACATTCCTGAAAGTAATGTTCCAGAGGCAAGACCCAGAACCTGTCGACGTTGCATCATGACGCTCTCCAACGAGTTTTAATGGCTTGATTCTGTTCAGCCCCCGCTGCTTGTGCAAATGAAAGTCCCGCCTGATAACATTCCATAACGGAATCATCAGACCCAAGCCATGCGACGCCTGAACCCCCCGCTGCACCTGCTGCGCGCCTTTGCCACCACCGCCCGGTTTGGCAGCATCTCGCGCGCGGCCGAGTCGCTGCACCTCACCCAGAGCGCGGTGAGCAAGCAGGTGCAGGAGCTGGAGCGCTGGACCGGCGTGGCCCTGTTTGAACGGGTGCGCAAGCGCCTGAGCGTCACGCCCGCGGGCCAGCGCTACGAGGCGGCCGTGCGGCCGCTGCTGGCGCAGCTGGAGGCGGCCACGCTGGAGCTCATCACCAGTGGCGACGGCGGCGGCGCGCTGAACCTGTCCACGCTGCCCACCTTTGGCGCCAAGTGGCTGATCCCGCGGCTGCCGCGCTTCCAGCAGGCCCACCCGCAGATCGAGCTGCATTTCGTGCCCTATGTGCAGGGCTATGACTTTCACCGCGCGGACCTGGACTGTTCGATCCTGTTTGGCGATGGCCACTGGCCCGGCGCCGTGGCCGACTACCTCACGGGGCGCGAGGTCGTGCTGATCGCCCCGCCCTCGCCGCGCGGCAAGCCGCTGCTGCGCGCGCCGGCCGACATCAGCCGCTTTGCCCTGCTGCAGCACGTGTCGGTGCCCCAGGCCTGGGCCCACTGGTGCGACACCCACGGCGTGCGTGGCATCAACCCGATGGCCGGGCCGCAGCTGGACCAGTTTCACAGCCTGATCCGCGCCGTGGCCGCCGGCATGGGTCTGGCGCTGGTCCCGCAATGCCTGGTGCGTGATGACATCGCGGCGGGGCTGGTCTCGGCGCCGCTGGACGACGGCTATGTGGACGACCAAGGCTATTGGTTATGCTATCCCGAGGCCCGCGCGCATCTGGAGCCGCTTGACCGGTTCCGCCGCTGGCTGCTCGCGGAATGCCATCCGCCGGGTTCCCCGGGCTCGCTGCCCGGGCCCCGCCATTCCCCAACTCTGGATAATGAAGCCGTGGAAACGACCCCTGCACCATGAGTCTGCCCTTCCTCACACCCAGGAAACCCGACATCTCCAAACTCGTCGCGGCCGTGGCGGCCAACTCGCGCGATGACACGCTGGCCCGCTTCATGCCCGAGCAAGCCTGGCCCGTGCTGGCCGAATACCTCGCGCCCGAAGACGTGCAGCGCGGCCATGTGCTGATTGCCCAGGGCGCGCTGGACCGGTCGCTTTATTTTGTGGAGTCGGGGACGCTGCGCGTGCACTACGGCGACCAGGCCGGGCAGATCCAGATCGCCACGCTGGGCCCGGGCGCGGTGGTCGGTGAAGGCGCGTTCTTCTCGCAGATCGAGCGCAACGCCACCGTGCAGGCGCTGGAAGAAGGCCGGGTCTGGGGCCTGACACCCGAGCGCTTTGCCAAACTGTCCAAGCAGCAGACCGCGGTGGCGTTGGCGCTGGCCATGGCGCTGGGCGCCATCATCTCCACGCGCATGCTGGACGTGAGCAAACGGGTGGCCGTGACCTGATTGCGGCCTTTGCGGCCTGGCGCTTGCCCATGAAAAAAGCCGGCCTGTTGGGGCCGGCTTTTTCGTTGTCTGGTGGGCGATACATGGATCGAACATGTGACCCCTGCCGTGTGAAGGCAGTGCTCTACCGCTGAGCTAATCGCCCGGGGAATCGAATTCCGCGAAGTCTCGGATTATGCCATAGAACTGGCGGAGCGCCAGACGGCTGCGCCGCCGCAGGCCTTGTCCAGCTGCTTGAGCACCTCTTCATGCGCGGCCAGTTCCTGCTCGCTGGCGGCGATCACCGGCAGCGTGAAGCTGCGCAGGTCCACCCGCACCAGCGTGCTGGTCGCGTTGTCGTGCGTGGCCACGTCGATCAGCAGCGCATCCTGGCCACGCGTGAGGTTGATGTACACGTCGGCCAGCAGCTCCGCGTCCAGCAGCGCGCCGTGCAGGGTGCGGCCCGAATTGTCCACGCCCAGCCGGTCGCACAGCGCGTCCAGGCTGTTGCGCTTGCCCGGGTACATCTCCTTGGCCATGACCAGGGTGTCGGTGACACTGCCCACGTAGCTGCGAAACGGCGGCTTGCCGATCAGCTCAAGCTCCTTGTTCAGGAAGCTCACATCGAACGCCGCGTTGTGGATGATGATCTCGGCGCCGCCCAGGTAGTCCATGAGTTCATCGGCCACGGCCTTGAATTTGGGCTTGTCGCGCAGGAACTCGTTGCTGATGCCGTGGACCTTGAGCGCGTCCTCGTGGCTGTCGCGCTCGGGGTTGAGGTAGAAATGCTTGTTGTTGCCGGTGAGCTTGCGGTTGAGCAGCTCGACGCAGCCGACTTCAATGATGCGGTCCCCGCCCTCGGCGGACAGGCCCGTGGTTTCAGTGTCAAGAACGATCTGGCGCATGCGGGCGATTATGCTTGACGCATTTGGGCAGACGGAGGCACGGCATGTTCAATCTCGACGGAAAAGTGGCCCTGGTCACGGGCGGCAACGGCGGCATCGGCCTGGCCATGGCCACCGGGCTGGCACGCGCCGGCGCGGCCGTGGTCATCGCGGGCCGCAATGCCGCCAAGTCGGCCCGCGCGGTGGAGCAGCTCAGGGCCGCGGGTGCCCAGGCCGACGCGCTGCAGGCCGATGTCAGCGACGAAGCCTCGGTGACGGCGCTGATGGCGGCCTGCGTCGCGCGCCACGGCCGGCTCGACGTGCTCATCAACAACGCCGGCACCACCGTGCGCAAGCTGCCGCAGGACCTGAGCCTGGAAGAATGGCGCCACGTCATGGACACCAACCTCACCAGCGCCTTTGTCTGCGCCCGGGCGGCCTGGCCGCACCTCAAGAGCGCGGGCGGCGGCAAGGTGATCAACATCGGCTCGATGCTGTCGATCTTTGGCGCACCTTATGCCTCGGCCTACGGTGCCAGCAAGGGCGGCATTGTGCAGCTCACGCGCTCGCTGGCGGCGGCCTGGGCCGGCGACGGCATCCAGGTCAATGCCGTGCTGCCCGGCTGGATCGACACCGAGCTCACGCAGGGCGCGCGCGAGCAGGTTCAGGGCCTGTACGAGCGGGTGCTGGCGCGCACCCCGGCCGGCCGCTGGGGCCAGCCCGATGATCTGGCGGGCATTGCGGTGTTTCTCGCGAGCAGCGCGTCGGACTTTGTCACCGGCACGGCCATCCCGGTGGACGGCGGCTATTCCATCGCCTAGGGTCGCAGACGCCTAGTGGTTTTCCTTGGCGTGGTTGATGGAGTACTTGGGGATCTCGACCACCACATCGCTTTGCGCCAGGATGGCCTGACAGCTCAGGCGTGAATGGGGCTCCAGGCCCCAGGCGCGGTCCAGCAGGTCTTCCTCGTTCTCGTCCAGCTCGTTGAGCGAGCCAAAGCCTTCGCGCACCACCACGTGGCAGGTGGTGCAGGCACAGCTCATGTCACAGGCATGCTCGATGTTGATGTGGTTGTCCAGCAGCGCCTCGCAGATCGAGGTGCCGGCGGGCGCCGTGACTTCGGCGCCCTGGGGGCAATATTCTGGGTGGGGAAGAATCCGGATGACGGGCATGGCGGGCTTTCAGATCGATTCGACACGGCGCCCGGACAGCGCCTTCTGGATGCCCTGGTTCATGCGCCGGGCGGCAAAGGACTCGGTGCCATCGGCCAGGGCCTTGGTGGCGGCCTCGATCGCGGCAGCCTCGGGCTGCTGGGCCATTGTCCTGCGCAGTTGGTCCATCAAGGCCTCGACTTCGGCGCGCTGAGCCGCGTCAAGCAGGTCCCCGTCGGCCGCCAGCGCGCTTTGCGTGGCCAGCAGCATGCGGTCGGCATCAACCCGGGCCTCGACCAGGGCGCGCGCCTTCATGTCCTGCTCGGCGGTGGAAAAACTGTCCTGCAGCATCGCGGCAATCTGCTCGTCCGACAGGCCGTACGACGGCTTGACGTCGATGCGCGCCTCCACGCCACTGCCCTGCTCGCGCGCATTGACGCTGAGCAGGCCGTCGGCATCCACGGTGAAGGTCACGCGGATGCGCGCCGCGCCCGCCGCCATCGGCGGAATGCCGCGCAGCTCGAAGCGCGCCAGGCTGCGGCAGTCGGCCACCAGGTCGCGCTCGCCCTGCACCACGTGCAGCGCCAGCGCGGTCTGGCCGTCCTTGTAGGTGGTGAAGTCCTGCGCCTTGGCGGTCGGGATGGTTTCGTTGCGCGGCACGATGCGCTCCACCAGGCCGCCCATGGTCTCAATGCCCAGCGACAGCGGGATCACGTCCAGCAGCAGCAGGTCGCCGGCGGTGTCATTGCCGGCCAGCTGGTTGGCCTGGATCGCCGCGCCCAGCGCCACGACCTCATCGGGGTTGAGGTTGACCAGCGGCGGGCGCCCGAAGAACTCGGCCACCGCACGCTGGATTTGAGGCATGCGCGTGGAGCCCCCGACCATCACCACGCCCCGGATGTCGTCCTTGCCCAGCCGCGCATCGCGCAAGGCCTTGCGCACTGCGGCAAGGGTGCGCGCGGTCAGCGCCGCCGTGGCGGCCTCGAAATCGGCCGATGTCAGGTCAAAATCAATGGGAGTCCCCGACAGGCGGGCACTGAGTGCTACTGAATTGGTAGCAGACAGGGCCTCCTTGGCCACCCGGGCCGCCTGCTTGAGCGCGGCCTTGTCGCCGGGCGTCGCGGCGCGGGCGCCGGCTTTTTCCTGCACCCAGTCGGCCAGCGCGCGGTCGTAGTCGTCGCCGCCCAGCGCCGAGTCGCCGCCGGTGGCCATGACCTCGAACACGCCCTTGCTCATGCGCAGGATGGAGATGTCGAAGGTGCCGCCGCCCAGGTCGTAGACCGCGTAGATGCCCTCGCTCGCGTTGTCCAGGCCATAGGCAATGGCGGCCGCCGTGGGCTCGTTGATCAGGCGCAGCACGTGGATGCCGGCCAGCTGGGCCGCGTCCTTGGTGGCCTGGCGCTGCGCGTCGTCAAAATACGCGGGCACCGTGATCACCGCGCCATACAGGTCGTCGTTGAAGGTGTCCTCGGCCCGGTGGCGCAGCGTGGCGAGGATCTCTGCGCTGACTTCCACGGGCGACTTCTCGCCGGCGCGGGTCTGCAGGGCCAGCATGCCGGGCTTGTCCACGAAGCGGTAGGGCAGCTTCTCGCGGCCCTCGATGTCGGCCAGGCCCCGGCCCATGAAGCGCTTGGCCGAGGCAATGGTGTTTTCCGGGTCGGCGGAAGCCGCGTCCACGGCGTCATGGCCGATCTGGCGGCCATTGTTCTCAAGGTAGCGCACCACCGAGGGCAGGATCACGCGGCCCTGCGCATCGGGCAGGCATTCGGCCACGCCGTTGCGCACGGCAGCCACCAGCGAATGGGTGGTGCCCAGGTCGATGCCGACCGCGACGCGCCGCTGGTGCGGATCGGGGGACTGTCCGGGTTCTGAAATCTGAAGCAATGCCATGGGGTTCTGTCGTTGGGCCCTATTGTCCCAGTTGGTCAATGCGCGCTTCGACGTCATGGGCAAAGCGCTCGATGAACATCAGCGCCCTGACCTGCTGGGCAGCGCGCGGGTAGTCGCGCCGGGTGTCAAGCAGGTCTTCAAGCTGCCGCAGCGCTTCAGCGCGCGAGGCCCTCAGCGTGTCGTCCAGCGCGTCGAGCTCGACGGCCGTGCCCGCCTCGTCCAGCGCCTCGCGCCACTGCATCTGCTCCATGAGGAACGCAGCGGGCATGGCGGTGTTGTTCTCGGCGTTGATGGGCGCGCCCTGCAGCTCGCACAGGTAGGCCGCGCGCCGCAGCGGGTCCTTCAGGCGCTGGTAAGCCTCGTTGATGCGCACCGACCACTGCAGCGCCAGCCGCTGGGCCGCTTCGCCTTGCGCCGCAAACCGGTCGGGGTGCGCTTCGCGCTGCAGCTCTTTCCAGCGCGCGTCCAGCGCGGCCCGGTCCTGGGCAAACCGGGCCGGCACGTCAAACAGCTCGAAATCGGTGGACTGGAGGTTCATGTCAAGAAAAAGCCGCCCCGCAGGCGGCCGTGGCGGGAGTGCGCAAGGGGCTCAAACCCTGAAGGACTCGCCGCAACCACAGCGGTCGCGCTCATTGGGGTTGTTGAACTTGAAGCCCTCGTTGAGGCCCTCGCGCACGAAATCGAGCTCGGTGCCATCGATGTAGGCCAGGCTCTTGGGGTCGATCAGCACCTTGACGCCGTGGTTCTCGAACACCACGTCCTCGGGCGCCATGTCGTCCACATACTCGAGCTTGTAGGCCAGGCCGGAGCAGCCGGTGGTCTTCACGCCCAGCCGCACGCCCACGCCCTTGCCGCGCTTGGACAGGTAACGCGAGACGTGCCGGGCCGCGGCTTCTGTCAGGGAAATCGCCATGGAACCCGAACCCCTCAGTGAACAGCGACCGCGACGTGCTTCTTCTTGTAGTCGTCCACGGCGGCCTTGATGGCGTCCTCGGCCAGGATCGAGCAATGGATCTTGACCGGCGGCAGCGCCAGTTCCTCGGCGATCTGGCTGTTCTTCAGCGCTGCGGCCTCGTCCAGCGTCTTGCCCTTGACCCACTCGGTCACGAGCGAGCTGGAGGCAATGGCCGAGCCACAGCCGTAGGTCTTGAAGCGCGCGTCTTCAATGACGCCGGTTTGCGGGTTCACCTTGATCTGCAGCTTCATCACGTCGCCGCAGGCCGGGGCGCCCACCATGCCGGTGCCCACGGAATCGTCGCCCTTGTCGAAGGAGCCGACGTTGCGGGGGTTTTCGTAGTGATCAACAACTTTTTCGGAGTAAGCCATTTTGGGGTCCTCTTGAATTCAATGAGCGGTCCACTGGATGGAACTGATGTCCACCCCGTCCTGGTACATCTCCCACAGCGGGCTCAGGTCGCGCAGCTTGGCGACGTTGGCACGGATGGTGGAGACGGCGTAGTCGATTTCTTCCTCGGTGGTCCAGCGGCCGATGGTCATGCGCAGGCTGCTGTGGGCCAGTTCGTCGCTGCGGCCCAGGGCGCGCAGCACATAACTGGGCTCGAGCGAGGCCGAGGTGCAGGCCGAGCCCGACGAGACGGCCAGGCCCTTGATGCCCATGATCAGCGATTCGCCCTCAACAAAGTTGAAGCTCATGTTGAGGTTGTGCGGCACGCGCCTGTCGGCATGGCCGTTGATGAACACCTGCTCGATGTCCTGCAGGCCCTTGAGCATGCGGTCGTGCAGGGCACGGATGCGCTTGTTTTCCTCGTGCATCTCGGCCTTGGCGATGCGGTAGGCCTCGCCCATGCCCACGCACTGGTGGGTGGGCAGCGTGCCCGAACGCATGCCGCGCTCGTGGCCGCCGCCGTGCATTTGCGCCTCGATGCGCACGCGCGGCTTGCGCCGCACGAACAGCGCCCCGATGCCCTTGGGCCCATAGGTCTTGTGCGAGGTCAGGCTCATCAGGTCCACCGGCAGCGAGGCCAGGTCGATATCCACCCGGCCCGTGGCCTGGGCCGCGTCCACGTGGAAGACGATGCCCTTTTCGCGGCACAGCGCGCCGATGGCCGGGATGTCCTGGATCACGCCGATTTCGTTGTTGACGAACATGACGCTGACCAGGATGGTGTCGGGGCGGATGGCTGCCTTGAGCACGTCCAGGCTCAACAGGCCGTCTTCCTGGACATCAAGGTAGGTCACTTCAAAGCCCTGGCGCTCCAGCTCGCGCATGGTGTCCAGCACGGCCTTGTGCTCGGTCTTGACCGTGATCAGATGCTTGCCCTTGGTCTTGTAAAAATGGGCCGCCCCCTTGAGCGCGAGGTTGTTGGACTCGGTCGCGCCGGAGGTCCAGACAATCTCGCGCGGGTCGGCGCCGATCAGGTCGGCCACCTGGCCGCGGGCCCTTTCGACGGCGGCCTCAGCCTCCCAGCCCCAGGCGTGGCTGCGCGAGGCCGGGTTGCCGAAATGCTCGCGCAACCAGGGGATCATGGCATCCACCACCCGCGGATCGCACGGGTTGGTGGCGCTGTAGTCCATGTAGATGGGAAAGTGGGGAGTGGCGTCCATGGCTGGCGGTAACTGCTGGCGGAAAACGAAGGGATCAGGACTTGGCGAATGCATTGCCCAGCGCAAACACCGAGTTGGGCGCATTCACGCGGATCGGCTTGACCACGGGCTGGCTGGAGATGGCGCGCTTCACGGCGGGCTTGTCCTCGATCTGGATGCCCTTGGCCAGTTGCTCGTCCACCAGCTTCTGCAGGCTCACGGAGTCCAGGAACTCGACCATGCGCTGGTTCAGCGAGGCCCAGAGCTCATGCGTCATGCAGCGCCCGCCGTCGCCCAGGCAGTTTTCCTTGCCGCCGCACTGGGTGGCGTCGATGGGTTCATCCACCGAAACGATGATGTCAGCCACGGTGATGTCGGCCGCCTTGCGCCCGAGCGTGTAACCGCCTCCTGGCCCCCGGGTGGATTCGACCAGCTCATGGCGGCGCAGCTTGCCAAACAGCTGTTCCAGGTAGGACAGGGAAATCTGCTGGCGCTGGCTGATCGCGGCCAGGGTCACGGGGCCGTTGTTCTGGCGCAGGGCCAGGTCAATCATCGCGGTGACCGCGAAGCGGCCTTTGGTTGTGAGACGCATTGCAAGCTCCTTAAATGCTAGGCTTACCAATTCACCACCCCGGCGGCCGGCCGCCAGGGCACCGTCTCCGCCCGTTACCCGGCTGATACCGGGCCCTCGTCAACGCCACATGGGGTTGACCTCATCGTTATGGGTTTGTTGTTGAGTGTTTGCGTCAAGTATACCCTAAATCCCATTGATTCGCTCGGGTAACTAGACTGATCAGTCACACTTTTTGCTGCATCGCCGCATCCAGCCCGCGGCGCAGCCCCTGCAAAGCGGACCTCAGGACCGCTTCGCGTCCGGAAAAGGCACGATGTTGTCGATGCCGGGCGCCCCGAAGGCCTGCTCCTTGAGCCGCGCGAGCTGGTCGCGCACCCGGGCGGCCTTTTCGAAGTCCAGGTTGCGGGCGTGCTCCAACATGACCTTTTCAAGGCGCTTGATCTCGCGCGCGATGTCCTTTTCGCTCATGTCCTCGACCGCCGCGCGCTGCAGCTCGAGCTTTTCGGCCTCCTTGCCGGCCTTTTCGCTGTAGACCCCGTCGATCAGGTCACGCACCTGCTTGACGATGCTGCGCGGCGTGATGCCATGCTGCAGGTTGTAGGCGACCTGCTTGACGCGGCGGCGCTCGGTTTCGCCAATGGCCTTCTTCATGGAATCGGTCATGCGGTCCGCATACAGGATGGCGCGCCCGTTCAGGTTGCGCGCGGCACGCCCGATGGTCTGGATCAGGCTGCGCTCGGCGCGCAGGAAGCCCTCCTTGTCGGCGTCCAGTATGGCCACCAGCGACACCTCGGGGATGTCCAGCCCTTCGCGCAGCAGGTTGATGCCCACCAGCACGTCGAAGGCGCCCAGCCGCAGGTCGCGCAGGATTTCCACCCGCTCCACGGTGTCCACGTCGCTGTGCAGGTAGCGCACCTTGACGCCGTTGTCGCTGAGGTAATCGGTCAGTTGCTCGGCCATGCGCTTGGTCAGCGTGGTGATCAGCACGCGCTCGTTTTTCTCGACGCGGATGCGGATTTCCTGGAGCACGTCGTCCACCTGGTGGGTGGCGGGGCGCACCTCGACCTCGGGGTCCACCAGGCCGGTGGGCCGCACCAGCTGCTCCACGACCTGGCCCGCATGCTGCTGCTCGTAGGCCGCGGGCGTGGCCGACACAAACACCACCTGGCGCATGCGTTGCTCGAACTCCTCGAGCTTGAGCGGCCGGTTGTCCAGCGCGCTGGGCAGGCGAAAGCCGTATTCCACCAGCGTGGTCTTGCGGGCCCGGTCACCGTTGTACATGGCGCTGAGCTGGCCGATCATCTGGTGGCTCTCGTCCAGGAACATCAGCGCGTCGCGCGGCATGTAGTCCGTCAGGGTGCTGGGCGGATCGCCCGGCGCGGCGCCCGACAGGTGGCGGGTGTAGTTCTCGATGCCCTTGCAGTGCCCCACTTCGCTGAGCATTTCAAGGTCGAACCGGGTGCGCTGCTCCAGCCGTTGCGCCTCCACCAGCTTGCCCATGCCCACCAGTTCCTTGAGCCGCTGGTCAAGCTCGATCTTGATGGTCTCCACGGCGGCCACCACCTTGTCGCGCGGCGTCACGTAGTGGCTCGACGGGTAAATGGTGAAGCGCGGGATCTTCTGGCGAATGCGCCCGGTGAGCGGGTCGAACAGCTGCAGGCTCTCGACCTCGTCGTCAAACAGCTCGATGCGGATGGCCAGCTCGCTGTGCTCGGCCGGGAACACGTCGATGGTGTCGCCGCGCACGCGGAACTTGCCGCGCGTGAAGTCCTGGTCGTTGCGCTGGTACTGCATGCGGATGAGCTGGGCGATCACATCGCGCTGCCCGGCCGTGTCGCCCGCGCGCAGCGTCATCACCATGCGGTGGTAGCTCTCGGGCTCGCCAATGCCGTAGATGGCCGACACCGTGGCCACGATCACCACGTCGCGCCGCTCCAGGATGCTCTTGGTGCAGCTCAGGCGCATCTGCTCGATGTGCTCGTTGATCGAGCTGTCCTTCTCGATGAACAGGTCGCGCTGGGGCACATAGGCCTCGGGCTGGTAGTAGTCGTAGTAGCTGACGAAATACTCCACGGCGTTCCTGGGGAAGAACTCGCGGAACTCGCTGTACAGCTGCGCGGCCAGCGTCTTGTTGGGCGCGAACACGATGGCCGGGCGGCCCAGCCGCGCGATCACGTTGGCCATGGTGAAGGTCTTGCCCGAGCCCGTCACGCCCAGCAGCGTCTGGAACACCTCGCCGTCGCGCACGCCATCGACCAGCTGACTGATGGCGGTGGGCTGGTCGCCGGCCGGCGGATAGGGCTGGAACAGCTCGAACGGCGAGTCGGGGAAGCGGATGAACTCCCCGTTTTGCTTTTCCGGAATGACTTCAATGATTTCTGGCATGGTGGGCGGGCGGGTGCCGCGCATCCGGCGCGGCTAAAATCAGGGATAACCCGCAAGGCTACAGCAGCAGCGGGAATCACGCTACTGACAACTCCCAAAGGATTCTCATGTCTCTGTTCACCGCCGTCGAAATGGCCCCGCGCGACCCGATCCTGGGCCTCAACGAGCAGTTCGCCGCTGATGCCAACCCCAACAAGGTCAACCTCGGCGTGGGCGTCTACTACGACGACAACGGCAAACTCCCGCTGCTCGAATGCGTGCAGGCGGCGGAAAAACAGATGATGGAAGCCCCCAAAGCCCGCGGCTACCTGCCCATCGACGGCATAGCCGCGTACGACTCGGCCGTCAAGAGCCTGGTGTTCGGCGCCGACAGCGAGCCCGTGCAGTCGGGCCGCGTGGCCACGGTGCAGGGCCTGGGCGGCACGGGCGGCCTGAAGATCGGCGCCGACTTTCTCAAAAAGATCAACCCCGCGGCCAAGGTCCTGATCAGCGACCCCAGCTGGGAAAACCACCGCGCCCTGTTCACCCAGGCCGGCTTCGTGGTCGAGTCCTACCCTTACTACGACGCGGCCAGCCGCGGCATCAACTTTGACGGCATGCTGGCGGCCCTCAACGCAGCGCCCGCCGGAACCATCGTGGTGCTGCATGCGTGCTGCCACAACCCGACGGGCTATGACATCACGCCCGCGCAGTGGGACCAGGTGATTGCGGCCGTCAAGGCCCGCCAGCTCACGCCCTTCCTCGACATGGCCTACCAGGGCTTTGGCCACGGCATCGCCGAGGACGGCGCGGTCATCGGCAAGTTCGTGGCGGCCGGCCTCGAGTTCTTCGTGTCCACCTCGTTCTCCAAGAGCTTCAGCCTGTATGGCGAGCGTGTCGGGGCGCTCAGCGTGCTGTGCCATGACAAGGAAGAATGCGGCCGGGTGCTGAGCCAGCTCAAGATCATGATCCGCACCAACTACAGCAACCCGCCCATCCACGGCGGCACGGTGGTGGCCATGGTGCTGAACACCCCCGAACTGCGGGCACTGTGGGAAAAGGAACTGGGCGACATGCGCCTGCGCATCAAGCAGATGCGCATTGCGCTGGTCGAAAAGCTCAAGGCCGCCGGCGTCAAGCAGGACATGGGCTTCATCACCGACCAGATCGGCATGTTCAGCTACTCGGGCCTGAGCAAGGACCAGATGGTCCGCCTGCGCAGCGAGTTTGGCGTCTATGGCACCGACACCGGCCGCATGTGCGTGGCCGCGCTCAACAGCAAGAACATCGACTACGTCTGCGAGTGCATCGCCAAGGTCATCTGACGCCCGTCAGCCCCGCGCAGTTCATCGAGGATGTGCTGCGCAACAACCACAACCGGGCCCTGCTGAGCCGCATGGACGGCTGGGGTCTGCCGGATGCCTGGCTGGTGGCCGGGTGCCTGTTCCAGACCGTCTGGAACCTGCGCTCAGCCCAGCCGCCCGAGGCGCAGATCAACGACTACGACCTCTTCTACTTTGACGCGGGCGATCTGTCGGAGGAAGCCGAGCAATCGGTCAACCGGCGCCTGCAGGCCGCCTGCGCCGACCTGCCCATCGAGATCGAGGCCAAAAACCAGGCCCGGGTGCACACCTGGTATCCCGCCTGCTTTGGCCACCCCTACCCGGCCCTGCGCGACTCGCGAGACGGCATGAACCGCTTCCTGGTGCGCTGCACCTGCGTTGGCCTGCAAAGCAGCGGCAACGGCGGCGCGATCGAACTCCACGCGCCCCATGGGCTGGACGACCTCTACGAGGGAATGCTCTCGCCCAACCCCCTGTGCGACCACCCGGCCCTGTTCGCGGCCAAGGCCGCCAGCTACCGCGCCCGCTGGCCCTGGCTGCGCACCTGCTCCATGGCGCGCGACGCATGAGCGCCCTGCCCGACCTGGTCACGCTGCTGGTGGCCGAGCCCACGCTGGTGGTGGGCTACCTGGTCTTCGGCATGATCGGCTTTGGCACCACGCTGGTGGCCGCGCCCGTGCTGGCCCACGTGCTGGCGGTGTCCACCGTCGTGCCCGCGCTGGCGCTGACCGACTTTCTCGCGGCGTGCACCAACGGCCTGCGGCTGGGCCCGCTGGTGGCCCGCCGCGAAGTCCTGCGCCTCGTGCCTTCGATGTTTGCGGGCAGCGCCTTCGGCGCCTGGATATTGTTCTCGGTGCCGGTGCGCACGCTGATGCTGGCGCTGGGCGTGTTCGTGGTGCTGTACGCGCTCAACGGCCTGCGGCCCAAGGCGCAGAAACCGCCGCTGGCCGCCGCCTGGGCCTGGTGGTTTGGCGCCGCCGGTGGCGTGCTGAGCGCGCTGTTTGGCGCGGGGGGATGGGTTTACTCCATCTACCTCACGCGCCGGCTTGATGACCCGCAGCAGATCCGCGCCACCCAGACCGCCGTGCTGGTGGTCAGTTCATCGATCCGCGTTGGCCTGTTCACCATCGCCGGCCGCTACTTCGACGCGTCGCTGTTGCTGCTGGTGTTGTGCCTGCTGCCGGCCATGGCCTTGGGGCTTTATCTGGGGCATCACATCACCCTGCGGCTGGACCGCCAGCGCTTCATGCAGGTGCTCTATGGCGTGCTGCTGCTGACGGGCGGCAGCCTGGTCGCGCGCGCGCTGTCCGGCGCCTGAGCCGCAGGCCGGCGGCCTCAGCCCCAGACCACCGAGCGCATCGAGATCGACGCCGCCTGGTAATTGCTGTTGAAAAAGCGCACTGGATCCTTCGGGTCGGCCGCTCCGGCGGCATGCAGCAGGGGCAGGTAGTGGTCCCAGGTGGGGTGCGCCATTTGCGCCACCGTGCCCTGCTTCTGGAAATCCGCGAGCGCGCCCAGTTGACCGGACTCAAGCTGGGCGGCCACGGTCCGGTCGAATTCGATGGCCCAGTCATAGGCCTGGATTGGCGAGGCCTCGCGCCGGGTGGCCCGCAGGTTGTGAACGATGTTGCCGCTGCCCACGATCAGCACCCCCTGGTCGCGCAAGCGGGCCAGTTGCTGGCCCAGCGCGAAATGCTCGGCCGGCGGCCGCGCGTAGTCCATGCTGAGCTGGATGACGGGGATGTCCGCCTTGGGGAACATCGGCTTGAGCACCGACCACGTGCCGTGGTCATAGCCCCATTCCTGCAGGTCCAGGCCCACGGGCGGTGCCTTGATGCCCGCGCTGATGGCCTTGGCCTGCGCGGGCGCGCCCGGCGCGGGGTACTGCTGGTCGAACAATTCCTGCGGAAAACCGCCAAAGTCATGGATGGTTTTGGGCTTGTCCATGCCCGTCAGCCACCAGCCGCGCGTGAGCCAGTGCGCCGAAATGCACAGCACCAGTTGCGGCCGAGGGTATTTGTTGCCGAATTCGGCGCCCAGGGCCTGCCAGCTGCGCCGGTATTCGTTGTCCTCGATGGCGTTCATCGGGCTGCCATGGCCCAGGAACAGCACCGGCATGCGCGGGCTCTTTTTGAGCCCGGAAAGGGGGCTGGCGGACGTGGATTCAGCAAGCGTGGTCATCAGGGTCCCCAGCCCGGCCGCGGCACCCGCGGCCAGCATTGTTCGGCGATACATGTATTTGATTAGCACTTATAACCACTTTGAGAGTGGTTCCGCAGTGCGGAAGTTCCGCCAGAAAGCTTGCAGGATCGTGACAAACCACAGCGGCATTGGTGTTTTCACCTCATTTCACAAGGGATCACAGCTGTTATATTGCATTGCAACAAAAGTTGAAGCGGACGCTCACGATGCTCTACCAGATCTATGAAACCCAGCGCTCCCTGATGGAGCCCTTTGCCGATTTTGCCCAGGCCGCCGCCAAGCTGTACAGCAACCCCCTCTCTCCTTTTGGCCAGAACCCTTTCGCGCAGCGCGTCTCGGCGGGCTACGATCTGATGTACCGGCTGGGCAAGGACTACGAACGACCCGCCTTCAACCTGACCACGATCGATATCGACGGCACTGAAGTCGCCGTGCATGAGCGCGTGGAGCTTGACAAGCCCTTTTGCGAGCTGCGCCGCTTCAAGCGCTTCACCGACAACCCCCAGACCCTGACCCAGCTCAAGGGCGAGCCGGCCGTGATCATCGTCGCCCCGCTGTCGGGCCACTACGCCACGCTGCTGCGCGACACGGTGCGCACCATGCTCAAGGACCACAAGGTCTACATCACCGACTGGAAGAACGCGCGCACCGTGCCGCTGTCCGAGGGCTCCTTCCACCTGGACGACTACGTGAACTACGTGCAGGAGTTCATCCGCCATGTGCAGGGCATCTACGGCAACTGCCACGTGGTCAGCGTGTGCCAGCCCACCGTGCCGGTGCTGGCGGCGGTGTCGCTGATGGCCTCGCGCGGCGAGACCACGCCGCTGACCATGACCATGATGGGTGGCCCCATCGACGCGCGCAAGTCGCCCACGGCGGTCAACAACCTGGCCATGAACAAGAGCTACGAGTGGTTCGAGAACAACGTGATCTTCCGCGTGCCTCAGAACTTTCCGGGCGCGGGCCGGCGGGTCTACCCGGGCTTCCTGCAGCACACCGGCTTTGTGGCCATGAACCCCGACAAGCACCTGAAGAGCCACTACGACTACTTCAAGGACCTGCTCAAGGGCGACGACGCCAGCACCGAGGCGCACCGCAAGTTCTACGATGAGTACAACGCCGTGCTCGACATGGACGCCGATTACTACCTGGAAACCATCAAGATCGTTTTCCAGGACTTCGCCCTGGTCAACGGCACCTGGGAGGTCAGGAACGAAGACGGCGAACTCGAGCTCGTGCGCCCCGAAGACATCAAGACCACGGCCATCATCACGGTCGAGGGTGAACTGGATGACATCTCGGGGTCGGGCCAGACCGAAGCCGCGCACGAGCTGTGCTCGGGCGTGCCCAGGTCACGCCAGCAGCACCTGGAGGTCAAGGGCGCCGGGCACTACGGCATCTTCAGCGGCCGGCGCTGGCGCGAGATTGTCTACCCTCAGGTCAAGGCCTTCATCGCCGCCCACAACGAAGAGGTCAAACAGCCTGCAGCCCGCAGCCGTCCGGCACGACCCGCTACCAAAAAGGTAGCAAAGCGGGCCACCGCCCGGCAGTGAGTCCGCTCGCCGAGCGCCTCAACGCGGCGCTGCCGCAAACCCAGTGCACGCGCTGCGGCTACCCGGACTGCGCGGCCTACGCCCACGCCATCGCCCATGAAGGGGCGGCCATCAACCAGTGCCCGCCCGGTGGCAGCGAAGGCATTGCCCGCCTCGCCGCCTTGACCGGGCACCCTGCCCTGCCCCTGAACCCCGCCAACGGCACCGAGGCGCCGCGCACGCTTGCGGTGATCGATGAGGGGTGGTGCATCGGCTGCACCCTGTGCCTTGATGCGTGTCCGACCGACGCCATCCTTGGCGGCAACAAGCTCATGCACACCGTGATCGAGCCGTACTGCACCGGCTGCGAACTGTGCATTCCGGTCTGCCCGGTGGACTGCATCAGCCTGGAAAACGCCAGCGGCGAACTGACCGGCTGGGCCGCCTGGTCCGCAGCCGACGCCGCCCAGGCCCGCACGCGCTATGAGTTCCACAGCGCCAGGCGTCAACTGGCTGAAGACGAGAACCGCCAGCGACTCGAAGCCAAGGCCCTCGCCCACCTGGCCGACCTGCCTGCCCACACCCATGGGGCCGAAGGCACCGAGGCCGATCGCAAGCGCAGCGTGATCGAAGCCGCGCTGGCCAGGGCCCGGGCCCGCCGCACACCGCCTGAAGCCTGACGACGGCCACGCCAGCCGTTTCGCCCGCTTGCACAAGTCCTGCAGGCTAGGGAAAACACGGGCCATTTAATTACAAACAAGAACTATATTGGTTATTCAAGATAACCTTATTGCCGCCACCCAGGCGGTGAATGGAGACACCTCATGGACTTGCCCACGCACACCCGGGCGGCTCTGCGCCCGCCTTTTGCCGCCCTCAGGATGGCCCTTGGCCTGCTGCTTGCCGCCCACGCCGGCTGGGCATGCGCCGGCGACGCGGGGGTCACCCCCACCGAGATCCGCATTGGTGCCTCGGCGGTGCTCAGCGGCCCGCTGGGCGCGCAGACCCGCGAGTACGGTGTGGGCTCGCGCATGGTGTTCGACGCGGTGAACGAGCAAGGCGGCATCTTTGGCCGCAAGATCGTCTACACCACGCTGGACGACGGCTTTGACGTGAAGCGTGCCGTGGAAAACACCCGCAAGCTGATCCACGACGACCACGTCTTCCTGATCTACAACAACACCGGCACCGGGCACACCGCGGCCATCCTGCCGCTGCTGGAGGAGAGCCGGACCATCGTGTTTGGCCCGGTCACGGGCGCCTCGTCATTCCGCACGCAGTTCAACCGCCACGTGTTCCACGTACGGGCCAGCTATGCCAACGAGGCGCGGCGCATCGTCACTCAGCTCAAGCTCACGGGCATCACCCGCATTGGCGCCTTTTACCAGGACGACATCTTCGGCAAGACCCTGCTCGAGGAAGTGCGCGCCGCCGCCGCGCAGGAAAACCTCAAGCTCACCGTCGAGGCCAGGGTCGACCCCAAGCAGCCCGACTTCAAGGCGGCCGCGGCCACCATGGGCGGCGCGGCGCCGCAAGCCGTGATCCTGTGCACGGCCGGCAGCACCGTACCCAACTTCATCAAGGCCATGCGCCAGGCGGGGAACAAGCCGGGCTTCTACGGCTTCTCGGTGGCCAGCGTCGACGTGATCAACAAGATCCTGGGGCCGGATGCCCAGGGCATCGTGCTCGCGCAGATCATGCCGTCACTCAAGAACACCTCGACTCCGGTGGTCATGGAATACCAGAAGCTGCTGGCCGACAAGGCGGTGGATGCCGCGCCGTCAGCCTCGCAGTTTGAGGGTTTCGTCCATGCCAAACTGCTGGTCGAGGGGCTGCGCCGGGCGGGCAAGAACCTGAGCACCGAATCGTTCATCAAGGGCATGGAGGCCGCGGGCGACATCCGCTTCGGCCGGTTCGTCGCGGCCTACAGCCCGCAGTCGCACAACGGCTCGTCCTATGTGGAACTGGCCATCATCGATGGCAATGGCCAGTTGCGCTACTGAATCGCCAGCCAGCTAGCGCAGGCTGGCGTTGAGCCTGTCCAGCGCGGCCACGCCAGGACACAGCGCCTCCTGCCCCAGCGCATTGAGCGGCCGGGCGCTGGTGTTGAGCGCGGCATGCAGGTCAGTGGCGTCGGGCTCCACATACAGAAGGCCCGTGACCACCTCGCCCTGCGCCTGGCGCTCCTGCACAAAGTTCATGGCCGCCACGCGGTGGGTCGGGTCGTAGCCCTCGTGCAGCTTGCGCAGGCGCAGCACCATGCCGTCGTGCTGCTCCACCTCCACCACTTCGCCGGGCGCATAGGTGGTGGTCAACTCGTCGCGGCTGGAGATGAAATCGATGCGGCTCACGGCTTCGTTGTGCTCGCGCACGTAGTCGTAGCTCTTGGTGCTGCCCGCATGGTTGTTGAAGGCCACGCAGGGGCTGATGACGTCGATGAAGGCCGCGCCACCGTGGCGGATGGCGCCCTTGATCAGCGGCACCAACTGCGCCTTGTCGCCCGAGAAGCCGCGCCCCACATAGGTGGCGCCCAGCTGCAGCGCCATGCCGATCAGGTCGATCGCGCTGTCGGAGTTGAGCACCCCCTTCTTGCTCTTGCTGCCCCGGTCCGCGGTGGCCGAGAACTGGCCCTTGGTCAGGCCATAGACCCCGTTGTTCTCCACGATGTAGACCATGTTGACGCCGCGGCGCATGGCATGCGCGAACTGGCCCAGCCCGATCGAGGCTGAATCACCATCGCCCGAGACGCCCAGGTACAGCAGGTCGCGGTTGGCCAGGTTGGCACCGGTCAGCACGCTGGGCATGCGCCCGTGCACCGTGTTGAAGCCGTGGGAAGCCCCGAGGAAATAGTCGGGCGTCTTGGAACTGCAGCCAATGCCCGAGAGCTTGGCCACGCGGTGCGGCTCGATGTCCAGCTCCCAGCAGGCCTGGATGATGGCCGCGCTGATGCTGTCGTGCCCGCAGCCCGCGCACAGCGTGGAAATCTTGCCTTCGTAGTCGCGCCGCGTGTAGCCCACCTTGTTGGCCTCCAGCGAGGGGTGGTGCAAACGCGGCTTGGTGATGTAGGTCATGCCACTTTCTCCCGGGACTTGCGTGAACGCGGCTTCACCACCTCGGCATGGACCTGCTGGGTGATGGCGCCGGCAATGAAGCGAGCCGTGATGGGCGTTCCGTCAAAGTGCAGCACGCGCACCAGCCGCGCCGGATCGACCTCCAGCTCGTTGACCAGCAGGCTGTGCATCTGGGCATCGCGGTTTTGCTCGACCACGAACACCTCGTCGTGCGCATCCAGGAAGTCGCGCACACTGGCCGGGAACGGAAAGGCCCGCAGGCGCAACGCATCCAGATGAATCCCCTGACCGGTCAGCACCTCCAGCGCTTCATGCATGGCCGGGCTGGTGGAGCCAAAGTAAATCACGCCCAGGCGAGTCTTGCAGCTGGCGGCCCGCAACACCGGCTGGGGCACCAGCGTGGCGGCCGTGGCGAACTTGCGCAGCAGCCGCTCCACGTTGTAGATGTAGTCGGGCCCGCGCTCTGAATACTGCGCATAGGCATTGCGCGTGGTGCCGCGCGTGAAATAGCTGCCCTTGGTGGGGTGGGTGCCGGGCAGCGTGCGCCAGGGGATGCCGTCACCGTCCACGTCCTTGTAGCGGCCAAAGTCGCGGCCGGCCTCCAGCTCCTGCGCCGTCATGACCTTGCCGCGGTCCAGCTCGCGCGCCTCGTCCCAGGCAAAGGGGGCGCACAGGCGCTGGTTCATGCCGATGTCCAGGTCGGTCATCACGAACACGGGTGTCTGCAGCCGGTCGGCCAGGTCCAGCGCCGCCGCGGCATGCTCGAAGCATTCGGTCGGGTCCTCGGGGAACAGCAGCACGTGCTTGGTATCGCCATGCGAGGCGTAAGCACAGGCCAGCAGGTCGGCCTGCTGCGTGCGCGTGGGCATGCCGGTGGACGGCCCGCCGCGCTGCACGTTGATGATGGTGACCGGAATCTCGGCAAAGTAGGCCAGGCCGATGAACTCCGTCATCAGCGACACACCGGGGCCCGAGGTGGCGGTGAAAGCCCGAGCGCCGTTCCAGCCCGCGCCCACCACCATGCCAATGGAAGCGATCTCGTCTTCGGCCTGCACGATGGCGTAGTGGTTCTGGCCCGTGGCCGGATCAACGCGGTATTTGCCGCAGTATTTCTGGAAGGCCTCGGCCACCGACGACGACGGCGTGATCGGGTACCAGGCCGCGACCGTCGCGCCGCCATACACACAGCCCAGCGCGGCAGCGCTGTTGCCGTCCACGAAGATGCTGTCGCCCACGCGGTCGGCGCGCCTGACGCGAATGCCCAGCGGCGCCTTGAGGTGCTCGCTGGCAAAGTCGCGCCCCAGGTGCAGGGCCTGCACATTGGAAGCCAGCAGCTTCTCCTTGCCCTTGTACTGCTCGCCAAACAGTTTCTCGATCACCGCGGGCTCGATTTCCAGCAGCACCGACAAGGCGCCCACATACACAATGTTCTTGAACAGCTGGCGCTGGCGCGGATCGGTGTAGACGGCATTGCAGATCTCGGTCAGCGGCATGCCGATCACGTGGATGTCGTCGCGGAACTTCGAGGGCGGCAGCGCGCGCGTGCTGTCGTAGAACAGGTAGCCGCCGGGCTCGATCTCGGCCACATCGGCGTCCCAGGTCTGGGGGTTCATGGCCACCATCATGTCGATGCCGCCGCGCCGGCCCAGCCAGCCCTGCTCGCTCACGCGCACCTCGTACCAGGTGGGCAGGCCCTGGATGTTGCTGGGAAAGATGTTGCGCGGGCTCACCGGCACGCCCATGCGCAGGATGGCCTTGGCAAACAGCTCGTTGGCCGAGGCCGAGCCCGAGCCATTGACGTTGGCAAACTTGATGACGAAATCGTTGATGGCTTCGATCTGTTTCATGCTGCAGCCCTCCCTGCTTGCCGTTCGGGCTGAGCCTGGCCTGTCCTGAGCTCGTCGAAGGGTCGAAGGGCTTCGACAAGCTCAGCCCGAACGGAGTTGTCCCCGACCCCAACGGGCTTGTCCCGCGCGCACGGCCCGGCCTGCGTCGTGGTCAGCAAAAACTTCTGCATGTCCCAGGCTCCCGTGGGGCAGCGCTCGGCGCACAGGCCACAGTGCAGGCACACATCCTCGTCCTTGGCCATCACGCGGCCGGTTTTGAGGCCGTCGGCCACATACAGGTCCTGCGTCAGGTTGAGCGCGGGCGCCTTGAGCCGCGCGCGCAGTTCGGCCTCCTCGCCATTGGTGGTGAAGCTGATGCAGTCCATCGGGCAGATGTCCACGCAGGCGTCGCACTCGATGCAGGCGGGCGCGTTGAACACTGTCTGCACGTCGCAGTTCAGGCAGCGTTGCGCCTCCTTGAAGGCTGTGGCCGCGTCAAAGCCCAGCTCCACCTCCACCTTGATGCTGGCCAGCGCCTTTTCAGCGGCGGTCCAGGGCACCTTGAAGCGCAGGTCGTTCGAGGTGTCGTTGTCGTAGCTCCATTCGTGGATGCCCATCTTCTGGGACATCAAATTGGTCATGGGGTCGGGCCGCGCACCCACGTCTTCACCACTCAGCAACCGGTCGATCGACACCGCCGCCTCATGGCCATGGGCCACGGCCGTGATGATGTTCTTGGGGCCAAAGGCCGCATCGCCGCCAAAGAACACATGGGGCACGGTGGACTGGTGCGTCTCCTGGCCCAGCGTGGGCAGACCCCATTCGTCAAACTCGATGCCGCAGTCGCGCTCGATCCAGGGGAACGCGTTCTCCTGGCCCACGGCCACCAGCACCTCGTCGCATTCAAAGAAGGCATCGGGCTCGCCCGTGGGCTCGAGCCTGCGCTTGCCGCGATCGTCGTAGACCGCCTTCACAATCTCGAACGTCATGCCAATCAGCTTCCCGTCCTGCTGCACAAAGGCCTTGGGCACGTGGAAATTGATGATGGGAATGCCCTCGTGCTGGGCGTCTTCCTTCTCCCAGGGCGAGGCCTTCATCTCGTCAAAGCCGCTTCGCACGATCACCTTCACGTCGGTGCCGCCCAGGCGCCGGGCCGAGCGGCAGCAGTCCATGGCCGTGTTGCCGCCGCCCAGCACGATCACGCGCTTGCCAATCTTCGTGATGTGGCCAAACGACACGGAAGCCAGCCAGTCGATGCCAATGTGGATGCTGGCCGCCGCCTCTTTGCGGCCGGGCAAGTCCAGGTCGCGCCCGCGCGGCGCGCCGCAGCCCACGAACACCGCGTCATAGCCCTGCGCCAGCAGCGCCTTCATCGATTCGATGCGCTCCCCGCTTTTGAAAGTGACGCCCAAGTCCAGGATGTAGCCCGTCTCTTCGTCGATCACCGACTCCGGCAGGCGGAAGCGCGGGATCTGCGTGCGGATGAAGCCGCCGGCCTTGGCCTCGCCGTCAAACACCGTCACCTCATAGCCCAGGGGTGCGAGGTCGCGCGCCACCGTCAGCGACGCGGGCCCGGCGCCGATGCAGGCCACGCGCTTGCCATTCCTGGCTTTGGCCGGCTTGGGCATGCGCTGGCTCACGTCGTCCTTCATGTCGGCGGCCACGCGCTTGAGCCGGCAAATGGCCACGGGTTCGGGCTGCTGCGCATTGGCCTCTTCCACGCGCCCCCTGCGGCACGCGGGCTCGCAGGGCCGGTCGCAGGTGCGCCCCAGAATGCCGGGGAACACGTTGGAGGTCCAGTTGACCATGTAGGCGTCGCTGTAGCGACCCTGCGCGATCAGGCGGATGTATTCAGGAACGGGGGTGTGGGCCGGACAGGCGTACTGGCAGTCAACGACCTTGTGGAAATAGGCCGGGTCTGCAATGTTCGTGGCGCGCAAAGCTTGTCTCCTTGCATGCCCTTGCGTGGCCCCGGGGTTCGGCGCCCGCGTGGGTCCCGGCCAGTCTACGCCTCGCGTGCGGGGCAAGACCCTCGGGTGAATCCCCAACCGCGCCACAGGCGGCGCGTCAGTTTCGCGTCAGCGCGGCGCGCCTTGCAGTAGCGCGAAAGCGTTCATGCTTCAGGCCTGGCCCAGCACCACCGACTCATAGGCGTGCAGCGAAGGCAACCCGCCCGTGTGCAGGAACAGCAGCTTCTCGCCGGGCTTGAAAAAGCCCTGGCGCGCCAGGCCGATCAGGCCCGCCATGATCTTGCCGGTGTAGACCGGGTCCAGCGGAATGCCCTCGGTGCGGGCCAGCATCTGCACCGCCTCGATCATGCCGGCGTTGGGCACGGAATACTTGGGCTGCCAGTAGCCGCCCACGCTCAGCACCGCCTCGCGCGGAATGGTCATGTTCATGCCCAGCAGGTCGGCCACGGCCTGAGCCTCCTTGAGCACCAGCGGGTCCTGGTCGGCCGGGTCGCGGCTCACGCCAATGCCCACGATGGGGATGTTGATGTGGTTGCCCAGAAAGCCCGCCACCAGCCCGCCGTGCGTGCCCGAGCTGCCCGAGCCCACCACCAGCCGGTCGATCTGCACGCCCTGGTCAAACAGCTGCTGCTGCAGCTCCTGCGCGCAGGCCACATAGCCCAGGCCACCGATGGCGTTGGAGCCGCCGCCGGGGATCACATAGCCCTTGCGGCCCTCCACGGCCAGGTCATCCACCACCTGCTGCATGGCCAGCGCCATGTTGCTGCCACCGGGCACCACGGTGATGGCTTCCACGCCCATCAGGCGGAACATGAAGTTGTTGCCACTGGCGTTGGCGTCGTAACTGTGAGGCACGCGCTCTTCAATGACAAAGCGGCACTTGAGCCCCTCCTTCACCGCCGCGGCCAGCGTGATGCGGCAGTGGTTGGACTGCGGCGCGCCGCAGGTGACCAGCGTGTCGGCGCCATGGGCCAGCGCGTCGGCCACCAGGAATTCGAGCTTGCGCGTCTTGTTGCCGCCCGGGAACAGGCCCAGCATGTCGTCGCGCTTGATCCAGATGTCGGGCCCCTGGCCGCCGGGGCAGCTGGCTGCCAGGGCCTTGGTGAAATTCGGCAGGAATTCCAGCGGGGTGGTGAAGGGGGTGTAGCGGCGGCGGGGGAAGCGGGAGAGGTCCATTGAAGAGGCTACCGGTCAATTGATTGAACGAGCCCGTATTGTCCATGGTCCATGCTTCGGGCCGCCGCGCTGCGTTTCAGGCGCCGCTGCCTGCGGAGGGTTCCACCAGGGATGCCTGGATTCGCTTCTGCGTTGACGCAAAGCGCCGCATGGCCTGGGCCTGCTTGCGCTGCGGCGACAAATCTGGCCAGGCGTCCACCAGCCCCTGCGCCCGTTGGCTCCACCCGACCAGCAACACACTCAGGTCGCCCAGCAGCTCATGCACCAGCGCGCGGACATGGGCCTGCTCGGGCGCCACCCCTTCGCCAGCCAGATAGGCCTCGCCCACCCGCACCGCCACCTCGCGCATGGTGTCGGCCTCCCGTTGCAGGGAGGCCAGGGCATCCAGCAGCTGCGACTTGTCGCCCAGGGTGGCGAAGTACAGACGCAGCAGGGACTCGGACTGCAGCGACAACCCGGGCGCCACGGGCCGGGCCAGCCAGCGCTTCAACGCTTCCTCGCCAAGCGGTGTGACCTGCATGATCCGGCGCGGGCGCTTGCCGGTGGCCTCATCCCGCCCAGCCAGCAGGCCGCTCTTTTCAAGCCGCGCCACCTCGGAATAGATGTGGCTTTCGGCACTGGGCCAAAGGTAGTGAAGGTTGAGCTTCATCTGCCGGGTGACGCCATAGGCGGAGTCCGCCTGGCGCCGGAACATGGCCAGAACGGCAAACCCCGTCGGGCTCAATTCAGTGGCTGGACTGGTTCGTGGCATCATTGATTAATACTCCTATTATCAGTATATTAACTGGACCATCAAATGAATTGGAGTGTGCCATGACCCAGCTCCCCCCGCCATTGAACCTGCACGACGAACGCCGCAACCTGTGCTGGCGCAGCCAGGGCCATGGGCCACCCGTCCTGCTGATTCACGGCAGCGCCCCGCCCGTGTGGGGCACCCTGCCCGGGCAGATCGCGTCATTTGCACGCGTCATCGAGTACGGCCGCCGGGGGTTCTCGGGTTCCACCGGGGAACAGGTGCGCAGCCTGCGCGAGCACGCGGACGACGCGGCCTGGCTGCTCGAATCACTGCAAGCCACGCCCGCCGTGATCGTGGGGTGGAGCATTGGCGGCGTGATTGCCCTGGATCTGGCGCTTCGCCACCCGCAGAAGGTCAGTGCCCTGGTCCTGCTGGAGCCACCGCTGCACGCCAAGAAGCATCCTTCCCCGACGCTGCTCAATGGTGTGGTGTTGTCGATTCTTTGGGGTGCGATGGCCGGCGCGGCCCGGGGCGGAACCCGCTTCTCGCGCTGGGTCTTTCAGGAAACCGATGGGCGCAACGCGCTGGACCGCCTGGCAGAAGGCGACAAGGCCGCCTTTGCGGCCGATGCCGCGGCCGTGGGGCATGAAATCCGGCTCGGGACTGGCGAGGAACTCACCCCTGCCTCGCTCGCTCAGGTCGCCCAGCCGACCGTGGTTCTTGTGGGTGGGCGCAGCCGCAAGTTCCTGCGCGAGGGAGGCCATCGCGCGGCGAAAGCCGTGGCCAACGGACGCTTGCAGACCATGGACGGCGCCGGCCACTTCCTCCAGCTTGAGGCCGCAGCCCCCATTGCCGCGACGGTGCGGGAGCTACTGAACTCCGCCAATCACTGAAAGCCGGGAAGTCATGCTCGCCGATGCCAGCGCGGCAAAGGCCTGGACCACCTCCGGCGGCGCCTGCACCAGCTCGATCAGCACGCCCTCGCCGCCCACGGGCAGTTCATCGTTGCCCTTGGGGTGCACAAAGCAGATGTCAAAGCCGGCCGCGCCCTTGCGGATGCCGCCCGGTGCAAAGCGCAGGCCCTGCTGGCCGAGCCAGTCCACCGCCGCGGGCAGGTCGTCAATCCACAGGCCCACGTGGTTCAGGGGCGTGGTGTGCACGGCGGGCTTCTTGTCCGGGTCCAGCGGCTGCATCAGATCGACCTCGACCTTGAACGGGCCGCTGCCGATGGCGCAGATGTCTTCGTCCACGTTCTCGCGCTCGCTGCGGAAGGTGCCGGTGACTTCCAGGCCGAACAGGTCGACCCACAGCGTGCGCAGGCGCGCCTTGTCGGGGCCGCCGATGGCGATCTGCTGGATGCCCAGGACTTTAAAGGGACGGTTCATCAATTACTCCACCGTTCGCCCTGAGCTTGTCGAAGGGCTTAGGCAATTGCAGGGCTTCGACAGGCTCAGCCCGAACGGGATCAGGGCTCGCCCAGGGCAAACTCAACAATCGGCTGGTCCACCGCGAGCGACTCGCCCTTTTGCGCCAGCACCTTGCCCACCACGCCATCGGCCGCGGCAAACAGCACGTTCTCCATCTTCATGGCCTCGATCACGGCCACGCGCTCACCGGCCTGCACCTTCTGGCCCGGCTGCACGGCCACGTCCACCAGCAGGCCGGGCATGGGTGACAGCACATAGCGGCTCATGTCGGGCGGCGCCTTGTAGGGCATGAGCGCGTGCAACTCGGCCGCGCGGCTGGACAGCACCAGCGCATCCAGCTGCGTGCCGTTGTGCATGACGCGGATGGCCAGCGGATTCTTGGGCGTGCGCCGCTCCACCTGCGCGGTGAAAGGCTGGCCATTGACGGTGCCGCGGATGCGGCTGGCGCCCAGGTGCCAGTTGCTACAGATTTCATAGCAGCTGGTGCCCACCAGCACTGCACTGGAGCCTGTTTTGGCCTGAAAGTCGGTCACTTCGACGGCATGCGGCGTGTTCTGGCCGTCAGCGCCCAGGCCCAGCACCACAAACTTCTCGCCAATCAGGATGCCGTGGCCCGGCAACTGCCCGCTGATGCCGGCCGCGCGGCCGCGCGCGCGGCGGTTCACATAGGCGGCCAGGGCCACCAGGAAGGCCGGGTCGTCATGCACCACGTCCTCGGCCCTGAAGCCTGCCGTGTAGTGCTCGGCAATGAAACCGGTGTTGAAGTCGCCCTTGACGAACTTCGGGTGGGCCAGCAGCGCCGCCTGGAACGGGATGTTGCTGCTGATGCCGCGGATCACAAAGCCGTTGAGCGCTTCTCGCATCTTGGCAATCGCGTCGAGCCGGTCCTTGCCGTGCACGATGAGCTTGGCGATCATCGAGTCGTAGTACATGGGGATTTCGCCGCCATCCTGCACGCCGGTGTCTACGCGAACGCCAAAGAACTCTTCTTTCCGTTCGGGCTGAGCTCCTTCCCGTTCAGGCTGAGCTCTTTCCCGTTCGGGCTGAGCTTGTCGAAGCCCTCCTTCGACAAGCTCAGGACGAACGGATATCGGCTCAGGACGAACGGATCCTGCAAACATCGTCTCCTTCGGCGGCTGAAAGCGCACCAGGCGGCCGGTGCTGGGCAAGAAGTTGCGGAACGGGTCCTCGGCGTTGATGCGGCACTCGATGGCCCAGCCGTCGCGCTTCACATCCGCCTGCGTGAGCGGCAGCTTTTCGCCGGCGGCCACGCGGATCATCAACTCCACCAGGTCCAGCCCCGTGATGCACTCCGTCACCGGGTGCTCCACCTGCAGACGGGTGTTCATCTCCAGAAAATAAAAGCTCTGGTCCTTGCCCACCACAAACTCCACCGTGCCCGCGCTCTGGTACTTCACGGCCTTGGCCAGCGCCACGGCCTGCTCGCCCATGGCCTTGCGCGTGGCGTCGCTGATGAAGGGGCTTGGCGCCTCTTCAATCACCTTCTGGTGGCGCCGCTGGATCGAACACTCGCGCTCGTTCAGGTAGATCACATTGCCCTGGCTGTCGCCGATCAGCTGGATCTCGATGTGGCGCGGCTCCTCCACAAACTTCTCGATGAACACGCGGTCATCGCCAAAGCTGTTGCGCGCCTCGTTGCGGCAGCTGGTGAAGCCTTCCAGCGCTTCCTTGTCATTGAAGGCCACGCGCAGGCCCTTGCCACCGCCGCCGGCCGAGGCCTTGATCATCACCGGGTAGCCAATGCCCCTGGCAATCTCCACCGCCTTCTCGGCCGTCTCGATCGCGTCGTTCACGCCGGGGATGCAGTTGACGCCCGCCTTGCCCGCGAGCTTCTTGGACTCGATCTTGTCGCCCATGGCGGCAATGGAGTAGTGCTTGGGGCCGATGAAGGTGATGCCCTCTTCTTCCACGCGCTTGGCAAACTCGGCGTTCTCGCTCAGAAAGCCATAGCCCGGGTGAACAGCCTGCGCGCCGGTCTGCTTGCAGGCGGCAATGATCTTGTCGGCCAGCAGATAGCTCTCGCGTGATGGCGCGGCGCCAATGTGCACGGCCTCGTCGGCCAGCTCCACATGGCGGGCGTCCTTGTCGGCGTCGGAATACACCGCCACGGTCCGGATGCCCATCTTGCGGGCGGTGAGCATGACGCGGCAGGCGATTTCGCCGCGGTTGGCGATCAGGATTTTGGTGAACACTTCGGGGCTCCGTTCTTGTCGGGGGGAGAGATCGCGGGATCCTGGGCGGGCTCTACTGGAGCCCGAGCTTCTTCCGCATCTCCTGGTTGCGCGCCTCGGCGCGCTGGGAGGCCGGGCGGGCATTCAGCCGCGCGATGTACGCTGAAAACAGCGGGCTGGGCTCGATCTGCTTGAAGTCAATCAGGAACCGCAGCAGGCCGCCGAACACCACATCGGCCATCGAGAAATCATCCCCCAGCACAAACTGCCGGCCTTCGATGGCACTCTCGGCGGCGGCAATCATCGATGCGTAGTTGCCCCAGCCGGCGGACACTTCCTTGACCGCCCAGCCCGCGCCCTTGGCCATCACCGCCGGCTCGATCACGCTGGGCGCAAAAAACGCCCAGCGCAGGTAGGTGCCGCGCCTGGGGTCGTCCAGCGCCGGCGCCAGCCGCCCCGGTGCGTACCGGTCCGCCAGATACAGGGCGATGGCCGCCGACTCGCTCACGACCACATCGCCATCCACCAGCGTGGGCAGCTTGCCCATGGGATTGATGGACACCAGTGGCGCGCTCTTCTGCTCGCCTTTCATGATGTCGATCAGCTTGAATTCGTAGGACACACCGGCTTCTTCCAGCGCCCACAGCGTGCCCGCGGCACGGGAGTACGGGTGGTAGTAAAGGGAAATGGACATGGCAATGCGCCCTTTCTGTATCTGGGAGGTTCTGTTTCAGAGCGGAATGTTGCCGTGCTTGCGCCACGGGTTTTCCAGCTTCTTGCCCTGCAGCATCACCAGCGAGCGGCAGATGCGCTTGCGCGTTTCGTGCGGCAGGATCACGTCGTCAATGAAGCCCCGCGCGCCGGCCACAAAGGGGTTGGCAAAGCGGGCCTTGTACTCGGCCTCCCTGGCGGCCAGCTTGGCCGGGTCCTTGCGGTCTTCGCGGAAGATGATTTCCACCGCGCCCTTGGCGCCCATCACCGCAATCTCGGCGTTGGGCCAGGCAAAGTTCACGTCGCCGCGCAGGTGCTTGGAGCTCATCACGTCGTAGGCGCCGCCATAGGCCTTGCGGGTGATCACGGTGATCTTGGGCACGGTGCACTCGGCGTACGCATACAGCAGCTTGGCGCCGTGCTTGATGATGCCGCCGTACTCCTGGCTGGTGCCGGGCATGAAGCCGGGCACATCCACAAACGTGACCACCGGGATGTTGAACGCATCGCAAAAGCGCACAAAGCGCGCGGCCTTGATGCTGCTCTTGATGTCCAGGCAGCCCGCCAGCACCAGGGGCTGGTTGGCCACGATGCCCACGGTCTGGCCTTCCATGCGGGCAAAGCCGATGAGGATGTTCTTGGCGTATTCGGGCTGCAGCTCAAAAAAATCGCCGTCGTCCACCGTCTTGGCGATCAGCTCCTTCATGTCGTAGGGCTTGTTGGGGTTGTCGGGCACCAGGGTGTCCAGGCTCAGGTCCATGCGGTCGGCCGGGTCGTTGCTGGGGCGCACCGGGGGCTTCTCGCGGTTGTTCAGCGGCAGGTAGTTGTAGAGGCGGCGCAGCATGAGCAGCGCCTCCACATCGTTTTCAAACGCCATGTCGGCCACGCCACTGCGCGTGGTGTGGGTGATGCCGCCGCCCAGTTCCTCGGCCGTGACTTCTTCATGCGTCACGGTCTTGACCACCTCTGGGCCGGTCACAAACATGTAGCTGCTGTCCTTGACCATGAAGATGAAGTCGGTCATGGCCGGGCTGTACACCGCGCCGCCGGCGCAGGGGCCCATGATCATGCTGATCTGCGGCACCACGCCGCTGGCCATCACGTTGCGCTGGAACACGTCGGCATAGCCGCCCAGGCTGGCCACACCCTCCTGGATACGCGCGCCGCCCGAGTCGTTCAGGCCAATCACCGGTGCGCCCACCTTCATGGCCTGGTCCATCACCTTGCAGATTTTTTCGGCATGGGCCTCGGAGAGCGCGCCGCCAAACACCGTGAAGTCCTGGCTGAAGACGAACACCAGGCGGCCGTTGATCATGCCGTAGCCGGTGACCACGCCATCGCCGGGGATCTTCTGGTCGGCCATGCCGAAGTCCACGCAGCGGTGCTCGACAAACATGTCCCACTCTTCAAACGTGCCTTCGTCCAGCAGCAGCTCCAGCCGCTCGCGGGCGGTGAGCTTGCCCTTGCCGTGCTGCGCGGCAATGCGCTTCTCGCCGCCGCCCAGGCGGGCTGCGGCGCGTTTTTTTTCAAGTTGTTCGAGGATGTCGTGCATATCGGGTTCTCGGTTTGCTCTGATTTTGATAGCTTCTCAGGGCCGCCTGGCCTGGACTTCAAGCAGATTTCGTGCTGCAGTGGAGGCCGGAACGCGCCCGGCGGCCACATCGGCCAGGGTTTGCGGCAACAGTTCGCGCACGGCCGGATGCTGGCGAAACGCCTGCTTCAGCCCGGCCTCGATCCGCTCCCACATCCAGGCCAGCGCCTGTTGCTGGCGACGGGTGGCGAGCTTGCCATTGGCGGTTTGGAGGTTTTTGAATTCGGTGACGGTGGACCAGAAGGTGTCCACGCCCTGGCCCAGCAAGGCGCTGAGCTGGATGACTTGCGGGTGCCACACCCCAACCGTTCGGGCTGAGCTTGTCGAAGGGCTCGCGGGGGCTTCGACAAGCTCAGCCCGAACGGGTTTAGTGGCAGGCTCATTCGGAACGGAGGTGCCGGCAACCTCAGCATGCACCCCATTCCGCCCATGCATCCCCAACAAGCGCAGCGCGCTCGTGATCTGCGCCTGGGCCCGGGTGGCGGCGTCGGCATCGAGGTCGGCCTTGTTGATCACCACCAGGTCGGCCAGCTCCATCACGCCCTTCTTGATGGCCTGCAGGTCGTCGCCGGCATTGGGCAGTTGCATCAGCACGAACATGTCGGTCATGCCGGCCACGGCCGTCTCGCTCTGGCCCACGCCCACGGTTTCGACAATCACCACGTCGTAACCCGCGGCCTCGCAGACCAGCATGGCCTCGCGCGTCTTCTCGGCCACGCCACCCAGCGTGCCACTGCTGGGGCTGGGGCGGATGTAGGCGCGCTCGTGCACAGACAGCTTTTCCATGCGCGTCTTGTCGCCCAGGATGGAGCCGCCCGAGACGGTGGAAGACGGGTCGATGGTCAGCACCGCCACGCGGTGGCCCTGCTCAATCAGGTACAGGCCCAGCGCCTCGATGAAGGTGCTTTTGCCCACGCCTGGCACGCCGCTGATGCCCAGGCGGAAACTGCTTCCTGTGTGCGGCAGCAATGCCGTGAGCAGTTCGTCAGCCTGAGCGCGGTGGTCGGCGCGGGTGGACTCCAGCAGGGTGATGGCTTTGGCGATGGCGCGGCGCTGTGTGGTTGTGTCTTTGTCGAGCAGACGATCCAACAATCCCCGTTCGGGCTGAGTTTGGCCTGTCCTGAGCTTGTCGAAGGGTCGAAGCCCTTCGACAGGCTCAGGGCGAACGGCATTTTTGGACTGGGCCAGTTCAGGGCGAACGGGGGCTTTTGACTTCGCCAATTCCTTGACGCGCCCCCAGTCCCCCGCCATCAGCGCCTCCTTCTTCGCCCTGGACCAGCCCTTGATTTGCTGTTCAAACGCGATGGCGCCCTCCCGCGTTTCAAACTCACCTTGCCAGGCCAGCTCAACGGGCTTGCGCGTGGCGGTGTAGCCGATGTCGCCTGCTTCATGTTGCTGCATGCGGGACTCGAGGTCATCCGTCTGGCCCGTGTAGTACGAGCCGTCGGCGCAGCGGAGGATGTAGACGTGGAAGGGGTTCACGGGGGGGGTTAGTTGCGCGGCTTCGACAGGCTCAGCCCGAACGGGGTTGGGCTCAGCCCGAACGGGGTGGTCTGTAGCCCGAACGGAGTTGGGCTCAGCCTGAACGGGCGAGGGTTCACGCCAACGCCTTCTTGATCTGCTCCAGCACATCCTTGGCGCTGGCGGGGATGGGGGTGCCGGGGCCGTAGATGCCTTTGACGCCGGCCTCGTACAAAAACTCGTAGTCTTGCGCGGGGATCACGCCGCCCACGAACACGATGATGTCGTTGGCGCCCTGCTTCTTCAGCTCTTGGATGATGGCGGGCACCAGCGTCTTGTGGCCTGCCGCCAGCGTGCTCACGCCCACGGCGTGCACGTCGTTCTCGATGGCCTGGCGGGCGCATTCCTCGGGGGTCTGGAACAGCGGACCCATGTCCACGTCAAAGCCCAGGTCGGCAAAGGCCGTGGCCACCACCTTGGCGCCGCGGTCGTGGCCGTCTTGCCCCAGCTTGCTGATCATCACGCGGGGGCGGCGGCCCTCGGCTTCGGCAAACGCGTCGATCTCTTTCTTCAGGGCTTCCCAGCCCTGGGCACTGTCATAAGCGGCTGCGTACACACCGGTCACCTTTTGCGTATCGGCGCGGTGGCGCCCAAAAACGGCCTCGAGCGCGTCGCTGATCTCGCCCACCGTGGCGCGGGCGCGCACGGCCTCGATGCTCAGCGCCAGCAGGTTGCCGTCGCCCTTGTCTGCTGCAGAAGTGATAGCAGCCAGTGCTTGCTGCACGCTGGCTGCATCGCGATTCTGCTTGATCTGCTGCAGCCGCGCGATCTGCCCTTCGCGCACCTTGACGTTGTCGACCTCGCGGATTTCCACCGGGTCTTCCTTGGCCAGCCTGTATTTGTTGACGCCCACGATCACGTCCTTGCCGCTGTCGATGCGCGCCTGCTTCTCGGCCGCCGCGGCCTCGATCTTGAGCTTGGCCCAGCCGCTGTCCACCGCGCGGGTCATGCCGCCCATGGCCTCGACCTCTTCAATGATGGCCCACGCCGCGTCGGCCATGTCCTGCGTGAGCTTTTCCATCATGTAGCTGCCGGCCCAGGGGTCGATCACGCTGGTGATGTGCGTCTCTTCCTGGATGATGAGCTGGGTGTTGCGCGCAATGCGCGCGCTGAACTCGGTGGGCAGCGCAATCGCTTCGTCAAAGCTGTTGGTGTGCAGGCTTTGCGTGCCGCCAAACACGGCGGCCATGGCCTCGATGGTGGTACGCACCACGTTGTTGTACGGGTCCTGCTCGGTCAGGCTCCAGCCGCTGGTCTGGCAGTGGGTGCGCAGCATCAGGCTCTTGGGGTTGCTGGCGTCAAAGCCCTTCATGATGCGGCACCACAGCAGGCGCGCCGCGCGCATCTTGGCCACCTCCAGATAGAAGTTCATGCCAATGGCCCAGAAGAAGGACAGGCGCGGCGCAAAGTCGTCCACATTCAGGCCCTTGGCCAGCGCCGTCTTCACGTACTCCTTGCCGTCGGCCAGCGTAAAGGCCAGCTCCAGCGCCTGGTTGGCGCCGGCCTCCTGCATGTGATAGCCCGAGATCGAAATCGAGTTGAACTTGGGCATGTGCTGCGCCGTGTACTCGATGATGTCGCCGATGATCCGCATGCTCGGCTTGGGCGGGTAGATGTAGGTGTTGCGGACCATGAACTCTTTCAGAATGTCGTTCTGAATGGTCCCTGAGAGCTTGTCTTGCGACACGCCCTGCTCCTCCGCCGCCACCACGTAGCCTGCCAGCACCGGCAGCACCGCGCCGTTCATGGTCATGGACACGCTCACCTTGTCCAGCGGGATCTGGTCGAACAGGATCTTCATGTCCTCCACGCTGTCGATGGCCACGCCGGCCTTGCCCACGTCGCCCGTCACGCGCGGGTGGTCGGAGTCGTAGCCGCGGTGCGTGGCCAGGTCAAACGCCACGCTCACGCCCTGCCCGCCGCCGGCCAGGCCCTTGCGGTAGAAGGCGTTGGACTCCTCCGCCGTGGAAAAGCCCGCGTATTGCCGGATGGTCCAGGGGCGCGCCGCGTACATGGTGGCCTGCGGGCCACGCAGATAGGGCTCAAAGCCCGGCAGCGTGTTGGCGTGCGGCAGGCCGGCCGTGTCGGCCGCGGTGTACAGCGGCTTGACGGTGATGCCGTCGGGCGTTTGCCAGTTGAGGGCGCTCAGGTCGCCGCCGGGGGCGGACTTGGCGGCCGCCTTGGCCCAGGCATCCAGGCCGGGCGTGGCAAATGGGGGGGTTTTATCGCTCATGACAGGGCTTTGTAGAGGGGCATTGCGGGGGGCATGCTCAGGTTTACCCGGAGTTTATATCATTCATAATTATTGATGCAAAATAAATTCTGTGCTTAAATTGGCGCGACCCTGGCCCCCCAACACCACTGCATGTCTGCCGTCACCCTGACCCCCCGCGCCCTCTATGAAGAGGTGGCCGAGCTGCTGCGCCAGCGCATCTTCAGCCGCGAGCTGGCGCCCGGCAGCTGGATCGACGAGTTGAAGCTCGCCGAGGAATACGGCATCAGCCGCACCCCCCTGCGCGAGGCGCTCAAGGTGCTGGCCGCCGAGGGCCTGGTGACCATGAAGGTGCGCCGCGGCGCCTATGTGACCGAGGTGTCGCAGCAAGACCTGGCCGACGTGTACCACCTGCTCAGCCTGCTGGAGAGTGACGCCGCCGCCGTGGTGGCCACCAAGGCCACCGACGCCGAGCTGAAGGAACTGCAGGCCCTGCACAAGGCGCTGGAGGCTGCGGCAAAGCCAGGCAAGGCCAACACCGACCAGTTCTTTGCGGTGAACGAGCAGTTCCACATGCGGCTGCTGGAGATTGCCAACAACCGCTGGCGCGACCAGATGGTGGCCGACCTGCGCAAGGTCATGAAGCTGAACCGCCACAACTCCCTGCTCAAGACCGGGCGCATTGCCGAGTCACTGGCCGAGCATCAGGCCATCATGGCCGCGCTGCTGGCGCGCGATGCTGAGCGCACGCAGCAACGGATGCGGGAGCATTTTGCTAATGGTTTGGAGGCGGCGGAGTAGTTGGAGACGCCTGCCTTCACAATCGTCGCGCAACCCTAGGCGAGCTGCAATGCCGATAAGGACCAGTTGCAGACATCTGGACAAGACCGCTATTCGGTAGACGCGGCGCGGAGCAGCAACAAGTTCGCATAACAGGTGAGGACCCTCGGCTAATTAGTGGGGCCACTGGCAATGCGGTGCTATCTTCAGGTTTCGATGACGACGGATGTATTGACCGGCGCGGCAATCATGTCAGCGATCGGCGTGTAGAGATCGACGTCAGTTTCAGGCGTACGGATAGAGACGATCAGGCTGTATCGGGCGGGAAGGTTGTAGCGTTCCTGAGCGGGGCGTGTGCGCCACCAACCCTTTGAGGGATAGACAGCGACAACGCCGCGATTTGCCAACTCGGCGGCGGTTCCGCGCCAGATGTCCTTATGCAGCGAACCGCGATGCCGCTGCTTATCCCCAAGAATCCAGTTTGGATCTTTGGGGTCAATATGGGCTCCGTCGTCTTCCAACTCCGCCGCAGCGTTGATCCGGGCAACGAAATCTGCAGTCGTCGCATCTAGCGGGCGCTGCACGTCAAAGCGCAGCCGATGTGATGGGTAGTGGAACTTCGAAGAAGCCCCCCGTGCAGACGGATTCGGCTCAATAAAGTACGACAACGTGATGCACAACTCAACTTGCGTCTCTGGCGGCAATGCCAGTAGCTGTTCCCTCGGCCAAGGCAGCGTATGCAAGTTCATGTCGCGGGTGACGATCCCTCGACTCGCCACCTTCTTGAAGGGGTGCACCTGATCTTCGACGATTAAGGTCAGCGAATTACCTGCACTCCATAGCGCCTGTTCTAGATTTGGTACCCCCCAGCCGCAATGGCGAATCAAATTCACATAGTCGGACTTTGTCGGCATGCCATGGGCTGGAAAATAGCCTGCACGCATTGCGCTCGTCCACTCTGCTGAGTGCACGATGAGCGCTCGAATCGTTTCGGGGCGCAGCGCCGGATACGCAGCCATCAATTGCGCGGCCATACGCGCCCCAAGCGCGGAAGCTGCGCTGGTGGCGTTGGTCGTCGTGAAGAGACGCTCCTGAGGGGCGTTGTGCATGGTCAACAGATTGAGGCTGTTTATGCCGATGGAGCCAAGCGCGTTTCTCCCAGCATTGCCACCCTCAAAGACGACGTCGGGCTTCAGCGGCCATGCTGAGTTCCAACCGTTCGAAGTCCGGGAATATGGACTGACCCCGCCCTCTGGAGCAACGGGGACATAGCCCTGAGCATCAGCTTCGGTAATGTTGACTTTTTCTGTATAGGCGCCCACCGTAAGTGCATTCCAGGCCTGACCGGGATCGCGAATGCCACGCGTACCCAAGCCTGCTGGATATATATCCCACGTCTGAGCGTCCTCGGTGTTGCCAGCACAAAGAACGAAAAGGCGCGGAAACTGACCATTCCCATCGTAGTCACTGGCAAGGCGATCTACGGTCGCAGACCAAGCCGACGGCCGCCCTTTGTCGCGATCATCGCTAGATGTAACCGCCGATGTGAACACACGCGGGCGCGCAGGTGCCGCGACTTCCGGACGCGCCACGGCTTCGGCAAAAAGATAGCCATGTTGTCGCGAATCTCCGGAATTTGCACCCTGATGCGGCGTAAGCTTGACCGATTCCAGCCGATGCTCCACCAGCAATGGCCCGTTCGACGCCAGGACCGCGGCCATGTCTCCCAGGGCGACGAGCCCGGCAAGACCAGTTCCATGATTTGCCGTGTCGTCCACGCCCCAGGCGGGTTGGACTGCGTGCAAGTCTGCAGCAGCGATGAATGGCGAGAGCAACGGGTGCCCTCGATTCACACCAGAATCGAGGAGGCAAACGCGAGGGACGGTGTCGGCCTCTGCCGCAACCGTCAATCGGGCAAGTGTCTCAGCTGACCACTCCTGCTGTTCAACTGGCGTCATGCCGTCAAAGAACTCAGCCGTTTCCTTTGCGCGGCGAAGTTCCGCGACGCAGTTGAGCGTCAGAACCGATGTTGCGAATTGCTGTTGAGATCCGTACATCAGAACGACGGACCGTTCAGGGAAGCTGATGTGGTGCTCGCTGACCTGACAATTTGCCAGAGCTGCGAGTTTTCGGAAGTCCGAAAGCACCGCGTGACGGTCGCCGCGGACGGGTAGCCAGACCTCCCACCAAATTGACTCCGCAGCGTCTTGCGGTAGAAGCGCCAGGTCGTCTGTCCACAGCGCACGGATCTCCGCGCTCCGAATGGCAAGAATCGTGTCGAGCAATGCACTGTGATCCAGCGCGTGGCCATTGCTTTTCTTGCGCTCGGCAAGATAGTCCGCCACGTACTTCTCAAAATGGGCCAGCTTCCCATCGGGGACAAATACGTTTGCGTAGGTCGTGTTGCCTTCTGTACGAACGCTTAGTACTTCGATTTTCTTGCGTGGGTCTTTTCCACGCTCCGAGCCGAGGCTCTCGAAGGCAAGTGCAACGTCGGGTTGTCCAACGAATTGGACTTGCAGTCCAAGCCCACTTTCTAGTCCTTGCTCCTGCTGGACCTGACGCGCATGTTGGGCAACTGGCTTGAGCGCGTTCAGTTGGGATCGGAGGGACGCCGAGTGTTGCGCGCGGTCCCGTTGGGGGACATCATCATTAGACCCGCCGCCACCAGGCGCGGTGAACGCCTGAGGGGTTGAGGTATCCGCTAGAACAAAGTGGGGGCGCTTATCGTGTGTGTGATCCGGCATGGTTGGGCGAGTGCTTCGAGTTATATGCCAGCTTTGCGTTGACGAGTCGGCGTTCCTCTAACGCCTTACCCAGCTCAGCTGGTTGCACTTTATCTTGATCATGCAGGATCGCATCCTTGATGGCGGCATCGACAGCACGACAAATTTCAGCATGACTCAGCCCTTCGGCTTGCCCCCGAATTGCATCCTTTCGGAACGGCTTGGGAGCAAACCGACCGATACGTGAACGAATGAGCTCGCCGGCTTGGGTGGGCGACGGCAGGTGGTATTCAACAACGTCGTCGAATCGGCGGAACAATGCGTAGTCAAGGATCTCAGCGTGATTTGTCGCCGCGATGATCAGGCTATTCGACGTGTCCTGCTCGATCATCTGCAAGAAGCTGTTCAATACCCGGCGAATCTCACCCACATCATTCGCCATGCCCCGCTGAGATCCAATGGCATCAAATTCGTCGAAGAAGTAAACGCCACGGATATCAGTCACGGTGTCGAAGACTTGCCGAAGCTTTGCCGCTGTTTCGCCCATGAACTTTGTAATGAGCGAATCCAGACGGACCAGAAACAAGGGAATGCCCAGCTCTCCAGCCAGCGCAGCGGCTGTCATTGTCTTGCCCGTACCAGGTGGTCCCACGAGCAGCAACTTCCGGCGAGGCGAGAGTCCATGTTCCTTAATGCGCGCAAGCTGCCGCTGTTCTTGAATTACTCTGTGCAGCTGAGTCGAAGCCACATCGTCCAACACCATATCCCCCAACCGATTCGCCGGATGCGAGACGGTGAGCAGATTTGCCAATTCACTCTTTGGCTTAGCAGCACTGCCTATTGCGACCAGTTTGCCTGATGGGTCTTGGCTGACACGTGCCTTGGCCGCGTCAATCAGATCTCGCAGTTCTTCGGCCAACTTGACGTGCCCGAGCTTCGCCTCATGCGCGGCCACTTGCATAGCGACCGACAAGAACTGTCCATCATCGCGACTGATGTGCGATTTGATGAGCGCCTTAAGTTGGTCAGAGCTAGCCACTGGGAGAGGTCCGATTGCGGTTACGGTTACGATTTGGGTGATACTACCCACCATTGTGCATCCTAGGAACAGTCGACAAGCGCCCTTCTGCAACTAGAAGCGTGAGTCTGGGCGTGTTTCGACGTAGTGGCAACAACAGGCCTACCTTATTGCCCAGCTTTTGACTCATAGGCCTGCCTATCCCACAGTGGGTGACGTCCGCTTTAGAGTTGCTCACCGGCGCTACCGCGTGTCCGCTTCTGGTCGGTTGCGGCTGTCTTTGAAATCAAAATGCTGAAGTATTCAAGTACCGCTGAGTCTTATATAAATCAGCCTCCGACCCCCATCGAATATGCGCAAGCAGCTTCTCTTTTTATAGCAACTGCCAAGCAACTAGTCAGTAATTCTGGTGCAGCAGCGGCCCCACCAGCCGCGGATCGCGCAGCTTCTCCACCCACCACTGCAGCGCCGGCCCGGCGCGGTGCGAATGCCAGCCCACAAACAGCAGGTTCGGCTCGCGCGGGTCTTGCGTTTCCAGCGCCACCAACGTGCCCTTCTTCAAATGCTGGCGCACTTTCTCCAGCGGCAGCCAGCCCACGCCCAGGCCTGCCACCTGGGCCGCAATCTTGGCGCGCATGCTGGGCATGGCCAGGCGCTCCTGGTGGGTCTGCACGCCGTAGCTGCGGGCCTGCGCCAGCCGTGACGTGTCGGCCACCACCACCGAGCGGTGGGCGGTGATGGCTTCCATTGACAGGGGCTTCCCCTTTTTGGCCGCGCGCGCCAGCGGGTGCCGGGGTGACACGGCAAATACCCATTCCAGCTGGGTCAACTCAAACCATTGCAGGTGCGCCATGGCCGGCGGCTCATTGGTGGCGGCCACCACGAGGTCGGCGCGCTGGTCCAGCAGCGCCTCCCAGGTGCCGCCCAGCACCTCATGCGCAAAGCGCAAGCGCACGCCGCTGTTAAGCGCATCAAAGTCGGCCACCAGCGGCAGCAGCGCCTCGATGTTGGCCAGCTCGTCGGTCACGATGCGCAGCTCGGCCTCCCAGCCGCGCGCCACCTGCTTCACGCGGTCGGTCAGGCGCTGCGCCTGGGCATGCAGCTGCGCGCCCTGCTCCACCAGCAGCAGGCCCGCCGGCGTGAGCGCAATGCGGTAGCCGGCGCGGTCAAACAGCAGGGCGTCCAGCCGCTCTTCCAGCTGGCGCGCGGCATATGACACGGTAGACGGCGCCTTGCCCAGGCGCTCGGCCGCGCGCGACAGGCTGCCGGTGGCGCGCACGGCTTCCAGCAGCTGCAAATCGTCCAGGCTCAACATATTCGATAGTTTCGCACGAGTTCGTCGAAATCATGGCGTCTGTAGCCCAGCCATTCGCCAGACACTGGCTACGTCATCAACGAAACAACCGAAGGAAAAATCATGAACCGCTTTGAAGATAAGAACATTCTGGTCACCGGTGGCAGCAGTGGCATTGGTGCCGCAGCCGCCATCGCCTTTGCCCGCGAAGGTGCCCGTGTGGCCATCACCGGCCGCGACGCCGCAGGCCTGGCCCGCGTCAAGGCCGAGTTGGGCCCGAACGCGCTGGCCCTGGTCAGCGAGGCGGGTGATGTGTCGGCCCAGGCCGCGCTGGTGGCCGAGCTGCAGGCGCAGATGGGCGTGATTGACGGCGTGTTCATCAACGCCGGCGTGGCCAAGTTTGGCCCGCTGGCGCAGATTGACGAAGCGCTGTGGAACAGCAGCTTTGACACCAATGTCAAAGGCCCCTACTTCTTGATCCAGCGGCTGGCTGCGCTGATGACGCGGGGTGGCTCCATCGTGCTCAACGGCTCGATCAACGCGCACATAGGCATGCCCAATTCCAGCGTTTATGCCGCCAGCAAGGCCGCGCTGATATCGCTGGCCAGGACCTTGTCGGCCGAGCTGCTGCCCCAGGGCGTGCGTGTGAATGTGGTGAGCCCCGGCCCGGTGACCACGCCGCTGTACGGCAAGCTGGGCCTGGCGCCCGAACAAGTGCAGGCCATGGCCGCCAGCATCCAGACGCAGGTTCCGCTGGGGCGCTTTGGCACACCCGAAGAAATTGCCGCCACCGTGCTGCATCTGGTGTCCAGGGAATCGGGCTTCATCGTGGGCACCGAGATCGTTGCCGACGGCGGCATGAGCCAGATGTGAGAAGGCAGCGCGGCAGCAAGCCTGCCGCGCTAGGTGAGCTCAGCTGGCGCTTGCAATCACTTTGATCGTGGGCGCGATCAGCGGGCCCACCGTTTCCAGCATGTAGTCTGGCGACAGCAGGTAGGCCGGCCCGCCGCAACTGACGGCGTAGAGCTCGCCACGGGGGCCCTTGAGCGTGAAACCCAGCGCGTTGATCTCGGGGTGCCATTCCCCAAAAGAGCTGCAAAAGCCCTGGCGCTCGTAGTCTTTCAAGGCCTGTTCAATGCGCGGCGCCAGGTCGGCCCACTGGTCGCCGCTCGCTGCGCGAATTTCATCCAGCAAGACCTCGCGGGCCGCCGGCTCCAGCGAGGCAAGGTAGGCGCGCCCGGCCGCCGATGTGGCCACCGCCATGCGGGAGCCCACGTCGAGCCGCGACAGGATCACTGCCTGCTTGGAGCGCAGCGAATCAATGATGACCTGGTCCAGGCCGGTGTTGACCATCAGGTGCACGGCCGCATTGGCCTGATTGGCAAGCACCTGCAAATAAGGGCGGGCGTGGCTGCGCCAGTCGAAATTGCGCAGCCAGGCGTTGCCCATCTCCAGCACCCCGCCGCCTAAAACAAAGCGGTCGCTCTGCGGCAACTGACGCAAAAAGCCAGCCGCCACCAAAGTGGCTGCGAGCCGCGACACGGTGGCCTTGGGTATGCCAGTGGCGTCGACCAGGTCACGGTTACTCAGGGCCGTGGGCGAGTCTGAAACGAGCCGCACCAGCGCCAACCCACGGGCCAGGGCAGTGACTTCGTCCTTCCCACCCTCCCGGGACTCAGATGGGGCTGTCATGATTGATTAATTCGAAACGTAGTTTCATTTTCTTTGATGTAGCGCAACTTTTGCTATATTATTTCAGAACAACGTTCCAAATTTAAGGATTTCTATGAGACAAGCTCCGTTCGTTCGCCTTCTGTTGGCTTCTGCATTGGCCTTGACCGCTTTGGTTGCACCCGTCCAGGCGCAGGATTTTCCCAAGGGCCCGGTCAAGATGATTATTCCGTTTCCGCCAGGGGGCCCCACTGACACGGTGGGCCGCCTGCTGGGCATGAAGCTGCAGGAGATGTGGGGCCAACCGGTGGTGATCGACTACAAGCCGGGCGCGGGCACGCTGATTGGCGTGGACTACGTGGCCAAGGCGGCCCCCGATGGCTACACCTTCGGCATTGTCAATTCGTCGTTCACGGTCAACCCTTCCATGCGCAAGACCATGCCGTACAACACCGAGAAGGACCTCACCGGCATCACCCAGCTCGCCAACCTGCAACTGGCGATTGTGGCCCGCCCGGATGCCCCCTTCAACACCCTGCCCGAGCTCATTGCCTATGCCAAGCGGAATCCGCAGAAGGTGACCTATGGCACACCGGGCGCCGGCGGCACGACCCACCTTGGCGCCGAGTTGCTCAAGCGCGAAGCGGGTTTTGAAATGCTGCACTCGCCATTCAAGGGCAGTTCACCCGCGCATACCGAGCTGATCGGCGGGCGCATCGACCTGGTGGTGGACCCGTTTTTGTCGATTCTTCCGTACGTGAAGGCCGGCCGAATGAAGATGATCGCCACCTTCGGCGACACGCGCGTGCCGGGCTACAACTACCCCACCGTGGCCGAAACCGTGCCTGGCCTGAGCGTGAACGCATTGCTGGGCTTTGTCGCCCCCACGGGCACGCCCGCAGCCATTGTTCAAAAAATCCAGGCCGACACCGCCAAGGTCCTGGCCAGCCCCGATGTGCGCAAACGGATCGAGGAACTGGGCATGGAGGTGGTGGCCTCGCGCCCGGACCAGTTCAACGGCTTCATTCACAGCGAGATGAAGAAGTGGGCCAAAGTCATTGCCGAGTCCGGCATCAAGGTTGAATAAGGAAGCTTGGCCATGAGCCTGAAACTCACCCCGTTGCACCCCCACTTTGTGGCAGAAGCCAGTGGGCTCGACCTGACCCGCAAGCCGAGTGACTCCGAAGTCCGCCAGATCAATGCAGCGATGAACCAGTACGCCGTGCTGGTCTGGCGGGGCCAGCCCCTGACCGCACAGCAGCAGCTGGACTTTGCGCGGTCGTTTGGCCCGCTGGACATTGGCCTCAAGCGGGTCTTCAAGCGCCCCGAACGGCTCGAGGACGAGCGGCTCATCGACATTTCCAATGTCGGTGCAAACGGCGAGGTCGCTGGCAGGGACTCCCCCAAGAACCTGTCCAACTTTGCCAACCAGCTCTGGCACAGCGACAGCTCATTCATGAATCCCCGCGCGGCCTATTCGATGCTGCACTCTGTGGTCAACCCCAGTTGGGGCGGGAACACCGAGTTTGCCGATTTGCGCGCCGCCTACGATGCGCTCGACGAGCGGACGCGGGCCGAAGTGGAACACCTGCAGGCCGAGCACTTTGCGTTGCACACCCGCCTGCTGCTGGGCGACGACGCCTACACCGATGACCAGAAGCGCGAAATCCCGCCCGCCGTGTGGCCACTGGTGAGCACGCACCCGGGTTCGGGGCGCAAGGTGCTTTTTGTGGGCGTTCATGCCCGACAGATCATTGGCTGGCCAACGGCAGAAAGCCGCATGTATCTGCTCGACCTGCTTGAGCACGCCACCCAACGCGAGTTTGTCTATCAGCACCGGTGGGAGACTGGCGACCTCGTCATCTGGGACAACCGGAGCACCCTGCACAGGGGGCGGCGATTTGACATTGCGCAGCGCCGCGAGTTGCGCCGCACAACCATCAATGACACCCCCGAGGCTATGCTGATGGCGGCGTAAACCGCGGCAGCTCAATCCCCCAGGCCACCGCCGCCAGCCGCAGCGCGGCAATGCCCACCAGGCTCACGCCAAAGGCCACGGCGCGTGGCACGCCAAGGCGCTGCAGCAGCAGGTACAGCGCAACGCCGGCAATGGCGGCGCTGGCATAGATGTCTTGCCGCAGGATCAGCGGCACCTTGGCGGTGAACACGTCGCGCAGCAGCCCGCCGCCCACGCCCGTGAGCGTGCCCATGAGCACCACCACCAGCGCCCGGTGCCCGGTGCGCTCGGCCAGCTGCGCGCCCGACATGGCAAACAGCGCCAGGCCCAGCGCATCGGCAATCAGCAGCGCGTGAAACGGGATGGGCAGCACCTGCACATAGCCCACGGTGAGCAGGGCAGCGGCCAGGATCACATACAGCGGCCACGGGTCTTCCATCCAGAAGATGGGGTGGCGGTTGAGCAGCAGGTCGCGCAGGGTGCCGCCGCCAATGGCGGTGATGGAGGCCAGCACCACCACGCCCAGCAGGTCCAGCCCCGAGTGCATGGCGGCCAGCGCGCCGCTCACGGCAAACACGGCCACGCCGGCCAGGTCCAGCAGGTAGAACACCGCGCCCTGCCCTGACCGCCTCAGTGCTTGAAGAAAAAGTAGCCCGCCGCCGCGGCTGCGGCCAGCGCCATGGCTATCCACTTGCCCGGGCCGGAGCGGGGCTGCTCGCCGGGTGCGCGGGTCGGGGCCCCGGCGGTGCGGTCGTCCAGCGACTGGCGGTACAGGTCGATCACGTCCTTGGCCTCCTTGAGCCCCAGGCCGCTGGATTCGCGGTAGAGCTTGATGGCCTCGATGGTCTGGCCCGATTGCAAGGCATCCCGGACGGCGGAAGGTAGAGGGGGTGGTGGCATGGGCATGGGCCCAATGCTACTCCCCGCGGGGCGTCTCGTTGCTGGGCCGGTAGGCGCTGGCGCGCAGGCCTTCAATCGGGCGGACCTCAAACGTCAGGCCGCAGGCCAGGCAGGGGTTCCGGGAGGCGATGGCCGCGGCCTCGTTCAGGCTGCCCGCCACGATGAACCAGTAGCCGCCCACCACCTCCTTGGCCTCGGCAAAGGGGCCATCCGTCACGCCGGCGCGGGACACCACCCTGCCGCCCGTGGCCAGCCGCTTGCCGGGCTTGAATACGCCCGTGGCCACAAGCTCGTCGTGCCAGGCATAAAAGGCGTCGATCGCGGCCTGGATCTCTTCGGCGGTCTTGTCCCGGTCCCACTGGCCGCGGGAGAGCATCAGGTATTCGGAGTTGGGCAATGTGTCGGTCATGGGGCTGGGTCAGAGGGGTTCACGGGGTTGCGGATCAGGGCAATTTTGCTACTCATTTGATAGCTGAAAGTGGCCGCCCCGCCTGGACTCCAGCCCTTTTTGGCTTGAAACCAGAGGTTTGCGGCACTTTCAGGCCGCCTCAAGCCGCTTCCGGCACCGCGTCACGCACGGCCTGGTGCGCCAGGGCCATCACTTCATGCGGGTCCAGGGCCTTGAGCTTGTGGTCGCTCCACACCTGGCGCCAGCGGCGCGCGCCGGGCAGGCCGTTGCGCAGGCCCAGCATGTGGCGCGCAATGTTGCTCCAGGGCGTGCCGTGGGCGGCGGCTTCGCGGGCCATGTAGTCGCACATTTGCGCTTCGACCTGTTCGCGTGTGACGGCTTCGACAGGCTCCGCCCGAACGGTCTGCGCGCTGAAGAACTCCGCGTCCCACTGCGCCAGCCACCAGGGGTTGTGATAGGCCTCGCGGCCCACCATCACGCCATCCACCAGTTGCAACTGCCCGGCCACCTGGGCGCTGGTGGTGATGCCGCCGTTGATGGCAATGGTCAGGTGCGGGAAGTCGGCCTTGAGCCGGTGCACCAGCGCGTAGCGCAGCGGCGGCAGGTCGCGGTTCTCCTTGGGGGACAGGCCCTTGAGCCAGGCGTTGCGCGCGTGCACGGTAAAGACCTTGCAGCCGGCCTCGCTCACGGCGCCCACAAAGTCGCGCACAAAGGGGTAGCTTTGCGGCGTGTCTTCGGTGTGGTCAATGCCAATGCGGTGCTTCACGGTCACGGGCACTCCCACCACGTCCACCATGGCCTTGACGCAGTCGGCCACCAGTTGCGGCTCGGCCATCAGGCAGGCGCCAAACGAGCCGCGCTGCACGCGCTCGCTGGGGCAGCCGCAGTTGAGGTTGATCTCGTCGTAGCCCCACTGCTCGCCCAGCCGCGCGCAATGCGCCAGGTCGGCCGGCTCGCTGCCGCCCAGCTGCAGGGCCACGGGGTGTTCCTCGGCGTTGAAGCGCAGGTGGCGCGGCACGTCGCCATGGACCAGCGCGCCGGTGGTCACCATCTCGGTGTACAGGAGCGCGTGGCGGCTCAGCAGGCGGTGGAAGTAGCGGCAGTGCCGGTCGGTCCAGTCCATCATGGGCGCCACGCTCAGGCGCCAGGGGTTCAGGGGGGTGAAATGGGCTTGCACAAAAAGGACTGTAACGGCTGCCCGCCAGCCACTACCATTTGAGGGTCAAGGGAGTGTCGGAATTTGTCCTGCAAGGCGCCGGAACCGTCGCTGACACCAGGACTGCTCGTTTTGGGCGGTAATGAAACCACTACCGCTTCCAAGGAGTCGCCATGAAACCCTTTGTTCTCGAACGCAGCATGCTCACCATGGGCGGCGTGTTCTACCCCACGGGGCACATGTTTGTGATGTTCCCCACGCCAGCGGATGCAAAGGACGCCGTCAAGGCCCTGCTGGCCGATGGCTACAACGGGGAGTCGTTCACCGAGGTGCCGTCCGAAGCCATCCTGGGCCCGGTGGCCAGCACGGTGGGCGCCGCCGACGCCCCCCTGCCCTCGGCCGGCACCGAGGCCAATACCGTGCGCCGCTTTGCCGAGCTGGCGGCCCAGGGCCATTGCGCGCTGATGATCCACGCCCCCTCGTCCGAAGAAACCGAGCACATCATGCAGGTGCTGGCCCGCTCACGCATTTCGTACGCGCAGAAGTACCGCCACCTGGTGATCGAAGACCTGGCCTGAGCCCCTTCTTATTGGCGGAACGGGCTGGAGAACTTGGGGTCGCCCGGCAACGAGGTGTCGTTCAGCGTGCGTAAAAACGCCACCAGGGCCGCCTTGTCGGACTCAGGCAGGTTGAGCTGGCGCGGCGCGCCATTGCCGCCGCGCAGCCGGTTGTCCAGCGCCGGGCCGTCCTTGACGCCGCTGTTGTAGTGCTCGACCACCTGTTCCAGTGAAGAGAACCGCCCGTCGTGCATGAAGGCCGCGCTCATGCCCACGTTCTTGAGTGAGGGCGATTTGAAGATGGTGGTTTCCCCCGCATCAAGCCCGTTGCTGCGCGAGTTGGCGGTGAGCGCAAAGGTGGGTGGCGCGTGGCAGGCCGCGCAGTTCAGCCCGCCCTGGTTGGCATTGCCCATGAAGAGCTGGCGGCCGCGGTTCTCTTGCGCGGTAAAGCCGGCAATGGGCGTGTTGAGCCCGTTGTCGTTGGCCGCGGGGTTGAAGGTCTGGGCATAGCCGTCGTCCCAGCGGCTGCTCACGGCCACCATGCTGCGCTGGAACTGCGCCAGCGCGCGCTGGATGCGCACCTCTGAAATGGTGGCATCGCCAAAGGCAAAGGCGAACAGCTCGGGGTAATACGGCAGCGACTGCATCTTGGTCAGCAGCGCGGCCAGGCCGCCATTGCTGGCGTCAAAGCCCATTTCCACGGGGTGCTGGATGGGCTGCGTGGCCTGGTTTTCCACCGAGGTGGCGCGCTTGTCCCAGAACATGGTGCCGGGCGCGTAGTAGCGCACATTGCCCAGCCGCATGGCGTGGGCCGTGGTCAGCCCGCCGGCAAAGCCGGTGCTGAAGCGGCTGCTGTCGGCAAAGCCCTGGGCCTGCTGGTGGCACGAGGCGCAGGCCACGGTGTTGTTCACGCTCAGGCGCTTGTCATAAAACAGCACGCGGCCCAGCGTGGCGGCGGCGTTGGTGGCCGGGTTGTTGGCGGGTGTGTTGTCGCTGTTGGCCACGCCGCCGCCATAGTAGGCGGGCAGCGTGGGCGCGGCGTAGTTGAACAGGTTGCCCAGGTCCAGGTTGACAAAGGCCGCGGCGGGCGCGGACAAGGCCGGGCCCGTGGGAGTGGCTGGGGTGGTGGGTGTGGCCGGGGTAGCCGTGCCGGTCGTGGTGGTGGTCGTTATTGTGGTGGTGGTGCTCACCGGCGTGGTGACGGCGGCCGCCACGGTGTCGGTGCCACCGCCGCCCCCGCCGCAAGCGGCGAGCAGCAGGCTCAGGGCCAGGCCACAGGCCTGGGCCGTCTTGCGGCTTGTGAGGTTGGGGTGTTGGGTCATGGGTCGCCTCCGTCGTTTGGTGCGGTTCCCATTGTCAAAACCATTTGTGGAGCGACTGTGGAGTGAATGCCGGGGCCGGCTTCACATTGCGCTGGCGCGCGTGACGCAGGTCACGGCGCGGGGTCTTCGGCGTCGGGGTCGAAGCGGTAGCCCATGCCATAGACCGACACAATGGCCGAGCCCTGCGGCCGGGCCTTGCCGATCTTGCGCCGCAGGTTCTTGATGTGGCTGTCGATGGCGCGGTCGGTGGTGTCGCGAAAGTCGTCGTGCACGCTCTCCAGCAGGGCATTGCGCGAGAACACGTGGCCGGGCCGCGACAGCAAACGCTTGAGCAGGCGGAACTCCAGCGGCGTGAGCGGCAGCGAGTGCTCTTCCCAGGCAATGCGCATGGCACTGTCGTCGACCCGGAAGCCGTGCGACGGCGTGCCCGGCCCGAGCCGCCCTTCGGCGCGGCGCAGCAGCGCCTTGATGCGCGCCACCACCTCGCGCGGGCTGAAGGGCTTGCACACGTAGTCGTCGGCGCCCACCTCCAGGCCAATGAGCCGGTCGATCTCGTCAATGCGCGCGGTCACCATGATGATGGGCACGGCCGAGAAGCGGCGCACCTCGCGGCACACCTCCACGCCGTCCTGGCCGGGCAGCATGATGTCCAGCAGGATCAGCGCGGGCTCCATGCGCTGCACCTCGGGCACCACCTGCAGGCCGTTGCCAATGATGGCGGTGGCAAAGCCCTGCGCCTTCAGGTAGTTGTCGAGCATGTCGGCAATGCGCGGGTCGTCTTCCACAATCAGGATGCGGCGGGGTGCGGGCGTGTTCATGGGTGCTCCGGCATGAGGGGCAGTGTCACGGCAATGCACAGCCCGCCCAGTGGCGAGGCCTGGGCGCGGATGCGCCCGCCGTGAGCCTGCACAATGGCGCGGCAAATGGCCAGGCCCAGGCCGCTGCCGCTGGTCTGGCCCGCGGCGTCATCGGCGTCGCGGTGCCGCTGGCGCGCCTCGTCGGCGCGAAACAGGGGCTCGAACAGCTGGTCGAGCTGCTCGGGCCGCACGCCGGGCGGGGTGTCTTCCACGCGCAGCTCCAGCGCATGCCGGTCAAACACCCACTGCACGCGCACCCGCCCTGGGGCCGTGGTGTAGCGCAGGCTGTTCTCCAGCAGGTTGGTCAGCAGTTGCTCGATGCGGCCAAAGTCCCAGCGCGCCTGCACGGCCGGGCCGGACAGCAGCTCGATGGCCAGCCCGGCCTTCTGCGCGCGGGGCACAAAGCGCTGCACGGCGCGCGCCAGCGCGGCCGAGGCATCGCCGTCGCTGAACTCGCAGCGCAGCGCGCCCAGGTCGGCCATGGACAGGGTGTGCAAATCATTGACCAGCCGCACCAGGTGCAGCACCTCGGCGCGCAGGTTGGCCAGCACCTGGGGCGTGGGCTGGCGCGCGCCGTCTTCAATGGACTCCAGCTCGCCCAGCAGCACCGACAGCGGCGTGCGCAGTTCGTGCGAGATCTGCGCGATCCAGCTGCGCCGCGCGCCTTCCAGCGACTTGAGCGAGGCCGCCATGCGGTTCACATCGGCGATCAGGTCGGCCATCTCGCGCGAGCCCGATTCGGGCACCGCCACATCCAGCTCACCGCCGGCAATGCGCCGCGTGGCGGCCTGCACCCGGCCCAGCGGCGCGCCCAGCCAGCGCGCGGCCAACCAGGCCGCCAGCAGCGCCAGCGCCAGGCTGCCGCCCGCGGCCAGCGCCAGGCCCAGGTACTGGCGGCGCAGGAAGCGCGCATCCACCCCCTCCAGGCCGGCACTGGGGAGCATGCGCACATAGGCCACGACCCGCCCATCCACCTGCACGGGCTCCTCCAGCAGCGCGCGGTCGGCGGGCAGGTCCGGGCCGCCCACGCGCTGGCGCTGCAGGTTCACCACCTGGATGCGGCGCGTCACGCTGTCAGGCGCCGCGCCGCGGGGCGGCGGCGCCTGCGCCGGTTCGGGGGCCGGCGCTGGTGCCGGTTCAGCCGCCCCGGGGGGGGCCGGGGGTGGCCCGTCGCGACGCGGTGGCGGGGGGCGTTGCCCGCGCGGTGGGCGGCCGTCGGGCGGCGGGCGCCAGTTGGCCGGCGGCGCCAGGCCCTCGCGGGTCAGGAACTCGTCCATCAGCTCGCGCATCGGCAGGCCCTGCCCGCTGCCCGGCGCCATGCCTGGGTCCCAGCGCGCGCGCTGCGCCACCACCTGGGCAAAGCGCTCAAGCTGCTGGGTGTCGCGCGAGCGCAGGTAGTCGCTGAAGCCGGCCTGCAGGTTCCACGCCACCAGGCCGCCCACGGCGGCAACGGCCAGCAGCACGATGCCGACCATGAGCAGGGACAGTTGGTGAACGATGCGTAGGCGCATGGCAGTGGGTAACCCGGTGCGTCGAATACTAGGGGATGGCCCGCGCCGTTTGTGAAGGGGCTCTCCACAATCTGCGCATCATGCCGCCACCGCCCGCCCGAACAGCACCATCAACAGGCCCAGCAAGGCCAGCGCGGCAAACGCCCAGCCCCGCAGGCGCGACGCCGGCAAGGCCAACGCCGCACGCGCGGCAATGGCCGCCTGCAGCGCGTAGTACAGCGCGAAGGCGCGCGAGGCATAACTCACGATTTCAAACACATCCACCGACCAGGTCAGCAGCAGGCCCAGCGCCACCAGCAGCGCGTAGGCCTGGCGCGGCGAGAGCCGGTCGCGCGTGAGTTCGGCCATCAGCCCGCCCGAGCCGCTGGAGTCGGCCACGGCCGCGCTGAACTGGGCCGCCAGCGCGCCCGCCACCAGAAACACGGGCAGCACGGGCGCGACCACCGCCATCATGGCCACGATGGCGGTCTCGGTGAGCTTGAAGTCGGCGCGCTCGAACACATAGGCAAACAGCGAGATGTACACCACGTAGATCAGGCTGGAGATCCACTGCGAGTTGCGCATGGACCGGATGCGGGTAGACGCGTCGTACTCGGCGCCCAGGTAGCGCGAGGTTTCAAAGCCCTGCACCGTGACGATCAGGCCAAAGGCCAGCGCCAGCCCCGGCAGCAGTGGCTGCTGCACGGCGTCGAACACCAGTTGGCCGGCCGAAGCCTGGCGCCCGAAGTACACGCCCAGCCCGGCCAGCAGCCCCGCAATCACGGCCAGCTTGGCCGTGACCGTGACATATTGCAGGCGCTCCAGCGCCCGGAAGCCCCCTGCCCAGCCGATCACCAGGATGACCAGGTAGGCCGCGCTGGTGACCAGCACCGCATGGAGGTGGTCGTTGTGGCGGGTCAGGCTGACGCTGAAGGCGCCAAACAGGTTGAGGTAATAGGCCACCGAAATGATGTACGCAAAGGCCAGCGCCCAAGAGGCCGCCTGCTCCAGTTGGCGGGCCAGCGGCGAGTCCTGGCTGATGGCCTGGCCGCCATGCGCGATGTTGAAGCGGATGGCCGCCCCGAACAGATAGGCCACGCCGCACAGGCCCATCATGACCAGCGGTGCATAGAGCCCGTACGAATGCTGAAGAATGGGCCCCAGCAGCAGGAAGCCGCTGCCGATGATGGACGCCAGCGGTGTGATGGTGGCGCGCCACGGCCGCGAGCGCACGAACCACGGCGAGAACAGCAGCGCCGCGGTGGCGATGACGATGCCGCTGATGAAGAGGTTCAACAGTGGGCTTTCAGTGTTGCGATGCCGGGCAGGCACCAAGCAAAAACCCGCCGAAGCGGGTTTTTGAACCGGGGCCCCAGGGGGGCATCAGCCCATGTGCAGGCCACCATTGACCGAGAAATCAGCGCCGGTGGCGTAGCCGCCTTCTTCAGACGCCAGCCAGGCAATGATGGAGGCGATTTCGCTGGGTTCGCCCAGGCGCTTGACGGGCACGGTGGCCACGATCTTGGACAGCACATCTTCGCGGATGGCCTTGACCATGTCGGTGCCGATGTAGCCCGGGCTCACGGTGTTGACCGTGACGCCCTTGGTGGCCAGTTCTTGCGCCAGCGCCATCGAGAAACCATGCATGCCGGCCTTGGCGGCCGAGTAGTTGGTCTGGCCAGCCTGGCCCTTTTCGCCGTTGACCGAGCTGATGTTGATGATGCGGCCCCAGCCCTTTTCCACCATGTCGGCCACAACCTGCTTGGTCACGTTGAACATGGAGTTGAGGTTGGTCTCGATCACCGCGTCCCAGTCCTCGCGCGTCATTTTCAGGAACATGCGGTCACGCGTGATGCCGGCGTTGTTGACCAGCACGTCGATCACGCCATGCTCGGCCTTGGTCTTGGCGAAGGCGTCCACGGTGGACTCCCAGGCACCCACATTGCCCACCGAGGCATAGAAGGTGTAGCCCAGCGCCTTTTGCTCGGCCAGCCACTTGGCGTGGTCACGCGTGGGGCCGCAGCCCGCGATGACCTTGAAGCCTTCCTTGTGCAGGCGCTGGCAGATGGCGGTGCCGATGCCGCCCATGCCACCGGTGACGTACGCAACTTTTTGACTCATTGTTCTGACTCCTTGATTTGTCCGCTATGAAATTGGGAGCAACCCACGCAGACACTGCGTGGGCCCTCATTCGATTTAACCTGATTACGCGCGTTCCACTGCGAGGGAAACCCCCATGCCGCCACCAATGCACAGGGCCGCGATGCCCTTCTTGGCGTCACGGCGCTGCATCTCGTGCAGCAGCGTCACCAGGATGCGCGCGCCCGATGCACCGATCGGGTGCCCGATGGCGATGGCGCCGCCGTTGACGTTGACCTTGGCCGCGTCAATGCCCAGCTCCTTGTTGACGGCGCAGGCCTGCGCGGCAAAGGCTTCGTTGAGCTCGAACAGGTCCACGTCAGCGGCTTTCCAGCCCGCGCGCTCCAGCGCCTTCTTGGTGGCGGGCACCGGGCCCATGCCCATGGTGGCCGGGTCCAGCCCGCTGGTGCCAAAGGCCTTGATGGTGGCCAGGGGCTTGAGGCCCATGGCCGCGGCCTTCCTGGCGCTCATCATCACCAGCGCGGCGGCGCCGTCGTTGATGCCCGAGGCATTGCCGGCGGTCACCGTGCCGGCCTTGTCGAAGGCGGGGCGCAGGCCGGCCAGCGCGTCGGCGCTGGTCTTCTTGTTGATGAATTCGTCGGCGTCGAACACCACCGGGTCGCCCTTGCGCTGGGGGATGCTCACGGGAACGATCTCGTCCTTGAACTTGCCCGCGTCCTGCGCGGCGGCGGCCTTCTGCTGGCTGCCCAGCGCCAGCGCGTCCTGCTTCTCGCGGCTGATGTCGTGGGCCTTGGCCACGTTCTCGGCGGTCACGCCCATGTGGTACTGGTTGTAGACGTCCCACAGGCCGTCCACGATCATGGTGTCGACCAGCTTCCAGTCGCCCATGCGCTGGCCGTCGCGCGAGTTGGGCAGCGCGTGCGGCGCGGCGCTCATGTTTTCCTGGCCGCCGGCCACCACGATCTCGCTGTCGCCCCAGGCAATGGACTGCGCGGCCAGCATCACGGCCTTCAGGCCCGAGCCGCACACGGCGTTGATGGTCAGGGCCGGGACTTCCTTGGGCAGGCCGGCCTTGAGCGTGGCCTGGCGCGCCGGGTTCTGGCCCGCGGCCGCCGCCAGCACCTGCCCCATGATCACTTCGCCCACCTGCGCGGGATCGACCTTGGCGCGCGCGAGCGCTTCCTTGATCACGATGGCGCCGAGTTCGGTGGCGGGGATCTTGGCGAGCGAGCCGCCGAACTTGCCCACAGCGGTGCGGACGGCTGAAACGATGACGATGTCTTCCATAAGGGTCTCCAGTTGATGTGGGTTGAAAAGGGCTCAGGCGCCGCCGGGCCGCCCCAAGGCGCCTGGGCCCCCTCGGGGGGCAGCGACCCACACGAAGTGGGGGAGCGTGGGGGCGAACATTTTCAGGCCTTGGCCTTGACATAGCGGCCCGGTGCCGCTTCGATGACTTTGTATTTGCCCTTGCCGTAGGCCTTGGGCGCAGCAATTTGCTTGCCAGCATGGCCCTTGAGCCAGCCGGACCAGTCGGTCCACCAGCTGCCCGGATGCTCCTTGGCGCCCTTGAGCCATTCGGCATGGGTCTTGGGCAGCTTGTCGTTGGTCCAGTAGCTGCGCTTGTTCTTGGCCGGCGGGTTGATCACGCCGGCAATGTGGCCCGAGGCGCCCATGACGAAGCGCTTCTTGCCCGGCAGGTGCTGGGTGGAGGCGTAGGCGCCGCCAATGGGCACGATGTGGTCTTCGCGCGAACCGTAGATGTAGACCGGCATGTCCAGCTTGCCCAGGTCCACCTTCTGGCCCGCCACCGTGCAGTGGCCGGGCTTGACGAGGTTGTTCTCGAAGTAGGTGTTGCGCAGGTACCAGGCGTACATGGGGCCTGGCAGGTTGGTGGAGTCGCTGTTCCAGTAGAGCAGGTCAAACGGCGGCGGGGTCTCGCCCTTGAGGTAGTTGCCCACCACGTAGTTCCAGACCAGGTCGTTGGGCCGCAGGAAGCTGAAGGTGCTGGCCAGGTCCTGGCCCTTGAGCAGGCCGCCGTTGCCCAGCTGCATCTCGCGGAACTTGACGAAGGCCTCGTCAATGAACAGGTCCAGCACGCCGGTGTCTGAAAAATCCAGGAAGGTGGTGAGGAAGGTGGCCGAGGCCACGGGTTTCTCGCTACGCGCGGCCAGCACGGCCAGCGCGGTGCCAAGAATGGTGCCGCCCACGCAGAAGCCCAGGGCGTTGATCTGTCCGCCCTTCTTGTCCTGGCCGGAGATTTCACGCACCACCTGGATGGCCTTGATGGCGGCGTCCTCGATGTAGTTGTCCCAGGTCAGGTGGCCCAGCGACTCGTCGGGGTTGCGCCAGCTCACCACGAAGGTGCGGTGGCCCTGCTCCACCGCATAGCGGATCAGCGAGTTCTCGGGCTGCAGGTCCAGGATATAAAACTTGTTGATGCAAGGCGGCACCAGCAGGAAGGGCCGCTCATGCACCCTGGCGGTCAGCGGCTTGTATTCGATCAGCTGGAACAGCTCGTTCTCGAACACCACGGCGCCCTCGGTGGTGCCCACGTTCTTGCCGACTTCAAACACGCTCTCGTCGGTCATGGACACATGGCCCTGGCGCATGTCGTGCAGCAGGTTTTGCACGCCCTTGGCGATGCTCTCGCCCTGCGTCTCCACGGCCTTCTTCTGCGCCTCGGCATTGAGCGCCAGGAAGTTGCTGGGCGACGAGGCGGCCATCCACTGCTCCACCGCAAAGCGGATGCGGGCCTTGGTTTTGGCATCGGCCTGCACCGCGTCGGCCAGGCCCATCAGGGTGCGCGCATTGAGCAGGTAGGCCGCGGCCGAGAACGCCGCCACGGGGTTGTGGCCCCAGGCGTCGGCCGAGAAGCGCTTGTCGTGGCTCACGGGGTTGGCGTGCAGCCCCTCGTTCCACAGCGCGGTGGCTTCCTGCACGTATTGCTGCTGCAGCTGCTGCAGCGCGTCGGGGGAGAAACTGATGGCGGGGGGCGTCAGGCCGGAGGCGGTTGCCGGGGCCAGATCCAGCCCCTGAAACGATTGCAGGGCCTTGCTCCAGCTGTCGCCAAACAGCTGTTGAAATTGCCGGGCACCCTTGGCCCAGTCTGCTTCAGAATTCATCTTGTCTCCAGATTCTGCTTTTATTCGGGTAAACCCGAGTATCTGAGGATTCATGTTGCAGCGCAACAATTTTTTCCGGATTTGCTTATGTACCTTGTCGTGATGGCCTGGGTCTATGTGGCCCTGATGATGAGCGTGGCCGAGGCCACCAACAGCAATGGTACGGTGCTTGGGGCGGTCTTTACCTTTTTACTCTACGGCGTCGGCCCTGTCGCCTTGGTGGTTTACCTGATGGGCTGGCCCTCGCGCAAGCGCGCCCTCAAGGCCCGCGAGGCGGCCGAGCTGCAGGCCGCCAGCGCGGCGGCGGCCTCAGACGCGCCAGATGCAGGCGGCGAAGCGGCCGCTGACGCGGTCGCGCCGGTGCGAAAAGAACCGTGAGGGGTTGCCCACGGTGCACCAGGCCGCGCTGCCGTCATTGCCGTAGACCTGGGTGACGCCCAGCGCCGCAAGGCGCTGGCGCGCGAGGCCGGGCAGATCGGCCAGCCACTTGCCCGCGCCATGCGCGCGGAACAGGCCCGCGGCGGCCGGGTCGTGGGCCTCGAACGCGGCCTTGACTTCGGGCCCCACTGCAAACGCCTGCGGACCAATGCAGGGGCCCAGCCAGGCCAGCAGCCTGGGGGCGCTGCCCCGGCCATCTGCTCCGTTTTTCATAGCGCGTGGTGGCCGCCCCGCCTGGACTCCAGCCATGATTCGCTCATAAACCTGCTCCAGGACGCCCCGGCCACCGGTTCCGGCCAGGCCGCGCCAGCCCGCATGCGCCGCCGCCACCGTGGAGCCCTCTTCATCGGTGAACAGCACGGGCAGGCAGTCGGCCACCATGATCGTGCAGGCCACGCCCGGCGCGGTGGCGATGCAGGCGTCGGCCTGCGTGCCATCGGCGCTGGCGGCGTTCAGTTCCAGCACCTGCGTGCCATGCACCTGCTGCAAGAACACCGGGCGCGCACCCAGCTGCTGGCGCAGCGCTTCGCGGTGGGCCGCGACACACGCGGGGTCGTCGCCCACATGGTCACCGAGGTTGAAGCCGTCATAGGGCGGCAGCGAGCCGCCGCCCGCGCGCGTGGTGCACACGGCACGCACCGACGCCGGGGCGGGCCAGTCGGGCAGGAGCCAGTCGGCGTGCACGCGGGCGCTCAGGGCTCGTTGTCAGGGCAGCTGGAGGGCTGGGCCTTCTGGAACGCCGGGTGCGCCATGCAGGCGTCAAACGCCGCCATGGTGCGCGTCAGGCCGTCGTAGCTGGTGTTGAAGCGCCGGCCATTGAAGATCTGCGGCACCAGGCAGCAGTCGGCCAGTGTGGGGGTGTCGCCCCAGCAATAGACCGAGGGCGCCAGGCCCGCGGCCTTGCGCTGGTCTTCGACCACCGCGAGCTGGCGCTCGAACGCCTCCAGCCCGTCGCGCACCCAGTGGCGGTACCAGGTGTTCTTGGTCTCCTCGTCGACCTTGAGTTCGCGCACCAGGTACTTGAGCACGCGCAGGTTGTTCAGCGGGTGGATCTCGCAGGCAATCAGTTGGGCCAGCGCGCGCACGGTGGCGCGCTGCACCGGGTCAACGGGCAGCAGCGCCGGCGCCGGCTGGGTCTCGTCCAGGTACTCGATGATGGCCAGGGACTGGGCCAGCGCGTCGCCCGCGTCGGTCACCAGCGTGGGCACGAGGTTGGTGGGCGACACCGCCGAATAGGCCGGCGCCTTGTGCTCGCCCTTGACCAGGTGCACGGGGATGTAGTCGTACGGCAGGCCCTTGAGTTCGAGCGCGATGCGCACGCGGAACGAGGCCGAGGAGCGGAAGTAGTTGTAGAGCTTCATGGGAGGCAAGGATAAACCGTCAAACAGGCAGCAGCCAGCGGCACAGCCCTACCGCGGCCACGCCCGCCAGCACCGCCGCCACGTCCTTGCCGGTGAGCTTCATGGCGAGCACGACCGCTGCCAGCCCGGCGAGTTCGGGCCACTGCCCGGCCGTGGCGGCAGGCGTGACGATGCCGATCATCACCGCCAGCGGGATCGCCTTGAGGGCCGCCTCGACACGCGGTGTGATGCGCACATAGCCCATCAGCAGGTGGCCGCCAATGCGGCAGGCATAGGAGGCGATGGCCATGCCGGCCAGCGCGAGCAGGAAGGGATCGTCAACGGCCATGGCGCCACGCCCCCACGGTGCCGCCCGCCAGCCCCGCGGCCACGATGTACCAGCCGCCAGGCAGCAGCCTGTGGCAGACCAGGGCAGCCAGCGCCGCGGCCGCGGCGGGCCACAGGTCGGTCCGGCCGCGCCACATCTGCAGGCCGATGACCGCGGCAAAGGCCACCAGCACGAAGTCCAGGCCAAAGGTGGCCGGATGGGGCACCTGCCGGGCCAGCAGGTGGCCGGCCAGCGTGCCCAGCACCCAGGGCACGAACATGGCAACGCCCGAGCCCAGCACGTAGCCGGCGTCGCGGTAGCCGGCCTCGTATTCGCGCATCGCCATGGCCCAGCTGCCATCGCCCAGAAAGAACAGGGTGCCGTAAGCCTGGCCCCGGCTGGCCTGGCTGAGCCAGGGATAGATCGCGGCCCCGTACAGCACATAGCGGGCGTTGAGCACGAGGATGGTGACCACCAGCGGCGTGATCAGCGCCGCGCCGGTCCAGCCCTGCAGCGTGGCCAGTTGCGCGCTGCCGGAGTAGACCACCGCGCTCATCAGCATGGCCTGCAGGCTGGTCAGCCCGCGCTCGCTGGCGACCACCCCGAACACCAGCGCATAGAACACCACGCCGGGCGCCAGTACCTGCGCGGCAAAAAAGCCGCGCCGCACCCCGTCGGTGGTGAAGCTGACCGGGGGCGGCGCCGCCCCGCTCACCGCCCCACCACCAGGCGGATCGCGGGCATCACGCGCTCGGTCTCGGCGCGCCGCTCCAGCGCCATGCGCATGTTCATCTGGGCCACCTCGATGTGCTCCACGGCCAGTGCCTGCGCGCGCGCGCCCTCGCCGGCCTGCAGCGCGGCCACCAGCATGTGGTGCTGGCGGTGGGCGTAGTGCATCCAGTCGCGGTCCTGCTCGAGCGTGGACTGCATGGGCAGCATGGCCGAGGCCGAGGCAAACGGCAGCTTGTCGTTCAGCGCCACGGCGCGCTGCAGCGCGCGGTTGCCGCTGGCCTCCAGGATGAGCGCGTGGAAGCGGTCGTTCATGGCCGCATAGGCGGCGTAGCTGTCAAAGGTCAGCGGGTTGGCGGCCAGGGCCTGGTCGCCCTCGGCCAGGCAGGCCTGCAGGTCGCCCTGCAGCTGGCGCGAGACGCCATGCTCGGCCACCAGCCGCGCCGCCATACCCTCGAGGTGGCCGCGCACGGCAATGGCGTCGGCCACCTCGCGCGGCGTGTACTGGCGCACCAGGTACTTGCCGGTGTCGTTGGCCTCGACCAGCCCCTCCTGTTCCAGCGTGACCAGCGCGGCACGCACCGGGGTGCGCGAAGCGCCCAGCCGCTCGGCCAGCTGCTGCTCGGCCAGGCGCTGGCCGGGTTCGAATTCGCCGCGCAGGATCAGGTCGCGCAGCTGGATCAAAACGGTCTCTTGCAAGTTCATGGCCACAACTGTACACTGAATTTAAATTTCGGTATACCGTTTTAGGCCTTTAGTTCAGGCCACCCCTTCAGGAGCCCCCATGAAAGCAGAGCAGAACGAGTTGATCACCCGCATTGGCCCGGGCACCGCCTGCGGCGAGGTGCTGCGCCGCTACTGGCAGCCCGTGGCCCTGGTGGACGAATTCAACCCGGCGCTGGACCCGCGCATGGCGCAGCGGCCCGTCAAGGCCGTGCGCGTGATGGGGCAGGACCTGGTGCTGTTCAAGGACGGCCAGGGCCGCTGGGGCCTGCTGGACCGCGACTGCCCGCACCGCGGCGCCGACCTGTCGTTCGGCCGGCTCGAATCGGCCGCCGACGGCGCGCCCGGTGGCGACGGCCTGCGCTGCCCCTTTCATGGCTGGAAGTTCGCGGTGGACGGCACCTGCCTGCAGACCCCGGCCGAGCCCACGGGCAGCAAGCTGTGCGAGCGCGTGCGCCAGCGCAGCTACCCGGTGCAGGAACAATGCGGCGCGATCTTCGCGTGGATGGGCCCCGAGGGCACCGAGCCACCGCCCTTCCCCGCGTTTGACTGCTTCACCGCGCCGGCCAGCCACACCTTTGCCTTCAAGGGTTTGTGGAATGCCAACTGGCTGCAGGCGTTCGAGGTGGGCATTGACCCGGCGCACCCCTCGTTCCTGCACCGCTTCCTGCAGGACGAGGCGCTGGCCGACATCGGCAGCAATGCCGCGGGCAAGCAGTTCCGCAGTGCCAGTGCCGGCGCCATTGACGGCGAGCAGTGGCCGATGACCCGCATCATGCGCGAGTTCGCGCAGCCCGAGATCAGCTTCGAGCCCCAGCCCTACGGCCTGCAGATCACGGCGCTGCGGCCCATGACCGGGCAGCTGACCCATGTGCGCGTGACCAATGCCATCTTCCCGGCCACGTTTGTCATTCCGCTGTCCGAGACCATGACCATCACCCAGATGCATGTGCCGGTGGACGACACCCACACCTACTGGTATTCGTTCTTCACCAGCTTTGCCGGCCCGCTGGACCGCGAAGCCATGCGCGCGCAGCGCCAGCAGTTCATCAGCCTGCCCGACTACATCCCCAATGCCGGGCGCCACAACAACTGGGGCTTCAACGCCGAGGAGCAGCGCACCGAAACCTACCTGGGCATGGGCGAGGAAGACATCAACGTGCACGACCAGTGGGCCGTGGAAAGCATGGGCGCCATCCAGGACCGCACGCGCGAGCACCTGGGCACGTCGGACAAGATCATCATGGCCAACCGGCGCGTGCTGCTCAAGGCGATCGAAACCGTCCAGGCCGGCGGCACCCCGCCCGGCCCGGCCGATGCCTCACTGGCCGCCGGCATGACCGGCCCTGACACCGTGGACGGTGTGGCCCCGGCCGGCACCTGGGCCCAGTGGTGGCGCGACCAGGCGCAGGCCAAGCGTGACCGGGCCCCGTGGACCCACCCTGCCATTCGCACTGAGCCCTTCGACAAGCTCGGGACAGGCCCTGTCGAAGTGCTCGCGCCGGCTTCGACAAGCTCAGCCCGAACGGGTGCCGAGTGAGCACCTTCGCCCAACGCTGCGGCGTGCATGACGCCGCGCGCGAAAGCGCGCTGGCCCGCGCCGCCCAACTCATGGGTGGCAGTGGCCTGGAACTGGTGCGCTTCGCCTGGTGCGACGTGCACGGCGTCACGCGTGGCAAGACGCTGGTGGCCGCCGCGGCCGCGCAGGCCATGCAGGCGGGCGTGGGCATGGTCAGCACGCTGATGCTCAAGGACACCTCCGACCGCACGGCGTTCAAGGTGTTCGAGCCCGGCGGCACAGCCGACCTGCCCGGCTTTGGCCAGGCCAACAACCTGATGCTGCTGGCCGACCCCGCGAGCTTCCGCCAGTTGCCCTGGACGCCGGCCACGGGCTGGGTGCAATGCCAGCCCTGGTTCCAGGACGGCACGCCCGTGGAACTGGACACGCGCCGCGTGCTGCAGCGCGCGCTGGCCCGTTTGGCCAAGGCGGGCTACGCGATGCGCTGCGGTCTCGAGGTGGAACTGCACATCTACCGCATCACCAGCACGCAGGACCAGCTCGACCCGGCCCAGGCCGCGTGGCCGGGCCTGCCGCCCGAGGTGGCGCTGATCCACCCCGGCTACAACCTGCTCACCGAGGCCTGGTACGACCTGGCCGAAGAGCCCATGCGCATCGTGCAGCACACGGCGCAGGCGCTGGGCCTGCCTCTGCTGTCGCTGGAGGTGGAGCTGGGCCCGAGCCAGGTCGAGGCGGTGTTCGACGTGACCGACGCGCTGACCGCCGCCGACAACATGGTGCTGTTTCGCAGCGCCGTGAAGCAGGCGCTGCGCCGCGCGGGCTACCACGCCACCTTCATGTGCCGACCGCCCTTTGCCAACATCATGTCCAGCGGCTGGCACCTGCACCAGTCGCTGGTGGACGCTGCCACGGGCGACAACCTGCTGCGCCGCGACACGCCGGCCGCCGGCAGCACCGGCGCCGATGCGCAGCACACGCTGTCGGCGCTGGGCGAGCATTACCTGGCGGGGCTGCTGGCGCATGCACGCGGCATGGCCGTGTTCTGCACGCCCACGGTCAATGGCTTTGGCCGCTTCCGGCCCAACGCGCTGGCGCCGCAATCGGTGCTGTGGGGACGCGACAACCGCGGTGCCATGCTGCGCGTGGTGGGCGAATGCGGCGACGCCGGCACGCGCATCGAGAACCGCATCGGCGAGCCGGCCGCCAACCCCTACCTCTACCTCGCGTCGCAGATCCACGCGGGCCTGGACGGCATCGCGCGCCAGCTCACGGCGCCGCCGGCCACCGACACCCCCTATGCCGACAGCCACACGCGCCTGCCCACCAGCCTGGGCGAAGCCCTGCAGGCCCTGCAGGACGACCGCGTGATGGTGGACGCGTTCGGCACCGACTTCATCCACTACTTCAGCCGCATCAAGCAGTCCGAGCTCACGCGCCACGAGATGGCCGACGACAAGGACGATTTCCAGCGGCGCGAATACTTCAGCCGGTTCTGACCGGCCCCCACCATGAGCCAGACAATTGCTATTCATTTCGTAGCGCACAGTGACCGCCAGTCAAGGACTCCAACCACTATTGAGGCCAAAACCGGGCAATCGCTGATGCAGGCGGCGGTGTCAGCCAATGTGGCCGGCATCGAGGCCGATTGCGGGGGCCTGCTGACCTGCGGCACCTGCCATGTGCTGGTGCGCGAACCGCATGCGAGCCTGCTGCCCGCGCCCGGCGATGACGAGCTGGCCATGCTCGAGTTCACCGCGGTGCCGCGCGAGCCCCACAGCCGCCTGAGCTGCCAGATCGACCTGACCAGCGCGCTTGACGGCCTCACGCTAGACTTGCCTGCCAGCCAGCACTGAACCGCCCCCAGGAGCCGCCCCATGATTCTTGAACTCGCCGACATCCGCATCCAGCCTGGCCAGCAGGCCGCCTTTGACGAGGCCATCCAGCGCGGCATTGCCACCGTCATCTCGCAGGCCCGGGGGTTCCAGGGCTTCAAGGTCAACAAGGGCATCGAGTCGCCCGAGCGCTACATCCTGCAGATCTTCTGGGACACGCTGGAAGACCACACCGTGGCCTTCCGCGGCGGTCCGCTGTTTGCGCAGTGGCGCGCCATCGTGGGCCCGTTCTTCGCCGTGCCCCCCACCGTCGAGCACTTCGAGCTGCTGGCCAAGTCCGCCTGAGATCGCGGCCCGCAACCGGGGAGCGAACCCGGAGCGGCGACGGATTTGCGCGCCAGCCGCGTTCAAGCGTTGACAGGACCGGTGGAAGGGGCCGCGTAGCGCCCGCAGACCGATTTCACATGCATGCCATGGTGACCATTGATCAACGATGACCCCGATGCTGAACTGCTGGCGCGCGTCGGCCGCGGCGAGCCGCGAGCCATGCAAGAACTCGTCACCCGCAAGCTGCCGCGCGTGCTCGCCCTGGCGGTGCGCCTGCTGGGCCGGCGCAGCGAGGCCGAAGAGGTCTCGCAGGAAGCCTTTGTGCGGGTCTGGAAGCAGGCCGCCAGTTGGCAGCCGGGGCAGGCCCGCTTTGACACCTGGCTGCACCGCGTGGTGCTCAACCTGTGCTACGACCGGCTGCGCGCCCGGCATGACGAGCCAGCCGCTGACGACAGCCCCGAGCCGGCCGACCCGGGCCCCGCGCCCGACGAATCACTGCAGGCTGCCCAGCGCAGCCGCCAGGTGGCCGCGGCCCTGGCCGCGCTGCCGGCCCGCCAGCGCGAAGCCCTGGTGCTGCAGTACTACCAGGAGTTCTCCAACGGCGAGGCCGCCATGCTGATGGGCATCAGCATCGAGGCCCTTGAAAGCCTGCTGGCCCGCGCGCGGCGTGCGCTGCGGGCCCGGCTCCTGGGCGACGGAAAGGAAACACCATGACCCCTGAACGATTCCTGGCCCTGCTGGACGCCTGCGGCAGCGACCTGCGCCGCTGGCCCGACGCCGAGCAGGACGCCGCCCACCGGCTCGCAGCCATGAACCTCCCTGAACTGCGCGCCGCGCAGGCGCAGGCCGCAGCGCTGGACGGCTGGCTGGGCGACCACGCCGTGGCCGCGCCCGGCGAGGCCCTGCAACAGCGCATCCTGGCCCTGGCCCCCGTGGGCCAGGTACCTTCGCGTGCCACCTGGAAGCCGGCGCCCGGCTGGCACTGGCTATGGCCCGGCGCCGGCCTGGCGGGTGCGGGGCTGGCGGGCACGCTGACCGGGGCCCTGGCGGTGTCGGTGGCGCTGAGCAGCGCGCCCCGCCCGCTCGGCCCTGACGGGCCCGAGCGCATCATGGCCTTCAGTGCCCCCCTGGCCGACTGGAGCGAAGAATGACCGGGCCCACGCTCAACCGCTGGCTGCTGGCCTCGGTGGTGCTGAACATCTTCCTGGTGGGCGGTGCGGCCGGGGCGGCCTGGCGCTGGTGGGCCGCCGACCGGGCCACGGCCACCGCCCCGTCCGCGCAGCGCGGCCTGCGCTTTGCGGCGGACGAATTGCCCGAGGCCCAGCGGCGCGCCTACCTCATGGGCTTGCGCGAGGCCCGGCGCGACGCCAGTGCCAGCATCCAGACCTCGCGCGAAGGCCGGCACGAGGTGCTGCGCCTGCTGGCCGAACCCCAGTTCGACCGCGCCGCCACCGCCGCCGCGCTGGCCCGGGTGCGCGAAGCCGACACCGCCTCGCGCACCCGGATGGAAACGGCCGTGCTTGATTTCGCCGCCACCCTGCCCCCCGGGCAGCGCGAGAAGCTGACCCAGGGCCTGGCGCGGCGCACCGCCCTGGGCCCACCGGCCACGGCAACGCCCCGGCCCTGAAGCGACGGATGTGGGGCGCAGCGGCGTTTAACGTCGCACCAGGAGGTTCCATGACCCTTTCCGCCGACATGCAGGGCGCCGCCGCCGCGCTGAACCGCTTCGGGCTCGGCGCGCGCCCCGACGAGCCACTGCCGGCCCAGCCCCGGGCCTGGCTGCTTGGCCAGTTTGAACGCTACGCGGCGGCGCCGCCTGCCTGGGCCGCCGAACCGGCCAGCGCCACGCTGGTCACCAGCTACCTGGACTACCAGCGCGCGCTGCGCCAGGCCGACGCGGGCAACGAGCTGGCCATTCGCCGGAAGCTCGCCGCCGATTCGCGCGAGCGCTACCGCTCGGCGGTCACGGCCCGGGCCGCGAGCGCGCTGGACACGCCCGCGCCGTTCGCCGAGCGGCTGGTGCACTTCTGGGCCAACCACTTCGCCGTGTCGATCGACAAGAACCCGCTGGCCTCGCTGGCCGGCTCGTTCGAGGCGGAAGCCATCCGCCCCCACGTGTTCGGCCGCTTTGAAGACATGCTGCTGGCGGTGCAGCGCCACCCGGCCATGCTGCTGTACCTGGACCAGGCCCGCTCGATCGGGCCGGGCAGCCCCGCCGGCCTGCGGTCACGCCCCGGGCGCCAGCGCGGCCTGAACGAGAACCTGGCCCGCGAAATCCTCGAGCTGCACACGCTGGGCGTGCGCAGTGGCTACGGGCAGGACGATGTGGTGGAACTCGCGCGCGGGCTCACAGGCTGGAGCATCGGCGGCATGCCCGGCCTGCCGCCCGGGGGCACGCCCGGCGGTTTCGCCTTTCATGCCGCCTTGCACGAACCCGGCCCGCGCCAGCTTCTGGGGCGGCGCTACGACCAGCCCGGTGAGGCCCAGGCCCAGGCCATGCTGCGCGACCTGGCAAGCCAAGCCGCCACGGCGCGGCACGTCGCCACCAAGCTGGCGCGCCATTTCGCCGGCGATTCACCGCCCCCGGCGCTGACCGAACGCCTGGCCCAGGCCTTCACGCGAAGTGGCGGGCACCTGCCTGCGGTGTACCGGACCCTGATCGAGGCACCGGAGATCTGGGGCCTGGCACAGCCCAAGTTCAAGACTCCCTGGGAGTGGACGCTGTCGTCACTGCGGGGGCTGGGCCTGCGCGAGCCGGGCGCGGTGCCCATCGCCCCCATGCTGGTCCAGCTGGGCCAACCCGTGTGGCGCCCGGGCTCGCCGGCCGGCTTCGACGATGTGGCCGAGAGCTGGATGGCGCCCGATGCGCTGATGCGCCGGGTGGAACTGGCCCAGCGCCTGGCTGAGCGGGCCGCCAGCACCGCCGACGCCCGATCGCTGGGCCCCAGGCTGCTGCCCGGCGGGCTGAGCGACGCCACCGCCACCGTGCTGGCGCGGGCCGAGAGCCCGGCCACGGCACTGGCGCTGTTGCTGGCCTCGCCCGAATTCCTCAGGAGATAAACCATGTCCCCAGCCTTGCCCAACCGCCGCCATGTCCTCCAGTGGGCCGCCGCGGGCGCCTGCCTCATGGTCGCGCCGCGCCTGCTGCTGGCCAAGGCCGCGACCGAGCGCCGCTTTGTGTTCGTGATCCAGCGCGGCGCCGCGGACGGCCTGAACACGGTCATCCCCTACGCCGACCCGGCCTATGCACGGCTGCGCGGCGCGCTCGCCATCGACCCGTCGGCCGCCACCCGGCTGGACGGCCTGTTCGCACTGCACCCCGCGCTGGTGGAAACAGCCAGGCTGTACGCGGCCAAGGAGGCGTTGTTCGTCCAGGCCGTGGCCTCGCCCTACCGGGACCGCTCGCACTTCGACGGCCAGAACGTGCTGGAGACCGGCGGATCGGTGCCCTATGAAATGAAGGATGGCTGGCTCAATCGCCTGATCGGGCTGCTGCCCAAGGGCCATGGCGAGGCCATTGCCGTGACGCCCATGGTGCCGCTCGCGCTGCGCGGCCGGGCCGAGGTGAGTTCCTACGCGCCATCGGCCTTGCGCCAGGCGCCCGACGACCTGCTGGAGCGGGTGCAGCAACTGTATGCGCAGGACGCCCAGCTTCACGCCATGTGGGCTGCGGCCATGGAGGCGCGCGGCATGGCCGGCGGCGCCACGCGGCAAAACCCTGCCGAACTGGGCCAGCTTGCAGCGCGTTTTCTCTCGCAGCCGGCCGGCCCGCGCATCGCCATGCTCGAAACCAATGGCTGGGACACGCACAGCGCGCAGAACCCGCGGCTGGCCAACCAGCTCAAGTCACTGGATGCGCTGATTGCGGCGCTGCGCGAGGGTCTGGGGGATGCCTGGGCCCACACCACGGTGCTGGTGGCCACGGAGTTCGGCCGCACGGTGGCCGCCAACGGCACCGGGGGCACCGACCATGGCACGGCGTCGGTGGCCATGCTGCTGGGCGGCTCGGTTCAGGGGGGGCGCGTGCTGGGTGACTGGCCTGGCCTGGAGCCGGGCGCGCTCTACCAGGGGCGTGACCTGCAGGCCACCACCGGGCTGGACGCACTCATTGCCTCAGCGGCCGGTGAGTGCTTCGGGCTGGAGCCCCAGCGGGTCGCCAGGGCGGTGTTCCCGCAGGTGCCCACTGCGCGGGCCCTGCCGCAACTGCTGCGCGGCTGAAGCCCGCGAACCGCCTAGCGGGAAGCGATCGGGCGCTCAGCCAGGTAGATTTCCACGCGCCGGTTGCGGGCACGACCGGCCTCGGTGCTGTTGTCGGCGATCGGCTCATGCTCCCCGCGGCCATTGATCATCACGCGCTGCGGGTCCACGCCGCGCGCGGCCAGGTAGTCGCGCGCACTGGCGGCGCGCTGCAGCGACAGCGGGTCATTGACCGAGTCGGGGCCCGTGCTGTCGGTGTGGCCGATGATGCGGATCTCGGTGTTGGGCTGGGAGCCCAGTCCATTGGCAAACTGGTCGAGCACGGGCTGCAGGCTGGGCTTGATGTCGGCGCGGCCCGTGTCGAACGAAATGTCGCTGGGGATGTTGAGCTTGAGCTGGTTGTCGGCGGTCTGCGTCACGGCCACGCCGGTGCCGGCCGTGGCGCGCTCCATGGCAGCCTTTTTGTCCTGCATGTGCTTGGACCACACATAGCCCCCGAGCGCGCCCAGACCGGCCCCGATGGCCGCCCCCTGGGTGTTGCCGCCAATGGCGGCGCCGGCCACGGCACCCACGCCAGCCCCCACGGCCGTGCCCTTCTGGTTGGGCGTCATGTCGGCGCAGGCCGCGAGCAACACGGCTGCCGAAAGGGTGGTGAGCGCAAGGGTGCGGCGGGCGAGATGGATGGTTTTCATGGGAGGCTCCTGTCTGTGAAGGTATCTCCTCATTGCAGCACCCGCCGCCTGGCTGTGCATCCGGCGGGCCGCTGATAGCGGCGTAGGACAGAGCCGACAGCTGCCTCAGCCCCGCCCGCCAGGCGGCCGTGGGCCCGGCGCGCGGGCTCAGGCCCCGGCGTCTTCGTGCCCCGCCACCAACTTGCCCAGCAATTGCACCAGCTGGGCACGCTCGGCGTCGTCCAGCGGACCCACGATGCGCGACTGCGCCCGGGCCACGGCACGTTTCATGCGCAGCGCCATGGATTCGCCCTCGGGGGTGACCCACAGCAGCTTGCGCCGCCGGTCGCCCGGATCGGCCTCGCGCCGCACCAGGCCCTTGGCCTCGAGGCGACTGATCACCGAACCCGATGTGGCGGCGTCAAATGCCACCCGCCCGGCCAGCGTGACCTGGTCTTCCCCCGGGTCGTCAATCAGTGCATTGAGGATGGCAAACTGGACCGGGGTCATGTCGAACTCGCCGGTTTCCTCCATGAAGATCGCCACGGCCAACTGGTGCGCGCGCCGGATCAGGTGCCCCGGCGCATGCTGGAAGTCAAAGCTTTTTGCCATGGTCGCGAGTGTAGCGATTGCCACCCGCCGCAAAAGGCGCGGACGCCGGCCCAAATGGTATGTATACTTATCAATAAACCAGCGCAACGACGGAGACAAGACATGGCGCAGACGCTTCCCATCCTGATCGCCGGCGGCGGCATTGGTGGCCTTGCCGCGGCCTGCGTGCTGGCGCGCGACGGCCATGCGGTGACCGTGCTGGAGCAGGCCTCGACGTTCGGCGAGATCGGCGCGGGCATCCAGCTGGGGCCCAACATCTTCCGCATGTTTGATCACCTGGGCCTGACCGAGGCCGTCTCGCGGGTGGCCTATTTCCCCCCCGGGCTGGGCATGAACGACGTGCGCACGGGCGAACGGGTGGTCCGGGTGCCGCTGGGCGACGTGGCGCGCGCCGCCTACGGTTTTCCATATGGCGTGATCTACCGCGCCGACCTGCACCAGGTGTTTCTGGACGCCTGCGCCGCCCTGCCCCAGGTCACGCTGCGCACCGGCAGCAAGGTCGAGTCGTTCACGCAAACCGCGTCGCAGGTGCGCATCACGCTGCAAGGCGGCGAGGTCCTTGAGGGCACGGCCCTGGTCGGCGCCGATGGCATGTGGAGCCGCGTGCGAGAAGCCGTGGTGGGCGACGGCAAGCCCCGCGTCTCGGGCCACATCGCCTACCGCGCCGTGCTCCGGCGCGAGGACGTGCCAGCCCATCTGTGGAGCGACGACGTGCTGCTGTGGGGCGGCGAAAAAACCCATCTGGTGCACTACCCCTTGCGCCGGGGCGAGCTGTTCAACCTGGTGGCGGTGTTCCACAGCAACAAGTACGACGAGGGCTGGAACACCTTTGGCGACACGGCCGAGCTCAATGAACGGTTTGCCGGGGCCGTGCCCCAGGTGCGCGAGCTGCTGGGCAAGATCGAGACCTGGAAGATGTGGGTGCTGTGCGACCGCGAACCCGTGAAGAACTGGACCGACCGGCGCGTCACCCTGCTGGGCGATGCCGCCCACCCCATGCTGCAGTACCTGGCGCAGGGGGCCGGCCAGGCCATTGAAGACGCCGTGGTGCTGCGCGAAGCACTGCGCCACACGCGTGGCGATGTGCCGGCCGCGTTTCAGGCCTACCAGCAGGCGCGCTACCTGCGCACGGGCCGGGTCCAGCTGACGGCACGTTTTTACGGCGACATCTACCATGCGTCGGGTGTGCAGCGCGAGCTGCGCAACCAGATGTTCCAAAGCGGCACCGAGTCGGCCGGTTTTGCCGGCCTCAAATGGATGTACGACGGCATTGACCTGGCCCAACTGTTTGCCTGAAAGAATCACCCATGCCCATGCCCATGTCCCTGACCCCCACCCTGACCGAGCCCAGCCGAGAAACCCCTGTCTTTGGCGAGTACGACGTGGTCGTTCTGGGCGGCGGCCCGGCCGGCATGGCGGCGGCCGTGGCGGCGGCGCGCGCCGGCCGCTCCACCCTGCTGATCGAGCGCTATGGCTTTCTGGGCGGCATGGGCACGGCCGCGGGCGTAACCAACTTCTGTGGCCTGCATGCCAATGTGCATGGCGACATCCGCCAGGTGGTGCATGGCGTGGCCGACGACCTGCTGGCCCGCATTGACCGGCTGGGCGGCCTGAACGCGCCGCACAACCTGTTTGGCAAGACGGTGGCGCAGGCCTATGACACGGCGGCCTACAAGATCGCCGCCGACGACCTGCTGCTGTCGGCCGGGGTGCAGGTGCTGTTCCACGCGCTCGCGGCGGGGGTGGTCATGGCCTCGCCCCGCCAGGTGCAGGCGCTGCTGGTGGAAACCAAGTCGGGGCGCCTGGCCGTGATCGGCCGCAGCTTCATCGACTGCTCGGGCGACGGCGACCTGGCCGCTTGGGCCGGTGCCCCGTATGAAAAAGGCGATGGCGCGGGCAACATGCTGTACCCGTCCACCATGTTCCGCATCAACGGCATCGACCCGGCACGGGCCGGCGAAGCCTGGAAGACCATCCCCGAGCTGATGCTCCAGGCCGAGGCGGCGGGCCGCTACCGGTTCCCGCGCAAGACGCCCATCATCCGGCCGCAAAAGAGCGGCATCGAGTGGCGCGTCAACCTGACCCAGCTGGCCAATGCCCAAGGCAACGCCATGGACGGTACCAGCGCCACGGAGCTCAGCGAGGCCGAGATGCTGGGCCGGCGGCAGATCGCCAGCGTGGCCGGCTTCCTGCGGGAAGTGCCTGGCTTTGAGCAGTCGTACATCGTGGACATTGCCCCCCAGGTCGGCATCCGTGAAACCCGGCGGGTGACCGGGCACTACCTGCTGACCGAGTCCGACGTGCTGGACTGCGCGAGTTTTGACGACACCATCGGCGTCAACGGCTGGCCGCTGGAGCTGCACCTGAAGGGCGACGTGGAATTCCGCTGGCCCCGGATTCCCGAGAGCCGGGGTTTCAACCACCTGCCCTACCGCATGACGGTGCCACAGGGCCTGGACAACCTCTGGGTGGCCGGGCGCTGCGCCTCCATGAGCCACGAAGCCCAATCGGCCGCGCGCGTGACCGGCGCCTGCTTTGTGATGGGCCAGGCGGCCGGCACCGCAGCCGACCTGGCGCTGGGCACGGGATGCGCAGCCGCCGAGGTTGCCACCGGGGCCCTGCAAGCCCGGTTGACCGCCGGTGGCGCCTACCTTGGCACCAACTGGTAGCCCGACAAGGAGTCCCGCATGAATGCCCCGCTGAACACCACCGCGCTGCGCGAGCAGCTGTACAAGGACATGTCGCCCCTGAACCTGACCCCGCTGTGGGAGGTGTTGCATGCCCTGGTACCCCCACAGCCCGCGTCCCCCTGCGTTCCCGCGCTATGGAAATATGAGCAGGTCAGGCCCTTCCTGATGCGATCTGGCGAGGCCATCACCGCCGAGGAAGCGGTAAGGCGCGTGCTGATCCTCGAGAACCCGGCGCTGCGCGGACAGTCGGCCGTCACGCAGTCGCTGTACGCGGGCCTGCAGCTGATCCTGCCGGGCGAGGTGGCGCCCAGCCACCGCCACACGCAAAGCGCACTGCGCTTCATCGTGGAGGGCCAGGGCGCCTACACCGCGGTGGATGGCGAGCGCACCACCATGCACCCGGGCGACTTCATCATCACGCCGAGCTGGACCTGGCACGACCATGGCTCCGAAGCCCAGGGGCCCGTGGTCTGGCTCGACGGCCTGGACATCCCGATGCTGCGCTTTTTCGACGCCGGCTTCGCCGAGAACGGGGACGCCAGATCGCAGGCCGTCTCGCGCGCCGAGGGGGCCAGCTTTGCCCGCTATGGCCACAACATGGCGCCAGTGCGCCACGATGCGCCTTTTGGCGCGACGTCGCCGATTTTCAGCTACCCCTATGCGCGCAGCCGCGAGGCCCTGGACACGCTGGAGCGCGACGCGCCGGTTGACCCGTGGGACGGCGTGAAGCTGCGCTACGTGAACCCGCAGACCGGCGGCTCGCCGATGCCGACCATGGCCACATTCATGCAGAAGCTGCCCGCCGGCTTTGCAGGCCAGGGCTGGCGCCAGACCGACGGCGCGGTCTACAGCGTGGTGGACGGCCAGGGCGAGGTGGACATCGAGCACGCCGGTGCCCACCATACCTTCGCATTTGGCCCGCGCGACCATTTCGTGATCCCGTCATGGCACACTGCCCGCCTGCGTTCAGCCGGTGGTTGCGTGCTGTTCAGTTACTCCGACCGCCCGGTGCACCAGGCACTGGGCATTCACAAAGAAGAAAGGCTGTCATGAGCTACGTTTTCAATCCCGCGCCCGTTGCGTCCGTGCCCGTGGTGGGCAAGACGGAACGGTTCCCGGTGCACCGCATCTACTGCGTGGGCCGCAACTACGAGGAACACGCCAAGGAAATGGGCTTCACCGGCCGCGAACCGCCCTTTTTCTTCCTCAAGCCCGCGGATGCCATCGTCGCCGTCAACGCGGGCGAGACCGGCAGCATGGCCTACCCCAGCCTCACCAGCAACCTGCACCATGAGATTGAACTGGTGGTGGCCATTGGCACCGGCGGAAAGAACATCAAGGCCGCCGACGCGCACAAGCACATCTTTGGCTATGCCGTGGGCCTGGACATGACCCGCCGCGACCTGCAGAACGAAATGAAGAAGCAGGGCCGGCCCTGGTGCATCGGCAAGGCCTTTGAACAGTCGGCGCCCATCGGGCCCATCACGCCCGCCGCGCAGGCCGGCGATGTGGCGAATGCAGAGATCTACGTGCAGGTCAACGGCCAGGACCGCCAGCGCAGCCAGGTGTCCAAGCTGATCTGGAACATCGGCGAGACCATCGAGCACCTGTCGGCCGCGTGGGAACTGCAGCCTGGCGACCTGATCTACACGGGCACCCCCGAGGGCGTGGCCGCGGTGGTGGCTGGCGACACGCTGGTGGGTGGCGTGGCCGGCCTGCAGACCTTGACCGTTCGCATCACGCCGGCCTGAGCGGGCAGCCCCGCTCCATTGCGGGAAAGCCCCAAAAGACAGGCATTGATTAATATATTAAGTTATCGGCATCACTCATTCGGAGATCTCCATGATCCAACGTCGCACTCTTCTCAAGACCTCGGCCGCCGTGGCTCTGGGCGCCCCGGGCCTCAGCGGGCTGGCGCAGCAGTCGGTCACCCTCAAGTTCCACACCTTCATGGCCCCGTTGTCCAACGTGTGGCTGTCGATGCACAAGCCCTGGATGGACAAGGTCGAGAAGGAGTCCGGCGGCCGCATCAAGTTCGAGGCCTACCCTGCCATGCAGTTGGGCGGCAGCCCGGCGCAGCTGTATGACCAGGCCAAGGATGGCGTGGTCGACATCGTCTGGACCCTGCCGGGCAACACGGCGGGCCGCTTCCCGCGCATCGAGGCCTTCGAGCTGCCGTTCATGATGAACAACGCCGAAGCGACCTCCAAGGCCTATTGGGAGTACACCCAGACCATGGCCCCGGACGAGTTCAAGGACACCCATGTCATTGCACTTCACGTGCATGGCCCCGGCATGTTCCATTCCAAGGACAAGCTGATCAAGACGCCGGCCGACCTCAAGGGCATGAAAGTGCGTGGCCCGACCCGCCAGGTCACCAAGATGCTGGCATCGGTGGGTGCCACGCCGGTCGGCATGCCGCTGCCCGCGATCACCGACGCGCTGTCCAAGGGCACGATCGAAGCCTGCGTGATCCCCTGGGAAGTGGTGCCGTCGATCAAGGTCAACGAGCTGTGCAAGTTTCACAGCGAATTCCCGGCCAACGAGCCGGCGCTGTACACCACCACCTTCGTGATGGCCATGAACAAGCCCAAGTACGAGTCGCTGGCCCCTGACCTCAAAAAGGTCATCGACAACAACTCCGGCATGGCCACCTCGGCCTGGCTGGGCAAGGTGCAGCAGAGCAACGACCCGAACGGCCGCAAGAGCGCCTCGGACCGCGGCAACACCATCTACCAGATCACGCCGGCCGATTCCGCGGAATTCCGCAAGCTGTCCAGCCGCATCGACGAGGAGTGGGTGGCCGACATGAACAAGCGCAATTTCGACGGCAAGAAGCTGCTCGAAACCGCCAAAGCCCTGATTGCCAAGCACGGCAAAGCCTGATTGCGGCACGCGACTTCGAAGGGCTCCCGCGGGAGCCCTTTTTTGTTTCACCTTAAACTGCCTGCATGCTTCGCAGCCCCATCAAACACTGCAAGAACTGCGGCACGGCCGTCGGTTACCGGGTTCCCGACGACGGCGACACCAAACCCCGCGCCGTCTGCCCCTCCTGCCACACCATTCACTACGAGAACCCGCTGAACGTGGTGGGCACCGTGCCCGTGTGGGACAACAAGGTGCTGTTGTGCAAGCGCAATATTGAACCCCGCTGGGGCAAATGGACCCTGCCGGCGGGCTTCATGGAACTGGATGAAACCACGGCGCAAGGCGCGGCGCGCGAGACCGACGAGGAAGCCGGTGCCCGGTTCGAACTCGAGGGCCTGTTCACCGTCCTGAATGTGCCGCGCGTCGGGCAGGTTCACATGTTTTACCGGGCCCGCCTGCTCAGCGACCAGTTCGCGCCCGGCCATGAAACGATCGAGGCGCGCCTGTTTGCCGAGGACGAGATTCCGTGGGAAGAGATCGCGTTCCGGACGGTGCGCGAAACGCTGATCTGCTACTTTGCCGATCGCCGCAAGGGCGGCGATTTTCCGGTGCACGACATCGACGTGGTCTGACCCGAGACGGACGGCGCTCACCGCTCAGTTGCGGATCTTGCTGTCCTCGCGCATCTTGGCTTCCGCGCGGCGCTGGACGCACACCGGGTGGTTCAAAAAGGCCGGAATGTCGCACTGCTCCTTCAGGCAGAACTCGCGCGCCAGGAAGATTCGGTCCTTGCAGGCGTCATTCGGGCTTGCGTTGCGCTGGGGCGTGGGCGTTGTGGGCGTGGCGAGCTTGGCCTGGGTTTCTCGGACCGGGGCGGAAGCCGGTTGCACCGGCGCGGGCGCCACGACCACGGGCGCAGGCGCCGAAGCCGGCTTGGCCACGCGAACCGGATTGGCCACATGCACGGGCTTGGGCGCTGGTTTGGCTGCAACGGCAGGTTCACTCGCCGTGGCCGTCGCTGTCGCCGCAACAGGCGCCGAAGCGGCAGCCGCGTGGGGGGTGGAAGCGCCGTCCTGGGGCGCGGACGCCGCAGCCAACGGCCCGGCCATGGCCTCGGGCGGTGGCCCGGCTTCGCGGGTCATGAAATAGGCCAATGCACCCGCCACGGCCAAGGCCGCGACACCTCCCAGCATCAGCACGGCAGGCTTGCCTGCTTTTGCCGGCGCGGACGGTGCGGCCGCAGCAACCGGGGCCGTGGCAGGGATGGGTGAAGCAGCCTGGGGCGCTGGTGGCGCTTCAGGCGCCGCAGCGGCGGCATCTGCGCCACGCGGCTCCACGAGCGTCCGCGTGAAGCCCTCGGCTGACGGCGCAGCGGCGGGAGGTGGCGGCTCGGGCAGCAAACGGGTCGCGTCCATGTCCGGGTCGGACAACGGGACACCCGGTGCGGTGACGCCCGCGAGCACCGTCTGGTCGGGCGACGAAACCGTGCGCAGCCGGCTCAAACGCTTGCGCGCCAGTTCGCCGTAAATGCCCGAGGGAAACTTGGCGAGAAACACCTCGATCTCTTCGGGATCGGTGGAGTCCTTGATGTCCTTCCAGTAGACCAGCTCCAGCTCCTGAGTCACCGTGGCCGCGGAGCCGCTGGTGCCCGAAGTGGCCGACGTGCCGGAGGTGGCAGCACTCCCGACGGTGCCCCGGGAGCCCGTGGCGCCCGCACGTTCATCCGCGGGCTTCTTGAACGGGTCCGCCGGCGGCACCACCGTGGCGTCTTCGGCCCGGCGGATGGCGGATTGCAGGGCCACGGCGAAGTCCCGGGCGGTGGCGAAGCGCTCCTCGCGGTCCTTGGCGAGGGCTCGCGCCACCACGGCATCTATCGCGGCGGGCAACCGCCCGTTGTAGGCACTGGGCGGCTGAGGCGTGTGGCCAATGATCTGGTGAATGATCGAGAAATCGTTGTCCCCGTCAAAGGGGCGCTTGTCGGTGAGCAGTTGGTACAGCACCACGCCAACCGAGAACAGGTCGGCGCGCGAGTCGATCTTCTGGCCCTGAACCTGCTCGGGTGACATGTACTTGAGCGTGCCCACCATGCTGCCCTGGGTGCGCGTGGCTTCGCCGGAATCCTGGATGCGGGCCACGCCGAAATCGGTCAGCTTGACCCGGCCGCCCGGCTCGAGCAGCAGGTTGGCGGGCTTGATGTCCCGGTGCACGATGCCCTGCTTGTGGGCATAGTCGAGCGCCGAAAGCAGGTCGCGGATGATCTTGAGGGACTGCTCGAGCGAATACCGAACGCCGTGATCAATGTGGTGCTTGAGATCGTCGCCCTGAATGAACTCCATGACCAGGAAAGCGATGTCGCCGTCGCGATCCGAGTCGTAGACGCTGACGATGTTGGGATGCTGCAGCCGCGCGGCCGATCGTGCCTCGGTCCGGAAGCGGGCCTCGTATTCCGCCGCGGCGGCTTCGGACAGGTTCTCGACCTTGACGGTCTTGATGGCGACGCGCCGGTCCAGATTCGGGTCGCGGCCTTCGTAGACAATGCCCATCGCGCCTTTGCCAAGCACGCGGATCAGATCGTATCGGCCAAGCTTCTTGAGACTCACGGCGGGTGCGTTCGGGATGGTCGGGGAAAAACCATTCTAACTGCCGCCGTGTGACAGGCCTATCGCGGCCGGGTGGCGCGCTCGCGCTGCAGCCGCTGGGTTTCCCGCAGGTACGCGTCGGCGAAAAAACGGTCAAACAGCCGTTGCAGCCAGGCCCCCATGTCAGCGCCCTGCTGCTCATGATGCCGGACATACGCCTCCCACAAGCGGGCGCTTTCGAAGAGCCGCGGACCGCCCGACAGGACCTTCTTCAGGGCCGCGGGTGACAGTTCACGCAGCGCGCCCTCCACCACGGCGCGCGCGCCGACGCCCGCGGCAATGTCGTGGGCCTGCAGTTCGGACACCAGTTCCGCGAGTGCCCGCTGGGGCGCGATAAAGCCCGCCGTGGCGCTGCGACCACCTGCCAGATAACGCAGGCGAACGTCCAGCGGCCAGTCGGCCTTCAGCGGGTTGTTGTTTTTCACCGCCATCATGGTCCGATCCTCGGCGTTGAGTTCGCGTTTGAGATCGGCGCGTGTCTCATGCAGATCGAGCAGCGCGGTGATGGCAAGTCGCACCACCTTGCCAAGGTCCTCCAGTTCGCCGTGACTCAAGGGACCGACCGTGGAAGGGTCCAGGCCCAGCCCGCGGAAGAACCCCGACAGATCGGTGGCGCCCTGCCCCGGCTGGCCCGGGCTCAGGCCGCGACCCGCCCGCGAACCCGGTCCCATGGTGGATTCGAAACCCCAGTCACCAAAGGGGTCCTCGTCAGGGTCAGTCACCGGCATTTGCGCAACGGTGGGCCGGAACGCAGGTTCGAGCATGGACGGCGAAGCGCCAAAAGCGGAGGCCCCGCGATCCAGAGCAGCCCAGGGGTCTTCATCCACCGGAGCGACCCTCGGCAGGCAGACCAGTCGATAGTCGCCCAGCCTGAGCGCCTGTCCCGCAGGCAGGACCCCCAGGGCACCCGGGGGTGCCACCCCACCGGGCAGTTCCACGCCATTCACCACGGACAGCACGCGGAAATGGAGTTCGTCCCCCACGCACCAGATGGCCAGGTGCCGCCTGGACACATTGCGCCGGGGATCGGGAAGGCAAATGTCGCAGTCGGCGTCGCGGCCCAGGATCACTTCGCCGTGCTCCGGCGCAAGCATCCGCAGGTCGTCAAGTCCGGGGCCGGTGGTGCGAAGTTCAACCGCCATGAACACGCCCCGCGGCCACCTCAGCTCGTGACCGAAAACGAGACGAGTGGCGCGGCCTCGGCATCGCGCTCGCAGCCAAGCGCGATCTGCCCGCTCCCCACCAGATAGCACTCCGTGCGGCGCAGCACCACCGGTTCGCTCTGGTTGCCCATGTAGACCCAGGTGCCGAAACTGGAGGCATCCCCCAGCACAAATTGCCCGCCGCGCCATTCGACCGTGGCATGCACGCGCGAGACGCGTGAATCGTTGAGCGACAGCGAAGCGGTGGTCGCGCGACCAATCGTGATTTTTTCGCCCCTTGCCTTCAGCCCCAGAACCTGGCCGGCGGCCGAGATCTCAAGGTGGGCGTCGCGGGCCACCTTGACCATGGATACCCCCATGATGGTGGCATCAGCATCCCGGTCCTCACGCCAGTCAACGCGAAACACCTCTGTCGCGCCGGTCCTGCCACGCAGGTACATGGGCCCCAGGCTGCGCAATTGCAGTTGCTGCAGCGCCGCGAGCGCGTCGCGCACACGCTGCGTGGTCAGAATCTGGTCGGCTCCAGCCAGGTCAGCGAGCCGGGCCGCGCTGTTCACCGCGTCGCCAAAACAGTCCCCGTCTATTTCGACCACGTCACCAGACTCAACGCCCATCTGCATCTGCACCGGGCCCAGCCCCGGCCCCCCGGGGAAAACCGGCTTGTCCTGCAAGCGCGCCTGAATGGCGATGCAGGCTGCCAGGGCATCGCCCTCGGTGGGAAAGACGACAAACAGGCCATCGCCCAGCAGTTTGACCACGCGCCCGTGGTGTTCTTCAAAAGTCTTGCTGAGGGCGGTGGTGAGTTGCGTGACAAAGCGCGAGGCGGTAGCGTCGCCCAGACGCTCGAAGATTCCGGTACTGCCTACAAGGTCGGCAAAAACAACGGTCGTCACCATGGGGCCAGGTCCAGTGGAGGGAATGTTGGTTGACCGGCAGGTCGCCACCCTGTGCGTATTCTCTCATCCATGAGGAGCGAGCATAAAAGAAAAGGGTCAGCAGGAGCACCCTGCTAACCCTTGAGATCAATTTGGTCGGCGTGAAAGGATTCGAACCTTCGACCCCTTGCACCCCATGCAAGTGCGCTACCAGGCTGCGCTACACGCCGACAAGCCTTGCATTATAGCCCGGCTGATGGGGCCTTCTGGCAAGCGGGGTGGCAAATTTCAGTAGGTTGAGGAAAGGAGTTCGCGGATCTCGAACAATTCACGGCGCACAAGGAGCAGCTTTTGAGACGCGGCGCTGGTGTCTTCATCGCCAATGCTGTCGTCGAAGTCATCAAAGGACGAGTCATCGACTTCGATGACTTCCACGCCTTCGAGCATGACCTCGCCCGCCTTGCGCTTGTCGCGCTCAACCTGAACCAGTTCCTGGAGTTTGTTGCGCGCGCCGCTGATGGTGAAACCCTGGTCATAGAGCAGGTCGCGGATGCGCCGGATCATCAGGACTTCATGGTGCTGGTAGTAGCGGCGGTTGCCGCGCCGCTTCATGGGCCGCAGCTGCGTGAATTCCTGCTCCCAATACCGTAGCACGTGCGGCTTGACGCCGCACAGGTCGCTGACCTCACCAATGGTGAAATAGCGCTTGGCAGGTATGGGTGGGAGGGCTTTCTCCATTGAAATCAATGTTGTACAAGAGAAAGCTCCTAGGTTACTCTAAGAATGCCCCGCGTGCAAAGGCTCAGGAGGCACTCGAGGTGATTTGTGGCGCCAGATCACGATTCCGTGCTGCCATCACCCTGAATCTGCTCCTTGAGCTTGTGGCTGGCATGGAACGTCACCACCCGGCGGGCCCGGATGGGAATGGCCTCCCCGGTACGCGGATTGCGGCCGGGACGCGGTGCCTTGGTCCGGATCTGGAAATTGCCGAAGCCCGATATCTTGACGTCGGCACCGTCCACAAGACTGTCGGCGATCAGGTCAAAAAACGCGTCAATCATGTCCTTGGACTCGCGCTTGTTGAGTCCGATTTGCTCGAACAGCAACTCCGCAAGCTGGGCCTTGGTGAGTGCCGGTGTTTCCAGGCTTTCGACCGCGAATTCCATGGGGTTCTCCATTCTTGTTGTTCTGCTGAATGCCGGATTCAGGCGCGCAAACGCGCACCAAGCTGGCCAGCCGTTTGCGCCACCACCGCATGGACCACGGCGTCAATCTGTTCGTCGGTCAGTGTGGCGTCATCGCTGTGCAGCGTCAAGCGCACAGCCAGGCTCTTCTCGCCTTGCTGCAATCCGGCTCCCGCCTGCTTGGGACGGTAGACATCGAACAGGACGGCATGCCTGAGCAGGCCACCCGTGGGTGTTGAATGCACCGCCGCCATCAATGAAGCATGGGAGATCTTTTCCGGCACGATGACCGCGATATCGCGCGTCACCGACTGGCGCCTGGCCACGGGCTCGAAGCGGGGCAGCCCGATGTCGAGCACGGAGTCCAGGGCCAGCTCGAACAACACGGGGGCGTGCGCCAGGTCATAGCCCTGGCGCCACTTGGGGTGGAGTTCACCGACATGGCCCACGGCCCGCCCGTCCAGCAGGACTCGCGCGCTGCGTCCGGGATGCAGCGCGGGATGGTCTGCCGCTTCAAACGAAGGCTTCAGGGGCGCCAGCAAGGCCTGCAGGTCGCCCTTGACGTCATAGAAATCGACGGCCTCGTCCTTCTGCCCCCACTGCAGCGCGACCCTGGCGCCATAAGCCAGACCTGCCAGCCGCATGGGCTGGTCGAATCCGGCCACCGTGGTGTCGGTGTTCACGCTGGACGGGTCGCGCAGAAACACGCGGCCCATTTCAAATACGCGAACGCGCTCGGCCTTGCGGTCAAGGTTGAATTTGAGCGCCTGGACCAGCGAGCCGACAAGGCTGGAGCGCATCACGCTCATCTGGCTGGCGATGGGATTGAGCAGGCGAATCGGATCGGAGTTGCCCGCCAGTTCCCGCTCCCATCGCTCCTCGACAAAACTGAAGTTGATCGTTTCCTGGTAACCAAGACCTGCGAGCATGCGGCGTACCGCATACGGGCTGCGCCGTCCTTCAGCACGCACCTTGGCCGTGATGGGGGCCCGCGGCGGCGTGGTGGGCAGGTTGTTGTAGCCGACCATGCGCGCGACTTCCTCGATCAGGTCTTCCTCGATCTGGATGTCGAACCGGTAGGCCGGCGGCGTGACCGTGAGCACACCGTCACCTTCCACCACCGGCAGCCCCAGACGCCGCAGGGCATCAGCGCACTGCGCCTGCGCCAGGGGCATGCCAATGACCTTGACGGCCCGGGCGACCCGCAGGGACACGGGTCGCGCCACAGGCATGTTCACCTGGGCATCATCCATGGGGCCCGGCTGGCCGCCACAGATGTCAAGAATCAGTTGCGTGATGCGCTCGATGTGCTGGACCGTCTCATTGGGGTCCACGCCCCGTTCGAAACGGTGACCCGCGTCGGTGGAAAAGTTGTAGCGGCGTGACCTGCCGGCCACCGCTCTGGGCCACCAGAACGCGGCTTCGACATAGACGTTGCGGGTGTCGTCCGACACCGCGGTGGCTTCCCCGCCCATGATCCCGGCCAGCGACTCCACTTGCTGGTCATCGGCGATCACTCCCACGGTCTCGTCCACGGTGATGGTGTTTCCGTTGAGCAATTCCAGTTGCTCACCGGCCCGCCCCCATCGCACGTCCAGACCACCGTGGATCTTGTCGAGGTCAAAGATGTGGCTCGGACGCCCGAGCTCGAACATCACATAGTTGGAGATGTCCACCAGCGGCGTGACGCTGCGCTGGCCACAGCGTGCCAGACGGTCCACCATCCACGGCGGAGTTGCCGCCCGGGGATTGACGCCGCGCACGATGCGCCCCGAAAAGCGCCCGCACAAATCCGGCGCGCTGATCTTGACCGGCAGCGTGTCGGACTGGGTCACCGCGACCGGCGGGAACGAGGGCACCTGAAGCGGCGCGCCGGTCAGGGCCGATACCTCGCGCGCGATCCCGAACACGCTGAGGCAATGGGCCAGATTGGGGGTGAGCTTCAGGGTGAACAGCGTGTCATCCAGCCGCAGGTGCTCGCGAATGTCCTGGCCCAGGGGGGCGTCCGCAGCGAGCTCAAGCAAGCCGCCATGGTCTTCGGAAAGCTGCAGTTCCTGGGCGGAACAGAGCATCCCCTGGCTTTCCACGCCGCGCAGCTTGCCGGTCTTGATGATGAAAGGCTTGCCGTCAGCACCGGGAGGCAACTCGGCGCCGACCAGTGCGCACGGCACCTTGATGCCAACGCGCGCATTGGGCGCGCCGCAGACGATGTTGAGCAGCGCGCCCTGCCCCGCGTCCACCTGGCAAACGCGCAGCCGGTCCGCGTTGGGGTGCTGCACGGCCTCCTTGATTTCGCCCACCACAATTCGGGTGAACGGCGGGGCCACCGGCTTGAGTTCTTCGACCTCAAGACCAGCCATGGTGAGGGTCTCGGCCAACTGCCCGGTGGAGATCGGCGGATTGCAGAATTCGCGCAGCCAGGATTCCGGAAATTGCATGTTCTTGTTCTCGTCTCGGTTTACTGGAACTGGCTCAGGAATCGGATGTCGCCGTCGAAAAACAGGCGCAAATCATTCACGCCGTAGCGCAGCATGGTCAACCGGTCGGGTCCCATGCCAAATGCGAAGCCAATGTATTTCTCGGGGTCCAGTCCCATGTTGCGCACCACGTTGGGGTGAACCTGGCCGGATCCGGCGACCTCGAGCCAGCGGCCCGCGAGCGGCCCTTCCTGGAACTGGATATCGATTTCCGCGCTGGGCTCGGTGAATGGGAAGAAGCTGGGCCGAAAGCGCAGCACCAGATCATCGCTTTCGAAGAAGGTGCGGCAGAAATCCGTGAATACGACCTTGAGGTCCTTGAAGCTCACGTCCTCGCCAATCCACAACCCTTCACACTGGTGAAACATGGGTGAGTGCGTCGCATCGCTGTCCACACGGTAGGTCCGGCCCGGTGCGATCACGCGGATCTCGGGCATGGCTTGCCCTGCATCGATGCGTGCCCGGTACTTCTTGACGTGTTGAACCGCATGGCGGATCTGCATGGGGCTGGTGTGGGTGCGCAACAGGTAGCCGCCTTCCACGTAGAAGGTGTCGTGCATCGAACGCGCCGGATGATCCTCGGGCGTGTTCAACGCCGTGAAGTTGAACCAGTCCGTCTCGATCTCGGGCCCCTGGGCGACTTCGAAGCCCATCGACCCAAAAATGCCCTCAATGCGCTCAAGCGTCAGCGACACGGGGTGAAGCCCGCCACCACCGCGCTGGCGGCCAGGTAGCGTCACATCCAGCGCCTCGGACTTCAGCTGGATTTCGAGCTCCGCGTCCGCAAGCGCCTGGCGACGCGCGTTGAGCGCCGCCTCGATCGCCTGCTTGGCCAGATTGATGGCCGCGCCACGCGTTTTCTTTTCCTCCACGCTCAGGCCCGCCAGGCCCTTCATCAACTCGGTCAGACGGCCGGACTTGCCCAGGAACTGGGCCTTGGCATTCTCGAGGTCATTGGGGGTCGGCGCACTGGCAAAGCTCTGGAGCGCCTGGCCGACGATGGAATCCAGCTCGTTCATACATCTCTTCAAAATGAACAGGGGCTAGTGCTCTTTCAAGCGCTAGCCCCTGTCTCTATTGCGCGAACCGCTATCAGAACGATAGCGGCCTTCGTGAATATCAAGCAGCCAGCTTGGCCTTGACCTGTTCCACGATACCGGCAAAAGCGGCCTTGTCATGCACGGCGATATCCGCCAGCACCTTGCGGTCGATTTCGATACCGGCCTTGCGAATGCCGTTGGCGAACTGGCTGTAGGTCAGGCCACATTCGCGCGCGGCGGCGTTGATACGGGCAATCCACAGCTGACGGAAGACGCGCTTCTTGGCGCGGCGGTCGCGGTAGGCATATTGCCCCGCCTTCATCACCGCTTCTTTGGCGATGCGGAAGACATTGCCGCGGCGGCCGCGGAAACCTTTGGCCAGGGCCAGGACTTTTTTGTGACGGGCGCGTGCCGTTACACCACGTTTGACGCGAGGCATGTGTGTTCTCCTTGTTCGTCAGTTGATCAAATGCCGCTGCCGGGCAACATGGCGGCCATCGACACCATGTTGGTCTCGTGAACTGCCGTGGCACCGCGCAGATGGCGCTTGTTCTTGGTGGTCTTCTTGGTCAGGATGTGACGCTTGAAGGCTTGACCGCGCTTGACGGTGCCACCGGGACGAACGCGAAAACGCTTCTTCGCGCTACTCTTGGTCTTCATTTTGGGCATGTGAATGCTCCTTCTTCTTTGTGCTCGTGAGGCGCTGCGGATCCGTTCCACAGGCTTGTTGGCCCCGAGCCACTAATGTGTGGCGCCTTGCGGCTGTCCACTGAATGCCTGAGGGCGACCAACCCAAAGGCAGTTTCCGGTTACGCCGAAGCGGCTTGCGACGCTTCCTGCGCGGGCTTGGCAGCCACTTTTTTCTTGCCCGGCGCGATCATCATGATCATCTGCCGGCCTTCCAGCTTGGGGAACTGCTCGACGATGATCTGATCTGCCAGCTCATCGCGGATGCGGTTCAGCAATGCCATGCCGATTTCCTGGTGCGTGATCTCGCGGCCCCGAAAGCGCAGCGTGATCTTGCATTTGTCGCCTTCGGCCAGGAAGCGCCGGATGTTGCGCATCTTGATGTTGTAGTCACCATCGTCGGTGCCCGGCCGGAATTTGACTTCCTTGATTTCGATGACCGTCTGCTTGGCTTTCGCTTCCGCCGCCTTCTTCTGCTCCTGGTATTTGAACTTGCCGTAGTCCATCAGGCGGCACACGGGCGGGTTCGCCGTGGCGGCAATTTCAACCAGATCCACATCCAGCTCGCCGGCCATTCGCAACGCTTCCGCGAGGCTCACGATCCCCAGGGGCTCGTTTTCCGGACCCGAGAGGCGGACCTCGGGGGCCATGATTTCACGGTTCAAGCGGTGCTTGCGTTCCTCGCGGTGGCGACGGTCACGAAATTCAGTAGCGATGGTTCAAATCCTTCATCATGTTTGCTACAAAAAGCGTAGCGGGGTCCGCCCTGTCCACGCGGGCTAAAGCATGTTTTGATATCAAATCAGGCTTTAGAAGCGATGTCTGAGGCGACGCGTTCCGAGAACGCTTCAAGAGACATCACACCGAGGTCTTTGTTGCCCCGGGCGCGCACTGCGACGGCACTGGCTTCCTTTTCCTTGTCACCCACGACGAGGATGTACGGAAGCTTTTGCAACGAATGCTCTCGTATTTTATACGTAATTTTCTCGTTACGCAGGTCAAGGCTCACTCTAAGCCCTTGATTTTGCAGCGTTTTGGCCACGTTTCGGGCGTAATCGGCCTGGGAATCGGTGATATTGAGCACCGCCACCTGGACCGGCGCGAGCCAGGCGGGCAAGGCGCCGGCGTGCTGCTCGATGAGAATCCCGATGAAGCGCTCCAGGCTCCCGACAATCGCCCGGTGCAGCATGATGGGGCGGTGACGGGCCCCGTCTTCCCCGACAAACTCGGCATTCAGGCGCTCGGGCATGTTGGGGTCGACCTGGATGGTGCCGCACTGCCATTCACGGCCGATGGCGTCCTTGAGCGTGTACTCGATCTTGGGGCCGTAGAAAGCCCCCTCACCCGCCGAAATCTGGAACTCACAGCCGGAGCGGCGCAGGCTTTCCATGAGCGCGAACTCGGCCTTGTCCCAGGACTCGTCAGTGCCGATGCGGGCTTCGGGCCGCGTTGCCACCTTGTAGATGATGTTGGTGAAGCCGAAGTCGGCATAAACCTTCTGCAGCAGCGTGGTGAAAGCCGTGCATTCGTCCAGGATCTGGTCTTCGGTGCAGAAAATGTGGCCATCGTCCTGGGTGAAGGCGCGAACCCGCATGATCCCGTGCAGCCCACCCGTGGGCTCGTTGCGGTGGCATTGCCCGAATTCACCGAAACGCAGGGGCAGGTCGCGGTAGCTCTTGATGCCCTGGTTGAAGATCAGGATGTGACCGGGGCAGTTCATCGGCTTGAGCGCGTAGTCGCGCTTTTCGCTCTCGGTGGTGAACATGTTTTCGCGGTACTTGCCCCAATGCCCCGTTTTCTCCCAGAGCCCCTGGTCCAGGATCTGCGGCCCCTTGACCTCCTGATAACCGTTGTCGCGGTACACGGCGCGCATGTACTGCTCCACCCCCTGCCAGACTGTCCAGCCCTTGGGGTGCCAGAACACCGTGCCCGGCGAGTGTTCGTCGATGTGAAACAGGTCAAGCTCCCGGCCCAGCTTGCGGTGGTCACGCTTTTCAGCCTCCTCCAGCATGGTCAGGTACTGCTGCAACTCGTCCTTGGTCGCCCAGGCCGTGCCGTAAATGCGCTGAAGCATTTCATTGCGGTGGTCGCCGCGCCAGTAGGCGCCAGCGACCTTCATGAGCTTGAAGAATTTCAGCTTTCCCGTGCTCGGCACATGGGGGCCGCGGCAGAGGTCCTCAAAACCGCCTTCGCGGTACAGGGACACATCCTCGTTGGCCGGAATGCTCGCAATGATTTCGGCCTTGTAGTGTTCGCCCATGCCCTTGAAATAGGCCACCGCCTCATCGCGCGGCAGCACGCGGCGGGTCACCGGTTCATCCCTGGCTGCCAGCTCGGCCATGCGCTTTTCAATGGCCACGAGGTCTTCCGGGGTGAACGGGCGCTTGTACGAAAAGTCATAGAAGAATCCGTTTTCAATCACCGGGCCGATCGTGACCTGCGCATCCGGGAAGAGCTCCTTGACCGCATAGGCCAGCAGGTGGGCCGTGGAGTGACGGATGACTTCCAGGCCTTCGGCATCCTTGGCCGTCACGATGGACAAGGCGCTGTCCTGGGTGATCACATGGCTGGTGTCCACCACCTTGAAGCCGGCACCCCCTTCGCCCGGGACCTTGCCGGCCAGGGCGGCCTTGGCCAGGCCCGCCCCGATCGACGCGGCCACTTCGGCCACGGTTACAGGGCCGGCGAATTCACGTCGGGAGCCATCGGGAAGCGTGATTTGAATCATGGTTCAGGAATGAAAGCAGAAAAAATAAAGCGCGGAACACAGCCGCGCTTTGTCTGGAAACATGAAGAGAGATCAGTGCGCGCGACCCTACGGCCTCAAAGGGCCCAAAAACCTTCCGGTGTAGTTCGCGGTGTCATAACCAGGTTGCCTTTCTCGCTCTTGTTCGACCCGCGTCGCACGGGCCACGGTGCATTTTAACCCGCGGGAATATAGCCCGTGCCCGCGCAGCGCGGGCAGCCCGTGATGACGGTCTGCTTCTCGACCTCGAAGTTCTCGTTGATGTTCTCGCTGTCGATATGCAGCTCACCGGTACCGGCACAGTCAGGGCACCGGTTCTGGTTGAGTTGATTGGCGTCAAAAACACCGGTTTTCTCGCTGGATGCGCTCATTCAAGCCCCTCTGAAAGTACGTAGGGAAGCCCCACTTTACGCTGAAAGCCCCAAACAGCAAACCCTGCCTTCCGCAAAAGGCAGGGTTCCTTGATCCGGCCGACGGGGCGGCCGGCATCGGCAGCGGCGCGGGTTTACGCGGCCTTTTTGTCGTCGAAGAACTGCTCGTCTTCGGTCGAGCCCTTGAGCGCGGCCGTGGAGGCGTTGGCTTCGATGGTGGTGGTCACCGCATCGAAGTAGCCGGTGCCCACTTCACGCTGGTGCTTCACGGCCGTGAAGCCCTTGTCAGCGGCGGCAAATTCAGCCTGCTGCAACTCGACGAAAGCCGTCATGTTGTTGCGCGCATAGCCGTAGGCCAGGTTGAACATCGAGTAGTTCAGGCTGTGGAAGCCCGCCAGCGTGATGAACTGGAACTTGTAGCCCATCGCGCCCAGTTCCTTCTGGAACTTGGCAATCGTGGCATCGTCCAGATTCTTCTTCCAGTTGAAGGAAGGCGAGCAGTTGTAGGCCAGCAGCTTGCCCGGGAACTTGGCGTGGATGGCGTCGGCGAACTGCTTGGCAAAAGCCAGGTCGGGCGTGCCGGTTTCGCACCAGATCAGGTCGGCGTACTCGGCATAGGCCAGGCCACGGCTGATGGCCTGCTCCACGCCGTTGCGGCTGCGGTAGAAGCCCTCGACCGTGCGCTCGCCGGTGAAGAAAGGCTTGTCGTTGTCGTCCACGTCGGTGGTCACCAGGTCGGCGGCTTCCGCGTCCGTGCGGGCCAGCAGGATGGTGGGCGTGCCCATCACGTCGGCGGCCAGGCGGGCGGCGACGAGCTTGGAGACGGCTTCACGCGTGGGAACCAGCACCTTGCCACCCATGTGGCCGCACTTCTTGGCCGCGGCCAGCTGGTCTTCAAAGTGAACGCCGGCAGCGCCCGCCTCGATCATGGACTTCATGAGCTCGAACGCGTTCAGCACGCCGCCGAAGCCCGCTTCCGCATCCGCCACGATGGGCGCGAAGAAGTCGGTGTAGCCCTCGTCGCCCACGTTCTTGCCTTCGGACCACTGGATCTGGTCTGCACGGGCGAAAGTGGCGTTGATCTTCTTCACGACCTTGGGCACCGAGTCCACGGAGTACAGCGACTGGTCAGGGTACATCTCGCCATTGCTGTTGGCGTCGCCAGCCACCTGCCAACCCGACAGGTAGATCGCCTTGAGGCCGGCCTTGACCTGCTGCATGGCCTGATTGCCCGTGAGCGCGCCCAGCGAGTTCACAAAGGGTTCCGTGTTGATCAGGTTCCACAGCTTCTCGGCACCGCGCTGGGCCAAAGTGTGCTCGATCTGCACCGAGCCACGCAGCCTGACGACGTCCGCAGCGCTGTAACCGCGCTTGATGCCCTTCCAGCGTGGGTTTTCGGCCCAGTCTTTTTCGAGGGCGGCGATCTGCTGTTCGCGGGTCAGGTGGGTCCAGTGGGTCATGGTTCTCTCCAAGGTTGGTTAAACAGTTCAGCGGGAGGCGTTGCAAGCCGGGTGCCGATGGAGAGACTTTAAGTCTTCTACAAGACTTTGGGAAGCTCTTATGTCTTATAGAAGAGATATTTTTAAATTCAATAGAATCAATAACTTAATGATATATTTTCTCAATATGGAATTTTATTTCTTGTATTGAGAAAATTTTCTGCGCTCCAACAAATCAAAATTCCATATTGAGAAAAGCAAAATTCATCAAATGAAAAATTCTCAGCGGTCCTTGACCCAATCCCCCGAGGCGATCCGCGCGCGTCCACCGAGCCGGTCAGGGTTGATCTCGTACACGATGCATTCCAGGCGGCGCCCCTGCACGTCCACCCCGATCACGCGCTTGGCGTACTCGTTGGTCTGCTGCGGGTAGACCTCCTCGATCTCGTCGAGCACGGCTTCCAGCGCAGGCGATATCTCGTAGACCTCTCCGATCACGTCGTCCGCGCCGCCCAGCGCCACGCCGGGATAGCGGCCGAAGTGGTACATCGCGCCCTTGATGCGCGCCTGGCCGACCCAGCGAGGCGCCGGCCGCAGGCGCGTGATGTCGTTGTCATCACCGCGGCGCAGCGTGCCGTAAACAAACACATGGCGGGCAGAAGTTGCGGGATCCTCGGGCATGATGGGCGGCCTTTTATGGTTTGAATTCAGGGAAACAGTCTAGTGAATCGCCCATTGCCCAGCCGCGCGCTTGCCTACGGCTGCCTCGCGCTCAGCATGTCGCTGGTCGGCAGCTATGTGGCGCTGTCCAAACCCCTTGCCGCCGCCATACCGGTCTTCCTGCTGGCCTGGCTGCGCTTTGGCATCGGCGGCTTTGCCATGCTGCACTGGCTCAGGAAGCCGCCCGACGAGCCTCCGATGACGGCGCAGACCCGTCGCCTCGTGTTCCTGGAGTCCTTCCTGGGCAACTTCCTGTTCTCCATCTGCATGCTGTTCGGCGTCAGCCTCACCAGCGCCGTCTCGGCCGGCGTCATCATGGCGTCCATTCCTGCCGTCGTGGCCCTGCTGAGCTGGGCATTCCTGCGCGAGCGCATCAGTCCGCGGGTCTGGGCCGCGGTGGTATGCGCGGCCCTGGGCATCGGCCTGCTTGGCCTGGCGCGGCCGCAGGGGGGGCATGGGTCCGCCGGCGATGCCGACGCCGCTAGCAGGGTCTGGCTGGGCAACCTGCTGGTCTTCGGCGCCGTGTTGTGCGAGGCCTCGTATGCGGTGATCGGCAAGAAGCTCACGGGGTCGCTCGGGCCCAAGCGGATCACGGCCCTCATCAACCTCTGGGGGTTCGCGCTGGTCACCCCGTTCGGCCTGTATGCCGCGGCACGCTTCGATTTCAGCACGGTGGTGCCGGGCATCTGGCTGCTGCTGCTGTTCTACTCGCTCGCCGCCAGCGTGTGGACCGTCTGGCTCTGGATGACGGGCCTCAAGTCGGTGCCCGCATCGCAAGGCGGCGTCTTTACCGTGATGTTGCCCGTCTCGGCCGCGCTGGTGGGTGTTTTTGCGCTGGGCGAGCGCCTGGGCGTGATGCAATTGCTGGCCTTTGCCCTCGCCCTGGCAGGCGTGGTCCTGGCCACGCTGCCCGTCAGATCAGCGCTGTCGCGCTGACGACGATGCCGTCTTCATCGGCATAAAGCCAGTCACCAGGACGCACGTCAACACCCTGGATCCGGACCGCAAGGTCGCGCTGGCCTTCATCACGCTTGACCGACCGCAAGGGCATCAGGGCCAGCGCGCGGATGCCGACTTGGGCCTGCGACAGTTCAGCCAGGTCGCGCACCGCGCCGTCCACCACGATGCCCGCCCAGCCGTTTTTGGCGGCGGCGGCGGCAAGATTGCCCCCCACCAGCGCGCGCCGCAGCGAACCGCCGCCATCAATCACCAGAACCTGCGCCACCTTCCCGGCAGGCGTCTGGATTTCGCCGGGGGAGTTCACTGCCTCCCGCACCCGCGAATTGTCTTCAGGACAGCGCAGCGTCACCACGGGGCCGTGGAAGCGTGGCACGGCCCCGTAGCTCTGGAATACCGGCGGCAACACGCGGAAACTGCCGGTGGTGTCGCCCTCGTGGGCGTCGCAGAGATCGCAGGTGGCAAAGGTCAGGCTCATTTTCCGGTGACTTTCTTGATGGTGGGTTTGATGTTCTCGCGCCGTGCCGGCAACACCATGGCGTTTTCACGCGGCGCGTTGAGCACGATGCAGGTCGCTGTTTCGGTAAGGATACAAAACTTGGTGACCACGGCATCCAGATGCTGCACATCGATCACGGCGATCTCCAGCACCCAGCTGTCGTCGCCCGTGACGTTGAAGGCGTTGATCACCTCGGGCGTCTGCTCGATCAGCTTCACCACGCGCGCATACTCGGCCCGCCCCACCCGCACGATGCCCCGGATGCCATAGCCCAGGCGCTGGTAGTCGACCTCGGCCCGGTAGCCCCGGATGACCCCGTTCATCTCCAGCTTGCGCACGCGCTCCGTCACCGCGGGCTGGCTCAGGTGAACGCGCCGGCCGAGCTCGGCCATGGTGATGCGCGCGTCGCGCTGCAATTCGGCCAGAATGCGGCCGTCGTAAGAATCGAACTCGGAAACTTCGGTCATGGTGCTCATCTATTTTGATTCTCAAGGCCAGAAACCCATTTGTCCTTGAATCATCCATGGTTTGCCGCGTCCGGGCAACCTACGATTCCGGGCATGAACACCACCACACTTACCGCCGCCCGGCCATCGGCCGCGCCACTGCTCCTGCCAGCCCTGCTGGCCTGCTACCTGGTCTGGGGCTCCACCTACCTCGCGATCCGCTTCGCACTCGTGAGCTTTCCGCCGTTTTTCCAGATGGGCACGCGCTTCCTCCTGGCCGGCGCGCTGCTCATGGCCTGGACGCGCTGGCGCCCGGGCTCCTCGGGCGCACCGGGCTGGCCCACCCCACGGCAATGGCTCAACGCCCTTGCGGTGGGCACCCTGATGCTGGGCGGAGGCATGGGTCTGACGGCCAGCGCCGAGCTGCATGTGGGTTCCGGATTGATCGCGGCCTTCATTGCCGTGGTGCCCATGCTGGTGTGCGCCTGGGGGCTGCTGTTCGGCCAACGTCCCAACCGGCTCGAGCTCCTGGGCATGGCGGTGGGCCTGGCGGGCGTGCTGCTGCTGGTGCGCGGCGCCAGTTTTTCGGCCTCGCCTGCCAGCCTGGCCTGCATCGCAGGCGCCACGCTCGCCTGGTCGCTGGGCTCGGTGCTGTCCACCACACGGCTGCCGCTGGCGCCGGGGCCCACGGGATTCGCCAGCGAAATGTTGTGTGGCGGCGCGGTGTTGATGCTGATTTCTCTTGCGTTGGGTGAGCAGCCCGCGTGGCCCGTCCAACCGCTCGCCGCGCTGGCGTGGCTGTACCTCGTGGTCTTTGGCTCGCTCGTCGCATTCAGTGCCTACCTCTATCTGCTGGGCCACGCGTCACCCGCGATGGCCACCAGTTATGCCTTCGTGAACCCGCTGATTGCCCTGTTTTTGGGCGTCGTTTTCGCCGGTGAAGCGGTCTCGGGCATGGAGTGGACTGCGTGCGGCGTGATCCTGACCGGCGTTTTGCTGATCTTCAGAGGGAAAACCGCCTGAAAACACGCATTAAAAAAACAACACGCCAGAGGGAAAAAAGCGCTTTTTCACTTGGAAACGCGTTTTTTCTCCAGTAGCATCCGCAGTGCCGGTAGGAATGAAGATTCCCATTGGTGATTAATCAACTCCTAGAAGGAAATTCAATCATGGCAACTGCAAAGAAAGCTCCGGCAAAGAAGGCGCCCGCAAAGAAGGCCGCCCCAGCCAAGAAAGTAGCAGCGAAGAAGGCTGCGCCCGCGAAGAAGGTCGCCGCCAAAAAGGCTCCTGCCAAGAAGGCCGCTCCGGCCAAGAAGGTAGTCGCCAAGAAGGCAGCGCCGGCCAAGAAGGCTGCTGCCAAGAAGGCCCCGGCAAAGAAGCGCACTCCGAACGCCGCGTTCATGAAGGCCCTGACGCCCAGCGCCGCCCTGGCTGCCGTGGTGGGTTCCAACCCGCTGCCGCGCACCGAGGTGGTCAGCAAGCTGTGGACGTACATCAAGAAGAACAACCTGCAGGACAAGATGAACAAGCGCATGGTCAACGCCGACGCCAAGCTGAAGGAAATCTTCGGCAAGGCCCAGGTGTCCATGTTCGAAATGGCTGGCCTGATCGGCAAGCACGTCAAGTAAGCCCTGCGCTGCTGACACTCAAAGGGCCACGCAAGTGGCCCTTTTTCATTGGGGCTGTGCGCCCTGCCTGCTCGACGGCTACTTCTTGCGCAGCGCCGCCTGCGTGATGGCCGACAGCGTGCCGCGGGTGGTGATGACCTCGGGGTCCAGCGTGACCTCGATCAGCGTACCGCCGTCGCGGGCCAGGGCGGCCAGCAGCTCGGGCTCGAACTCGGCGGTGCGGCTGATGCGCACCCCCGCATAGCCATAGGCGCGCGCGAGTGCCGCGAAGTCGGGATTGCTCAGCTGCGAGCCGCTCACGTGCTGCGGGTACTCGCGCTCCTGGTGCATGCGGATGGTGCCGTACATGCCATTGTTCAGCAACACGATGATGCTCTTGCCCCCATGCTGCACGGCCGTAGCCAGCTCCTGCCCGTTCATCAGGAAGTCGCCATCGCCAGCGATGGTGAAGGCGGTGCGTCCCGTCGCCAGGTTGGCGGCAATGCCGGCCGGCACGCCGTAGCCCATGGCCCCCACCGTGGGCGCCAGCTGCGTCTTGAAGCCCTTGGCCAGCCCATGGTGGCGGAAGAAGCGGTGGATCCAGCTGGCGAAGTTGCCGGCGCCGTTGGTCAGCACCGCGTCGGCCGGCAGGTGCTTCTGCAGGCTTGCCACGATGGCCGGCATGTCGATCTCGCCGGGCAGGGCCTGTGGCACGAGGTTGGCTTCATAGTCCGCGTGGGCGGCTTCGGTCCAGGCCTCCCAGGGCAGCGCGGGCGGTGCCGTCAACACTTCCAGCGAGCGGGCCGCGGCATTCATGGTGGCATTGATGGCCAGGTCCGCCTGGTAGACGCGGTTGAGTTCCTCGGCGCTGGCGTGGATGTGCACGAGCTTTTGCCGCGCGCGCGGCGGCGTCAGCAGCGTGTACCCGCTGGTCGTCATCTCGCCCAGCCGCGGGCCGATCGCGATGATCAGGTCGCTTTCCCTGATGCGCGCGGCAAGCCTGGGGTTCAGCCCGATGCCCACATCGCCCGCGTACAGCGGATGGAAGTTGTCAAAGGTGTCCTGGAACCGGAAGGCATTGCCCACGGGCAGTTTCCAGTTCTCGGCGAAGCGCTGCAGGGCCTGCGCGGCTTGGGGCGTCCAGCCGCCGCCACCGGCAATCACAAACGGCTGGCGCGACTGCAGCAGCATCTCGCGCAGTTGCCGCAGCGAGCCCGGGTCGCTCCAGGCTTCCACCGCCTCCACGCGCGGCAACGCCTTCACCTCGACCGCCTGGGTGAGCATGTCTTCCGGCAGCACCAGCACCACCGGGCCCGGCCGGCCGTTCATGGCCGTGGCAAAGGCGCGCGCCACGTACTCGGGCAACCGGGCTGGATCGTCAACGCGCTCCACGCGCTTGGCCATGCCGCGGGTGGAAGGGCCAAAGAAAGCGCCATAGTCCACCTCCTGGAAGGCTTCGCGGTCGCGCTGGTCGCTCGCCACGTCGCCCACGAACAGCACCATGGGGGTGGAGTCCTGGAAGGCGGTGTGAACGCCGATCGAGGCGTTGGTGGCGCCGGGGCCGCGTGTGACGAAGCACACGCCGGGGCGGCCCGTCAGCTTGCCATGGGCTTCCGCCATGAAGGCCGCACCGCCCTCTTGCCGGTTGATGACGAAACGGATGCGGCCCGCATGGGCATGAAAGCCATCAAGTGCGGCAAGATAGCTCTCGCCTGGCACGCCAAACACATGGGTCACGCCTTGGGCAATCAGGCATTCAACCAGCAGGTGCCCTGCAATTTGAGACATGGAATTTGACTTTATTAACTGATTGGTGAATTATTACGTCATGACCCGAGACACACCTCCCGCCGCGGAAGAGCGCCTGCGCGATGCGGACCGATCACAGAACACCATCTTAGCGGCCGCCCGCGATGAGTTTGCCGAGTACGGCCTGGGCGGCGCGCGCATGGACCGCATTGCCGAACGCGCAGGCCTGAACAAGCGCCTGATCTACTACTACTTCGAGGACAAGGAGCGCCTCTTCCAGTCCGTGCTGGAGCAGGCCTACCGCCACATCCGCGAGGAGGAGCGCCAGCTCAAGCTGCTCGACCTGTCTCCGCCCGACGCGGTGCGCCGGCTGGTGGAGTTCACCTGGAACTACTACCTGGAGCACCCCGAGTTCCTCACCCTGCTCAACAGCGCCAACCTGCACCGCGCGCGCCACCTGGACGAGTCGCCACGGGTGCGCGAACTCAACTCCCCGCTGATCGCCACGCTGGGCGAGGTGCTGGAGCGCGGCCGCAAGGACGGCAGCTTTCGCGGCGGCATCGACCCGGTGCAACTGTATGTGTCGATTGCCGGGCTGTCGTACTTCTACCTGTCGAACAACTTCACGCTGTCGGCCATCTTCGGGCGCGACCTCATGGCGCCCAAGGCACGCAGCGAGCGGCTGTCCCACATGAGCGAAGTGATCCTAGGGTATGTACTTAGAAGCTGAGCCTTGAAGCCCGTTGACCCGTCTCCGGGCGATTTCTACAATTCACTCGTTAGTGAATTAACAACGAAGGAGACTCCTGCATGAAATCTGCCCTGTCCATTCGCGGTCTGCTGATCGCAGGCCTGCTTTCCGCGGCCGCCACTGGCGCCCTGGCGCAGTGGAAGCCCACGCGGCCCATCACGCTGATCGTGCCCTGGGCCCCCGGCGGCTCCACCGACCAGGTGACGCGCGTCACCGCGGCCGAACTGGAGAAATACCTGGGCCAGAAAATCGTGGTCATGAACCAGCCCGGCGCCTCGGGCTCGGTCGGCACCAAGAACGCCTGGGAAGCCCCGCACGACGGCTACACCTGGACGGCCGGTGGCGCCAAGGACCTGGGCACCTACAAGGTGCTGGGCATGCTGGACACCTCGGCCAAGGACTGGAACCTGTACCTGAACGTGGCCCACATCGCCGTGGTGGGCGTCAACGCCGACACCCCCTACAAGACCATGCCCGAGCTGCTGGCCGCGATGAAGGCCAAGCCCGGCGCCATCTCGGTCGCCACGGCCGGCGTCAACTCCAGCGGTCACGCGGCCATTGAAGCGCTGGCACGCGCCGCCGGCGTGAGCTACAAGCACGTGACCTACGACGGCGGCGCACCCGCCGCCGTGGCCGCCGCGTCGGGCGAGACCCAGGTCACCACCCAGCTCGCCGCCGAGCAGATGGACATGATCCGCGCCAAGAAGATCCGGCCGCTGGCCGTGGTGGGCGACAAGTCGCTGGAGATTGAAGGCTTTGGCACCGTGCCGCCCATGTCCAACTTCATCCCCGGCTTCAAGGAGCCCATCAACTACTTCGGCATCTTCGTGCCCAAGGGCGCACCCCCTGAAGTGGCGCAGACGCTGGACAAGATCTGGGCCACCGAGATGTCCAAGAACGAGGCCCTGCGCAAATACGCCCAGTCGCGTGGCGCCATCTTTGCGCCGGCCGCGGGCGAAGAAGCCCAGAAGGCCGTGTTCCCCGCGATCCAGTCGTACGCCTGGACCCAGCAGGCCGCGGGGAAGGCCAAGGTGTCGCCTGACACGGTCGGCATCCCCAAGCCCTGATTTCACAACACAGGAAACCACATGAGCGAGGGCGTTGACAGCGCCCGCTCCGACCTGTTGGGCGGTGCGGGATGGGTGGGCTTTGGCCTGTTGATCGTGGCGGAGTCGCTGCGCATGGACCGTTTCACGTCCATGGGCGCCGTGCTCTACACCATGCCAGGCTTCGTGCCGGGCATGATTGGCTGCGTCATCGTGTTTCTGGGCGCCATGCTCATGCTGCGGGGCTGGCGCCGCACGGCCAAAGGCCAGCCCGGCGAGCCGGGTGGGCCTGTTCTGAATCGCCGCATCGCCATCACCCTCGTGCTGTGCCTGGTCTACGCGGCCGGCCTGATCGGGCGCGTGCCGTTCTGGCTCGCCACCGGGCTGTTTGTGGCGGCCTTTACCTGGACCTTCACACCGCCGGAGCAGGCCCTGCCCCGGCGCGTGCTGGCGGCGCTGGTGGCGGGCGTGCTCACCTCCACGGTGGTCACGCTGGTGTTCCAGCAGGTCTTTCTCGTCCGTCTGCCCTGAACCCGGATCGCCATGTTTGACGGACTCATTCTCTTTGGCCAGTCGATCGCGCGCTTCAGCACGCCCGAGGTCATCTTCTACGCGCTGCTGTCGTCCCTGGTTGGCGTGATCATGGGCGCGCTGCCCGGCCTGACGGCCACCATGGCGCTGGCGCTCATGACCACGCTCACGCTCAAGCTGCAGCCCAGCCAGGCCCTGTTGATCCTGATCTGCACCTACGTGGGCTCGATCTACGGCGGCTCGCGCTCTGCCATCTTGCTGAACATTCCCGGCACGCCGGCGTCGGCCGCGTCGTGCCTGGACGGCTACACGCTGGCACGCCAGGGCATGGCCGGGCGGGCCATGGGCATCGCCACCACGGGCTCGGTGCTGGGCACGCTGATCGGCATGTTCTTCCTGGCCGGCTTCACGCCCATCCTCGGCGGCATGGCGCTCAAGTTCGGCGCGTACGAATTTTTCTGGCTCGCGCTGTTTGGCGTGATCATTGCCGGCACCCTCACCGGCGACGATCCGCTCAAGGGCTGGATCGCAGGCATCGCGGGGCTGTTCATCGCCGGCATTGGCCAGGAGCCGCAATACGGCTACGAGCGCTTTGCCTGGGGCGTGCGCGACCTGGCCGGCGGCATCCAGCTGGTGCCCGCGCTGGTGGGCGCCTTTGGCTTTGCCGAGTTGCTGACCTCCATGCGCAACCGGCAACTGCCGGTGAAGATCAGCGCGTTCGACACGGTGATCCCCAAGCTCGGTGACGTGACCAAATACTGGCGCACCATCCTGCGCTCGGGCCTGATCGGCACCGGCGTGGGCATTGTTCCCGGCGTGGGCGAAGACGTGGCGGCCTGGTCATCCTACGCGGCCGCCAAGCGAACGAGCAAGGAGAAAGAGATGTTCGGCAAGGGCTCGGTCGAGGGCCTGATGGCCGCCGAGACCGGCGACAACGCCTGCGTGCCCGGCGCGATGATCCCCGTGCTCACACTGGCCATTCCGGGCTCGGCTCCCGCGGCCGTGCTCATGGCCGCCATGATCATCCACGGCGTCAAGCCGGGGCCCCTGATCATGGTCGAGAACCCGTCCTTCGTGTACGACGTGGTGGCCATGATGCTGTTCGCCACCATTGGCATCCTGATCTATGGCCTGGTGCTGACCAAGGCGCTGGTGCAGGTGCTGCGCGTGCCGCAGCACTTCATCGTTCCGATTATTTTCGTGCTGTGCTCGGTCGGCAGCTTTGCCATCGCGGGGCGGCTGTTTGATGTGTATGTGATGCTGGCCTTCGGCCTCATCGGCTTCTTTTTGCGCTGCTTTGGCTACCCCATGGCGCCGCTGGTGCTGGGCATCGTGCTGGGCGACCTGCTCGAGAAGAACCTGCGCCGCGCATTGCTGCTGTCTGATGGCGACCTGTCGCCCTTCTTCACGCGGCCCATCTCGGCCTGCGTGGCGGCGCTGATCTTCGGCACCATCGGCTTCAAGCTCTACAGCCTGTACCGCAAGCGAAAGGCCGCCGCATGAAGCTCGCCCTGTGCAACGAGGTGCTGCAGGCGCTGCCGTTCGAGCGCCAGTGCGCGCTGGCCGCCACGCTGGGTTACACCGGGCTGGAGCTGGCGCCCTTCACCCTGGCCGACGACCCGGCCACGCTGGACGACGCGGCCGCCCGGCGCTTGCGCATGGTGGCGCACGACCATGGGCTGGTCATCTCCAGCCTGCACTGGCTGCTGGTCAAGCCCGAAGGCCTGTCGCTGGTCAGCGCCGATGCCGCGGTGCTGAAGAAAACCACCACGCTGCTCGAGCGGCTGATCGGCTTTGCCGCCGCCTGCGGCGCCCAGGTGCTGGTGCATGGGTCACCCAGGCAACGCTCACCGCTGGCGGGCCAGACCGTGGCCGACGCCACCGCCCGGCTCGAAGCCACGCTGGCCGCGCTCGCGCCCCACGCTGAAAAGGCCGGCGTGGTCTATTGCCTGGAACCGCTGTCGCCCGTGGAAACCCCGGTGATCAACACCGTGGCGCAGGCCGCCGCGCTGGTGGACCGCATTGGCTCGCCCGCGCTGCGCACCATGCTCGACGTGAGCGCCGCCTCGCAGGCCGAGGCGACGCCCGTGCACGAGGTGCTGGCCCAGTACCTGGCCAGCGGCCACATTGCCCATGTGCAGCTCAACGACCGCAACCGCCGCGGCCCCGGCCAGGGCGACACCCCCCAGGCGCCCGTGCTGCGCGTGCTGCACCAGGCGCGCTACAGCGGCTGGATGGCCGTGGAGCCCTTTGACTACCAACCCGATGGCCCAGGCTGCGCCGCTTTCAGCGCCGGCCATGTGCGCGGCATCTGGAGCAGCCTCGCATGACCGCGCCCCGACTGCGCGTGCGTTCGGTCTCGCTGTTCGAGCGGCCCGTCACTCTGCGCCTGCCGTTCCGTTTTGGCGCGGCCACGGTCACGCGCTGCCCGCAGGCCTTTGTGCGGGCCGTGGTGGAGGTGGATGGCCGCACCTTTGAAGGCGCGAGCGCCGAACTCATGGTGCCCAAGTGGTTCGACAAGAACCCGGCGCTCACGCATGAGCAGAATTTTGAGCAGCTGCGCGAGTCGCTGCGGGCCGCGCGCGAGGCCTATGCGGGCGCGGGCGGGCAGGCCAGCGCGTTCGCCCTGCATCAGGCCGCCAGCGAGCAGGCCATCGCCGCCGCCATGGCGCGCGGCCTGCCACGGCTGGCCGCCCAGATGGGGCCGGCCCAGATCGACAAGGCGGTGGCCGATGCCGTCCTGCGCGCGGCCGGCCTGGGCTGGGTGGACGGGCTGCGCGCCGGCGTGCTGGGCGAGCCGTGGAGCGCTACCCTGCCCCTGGTGAAACCCGGCACCGTCACGCTGCGCCACACCGTGGGCCTGGCCGACCGCCTGACGCCCGCCGACGAGGGCGCCGACCCGCAGGACGGCCTGCCCGCCACGCTGCAGGACGCCATCGCCCACTACGGGCTGCACCACTTCAAGCTCAAGCTCTCGGGCCAACCCGAAGCGGACATCGAGCGCCTGTCGCGCATTGCCGCCGTGCTCGATGCACAGGCCGGCGACTACCGCGTCACGCTGGACGGCAACGAAACCTTTGCCGATGCGCAGGCCTTGGGCGGCTTCTGGCAGAGCCTGACCAAGGCGCCATCGGTCCAGGCGCTGCTGCAGCGAACCTTGCTGCTGGAACAGCCCATCGCGCGCCGCGTGGCGCTGGAGCAATCGATTGCGGGGCTTGGCATCCAGGTCCCGGTGATCCTCGACGAGTCCGATGACCATGATGAGGTGTTCGAGCGCGGCATTCCGCTGGGCTACAGCGGCATCTCCAGCAAGGCCTGCAAGGGCATCTATCGCTCGTTGCGCAGCGCGGCGCGCGTGGCACGCGAGCCGCAGCGCCTGCTGCTCTCGGGTGAAGACCTGACCTGCCAGGCCGGCCTGGCCGTGCAGCAGGACACGCTGCTGGCCGCCAGCCTGGGCGTGACGCATATCGAGCGCAACGGCCACCACTATGTCGACGGCTTTGGCATCGCACCCGCGGAAGAGGCCCAGGCCTTCGCCAGCGCCCACCCCGGCTTTTACGAAAGCTTCAACGAAAACAGCGCCGGCCGCGTGCACCTGGCCGTGCACGGCGGCCTGCTCAACCTGGCCACCTTGCACTGCCCCGGCTTTGCCACGGCCGCCATTCCCCGCTGGGACAGCCTCCAGCCCATTCACTGAAACCTGCTCTTCAAGAGAACCCCCATGCCAGTACAAAAACTCGGAATCATCATGCACGGCGTCACCGGACGCATGGGCATGAACCAGCACCTGATCCGCTCCATCGTGGCCATCCGCAACCAGGGCGGCGTCACGCTGTCCAATGGCGACAAAGTCATGCCCGACCCCATCCTGATCGGCCGCAACGCCGAGAAGATGCAGGCTCTGGCCAAGGCCCACCACATCGCGCGCTGGGGCACCGATCTGGACGCCGCGCTGGCCAACAAGGAAGACACCGTGTTCTTCGACGCCGGCACCACGCAGATGCGCCCCACCCTGCTGGCCAAGGCCATCCGCGCGGGCAAGCATGTGTACTGCGAAAAACCCATCGCCACCAACCTCAACGAGGCCGTGGAGATTGCCCGGCTGGCCGAGGAGGCCGGCAAGGCCAGCGGCCTGAAGCACGGCGCCGTGCAGGACAAGCTGTTTTTGCCCGGCCTGCGCAAGCTCGACATGCTGCGCCGCGCGGGCTTCTTTGGCCGCATGCTCAGCGTGCGGCTGGAGTTTGGCTACTGGGTGTTCGAGGGCGACCTGCAGCCCATCCAGCGCCCCAGCTGGAACTACCGCGCGGAAGATGGCGGCGGCATGATCCTGGACATGATGTGCCACTGGCGCTATGTGCTGGACAACCTGTTCGGCGAGGTCAAGTCCATCTCGTGCCTGGGCGCCACCCACATCCCCGAGCGCTGGGACGAAGCCGGCAAGCCCTACCAGGCCACGGCCGACGACGCGGCCTACGCCACCGCCGAGCTGGTGGGCCACAACGGCGAGCCGGTGATCGCGCAAATGAACATGTCGTGGGCCACGCGCGTGCGCCGCGACGACCTCGTCACCTTCCACGTGGACGGCACGCACGGCTCGGCCGTGGCGGGCCTGTCGAGCTGCCGCGCGCAAAGCCGCGTGACCACGCCGCGCCCGGTGTGGAACCCCGACGAGAAGCAGAAGATGAACTTCTTTGACCAGTGGCAGGAAGTGCCCGACAGCCAGGTCTACGACAACGGCTTCAAGATCCAGTGGGAGCACTTCATCCGCCACGTGGTGGAGGACGCGCCCTACCGCTGGACCCTGCCCGAAGGCGCCAAGGGCGTGCAGCTGGTCGAGGCCGCCTTGCAGTCGTGGAAGGAACGGCGCTGGGTGGACGTCAAACCGCTACAGGTTTGATAGCACACACTGCCCGCCCCTCCTGGACTCCAGCCACTTTTGACCTGAAATCCCGCCCCACGACGCCATGACACTGTCTCTCCGCCTTCCCACGACCGACGGCGCGCTCGCCCCCTGGCCGCTGCGTGGCCAGCCGCCCGCGCGCCCCGCGCCGGGGGCCGTCTTCAACCGCATCGCCTATTCCGCCGCCCATGTGGTGGCCGACCCGCGCGCCGCCATCGACCCCTGGCTGCAGTGCGCGGTGGACTGGGACGCCACCATCGCCTACCGCCGCCACCTGTGGTCGCTGGGCCTGGGCGTGGCCGAGGCCATGGACACCGCGCAGCGCGGCATGGGGCTGGACTGGCCCACGTCGCTTGAACTGATCCGTCGCTCGCTCGACGCCGCGCGTGACTTCGGGCCACACGCCCTCGTCGCCTCGGGCTGCGGCACCGACCACCTGAACCTCGATGACGTGCGAAGCGTGGACGACGTCATCCGCGGCTACGAAACGCAGATGGAGGCCATTGAAAAGCTCGGCGGCAAGCTCATCGTCATGGCCAGCCGCGCGCTGGCGCGCGTGGCCCAAAGCCCGGCCGACTACGAGCGCGTGTACGACCGCGTGCTGTCCCAGGCCAGGCAGCCGGTGGTGCTGCACTGGCTGGGCGACATGTTCGACCCGGCGCTCAAGGGCTACTGGGGCACGCCAGACGTGGACGCCGCCATGGACACTGCGCTGGGCATCATCGCGGCGCACGCCGGCAAGGTGGACGGCATCAAGATCTCCCTGCTCGACAAGGACAAGGAAATCGCCATGCGCCGCCGCCTCGCGCGGGGTGTGCGCATGTACACCGGCGACGACTTCAACTACGCCGAGCTGATTGCCGGCGACGGCCATGGCAGCACGCCGGAGCATGGCCAGAGCGACGCGCTGCTGGGCATCTTTGACGCCATCGCGCCCGCCGCCAGCGCCGCGCTGGCCGAGCTGGCCCGGGGCAATGTCGAAAGGTTCCACGCCATCCTGGGCCCCACGGTGCCGCTGTCGCGCCACATCTTTGCCGCGCCCACGCGCTTTTACAAAACCGGGGTGGTGTTCATGGCCTGGCTCAACGGGCACCAGAGCCACTTCACCATGGTGGGTGGGCAGCAGAGCACGCGCTCGCTGGTGCACCTGGCCGAGCTGTTCCGCCTGGCCGACGCGGCCAACCTGCTGGAGCAGCCCGAACTGGCCGTGCAGCGCATGAAGACGCTGCTGGCGATCCACGGCGTGGACGCCTGAGATGCGCGACTTCTCGCAAGACCACCACTGGCTGTCCATCAACACCGCCACCGTGCGCAAGAGCCGCGGCACGGACCTGCCACTGCCCGAAATCATCGAAGCCTGCGCGCGCCGTGGCATCCGCGCCATCTCGCCCTGGCGCGACCAGGTGGCCGCGGCCGGGCTGGCCGTGGTGTCGCGCCTGGTCAAGAGCCACGGGCTGGCGCTGTCGGGCTACTGCCGGGGTGGCATGTTCCCCGCCACCGACGCGGCCGGCCTGAAGGCCGCGCACGACGACAACCGCCGCGCCGTGGACGAAGCCTGCGAACTGGGCGCGCCCTGCCTGGTGCTGGTGGTGGGCAGCCTGCCCGGCGCGCTGGCCGGCCAGGCCGCGCACAAGAACATCGCACTGGCAAGGCAACAGGTCACCGATGGCATCGGGGCGCTGCTGGACTACGCCAAGTCCTGCGGCATGCCACTGGCCATCGAGCCGCTGCACCCCATGTATGCGGCCGACCGCGCCTGCATCAACACCCTGGAGCAGGCGCTGGACGTGTGCGACGCGCTGGACCCGGTGGCAAGCGGCGCCGATGCCGCCCGGCCCGCCGCGCTGGGCGCGGCCGTGGACGTTTACCACGTGTGGTGGGACCCGAAGCTGCAGGCGCAGATCGAACGCGCAGGCCGCCGCCGGTTGCTGGCCTTCCATGTGTGCGACTGGCTCACCCCCACCACCGACCTGCTCAACGACCGCGGCATGATGGGCGACGGCGTGATCGACATCCCCCGGATCCGCGGCTGGGTCGAAGCCCAGGGCTTTGCCGGCTTCAGCGAAGTGGAGATCTTCTCCACCGGCCACTGGTGGCAGCGCGACGCGGGCGAGGTGCTGGACACCTGCATCGCGCGGCACCGCAGCGCGGTGTAGCGCGTTACTTGCGCGGCGGCGGGCCGTCCTGGCCCCCGGGTCCTCCCTGCCCTTGAGGCGGACCGGCAGGCGCATTGGCGGGCCGGCACGCCATGGGCATGGCGGTGGGTGCGGCGCCCGCGGATGTGGATGCACCGGCACCCGCCTCGCGACGCGGCGGCGGCTGGAAGCACACCCCCGTGAGCGCCTCGCCCTGGCGGCCCGTGAAGGTGCAGGCCGCCTTGGCGGCCTTGCCCTGGCAGGCGGCAATGGCTTCGGGCGGCGGGCCGCCGCGCGGTGGCTGGGCCTGGGCTTGCGCCAGCGTCGTCAGGCCGATCAAAGCGGCGGCCAGTGCGGTGTGCAAGGGGTTCATGAGCGTTCTCCTGTGCGCAGGACCACCCCGCGCCAAGGCCCGATGATCCCGCACGATTGAGGAGAAACTATGGACCGCCGTCAGGCAGCCAGCGGCTCGGCCACCGGCCTGGGCACCGTGCGCGCGCTCTCGGCAATGGCGGCCATGGCCTTGTCCACCACGGCCCCGGTTTTGACCGGACGCAACAGGCGGTCGCGAATGAGCTTTTCGCAGCTGCGCTTGGTCATGGAGTGCGGCCGCCCGCCCCGGCTCACAAACATGAACAGCGTGCCCTTGGTGCTGGCCCAGATGAGCTGGGCGCGCAGCCACTGCCGCTTGGAGTACAGGTCGACCCACGAGCCCTCGTGCAGGCTGTCGAGGATGTAGGAAGGGTCCTGGCTGTCGCCGGCCTCATCGGCAGCCATCACCATGTCGTGCGCGGCGGGCTCATCGCCCTCCTGCGCATCGGCCGGGTCCGCGCCCGCCGGGCGGGTGGACGCGGTGAGCTCGGCGTAATCGGTGGGCAGGGTTTCTTCAAAGCCCGCGGCGTCCAGCTCGTGGCGGCCCAGCCAGGGCTGCGCGGCCTTGCGCGGCCTGCGCTGCTCCTCGGTGGCGGCCAGGGTTTCGTCGATGTCCATGGACATGGACGTCACGCCGCCCAGCAGCGCCATCGACGAGGTCAGCGGCGCGGAGGCCGACTCGGCCGCCTCGCGGCGCGAGCGCGCCCGCCGCAGCTTGAGCACGGGGTTGTGCAGCCGCATCAGCGCGTCAAAGAACGGCTTGGTCTCTTCGCGCTCCTTGCCCAGCAGGTCAAGCCCCGCGTGCAGCGTGGACACCAGGCCGGGCACCATCTCGATCAGCTTGACCGGGCGCTTGAGCGTCACGTCCTTCTTGACGCTCCACAGCAGGTCGGACACCGCGGTGCGAAAGCCCCCCGGGTCCAGCTGGTTGCGCTTGTCGACGAGCTTGGCGTGGGCGATGACCAGGGCCCAGTCGCTGTAGAGAAAGTCCAGGATCATGCCCGGCACGTTGTCCAGGTCCGAGCGCTGGCTCAGGTCCCAGGCGATCTGGTCGGCAATGGCCTGGCGCTCTTCGGCAAAGCGGATCGATTGCAGGCCGTTGTCGTGCGACTCCAGTTCCTGCTGGTCATGCGTGTCCCAGGTCTTCTGCAGCTTGACCAGCGCACTGCCAAAGGCCTGGGGGTCGTCGGTGCCGGCGGCGCTGAGGTCCCTGAAGGCTTTTTGCACCGGCTCGAAGAACTCGCCAAACTCGCTCGAATACTCGTCGTTGTAGCGGAAGCTGCGCTGGGCCACGGCCTCGATCAGGCGGCGGGCGGGATGGTCGTCCTCGGCAAAAAAGCGCGGGTGGTCCAGCGACAGCTGCAGCAGCGCCGGCTCGAGCGCCACCACGGCCTCGCGCACCGGCGCCAGCAGCAGCGGGTCGTGCGCCACCTGGTTGACCAGGGTGCGCACCACGTCCAGCCCCACCACCTGGTTGACCTGCTGCGCCTTTTTCTTGAGCTGCATGAGCGCACGGTCGCGCTCGTGGGCCGCGGCAAAACTGCCCCAGCCATCGCCGTTGAGGTGGCTGCCAACATCCACTGGCCGCACCGGCCGGTCCACCGCGGGCATGCTGCGGTACTGCGCATGAAGCTGCTGCTGGGCGGCCACGTCAACCCGCGCCGTGGCTGCCACGCGGTCAATGGCGGCCAGCTCCTCGTCCACCGCCTGGTAATAGCCCGGTGCCAGCGGCGCGTCAAAACGCGGCCCGCCGCCCCCCAGAAACTGGTGAAACACCTGGTGGCCGATGGCCGACTGGGCCCGGCCAAGCTGCGGCATCGCGGGCAGGTCACCCAGGCCGCCGGAGCCGCTCGCACCGCCCGGGCCGCCACCATAGCCCTGGCCGGTGCCAGAACCACCCCCCGAACCTGAACCGCCGCCGCCGCTCCCGCCGCCCCCCATGCCCGCTGCCGCCGGCATGGCACGCGCCGGTACCTGCACATTGGCCATCAAACGCAGCCGGTAGCCGGCCTCGCGCACATGGGCGCGTTGCAGCAGGTCCACCATGGCGGGGTAGAGCAGCTTGAGTTCGGCGCCCAGGGGTTTGGCCAGATAACGCAGCCAGATGGATCGGATCTCGGCCTCGGGCTCCGAAGGCGCCAGCAGTTCGCGCAGCGCCTGAGCAAAAATCTCGGGCCGCAGCGGGTTGAGTTCGGGGCGGATCACGTCCTGGCCCACCACCGAGCTCATGAGCACATCAAGCGCCGCGAGCTCATGCTCCACGGCGGGCAGCAGGTCCTGCAGCAGCCGCGCCGATTCGAGCGACTCCACCACCTTGCCATCGTCCACCAGGGACAGCTCGCCCAGCCCTGACGCCCGGGCCAGACCGGGGGCGGCGTCGCCCCCCTGGGCGCCAGCAGCGATCAGGCGCTTCTTGAGAACCCCGGGGAAGGCGCGCATCCACGCCGCCTTGTGCTGGAGCAGGCCGCGCCAGGCCAGCCCCAGGCGGTCACGCTGGGCGACCTCGCGGCTCTTGTTTTCCGCCGCCTGCAGTTCGGGCAGGGCCGCCTCGATCACGCGGTCAAGAACATCGGGCGCGCGTGCGGTCACGTCGTCGATGCATTGCCGCAACAGAGGTGAGGTTTCCGCCATGTTTTGACTGCAGGTCAATGTCAGTTGAAAAACTGATTATGCAAGCCAATACGGCCACTGATAAGCCGGGCCGCGCAATTGCGTCGTGCCCGCAACACAAACCAGCACGCCTCACACAATGTCACACCGGCGCGGCCTTTTTCTCATGCGGCTTCCACGGGAAAAGGCCCTGGCCAGCCCCCTCAGGCGGCGATGATCGAACTCGTCGAGATGGGTTTCAGGGGCACGGCCGGCCGGGCCGCAGGCTGCGTACCAAAGCTGATCTCGCCCGAAAGCTGGCCACCCTCTTCGATCACCACCTTGCCGTAGCGGATCTTGCCCGTGACCTTGCCCGTGGAATAGATCATGAGCTTCTGGCGCACCGTGAGGCTGCCGTCGAACTCGCCGCGGATTTCGGCGATGTCGATTTCAGCGGAGCCCTTGAATGCCCCGCGCTCCGAAATCTGGATCACGCGTGAATCCATGGTGGCTTCGACCGAACCCTCCACCACCAGCGTGTCGCAGTCGGTGATTTCCACGCCGCGCAGCTTGATGTTGGGGCCCACCGTGAGTTTGCTTTCACCCTCTTTTCCCGCGGCCGTGCCAGCCTGCACGCCGGTGGCGCCGGACGCCGCGTGCGATGCCGTTGCCCCACCCTGCAGGCTGCTGGCGCCACTGGCGGCGCCGGCATTCGGGCTGACGTGGCGGGGGTTGAAAGGATCGGTCTCGCGCTTGTTGAAAAAAGGGCTCTGCATTGCCATCTATGAATCTCCTGTGTAAGGTGCATTGATGGTACGGGCCCCCCTGCTTACATGGGGCGATGGGCACGCAAGTTCGGTAACCAAATAAGTTGAGTCGCCCGCAGCGTGTTACCTTGCACCCACCCGCGGGCGCTGCCTATGATTGATACTCGAGCGAGACACCCCCACATCCCAACATGGAACGCATCACCGGCCCGGTCAAGGGTTACTTCATCGCCGCCTACACCGTGGAGAGCGGAACCGAGTTTGTCGGCTTCGCCAAGATCTGCATTGCCAAGCCCGACTCGGTGCACAACATCAACGCACAGCACAAGGTGCGCAGCTACCACCTGTATTCCACCGAGAGCCAGGCACTTGAGAGCGCCGAGTTCCGGGCCCGCGAGACCATCGCCGGCCTGCCGGACAACTGGCACCCGTTCAACCTCGACAGCATGATGGACTCGCTGAAGAAGTAGCGCTGCAGTGGCGCTGCGGCCCGGCGCGTCAGGCCGGCACCAGCGCGGTGCGCCGCACCTTGCGCACGTTGAAGGCACTGGCAATCAGCACCCCCTGCACCACGGCCAGCCCGACCAGCACGGCGCTGTAGCGATGCTGGTCCATCAGGGCGCCGAACATCAGCGGCGCCGCAGCCTGGCCAATGTCCAGCCCCGCGTACACCACGCCGTAGACCCGTCCCGTGGCGTTGTCAGGCGTGGACTTCTTGACCAGCAGGTCGCGCGAGGGCCCCGCGATGCCCGAGGCAAACCCCATCACGCCAAACAGCACCGGCACCATGAGCGCGGGCAGGTCGGCCAGGCCCAGGGTCAGGGCAAACATGGCCGCCACGCCAAACGCCATGCCCACGATGCGCTCGCAGCGCGACGGGTCGGCGGCCAGAAAGCCCCCCAGCACCATGCCGCCTGCGCTGCACACCATGTAGACCGTGAGGCACATGGCCGCCAGCGCCAGCGGCACGCCGTGCAACTGGCGCGCGGCCTCGGGCGCAAAGGCCTGCACCACGCTGATCACGATGGCGTAGAAAAAGAAGAACGCAAAACACATCCACACCGCCGGGATGCGCAGGAAATCAAAGCTGCCCTCGCCCGCAGGCTGGCCGGCGGCCCGGCTGGCAGTGGCTGGCGCGGCGGCGGGCAGGCTGAGCTTGTCGCGGTGAAACCAGAGCACGGCCAGCACCCCATAGGCCAGCATGCCCGCGCCCACCAGCGCCACCCGCCAGGAGAACGCCAGCGCCAGCGGCACCAGCATGGCCGGCGCCAGCGCCCAGCCCAGGCTGCCCGTGATCCCGTGGAAGCTGTAGGCATGGCCCAGCCGCGGCGCGCTGACCTTGCGGTTGAGCAAGGTGTAGTCCACCGGGTGGAACACCCCGTTGCCAATGCCCGCCACGATAGAGAAGAACGCCATCATCCAGTAACCGGTGCTGGCCGCGTAGCCAAACGCGGCCCCGCCCAGCAGCGCCAGGCCCGCGAACAGGATGGGCCGCGGGCCATAGCGGTCCACCAGAAAGCCCGAGGCCGCCTGCACCGCGCACGACACCACAAAAAACACCGTCATCAGGAAGCCCAGCTCGGTGTAGCTCGCATGCAGGGCGTCCTTGAGCCAGGGGAACAGGGGCGCCAGCAGCAGCTGGCTGTAGTGGCTGATCATGTGGGCCAGGCCCACAAGGCCGATCACGCCCGCGTCCTGGCGCAGGCTGATGGCGCCGCCAGGCGGCACATTCAGGGTGGTGGAAGGGTTCATGGCGGCTATCGTAGACTCGGGGTGCGATTTCCGGAACACGACGGAACGCCATGTTTCATCGAATTCCAGCCATCCCGCCATGACCCGCGCCAGCCATGCCCCGCCCCGCCTGATGCCGGTGGGCGACACCGACCCCTTCCGGCCCGACCCGAGGCGCCCGGTGCGGGTGCGCGCGCGCACCATGACCGCCGACACCCACTTCGAGCCGCACCATCACGCCTGGGCCCAGCTGGCCTACAGCGCCAGCGGCATGCTGCAAGTGATTGCCTCCAGCACGCCGGGATCGGGCGACGAGGTGACCTACATCGTGCCGCCATCACGCGCCGTGTGGATCGCCCCGGGGGCCCGCCACGCCATCCATGTGCTCGAGTCGGCCGAATTCCGCACGCTCTACATGGACCCGGTGGTCACGCCCGCCGGCTGGGACGCCTGCCGCATGATCGGCGTGACCCCGCTGCTGCGCGAGCTGATCCAGGCCCTGGACGCGCCCGCGGGCAGCCCCCTCACGCCGGCCCGCGAGCAGGCCCTGACCCAGCTGGTGATGGAGGAAATCGGCCACGCCGATGCGCTGCCGCTGGGCGTGCCCATGCCGCACCCGCAGTCGGGCGACAAGCGCCTGCGCGCGCTGTGCGACGCCATCGTGCACGCGCCGGCCGAGCGCGCCACCCTGGCCGAATGGGCCAGCGACTTTGGCGCTAGCGAGCGCACCGTGGCCCGGTTGTTCCGCGAGGAGCTGGGCACCAGCTACCAGCAGTGGCGCCAGCAGGTGATCCTGGCGCACGCCCTGCCCATGCTCGCGCGCGGCGCACCGGTGAGCCAGGTGGCCGCCGCCAGCGGCTACGCCAGTGACAGCGCCTTCAGCGCCATGTTCAAGAGCGCCATGGGGCAGTCGCCCAGCCATTTTCAGAACAAGATCGGGCTGTAGTCCAGGACTGGCGGGCATTGGGCGCTATACAAAATATAGCGTCCAGCGTGCTTTTCCGGCCCCCACCTGTCAAGGTTGACAGGATTGACCCCGGCGCAGACGGCTTTTACCCTGCGGCGCACCCAGTGACACCGCCAGGCCGCCGCCATGATGACCCTTGCCACCCTCCAGAATTACTGCACCACGCAACTGGCGCTGATCCGCAACCACACGAGGCCCGTGAACATCGCCATCAATACTGTCTGCGCGACCCTCGCCGATCCGGGGTACGTCACACCCACACAACCAGAACTGGTGAACTTCCTGACCACCTGGAAAGCCATCCTTCAGGAAATCAATCCGCCGCGGCCGGGCCTGATCGATGCCATCGAATTGCTGGAGTTCCGCAACGAGTTTCCGTGGAACTCGTTTTTCACCAACGTCAACCCGCTGCAGTTTGCACTGCAGCTTGCGATCCGCGTTGCGCGCCCCCAGGACATCAACCAGGCCGAGGTGGATTTTTGCGGGCAGGCCAGCCTGCTGTTCCTGTACGCGCAGAGGAGCCCGGAACACTATGTGTCGTTCTGCATTGACCTCGTCACCACCGGCGTGGGCCACCTGCGGGATTCGCTGATCGAACCGATCCCGCAGATCAAGGCAGCGCCCATTCCGGACGGCATGAAGGAGGTGGACTACGTGGCGCTGGCCAGCATCCGCAACGCGCTGGACGTGTCCCACGTGCCCGGCGTCCTGTCGGCCGCCGTTCAGGGCACCCAACCCACCCTGCTGGCGGGCACGCTGCGCAAGATGGGCTTCACCAACGTTGTCGACCGCATCAGCTTCCGCAACATACAAAGCCACATGCGCCCGCGGTCCTACGAGCATGACGATGCCATCAGCCTGTCGCGCCTGGTCCAGAAGATCGACACCCATGGTTCGATCAAGCCTTCGACCAAGACCGCCTTCGAGGCCGAGGACGCGCATGGCTACCTGGTCAAGTTGAAAACCCTGCAGGAAGCCTGCAACAAGCTGGGCCAGCACCATTTTGTGATCATCGCCATCGACCCGGGCATCCTCAACGCGCTCAACGGCGGCCGGATGAGGACCAGCCTCTCCGAAGACCAGTACCTGCACTACGTTGCAGTGCAGATCCTCGTCATCCATGGCCGCCAGGTGCAGATGCGGGTATTCAGCTGGGGCCGCTACTACCAGGGCACCCTGCACATCCACGACTTCCTGTCCCGCTTTGCCGGCTACATCTCCGCCCAACCCTGAGGCGGTGCCGGTCCGGCCATTTGTCGATTCCGGCGTGGGTCGATCGTCGTAGGGGTGAGGCTCTGCCCGTGCGGAGGCTCCAGCCCCCAGACACACACCAAGGAAACCCCATGACAAAGATGATCTTCATCAGCCTGCCGGTCACCGACCTCAAGGCCTCCATCGCCTTCTACACGGCGCTGGGCTTCAGCCAGAACCCGCAATTCAGCGACGACGCCTCCGCCTGCATGGTGTGGAGCGAGGCCATCCAGGTGATGCTGGTCAGCCACGCCAAGTGGCGCACGTTCACGCAGCGGCCGTTCCCGCCGGCCGGGAGCAGCGCGATGATGCTCTCGCTCGCGCTGGAAAGCCGCGGCGCCGTGGACGCGATGAACCTTGCCGCGGCGGCCCATGGAGGTCAGGCGGATGCGAACCCGGCCGAGGACCTGGGCTTCATGTACACCCGCGACCTTGCCGACCCCGACGGCCACCTGTGGGCCGCGCTCTGGATGGACCCGGCGTCCATGCCGAGCGAAGCTCAGACCTGAAGCGAGCCTCGGAAGCCTCTTGCGGCGTAGGACGACTGCGCCGAGCCGCGACGGGAGCAAGCGTTCCAAGTGCCTGCAGCTTCCGGTATTGGCCCCCGTCAACGGGTCGAGGCCCTGCTCCGCTTGTGACTGGCCGAAGATCTTGCTCGGATCATCTGGCCCAAGCGAGGAGAAAAAGGACAAGCGCAGCGTAGAAAAGGATTCCGGCAAATAGCATGCCGCTGGCGGTCACGATTCGACGGCCTTCCCGCACGAACGAAAGTGCGCCCGCCGGCCCGTGGATGCGCCCCTCGTTTTCGGTGATGCGCTCCCCGCGCCAGCGGCCAAGTGTGGCAAACCACACCGCGACCCTCCCCGTTTGAATGAGCACGACTTCCACGACGAGCCACGCAGCGAGCGCAAGAAAATCGTCCATGGGTCAACACTCGCATCCAGCCGACTCGGCAAGCCGCCGCAGGGAACCAGCTACCAGGTTTGTAAAAGCAACCATATTGCACCGATGACTGACGCCAGGCCCGCAACAATGAACAACCATGCAATCAACGTCGCGAGGGAAGAGTCCTGCACGATCAGGCGTCTGCGAGCATAGTGCTCACCGCGTTCCGACATCTGTGGCGCACCATCGCCATACACCGCCTCCGCAATTTCCCGCTTGGTCAAGTATTGCGGCGCCCCCAGGTGCAACAAGGCATCAATGCCTGCCCACACAAGAGCGCCTCCGAGAAAAATGGTCAGCCAAAGCATCTTGAAACTTGAGGTTGGGGTGTGTCAGACAGCGCTCAGGTCATTGCCGGGCGATGACCAGATGGGTCGCCAGTGAAGTGCTTAGGTGCCGCGTGCAGGCATACCCCAAAGCAGGAAGGTTGACTCCTTCAAAAAGTCTTTCCCCAGAGCCGAGCAGGACCGGCGCAATGGCGATGTGCATCTCGTCGATCAGGCGTTGGCGAAGGTACTGTTGAATGACATCGACCCCGCCACCCACGCGAACATCCTTGCCCCCAGCCGCTTCGCGCGCCTGCGCCAGCGCGGCGGCAATCCCTTCGGTCACAAAGTGGAAGGTGGTGCCGCCTTCCATGACCAGCGGCGCGCGTGCGTGGTGGGTCAGCACAAACACCGGGACGTGATAGACCGGGTTTTCGCCCCACCAGCCGCGCCAGGTCTCGTCGGGCCAGGGGCCGCGAACCGGTCCGAACATGTTCCGGCCCAGAATCCAGGCCCCAATGTTCTGAAAGCCCCGGGCGGCAAAGTCGTCATCCACGCCCGTTTCTCCGCCGTCCTTGCCGAACAAGGTCTTCTGGAACGTCCGGGTGGGAATGGCCCAGCCATGAAGCAACGTGCCGCCCACGCCCAGAGGGTTGTTGATGTCCTGGTCCGGGCCAGCGCCGAAACCGTCGAGGGAGATGGTGAAACTTTCTACGCGAAGTCTGGACATGGTGACGGTTGAGGGTGAGGATGGCGAGGTCTGGTCTCACTTATCTGCTCGGCAGAACACTGGAACGATCTTGTTGGGGTAGCCGCGACACTCCCACTTTACCGCGCCGTCAACAAGTTGCGGAGCAAGAACGATCACTACAGGCGGGTCCTCGCCGATTGCGACGATCTCGCCGTTTTCTGTGACATAACCAGCCACCGTGCGCCCTGAAGGCTTGAACTGAAGGTCCTTTCCTGCGCCCGAGAGCGTGCCTTGTCTGCGCGCCTTTTCATCTATTTCACGTCGCAGTATCGATGCCGCCAGCACGACTTCACTCGCCTTTGCTCGCGGCGTGTAGCACTGATAGGCAGGAACAGCAATCGCCAATGGAATGCCCGCAAAAATGAACCACAGGAAAAGCGAGATCGCGTCCTTGCCGCAGCTGACTATCAGGACACCCAGTTGTCGCAGACCTTGCACCGGAGCAGCGGCAAGGTGATTCGACCAGAGCACGATGCAACTTGTCAGCAGCAACCAACAGACTTCGGCATACAGCGGCCCTTCTCTGCAGGGCTGCGCGAACACGATGAACAGGGCGGATCCAACGATGATCAGAGGCAATGACCAGTGAGCCGCGCGTAGAGGCCTCAGGAAGGAGATCACCCGGTTCATTAAGACCTACCGTTGGCCGTGAATGGGCAGCAGCGGCACACTCAGTCTGAACAAGTGGCAGTCGCGCCAGCCGCCGTTATGGGTCCATCCGACGAACCAGTTAATAAGGCATGACAAGGTTGCTTGCTCCAATTGAGAACGCCGTTCCGACGATCACGGCGCTGCCGAAAAGAAGTACCAATGCCACCGGTACTCGCGCGGCCGCCGCCAAAGTAACCACCACCGACGCCAACACAATTCCCCCTGCCCCCAAATAGTTGCCAGAACCAACAAAGTGCATGGCCCAGTTGAACGCAACGAAGGCAAGGCAGACTGCGCCAACAAGCACGGAAAGCAATAGCGAGATTGCGTCCCACGAACTTATTGCGTTGGCGATGCGACTGATCATGTAGCGCTATAGCGTCGAAGTTTTGAGGCGGCGCGATCGTCCCAGAACGCCCTGTCAAGTCTGAACTTCATCCTCAGTCCACCATCTGAGCTCAGAGACTTGGTCATTAGCAAGCAATATGCGGTTCATGGTCACCGCAAGGCTTTCGACTTTCTGGGTAGTGTCGATTTTCGAAAACCACTTACGCACAAATGGCTTCGACGGCTCTATGAAGCACAGAAATGCATTCGGCTTTTCGTCGTAGCTACCGCATCCCACCCAAAGCGGGAATTCAGGGTTTACCAATTCAACCATCCATCCCCAATCTTCGGCTCTGATCGAAGCAACGACAAAGCCATGGCTCGGCAGCTGTGCTGCAAGGTACTCAGCAAGCCGCTTGCCAAAGCGACCGGGGTTGACTTTCTCATCTTCTCCTGGATACGCAGGGAACTTTGTGGAGACAAATTCGACGTGCGTGCGCATAAGACCTGGTGCGATATAAAAGTCAGATCCGCCGTATTACTTGCATGCACTCTGGCGTTCGGGCTGTGGGCGTGCAGTTCATACAGAGATTTATATCCCAATTCCCCACTTCAGCTCACTCCGCAGCGCCCATCCTCAAACCCACCCCACCGCCCGCGCCAGCAAACTCACCGCAATCGCACCCGACAGCACTGCAAAGCCCTGCTGCAGCCGCGGCCCCGACAGGCGGCTGGCAAAGCTGCGGCCCAGCACCAGGCCGCCGAGCGCGCCGGCGGCAAAGGGCCAGCCCACGTCCCAGCGCACCAGCCCGGCCACGCTGGCGTTGAACACGCCGCCGGCCGACACCAAGGCCAGCACGCCCACGGAGGTGGCCACCACGGCTTTCATGGGCAGGTCGGTCACCGCCAGCAGGGTGGGCACCAGCACAAAGCCGCCGCCCACGCCCAGCAGCCCCGACAGAAAGCCCGCCGCCCCGCCCGCCAGCCCCAGCGAGCGTGCGCAGGACGCATTCCAATGCAGCTTGCCCGTCGCGGCATCCAGCCTGCACGGCGGCTCGCTGGCCGCCACGCGCGGCTCACCCCGCAAGTCACGCCCGGCCTGGCGGAACATGCGCCACGCCACCCCCACCAACACGGCACCAAACAGCGCCGTCAAAGGCCGGTTGGGAATGCGCTGCGCCAGCCAGAGGCCCAGCGGGCTCACCACCAGCCCGGCAGCGGCCATGAGCGCAGCGGCCTTGTAGCGCAGCACGCCGGCCCGCCAGCCCAGCACCGCGCCCACCGTGGCCGCCAGGGCCACGGCCAGCAGCCCCACCGGCCCGGCCTGCGCCATGCTCAGGTGCAGGCCGAACACCAGCAAGGGCACGGCAATGATGGCGCCGCCCGCGCCCGTGAGCGCCAGCACCAGCCCCACCAGCGCGCCCAGGCCCGGCGCCACCAGTTCAGCGCCAGTCATGCTCAGGCCTGCCCCGCGGCAGGATTAGCCGGCCGGGCCGACAGTTCATGCAAGCCCATGCCCGCCAGCATGGCCAGCACGAACACCACAGCCTGCCAGTGTCCAGCACCCGCCGCCACCAGCGCCGGGCCCGGGCAGAACCCCGCGAGGCCCCAGCCCGCGCCAAACACCAGGCTGCCGATCACCAGCCGGCGGTCGATGTCGCGCCCTGTGGGCAGGCGCATGGCGTCACCCAGGAACGCGGCGGTGCGCTTGCGGGCCAACGCAAACGCAAAGAACCCCACCCCGATGGCCCCGCCCATCACCAGGGCCAGCGACGGGTCCCAGGCACCCGCCAGGTCCAGAAAGCCCAGCACCTTGCCCGGGTCGGTCATGCCCGCCAGGATCAGGCCCAGGCCAAACAGCAGGCCCACCAGGAATTCGGTCAGTCGTTTCATGTGTTTTCTCCTCAAGCCAACAGGTGGCGCGCCACAAACACCACGGCAAAACCCGCCCCCATGAAGGCCAGCGTGGCCACCAGGGAGCGTGGTGACAGGCGCGACAGCCCGCACACCCCGTGGCCACTGGTGCAGCCCGATCCATAACGGGTACCCCAGCCCACGAGCAGGCCGGCCACCACCAGCACCGCGCCGCCGGCGTCAATGCGCGGCACCACGGGCGCGGCAAACAAGGTCCACACCCAGGGCGCGGCCAGCAGCCCGGCCACAAAGGCCACGCGCCACAGCGCGTCGCCCGCCAGCGGCTTGATCAGCCCGCCCACAATGCCGCTAATGCCCAGCACGCGCCCGTTGAGCAAAATGAAGGCGGCCGAGGCCAGGCCCAGCAGCAGGCCCCCGGCCAGCGAGACCCAGGGGGTGAAGTGATTCCAGTCAATGGTCATTTGCGGCTCCTTTTGGGTTTGACGGGTTGGCAGAACTGCGTGTACAGCACCTGCATCACGGCCAGCGCCTGGGGGCTGGCCATTTCGTAATAGATGTTCTTGCCGTCGCGGCGGGTGCTCACCAGCGCTTCGTTGCGCAGCACCGTGAGCTGCTGCGACAGCGTGGGCTGCACGATGCCCAGCGCCTCTTCCAGTTCGCCCACATTGCGTTCGCCCCCGGCCAGCTCGCACAGCAGCAGCAGGCGGTCGGGGTTGGACAGCACCTTCATCAGCGCGCAGGCCGACTGCGCGGCGGTGCGCATGGCGTCCAGCTCGATCACGGCGTCTTCATTCATTGCTTTTGCTCCACAAGTTGATCCAGAACAAATTCAGTTTGCCAGATTACATTATATTTGTCAATAGATTATAATTCTCGCAAGTCAACCCAAGGAGCCCGCCATGAACCCCCTCGTCCAGACGTTTTTTGACCCCGCCACCTGGACCGCGACCCACGTGGTCCACGCGGGGCCCGGCTCGGCCTGCGCCATCATTGACCCGGTGCTGGACTACGACCCCAAGTCGGGCCGCACGCGCACCACCTCGGCTGAAAAGGTCGCGGCCTGGGTGCGCGAACAGGGCCTGCAGGTGCAGTGGATCCTTGAAACCCACGCCCATGCCGACCACCTCACGGCCGCGCCCTGGCTGCGCCAGGAGCTGGGCGGGCAGATCGCCATTGGCCGCGCCATCACGACCGTGCAGGGCGTGTTCAACAAGGTGTTCCATCTGGAGCCCGGCTTCCGCCAGGATGGCAGCCAGTTCGACCGCCTGCTTGAAGACGGCGACAGCTTCGCGCTCGGCGAGCTGCAGGTGCGCGCCATGGCCACGCCGGGCCACACCCCGGCCTGCATGGCCTACCAGATCGGCGACGCCGTGTTCGTGGGCGATACGCTGTTCATGCCCGACGTGGGCACGGCGCGCTGCGACTTTCCGGGTGGCGATGCGCACCAGCTGTATGCCTCCATCCGCAAGCTGCTCGCCCTGCCCCCACAAACCCGCCTGTTCATGTGCCACGACTACCCGCCCGCCGGGCGTGAGGCGCTGTGGGAATGCACCGTGGCCGACCAGCGCGCGCGCAACGTGCACGTGCATGACGGGGTGAGCGAGGCTGAGTTCGTGGCCATGCGCACCGCGCGGGACGCCACGCTGGAGATGCCCACGCTGATCCTGCCGTCGATCCAGGTCAACATCCGCGCCGGTGAGCTGCCGCCGCCGGACGACAACGGCGTGAGCTACCTGCGGATTCCGCTGAACGCGCTCTAGGCTGGCCGCGCCCGCACAGGCAGAGGTGCAGGCTCAGGCCACGGCGCGCTGCAGGGCAGCCCGGGCCAGCAGGCGCGTGGAGTCGAGCGTGGGCAAGGCCGAGTTGGCGTCGCTGATGATCAGCGGGATCTCGGTGCAGCCCAGCACCACGGCGTCGCAGCCGTCGCCCTTCATGCGCTCGATCACCTGCTGGAAATACGCCACAGCCCCGGGCGTGAACACGCCGCAGACCAGTTCGTCCATGATGATGCGGTTGATCTCGTTGCGCTCGGCCGCCTCGGGCCGCACATAGGCCAGGCCGCGCGCCGCGAGCTTCTCGGGGTAGACCTCGCTGTCCACCAGCCAGCCCGTGCCGGTGATGCCCACGCGCCGGTAGCCGCGGTGCAATGCTTCGGCCGCCACCACCTCGGCAATGTGCAGCCAGGGCAGCGGGGAGCGCGGCGCCACATGCTCAAAAGCCTGGTGGATGGTGTTGTCGGGGCAGATCAGGAAGTCGGCGCCCGCGCGCGCGAGCTTGTGCGCCGAGGCCAGCATCAGCTCACCCACGCCATGCAGGTCATGGCGGTCCAGGCAGGCCACATAGTCGGCCAGCGACGGCGTGTGCATGGACACCTCGGGGTGCGCATGCGGCCCGAGCAGGGCCGCGCCCTCCACGCAAATGGTCTGGTAGCAAAGCGCGGCACCGGCCGCGGAGCAGCCAACGATTCCAATGTGTTGGGTCATGGCCGCGATATTAAATCGCCGCGGCAACGCCGCCCGCGGCTAGTCCCACAGCGCGCGCATGACCTCGCCAAACGCTGTCTGGCCGACCTCATGACCGACCCCTGCCGCCGCCCCGGCCACCCAGGTGCCAGCCAGCGCCGCATCGGGGCTGGAGAACACGCAGGCATCCAGCAGGTGCGCCATGGGGATGCCGGCCAGCGCGGGCGCCCCGGCGTGCAGCACACAGAAATCGGCCCGCTGCCCCACGGCGAGGCCGCCCAATGCCAGCCCGGCCGCGACCGAGCCCCCGGCCATGGCCGCCTGCAGCAGGGCACCCGCTGTGCTGGGCGTGCCAGCCACGCGCGCGGCCAGGTTGCGCTGGCGCCGCACCAGCCGCTGCGAGTATTCGAGCAGGCGCAGCTCTTCGGTGGCGCGGCGCGTGACGTGGCTGTCGGAGCCAACAGACCAGGTCCCGCCCTGCCCGGCCCAGCCTTCGTAGTCAAACACGCCGTCGCCCAGGTTGGCCTCGGTGCTCGGGCAGATCACGATGGCCGCGCCCGCAGCCCGCAGGCCCTGCAGTTCCGCCGCCGTGGTGTGGGTGGCGTGCACCAGGTTCCAGCGCGCGTCCAGCGGCGCATGGTCCAGCAGCCACTCGATGGGGCGCTGGCCATGGTGGGCCAGGCAGTCGCCCACCTCCTGGGTCTGTTCGGCAATGTGGATGTGCACCGGCCAGCCCTGGCGCTGCGCGGCCTGGGCCACCTCGTTCAGCGCCGCTTCGTCCACCGCGCGCAGCGAGTGCAGCGCCACGCCCGCCCGCACGTTCGGCAGGCCCAGCGCGTTCACGCCTTCTGCCAGGCGCAGCACGCTTGCGGGTGTGCTGGCAAAGCGGCGCTGGTCGCCGCGCAAGCCCGGCGCGCCAAAGCCCGAGCGCATGTACAGCGTGGGCAGCAGCGTCAGGCCCATGCCCGTGGCCTGGGCCGCGCGCACCAGCGCCAGCGAGAGTTCCAGCGGATCGGCATAGGGCCGGCCATCCAGGTCGTTGTGCAGGTAGTGAAACTCGCAGACCTGGGTGTAGCCGCCTTGCAGCAGCTCGTTGTAAAGCTGGGTGGCAATGGCCTCGAGCTGGGCAGGCGTGATGCGCAGTGCCGCGCGGTACATGCGGTCGCGCCAGCTCCAGAAATCGTCACCCTGCGCACTGCCCTGCTCCGTCAGGCCGGCGATGGCGCGCTGGAACGCATGGCTGTGTGCATTCACCACGCCAGGCAGCACCGGCCCTGGCAAGCGTGTGGCGCCCTGTGCCTGGGCCGGTATGGCGCCAGGTTCAATCGCCTGCCAATGGCCGTCAGGCCCCACCGTGAGCAACACCTCACTGGCCCACACCCCACCGCCCGCGGCGGACAGCCAGGCCTGTGGTGCGAGAAAGCGCGCTTCAGCGCCCATACAGGCCTTGCGCGGCGGCCAGCGCGGCGCTCACCATGCGCTGCAGCACGGGCTGAATGCCCGCGGCCAGCGTTTCGTCATAGGCAAACGGCATCTGCTCCTGCATGTACAGGCTCTGGCACTTCTCCAGTTGCACCGCATGGACCTGTTGCGCGGGCTGGCCGTAGTGGCGCGTGATGTAGCCGCCTTTGAAGCGGCCATTGACCACGCTGGTGAGCCCCGGCATGCCGGCGCAGGCGGCGGCTACGGCGTCGGTGATGGCCGCGTGCGCCGCCGCGCCACTGGCCGTGCCGATGTTGAGGTCTGGCAGGCGGCCTTCAAACAGCCAGGGGATCTGGCTGCGGATGCTGTGCGCGTCCCACAGCAGCGCAAAGCCGTGTTCGGCGCGCAGGCGGTTGAGCTCGCCCTGCAGCGCCTCGTGGTAGGGCTGCCACCAGGCCTCGCGGCGGCGCGCGCGCTGCGCGGCGTCGGGCGCGGCGCCGTCGCGGTACAGCGGGTCGCCAGTGAAAAACCGCGTGGGGCACAGCTCGGTGTTGGACGCGCCGGGGTACATGGGCGCGTCGTCGGGCGGGCGGTTCAGGTCGATCACATAGCGCGAGATCTGCGGCACCAGCACGCTGGCGCCCAGCGCGGGCAAGAAGTCATAGAGCCGCTCCAGGTGCCAGTCGGTGTCTTCAACGGCCAGCGCGCGCGGCAGGTAGCGGTCTTTCAGTTCGTCGGGAATCTGCGTGCCCACGTGCGGCATGCTGACCAGCAGCGGCACCGTGCCGCGATGCAGTTGGAAACTCATACAGGTTGACCCTTGAAGACGGTTTGCAGACGCGGGTTGGCGCCCATGGCATAAGCCAGCTGCGCGGGGTGGTCCACCCCCCACAGCACAAAGTCGGCGCGCAGGCCCGGCGCAAGCGCGCCGCGGTCGGCCAGGCCCAGCGCCCGCGCGGCATGGCGCGTGGCCCCGGCCAGTGCCTCTTCGGGCGTGAGGCGGAACAGCGTGCAGGCCATGTTGAGCATGAGCAGCAGCGAGGTGCAGGGCGAGCTGCCCGGGTTGCAGTCGGTGGACACCGCCATGGGCACACCATGCTCGCGCAGCAGCGCCACCGGCGGCAGCCGCGTCTCGCGCAAGAAATAAAACGCGCCGGGCAGCAGCACGGCCACGCTGCCGGCGCGGGCCATGGCGGCCGCGCCGTCGGCGCTGAGCCACTCCAGATGGTCGCAGCTGAGCGCGCCAAATTCTGCGGCCAGTTGGGCGCCGCCGCTGTCACTGAGCTGCTCGGCATGCAGCTTCACGGGCAGGCCCACCGCCCTGGCCGCCTCAAACACCTGGCGGGTCTGCGCCGCGCTGAAGGCAATGCGTTCGCAGAACGCGTCCACCGCATCCACCAGGCCCTCGGCATGCAGCACGGGCAGCATGCGCAGCACCTCGGCCAGATAGTCGTCGGTGCGGCCGGCAAACTCGGGCGGGACGGCGTGCGCGCCCAGAAAGGTGGTGCGCACATCCACCGGCAGGTCGCGGCCCAGCGCACGGGCCACGCCCAGCGTTTTGCGCTCGTGCTCCAGCGCCAGGCCATAGCCCGACTTGATTTCCACCGTGGTCACGCCTTCGGCCAGCAGGGCCCACAGGCGCTCGGCGCTCTGGGCCTCCAGCTGCGTTGCGCTGGCGGCTCGCGTGGCCTGGACGGTGGAGGCAATGCCACCGCCGGCGCGGGCAATGTCTTCATAGCTGGCGCCCTGCAACCGCTGCTCGAACTCCTGCGCGCGGTCACCGCCATACACCAGGTGGGTGTGGCAGTCGATCAGGCCCGGCGTGATCAGCGCGCCGCCCGCATCGCGGCCGCGGGTGCAGCGCGACAGCCACTCGGCCGGCACGTCGGCCTGCGAGCCCACCCAGGCGATCCGGTCGCCCTGCACCACCAGCGCCGCGTTGTTCACCAGGCCATAGGGCACGGCGGCACCGGCGGCCAGCGTGGCCACGTGGCAGTTGGTCCAGATTTCAACGCTCATGGCATCACCTCCATCCAGAGTGCGTCGCTGCTGTGCACGGCCACCGGCGCGGCCAGGTCTGCCACGCGCCAGGCCAGCGTGGCTGGGGGTATTGTCACGGTTTCATGGTCAAAAGTGGCTGTAGTCCAGGACTGGTGGGCATAGAGTGCTACAAAACCTGTAGCACCCGCCAGGCCCTGCCAGGCCCCCCGCACGCGGCGCAGCGTGGGTGAGCCGCCCCGTGCCATGAGGTTGAAGTCCTGTGTGGCGCCATCAATCAGGGTGCAGCCCACGGCCACCGCGCCGTCAAACGCCAGTGGCTCGCTGGCTGCCGTGAGCGTGTGCAGCGTGCCGCCCATGTCGAGGCGCACGCCCGCGCCGCTGAGCACGGCAAAGCAGCGCTGCACGCCCTCAAAGCACGAGAAAGGGCCATCGCTCGCCACCTCGGCCACCGAGAGGCGCACCCGCCAGTCAGCGGGCGAGGGCCAGGCCAGCAGCTCGCGGGTGGTGCCACCGCCGTTTTTCCAGGGCTGCGGGCGCACGTCGGCCAATGAAACCATCTGCCAGTTCATGCCTGGAACTGCCCCGCAAAGCTGTAGCGCGTGCCGGGGTACACCAGCCGGGCAATGCTGGCCACATGGGCGCCGCTCACGGTGCGCCGCATCATGGCCAGGCAGGGCTCACTGCGCTTGATGCCCAGCTCGCGCGCCTCCTCGGCCGTGGGCAGGCAGGCCTCGATGGCGTAGCTGGCCTCGGTCAGCGGCGCGTGCAGCAGCAAATGGTGGGTGGGCGTGGTCTGGGTGAAATCGGTCAGCAGGTAGTCGGGCGCGGCTGCGGGGTTGACGTAGCGGTCTTCATACTGGATGGGCACGCCGTTTTCCAGGTGGATCAGCACCGTGTGGAACACCGGCGCACCGGCGGCCAGGCCCAGCGCGGGCGCCACGTCGGCGCTGGCGGCCTCGCGGGCCACGGTGAGCACCCGCGTGGTGTGGATGTGGCCGCGCTCCACCACTTCTTCATGGATGTCGCGAATGGTCAGGCGCGACGAGATGCGGTGCAGCTGCGCCACCCGCGTGCCCGAGCCCTGCACCCGCGTGACCATGCCCTCGGCGGCCAGCTCGCGCAGCGCTCGGTTGACGGTCATGCGCGACACACCAAACTGCGTCATCAGCGCCGACTCGCTGGGCACCGGGTCGCCCGGCTTCCAGTGGCCACTGCTGATGTGCCCCTTGATGAAGGCCTTGACCTGTTCGTAGGCCGGCAATTCGCGCTTGCTCATGGCCCGTAGATTACCCCAGTTGACACAAGTTGTATAGACAACTAAACTTCATTTCAATCGCTCAAGTTGTATAGACAACTTACCGCAAAGCCTCATCGCCGTCCTGCCCAGGAGCCCGCCATGTCTGACCTTTCGCAAACCCCTTTTCTTGACAGCAAGGCCCGCCCGGTGCGAGCGCCGCGCGGCAGCGCCATCAGCTGCGCCAACTGGCAGATCGAGGCCGCCTACCGCATGCTCCAGAACAACCTGGACCCCGAGGTGGCCGAGAACCCCGACGAGCTGGTGGTCTACGGCGGCATTGGCAAGGCCGCGCGCAACTGGCCCTGCTTTGACGCCATCCTGCACAGCCTGCGCCAGCTCCAGCCTGACGAGACGCTGCTGATCCAGTCGGGCAAGCCCGTGGGCGTGTTCCGCACCCACACCGGCGCGCCGCGCGTGCTGCTGGCCAACTCCAACCTGGTGCCCCAATGGGCCAACTGGGAGCACTTCAACCAGCTCGACCGCGCGGGTTTGATGATGTATGGCCAGATGACCGCCGGCAGCTGGATCTACATCGGCAGCCAGGGCATCGTGCAGGGCACGTATGAAACCTTTGTGGAGGCGGGCCGCCAGCACTACAACGGCGACCTGAGCGGCCGCTGGATCCTCACCGCCGGCCTGGGCGGCATGGGCGGCGCGCAGCCGCTGGCCGCCACCTTTGCCGGCGCCTGCTCGCTGAACATCGAGTGCCAGCAAAGCAGCATCGACTTCCGGCTGCGCACCAAATACCTGGACAAGCAGGCCAAAGACCTGGACGAGGCCCTGGCCCTGATCGCCCGGCACACGGCGGCCAAAGAGGCGGTGTCGATTGGCCTGTGCGGCAACGCGGCCGAGATCCTGCCCGAACTGGTGCGGCGTGCAGAAGCAGGGGGCGAACAGGGCAAGTTGGCACGCCCCGACATCGTCACCGACCAGACCTCGGCCCACGACATCATCAACGGCTACCTGCCTGCGGGCTGGACCGTAGCGCAATGGCAGGCGGCCCGCAAGGACCCGGCGCAGCACGCGGCGCTGAAACAGGCCGCGGGCGAGTCGTGTGCCACGCACATCAAGGCCATGCTGGCCTTCCACGCCATGGGCATCCCCACCGTGGACTACGGCAACAACCTGCGCCAGGTGGCCAAGGACTTTGGCGTGGCCAATGCGTTTGACTTCCCCGGCTTTGTGCCCGCCTATGTGCGCCCGCTGTTCTGCAAGGGCATCGGCCCTTTCCGCTGGGTAGCGCTGAGCGGCGACCCCGAAGACATCCGCAAGACCGACGCGAAGATGAAGGAACTCTTCCCGGACAACAAGCACCTGCACCGCTGGCTGGACATGGCCGAAGAACGCATCGCCTTCCAGGGCCTGCCCGCGCGCATCTGCTGGATCGGCCTGGGCGAGCGGCATCTGGCCGGCCTGGCCTTCAACGAGATGGTGAAAAGCGGCGAGCTCAAGGGCCCCATCGTGATTGGCCGTGACCATCTGGACAGCGGCTCCGTTGCCTCGCCCAACCGCGAGACCGAAGCCATGATGGACGGCAGCGACGCCGTGAGCGACTGGCCGCTGCTCAACGCCCTGCTCAACACCGCCAGCGGCGCCACCTGGGTCAGCCTGCACCACGGTGGCGGCGTGGGCATGGGCTACTCGCAGCACAGCGGCGTGGTGATCTGCGCCGACGGCACGCCCGAGGCCGCCGAGAAGCTGGGCCGCGTGCTGTTCAACGACCCGGCCACGGGCGTGATGCGCCATGCCGATGCGGGCTATGACATGGCCAAAGAGTCGGCCAAGGCGAACAACCTGAACCTCCCGATGATTGGATAAAAAAATCCGTTCGGGCTGAGCCTGTCGAAGCCCCGCGCGGGGCCCTTCGCCCTTCGACGGGCTCAGGACAGGCCAAGCTCAGGACGAACGGAATCTCCCAACAACCTCCTGTATGCCCCTCACTGAAACCATCGTCCCCGGCCAGCTCACGCTGGCGCAGCTGCGCCGGCTGTGCAGCGACACGCCGCCAGCCGTGGCACTGGACCCAGCCTGCCGCGACGGCATTCGCGCCAGCGCGGCGCTGGTCAAAAAGGCCACGGAGGGTGATGCGCCCGTCTATGGCGTCAACACCGGCTTTGGCAAGCTCGCCAGCACGCGCATTGCGCGCAGCGACCTCGCCACGCTGCAGCTCAAGCTGCTGCGCTCGCACGCCGTGGGCGTGGGCGAACCGATGAGCGAGCGCGTGGTGCGGCTCATCCTCGTGCTCAAGGCCGCCAGCCTGGCACGCGGCTACTCGGGTGTGCGCGAGGAAGTGGTCGACGGCCTGATCAACCTGCACAACGCGGGCGTGGTACCGGTGATTCCCTGCCAGGGCTCGGTCGGTGCCTCGGGCGACCTCGCGCCGCTGGCCCACCTGTGCCTGCCGCTCATTGGCGAGGGCGAGGCTTTCTACCAAGGCGAGCGGCTGGGCGGGGCCGAGGCCCTGGCCCGCGCCGGCCTGGCGCCGCTGGCCCTGGGCGCCAAGGAGGGGCTGGCGCTGATCAACGGCACCCAGGTGTCTGCGGGCCTGGCCATTGACGCCCTGCTCACCACCGACCGCGTGTTTGAAGCCGCCGTGATTTCGGGCGCGCTCACGCTGGACGCCGCGCGCGGCAGCGATGGCCCGTTTGACCCGCGCATCCACGCTGTGCGCGGCCAGCCCGGGCAGATCGACTGCGCCGCGGCCTACCGTGCACTGATGGTGGGCAGCGCCATCCGCGCCTCGCACCTTGAAGGGGACGACCGCGTGCAGGACCCGTATTGCCTGCGCTGCCAACCCCAGGTGATGGGCGCCTGCCTGGACCAGATGCGCCATGCCACCGAAGTGCTGGTGCGCGAAGCCAACGCCGTGACCGACAACCCGCTGGTCTTCGAAGGCCTGATGGTGTCGGGTGGCAATTTCCACGCTGAACCCGTGGCGCTGGCCGCCGATGCGCTGGCCGTGGCGATTGCCGAGATCGGCGCCATCACCGAGCGGCGCATTGCGATGCTGGTGGACACGGTGGTGTCGCGCCTGCCGCCCTTCCTCACGCCCGAGCCGGGCCTGAACAGCGGCTTCATGATCGTGCACGTGACGGCGGCCGCGCTGGCCAGCGAGAACAAGTCGCTGGCCCACCCCGCCAGCGTGGACAGCCTGCCCACCTCGGCCAACCAGGAAGACCATGTGAGCATGGCCACGTTTGCCGCGCGCCGGCTCACGCCCATGCTGCGCAACACCGCGCACATCGTGGGCATCGAGCTGCTGGCCGCGGCCCAGGGCATTGAGTTTTTGCGGCCACTCACGAGTGCGCCGGCGCTTGAAGGCGTGATGCGCGCGGTGCGCCAGGTCTCGCCCGCGATGATGCAGGACCGCAGCCTGGCCCCCGACATGTCGGCCATGCACGACCTCGTGGTCAGCGGCGCCATCGGTGATGCGCTGGAAGCGCAAATACCGGAATTACACGCATTGCGATTGGCATGAAGCCTGCATAGAGTCCCACCACACCCAACCAGGAGAACCCCCATGAAAAAGCTGTTTGCCCTCTCGCTCATTGCCTTTGCTTGCGTGACCAGCCAGGCCGAGGAAACCAAAGTCGCCATCGGCATGTCGGGGTGGACCGGCTTTGCCCCGCTCACGCTGGCCAAGGAGGCCGGCCTGTTCAAGAAACACGGGCTGGATGTGACCATCAAGAAGATCCCGCAGAAAGACCGCCACCTGGCCATTGCCTCGGGCGACATCCAGTGCGCGGCCACCACGGTCGAGACCTGGATCGTGTGGAACGCCAACGGCGTGGCCACCACGCAGATCTTCCAGCTCGACAAGAGCTACGGCGCCGACGGCATGGTGGTCAAGCCCGGCATCACCAAGATCAGCGACTTGAAGGGCAAGACCGTGGCCGCCAGCGCACCCGGGACCGCGCCCTACTTCGGCCTGGCCTGGATGCTCAAGAAGAACGGCCTGAGCACCAAGGACGTGAAGATCGTCAACCTCGAACCGCAAGCCGCCGCCAACGCCATGATTGCGGGCACCAGTGGCCTGGACGCCGCCATGACCTACGAGCCCTACCTGAGCGCCGTGCGCGAGAAGCCCGAGGCCGGCAAGATCATTGCCACCACGCTCGACTACCCGATGGTGATGGACACCTTTGGCTGCACGCCCAAGTTCCTGGCCGAGAACCCCAAGGCCGCCAAGGCCCTGGCCGACGGCTACTTTGACGCGCTGGAGATGATCAAGAAAGACCCGGCCAAGAGCTTCGAGATCATGGGCGCCGACGTGAAGCAACCCGCCGACAAGTTTGAAGCCAGCCAGAAGTACTTGCGCTGGCAGGACCGCGCCGCCAACCAGAAGTTCTTTGCCAGCGAGCACGCCGAGTTCAGCAAGGAAGCCGCCAGCCTGCTGATGGAAGCCGGCATCATCAAGACCCTGCCCGACATGGGCAAGCTGGCCGACACGCAGTTCTTGAGATAAACCGGCATGCGACCGTTGCAACCGGTGAACCCCGGCACCCGTGTGGTGCTGGGCGTGAGCTTCTTCATCCTGTTCTTTGCGCTGTGGTCGGCCGTGACTTTCAGCGGCTATGTGTCCAAGACCTTTCTGGCCGACCCGCTGACCATGGTGCGCTCGGGCTGGGACCTGCTGGTGAACCAGGGCTTTGCCAAGGACATTGGCATGACGGTGTGGCGGGTGCTGGGCGGCTTTGCGCTGGCGGCCGTGCTGGCCATCCCTATGGGCGTGCTGATGGGCGCGTACAAACCCATCGAGGCGTTCTTTGAGCCCTTTGTGAGCTTTGCGCGCTACCTGCCCGCCTCGGCCTTCATCCCGCTGCTGATTTTGTGGGCCGGCATTGGCGAGGCGCAGAAGCTCAGCGTCATCTTCATTGGCAGCTTCTTCCAGCTGGTGCTGATGATTGCCGTGAGCGTGGGCAACACGCGGCGCGACCTGGTGGAAGCCGCCTACACCCTGGGCGCGGGCGACCGCGGCATCGTCACCCGCGTGCTGCTGCCCAGCAGCGCGCCCGAAATTGCCGAAACGCTGCGCATGGTGCTGGGCTGGGCCTGGACCTATGTGATCGTGGCCGAGCTGATTGGCGCGAGCAGCGGCATCGGCCACATGATCACCGACAGCCAGGCGCTGCTGGCCACCGACCAGATCATCTTCGGCATCATCGTCATTGGCGTGATCGGCCTGGTGACGGACTTTGCCTTCAAGGCCTTCAACCGCAAGCTATACCCGTGGGCCCGGCTGTGACCAACATCCTCAACATCTCCAAGCTGTCCAAAACCTTCCCCGGGCGAGACGGCAAAAAAGAGGGCGGCACCGTGGCGCTGGACGCCACCGACCTGACGGTGGCCGAGAACGACTTCATCACCATCCTCGGCCCCTCGGGCTGCGGCAAGAGCACCCTGCTGCGCATGGTGGCCGGGCTGGACACGCCCACCACGGGCCGCATCGAGCTGGACTGCAAAGCCGTGAGCGGCCCGGGCGCCGACCGCGGCATGGTGTTCCAGAGCTACACGCTGTTCCCCTGGCTCACGGTGTTGCAGAACGTGTGCTTTGGCCTGCGCGAAAAAGGCCTGCCCCTGGCCGAACAGCAAGACAAGGCGCGGCAGTTTCTGGCCAAGGTGGGGTTGAAGGGGTTTGAGAACCACTTTCCCAAGCAGCTCTCGGGCGGCATGCAGCAGCGCACCGCGCTGGCCCGCGCCCTGGCCAACGACCCGCGCATCCTGCTCATGGACGAGCCCTTTGGCGCGCTCGACCACCAGACCCGCGAGCTGATGCAGGAACTGCTGCAAGGCATCTGGGAAGCCGAGCAGAAGACCGTGCTGTTTGTGACGCACGACATCGACGAAGCCATCTTCATGGGCAGCCGCGTGGTGGTGATGAGCGCCCGCCCCGGCCGCATCAAGTGCGACCTGAGCGTGCCCATTGCGCACCCGCGCCACTACTCGGTCAAGACCACGCCGGTGTTCACCGAGCTCAAGGCGAAGTTGACGGAGGAGATACGCATTGAGGTGCAGCGGGCTGCGGGGTTGGTGGGGGTTTGAGTTTCAGAGGTAGCATGACCCACGTGTCTGCATCCTCAAGATTCACCCCGAGAGCTGATTGCAAGCGGCATCGCGCCACATCGTGCCGCGTCGATCTGACTCGCCGGACCAGCTTATTTCGTCGCCTGTCCTGGAAGTGCCAGGATAGGCGCTGGGCTGCATCACGTTAAACCGCAAATGACGCTCCTCCAAGTCTTCGAAGTCCTGTGCGGGAGCATCCTCATTTTTGTTGGATGGCGTTTCATCCTTATTCGCGAGATTCCCGTCACAAGCGAAGGTAGCAATACCCCGTTTTGGCGGATTCGGGGAAGAGATTCTGTGTTTGCAGGCGTGGTTGTGATTGGCTTGGGCTTCGTCTTCTTTGCTGGTGCTGTTGGCATATTTCAGTTGCCGTGATGGTTAGGAAATCTTTCTGCCAGCATTCATATACAGCGGTTTAGCAGGCCGCTGCATCGGCCGCCTTCGGCGTCGGCTGAGCGGCTACCTTATCCGTCGAGTGCTGTCCTGGCGGGTATTCAGCGATCTCGCCAATATCCTGGGCGCCTACGTTGATGCGCTATCGCGAAGACCGTCACAGTCCGGCCGAGCACCTCATACCTCACCGTATACGGGAAGTGCTTGAGGTGGTAGTGCCGGATGTCGTCTTCGTCCTCGGGCCAGTCCTCGGCCGTCTCGGCCAATCCATCGATGGCTTCGAACAGCTCCACCCGGAAGGCATCGGCGGCAATTGGGCTTCTCTCGAAATACCAGAGGAAAGCCTCGCGTGCCTCTGCCTCCGCTTCGGGCAGCACTTCAATGTCGAAGGAACTCACAGGGAGCTAAGGCGCTGCCGTACTTCAGCCCAGGGGCTGGCTTGCACTCGCCCTGCACGCAATTCCGCGCGGCGCCGGTTCACTTCGGCACGCCACAGATCGGAGACTGTCGCTTCGTCAGCAGTCTCGAGGCTGTCGAGGAGAGCGACCGCCAATGCCGAGCGTTCATCGGCGGGTAGGCCGAGAACCTCATCCAGTAGCTGGTCTACGCGGGCATTCATGGAATTCAGTCTAGCACTGGGAGTGCGGCGCGGGAAGGGCTCGGCGGATAACATCTCAATCGACACGGATCAGGAGCTTGCCTCCCGATCTCGGCACAGCAAAAGGCAAGACCACGAATGTGATCTGAATACACTCCACGCACCATGAAGCCCTTCGCCAGCCCTAGGGTCGCCAGCGCATTCCAGACCTACCCCGCCCCCATGCGCCGCAAACTCATGGCGCTGCGCGACCTCATCTTTCGCACTGCCGCGTCAACCGAAGGTGTAGGTGCGCTTGAAGAAACGCTCAAGTGGGGCGAGCCCGCGTACCTCACACCACACACAGGCAGCGGAAGCACCATCCGGCTTGGTTGGAAGAAGTCAAAACCCACCGAGTACGCGATGTACTTCAACTGCCAGACGACGCTGGTGGAGACTTTCAAGACCATCTTCCCTCGCACATTCAGGTACGAAGGCAACCGGGCCATTGTGTTTACCGAACATGAGCCTGTGGACCAGGACGCGCTGGCATTCTGTGTGGCGGCGGCGTTGACGTATCACCGCAGGAAGAGTCAGTAACCGGCCCCTCACGACAGACGCGATGTACCGGGAGCAGCCTATTCCTGTGCGCTCTCAGGATCGCGTTGCGCGTGGTGACCCCTTTTCGTTGCCCTCAGAATCTACGGGCGCATTAAACTCCCGGAACAAAAATTCAGTGGAGGTTTCATGGAATTCGACAACGCTTCTCCCCTCAAATCCGGGCATCCCTTTGCCGGTTTTTGTCGCGCTGCGGGCAGATGCCTGGTCGGCGTGATCGCCTCGATAGGCGCTGTCGCCTGTGGCGGCGGAGGTGGCGGCACCGTCGATCCCCCCGTGGCATTGCCAGCTATCTCGGCGTTCACCGCCACGCCGGCCACGATCGCACCCGGCCAGTCCAGCGTACTGAACTGGACCACGACCTTCGCCACGTCAGTCACGCTCGATCAGGTGACCGTCACTGGGCAACAGTCCACAGTGGTGCCTGCGGCAACCCGAACCTACGTGCTGGTTGCGTCCAACTCCGCCGGCACCGTCAGCGCCACGGCGACGGTTATGGTGAGCAGGCCTGTGGGTCTGGTCGCGGACCTGGCCAAAGTGGCCTCCGGGACCATCGTGTCTGACCTTCAAACACTGCAAGCGCCGCCAGTGCGCTTGTACTTTCCGCGCGACAACGATGGCCGGGGAGCGAACAATACCTTCCAGATCCAGTTCATCCTGAGCGACGGGGCTTGGGTGCTGGGCAGCAACCCCGAGCGTGCTTTGCGTCTGGAAGATGGCGTGACGGGCGTCGTGGGGAGCCAAGTCACCAACTTTCGCTCGTTCAAAGGGTACGAATACCGGGTAATTCAAGCGGCGTTGAGCACCGACAAGCGCACCCTGTTCTTCACCGTTCTGGGCGAACAATCTGCCGAGGCACTCTTGCTTAAGCCGCTGATTACCCTGAACGCAAGCACCAACACCTTCAATGGCGTTTCGGGCATTGACGTGACGGCAAATGCAGTTCAGATCACCGGGCTCAAAAATCTGGCGGCCTCTGCCGGATCAGGCGCCAAAACCCTCAAAGTTTCCTATCAGCACTTCACCGCTTTGACCAACCCAGCCTTCTTGGCCACCAATGTCAACGCTGTGCCAGATCAACACACCTACCCAGGGCAGGTGTTGTCCGGCGATCTGGTGACGTTCGTCGGCAACGGTCAATAGCCCACTTTTCTCCCCCGTCCAGGGTTGCGCCAGTCGGGTCAGTGAAATCTTGCGAAGGCTCGCCAACGCGCCGCAAGCGCTGCACGCCGCGCAACTGGCTTCACAAGCTGAGTCAAGAGGCAAATAGGCCTGGAGTCCAGACGGGGCGGCCACTTCTTGCTACGGAATTGGTAGCAACTATTGCCCGGACGCTGACGCGTTGGCGTCGCTGCGTTTGTCAACCCTACTGAAGTTTGGATGGGTTTGCACCACTGCAACCACGCCCCACGCCATTGCATCATTCGGGCCCGATTCAGGCTTGGCACACAGGCCCATCGGATCCCTGCATGACCGGCCGTTGTTGGGCCACGGGTGCAGACGAGGACCCATCACCATGCAATGTTTTGTTGGCCGGCTTTCACGCGGGCACGTTTCCCTGTTGGCCTTGAAGGGCCGGGTCACCGTCAACTTCAACCACCTGAGGCGTTGGGCCGCAGCGTGTCTGGCGTTCCCTTTGCTCATGACGCTGGCGGCTTGCGGCGGGGGCAGCGACGCCCCCGTGGGCCCTCCGGACACGCCAAGCGCCGAAACGACCATTGGCGGCACCCTGGTCGGCCTGAAGGGCAAGGTGGTTCTGCAGAACAACGGCACTCTTGAAGTGGAGCTGACGTCTTCAGGCCACTATTCCGTGACGGTGGCGGTCGGCACCGCCTACCACCTGGTGGTCAAAACGCAGCCCACGGGGCAGACCTGTGTGGTGGCCAACGGCACGGGGACGGCTGTGGGGCCCGTCAACGATATTCTGGTGTCATGCTCCGACAACACCTACCCCATCACCGTCGAGGTGACGGGCCTGGTAGGCACCGTGGTGCTTCAGATCAACGGGGCAGAAAACCTGTCCGTGCCTGCCAACGGGTCCTTCAGCTTCGCCACCCCGCTGGCGCACGGCACGCCCTACACCGTCACGGTGGCTGTGCAACCGGCCGGGATGCTGTGCAGTGTGTTGCAGGGCACGGGCAGCGCAGGGCAGCAGAGCCAAGCCTTGGTCCACTGCAGCGCAGTGGTGCCGCCGCCCCCGCCGGAGCCCCCGCCTCCGCCGCCACCCCCGCCGCCGCCACCCGCTCCCACCGCCGCGCCGGGCCTGACCATCACTTACGCGGCCAAGGCCTTGAACTTTTCATGGAACGTTGTGGCAGATGCCCAGAGCTACCTGGTGTACGAAGACCCGGACGGCGCCGGACCCCTGCCCCGGGTGCAGATCGGGCAAAGCAGTTTCACAACCAGCCTGGCGTATGCGGTCCCGGTGCTGCTGCACACGCGCCTGAGCGCCACCTACACCGTGCAGGCCTGCAACGTGAGCGGGTGTGGGCCGAGCTCGGCGGCGGTGGCGCCCGACATGAAGCAGGCCATCGGTTACTTCAAGGCGGCCTCGCCGGCGGTGGAGGCCCGCTTCGGCAACCGGGTGGCGTTGTCGGCCGACGGTTCGACGATGGCCGTTGGAGCCTACGGTGAGGGCGGCAACACGGGCGCTGTGTATGTCTTCACCAAAACCGGGGCCACGTGGACCCAGCAGGCCCGAATTGCAGCGCCCAACCCGGATGCCAACGACTACTTTGGCAACGCGCTGGCCCTGTCGGGCGACGGCAGCACGCTGGCCATCGGGGCCGACGGGGAGTCGGGCAACCAGACCGGCACCTTCACCGTGATGCCGGCCACCAACAATCTGGCAGCCAGCGCTGGCGCCGTGTATGTCTACACCCGCAGTGGCGCGGTGTGGTCGCGCCAGGCCTTCATCAAGGCACCCAACGCGTACGCTGGCGACCTGTTCGGGACCACCGTGAGGCTGTCCACCAACGGCGACACGCTGGCGGTGGCCGCCTATTACGAGAGCGCGGACCAGACGGGCGCGCACGGCAACGGCGCTTACTTCGGCTCAGGGGCCGTCCATGTGTTCACGCGCACAGGGGGCGTCTGGTCGGCCCAGGGCTACCTCAAGGCATCCAACGCGGGCGCGGGCGATTTCTTCGGCATATCACTGGCGCTCTCGGGCAGTGGTGACACCGTCGCGGTGGGCGCGTTTTTTGAGCAAAGCGCCGACGCGGCGGCCCCGGGCGACAACTCCTTGTCCAACGCGGGAGCCGCCTACGTCTTTCAGCGCACGGGCAACCTGTGGGCGCAGCAGAGCTACCTGAAGGCGCCGCTGCCCGAAGCCAATGACCGGTTCGGAGTGGCAGTTGTCCTGTCGGCCGACGGCAACACCCTGGGCGTGGGGATGGACGGCGAGAGCAGCAACAACACCGGCGTGTTCGCAGTCAACCCCGTCGACAATGCGCTGGCCTTGAATTCGGGCGCCGCATTTGTGTTCACCCGTGCGGGCGCAACCTGGTCACAGCAGGCGTACCTGAAGCCCTCCAACACGCGAACACCACATCGCTTTGGCAATGCGATGTTCATGTCGGCGGACGGCCATACGCTGGCCGTGTCGTCTTACCGTGAAGACAGCAACGCCACGGGTTTCAACGGGGACCAGGCCAACACCGCCGCGGCGGATGCCGGCGCCGTCTTCATGTTCAAGCGCAGCGGCGCGGCGTGGTCGCAGTCGGCCTACCTGAAGGCACCCAATACCGGCGCGGGCGACCGGTTTGGCGGTGCGGTGGCGCTGTCGGCCGATGGCAATACCCTCGCCGTGGGTGCGGCCTCAGAAGACGGTGGCTCGGGCGGCATTGGTGGCAACCAGGCCGATGCAAGCCAGAGCAATTCGGGGGCGGTGTACCTCTATTAGGCAAATGTCAAAAGAGGCCGCTCAACCACCCGCGACAAGTTGACTGAATCCGGAGGGCGCACACCCAGTTGAACAACTGCCGGAGAATGCAGGGCATCCCTATCGTCAGCACCTCCAATGACTCAACGCCCTGCCAGGTCACCCGCACGCCAAACCCTGGGCCTGATCGGCTGGCTGGCCGTCGCTTTTGCCGCGGCCGCGGTGGGCGGTCTGGCATCGGCCAACGCGGGTGATTTCTACCGCGACCTGATTCGCCCCGCCTGGGCGCCCCCGGGCTGGCTGTTTGCGCCGGTCTGGTCGGCTCTGTATGCGTTGATGGGCATCTCGGCCTGGCTGGTCTGGCGCGCGCGCGGTTTTGCGGGCGCACGCAACGCGCTGCTGGTGTTCATGCTCCAGCTGGCGGCCAATGCGCTGTGGACCTGGCTCTTTTTCGTCTGGCGGCAAGGCGGGCTGGCGTTGGCAGAGATTGTTCTGCTGTGGGTGCTGATCGCCCTCACCATCGGCCTGTTCTGGCGCGTCAGCAGGCTGGCGGCCATGCTGCTGCTGCCCTACCTGGCATGGGTGTCGTTCGCGTCGGCACTCACGCTCGCCACCTGGCAGCTCAACCCTGCGCTGCTGGGTTGAGCCCCGCTTGATTGAGGACGGTACTGCCATGCAACTTCCTTCGGCCGCTTTTCGCCTGTCGCCTGAAAGGCGCGCACAGCAACTGCTGCAGTTCAACGCGCGCAAAGAGGTCTTGTGGTTCGGCTTCAAGGGTGCGTTCGAGGAACCCGGCACCGCGGTTGTCACCCTGTCAGGGCTGGCCCCTGGCCCGCTGGGCGGTGGCGGCACGACGGCGCTCAATGGGGGAGTCATCTCCGCGGGTTTTGACGCGGCCTTCGTGCTCGCCGGCTTGGGGCACTACGACAGTGAGGTGGTCGTCACGCTGGAACTCTCCGTCAAGTTCCTGTCGCTGGCGAGCGCCAGCGATTCACTCGCCTTCCGGGCCCATGTGGTCCGCCCGGCCAGAAATTTCAGCTTTGCAGAAGGCGTTCTGGTGGACACGGCCCACCCCACGGCGCCCGGCCTGGCGCTGGCCACGGCCATGGTGGCGCCGGGGCGCGCGCCTTGATGCGTCAGATCTGAACCCGGGTCCCCCGCTCGACCAGGCAACTGCCCGCGTTGTGGAGCAGCAGCCTGGAGACGTTATGCGGCAGAATTTGAACCACTATTCAAACAGCGGAGGATGCATGTATTCCAAAAACATTTGTGCGCTCACGGCACAGCCGAACCAGTCCGGGTACTTTCCGCAAGTGCCCGTCATTCTGTCTGCCGATCTGATGGAGTTTGTAACTGGTAGCGCCCAACCATGACCGCGTTCAATACCATGCCTCTCCCCGCCGTCGCGACAGTGGTGGCACCCGATGGCTCGGATGTGCGCATCCTGCTGGGCTTGCAGGGAGGCGGCATGGCGCATTTCACGCTGCGCGCCGGCCAGGTGGCCCAGGCCGTGACGCACCGCACGGTGGAAGAGATCTGGTTTGTGGTGGCCGGGCGTGGCGAGATGTGGCGCAAGCAGGGCGAGCGTGAAGAAACTGTGGTGCTCGAACCGGGTGTTTGCCTGACCATTCCACTGGGTACGCACTTCCAGTTTCGGGCCGCGGCTACGGAGGGGGTATCTGCGGTGGCCATCACCATGCCGCCCTGGCCTGGCCCTGACGAAGCCGTGACCGTCCCGGGGCCGTGGCCCCCTGCACCATGACGATGGCCGACGATCTGGCTGACTCGCGCATGACGATTGCGATTGATCTGACGGCGTTGAAGCAAGGGTAGACCACCCTGCGACCAAAAAAAAGCCGACCCTTTCGGGTCGGCTCGATGGGCGATGCGTTTCACCCTTTCACGCACACCACCTGCTTGAGCGTGTGCACCACGTCCACCAGGTCTTGCTGCGCCGCCATCACGGCGTCAATGTCCTTGTAGGCCGCGGGCGTTTCGTCAATCACGTCCTTGTCCTTGCGGCATTCAACGCCTTCGGTGGCGGCGCGGTGGTCGGCCAGCGTGAACCGGCGCTTGGCTTCGCCACGGCTCATGGTGCGCCCTGCCCCGTGCGAACACGAGGCGAAGCTTTCGGGGTTGCCCTTGCCACGCACGATGTAGCTGCGCGCGCCCATGCTGCCGGGGATGATGCCCAGTTCACCCGCCTGGGCGCTCACGGCGCCCTTGCGGGTCACGTAAACATCTTCCCCAAAGTGGCGTTCCCGTTGCACATAGTTGTGGTGGCAGTTGACCGCCTCGATGTGGCTCTGGAAGTTCTTGCGGATCACGGTCTTGGCCGCCTCGATCACGCGGCGCATCATCACCTCACGGTTCAGGCGCGCAAACTTCTGGCCCCAGCCCACGGCCCGCACGTAGTCGCCAAAGTAGCGCGAGCCTTCTTCAAAGTACGCCAGGTCACGGTCAGGCAGGTTCACGTTGTTGCGCATGGCGTCCTGCCTGGCCAGTTCGATGAACATGGTGCCAATGGCATTGCCCACGCCGCGTGAGCCCGAGTGCAGCATGAACCAAACCGCGCCCTGCTCGTCCAGGCAGACCTCAATGAAGTGGTTACCCGTGCCCAGGGTGCCCAGGTGGTTGTGGTTGTTGGTCTTGCGCAGCTTGGGGTAGTCACGGCAAAGCTCGGTGAACTCGGGCTCCAGTTGGGCCCAGGCGGTGTCCACCGACCCTGGCACCTTGTGCCAGGCGCCGGGGTCGCGCGCACCGGGTGCGCGGCCATGCGGCACGGCTCGCTCGATGGCCGAGCGCAGCGGCCCCAGGTTGTCGGGCAGGTCTTCAGCCGTCAGCGTGGTTTTGCTGGCGATCATGCCGCAGCCAATGTCCACCCCCACCGCCGCGGGGATGATGGCGCGGAAGGTGGGAATGACCGAGCCCACAGTGGCCCCGATGCCAAAGTGCACATCAGGCATGGCGGCCACGTGCCTGAACACAATGGGCAGCCGCGCCGCGTTGCTGAGCTGGCGTCGGGCCTCGTCTTCCACCGGCACGCCGCGCGTCCACATCTTGATGGGCACGCCGCCGGGGGTTTGCTCTTCGATGTAGTTGGTTTCTTTCATGTTTTTCCTTTTGGCCCGCCATGGCAGGCCGCTCAGGCCACGTGCAGCAAGGTGCGCTTGATGCGTGAGCCGTTTCGTTCAATGCGGCGCCATCCGCTGTTGTCGTTCATGGTGATCCAGCGCCGTTCTTCGGCGCGGTAGAACCAGTCCTTGTCCTGTTGGTAGAACACCTGCGTGCCCGACGCCTCCCAGATGTTGACGATCTCATTGCCATGGGCCCTGATCTCGTCAAAGTCGGTCGTCGCCTTCTGCCCCATTTCACTGTAGTAGCCGTTCAGTTGCAGCAACAGGGTGTTGACCTCTTGCGGCATGCGCTCGGCTTTCAGGCCGATCTTGACGGCCTCATCCAGCAGGATGGGGTAGCTGTGCGACGGGTATTTGGCATTCAGCGTCGCCGCTATCTGCTCGGCCACTGCCTCATCGGCGATGTGGTTGGCCAGCAACTCGCGGCACAGCATGATGGACAGCGATTCGGCGCGATCAACGGCGCCGATCACCAGCGGGTGCACGTATTGGAACAGCGACTTGTAGGCGTTCTCGGCCTGCTCGCCCTGCTGGTCGCGCCACAGCCGGATTACCCGGTTGAGTTCATCCAGGCTGACGTTCACACGGTCGTTGTCACGGTCCACAGGCGACAGCGCATGGTTCAGCGAGGTGTCCACCGCCGTCAGATAGGCGGTAGGCCCCATCAGGATGCGGTCCGCGCCCAGCGCAATCATCGTCGCGGCCGATGCGCACTCCAGCGGCACCAGCGCCACGAGCTGGCGGCAGTGTTGGCGCAGCAGGTTGACCAGGCGCAGCGACACCTGGCCGCTGCCCCCGTCGGACTTGATGAACAGGTACATGGTGTCGTGCCGGCCCAGACGTGCCAGCACGTCATACAGCGCCACCACGTCTGACTGGCACACCGAGCCTCGCGGGTTGTTCCAGTAGCTCACCACAGGGCCGCCCAGACAATCTCCAAGCTGGGCCATCACGGCCTGCGTCCTGGCAAACAGCACGGGCGGCTGTTTGACTTTCTTTTTCTTCTCTTGTGTTTCCATGATGTTGTTTCCAAAGAACGGGGGCGACCAAAGGCCGCCCCCGGAGGGTTGCTAGGGCTTGAGCTTCACTAGCCCGTTGAGCACCTGGTCCAGACCGCCGAAGACGGAGATCTTGTCGATGCGCTCGGCCACACGCTCCAGCGTTTCCAGCTCCTTCAGGCGCAGGGCCACGGGGTTGTCCTCCATGACCTTGGCCGTGTTGAGCAGGGAACGCGTGGCGGCGGTTTCTTCGCGCCGGCGGATCACGTTGGCTTCCGCCGACTTGCCCGCCTCGACCACCTGGGCCAGGATGGTTTTCATCTCGCCGGGCAGCACGATGTCTTTCACACCCACGCCGTCCAGCGCCAGCCCCCACGCGGACAGGCGGCCACGCACATAGGTGGTCACCACTTCGTCGATGACCGTCTTGTTCTCCAGCAGCTCATCCAGCGTGCGGGTGCCCACAGCGGCGCGCAGCCCGAACTGCAGCTCGCGGTACAGGTGTTCCGCGGGCTTTTGCAGCTGGGTGAAGGCCTTGAGCACATCGGTGTAGCGCCAGGTGGCCGCCAGGTTCAGCCGCAGGCTGACTTTGTCGCGGGTCAGGATTTCCTGGCCCGTGACTTCCAGCGACTGCAGGCGCATGTCCACTAGATCCACCGCCACATTGCGGTTGAACTTCCAGAACGCGTACGCACCGGGCACCAGCAGGCGTTCCACCTTGCCGTCAACGGTCAGCACGCCCACCGAGTGTTCGGGCACCTGCACCTGCAGCACACCGGCCAGGCCGGTCACGCCACGTTGGCGCAGCTGGGTCTGCGTCAGGCGGGCCACCGTGCCAGGGGCGAGCTCGGGCGAGGCGACCAGGTCGATCACCTCCACCTGCACGTCCACCAGCCCCTTCCAGTACAGGCGCCGCGTGGTGGGAGCAAGCACTTCCACCAACACGCCGTTCTCGGAACGCAGGCCGGCTTGGGTCTCGCCCAGCTCGACGCGCACGAACTCGGCCGCGACCACCCCGGCTTCCCTGGCCATGAGGTAGTCCGCCAGACTGTGGGCGAATGCGGGTTGGTCGAGCGCGAAGTTTTCCACGCGCAGCGTGTCCAGACCGCTGAACAGCAGGTGACGGCCGGGCCGCAGCACGCGGTCAAAGTCACCATTGCGCAGCAGGATGCCGCGCTCGTTTTTCTTGATGCTGACACGCTTGAATTCCATGGTGTTCTCCTTGTGTTGGATGCGTGTGAATGAAGGGGTGCGCCGCGGCAACGGGGGCTGCAAACGCTGAAGGCACAGGGCCGGGCGTCACGGTGCGCTCAGGCCACCCGGCAAGGCAGCCTGTGCTGGCCGTGGGCGCGGACCGGGCGGTTTCAGCGCCGGCCGCCACCGAGGGCAGTTGCAGGGCTCGTCCGGTCCTGCGTTGCCGCTCGGGGCGGCAACGTCGGATCAGGCTTGCCCCGCGACTGCAGCGGCGCGGGTCTTTCGACCCTGGTTTGCTTTGGAACGGGAGTCGAACCCGTGACCGGTCTTTTATGCAAAGACTGCTCTACCCGACTGAGCTATCCAATGGGGTGGGTGATCCGGGAGTCGAACCCGGCTCGTCGAGGAGGTATCCCCACATCACCCGTATCAACCGTTTCCGGCGGTGCGGCATGTCACCCGCCCACGGGCCAGGCCCGGGCAATGACACCGGCGGGGCGGGCCTTTGCCCCAACCCCGCTCCTGTGAGCGTTCGCCTTCTGCGGAAGATGTGTGGGCTGAACTCTGACTGTGGACAGCCTCAGTTCAGTCGCGATCCTTTGGGCAGGCGAGAGGCCAGCCACAGGTGCACGTCGGCCCGGATGTTGCGGCCCACCAGAAGAAAATCCTCAAAGCGGGTCGGCACATAGGGCAGGTACACCAGGGGCATGCCCGCCTCCTCGGGCGTGCGGTCGGCCTTGCGGCCATTGCACGCGGCGCAGGCCGTGACCAGGTTCATCCACGACCACGCACCCCCCCGCGATGCGGGCAGGATGTGCTCGCACTGCAGGTCGCGCTCGGCAAACACCCGCGCGCAGTACGCGCAGGTGAAACGGTCGCGCCGCAGCAGCTTGGACTTGCTGAAGCCAGGCACCACATCAAACAGGTTGCGTCGGGGCGAGCCGCGCAGGGCGATGATGGGGTGCACCGCCAGCGTGGACTGCACACCCCGCGCCACGCTCCAGCCGCCACGCAGGGTGGCCAGAGGGCCTGCTCCGTCTTCCCACGCCACGCCGTCGGTGGCGTAATGCAGCGCGGCCTGTTCCAGCGAAATCCAGGCCTGAGGGGTTCCCTGGATATCGAGTTGCAGGACATGCGCTTGCATGATGCTTTCCTTTCGTTGCTAAAATTTTTTTTCGTCAAACGGTGGACCATTGCTCTCACCATTCGCCACTCAGGCGAACGCGCTGTGCCAGGTCGGCATCGTCCGCTTCGACCATGCGGCGGCGCCACTGCTTCGTGGCGCGCCAGAGCCTGGCCCAAGCCATTCGGTTCCTCGCCAAGGCGACGACCGGTTGGCGTTGCGGCTGTTCGCCGGTGTGTTGCCGTTTCATGTCGTCCTCCTTGGAAGTTAACGGGTTGGTTGATGTTCTCGGAATTGGCGGTCCGTGCGGGAGTCGAACCCGCGACTTGTTCCTCGACAGGGAACCACTCTGGCCACTGAGCTAACGGACCTCTGAATTTCCGGTGACGGGTTCCGGTGCCGCCCAATCTTTGCGACCGGTTTCCGCAAGCTCTCATTACTGAGGGCTCGCTCTGGTCTTGATGGCGTCGTGTGCGGGAGTCGAACCCGCGATCTCCTGATTGAAATTCAGGTGTCCTTGGCCATCTAGACGAACACGACTTTGATCTGGTGCCCCATGCACGATTCGAACGTGCGACCCCTGGGTTCGTAGGCCAGTGCTCTGATTCCACTGGGCTAACGGGGCGAATGCTTCTCCATTTCGGCTGTGTCTACGCGCGAGCAGACGGCATGACGCCGCCTGTGAGCCTCGCTGCACAACGGTGAGCGACACCCTGCACATCCCGTCGCACCCACTCCAGGGCAGCGCGGCGACGGTGGTGCATAGGCACACCCGAAATGGAGCAGATGACCGGCATGAGACCGGCATCCACTTCTTTCTGCGGAGCTCGCGTCCGGCCAGTACCGGCGCTGCCCCGCGGCAACTTGTTAAAGATCAATTCGCCGCGCCATGACGCAGCGACTTGCAGCGCGATCACTGCAAGCACCCCCAAAAGGAGCGAAAAAAAAGGCCCGGATCCTTGTGGAATCCGGGCCTCTCGAAAGAGCTGATGGAAGAAGCGTCTACACGTCTTCCATTCCCGGAAAAGGGCGATCCTCGCGGCCATTCATCCATGGCTGGATGAACGTGGCGCATACCAACGCACGCCGACCCAAATGGGTCAAGCTGGTTGTGAATGCGGGCTTGGTGATCACGATCGGTTCCTTGTGTTGATAAAAATGGTCATGCCGTTTCAGGCAGTGGGCGAACTGTAAAGAGTCTTTACGATCCGGTCAACACCGGAGACAATTAATTTTTCCGCTGTTGCAGCTTTTCCACACGTGCCCCCAACCACCGTTACCCGCCGCGCCAATGTGGTCGCGCTCTACCAGACCTTTTTGCAGGAGCGCATTGCGGCCGGCGACGCACCCAAGGGCCTGGACCAGACATTTGCCGCCCTGCTGGAAATCTCGCCCAGCATGTGGAGCCAGATCAAGAGTGCCCGCCCCATCAGCGACAAGCTGGCCAGGCAGATCGAACACCACGCCCGCCAACCGACGGGCTGGCTCGATCAGGACCGGGGCACAGCCCGCGCGCCTGATATTGCCGAGGATCGATTTGTGGAACTAGCCAGAAGCGCCTGGCGCGCAGCCAATGCGAAGCGCAAGCGGGACATGACGCGTTGCTTGAAAGAGGCCGCCAAACCACCGCTCGAAACTTGATATGCCGACCTGCCCTGTGGTTGACCTCCAGTGCTCACGCCAGATGTTGCGTAGTGCCGTCAGATCTGAACCCGGGTTCCCAACTCGATCACGCAATTGCCCGGCAAGCGGAAGAAGTCCGCCGCATTGCCCGCGTTGCGGGACATCAGGGCGAAGAGCGCCTCACGCCAGCCAGCCATGCCAGGCCCCCGGGTGGGCACGATGATTTCCCGGCTCAGGAAGTACGACGTTTCAAACAGGTTGATGTCCACGCCCTGGGCAGCACATAGCGAGAGGGCCTGGGGGATGTCCGGAATATTCTTGAAACCATAGTGCACCTCCACCCGCCAGAAGCCGGGCTCCAGTGGTGTGACCTTGACCCTCTCGCCAAAAGGAATCCACGGCACCTCATGGAACACCACATTCAGGATCAGGTTGCGCTCGTGAAGCACCTGGTTGTGCTTGAGGTTGTGCATGAGGGCCTGGGGGACGGTGTCTGGATTGGCCACGGCATAGACGGCGGTTCGCGGCACGCGTTGCGGAAAACTCCCTGCCAGTCCACGAACGAATTGCTGAAGGTCGGGATCATCGCGACGAATGGTGTCCAGAAGAATTTCGCGCCCGCGTCGCCAAGTCGTCATCACCAGGACGATGGCAATACCAGCGGCAATGGGGAACCAGCCCCCTTCCGGAAACTTGAGCGCGCAAGAGGCCACCAGCAGTGCGTCCAGTGCCAGGAAGGCGCCCGTCGCCCCCAGCGCCAGTGGCAGGGGATAGCCCCAGCCATGGCGCACCACAAAGAAGGTCAGCACGGTGGTGATGAACATGGTCAGTGTCACGGCAATGCCATAGGCAGAAGCCAGCGCGCTGGAACTGCCAAAGCCCAGCACGGCGGCCAGCACGGCCGCCAGCAGCACCCAGTTGACCTGGGGCATGTATATCTGCCCGGCATCTCTGGCGGATGTATAGATCACCTTCATGCGGGGCAGCAGGCCAAGCTGGACCGCCTGGCGGGTCATGGAATACGCGCCCGAGATCACGGCCTGCGACGCAATCACCGTGGCCAGCGTCGCCAGCGCCACCGCGGGCAGCAGCCACTCCTGGGGAAACATCCGGTAAAAGGGGTTCTCCAGCGCCGAGGCATCCCGCATGAGCAGTGCGCCCTGCCCCATGTACTGCAATGCCAGTGCAGGAAGCACGTAGCCCGACCAGGCCCACCGGACCGGCCGCTTGCCAAAGTGCCCCATGTCGGCGTAAAGCGTCTCGGCCCCGGTAAAGGCCAGGACGATGGCACCGACAGCCGCAAATACATGCCAGCCCTGTCCACGCAGGAAGGCCAGCGCCTCAAGCGGGTTGAGTGCCCACAATATCCCTGGCTGCCGCGCAACCTGCACCCCACCGGTGAACGCCAACACCGCAAACCACAACAGGATGACGGGACCAAACAGGCGCCCCACCCGCGCGGTCCCCCGGCGCTGCACGGCAAACAGCGCGATCAGCACGGCCATTGATACCGGCAGGACATAGGGCTTGAGCAACGGCGTCACAATTTCCAGGCCTTCCACTGCACTGAGCACCGAGATTGCCGGGGTGATCACGCTGTCGCCGTAAAACAGCGCGGCGCCCGCCATGCCCAACAGCAGCAATCCCGCCCGTCGCTGGCTCTTGCCACCCACCGACTGGGCAGCCAGGGCAGCCAGTGCCAGAACGCCGCCTTCGCCCCGGTTGTTGGCCCGCAGAACCAGCACGACGTACTTGAGCGTCACCACCATGAGCAGGCCCCAGACAATGGTGGAAACGGCCCCCACGATATGCGCCGCGTCCAGGGGGACCTTGGCCACGCCAAATATCTCCTTCATGGTGTAAAGCGGGCTGGTGCCAATGTCGCCATAGACGACGCCCAACGCGCCGAGCATCAGGATGCCCAGTGCCCGCCCCGAGGGTTGCCTGTCAGCTGGGGAAACGAGGGAGTCGCTCATGAATGCCCTGGAAGTTGCAAGACTTTCAATGTGACACCCCGGGTGTCAGGAAAGCATAAGGGCGGGCAGCAGCGGGCGGCTCAGGTGTCCGCCAGCCGGTAGCCCACGCCGGCCTCGGTCAGCAGGTGGCGCGGCTCGGCCGGATTGCGCTCCAGCTTGGCTCGAAGCTGGGCCATGTACAGCCGCAGGTAGTGTGTGTGCTCGGTGAACTCGGCGCCCCAGACGTCAGCCAGCAGTTGCCGGTGCGTGACCACGCGTCCGGCCTGGCGGACCAGGCGGGCCAGCAGCCGGTACTCGGTGGGCGTCAGGTGAACCGGGGCATCGTTGAGGCACACCACATGTCTTTGCAGATCCACGCGCAAATCATCAAGCGCGTGCAGCGTGACGGCTGGCAATAGCGCGGTGCCGCGGTGCCTCAGGCTCACCCGGATGCGAGCCAGCAATTCCCCCACGCTGAACGGCTTGGTCAGGAAATCATCAGCGCCTGCGTCGAGCAGTTGAATCTTCTGCGCTTCCTGGTCACGCGCCGAGACCACGATGACCGGCAGGTTGCCTTGCTGGCGCATCTCGCGCAACAGCACTTCGCCGTCGCCGTCAGGCAGCCCCAGGTCCAGCAGGATCAGGCCGACACCCCCGTGCCGGAACATGGCCTGCGCCTCGCTCAGCGAGGCCGCCGTCAGGACCTCGAACCCCTCCACCGACAGGGCTTCCTGCATGAACCCCCTGACATGCGGATCGTCCTCGACCAGCAACACACGCAGCTTCACGGCATGGCCTCTGACAGATCAGGTTGAGGCTCAAGTGTCAGCGTCAGACAGAATGCCGCGCCACCGCCCTTGCGATTGCGTGCACTCAGGCGTCCGCCATGGGCACTGGCAATGGCATGGCACACCGCCAGCCCCAACCCAGCCCCGCGCAGGCCTGTGTGGTCGCCACGGCTGAAGGGCAGGAACAATCTGGCCTTGAGCTCTTCGGTCAATCCGCGGCCCCTGTCCTTGACGCAGAGGCTGAGTTCCGCCGGCCCCGCCTGCGCGGTCACCTCCACCGGACCGTCGCTGTAGTGAAGCGCGTTGTCGAGCAGATTGGCCAGCAGCCGCCCCATCAGCACCGGTTCCGCGCGCACCAGCGGCAGGCCGGGCTGGACCCTTGTGCTGATGCGTCGATCGGGGTCACGCTGGCGAATGCGCGCCACCGCCGTGCCAACCAGCTCCTCCAGCGACTCCCACTGCAGGGGCAACATGGTCTGTTGCGAGGTCAGGCGCGTGAGGTGCAGCGTGTTTTCTGCCAGGGTATTGAGGTAGGTGGCCTCACTCACGATGCTGCCCATGAGCCGTTCCCGACTGGCATGCGACAAGCGCTCGCCCTGAGTCTGCAGGGAAGTGGCCGCCCCCGTGATCGCGGCCAGGGGGGTGCGAAGATCATGGGAAATCGCCGCCAAAAAGGTGTTGAGCAAATGCTGGCGCTGCGCTTCGCCCTGGGCCGCCAGCACCGCCCTGTTCAACCTCAGCCGCAGCAGGGCCTGGCCCAAAAGCGCGACCAGCGCGGCGGCATGCAGGCGGCCCTCGTTGTCGCCAGCCCGGGCGGGCTGAACCTGCACCACGCCCAGCGTCTCCTCGGCATTTCCCATGGGCAGGTACCAGGCATTCAGACCCGGCCAGCGACCCGTACCCGGCCCCAGAACGGCGTTCTCCTTGACGCATTGCTGCAGCCCCTGGCGCACCAGAGAAGGAACGGACGGTTCGGTCTGCATCGAGCCATCAGGATCCAGCCCGACCAGCAGCACCGGCCCGGCGAAGGCCTGCAGCAAGGCCCGCCGCCCCAACTCACACACCTCCTGAGGGGTTTGAGCGGCACCCAGCTCGGTTGCCAGCCACTGGAGTTGCTGCGCGCGCTGCTCGTTGAGCCGGGCCAGCGCCGCCTCGCGCCGCAGCCCACGCGCCAGATGGCTGATGACCAGAGACACCACCAACATCGCGGAGAGCGCAATCAGATGATCCCGGCTCTCCACTTCGAACGTCCAGCGCGGCGGAACAAAGAGGAAATTGAGTGCCGTGACAGCCGCCACCGCCGTGGCGGCCGAAGCCACCCAGTCCAGAAGATACGCCGCCACCACCACGGCCAGCAGGTACACCATGGCCAGGCTGGTGAGCGACACCTGCGAATCCAGGCAGAAAGCCAGCAAGGTCGCCAGCCCCAGAAGGCCCACCGCCGACAATGCGGCTGCGCTGCGCGTGGTCGGTCGCCCCGTGAATTCGGTGAACATGACCGAAGTGTGGCAGGGGAAGCGTCAGGAATCCATAAGGGCCGCCCACCCCGGCTAGCCGCCTGCAAAGTAAGCCAATCGCCTACAAGCCCACCCGACGAAGCTGACAGCCAAATACCCGCCCCGCCTACCAGAGCGCCCCGGCGCGCCTCGCATCATCAAGCCATTGATGATTTGAAAGCACGCCATGATTTTTCTGTACCCCACCCCCGAGCCGGCCCATGCCGACGCCAGCACCCAGACCCGGCCCACCCGGCCACCGCCGCCGCTGCGCCTGCCGCGCCACCTGCAGCAGGCGCTCAGCAAGCCGCTGGCCACGGCCGATGATGTGGACGAGTTGATGCAGGTCATCCGCGCCGCCGACGCACGCGGCCTGCTCTGACGCCCCGGCGGCAAAGCCGCTACAGTCCAAGGCTGTTTCCCCCAACCAGGACAGAGGGATGAAAAAATACAGCCTCATGATCGCGCTGCTGCTGGCCGCCTGCGGCAAGGCCGGCGGCGAATCGGTCGGCGAAGTCGACACGGTGTTCAAGTTCTTCGGGCCCGACCACAAGATCGTGGTCGACGCCTATGACGACCCCAAGGTCGGCGGCGTGACCTGCTATGTGTCGCGCGCCAAGACCGGCGGCATCAAGGGCGGGCTGGGCCTGGCCGAGGACAAGGCCGAGGCGTCGATTGCCTGCCGCCAGACCGGCCCCATCACCTTCCCCACGGGCAAGCCGCTGGACAAGCAGGAAGAGATGTTCAGCGAACGCATCTCGCTGGTGTTCAAGAAGCTGCGCGTGATCCGCATGGTCGACACCAGGCGCAACACGCTGGTTTACCTCACCTACTCCGACCGCGTGATTGAAGGCTCGCCGCAAAACGCGGTCACCGCCGTGGCGCTGCCGCCGGGCACGGTTATCCCCCTCAAGTAAGCGCATGGCCCCCCTGCCCGGCCCGCAGGCCAGCCGCCGCGAGTGGATCGGCCTGGCCGTGATCGCCCTGCCCTGCCTGCTGTACGCGATGGACCTGTCGGTGCTGAACCTGGCCATTCCGGCCATCACCGCCGACCTCAAACCCAGCGCCGCGCAGATGCTGTGGATCGTGGACATCTACGGCTTTCTGGTCGCGGGCTCGCTCATCACCATGGGCACGCTGGGCGACCGCATCGGCCGGCGCCGCCTGCTGATGATTGGCGCGGCGGCCTTTGGCGTGGCCTCGGTGCTGGCGGCGCTCTCGCACAGCGCCAACATGCTGATTGCCGCGCGCGCACTGCTGGGCGTGGCGGGCGCCACACTGGCGCCGTCCACGCTCTCGCTGATCCGCAACATGTTCCACGACCCGCATGAGCGGCGCATTGCGATTGGGGTGTGGATTGCCAGCTTTTCCACCGGCGGCGCCATCGGCCCGCTGCTCGGCGGCGTGGTGCTGGCGCACTTCAGCTGGCAGGCGGTGTTCCTGCTCGCGGTGCCCGTTATGGTGCTGCTGCTGGTGCTGGGGCCGCTGCTGCTGCCCGAGTTCCGCGACCCGCATGCTGGCCGGCTCGACATTGCCAGCGCCGCGCTGTCCATGGCCGCGGTGCTCAGCATCATTTTTGGCATGAAGCGCATGGCCGAGCACGGGGTCACGCCCCTGGGCCTGCTGGCCATGGCCACCGGGCTGCTGCTGGGCGCGCTGTTTGTGGTGCGCCAGCAGCGGCTGGCCGTGCCGCTGATTGACCTGGCCCTGCTGCGCCGGCCGGGCTTTGGCGCGGCGCTGCTGATCAACATCCTGAGCTTCTTTGCCATGTTTGCGGCATTTCTCTACGAGGCGCAGTACCTGCAACTGGTGCTGGGCATGGCGCCGCTGCAGGCCGGGCTGTGGACGCTGCCCTCGGCGCTGGGCTTCATTGCGGGGTCATTCGTGGTGCCGCTGCTGGTGCGCCGGCTGGGCACGCCGCGCGTGATGGTGGGCGGCCTGGTCATGGGCGCCCTGGGTTTTGCCATGATCAGCCAGGTGGACACCCAGGCACTGGCGCTGCTGGTGGCCGGCACGGTGGTGTTTGCACTGGGCCTGTCACCCGTGGTGGCCCTGACCACCGACGTGGTGATCAGCACCGCGCCGCCTGAGCGCACGGGGGCGGCCTCCGCCCTGTCAGAGACCAGCAGCGAGTTTGGCGGCGCGCTGGGCATTGCCGTGCTGGGCAGCGTCGCCGCGGCCATTTACCGCAACGCCATGGCCGACGCGCTGCCGCCGGGTCTGTCGGCCATGGCCATCGAAGCCGCGCGCAGCACCGTGGGCGGCGCGCTGGCGCTCGCGGCGCAGTGGCCCGAGCCCGCCGGTCCGGCCCTGCAGGGCGCGGCCCGGCTGGCCTTTGTGCAGGGCCTGCGGGCATGCGCGGCCCTGAGCGCCTTGATCATGGTGGCGGCGGCTTTCCTGGCGGCGGCCACCCTGCAACGCCAGGAAACAGCTTCCCCCATTTCCCCGGGTTAACCCTTAGGCAAATGCAGGCTGGGCGATGTCGAATCCTGCCCGGGCTCTTCGTCGTGCAGGCAGGACGCAGATTTTTTTAACCCCTTTTGCAAGGAGATGGACATGGCAAGCTACGTCGATGGCTTTCTGCTCGCGGTGCCCAAGGCCCAGAGCGAGGCCTACCGCCGCCTGGCCCGCAAGGCCGGCAAGATCTGGATGGAGCACGGTGCGCTGAGCTACACCGAATGCATGGCCGATGATGTGAAGCCCGGCAAGCTCACCTCGTTCCCGCAGGCGGTCAAGCTCAAGGCCGACGAGGTGGTGTGGTTCTCGTGGATCACCTACAAGTCGCGCAAGCAGCGCGACGCCGTCAACAAGAAGGTCATGGCCGACCCGCGCATCCAGGCCATGGACCCCAAGACCATGCCGTTTGATGGCAAGCGAATGATCTGGGGTGGCTTCAAGACCCAGGTGGTGTACTGACACGGGCGCCTTGCAACCATGAACTCGTCTTCCTCTTCCCGCCAGCGCTGGCTGGCCCTGATGGTGCTGTGCCTGGGCGTGCTGATGATCGTGCTGGACACGACCATCGTGAACGTGGCCCTGCCCTCGATCCGACAGGATCTGAAGTTCACCGAGACCTCGCTGGTCTGGGTGGTCAATGCCTACATGCTGACCTTTGGCGGCTTTCTGCTGCTGGGCGGGCGGCTGGGTGACCTGTTCGGCCACCGCCGCATGTTCCTGGCCGGCATCGTGCTGTTCACGCTGGCCTCGCTGGCCTGCGGCGTGGCCCATTCGCAGGGGCTGCTGGTGGCGGCCCGCGCGGTGCAGGGCCTGGGCGGCGCCGTGGTGTCGGCCGTGGCGCTGTCGCTGATCATGAACCTGTTCACCGAGCCTGGCGAGCGCGCCAGGGCCATGGGCGTGTACGGCTTTGTCTGCGCGGGTGGCGGCAGCATTGGCGTGCTGCTGGGCGGCCTGCTCACCAGCACGCTGAGCTGGCACTGGATCTTCCTGGTCAATCTGCCCATTGGCGTGGCCGTGTATGCGCTGTGCCTGCGGCTGATCGCCCCGGGCGCTGGCTCGGCGGGCCAGCGGCTGGACGTGGCCGGCGCGCTCACGGTCACGCTGTCGCTCATGCTCGCGGTGTACGGCGTGGTCAACGGCAACGAAGCAGGCTGGCGCTCCGGCCAGACGCTGGGGCTGCTGGGCGCGGCGGCGCTGCTGATGGCGGCGTTCATCGCCATCGAGTCGCGCGTGGCCGCGCCGCTGATGCCTCTGGCGCTGTTCCGGCTGCGCAATGTGTCCACCGCCAACGTGGTGGGCGTGCTGTGGGCGGCGGCCATGTTTGCGTGGTTCTTCATCTCGGCGCTGTACCTGCAGCTGGTGCTGGGCTACAGCGCCATGCAGGTGGGCCTGGCCTTCCTGCCCGCCAACCTGATCATGGCGGCGTTCTCGCTGGGGCTGTCGGCGCGCATCGTGATGCGCTTTGGCATCCGCGGGCCGCTGGCCACGGGCCTGGGCCTGGCCGCCGTGGGCCTGCTGCTGTTTGCCCAGGCGCCGGCCGGTGGCCAGTTTGCCGTGCATGTGCTGCCGGGCATGCTGCTGCTGGGCCTGGGCGCGGGCATTGCGTTCAACCCGCTGCTGCTGGCCGCCATGAGCGACGTGAGCCCGGCCGACTCCGGCCTGGCCTCGGGCGTGGTCAACACCGCCTTCATGATGGGCGGCGCGCTCGGCCTGGCCGTGCTGGCCAGCCTGGCGGCCGCGCGCACCACGGGCCTGCTGGCGCGCGGCGTGGCGCTGCCGCTCGCGCTCAACGGCGGCTACCAGACAGCCTTTGTGGTGGGCGCCGTGTTTGCCGGCGTGGCGGCGCTGCTCAGCGCGCTGCTGATCCGCACCGGTGCCGCCACCGGGATGGCGCAGGCCGCACCCGCGCACTGACGCGGCGCCCCGCCCACCTTCGTCATTTCAGTCATCCAGTTTTCACCCGGGAGTTCCTCATGCTCAAAACCATTGCCCTCGTCGTCGTCCTGCTCGTTGCCGGCGTGCTGATCTACGCCGCCACCAAGCCCGACAGCTTCCGCATCGAACGAAGCATCACCATCAAGGCGCCGCCCGAGAAGGTGCATGCGCTGATCAACAACTTCGACGCCTGGCCCCGGTGGTCGCCCTGGGAAAAGAAAGACCCGGCCATGAAGCGCACCCGCAGCGGCCCGGCCAGCGGCGTGGGCTCGGTCTATGCCTGGGACGGCAACAAGAACGTGGGCCAGGGGCGCATGGAGATCACCGAATCGGCCGTGCCCGCGCGGGTGCTGATCAAGCTCGACTTCATCAGCCCGTTCGAGGCCCACAACATGGCCGATTTCACGCTCAAGCCGCAGGGCGACGGCACGCTGGTGAACTGGGCCATGTTCGGCCCCAGCCCCTACATCAGCAGGCTCATGACCACGTTTTTCAGCATGGAGGCCATGGTCGGCCCCGACTTCGAGGCCGGCCTGGCCGACATGAAACGGGTGGCGGAGGCAAACTGAGGCCCGCATGCCGCCCTTCTTCAAAACCAGCCAGGTCTGGGTGATCGAGTTTCTTTTCGACGGGCGCGCACGGCGCTGGCTCAAGGCGTTCCCGCAAGGCACTGATGTCCCGGCCGAAATGGCCCGCCTGCTCGAGGACTACTACGGCAGGCGCCAGCAGCTGGAGCAGGTCCGGCTGGCCACGCCCGAGGAAGAGGAGCAATACATCCGCGGCGAGGTGCCCGTCAACCAGCTGTGCCCCACGGGTCGGGGGCCCACGGGACAAATTTAGGTCAAACAGGGCTGGAGTCCAGGACTGGCGGCCACTCTTTGCTATTTATTTCGGAGCAAAAGCGGGTCGCGGTCGGTGCCGTCGCCGATCAGCGGGCCCTGCTTGAAGATGCCGCTCACGCGCAGCGCGGGGGCGCCATCGGCGCTGACCAGGCCCTGGATGAACATCATGTTGCGCGTGCTGCGCAGCACGTCGGCCTGGCCCTGCACCCAGGCGCCCAGCAGCGCGGGCGCGAGGTAATCGATCTGCAGGCTGATGGTGGGCAGGAAGCGGCGCTCCCCTTCGGCCTGGTACATCGCGGCCATGGGCAGCAGCATGTCGGCAAAGGTGGCGAGCATGCCGCCGTGGCACATCTTCAGCGGGTTGGCGTGCCGCGGCTCGACCCGGAAGCCCAGCAGCAGGCGCTCACCGTCCAGCCGCGCGTACAGCGGGCCGTTGAAGCTGATGAACGGCCCGCCCATGCGGGCAGGGCGAAAGCCTTCGGGGACAGGCGTGTCGGCGGCGGGTTCGGTCATGCACGCATGCTAGCCGCGCCGCCACGGCGGGCGCGTCGAACTGGCGACACGCCCGCTGCCAGGGTCAGCGTGCGGCGCCCTTCGCGGCGGCCTGCACGTCGGCCCTGACCCGCGCCACCTGCTCGGGCGTGACGGGCGCCGCCCGGTTGCCCCAGCTGCTGCGCATGAAGCTCAGCACGTCAGCCACGTTGGCGTCGGTCAGGCGCCAGCCCAGGGCCGGCATGGCCAGTTGTGACGGCGCCTCGGCGGTGCGCGCCATGGCCGAGCCCTGCAACACGATGCGGATCAGCGAGGTCGGGTCCGACGCGGCCACCGCGCTGTTGTGCGCCAGCGAGGGGAAGGTGCGGCGCGCGCCCTCTCCGTCCGTGCGGTGGCAGGCGGCGCAGTTGTTGAGGAACACCAGCGAGCCGGGCTTGGTGGTCTCGCCCTGGCGCAGCGCCGCCGCTGTGGCGTCGGTCGCGGCCGGCGGCGCGATCACGGCCGCGTCACCCTCGCCGCCAATGGACTTGAGGTAGCCCGCAATGGCGCCCAGGTCCTCGCGGCTCAGGTGCTGGGTGCTGTTGCTCACCACCTGGGTCATGGGTCCGAACGCGGCGGTGCGGGCCGTGCGGCCGGTCTTGAGGTAGTCCACGATCTCGGTGGTTGACCAGGTGGCCAGCCCGGGCGTGACGCTGTTGCGCAGCGGCTGCGCGTACCAGCCATCGATCACCGCGCCCGACAGGAAAGCCTCGCCGCCCTGCTCCGAGCGGGCCTTCTCGGCCCCGGTGAAGCTGCGCGGCGTGTGGCAGGCGCCGCAGTGGCCCAGGCCCTGCACCAGGTAGGCACCGCGGTTCCACTGCGCGCTGCGGGCCGGGTCGGCCTCAAACGGCTTGTCGGGCAGGTAGCGCCAGTTCCACAGCGCCATCAGGCCGCGCATGCTGAACGGCCAGGCCAGGTCGGTCACGGGGTTGTCCTGGCGCGCGGGCGGCACCCCCTTCATGAAATAGGCGTACAGCGCCTGCAGGTCGGCGTCACTCAGCCGCGAGAAGCTGGTGTAGGGCATGGCCGGGTACAGGTGGTGGCCGTCGCGGGCCCGGCCTTCGCGCAGGGCGCGCGTGAAGTCTTCCTGCGTGTACTGGCCAATGCCCTGCTGCGGCTCGGGCGTGATATTGGTCGAGATGATGGTGCCAAACGGCGTCTTCATCGGCAGGCCACCGGCGAACGGGGCGCCGCCCGGGCGGGTGTGGCAGCTGATGCAGTCGCCCGCCCGCGCCAGGTATTCGCCGCGCACCACCGCCGCGTCGCGCGGGTCGGGCACGGAAGCGGACGCGGGCGTGGGCGCGGGATCAGCGGCTGGCACTGTCGCTGGCGGCTTCGACTGTGCCGTCGCGCCGGCACAGGCCAGCGCACACAGCGCGGTAGTGAAGAAGGCCCGAAGGCAGGTCCATGCCATGGTCTGCTCCTTCACGCCAGTGCGCCGGGTTGCTTGAGGTAGCGCTCGCGAATCGCGCGCGCCGACCAGTAGGCCAGCGCGCCCACCATGCCCGTAGGGTTGTAGCCAAAGTTCTGCGGAAAGGCGCTGGCGCCCATCACAAACACATTGGGCACGTCCCAGCTTTGCAGGTAGCGGTTGACGGCGCTGGTGGACGGGTCGGTGCCCATGGGCGCGCCGCCGGTGTTGTGGGTGGACTGGTAGGCGCGCAGGTCGTAGTGGTCGCCCGGCTTCTTCATGCCGATCCTGTACTCACGCGGGCCCATGGCGCGGGCGATGCCCTCGATCTTGCCCACGATGAATTTCGTCATGGCCAGGTCGTTGGCCTTCCAGTCAAAGGTCATGCGCAGCAGGGGCTGGCCGTGCACGTCCTTGTAGGTCGGGTCCAGGTCCAGGTAGTTGTCGCGGTAGGCCATGACCGAGCCCTGGCTGCCCACGCTGGCGGTGTACAGGTAGTTGTCCTTGAGCGCCTTCTTCCAGCCCGCGCCCCAGGCGGGCGCGCCGGCCGGCAGGCTGGTCTGCTGGATCGGCCGCCCGCCGGTGTTGATGCAGTTGATGCTGGCGCCGCCAACGAAACCCAGAGGGCCATGGTCGAAGTTGTCGCCGTCAAAGTCGTCGATCACGCTGCCGCTGGCGCCAGCGCCCACAAACGGGTTCATGGGCTGGGTCTTGTCAAAGAACAGCGCCGCACCGCCGCCCAGTTGGTAGGCGTAGTTGCGCCCCACCACGCCCTTGCCGGTGGCCGGGTCATAGCGCTGGCCAATGCTGGACAGCATGAGCAGCCGCACGTTGTGCAACTGGTAGGCGCACAGCACCACCAGGTCGGCCGGCTGCTCGACCTCGTTGCCCTGCGCGTCGATGTAGGTCACGCCGGTGGCGCGCTTGCCATCGGCCGCCATGTTCACGCGCAGCACATGCGAGCGCGTGCGCAGCTCGAAGTTGGACCGGTGCATCAGCGTGGGCAGCAGCGTGGTCTGGGGCGAGGCCTTGGCATAGTTGTAGCAGCCAAAGCGCTCGCAGAACCCGCAGAAGTTGCACGGCCCCAGCTGCGCCCCATGCGGATTGGTGTAGGGCCGCGAGGCATTGGCCGCGGCCTGCGGAAACGGGTGGTAGCCCAGCTCGCGCGCGGCCTTCTCGAACACCAGCGCGCTGTTGACCGAGGCCAGCGGCGGCAGCGGGTAGTCGCTGCTGCGCGCGCCTTCAAACGGGTTGCCGCCCTGCTGGATCTGGCCACGCAGGTTGCCGGCCTTGCCCGAGGTGCCGCAGACTTTCTCGAACTGGTCAAAGTGCGGCTCCAGCTCCTCATAGGTCACGCCCCAGTCCTGCAGGTGCATGCCCTCGGGAATGAATTTCGCGCCGTAGCGCTCGATGGTGCGGCTGCGGATGCGCAGGTCGTCGGGCAGCGGGCGCCACTGGTGACCGTTCCAGTGCACACCCGCGCCGCCCACGCCGTCGCCGGGCAGGAACGAGCCGAGCTGGCGGTAAGGCACGGCCACGTCGGCGGGCGTGTGGCGCACCGTCACGGTCTCGCGCGCCAGGTTCTGGAACAGCTTGCCGCGGATGCCGTAGCTCAGCTCGTCGGTGTTGCGGGGGTAGGCAAAGTCAGGGTTCGTGTCGCGGTTCTCGCCGCGCTCCAGCGCCAGCACCTTGAGGCCGGCCGCCGTGAGCTCCATGCCCATGATGGCGCCGGTCCAGCCAAAGCCCACGAGCACCGCGTCCACGGCCGGTTTTTTCTGTGTTGCCATGGGGTGCTCCTTCAGCCTTGCGGCCCGTTGATGGTGACGGGCGGCAACGGGTAGCGCACGCCGGGCCGGCCCACCCAGTCGGCAAAGTCGGCGCGCGCGCCCGGAAAGCCGATCATCTTCCACGCGCCAGCGTTCTTGTTGCCGCCATGGATCGGGTCACTGAGGTAACCCTCCTTGGTGTTTTGCAGCAGGAAGCCAAAGAAGGTCTTCGCCGGCAACGTGTCAAATTTCAGCGCGCCCGATTCCAGCGACTTGAGCACGGTGTCCTGCGCCGCGGCGTCCAGTTGCGCGAAGGCCTTGCCGCCCAGGTTGGCCTTGCAGTGCGCGTCCACGGCCGCCATGCCCGCGCGGTACAGCTCACGCGGCGTGAGCTGGCCCTGGTAGCCAAACTCGGGCGGCGACTCGACAAACGGCCCCTGCATGTAGCGCGTGGCCGCGTGGCCGAACGGCCCTTCCATCTGCCGGTCGATGAACTCGGGCACGCCGGCCTCCAGCGCGCCCGGACCGGTGTCGTCGGCCGGGATCAGCCGCGCCACCGCGGCCTGCAGCCAGGCCCATTCCACGGCGTTGAAGAAGCTGGGCTGGTAAGGCGCTGAAGGCGCCGGCACCGGGCCCTCGGACGCGGCCACGGGCCGCGGGGCCTGCTGGGTGTGGGCCGCGCCGGTGAGTGCCGCCGCGGGAACGATGGCGAATGATTTGCGCAGGAACCCGCGCCGGTCCGCGTTGTGGGGCATGGCCGCTCCTTGGTGTGAGGTTTTGCAAGAGAACCTCCAAATGGTGCGCGGCCGCGCGTCAGACGGGCGTAGGCCGTCTCTGACAATGGCTGTCAGCGTGCATCGCCCTGTGCCCGGCTCAGCCGGACGGGGTCAGTGGCGGGGTTCCTTGGGCTGGACGTCGGTCACATCGGCCACGCTGCGCGGGCCCGGGGGCTGCACCGGCGCGTCGGCGTGGCCTGGCGCGCGACCGCGCCCGCCGGGAAAGCCGCCATAGAAGCGGCCAAAGCCCGCGCGCGGGTCCACGCGCATCACGAACGGCGTGACCGGCCGGCCCGTGAGGCGGGCCCACAGCATGCGCAGGCCCCACAGGGCCAGCAGCACCATCACCGCCAGCGCGAGGCTGGCGGCAAACAGCAGGCCCGCGGCCAGCAGGACCAGCCGCAGGAGAAAGTTGAAGAGACCTTGCATGCGCCTATTGTCGGCCCTCTGGGTTGGGCATTCAGGCGGCCACGGCGTCGGCATCCGCCTCGGGGTTTTGAGCGGCCGCATCCACGGCGCGGCCAAACTCGAAGACGCCGGGCGCGCGCACCGGGTCCACGCTGACCGGGATCACGCTCTTGGGCGGGTAGCGCCCCTCGAGGATGAGCTTGCTCAGCGGGTTCTCGATGCGCTGCTGGATCGCGCGCTTCAGGGGCCGCGCGCCAAACACCGGGTCGAAGCCCACCTTGGCCAGCTCGGCCAGCGCGGCGTCGCTGACTTCCAGCGTGAGGTCCATCTTCTGCAGCCGTGCCTGGAGAATGCGCAGCTGGATGGCCGCGATCCTGCCGATGTGCTGGGCATCCAGCGCGTGGAACACCACGGTCTCGTCAATGCGGTTGAGGAACTCGGGGCGGAAGTGGTTCTTCAGTTCGTCCCACACCGCGTCCTTGATCTCCTCGGCGGGCTTGCCCACCATGGCCTGGATCATGTGCGAACCAATGTTGCTGGTCATCACGATCACCGTGTTCTTGAAGTCCACGGTGCGGCCCTGGCCATCGGTCAGGCGGCCATCGTCCAGCACCTGCAGCAGCACGTTGAACACATCGGGGTGGGCCTTTTCCACCTCGTCCAGCAGCAGCACGCTGTAGGGCTTGCGGCGCACGGCCTCGGTCAGGTAGCCACCTTCCTCATAGCCCACGTAGCCGGGGGGCGCGCCGATCAGCCGGGCCACCGAATGCTTCTCCATGAACTCGCTCATGTCGATGCGGATCAGGTGGTCTTCGCTGTCAAACAAAAAGCCCGCCAGCGCCTTGCACAGCTCGGTCTTGCCCACGCCCGTGGGCCCCAGGAACAGGAACGAGCCGGTGGGCCGGTTCGGATCCGACAGGCCCGAGCGCGAGCGCCGGATGGCGTTGGCCACCGCGGCAATGGCTTCGTCCTGGCCGACCACGCGCTCGTGCAGCCTGTCTTCCATGACCAGCAGCTTGTCGCGCTCGCCCTGCATCAGCTTGGCCACGGGAATGCCCGTGGCGCGGGCCACGACCTCGGCGATTTCCTCGGCGCCCACCTGGGTGCGCAGCAGCCGGGGGGCGGTGGTGGCGCCCCGTGCGGTTTCCTTTTCCTGCGCCTCTTTCAGGCGCTTCTCGAGTTCGGGCAGCTTGCCGTACTGCAGCTCGGCCACCTTGTTGAAGTCGCCCTTGCGGGTGAGCTCCTCGATCTGGAAGCGGATCTTGTCGATGTCCTCCATGACCGTGGCGGACCCCTGGGCCTGGGCCTTCTCGGCCTTCCAGATTTCGTCGTAGTCGGCGATCTCCTTCTGCAGCTTGCCGATCTCTTCCTCGATCAGCTCGAAGCGCTTCTTCGAGGCCTCGTCCTTCTCGCGCTTGATGGCCTCGCGCTCGATCTGCAGCTGGATCAGACGGCGGTCGAGCCGGTCCATGACCTCGGGCTTGGAGTCCATCTCGATCTTGATCTTGCTGGCCGCCTCGTCGATCAGGTCAATCGCCTTGTCGGGCAAAAAGCGGTCGGTGATGTAGCGGTGGCTGAGCTCGGCCGCGGCCACGATGGCCGGGTCGGTGATCTGCACGCCATGGTGCACCTCGTATTTTTCCTGCAGGCCGCGCAGGATGGCGATGGTCGCCTCCACGCTGGGCTCGCCCACCAGGATTTTCTGGAAGCGGCGCTCCAGCGCGGCGTCTTTCTCGATGTATTTGCGGTATTCGTCCAGCGTGGTCGCGCCCACGCAGTGCAGCTCGCCGCGCGCCAGCGCGGGCTTGAGCATGTTGCCCGCGTCCATCGCGCCCTCGGCCTTGCCGGCGCCCACCATGGTGTGCAGCTCGTCAATGAAGACAATGGTCTGGCCCTCGTCCTTGGCCAGTTCCTTGAGCACGGTCTTCAGGCGCTCCTCAAATTCACCGCGGAATTTGGCACCGGCCAGCAGCGAGGCCATGTCCAGGCTCAGCACGCGCTTGCCCTTGAGCGAATCGGGCACTTCACCGGCCACGATGCGCTGGGCCAGGCCCTCGACAATGGCGGTCTTGCCCACGCCGGGCTCGCCGATCAGCACCGGGTTGTTCTTGGTGCGCCGCTGCAGCACCTGGATGGCGCGGCGGATCTCGTCGTCGCGGCCGATCACCGGGTCGAGCTTGCCCAGGCGGGCGCGCTCGGTCAGGTCCAGGCAGTATTTCTTGAGCGCCTCGCGCTGGCCTTCGGCGTCGGCGCTGTCCACGCCCTGCCCGCCGCGCACGGCGTCGATGGCGGCCTCCAGGCTCTTGCGCGTGAGGCCGTTGGCGCGGGCCATCTGGCCCAGCTCGCCCTTGTTGTCGGCCGCGGCGAGCAGGAACAGCTCGCCGGCAATGAACTGGTCACCGCGCTTGAGCGCTTCCTTCTCGGTGGCCTGCAGCAGCTTGCCCAGTTCGGGGCCGCCCTGCACCTGCTCCTGGCCCTGCACCTGGGGCAGCTTCTTGATCGCGGCATCGGCCGCGGCCTGCAGGCCCGGCACGTTGACGCCGGCGCGTTGCAGCAGGGCCTTGGGCCCGTCGTCCTGGCGCAGCATGGCGGCCAGCACGTGGACGGGTTCGATGTAGGCGTTGTCATTGGCCAGGGCCAGGCTCTGGGCATCACCCAGGGCTTCCTGGAATTTGGTGGTCAGTTTGTCGAGTCGCATGAGGGCTCCGTGTCTTGTCGCATGTCCGGCACCTTGGGGTTATCCACAGGTTTTCAAGGTCAGTTTGCGCCTGCGCGCGAGGGCGCGGGCTGACTAAAATCAACCGGATGAAAGTTCACCAGTTATCCGTCACCTACCTGGGCGAGCAGGACCGCGTGCTGGTGCGCATCAACACCACCGAAGCCGAGGAACTGCGCCTGTGGTTCACGCGCCGGCTCACGCTGGGGCTGTGGCCGCTGCTGAACAAGGTGCTGACCGAGCAGCTGGTCAAGCTGGAGGCCAGCGTCACCTCGGGCACGGGCGCCGACGAGGACATGAAGGCCATGCTGGCCGATTTCCGCAAGCAGGAGTTCCTGCAGCAGGCCGACTTTGACACCCCTTACAACGAGAAACAGAACTCCCTGCCGCTGGGCGAGGACCCGCTGCTGGTGACCGACGTGAGCATCACGCCGCTGCCCGGCAGCATGGTGCGGCTGGACTTTGTGGAGAAACCGCCCGGCGACGGCGCGCCCCGCAGCTTCCAGCTCGAACTCGACCCGCAACTGATGCAGGGCCTGCTGCACCTGACGCGCCAGGCCCTGGTGCAGGCCGACTGGCAGGTGCCGCAGGCGGTGGCCACGCCGGCCGAGCCCGAGGCGCCGGACGACCCGTCGCAGGGGCGGCCGCGCTACCTGAACTGAGTCAGCTCAGCGCAGGCTGATCAGCTCAGGCCCCAGCGCGCCAGGGCCTCGTCGTCCTGCGCCCGCGCATCGACCCAGCGCGCGCCCTGCGGGGTCTGCTCCTTCTTCCAGAATGGCGCGCGGGTCTTCAGGTAGTCCATGAGGAACTCGCAGGCCTGGAAGCTCTGGCCGCGGTGGGCCGAGGTCACGGCCACCAGCACGATCTGGTCCAGTGGCTGCAGCAGGCCCACGCGGTGGATCACGCGCGCGGCGTGGATGTCAAAGCGCTTGAGCGCCTCGTCGATCATGGCCTCGATGGCCTTCTCGGTCATGCCGGGGTAGTGCTCCAGTTCCATCGAGCCCACCTGGGTGCCGTCATTGCGGTCACGCACCGTGCCCACAAAGCTGCAGACCGCGCCCACGCGGCCATCGCCCTGGCGCAGCGCGGCAATCTCGTCGGCGAGGTTGAAATCGGCCTGCTGGATGGACACGCGCGCCGGCATGTTCAGCCCCCGCCGGGCCGCCCCAAGGCGGCTGAAGCCCCCTCGGGGGGCAGCGCAGCACACAAAGTGGCAAGCGTGGGGGCCATGTCAGCCCCCGGTCACCGGTGGAAAGAACGCCACCTCGCAGCCCTCGGCCAGCACCGCGGCCTCGTCGGCCATGACCTGGTCAAGCGCGGCGCGCACGGCCCGCCCGCGCGCCAGGCTCTGGGCATGGGCGCCGCCGCGCGCGATCAGCTCGTCGCGCAGCGCGCCCACGGTGGTGGCCTGGGTCTGCACGGTTTCGCTGCCCTGGCCAAGGGCCTCGCGGATCGAGGCAAAGTACTTGATGCCCACCTTCATGCCATGAGCTCCGTGAGTGAAATGAACGGCACGGTGTCGCCGGGCGCGATGGTGCGGCCCGGCGCGATGTCCACCAGGCCATCGCCCCAGACCATGGAGGTCAGCACGCCCGAGCTCTGGTTGGCAAACAGGTCCAGGCCGCCCGCCGCGTTGCGCCGCACGCGCACGAACTCGCGGCGCCGGTCGGCCCGGGGCCAGGCAAAGTCGGCCCGCGCGGCGGCCGCCGGGACCGACAGCGCGGTTGCGCCCTGCAGCTTGAGGATGAAGGGCCGCACCAGCAGCAGATAGGTCACGAAGCTGGACACCGGGTTGCCCGGCAGGCCGATGAAATGGGCCGCGCCCACCCGCCCATAGGCAAACGGCTTGCCGGGCTTGATGGCGAGCTGCCAGAGGTCCAGCGAGCCCAGCTGCTGCACCGCGGGCTTGACATGGTCTTCCTCGCCCACCGAGACGCCGCCACTGGTCACGATCAGGTCATGGGCCTGCGCCGCGCCGCGCAGCGCCTGCACGGTGGCATCGAGCCGGTCGGGCACCACGCCCAGGTCGGTGACCTCGCAGCCCAGCCGGCGCAGCAGAGCGCGCAGAAAGAAGCGGTTGGCGTTGTAGATGGCGCCGGGCTTCATCTGCTCGGGCGGCACATCGCCGGGCAGCACCAGTTCGTCGCCCGTGGAGAACAGGGCCACGCGCGGGCGGCGGGCCACCGGCAGCCCGGCCAGGCCCATGCTGGCCGCCAGGCCCAGCGAGGCGGCGTCCAGCCGCTGGCCCCGCGCCAGCACCACGCTGCCCAGACGGATGTCTTCGCCCGCGCGGCGGATGTGCTGGCCCAGCGGCGGCGGCGCGGCGAAGCTCACGCGGCCTTCGCCCGCGGGCTGGGCCTCTTCCTGCATCACCACGGCATCGGCGCCCGGCGGCACGGGCGCGCCGGTGAAGATGCGCGCCACGCTGCCCGGGGCCAGGGCCGTGCCCGTGCTGCCCGCGGGAATGCGCTGGCTCACGGCCAGGGGCTGGCCGGCGGCGGTGGCGAGGTCGGCCACGCGCACGGCGTAGCCGTCCATGGCGCTGTTGTCCTGCGGCGGCACCTGCAGGGCCGAGACCAGGTCTTGCGCGAGCACGCGGCCGTCGGCCTCGAAGGTGGAGACGGTGTCGGTGCCGGCCAGCGGCGTGGCGTGGCCCAGCAGGTCGGCCAGCACCTCGTCGAGCGGGCGCAGCGGCGCGCGCGGGGCGGCGGCTGGCGAGGTGGCCTGGGGAGTGGAAGCGCTCATGCAAACAGTTCCGGGTTGTAGTCGAAGCGTTCGCCATTGTCGGCCAGCCAGCGCGCGATGGCAGCCGGGTCGTCCAGATCCAGCACCGGGCGCAGGGTGGGTTCGGGCAGCTGCGCGGGCAGCGACGTGGCCACGGCGGCAATGAAGTCGTCGTGCGGGTAGCGCACCGGGTGGCCCGCGGCCGCGCGCCAGACCTCGATCTTCTGGAGGTTGCTGTCCCGAAAGCCCTCCACCAGCACCCAGTCCACGCCCTCGTAGAGCTCGGCCAGCAGGTGGTGCACCGTGAGCGGCGTGGGCTGCTCGAACTCGCGCATCAGCGCCAGCCGCTTGTCCGAGGCCACCACCACCTCGAAGGCGCCGGCCTCGCGGTGGCGGAAGGTGTCCTTGCCCGGGTGGTCGATGTCGAACCTGTGGTGCGCGTGCTTGACCACCGACACGCGCTGGCCCAGCGTCCTGAGCGCGGGAATGAGCTGCTCGATCAGCGTGGTCTTGCCCGCGCCCGAGAACCCTGCAAAGCCTGCGACCTTCATGTGAACTTCCGGTTTGCTATGGTTTCAGGTGCACACAATGGCCGCCCCGTCTGGACTCCAGGCCTGTTTGACTCCAAACTCGGGCGCCACAGGTGCCTCAGGCGCAATGTGCCGCAATGTAGGCCTGCACGGCCGCGGTGTCGGCCGGCACCACCTGCACGCGCTTGGGCAGGTCTTCAATGCCCTCGAACTGCGGCGGGCGCTCGGGCTCATGGCCCAGCGCCTCGACGATGGTGGCGGCGAACTTGATGGGCAGCGCGGTCTCCAGCACCAGCATGGGCACGCCGGGCGTCAGGTGCTCGCGCGCCACCTTCAGGCCGTCGGCGGTGTGGGTGTCGATGGTCACGCCAAACCGCTGGTGCGTGTCGCGGATGGTGGCCAGGCGGTCGGCGTGAGTGCTCTTGCCGCTGACAAAGCCAAAGGTTGACGCAGCCCTGGCAAATGCCGGGTCGCCCGACAGGTCGAAGCGGCCCGTGGCCGACAGCTGCGCGCCAAACAGGTCCTTGACCCGCGCGCCATCGCGGCCCAGCAGGTCGAACACAAAGCGCTCGAAGTTGCTGGCCTTGGAAATGTCCATCGACGGGCTGGAGGTCTCGTGCGTGTCGGCGCTGCCGCGCACCCGGTAGACGCCAGTGCGGAAGAACTCGTCGAGCACGTCGTTTTCATTGGTGGCCAGCACCAGCTGGTCGATCGGCAAGCCCATGCTGCGCGCCACATGGCCGGCGCAGATGTTGCCGAAGTTGCCGCTGGGCACGGTGAAGCTGACTTTCTGCGTGTTGGCCGTGGTGGCCTGCAGGTAGCCGGCAAAGTAATACACCACCTGCGCCACCAGCCGGGCCCAGTTGATGGAGTTGACGGTGCCGATGCGGTACTTGCGCTTGAAGGCCAGGTCGTTGCTCACGGCCTTGACGATGTCCTGGCAGTCGTCAAACACGCCTTGCACCGCGAGGTTGTGGATGTTGGCGTCCTGCAGGCTGAACATCTGCGCCTGCTGAAACGGGCTCATGCGGCCATGCGGGCTGGTCATGAACACGCGCACGCCCTGCTTGCCGCGCATGGCGTACTCGGCCGCGCTGCCGGTGTCGCCGCTGGTGGCGCCCAGGATGTTGAGCTGCTCGCCGCGGCGCGCCAGTTCGTACTCGAACAGGTTGCCCAGCAGCTGCATGGCCATGTCCTTGAAGGCCAGCGTCGGGCCGTTGGACAGGGCCTGCAGGCTCAGGCCCGGCTCCAGCGGCTTGAGCGGCACGATCTGCGGCGTGCCAAAGACGGCCTCGGTGTAGGTCTTGTGGCACAGCGCGCGCAGGTCAGCGGGCGGGATGTCGTCGATGTACAGCGAGAGGATTTCAAACGCAAGGTCGGCATACGCCAGGCCGCGCCAGCGCGTGAGCGTGGCATCGTCCACCTGCGGGTAGCGCTCGGGCAGGTACAGGCCGCCATCGGGCGCCAGGCCCTCCAGCAGGATTTCGCAGAAGCGTTTGCGGTCGGGGTGGCCGCGGGTGCTCAGGTAGTGCATGCCTTGGTCCTTACGCCAGCTCTTCCTTGCGGATGCGCGTGATCGGCGCCACCACGGTGGGCAGGGCCTGCATCTGCGCGAGCGCCTCGTTCATGGTGCCCTCGCGCGTGTCGTGCGTGAGGATGATCAGGTCGGTCTGGTTCTCGCCGGCCTGGCTCACCTCGTCGGCCTCGCGCTGCAGCACGGCGTCGATGCTGATGCCCGCGCCGGCCAGGATGCCCGTGACCTTGGCCAGCACGCCGGCCTCGTCGGCCACGCGCAGGCGCAGATAGTAGCTGGTCACCACCTCGCTCATGGGCAGCACAGGCGCGTCGCTCATGGCATCGGGCTGGAAGGCCAGGTGCGGCACGCGCTGCGCGGCGTCGGCCGTGTGCAGGCGGGTGATGTCCACCAGGTCGGCAATCACGGCGCTGGCCGTGGGCTCGGAGCCCGCGCCCTTGCCGTAGTACAGCGTGGTGCCCACGGCATCGCCCTGCACCACCACGGCGTTCATGGCCCCTTCCACATTGGCGATCAGCCGCTTGGTGGGCACCAGGCTGGGGTGCACGCGCAGTTCAATGCCCGTGGCCACGCGCTTGGTGATGCCCAGCAGCTTGATGCGGTAACCCAGCTGCTCGGCGTACTTGATGTCGGCGGCGCCAAGCTGGGTGATGCCCTCGACGTAAGCCTTGTCAAACTGCACCGGGATGCCGAAGGCAATGGCGCTCATGAGCGTGACCTTGTGCGCGGCATCGACGCCTTCGATGTCGAAGGTGGGGTCGGCCTCGGCATAGCCCAGGCGCTGCGCTTCCTTGAGCACCACGCCAAAGTCCAGCCCCTTGTCGCGCATCTCGGACAGGATGAAGTTGGTGGTGCCGTTGATGATGCCGGCGATCCACTCGATGCTGTTGGCCGTGAGACCCTCGCGCAGCGCCTTGATGATGGGAATGCCGCCGGCCACCGCGGCCTCGAACGCCACCATCACGCCCTTGCGGTGCGCGGCGGCAAAAATCTCGGTGCCATGCACGGCCAGCAGCGCCTTGTTGGCGGTGACCACATGCTTGCCGGCCTCGATGGCCTCCATGACCAGGGCCCGCGCAATGCCGTAGCCGCCGATCAGCTCGATGACGATGTCGATGTCAGGGTTGGCAATGACGGCGCGCGCGTCGTTGACCACCCGGGCCTGGTCGCCCACCACGGCCTGGGCGCGCGCGGTGTCCAGGTCGGCCACCATGGTGATCTCGATGCCGCGGCCGGCGCGGCGGCGGATTTCTTCCTGGTTGCGCTTGAGCACATTGAAGGTGCCACTGCCCACGGTGCCAATGCCCAACAGGCCTACTTGGATCGGTTTCATCTTGCTTTTTCTGAATAAAAGTGGCTGTAGTCCACGCCAGCCGGCGCTCAGGCGCTACGTTTTCGATAGCTTTCGAGGAACCGCGCAATGCGGCCGATGGCTTCGCGCAGGTCGTCCTCGTGCGGCAGGAACACGATGCGGAAATGGTCCGGCGTGGCCCAGTTGAAGCCCGTGCCCTGCACCAGCATCACGCGTGTTTCCTGCAGCAGCTCCAGGAAGAACTGGCGGTCGTCGGTGATCGGGTAGACCTTGGGGTCCAGCCGGGGGAACATGTACAGCGCGGCCGACGGCTTGACGCAGCTCACGCCCGGAATGGCCGTGATCAGCTCGTAGGCCAGGTCGCGCTGGCGGCGCAGGCGCCCGCCCGGGGCGATCAGCTCGTTGATGCTCTGGTAGCCGCCCAGCGCGGTCTGGATCGCCCACTGACCCGGCACATTGGCGCACAACCGCATGTTGGTGAGCATGTTCAGGCCTTCGATGTAGTCGGCCGCGGGCTTCTTGTCGCCCGACACCACCATCCAGCCGGCCCGGTAGCCGCAGGAACGGTAGCTCTTGCTCAGGGAGTTGAAGGTCAGCGTGAGCACGTCTTCGCTGAGGCTGGCGATGGCCGTGTGCTTCGCATCCTCGTACAGCACCTTGTCGTAGACCTCGTCGGCCAGGATCACCAGGCCATGCTCGCGCGCGATCGCGACGATGGCCTTGAGCAGTTCGTCTGAGTACAGCGCGCCCGTGGGGTTGTTGGGGTTGATGACGACGATGCCCTTGGTGCGCGGCGTGATCTTGCGGCGCAGGTCGTCCAGGTCGGGCATCCAGCCGTTGGCCTCGTCGCACAGGTAGTGCACCGGCGTGCCGCCCGACAGGCTGACCGCGGCGGTCCACAGCGGGTAGTCGGGCGACGGCATCAGCAGTTCGTCGCCGTCGTCGCACAATGCGTTGGTGGCCATGACGATCAGCTCGCTGGCGCCGTTGCCCAGGTAGATGTCTTCCAGCACCACGCCCTTGATGCCCTGCTGCTGGGTGTAGTGCATCACGGCCTTGCGCGCCGCAAAGATGCCCTTGCTGTCCGAATAGCCGGCCGAGGTGGGCAGGTTGCGGATCATGTCCTGCTGGATTTCCTCGGGCGCATCAAAGCCGAACGGCGCCATGTTGCCGATGTTGAGCTTGATGATCTTGTGGCCGTCTTCCTCCATCTGCCGGGCCGCATCCATGATGGGACCGCGGATGTCATAGCAGACGTTGGCCAACTTGGCAGATTTCTGGACGGTCTTCAAAGTCCCTCCGGGGGCGTTTTTACGGGGTGAAACCTATAATTTGACCACAGTTCTGCATTCTTTTAGTGCAGCGCAACATTCAACCTCCCCCCATGCACCATGAAGCTGCAGCCTGACAAATCCGACGTCCAGACCATCAGTGGCTATGGCCCCGGCTGGGTCGGCGTGCAGGGCGAAAAGATCACCGGCAGCGTCATCATCGGCTCGCGCGGCCAGCGCATGGCCTGGCCCTGCAGCCGCTTTGAAGAGCTGGACGCCAGCCACTTCGAGCAACTCGCGGCGCTGCAGACCGAGCTGGTGATCTTCGGTTCCGGCGCGCGCCTGCGCTTCCCGCAGGCCGCCTGGCTGCGGCCGCTGATCGAGCGGCGCATCGGCCTGGAGACCATGGACACGGCCGCCGCCTGCCGCACCTACAACATCCTCGCGGGCGAGGGCCGTGACGTGGTGGTGGCGGTGCTGCAGGAGCCTCTGGAGTGAGGCGCGGGAGTTGCGCAGCGTTTCGGGGTAAAATCTCGGGTTGCAAAGGGGAAGCCCAGTCCCCGAGTCGCAACGAGCAACCCCTGTCACACGAGATATCAATTCATGGCGATCGTTGTCAACAAACCCATCCCCGAATTTGAAGCGAACGCCACGGGCGGCATCAAAGTTTCCAACACCTCCCATCTGGGCCACGTCGTGGTGCTGTACTTCTACCCCAAGGACAACACCCCCGGCTGCACGACCGAGGCCATGCAGTTCCGCGACAAGTACAAGGACTTCGTGAAGGCCGGCGCCACCGTGTTCGGTGTGTCGCGCGACAACATGAAGTCCCACGACGACTTCAAGGCCAAGCTTGAGCTGCCGTTCGAGCTGATCGCCGACACCGAAGAAAAAATGTGCCACATGTTCGGCGTGGTCAAGAACAAGATCATGTACGGCAAGAAGGTCAAGGGCATCGAGCGCAGCACCTTCCTGATCGGCGCCGACGGCCTGCTCAAGAACGAATGGCGCGGCCTCAAGGTGCCGGGCCATGTGGACGACGTGCTCAAGGCCGTCAAGGCCCTCAAGAAGGCCGCCTGACGTTTTGCAGCAACAGCCGCGGCGTGCGGTTGAAGCGTCATCGGACTTGTGCATAATGAACTCATGCCGTTGATCCCGACGCACCGCGTCATCACCGCCAAACCCGAAAAAGCCGCCCGGCTCGCCTGGCGGCTTTTTCGCTTTTTGATCCCCTACCTTGTGAGTGCCCCCACCCATGCCATTGCCACCCGCCCCTACCAAGCGCGCCGCCCTGCTGTCCCCCGAGGCCTACGACGCCCCGGCCCGGTCCACGCACAAGGCATCGCGAAAATCGGAGGCGCACTTCACGGACAGCCCGCTGGCTGACAAGCCCCAGGCCATGGACTTCGACCCGCGCAGCGGTGGCGGCGCGCTGCACCCCGCGGCGTTCAGCGCCGAGCCGGCCGTGCAGGCCATGATCCAGGTCGAAACACGCAAGCGCCCAAGCCCCGCCGTCACGACCGCCGCCCCCGCCACCCCCACGCGCAGCAAGCGGCCCCGCCCCAGCGGGCCGGCCAAGCTGTTTGTGCTGGACACCAACGTGCTGCTGCACGACCCGATGTGCCTGTTCCGCTTCGAGGAGCATGACATCTTCCTGCCGATGATCGTGCTGGAAGAGCTGGACGGCCACAAGAAGGGCATGACCGAGGTGGCCCGCAACGGCCGCCAGACCAGCCGCACGCTGGACGCGCTGGCCGGCGCCCAGGGCGCCGACATCGCGGCCGGGCTCAAGCTCAACACCACGGGCCACCGCGAGGCTGGCGGCAGCCTGTTCTTCCAGACCGAGCCGTTGGACGCCAAGCTGCCCACCAGCCTGCCCCAGGGCAAGGCCGACAACCAGATCCTGGGCGTGGTGCAGGCCCTGCGCGACCTGCACGTGGCCAAGGCCAAGGCAGCCAATGTGCCGGCCCGCGACGTGGTGCTGGTGTCCAAGGACATCAACATGCGGGTCAAGGCCCGGGCGCTGGGCCTGGCCACCGACGACTACCAGAACGACAAGACGCTGGAAGACGGCGACCTGCTCTACGCCGGCGCGCTGGCCCTGCCGCCGGACTTCTGGGCCAAGCACGGCAAGACCGTGGAAAGCTGGCAAAGCGGCCTGCACACCTTCTACCGCGTGACCGGCCCGATCGTGCCCAGCCTGCTGATCAACCAGTTCGTGTACTTCGAGTCCCCGGGCGAGCCCAGCCTGTACGCGCGCGTGACCGAGGTGCGCGCCAAGACCGCCGTGCTCAAGACCCTCAAGGACTACGGCCACCTCAAGAACTCGGTCTGGGGCGTGACCACGCGCAACCGCGAGCAGAACTTCGCGATGAACCTGCTGATGGACCCCGAGGTGGACTTCGTCACCCTCACCGGCACCGCGGGCACCGGCAAGACGCTGATGGCGCTGGCCTCGGGCCTGACCCAGGTGCTGGACGACCGCCGTTACACCGAGATCATCATGACCCGCGCCACCGTGAGCGTGGGCGAGGACATCGGCTTCCTGCCCGGCACGGAAGAGGAGAAGATGGGTCCCTGGATGGGCGCGCTGGACGACAACCTCGAGGTGCTGGCCAAGACCGAGACCAGCGCCGGCGAATGGGGCCGCGCGGCCACCAACGAGCTGATCCGCAGCCGCATCAAGATCAAGAGCATGAACTTCATGCGCGGGCGCACCTTCCTGAACAAGTACGTCATCATCGACGAGGCGCAGAACCTCACGCCCAAGCAGATGAAGACGCTGATCACCCGCGCCGGCCCGGGCACCAAGATCATCTGCATGGGCAACCTCGCGCAGATCGACACGCCCTACCTCACCGAGGGTTCATCAGGCCTGACCTTTGCGGTGGACAAGTTCAAGGGCTGGCCGCACAGCGGCCACATCACGCTGGCCCGCGGCGAGCGCTCGCGGCTGGCCGATTTTGCCTCCGAGGTGCTTTGAGTCAGGCTCAAAGCTGCTCGGTTTTTGATAGCACGAAGTGGCCGGCTGGCCTGGACTCCAGCCCTGTTTGGCTTAAAAGTCGTCGCTCATGCCACTGGCCAGGCTTTCAAACTTGGTCAGCGGCTTGAGGAAGGCCAGCTTGCAGGTGCCCGTGGGGCCATTGCGCTGCTTGCTGATGATGATCTCCGCCACGCCGGGCTCTTTCGAGTCCTTGTTGTAGTAGTCGTCGCGGTAGATGAACATGATCACGTCGGCGTCCTGCTCGATGGCGCCGGACTCGCGCAGGTCGCTCATCATGGGGCGCTTGTCGGTGCGTGACTCCACGCCGCGGCTGAGCTGCGACAGCGCAATCACCGGGCACTGCAGTTCCTTGGCCAGCATCTTGAGGCCGCGCGAGATTTCGCCCACGGCGGTGGCGCGGTTCTCGTCGTTCATGCTGCTGGACACGCTCATGAGCTGCAGGTAGTCGACCACGATCAGGCCCAGCTTGCCGCACTGGCGCGCCAGCCGCCGCGCATTGGCGCGCAGCTCGCTGGTGGTCAGGCCCGGCGTCTCGTCGATGTGCAGCGACACATTGCGCAGCTTCTCGATGGCCTCGGTCAGGCGCGGCCACTCGTCGTCGGTGAGCTTGCCGGTGCGCAGGTGGCTCTGGTCGATGCGCCCGATGGAGCCGACGATACGCACGGCCAGTTGCGAGGCCCCCATTTCCATCGAGAACACCGCCACCGGCAGGCCTTCGTTGAGCGCCACGTGTTCGGCGATGTTGATCGCCAGCGCGGTCTTGCCCATGGACGGCCGCGCCGCCAGCACGATCATGTCGCCGGCCTGAAAGCCCGAGGTCATGCGGTCCAGGTCGTAGAAGCCGGTGGGCACGCCCGTGATGTCGTTCGGGTTGTCGGCCATCTCCTGCACGCGGTCCAGCAGCTCGACCACCAGGGAGTCCATGCCCTGGAAGCCCTGCTTCATGCGCGAGCCTTCCTCGCCGATGTTGAAGATCTTCTGCTCGGCCTCGTCCAGGATCTTGTCGACCGGCTTGCCCTGGGTGTTGAAGGCCGCGGTGGCAATCTCGTCACTGGCGCTCACCAGCTTGCGCAGGATCGAGCGCTCGCGCACGATCTCGGCATAGCGGCGGATGTTGCTCGCGCTGGGCACGTACTGCGCCAGCGAGTTGAGGTAGGCCAGGCCGCCAATTTCCTCGGCCTTGCCCAGGCTTTGCAGCTGCTCGTAGACCGTGATCACGTCGGCCGGCTTGGTCGCGTTGACCAGCCCGCCGATCGAGGCGTAAATCAGCCGGTGTTCGTAGCGGTAGAAGTCACTGTCGGTCAGCAGGTCGCCCACGCGGTCCCAGGCGCCGTTGTCCAGCAGCAGGCCGCCCAGCACGCTCGACTCCGCTTCGATCGAGTGCGGCGGGATGCGCAGCTGCGCGACCTGGCGGTCGGAGGAAAAGTCGTCTTCGAGGGAACTTAAAACGGCGGACATTCGGGACCTTTGGTAACCGGCCATGCTAAGGCGCGCCACCCCTCACGTCCAGAGCAAAGCCATGGGGGAAAGGTGTGGATAAATTTTGTAAGGCTGTGGATTCCCGGTGGCCAACGCGGGATAACCAGGAGCCCAAAGAAAAAGGCCGCCCGAAGGCGGCCTGTGCGGGGCCGGTGGCGATCAGGCGGTTTCGCCGAGCACCGTCACGGTGATGTCAACCGTCACGTCGGTGTGCAGTTGCACGCTGACGGTGGAGTCACCCACGGCCTTCACGGGGCCATTGGGCATGCGGACCTGGGCCTTGGCGACCTTGTAGCCCTGCTTGGCGAGCTCTTCGGCGATGTCGGCGTTGGTCACCGAGCCGAACAGGCGGCCATCGACGCCGGCCTTCTGGGTCAGCTTGATGGTCAGGCCAGCGAGCTTCTCGCCCTGGGCCTGGGACTCCGCCAGCTTGGCCGCGGCGGCCTTTTCGAGTTCGGCGCGCTTGGCTTCGAACTCGGCCTTGTTGGCGGCGGTGGCACGGCGGGCACGGCCCTGGGGAATCAGGAAATTGCGGGCGTAGCCGTCCTTGACCTTGACGATCTCACCGAGGTTGCCAAGGTTCACGACCTTGTCGAGCAGAATGATTTGCATGGGGGTCGCTCCTTAGATGCGGTGCTGGTCGCTGTACGGCACCAGGGCCAGGAAGCGCGCGCGCTTGATGGCGGTGTTCAGCTGGCGCTGGTAGATCGCGCGGGTGCCCGTGAGGCGGGCCGGGATGATCTTGCCGTTTTCGGCAATGAAGTCGCGCAGGACATCAACGTCCTTGTAGTCGATTTCCTCGACGCCGGCGACGGTGAAGCGGCAGAAGCGCTTGCGCTTGAACAGCAGCGACTGGGTGTTGCGCTTCGGGCGCTTGTCTTTGTTGAATTTCTTGAACGTGGCCATGATGGGACCTCTTCTCTAAATGGGAGGGGCAGAACCTGGGGTCTGTCCCGCAAAGCTAACTTGATCTGCCAGGAATTCCTGGACGTGGAACACGACGTACTTGCCGTTGCGCGGTGTGGCCAGAAAGCCGCTGAACCTGCCGGTGCTGCCGATGGGCCGTTTGCCGAGGGTTTCGGCCAGGGCGCCCAGGGCCACCGCCTTGATCGCCGCCTTCACCTGCCGGGTCTGCCCTGCTTCAACCACCTCGGACTCGTGTTCGAGCCGCAGGTCAAGCGCGGGGATTCCGGCCGGTGTGTACCGCAGGGCCTTGGCCTCGGCGATACAGGCGTTCAGGACCAGCTGGTTCACTGACTGCCGGCGCGCACGCGTCAGCTGTTCGCGTACTCCGCCTGTTGGGCCTTGCGGGCCTCTTCACGCTCGACGGTCTTCATCATCGCGGACGGGCCGGTGTCGGCCTTCTTGCGAACGACGGTCAGGTGGCGCAGCACGGCGTCGTTGAACTTGAACGCATGCTCAAGTTCAGCCATCACGGCCTGGTCAGCCTCGATGTTCACGCACAGGTAGTGGGCCTTGGCGAGCTTGTTGATCTGGTAGGCCAGCTGGCGGCGGCCCCAGTCTTCTACGCGGTGGATCTTGCCGCCGCCGGCGGTGATCATGCCCTTGTAGCGTTCCAGCATGGCCGGAACCTGTTCGCTCTGATCCGGGTGGATCAGCAAGATGATTTCATAATGACGCATGGACACTCCTTGTGGATGGGCCAGCCCTCGCTAACGGGATCAGCGGGAGCCGGCTGTTGGTAAAGCCGCCCACTGCGTCAGAAGTGGTGCGGCAAGGCAAAGCCAAGCATTATAGCCCAACCGCGACGGGGTCAGGGCGGCGGCTCGTCCTGGATGCCGTACTCGCGGTCCAGCCGGTTCATGAAGCGCGCGTAGTACCAGATGATCAGCACATAGACGATCAGCGCCCCCTGAGCGCCCATCCAGAAGCTGAAGGGCCAGCCGAAAAAGCGGAACTGCAGGTCGCGCGCGAAGTAGACCACCACGAATGTCACCAGGAACCAGGCGCCCAGCAACAGCGCCGTGACCCACGCGGTCTTGCGCCGGTACTCGCGATCACGGGTGGAAGGCGGCATGCTCAGTCCCCTCCCCGGGTCGCCAGGCTCACGACCAGGGCGATCGCAAAGCCCGTCAGCACCCCGAACACACCGGCCGACACCGGCAGGATGCCGAACCAAAGCACCGAGCCCGCCTCCAGGCCCAGAAAGGCGCGGACCGCGGGCGAATTGGCCAGCATGTAGTACACGGTCACGCCCAGCCCGCCCAGCATGCCCGCCACGGCGCCGGCCCGGGTCGCGCCGCGCCAGAAGATGCCCAGCACCATCACCGGCACAAAGGCCGAGGCCGCGAGCGAGAACGAGGCGGAGACCAGCGGCAGGATGTCGGCCGGCTTGAGCGCCGCCACAAAGGCCGCGAGCATGGCCACGCCCAGCAAGGCGAACTTGGACAGGATCACGCGCTGCTCGGGCGGCACATCGCGCCGCACCTCGTGGCAGTACACGTCGCGCACCAGGGAGTTGCTGATGGTCAGCAGCAGCGCGTCGGCCGTGGACAGCGCGGCCGCCAGGCCACCGGCCGCCACCAGGCCCGACACCACGTAGGGCAGGCCGCCCACCTCGGGCGTGACCAGCATCACGATGTCGGCGGCGATGCGGATTTCGCTGAACTGCAGGATGTGGTCGCCGTTGACGTCGGTGATCGAGATCAGCGCCGGATCCACCTTGGCCCACTGGCCGATCCACGACGGCAGCGCATCAAAGCTGCTGCCCACGAGGCCCTGCATGACCTCGAACTTGACCAGCACCGCGAGCGCCGGTGCGCTCAGGTACAGCAGCACGATGAAGAACAGCGACCAGGCCACCGACGAGCGCGCCTCCGACACCGTGGGCGTGGTGTAGAACCGCGTCAGCAGGTGCGGCAGGCCCGCTGTGCCCACCATCAGGCAGAACACCAGCGCGAGGAAATTCAGGCGCGACGTCTCAAAGGCCTGCTGCTCCTGGGGCGTGCCTTGCGGGTCACCGGCAAAGGCCTGGCCGTGCGGGGGCAAGCCGCCCAGCGGCTTGGCGCGCTCGTGGGCATCGGCCATGGCGCGCGTCCACAGCTCGCGGGCGCTGGCGGGGGTCTTGGGCAAGGCGGCCAGCTCGCGCGCGGCCGCGACGATCAGCGCCGAATCGGCATCGCGCGCCTTGAGCTGGCGCACCCGCTCCAGCGCCGCGGCCCGGTCGCGCCGCAGGGCGCCTTCGATGTCCTGCAGCCGCGCCTCGTATTCCTTCTCGCGCCGCTCCCAGACCCGGCGCACCTGCCGCTCGGCCGGCGAGTCGCGCAGCACCTTCTCGATCTCGGTGATCTTCTCGATCTGCTTGCCGTACACCAGCGGCGCCAGCGGGTTGCCCAGCTGCTTGTAGGCCAGCCAGGACACCGGGATCAGGAAGGCCAGCAGCAGGATGATGTACTGCGCCACCTGGGTCCAGGTGATCGCGCGCATGCCGCCCAGGAACGAACACAGCAGCACGCCGCCCAGCCCCAGCAGGATGCCGATCTCGAACTGCACGCCGGTCAGGCGCGAGGCGATCAGCCCCACGCCGTAGATCTGCGCCACCACATAGGTGAACGAGCACAGCACGGCGGCAAAGGCCGCAATCAGCCGCGGCCAGCGGCCGCCAAAGCGCACGTCGAAATAGTCCGGCACCGTGTACAGGTTGAGCCGGCGCAGGTGCGGCGCGATCAGCAGGCCGACCAGGCAGAAGCCGCCGGTCCAGCCCAGCACATAGGCCAGCCCGCCGGGCTGGGCCTCGGTGCCTGAAAAGCCCTGCAGGTACAGCCCGCCAGCCAGGCTGATGAACGAGGCCGCGCTCATCCAGTCGGCGGCGGCGGCCATGCCGTTGTACATGGGCGGGATGCGGCGGCCCGCCACGTAGTACTCGCTGGCGTCCGAGGTGCGGCCATAAATGCCGATGGCGGCATAGATCATGACCGTGGAGAACAGGAAGATCGGCCCCAGCCAGACACGCGAAAGCCCCTGGCGCTCCGCCCAGGCCATCAGCAGGAAAAACGCTGCAAGCCCGAGGCCGTAGAACGCCAGATTGCGGTGAATACGCCGCTTGTAGGCGGCGTAGGCGGGGCTGTCGGACATCCGTCCGATCATCCCACCGGGGCCGCCACCCTAGCCTAGGTATTTCCTAGAAGGAATGGCCGGCCCGTTTGTCAGCCCCGTGCAAGCTGCTTCCAGGTTTCAATGACGCTGTCGGGGTTCAGCGAGATCGAGGCAATGCCCTCGGCCGCCAGCCACTGCGCAAAATCGGGGTGGTCGCTGGGCCCCTGACCGCAGATGCCCACGTACTTGCCCTGGGCCTGGCAGGCCTTGATGGCGCGGCTCAGCAGCGCCTTGACGGCCGGGTCGCGTTCGTCAAAGTCGGCGGCCAGCAGTTCCAGGCCCGAATCGCGGTCCAGCCCCAGCGTGAGCTGGGTCAGGTCGTTGGAGCCAATCGAAAAACCGTCGAAGTACTGGAGGAACTCGTCCGCCAGGACGGCGTTGCTGGGCACCTCGCACATCATGATGACCTTGAGCTCGTCCTGGCCACGCTTGAGGCCATGCCCGGCCAGCAGCTGCGTGACCTTGTCGGCCTGGCCCAGCGTGCGCACGAAGGGCACCATCACCTGCACATTGGTCAGGCCCATGTCGTTGCGCACGCGGCGCAGGGCCTCGCATTCCATGGCAAAGGCCTCGCGGAATTCGGCGCTCACGTAGCGCGCGGCGCCCCGGAAGCCGAGCATGGGGTTTTCTTCCTCGGGCTCGTAGCGGCTGCCGCCGATGAGCTTGCGGTATTCGTTGGACTTGAAGTCGCTCAGCCGCACGATCACCGGCTTGGGCCAGAACGCCGCGGCGATGGTGGCCACGCCTTCGGCGACCTTGTCCACATAGAAGGCCTTGGGCGAGGCATGGCCGCGCGCCACCGACTCCACGGCCTTTTTCAGGTCGGCATCGACGTTGGGGTAGTCAAGGATGGCCTTGGGGTGAACGCCGATGTTGTTGTTGATGATGAACTCCAGCCGCGCCAGGCCCACGCCTTCATTGGGCAGCTGGCAGAAGTCAAACGCGAGCTGGGGGTTGCCCACGTTCATCATGATCTTGGTCTTGAGGGCCGGCATCACGCCGCGCTCGACCTCGGTGACCTCGGTCTCCAGCAGGCCGTCATAGATGAAGCCGGTGTCACCCTCGGCGCAGCTCACCGTCACCAGGGTGCCGTCCTTCAGGCGCTCGGTCGCGTCGCCGCAGCCCACCACGGCCGGAATGCCCAGTTCGCGCGCGATGATGGCCGCGTGACAGGTACGCCCGCCGCGGTTGGTCACGATGGCGCTGGCGCGCTTCATCACTGGTTCCCAGTTGGGGTCGGTCATGTCGGTCACCAGGATGTCGCCGGCCTGCACCTTGTCCATCTCGGCAATGCTGTGCACCAGCCGCACCGGGCCGGTGCCGATTTTCTGGCCGATGGCGCGGCCCTCGGCCAGCACGGCGCCGCGGCCCTTGAGCTTGTAGCGCAGCTCGGCCTTGTCGCCCTGCTGGCTCTTCACGGTCTCGGGGCGGGCCTGCAGGATGTAGAGCAGGCCATCGGTGCCGTCCTTGCCCCACTCGATGTCCATGGGCCGGCCATAGTGCTGCTCGATCACCAGCGCGTACTGGGCCAGTTGCTCGACATCGGCATCGGTCAGCGAATAGCGGTTGCGCTGCTCCAGCGGCACGTCGGTGGTCTTGACCAGCTTGCCGTCACGGGCCTTTTCCTCGTTGCTCGCAAACACCATCTGGATCAGCTTGGAGCCCAGGTTGCGGCGGATCACGGCGCGCTTGCCGGCCTTGAGCATGGGCTTGTGCACGTAGAACTCGTCGGGGTTCACGGCGCCCTGCACCACCGTCTCGCCCAGGCCATAGCTGCTGGTGATGAACACCACCTGGTCAAAGCCCGACTCGGTGTCGATGGTGAACATCACGCCGGCCGCGCCCAGGTCGGAGCGCACCATGCGCTGCACGCCGGCCGACAGGGCCACCACGTCATGCGCGAAACCCTTGTGCACGCGGTAGCTGATGGCACGGTCGTTGTAGAGGCTGGCAAACACTTCCTTCATCTTGTGCAGCACGTCGTCAATGCCGACCACGTTGAGGAAGGTTTCCTGCTGGCCGGCGAACGAGGCGTCGGGCAGGTCTTCGGCGGTGGCCGACGAGCGCACCGCGAACGAGGCGGCGGGGTTGCCCGCGCTCAGCGTGGCAAAGGCCTCGCCAATGGCTTTTTCGAGGTCGGCCGGAAAGGGCTGGGCTTCGACCCAGCCGCGGATTTCGGCGCCGGCGGCGGCCAGCGCGCGCACATCCTCGGTGTCCAGGCGCTTGAGCCGTTCGCTGATGCGGTCGGCCAGGCCGCCGTGGGCCAGGAACTGCCGGAACGCGTGGGCCGTGGTGGCAAAGCCCGTGGGAACGCGCACGCCCTGGGGCAGCTGCGAAATCATCTCGCCGAGGCTGGCGTTCTTGCCGCCAACCGCCTCGACGTCGGTCATTCTCAGGTTTTCAAACGGTACGACCAAGGCGGTCGCGCTGAAAAGTGCAGACATGGGAAAGCTCCAGAAGTTAAAACTTGTGCGACACCCCGGGCTGGCAGAGGTGTTTTCCCATGGCACGGCGGGCGGCTTGGCTGTTGTTCGAATGGGCAGCGGCGGTGCATGGCGGGGGAATTTGGATAATTGCCCCGATTGTAGGCCGCCCCCCACGCCAGCGGCCTTGCAGCAAACTGAAAGCATTACAAGGGCCGCCATGCACACACGCACCGTCTTTTTCATCTCCGATGGCACCGGCATCACGGCCGAAACCTTTGGCAACGCCATCCTGGCCCAGTTCGAGATGAAGCCCCGCCACGTGCGCCTGCCCTTTGTCGACACCGTGGACAAGGCACACCAGGTGGTGCGCCAGATCAACCACACGGGCGAGATCGAGGGCCGCAAGCCGCTGGTGTTCACCACCCTGGTCAATACCGAAATCCTCACCGTCATCGAGGAAGGCTGCAAGGGCATGCTGATGGACATGTTCGGCACCTTCGTGCGGCCGCTGGAGGTGGAGCTGGGCATCAAGTCCAACCACCGGATCGGCCGCTTCAGCGATGTGAGCAAGAGCAAGGAGTACCACGACCGCATCGAGGCCATCAATTTCAGCCTGGCCCACGACGACGGCCAGTCCAACCGCGACCTGGAGTCCTCCGAGGTGATCCTGGTGGGCGTGAGCCGCAGCGGCAAGACGCCGACCTCGCTGTACCTGGCCATGCAGTACGGCCTGAAGGCCGCCAACTACCCGCTGATTCCCGAGGATTTCGAGCGCCAGCAACTGCCGGCCGCCCTGCTCGCTCACAAGAAGAAAATCTTCGGCCTGAGCATCCAGCCCGAGCGGCTGAGCGAGATCCGCAACGAGCGCCGCCCCAACAGCCGCTACGCGAGCCTGGACAACTGCCGCATGGAGGTCAGCGAGGCCGAGGCCATGATGCGGCGCGCCGGCATCCGCTGGCTGTCGACCACGACCAAGAGCATCGAAGAGATCGCCACCACCATCCTGCAGGAGATCAAGCCGGAGCGGCTGGTGTATTGACTTGCTCTCGTTTTGATAGCTGAAAGTGGCCGCCCGGTCTGGACTCCAGCCACTTTTCAGTCAGAAATCAGCCCGAACACGTATTGCCGCCCTGCCGCGGCGCCCTGGACCGCCTCGCAGCGCACGCCCCACAGGCGCGTGACGAGTTCCGGGGTCAACACCTCCAGGCCCGAACCGGCCAGCGCCGGCTGGCCCGGCGCCAGCAGCAGCACGTCGTCGGCGTAGCGCAGCGCCAGGTTGACGTCATGCAGCACCGCCACCACGCCCACGCCCTGCGTCCGCGTCCAGTGGCGCAGCAGGTGAAGCGCCTGGTGCTGGTGCGCCAGATCCAGCGCTGCCGTGGGCTCGTCCAGCAGCAACCAGCGCGCCGCGCCATCGGGGCGCGGCTGCCAGACCTGGGCCAGCGCGCGCGCCAGCTGCACCCGGGCCTTTTCACCGCCCGACAGGGTGTTGAACACCCGTTGTGCCAGAGGCGCCACGCCGGTGGCTTCCAGCGCCTGCGTGACGATGCCGGCCTCGTCCTGCGACGGCTGGTGCCGGTGGGGGTAGCGGCCCAGCTCGGCGACCGCCTGCACGGTGAAGTCAAAGGCCACGGCGCTTTCCTGGGGCATCACGGCACGGCGCAGGGCCAGCGCTTCGGGCCGCCAACGCTGCAGCGCGGCGTCGTCCAGCGTCACCTGGCCGGCATCCGGCTTGCGCTGGCCGCTGAGCACGGACAGCAACGTGGACTTGCCCGCGCCGTTGGGCCCCAGCACGGCGGTGAAGCGGCCGGGCTGCAGGCGGGCCGTGGTTTCGCCCAGCAGCGTCCTGCCGCCCAGGGTGACCCGCGCCGCCAGGCATTGCAGCATCAGAGCCGCCCCCTGAAATGCCGCAGCATCAGCAGGAACATCGGCACGCCGATCACCGCGGTCAGCACGCCCAGCGGCAGCTCGGCCGGCTTGGCGACGGTGCGCGCCAGCGCGTCGGCCGCCAGAACCAGGGCCGCGCCCAGCAGGGCTGAGGCCGGCAGCACCACGCGGTGGTCGGGCCCGGCCACCAGCCGCACCCAGTGCGGGGCGATCAGGCCGACGAAGCCGATGATGCCGGTGGTCGCCGTGACGGCGCCCACGATCACGGCCGTGACCAGGATCAGGGCGCGCTTGGCACGTTCGACATTGACACCCAGCAGCGCCGCCTGCGCCTCGCCCAGCGCCATGGCATTCAACGGCCGGGCCCAGCCCAGTGCGGCGCAGCCCGCCATGAAGACCAGAGCGCCGACCAGCCCCACCGCGCTCCAGCGGGCACCGCCCAGGCTGCCCAGCAGCCAGAACTGGATGTTGCGCAGCTGTTCGTCGCTGGCCATGAAGCTCAGGAAACCCAGACCCGCCCCAGCCAGCGCGTTCACGGCCACACCGGCCAGCAGCATCAGCCCGATATGGGTCCCACCCTGGGTCTGGGCCAGCGCGTAGATCAAAAGCGTCACCGTCAGGCCGCCGGCAAAAGCCATCAGCACCAGCGTCCAGCTGCCCAGGGTGCGCGGCAGTTCAGGGAACCACCAGCCCCCCAGCACGATGGTGACGCCGGCGGCCAGCGCCGCACCACTGCTGATGCCCACCAGCCCGGGATCGGCCAGCGGGTTGCGGAACAGGCCTTGCATCAGCGCACCGCTGAGGCCCAGACCGGCGCCCGCCGCCGCCCCCAGCAACAGGCGGGGCAAGCGGATGTTCATGAACACCAGATGCTCGGGTGACGGGCTGGCCGACCCGCCCAGTGCGCCCCTCAACGCCTCGGCCAGCACCTGCCACAGTTGCTGCGGCGAAATGGCGTAGGCGCCGCGCGCGCTGCCGGCCACAAAGGCCACAGCCACCAGCAACACACCGCCCCACAGCACGGCGCGCGGCGAGAGGCGCGCGCTCATGGAATGCGCGGGGCCCGGTGGCCCGGTGCCGGCATGCCCCCCGGTGGGGTCAACCGGTCCTCAGCGAGGACCAGACGGCCCAGCGCCCACTGCACGAACACCAGCCGGTTGCCTTCGGCATCCAGCAGGCAGAACTCCCAGGCGCCCCAGGGCTTGAGGCGCGGGGCGTCGTCGATCCAGGCCCGCGCCGAGGCCGCCAGCCGGGCGTGGCACTGGAAGATGTCCAGGTCCGGCCCGTCCAGCGGAATGCGGCAGCAATCGGGCTGCGGCAGCTGACCGTGCTGCCACAGCTGCAGGCACAGCGGGCCATGGCGCAGCAGCGCGACCACGCCGGGCACCTCTTGCGCCAGGGTAAAGCCCAGCGCCTCCTGGTACAGGCGTTGCGTGCGCGCCAGTCGCGCGGTGCGAAGCACCGGAATGGCCAGTGCGGGGAGCCGATCCCGGTCGCTCATGCAGCCGCCAGCCTGTCGTGCACCTCGCGCACCGCCTGTGGCAGGCGCGGGCCAAAGCCCAGCAGCAGCAAGGCGTCCAGCGTGATCAGCGACCGGCGGCGGTAAGCCGGCGTCAGCGCCAGTTCGGGGCGCTGCCAGAAGCTCGCCTCGCCGCCCATGGCGTCGATGCCCTGCTGCGTGGTCAGGATGACATCGGGCGCGGCAGCGGCCATGGCCTCGGCGGTCATGGGGCGGTAGCCCTCGAAGCCGCCGATGGCATTGCGGCCACCGGCATAGCGGATCAGCGCGTCAGCCGCCGTGTGCTGTCCTGCCACCTGCGGGCTCGCGCTGTGCGACAGGATGAACAGCACGCGGGGCCGCGCGCCGCCACCCGCCTGGACACGCGCCTCGACCCGCGCCTGGACGGCGTCCCAGTCGGCATCCAGCCGGGCCTGCAGGGCCTGCGCCTGCGGTTCACGGCCGGCCGCGCGGCCCACGGCCAGCACCTTGGCGCGCACCTCGTTCCAGCTGTGGTCGGCCTGGACCAGTTCGACCTTCACGCCGGCGCTGCGCAACTGGTCCATCACCACCGGCGGCCCGGCCTCGGTGGTGGCGATCACCGCATCGGGCCGCAGCGACAAGACGCCTTCGGCCGACAACTGGCGCATGTAGCCGACCTTGGGCGTCCTGAGCGCCGCGGCCGGGTAGAGGCTGGTGGTGTCGGTGCCCACGAGCTGCGCCTGGGCGCCCAGCAGGTAGACCACCTCGGTAATGGCGCCGCTGACGGTGACCAGGCGCGCAAGGCGCGGGGACGGCTGCGCCAGGGCCTGCCGCGGCCCCGTGGCAACAAGGATCGTTGCGGTCGCCAGCAGTTCGCGCCGCTTCATGCCGCCACCCCGTCAAGACGCGACAAATCCCTGACGATCCGGCGCCACCCTTCGCGCTCGGGCTGGCCGGGCTTGCGCGCGCCAAAGAACATGGCCATGAGCCCGCCTTCCGCGTCAAACGCCTCGATCGAGGTCACCACGCCATCGGAGGTGGGCTTCTCGACCACCCAGACATGCTCGATCAAGTCCTCGCGCAGGTGCAGGTTGAAACCCGGGTCCAGCACGTTGAGCCAGTGCACCCCCTTGATTTCCATCGGCTCGACGCGCGTGACGGGCCCGCTGTGGATCTGGATGCACCCGGGACTGCCGACGAACACCATGATGGGCGTGCCGTCGAACGCCGCCTCCTGCAGCAACTCCCGCACCGCACGGCTCGAAGCACGCGCGGTGAAACGCCCCTCGGTCAGGCGAAAGCTCTGCTGGCGCTCCACCGCAAACTTCCGCAGCAGGCCGAAAAACTGGTGCGTGTCCGTCATGGCCGCCCAGGCCTCTGACAGGCCCTTGACGTCAATGCCGCTGTCAGGCCCCGGCACAGGCTTGCGATCAGGCACCACGAACACGCTGGCCAGCGATGGCTCGCCGAAATGGCGCATGACGGTCTCGAAGGCATCGCGGTCGGTCTGCTCGCGCGCAAAAATCTTGTGCACGGCGACGCCACTGGCATCAAAGAACTGCAGGCTCAGCGAGGGTGGGTTGCCCGGGTTGGCGGCGGCCTCGGTCACGGCATACCCGGCGTGCCAGCGGTCAAGAAAAAGGCGCAGATCGATGGCCTCACCCAACGCCAGGCCCATGTGCCCGCTGGCCGACAGGTTTTCATAAACGCCGGTCTTCTCGTGCACGGTGGTTTCATTGCGCGTGAGGGCCAGCACCGGGCCGCACAGGGACAGGGCGTGCAGCAGATCCATCCATGGGCCCTGCAGCGCGACCGCCTGCAGCGGGCCGTCGTGCGTCCCGGCATGGGCGGCGACAGCTTCGCCCTCGCTCACCCCGATCGCAGCGGCGGCATCCCGGGCCCGCAGTCCGGTGGCCCGCGCGGCGGCAAAGTCTTTTCTCAGTGTGATGGCGTTCATGGTGTGCCCGGAGGTAACAGTCAATTGAGTGAAGAGGGTGAGACATGCCACAGCCTGCGGTCCTGCTCGCCGGCAGAAAGGGCCTGGGCCTGGTCAAGCTGTGCCTGCCAGTGCCCGCGCAGGTTCCAGAGCATGGTGCGGAACTCGGCCGACAGAACGGGGTGCCCGGCCAACTGCGCGAGCTGGCTCACGACCTTGGCGGCCATCCGTTCACGGCGGGGGTCGCAGCACCCCTGGGCAAAGCCCGTCATCAGGGCCAGCGTGCTGGCCAGCAGCGCCTCGGCGCAGGGCAGGCGGTATTCCTCGTCGGCGTTCATTCCGGTATCGGTGTTCATGAAAATCTCCTCAGAAATCAGCCACCAGCGACACCCGCAGGTAGCGCCCGGGCTGGGTGTAGGCATCGGCCACGCTGGAGCCGGAGGCCAGGCCGCGCACATCCGACCAGTTCCAGTACTTTTTGTCGGTCAGGTTGAACAGGCCCAGGTTCAGGCGCAGGTCCTTGCGGATGCGCCACTGGCCGCTCAGGTCCAGCGTGATGGCAGCCGGCGTGGCGAACTGCGTGGCGGGAGGCGCCACCGCCGACGCCTGGTCAATGTCGCCGCCCTTCTTGGCCGCGCGATGGGTCAGGTCCATCCGCACGCTGAAAGCGGCGGCGTCGTACTTCAGGCCGGCATTCAGCCGGGACGGGTTGATGGAGTTGACCGGCAGGCCGGTCGTGCTGTCGGTGCCCCGGGTCCGGCCATAGCCGAAGGCGGAACTCCATTGCCCGCCGGCCGCCCGGCCCCATTGCACGTTGCCCTTGACCTCGAAGCCGCTGATGCGGACGTTGCCGATGTTCACCGTCTGGAACACGATGGGGTTGCCCGGCACGCCGGCACCACCCACCTGACGGTACTCCTCGATGAAGTCGCGGTAGCGCCCCGCGAAGGCCGCCACGTCAAGTGACAGCTTGTCGAGCCGGCCCCGCGCGCCCAGCTCGACGTTGCGGCTTTTCTCGGGCTTGAGGCTGGGGTTGGGCACCGTCTTGTAGAAGGCCACCAGGTTTTCGAAGAAGCCGTTGACCTGGTTCGCGTTGGGCGCCTTGAAGCCCCGGGCGTAGTTGCCGTACAGGCTCCATTGCGGTGTCACGCGGTACAGCACGCCCAGCTTGGGCGAGATCGCCGAGCCCGAAATCGACGCCGCCGGGGTGGTGGCGGGCGGCGAGAAGCCGGCCTGCGCGGCGTCCAGGCTGAAACGGTCAAGGCGCACGCCGGGCGTGATGCTCCACGGCCCGCCGATGATCTCGTCCTGCACATACACCGCCGTGCTGGCCTCCTTCGTGTCCGGGAACCGCTTGAGCGGGAAGCTCTCGCCAAAGGCCGGCGTCACGCCGGTCTGCAGGTTGACAAGATCAGCCCGCGTGTGGTCCAGGCCGTAAGTGAACTTCTGGGCCCAGCCCTGCCCCATGCGGATGACCTTGCCGGCCTGCAGGTTGGCCTGCAGCGTGCGCTCGTTGTAGGTGGTGTCGCGCACCCGGTCGGCCGCGGTGTTGCGGTCTTCGGCCACGTACTCGCGCGAATCGGCGCGCTGGTAGCTCAGCGTGGCCTGGAGTTCATCCGCCACGGCGGCATTCAGCCGCCAGGTTCCATTCCAGGTGAGGCGGTCGCGCTTCATGTCGGTGAACGAATCGGCCGCGAGTGTGGAAGTGGCGGCCAGCGGCGGCTTGGCCACGGCCGACAGCAGGTTGTAGCTGGCCTTTTTTTCCACATGCTCCAGGGTGATCACATGCTTTTGCCCGCCGCCGGGCGTGATGACCAGCTTGCCCAGCAGCGCCTGGCCCCGGTCTTTTTCCGGGTTGGGGGTGGTGCGGTCCACATTGGCGGCGTCGTTCGTCCCCATGGTGTCCAGCCCGCTGGAGCGGCTCAGGTTGCCGCCCAGCAACCACTGCACGCTGTCATTGACGCGGCCGGCCAGCGTGGCACCCAGGTTCCTGCCATGGGTGTCACCGTCATGGCCCACGCTGGCGGTGCCGCCCAGTGTTTTGCCGGGTGCGAGAAAGTTGCCCGGATCGCTGGTGATGAAGTTGACCAGCCCGCCCATGCCGTCGGAGCCATAGAGCGCGGAGGTCGCGCCCTTGACGATCTCCACCCGCTGCACCAGGCCGAGGTCCAGGTAGTCGCGCCCGAAAGCGTTGGCGCTGAACACATAGCTGCGTGGCTGGCGGATGCCGTCCACCAGCATCAGCACCCGGTTGCCATCCAGGCCGCGGATGTTGAAGCCGGCGTTGCCGTCCCGCCCGGTGCTCGAGCCTGCCGCCGTGAAACGCGCCGGCGCGCGCTGCACCGACACGTTGGGGATGTCGCGCGCCGCGTCGCGGATGTCGCGAATCTGCTTTTCTTCCAGCGCCTTGCGGTTCAGCACGTCAATGCTGGCGGGCAGTTCGTCGGGGTCCTGCTCGTTGCGCGAGCCGCTGATGACGACCTCTTTCAGCCCGCCCGCCACGGCCACCTGCTGCAGGGACGCGGTCTGCGCGTGCGCGCCCAGCGAAGCGCCCCAGGCCAGGGCCATGAGGCACGGAAGTTTTCGGAGGGGAAACGGGGAATTCGGGCGAGCAACCACGGTAAAGCCTTTGGTGATGAAACAACCGCTGGCTGCGCGGGCCCTCAGGGTTCAGACACCAGGGACGACGTTGCTCGCTGACAGATTGAATTATATGCGAATCATTCTCATTTGCAACAATCGTGGCAAAATAGCTATGATGAATCAGAAACATAAGATTCATTCATTGGATTAATCGGCCTTGCGCCGTTAATCTTTGGTCATCCGCTTCCATTTTCAATTTTTTCAAGAGAGGTAACCCGCATGTCCCTGATCAACACCGCCATTCCCCCGTTCAAGGCCACCGCCTACCACAACGGCAAGTTCGTGCCCGTCTCCGAGCAGAACTTCAAGGGCAAATGGTCGGTCGTGGTGTTCTATCCCGCCGATTTCACCTTTGTCTGCCCGACCGAGCTCGGCGACCTGGCCGACAACTACGACGAGTTCAAGAAGCTGGGCGCGGAAGTCTATGGCGTGTCCACCGACACCCACTTCACGCACAAGGCCTGGCACGACACGTCGGACACCATCGGCAAGGTCCAGTACCCGCTGATCGGCGACCCGAACCACCAGCTCGCCACCTTCTTCCAGGTGCTGATCACCGAGGGCGAAGACCACGGCCTGGCGCTGCGCGGCACGTTCGTGATCGACCCCGAGGGCAAGATCAAGACCATTGAAGTGCATGACAACGGCATTGGCCGCGATGCCAAGGAAACCCTGCGCCGCCTGAAGGCCGCGCAATACATCGCCGCCCACCCCGGCGAAGTCTGCCCCGCCAAGTGGGAAGAAGGCGCCAAGACGCTGACGCCGTCGCTGGACCTGGTCGGGAAGATTTAAGCCCACCCCCGAAGCAGGCGCGCTGCGCCTGCCTCCCCCTCAAGGGGGCGACGCCTGCGGCCCGGCAAAGCCGGTTCCGCGGTGTTTCACGACTCACATCCAAGCATTCCGGGAGAACACCATGCTCGACACCAGCCTCAAGACCCAGCTCGCCAGCTACATGGAGCGCATCACGCAGCCCGTGGAGATTGCCGCTTCGCTGGACGACTCGGCGGCGTCGGCCGAGATGCAGGCGCTGCTCAAGGACATTGCCGAAACCTCGAAGCTGGTCACCGTGAGCGAAAGCCGCGGCGGACCGCACCGCACGCCGTCCTTCTCGATCAACCGCCCCGGCGAGAGCCACGGCCCGCGCTTTGCCGGCCTGCCCATGGGGCACGAGTTCACCTCGCTGGTGCTGGCTCTGCTGCAAGTGGGCGGCTACCCGCCCAAGGTCGAACAGGCGCTGCTGGAGCAAATCCGCGCGCTGGACGCCGATCTTGAATTCGAGGTGTACGTGTCCCTGACCTGCCATAACTGCCCGGACGTGGTGCAGGCGCTGAACCTGATGGCGGTGCAGAACCCGCGCATCAAGACCACGATGATCGAGGGCGGCCTGTTCCAGGACGAGATCAACGAACGCCAGATCATGGGCGTGCCCACGGTGTTCCTCAATGGCACGATGTTCGGCACCGGCCGCCTGAGCCTCGAGGAAATCCTGGCCAAGGTGGACACCGGCGGCACCGAGCGCGAGGCGAAGAAGATCGCCGCCAAGGACCCGTTCGACGTGCTGATCGTCGGCGGCGGGCCGGCCGGCGCGGCCGCGGCCGTGTACGCCGCGCGCAAGGGCATCCGCACCGGCATCGCATCCGAGCGCTTTGGCGGCCAGGTGCTGGACACGCTGGGCATCGAGAACTTCATCTCGATCAAGGAAACCGAGGGCCCCAAGTTTGCGCTGGCACTGGAAGAACATGTGCGCACCTACGACGTGGACATCATGAACCTGCAGCGCGCCAAGGCCCTGGTGCCCGCCAGCGCCGGCAACGAAGACCTGATCGAGGTACAGCTGGAAAGTGGTGCATCGCTGAAGGCGCGGTCCGTGGTCATTTCCACTGGCGCGCGCTGGCGCAACATCAATGTGCCCGGCGAGAAGGAGTTCAAGAACAAGGGCGTGGCCTACTGCCCGCACTGCGATGGCCCGCTGTTCAAGGGCAAGCGCGTGGCGGTGATCGGCGGCGGCAACTCGGGCGTCGAAGCCGCGATTGACCTGGCCGGCATCGTGGGCCACGTGACGCTGATCGAATACGACACCCGGCTGCGCGCCGACGAAGTGCTGCAGCGCAAGCTGCGCAGCCTGGGCAACGTCACCGTGTTCACCAACGCCCAGACCACCGAGATCACCGGCGACGACAAGGTCAATGGCCTGGTGTTCAAGGACCGCGCGAGCGGCGAGGAAAAGCGCGTGGCGCTGGAAGGCGTGTTCGTGCAAATCGGCCTGGTTCCCAACACCGACTGGCTCAAGGGCACGGTGACGCTGAGCAAACACGGCGAGATCGAGGTGGACGCGCGCGGCCAGACCTCGGTGCCCGGCGTCTTTGCCGCGGGCGACGCGACCACCACGCCGTTCAAGCAGATCATCATTGCCGCGGGCGACGGCGCCAAGGCCGCGCTGGGGGCCTTTGACCACCTGATCCGCAGCACGGCACCAGCCTGAATGCGAATGCCTATCGCAATCACACGCACGCAGACCGCGTGCGTGGGGGATTGCCCGCAAGCGCGCTGATTTCAAAGACAATGGCCCGGTTCACAACCACACCGGGAGCCCCATCATGAAAGGCGACGCCAAAGTCATCGCGCACCTGCAGGCCCAGCTCAAGAACGAGCTGACCGCCATCAACCAGTACTTCCTGCACTACCGCATGTACAAGCACTGGGGCCTGGACAAGCTGGCCAGGAAGGAATACGACGAGTCCATGGGCGAGATGAAGCACGCCGACAAGCTCATGGACCGCATCTTCATGCTCGACGGCCTGCCCAACCTGCAGGACCTGGGCAAGCTCATGGTCGGCGAGGATGTTCCCGAAATCCTCAAGTGCGACCTCCAGGCCGAACAGGGCGCGCAGGCCACCATCAAGGACGGCATCGCCCACTGCGAGAGCGTGCGCGACTACGTGAGCCGCGACCTGCTGCAAGGCATCCTGGACGACACCGAAGAGCACATCGACTTCCTGGAAACCCAGATCGACCTGCTGGGCAAGGTCGGCCTGCAGAACTACCTGCAAAGCCAGATGGGCGAGTTGAGCTGAGCTCTCCAGCGGTTCACCCCTCTCCAAAGCCGGCATCCGCCGGCTTTTTGACCTCAATAAACGAGAATGGTTCTCATTTCTGAGGTAAACTGCACTCACCCGCCAGCCGACACCCTTGAGGTGAAGCCAGCCAGCAACCCGATTGCGCCTGCGCCTCGCCGATGTCCGCCCGCCCCCGATTTTCTTCGCCAAATCACTCTGTAGTCCAGGCGCCACGGCCACTTCGTGCTAGCAAATCAGTAGCAACCGCCTTCTGGCGCCTGTGGGGCTGGCCGCTGGCGCTGGGCCTGCTCACCACCAGCGGCCTGCTCAGCGCCCTGGTGTCCGACGGCTGGGGTGACGCCTGGTCATGGCTCGCGCTGGGCCTGACCGTGGCCGTGATGGCCTGGCACGCCTGGCAACGCCCCGCGCGCGCCAGGCGCGCCAGGCGCGCGCGGGGCGCATCTTCATCCCCTTGACAAGGACCTCCCATGACCCGACTCACGCCCGTGGCCTTCGCCGCCGCATTGGCCTTTCACCTTCCCGCCACCCAGGCCCAGACCGCCCCGGCAGCCGACACCCACGGCAGCAAGACGCTGTCCACGGTGACGGTCAACGCCAGTGCCGACGCGTCGGCGCAGGGCCTCTCGCCCGCCTACCCCGGCGGGCAGGTGGCGCGCGGCGGGCGGGCGGGCATCCTGGGCACGCGCGACAACATGGAGACGCCGTTTGCCATCACCAGCTACACCAACGAGCTGATCCAGGACCGCCAGGCGCGCAGCGTGGGCGAGGTGCTGCAGAACGACCCCAACGTGCGCGTGGCGCGCGGCTTTGGCAACTTCCAGGAGTCGTATTTCATCCGCGGCTTCATCCTGGGCTCGGACGACGTGGCCTACAACGGCTTGTACAGCCTGCTGCCGCGCCAGTACATCGCCACCGAGCTGTTCGAGCGCGTGGAGGTGCTGCGCGGCGCCTCGGCCTTTCTCACCGGCGCCAACCCCGGCGGCGGTGGCATTGGCGGCGCGATCAACCTGCTGCCCAAGCGCGCGCCCAACGAGCCGCTCAGCCGCGTCACGCTGGGCGCGGGCAGCGGCTCACAGGTGAATCTGGCCGCCGACGTGGCGCGCCGCTTCGGGCCCGACGGCGCCGCCGGCATCCGCGTGAATGCCGCCGTGCGTGACGGTGGCACCGGCGTCAACGACGAGACAGCAAAGCTCGGCCTCGCCGCCGTGGGCCTGGACTGGCGCAGCCGCAGCGTGCGCCTGTCGGGCGACATCGGCTGGCAGGACAACCGCCTGGCCCGCACCCGCACCAATGTCACGCCGGGCGCCGGCGTCACGGCCATTCCGGCCGCGCCGGATGCCGCCGGCAATTTCGCCCAGCCCTGGTCGTTCTCCAATGAACGGGATGTGTTCGGCACCCTGCGCGGCGAATGGGACATCAGCCCCGGCACCACCGCCTGGGCCGCCTACGGCATGCGCCGCGGCGAAGAGGCCAACTCGCTGGCCAATTTCGCGCTGGCCGACAACGCCGGCAACGGCACCACCTCGCGCTTTGACAACGCCCGCAAGGACCGCGTCAGCACCGGCGAACTGGGCCTGCGCGGCAAGCTGCGCACCGGCAGCGTGGGCCACGAATGGGTGGCCGCGGCCTCGTGGTTCAAGGCCGAAAGGGACAACGCCTACCAATGGGACTTCTTCAACACCCAGGCCACCCACCTCTACCGGCCGGTGTTCACGCCGCGGCCCGCCTTCAGCGGCGGCGGCTTCTCGGGCGGCGACCTGGCCGCGCCCAACCTGACCGGGCGCACCCGACTCACCAGCCTGGCCATTGGCGACACGCTGTCCCTGGCCGACGACCGTGTGCTGCTCACGCTGGGCCTGCGCCGCCAGAAGCTCGAAGTGAATGACTATGCCTATGGCACCAGCGCCCCGCTGGCCGAGTACAGCCAGAGCCGCACCAGTCCGGCGCTGGGCCTGGTCTACAAGGCCAGCCAGCAGCTGTCGGTCTATGCCAACGCCATCGAAGGCCTGAGCAAGGGCGACATGGCCCCGGCCGCCGCCAGCAACCGCGGCGAGTCGCTCGCGCCCCATGTATCCAGGCAAAAGGAAATCGGCATCAAGTACGACGGCGGGCGCATCGGCGGCAGCGTCGCGCTGTTCTCCACCACACGCCCGCGCGCCTTCCTGAATGCGGCCAACGTCTTCACGGCCGGCGGCCAGGACCGCCACAGCGGCGTGGAACTCAACGTCCACGGCGAAGCCACGCGCGGCCTGCGTCTGCTGGGCGGCGTCACCTGGCTGAACGCACGGCAGCAGTCCACCGGCGCCGCCGCCACCGACGGCAAGCGCGTGATCGGCGTGCCAAAAATGCAGGCGACCCTGGGTGCTGAATGGGAACTGCGCGCGGTGCGCGGCCTGGCACTGGACGCGCGGCTGGTGCACACGGGCGCCAGTTACGCCGACGCCGCCAACACCCTGGAGGTGCCGGGGTGGACGCGTCTGGACCTGGGCGCGCGCTACCTGACCGAGATGGCCGGCAGGCTGGTCACGCTGCGCGCCCGCGTGGACAACGTGGCCAACAGGAGCTACTGGTCCTCGGTGGGCGGCTACCCGGGTTCGGGCTACCTGGTGGTGGGCGCGCCGCGCACGTTCACGCTGAGCGCCTCGGTGGATTTCTGAGGCCGCCATGCTGACAGCCCGCGCCATCCGGGCCTGGCGCTGGACGCACCAATGGTCCAGCCTGGTCTGCACCGCGTTCATGCTGCTGCTATGCCTGACCGGCCTGCCCCTGATCTTTCACCACGAGATCGGGCACTTGCTGGGCACCGAGGTTGAGGCGCCGCCCGTGGCGGCCAACACGCCGCATGCCAGCCTGGACCGCGTGCTCGACGTGGCCCGCGCCCGCTACCCCGACCGCGTGGTGCAGTTCTCCTCGCAGGCCGAAGACAGCACCGACCTGTGGTTCGTCACGCTCACGCCCACGCCGGCGCCCACCGCCAACTTCCGCCAGGTGGTGGTGGACGCGCGGACCGCGCAGGCGCTGCCCAGCCCGCGGCTGGACGAAGGCTTCATGTGGGTCATGCTCAGGCTGCATGTGGACCTGTTCGCGGGCCTGCCGGGCAAGCTGTTCCTGGGGCTGATGGGCCTGCTGCTGCTCGTGGCCATTGTCTCGGGCGTGGTGCTGTACGCGCCCTTCATGCGCAAGCTGGACTTTGGCGAGGTGCGGCGCGAACGCTCCGCGCGCGTCAAGTGGCTGGACCTGCACAACCTGCTGGGCATCGTCACGCTGGTCTGGGCACTGGTGGTGGGCGCCACCGGCATGATCAACACCTGGGCCGACCTGCTGATCAGGCACTGGCAGGACGGCCAGCTCAGCACGCTGCTGGCGCCCTACAAGGACGAGCCCGTGCTGCCACTGGCGCAGCGCGGCTCGGTCCAGCGCTCGCTGGAAGCCGCGCTGGCCCACGCCCCGGGCATGAAGCTCTCGTTCATCGCCTTCCCGGGCACGGCCTTTTCCAGCCCGCACCACACCACCTTCTACCTGCGCGGCAACACGCCGCTGACCTCCCGTCTGCTGCAGCCCGTGCTGGTGGATGCGCGCACCGCACAAGTGACCGCCGCGCCGCCATGGCCCTGGTACCTCACGGCGCTGCGGGTCTCGCAGCCGCTGCACTTTGGCGACTACGGCGGCCTGCCCATGAAGGTCCTCTGGGCCCTGCTGGACCTGGCCACCATCGTGGTGCTGGGCAGCGGGCTGTACCTGTGGCTCAAGCGCAGGCCGGCCGGCAGCCCCGCCACCCCCTGAATCTGAGGCAAATCAGCCTGGAGTCCAATGCCGGCGGCCACACCATGCTACTGAATTCATAGCAGATTGGCTTCATAACCATTCGCGTACACCCATAGACCCAAAGTGCATAAGGTATCGGTGAAAATCCCTCCCCATGAGTGCCTTCCAGACCGAAAAAGTGCTGACCGTCCACCACTGGACCGACCAGTTGTTCAGCTTCACCACCACCCGTGACACCGGCTTTCGCTTCATCAACGGCCAGTTCACCATGATCGGCCTGCCCGTCAATGGCAAGCCGCTGCTGCGCGCCTACAGCATCGCCAGCGCCAACCATGAGGAAGAGCTTGAGTTCTTCAGCATCAAGGTGCCCGAGGGCCCGCTGACCTCGCGCCTGCAGCACCTGCAGCCCGGCGACGAGCTGATCGTGGGCCGCAAGCCCACCGGCACGCTGCTGCTGCAAAACCTGCTGCCCGGCGGCACGCTCTGGCTGCTGGCCACGGGCACCGGCCTGGCGCCGTTCCTGTCGCTGATCAAGGACCCCGAAACCTACGAGCGCTTTGCCAGGGTGGTGATCGTGCACGGCTGCCGCACCCAGGCCGAACTGGCCTACCGCCAGCTGTTCGAGCACGAGCTGCACGAGCATGAATACCTGGGCGAACTGGTCAGGAACCAGCTGCTGTACTACCCCACCGTCACGCGCGAGAAGTTCCGCAACGAAGGGCGCATCACCGAGCTCATGGCCTCGGGCAAGCTGTACAGCGACCTGGGCCAGCCGCCGGTCTCGGTCGACAACGACCGCTTCATGATCTGCGGCAGCCCCGCCATGCTGCGCGACCTCAAGACCATGCTCGAAGCCCGGGGGTTCAGCGAAGGCAACATGCAGCACGCCGGCCACTTCGTGATCGAACGCGCCTTCGCTGAACGCTAGGCATCCGTTCGCAAGGGGCGCTGCGCCACCGCAGACACCCCTGAGCGTCGCAGGATTGCCACAGCTCAATTGATTCTTAATGAGATGGATTCGCATTTGCGATAAACTCCGGACTGAACCATCCCCGGCCAGCCAAATCCGCGGCATCCCGCGTCCAGCCAGCCTCCCCATCGTCACCCGATCTGCCGCGAGCAGACCCATTCACTGGAGGCCACATTGGCTAAGAAAAAAGCTGGCGCCCGCGCGCGCTCCGTCCAGGGTCATCCCACCCGCTCCATCCATCCGGCACCCCAGATGCCAGCCCCGGCCTCCGAGCGGGCCCTGCTGCCCCTGGGCGCGCTGATGCTGGCGGCGTCGTTCGGCACCTGGGCTCAGAGCGCCGCCCCGGCCGAGGGCAAAACCCTGGCGCCCGTGACTGTCAAGGAACGGGCCGAAGCCCCCGAGGGCAAGGACTCGTTGCGTGCCACCGAGACCAGCATCGGCAAGGGCAACCAGGCGCTGCGCGACATCCCCCAGTCGATCACCGTGGTGACCGAGAAGCTGATGGACGACCGCAACCTGGACACGGTCAAGGATGCGCTGCGCCAGACCGCGGGCGTGACCTTCCAGGCCGCCGAAGGCGGCGAGGAAGACATCCGCCTGCGCGGCTTCTCGCTGGCCACCACCGGCGACATCTTCCTGGACGGCATGCGCGACTCCGCCTTCTACGACCGCGACACCTTCAACAACGACCGCATCGAAGTGCTGCGCGGTTCGGCCTCGATGCTGTTCGGCCGCGGCTCCACGGGCGGCGCGGTCAACCAGGTCAGCAAGGTGCCGCGCCTGGTCAATGAAAACGAGGTCACCACCACGCTGGGCAGCCACGCCTACAAGCGCGTCACGGGTGACTTCAACATCGTCACCGGCGAAAACGCCGCGCTGCGCCTGAATGCCATGGCCACCAAGGCCGACAGCAACGGCGCGGGCAGCAGCATCGACAAGAAGGGGCTCGCCGCCGCGTACCGCTTCGGCATCGGCACCGCCGACGAGTTCGCCGCCAGCCTGTACTACCTGGACAACAACAACGGCATGAACTACGGCATGCCCTGGATCAAGCCCAACGCCAGTGACACCACGGCGGCCAACACCATCATTGGCAGCCTCGACCCCGACGCCTACTACGGCATGGCCAGCGACTACAACGCGGGCAAGGCCACCGTCGGCAGCCTGAGCCACATCCACCGCTTCAGCCACGACAGCGAGCTGAAGACCCAGTTCCGCATGGGCAGCTTCAAGCGCGACCAGCGCGCCGGCACCGTGCGCTTTGCCAATGCCGCGTCGCAGCCCGGCGGGCTGGCGGTGGACCTGTCCACCTTCGGGCCCAACACCGTCATCAACCGCGGCACGCAGCTGAAGATCCAGGACCTGGACTCCGTGCAGCTGCAAAGCGACTTCAACACCAAGTTCGAGGCGCTGGGCGTCAAGCACGCCTTCATCACGGGCGTGGACATCTCGCAGGAAAAGAAGACCGTGTACTCGGCGCGCAACGCGGCGCAGGGCGGCGTGGACCTGCCCAAGCCGACCACCACCTTCGGCACGCCGAACGACGGTGCCTCCATCAACGAAGGCCTGCGCGTGCTGCGCACGGGCAACCAGTTCACCTCCAATGCCTGGGGCGTCTATGTGCAGGACCTGGTGGAAGTGGCCCCGCACTGGAAGGTGCTGGGCGGCCTGCGCTACGACAACATGCGCGGCAGCTACGACGCGTTCGGCATCCCCAACAATGCGCCGGGGCCCGTCACGACCACGTCCTACCAGCAGAAGATTTCCGAGCTGAGCAAGCGCTTTGGCGTGCTGTACCAGCCCAACGCGCTGCACTCGTTCCACTTCTCTTACGGCACCTCGTTCAACACCTCGGGCGACACCTATTCCTACAACGCCCTGAGCGCCAACACCGACCCGGAGCAAAGCGAGAACATCGAGTTCGGCGCCAAGCTCGACTCGGCCGACAAGCGCTTCACCACCCGCCTGGCGATCTTCCGCGCCACCAAGAAGAACGAGCGCAACACCGACCCCGACACCGCCGCCACCCGGCTTCTGCTGTCGGGCAAGCGCCACACCGCGGGCTTTGAAATCGACGTCAGCGGCCGCCTCACGCCCAAGTGGGAAGTCTATGGCTCCTACATGTGGATGCCCGTGGCGAAGGTGGACGTGGCCTCCACCGCCACCACCGTGGGCAACCGCGTGGGCGACCGCCCCGGCCTGAGCCCCAAGCACAGCGGCACGGTGTGGAGCACCTACCAGCTCACGCCGCAGTGGCGCGTGGGCGGCGGCCTGAACTTCCGCAGCGCGCAGTCGCCCGCCGACGTCACGGCGCCGGCCTGGGAGGCACCTGCCTTCGTCACGGCCGACCTGATGGCCGAGTACACCATCAACCAGCAGTTCGTGGTCAAGGCCAACCTGACCAATGCCACCAACAAGCTGTATGGCGAATCGCTCTACCGCGGCCACTATGTGCCGGGCGCGGGCCGCATGCTGCAGGTCGCGCTCACCGCGAAGTTCTGAGCCTGACTCCTGCAAAATGGACGCCGGCCCCTGCCAGGGGCCGGCATTTTTGTTTCAGCGAGCCCACGCCATGCTACTGACCGTTCCGGACATCCTCAGCGCCGAAGAGGTGCGCCAGATCCGCACCCGGCTTGACACCGCCCCCTGGGCCGACGGGCGCGCCAGTGCCGGCGAGCAGGCCGCGCGGGTCAAGCACAACGAGCAGTTGCCCCATGACTGTGAGGCGGCCCGCGCCGCCGGCGCGCTGGTGCTGCGCGGGCTGGACCGCCAGCCGCTGTTCCTGACCGCCGCGCTGCCCAAGAAGGTGTTCACGCCGCGCTTCAACCGCTATGGCGGGACCAGCAACCACTACGGCGACCACGTGGACAACGCGGTGCGCTTCACCGAAGCCGGCCAGCGCATCCGCACCGACGTGTCGTGCACGGTTTTCCTGTCGGACCCATCGGAGTACGACGGCGGCGCGCTGGTGGTGAAGGACACCTTTGGCACCCACGACATCAAGCTGCCCGCGGGCCATGCGGTGCTCTACCCCGGCACCAGCGTGCACCAGGTCACGCCGGTCACGCGCGGCCAGCGGCTGGCCTGCTTCTTCTGGGTCGAGAGCATGGTTCGCAGCGACGAGCAGCGCCGGCTGCTGTTCGACATGGACATGGCCCTGATGCAGCTGCGCCAGGCCCACGGCGAAAGCCCCGCCACCGTGGCCCTCACAGGCACGTACCACAACCTGCTGCGGCTGTGGGCTGACACATGACCACGGGCAGCCTCCCGGTCCCCGCGGTCCAGGCGCTGCCGCCCGGCCTGGTCACGCTGGCCGACCACGAAGCCCATGCGCGCGCGCACCTGGACGCCAATGCCTGGGCCTACCTGGGCGGCGGTGCCGCGGACGAGATCACGCTGCGCGCCAACCGCAGCGCATGGGATGCCCTGCGACTGCTACCGCGCGTGCTGCGGCCGCTGGCCACGGCCCACACGCGGGTGGAGCTGCTGGGCCGGACCCTGGCCCACCCGCTGCTGGTCGCCCCCATGGCCTGGCAGCGGCTGGCGCACGACGACGGCGAACTGGCCATGGCCCACGCCGCCGCGGCGCAGGCGGCGGGCCTGGTGCTCAGCACCCAGGCCAGCCTGCCGTTGGCCACTGTGGCCCAGGCCTTCGGCGCCTACCCGGAACGCGGACCGCTGTGGTTCCAGCTCTACCGCCAGGCCGACCGCGGCTTCACGCGCGAGCTGGCGCTGCGCGCACAAGACGCCGGCTATAAAGCGCTGGTGCTGACGGTGGACGCGCCCGTCAGCGGCGTGCGCGACCGGGAGCGGCGCGCGGGCTTCGTGCTGCCCCCCGGCATCGCATCGGTCAACCTGGCGGGGGCGCCGGTCGCGGACACGCCCCTGGACAGCGCGGCCACCTGGGCCGACGTCGAATGGCTTTGCGGCGCGACGCGCCTGCCCGTGATCCTCAAGGGCGTGCTTCACCCCGACGATGCGCGCCAGGCGGCCGCCCTGGGCGTGGCAGCGGTCGTGGTGTCCAACCACGGCGGGCGGGTGCTGGACACGGCGGTCACCACCGCCTACGCCTTGCCGGCCGTGGCCGATGCGGTGGGCACCCGCCTGCCCTTGCTGGTTGACGGCGGCATCCGGCGCGGCACCGACGTGTTCAAGGCCCTGGCCCTGGGCGCCACCGCCGTCATGGTCGGCCGCCCCTGCCTGTGGGGGCTGGCCAACGCGGGCGCGGTGGGCGTGGCCCATGTGCTGCGCCTGCTGCGCGACGAATTCGAGATGGCCATGGTCCTGTGCGGCTGCAGCTCACCGGCCGCCATTTCCCGCGAGATGGTTATTGCAAATGCGATGGATTCGCATTTATAATGACCCATCTTCAACAGCAAGCCAAATAGCCTGCCCTGCCATGATTGTCTGTGTCTGCCACCGGGTTTCTGATCGCGACATCGCGCGTCACGCGCGGGCGGGCATGGGCTTTGACGACATCCAGTTCGAACTCGGCGTGGCCACCCAGTGTGGCCAGTGCGAAAGTTGCGCGCGCGATGTGGTGGCCCAGTGCAATGCGATGCATCCCGTGGCGGCCCTGAGCCGCGAGACCGGAGCCTCGACCATCCAGCTCGCCAACCGCATCACGGAAAGCCGGGCATGGAACTCCTCTCAACCCTCGGTGGCAGCCTGATCCTGGTCGTTGGCTCGGCCTGGTGGATTTTTCGCAAATAGGCTGTGCACCATGCCTGCCGGCAGTGGCTGGCAGCCCCACCCTCCCATGACCTCGTCCTCCGCCCCCGCCCTCCCTCCTGCGCTGAGCCGCAATGCGGTGATCGCCGTCAGCGTGGTCCTGTTTCACGTCGCAGCGCTGTGGGCCCTGCAGTCAGGTCTGCTGCGCCGTGCGGTGGAGGTGATCGTGCCCGCCGAGATCATCGCGGAGTTCATTGAGCCCCCGGCCCCCAAGGTCGAGCCGCCCCCGCCGGTGCCCAAGCCGCCCGTGCCGGTGAAGCAGCCCGTGATCAAGAAGGCCGAGCCCCTGCCCCCGCCACCCATGCCGGTGGCCATTGCCGACCCCACGCCCGCGCCCAGCGCACCCACCGGCGTGGTGGCGCCCCAGCCGCCGGCGCCGCCCATTGCGGCACCGGTCGCCACCGCGCCCGTGGCCCCCCCGCCGCCGCCCAAGGTGGAGCTGCCCTCCAGCGATGCCGACTACCTGCAGAACCCCAAGCCCGCCTACCCCGCCATCAGCAAGCGGCTGGGTGAGCAGGGCAAGGTCGTGATCCGCGTGCTCATCGGCACCGACGGCACCGCGCAGAAGGCTGAAATCCGCCAGTCCAGCGGCTATGACCGGCTGGACCAGGCCGCGCTCACCACCGTGCAGCGCTGGCGCTACCTGCCCGGCAAACGCAATGGCGTGGCCGAGGCCATGTGGTTCAACGTCCCCATCAATTTTGTTCTGGAGTAAATCAATTCATGGACTCGCAATTCGGTCTCATCAATGTCTGGACGCAGGGCGATATCGTCACCAGGGGCGTCTTCCTGCTGTTGCTGGGCATGTCGCTGGCTTCATGGATGGTGATCCTGATCAAGGTGCTCGACCTGCGCAAATTCGCGGCCCAGGCGCGTGGCACCGAAAGCTTCTGGCACGCCAATGACTTCGCCGACGGCATGAACAAGCTGGGCACCGACCCTTCCAACCCGTTTCGCCTGCTCGCCGTGGAAGGCCGCGACGCCACGGCCCACATCCTGCACAAGGACGGCGCCACCAAGCCGCAACTGCATGACAGCCTCGATGTGAGCGACTGGATCACCCGCTGCCTGCGCGCCCAGCTCGACGAATCCACGGCCAAACTGCAGTCGGGCCTGGCGGTGCTGGCCTCGGTCGGCTCCACCGCGCCCTTTGTCGGCCTGTTCGGCACGGTCTGGGGCATCTACCATGCGCTGATGTCGATAGGCGTGGCCGGCCAGGCCACGATCGACAAGGTGGCGGGCCCCATTGGCGAGGCGCTGATCATGACGGCGCTGGGCCTGGCCGTGGCGATCCCGGCGGTGCTGGGCTACAACGCCCTGGTGCGCGGCAACAAGGGCGTGCTGGCCAAGCTCAACCGCTTTGCCCACGACCTGCACGCCTACTTCGTGACCGGCGCCCGCGTTTCGGCCGGCGGCACGGCGAAGATCGTGCCCATGAAGAAAGGCCTCTGACCATGGCTTTCGGCACCCAGGACGACACCGATGACGTGATGAACGAGATCAACATGACGCCGCTGGTCGACGTCATGCTGGTGTTGCTCATCATCTTCATCATCACCGTGCCGGTGATGAAGCACGCGGTCAACATTGACCTGCCGCGCGCCACCAACCAGCCCCAGGACGTCAAGCCCGAAACCGTGCGGCTGAGCGTGAACGCCCAGGGCGAGTACTACTGGAACGAGAACCGCATCGAAGAGGCCGCGCTCGAGCCTATGCTGCAAGCCGAAGCGGCGAAGAATCCCCAGCCCGAGCTGCACATCCGGGGCGACAAATCGGTGCGCTACGAGAAGGTGGCGCAGGCCATGGCGGCGGCCCAGCACGCGGGGCTGCGCAAGATCGGCTTCATCACCGAACCCAAATAGCCTTCGCGGGTCCTGCTTTCGCACCGCCACGCCGCGGGCGGGTGGCCGCTGAACCCGTGGTAGGCTTCTGCCCCATGGCGCCTGCCACCTGAACCCATGGGCCTGCACCTTCCCGCCTTTCCCACACGGCGTGCTCCCGGCGCGCGACTCCGGTCGTGACCGAAGCACCCACCCCATTCCTGCTCACCGCCGCCCTCGTGGCGGCCTGCGTGCTGCTGTTTGCCGCGGCCCTGTGGTCGGCCTGGCGGCTGGCGGGACCGCGCAGCGCCCTCGGCTTCGCGGGCCTTGCGCTCACGCTGGGCTGGTTTGCCGAGCAGATGGGTTCATCACGGGGCTGGTTTTTCGGGCGTTACCACTACACCCATGTGCTGGGGCCCGAGATCGGCAACGTGCCGGTGGCCATTGCGCTCATGTGGTTCGCGCTGTGCTGGCTGGGCTACGCACTCGCCAGCACGATCCTGTGGCGGCAACCCGTGCTGGCCCGCCCCGCCGGCTGGGGGCCGAGGCTTCTCACGGCCTGGCTGGCCGCGATGATCGTCACGGCCTTTGACCTCGGTGCCGACCCCTACTTCGTTTTCGTGCTCAAGGCGTGGATCATGGACAAGACCGACGGCGGCTGGTTCGGCGAAACCCTTCAGGGCTTCGCCGGCTGGATGCTGGTGTCGTTCACCATCATCACGCTTTTCCAGGCCTTGCTGGCACCCCGCGAGCCGGCGCGAAACGGGCCCCGCGAACGGCTCGCGGCACTGGTGCCCCTGGGCATCTACGCGTCGGGCCTGCTGTTCCAGCTGCTGTGGGGCCACCCGGTCGAAACCCGCGCGGTCGCGTTCTTCGCCATGGGCATGCCGCTGCTCATTGCAGCCGCCGCCTGGTGGCATTGGGCCCGGCCGGCCTCCGGGGCCACGGCATGACCGCCCTGTTGCTCCAGGCCATGACCCGCGTGGCCGATCCGCTGGCCGACCGCACCATCGCGGCCATCGTCGGCCCGTGGCTTGACGCGCCCGACGCCATGAAGCCGGGCATGGCCCGGCTGGCCGAGGCCACGCGCCTGATGGCCCAGTGGCGCAGCAACGCGGGCCTGGCCGACTGGCAACCGGACGATCCCGCGGCCGACCCGGCCGTGGTGGCGGCGCTGCAGGGCTACCTTGCGCAGGGCCGCCAGCTGCCTGCATGGACCGACGCCGCCAAGGTGGCGCGGGCTGAGGAAACCTTCATGCGCGAAGGACCACTGGCCTGCACGCTGCTGTTTTGCGCCAGCCTGCCCGAATGCTATGTGCCGCCCCAGCTCGCCGAAGTGCTGCACGTGGCCGGCCAGCTGGAAGCCCACACCGAGCACCGCATCCGCCAGACCGCTGCCATGGTGTTCCCGGTCATGCTCAAGGGCGGCCTGACCAGCGCCGACGGCTGCGGCATCGCCCAGGTGCTCAAGGTGCGGCTGATTCATGCCACCATCCGGCACCTGATCCTGCACGGCGAGCCCGGGCAGGTCGATGGCGTCGTGCCGGCCTCGCACCCCGCCGGGCCGCCAGGAGGCGGCCACGCCGCGCTGCACGAGGCACTGCTGTCGCATGGCTGGGACGTGCCCCGGCGCGGCCTGCCCTGCAACCAGCTGGAGCTCGCCTACACCCTGCTCACCTTTCACTATGTGTTCCTGCGGGGCATGCGGACCATGGGGCTGGGCCTGACCGATGCCGACGAGGATGCGTTCCTGCACGCCTGGAACGTGGTGGGTCACGTGCTGGGCGTGCAGGACGGGCTCATGGCCGGCCGCTACGACGAAGCCGCCAGGCTGTTTGACCACATGCGGGCCGTGGGCTGCGCGCAGGCGGCGGACCCCGACGTTCGCCCCGGGCTCGGCCAGGCTCTGGCGGGAACCATGGCCCGATCGATCCGCCTGCCAGTCCTCCGGCAGATCCCGGTGCCCATGACCCAATGGCTGATCGGCGCCGGTTCCGCGCGCGACATCGGCATCGGCGATGCCGCTCCCCTGCCGACCCGCATCGCCTTCACGCTGGGACGGACCGTGACACGGGCCATCGATGCAACGGTGCGTCTGGTGCTCCCGCAATTCTCGATCTCGCGCATGTTCACCCGGGTGCTGGGCTACCACCTGCTGAGCCGCTTTCTGCTGGACCAGACCCGGCCCCTGGGCCTGCCGCAGCAGGTGCTGAACCCGCTGCGTGACGCCGTCGCCGGCTGGCACCACGAGCCGCGCTCGCCCGACTGGCTCAACCGGCTGGAAGACGCCTGGACCACCCGCGGGCGCTGGGTGCCTCACGCAGGGCAGGCCGCATCAGCAACCGATGACCGCCATGGCACAGGCTGACGGCACGGGCATGCACCGACCCATGCGCCGCGCGCTGCGGGGACTGTTGCTGATGCTGTGCCTGTGGATCGCCGGCCCGCAGACCTGGGCCACGGCCTCGGGTGACTTCATCACGGCGCAAACCTCGTTCTGGATCGACCGCGCGGGCCGCGCCACGCTGGACGAAGTGCGGCAACTGCCCGCCGACACCTTGCAGCCGCTCGGCCAGTCCAGGTCGTTTGAACTCGATCGCGGCGCGTTGTGGCTGCGGTTTGACACCCCCGCGCTGGATGCCTCACGGCGCTGGTACCTGATGCTGGAAGGGGCAGCGTTCACCGACAGCGCCACGTTCTACCAGCAGGCGCCGGGCGGCGAGTGGACGCGCCAGGACGCCGGCGACCACCTTCCCGTGGCCGCCTGGTCGCATCCGGACCGCACGCCCGTGTTCGAGCTCGATGCGGCCGCCGGTGGCACGGTCTGGCTGCGGCTGGAGAATCACCCCGCGCCCCTGAGCCCCAGCCTGCAGCTGCTGGATGCGCAGGACCTGCGAACCCAGCGCGACCAGTCGCTGCTGCTGCTGGGTGGCTACCTGGGCTTCGTGCTGCTGGTGCTGTTTCTGGGCGGGGTCCATGTGCAGCTCTATGGCGACCGCGTGTTTGTGGCCTATGTGAGCTATGTGGCCTGCATGCTCGGCTTCCAGCTGGCCTTCACGGGGCTGGGGGGTCTGTTTTTCTGGCCCACGCTCGCGACATGGAACAACGCGGCACCCGCGCTGTTCATGCTGTGGCTGACGGCATCGGGCATCTGGTTTGTGCGCGAGGTGGCGGCCGTGCAACGCCATCACCGCGGCCTGCACCGCTTCATGACGGGTTGGTCGCTGTTCGGATTCATCTACCCGGCGCTGTACTTCCTGATGCTCAGTCCGGCGGCCTTCAAGCTGCTCAACCTGTACGGCCTGCTCTCGGTGTTGCTGAGCATGGCGGTCTGCATCTGGGCCTGGCGCAAGGGCGAGGTGTATGCGGGCTGGACCGCCCTGGGCTTTCTGCCGCTGCACCTGGCCTACCCGTTTCCCGCGCTGCGCAGCGCGGGCGTGCTGCCCGACAGCTGGGCCACCCAGTATGCGGTGCTGATCGGCTCGGCCATCGAGATCCCGCTGCTGCTGTACATCCTGCACCGTCGTGCCAAGGACTTCAACGAGAACCGGGCCCGGATGCGCGTCATCGACAGCACCGATCCCCTCACGGGCCTGACCATCCTGCCGGTGCTGCTGCTGAGGCTGGCCGACACCCTGCGCCGCGCGCGGCGCAACCGCGGTGAGTGCGCGCTGGTGCTGGTGGACCTGTCGAACCATGCGGACATCGTGGCCTCGGGGGGCCGCGAGATGGGCGAGCGGGCGCTGGTGGTGGCGGCCTCGCAGCTGTCGCAGCTGGTGCGCGATGTGGACACCGTGTGCCGCGTGGCCGACACCCGCTTCGCCATCCTGCTGGAGACGCCCTACAAGGCCGTCATGCTCAAGCTGCTGGCCCAGCACATCATTGCCAGGGGCCTGGCCGGCGCCGCTCCGCTGCCGCTGCATCTGTCACCGCGCTTTCGTGTGGTCACCATGGCGCTGCCTGAGCAGGGCCAGGGCGAACCGGCCCCCTCGGAAGCCGATGTGGCCCTGCTACTGGATCGCCTGCACCAGGTGCTGGACCAGCTGGAGCCCCACAAGGTGGTGGCCCATCTGCCGGTGGCCACACCGGCCTCCAGCCACGCATCACAGCCGGCCAGGCTGGCCTGACCCAGGGCACCCCCCGCGGGGCAGACGCCCCGCCCTGCGCCAGGAAGACCCTTGTGCCAAGGCAGAAATCGCTTGCCATTACGGTTGAGAATCATTATCATTTGCGCATGACTGATTCACGCGAAACGCCCACCCTCCCGCTCCAACCGCCCGGCGGTCAAGCGGCGATACAGGCATCGTCAGAAGACGCAGCGCGACAGGTCCACAGCACGGATCTGCTGCGGGGCAGCAAGGCCGTGGAAATCAACCACAACGGCGCGGTCTACCGCCTGCAGGCCACCAAGCTGGGCAAGCTGATTCTCACCAAATAGGTTTCATCGTGGGGCGACCCGAGGCTTACGGTCTCCAAGGTCGTTTTTGAGCCAGCCAACGGGCTTGCCCGACCAGCCAGGCTTTTTTTTGCGCTCAAAGACCGATGGCGGCAATGCCCGCGCGCGCGATCTGCGCGTCTTCGGTGGACTTGACGCCACTCACGCCCACGGCACCCAGCACCTGCCCGTCCTTGACGATGGGCACACCGCCTTCGAGCAGGCCCTTGAGGTCGGGCGCGCTGAGGAAGGACACACGGCCGCCATTGATCATGTCTTCATAGACCTTGCTTTCGCGCCGGCCCATGGCCGCCGTGTTGGCCTTGGCGGGCGCGATGTGGGCCGAGATCGGCGCGGCGCCATCGAGCCGCTGCAGCCACAGCAGGTGGCCACCGTCGTCCACCACCGCGATGCTCACGGCCCACTGGTTCTTCAGGGCTTCGGCTTCGGCGGCGGCGGCAATGGCTTTCACGTCAGCGGCTTCGAGGCAGGGTTTGGTTTTCATGGTGATGAATGAGGGTTGAATCAGGGAAGCGACAAGCATAACGGGTGCCTGTGCCGCCACTGGCCACGCACCGGGCAAAAGTAACCTTACAAAAAGTAGGAACAGGAGTACTCCCAGTCGAACCCGGGTTTTCCGGCCTGCCTGGCTTGAATCCCCCTAGAATGCCCGCATCTGCCGCTTTGCAGAACACAAGGAGTCAACGACCATGAACGAGCAAGTCCACAGCATTGACTACGGCTATGCCTCTCCCGCCGCGCAGCGCAACAAGGTGCTGCGCAATACCTACTGGCTGCTGGCGCTGAGCCTGCTGCCCACCGTGCTGGGCGCCTGGTTCGGCGTGGCCACGGGCATCACGCGCGGCCTCACGGGCGGCATCGGGCTGATCGTGTTCCTGGGCGGCGCGTTCGGCTTCATGTTCGCGATCGAGAAGACCAAGAACTCGGCCATCGGCGTGCCGGTGCTGCTGGCCTTCACCTTCTTCATGGGGCTGATGCTGTCGCGCCTGATCGCGATGGTGCTGGGCTTCAAGAACGGGCCCAGCCTGATCATGACGGCCTTTGGCGGCACCGCGGGCGTGTTCTTCGTGATGGCCAGCCTGGCCACCGTGATCAAGCGTGACCTGTCGGGCATGGGCAAGTGGCTGTTCGTGGGCGCGCTGGCGATCCTGATCGGCGGCATCATCAACGTGTTCGTCGGCTCCACCGTGGGCATGATGGTGATCAGCATGATGGCCATCGGCATCTTCAGCGCCTATATGCTGTTTGACCTCAAGCAGATCATCGACGGCGGCGAAACCAACTACATCAGCGCCACGCTGGCCCTGTACCTGGACCTGTTCAACGTGTTCCAGAGCCTGCTGATGCTGCTGGGCATCATGGGCGGCGACCGCGACTGACCGCGCATCGCGGCAACGTAAAAAAGGGGGCCTCGGCCCCCTTTTTGCATGGCGTGGATCAGGGGTCGAGCTCGAACACCGCGATGCTCTCCACATGCGCCGTGTGCGGGAACATGTTGACCACGCCCGCCTGCGTGCAGCGGTAGCCCGCCAGGTGCACCAGCAGGCCCGCATCGCGCGCCAGCGTGGCGGGGTTGCAGCTCACATAGACGATGCGCCGTGGCGGCGCCCAGCCGGCCGCTTCGGGTGGCAAGGCCGGCGCGTCGGGCGCGCCGATGCGGGCCTGGTGCAGATCAGCCAGCGCCTTGGCCAGGGCAAAGGCCCCTTCGCGCGGCGGATCGACCAGCCACTTGTCGGCAAAGCCGTCCTGCGCGAGCAGCGCGGGCGTCATGTCAAACAGGTTGCGTGCTACAAACTTTGTAGCGCACAATGGCCGCCCTGCCTGGACTCCAGCCTGATTGCGCTTGAAATTCTCGCGTGAGCGGGCCACCAGCGTCTCGCTGCCCTCGATGCCCAGCACCTCACGCGCCAGGGTCGCCAGCGGCAGCGTGAAATTGCCCAGGCCGCAGAACCAGTCGATCACGCGCTCGTCGCGCGTGGGAGCCAGCAGCCGCAGCGCACGGCCGACCAGCACGCGGTTGATGTGCGGATTGACCTGGGTGAAATCGGTCGGCCTGAACGGCATGGTGATGCCGAACTCGGGCAGCGCATAAGCCAGCTCGGGCCCGCCCTCATCGAGCAGGCGCACCGTGTCGGGGCCCTTGGCCTGCAGCCACCACTGCACCCCGGGGAGCCGGGCGGCAAAGGCGCGCAAACGGCCGATGTCGCCCTCGCTCAGCGGCTCCAGGTGGCGCAGCACCAGCGCGGTCACCTCATCGCCGCAGGCCAGCTCGATCTGCGGACAGGTTTCGATCGCGTCCATGCCTGCAATCAGTTCGCGCAGCGGCATCAGCATGGCGTTCACGTGGGGCGGCAGCACATGGCATTCCTGCATGTCGGCCACGTAGCGGCTCTTGCGCTCGTGAAAACCCACCAGCACCGTGCCCTTCTTGTGCACATGCCGCACCGACAGCCGGGCCCGGTAACGGTAGCCCCAGGGCGGCCCCTCGATGGGCCGCAGGATGCCCTCGGGGCGGACCTTGCCCAAGTGCCACAGGTTGTCTTCCAGCACCCGCTGCTTGACCGCGACCTGCGCGCCCACATGCAGGTGCTGCATCTTGCAGCCGCCGCAGGCGCCCGCATGCAAGCCGAAATGCGGGCAGCCCGGCCGCACCCGCTGCGACGATTCGCGGTGGATCGCGGTGACCGTGCCCTGTTCCCAGTTGTTCTTGCTGCGGTTGACCTTGACGCTGACCTGCTCGAAGGGCAGCGCGCCCTCGATGAACACCACCTTGCCGTCGGGCCGGCGGGCCACGCCCTGGGCGTCAATGTCCAGCGCGTCCACTTCGAGCCAGCCCTCGGGCAGCTCCTGCTTTGAATTCTCTTCTGTCATGCCTGAATTGTCTCAGGCCGGCGGACTACAGCAGCGCTTCCTTGTTGATGCCGTTGCGCACCATGTGGCGGCGCAGCTTGAGCAGCGCCTCGTTCTGGATCTGGCGCACCCGCTCGCGCGTCAGGCCCAGCCGGTCGGAGAGCACTTCCAGGGTCTCGGGCTCGCGGTCGTGCAGGCCGAAGCGGCCCTCGAGCACTTCCTTCTCGCGGCCCGACAGCGCCTCGATCCAGTTGTTGAGCAGGCGCTCCACTTCATGGTTCTGCGTCACGCCGGTGGGGTCCAGCGTGAGCTCGTCGGCCAGGCTGTCGCCCAGCGTGTGGTCGTCGTCGGAGCGGTCGACCGCGGCGTCCAGCGAGCGCGGCGTCTCCGCCATGGCCAGCAGTTCGGCCACCTCCTGCACATCGCGGCCCAGCAGCGCGGCCACGTCTTCCACGCGCACGCCCTCGCCCTCGAAGCCGTTGCGCGCCGCGGCGAAGGCCGGGTCGTTCTCCAGCGTGCGGCGCGCGCGCAGCACCTGCTGCAGCTCGCGCACCACGTGCACCGGCAGGCGGATCACGCGCCCCTGGTTCATCACGGCGCGCTCCACCGACTGGCGGATCCACCAGGTGGCATAGGTGGAGAAGCGAAAGCCCCGCTCGGGCTCGAACTTGTCGATCGCGTGCATCAGGCCCAGGTTGCCTTCCTCGATCAGGTCCGCCAGCGGCACGCCACGGCCCAGATAGCCCTTGGCGATGCTGACCACCAGGCGCAGGTTGTGCTCGATCATCGACTGGCGCGCCTCGAACTCGCCGGCGCGCGCGCGCGTGGCCATGGCGAATTCCTGCTCGGCCGTGAACAGCTCGGTGCGGCGGACCTCGCGCAGGTACAGCGTGAGCGTGTCGCTCGATTCGCCCGCCACCTCGCGCAGCGGGTCACGCCGCAGGGCTTCGGGGCTGATCTCTTCCGCGTCGTCGGCCGCGGCCGGCCCACCTTCGGCGGGCACGGACATGCCGCCGCCTTCAAGCGCGCCCGGAACTGCTGTCTTGCCGTTGCCGTTGCGCTTCTTCATGGCCGCTACCTGGCGGGAAGGTACTTGGCCGGATCCACCGGCTTGCCCTGACGCCGGATCTCGAAATGCAGCTTCACGCGGTCAGCGTCGGTGTTGCCCATTTCGGCGATCTTCTGGCCCTTGCGCACCACCTGGTCCTCCTTGACCAGCAGCGCCTGGTTGTGCGCGTAGGCCGACAGATAGGTGTTGTTGTGCTTGAGGATGATCAGGTTGCCATAGCCGCGAAGGCCCGCCCCCGCGTAGACCACGCGGCCATCGGCGGACGCCAGCACCGGCTCGCCGGCCTTGCCCGCAAGGTCCAGGCCCTTGTTCTTGACCTCGTCGTAGCCCGCAAGCACGGCCCCGTTCACGGGCCAGGCCCAGGGCAGGTCGTCTTCACCGGCTGTTGCAGCGGGCGTGGCAGGCGCCGCGGCCGCCGAGGCTGCCGGCTTGGGCGCGCTCGCGGCCTGGGTGGGCGTGCCGGCGCCCGGCGTGGCCGTGCCGGGCGCGATGGGCTTGACCACCACGCCGGTCTCGGGCGCTGGCGTGGGTGCAGCCGCCGTCACCACCGGCGGCGTGATGCGCAGGACCTGCCCCACCTCGATCACGTTGGGGTTCTCCAGATTGTTCCAGCGCACGATGTCGCGCCAGTTCTGGCCGCTTTCCAGCGCGATGCGCACCACGGTGTCGCCGGGCTTGACGGTGTAGTAGCCGGGCTTGCCGGCGTTCTCCGCGCCCGGGGGCAGCTTGGCGCCCGGGTCCACCGCCACCGGCGCGGGCCGCGCGGCACCGGTGCCACGGTCTTCCACCGGCGCCGGGGTCCGGGAACTGGAGGCACAGCCGGCCAGCACCCCGGCCACGACACAGGCCAGTGCCAGTTTCCAAACCCCGTTGCGCAACTCGATCATGTATGGATTCCCTTCAAGCGATGCCTGATTTTAGAGGGACAAAGTGAACCGCTTCCAGAACAGTTTGTTTCATTCCCGCGGAGGTCTTCTCCAGCACCACCAGCGCCTGTTTGGCCTGCGCCGTGACCATGGGCGCAACGATGCGGCCACCCACCGCGAGCTGGTCGATCCAGGCCTGCGGGATCGCTTCGCCACCGGCGGCGGCAATGATGCCCGCATAGGGCGCGCCCTTGGCAAAGCCCACCATGCCATCGCCAAACAGCAGGTGCACATTGGCCAGGCGAAACGGCCGCAGGTTGTCGCGCGCGCGCTCATGCAGGCCGCGCAGGCGCTCGATGCTGTAGACCTCGGTGGCCAGCAGGCCCAGCACGGCGGCCTGGTAGCCGCAGCCCGTGCCGATTTCGAGCACGCGGCCCAGCCGGCCCGTGGGCCCGCGCGCGCCGCCCATGAGCAGCTCCGCCATGCGCGCCACCACGTTGGGCTTGGAGATGGTCTGGCCCAGCCCGATCGGCAGGCTGGTGTCTTCATAGGCCTGGTTGACCAGCGCGCTGTCGACAAAGCGATGGCGCTCGACGCTGCCCATCGCGGCCAGCACCTGCGCATCGCTCACGCCCTGGGCCGCGAGCTTCTGCACCATGCGGGCCCGCACGGCGCTGGAGTCCATGCCCACGCCGCTGGACCGCGGTTGCGGGTCTTTCAGGCCTGTAGCCCTTGCGGGGCGGCCACTGTTCGCTATCTTTTTGGGAGCAACCGGGGCGCCGGAACGCAGGTCCATCCGGGCCGGAAAGGCCGGGCGCCGGCTCACCGCGCCTCCGCTGGCGTGGACGGCGCGAGCTGTGCCACGGTCTGGCCCCAGTAGCGCAGGCGGTCGTGGTCGGTCAGGTCCACCTGCAGCGGCGTGAGCGACACATGGCCCTGCGCCGTCGCATGGAAATCGGTGCCGTCGGCGCCGTCCTTGGCCGCGCCCGCGCCACCGATCCAGTACATGGTGTCGCCGCGCGGGCTGTCCTGCGCAATGACCTTCTCGGCCGCGTGCCGGCGCCCGAGGCGGCAGACCTTCAGCGGCTTGATGTCCGCCAGCGGCAGGCACGGGATGTTGACATTGAGCAGCCAGGGGTCGGCGGCGGGCAGCCCGGGCAGCAGGCCGCGCACCAGGTCATGCGCCTTGCGGGCCGCCGCGTCCAGGTGCTTCCAGCCCTTCTCGGTCTGCGAGAACGCGATCGCGGGAATGCCGAACAGGTAGCCTTCCATGGCCGCGCCCACGGTGCCGGAGTAGATCGTGTCGTCACCCATGTTGGCGCCGTTGTTGATGCCGCTGACCACCAGGTCGGGCCGGTAGCCGAGCAGGCCGGTGAGCGCAATGTGCACGCAGTCGGCCGGCGTGCCGTTGACATAGCGGAACCCGTTGGACGCCTGGTGCACGTACAGCGGCGAGTGCAGCGTGAGCGCGTTGGACTTGGCGCTGTTGTTGTGCTCGGGGGCCACCACCTCGACCTCGCCCAGGTCCTGCAGCGCCTCATGAAGGGCGACGATGCCCGGCGCCTGGTAGCCATCGTCGTTGCAGATCAGTATTTTCATGAGTGACAGACCATGAGCGCGATTGTAGGTCCGCCCCCGCGGCGCGCGTCACGGCAGAGACAATCGATGCCGGCGCGTTTGCCTATCATCAACGCCATCTGACAGGAGAACACGATGCATGCATGGCTTTGCGAAGATCCCACCGGCGTGGACGCCCTTCAATGGAAGGAACTGCCGACCCCGCAACCCAAAGCGGGCGAGGTCCTGATCGCGATCCAGGCCGCGAGCCTGAATTTTCCGGACCTGCTGATCGTCCAGAACAAGTACCAGATCAAGCCGCCGCTGCCCTTTGTGCCCGGCTCCGAATACGCGGGCGTGATCGAGGCCGTGGGCGAAGGCGTGACCCACCTCAAGGTCGGCCAGGCCGTGGCCTGCCTGTCGGGCACCGGCGGCTTCGGCACCCACACGATCGCGCCCGCCGCGCTGTGCATGCCCCTGCCCCCGGGCTTTCCGCCGGTGGACGCGGCGGCCTTCATCATGATCTACGCCACCTCGTGGCATGCGCTGGTGGACCGGGCCCAGCTCAAGGCCGGCGAGACCGTGCTGGTGCTGGGCGCCGCGGGCGGCGTGGGCACCTCGGCCATCCAGATCGCCAAGGCCGTGGGCGCGCGGGTCATTGCCGCGGCCTCCACTGACGAGAAATGCGCGCTGTGCCAGTCCATCGGCGCCGACGCAACCATCAACTACACCCGCGAGAACCTGCGTGACGCGATCAAGGCGGCCACGGGCGGCAAGGGCCCCGACGTGATCTACGACCCCGTGGGTGGCGACTTCGCCGAGCCGGCCTTCCGCTCCATCGCCTGGCGCGGGCGCTACCTTGTGGTGGGCTTCGCCTCGGGCCCGATCCCGGCGCTGCCGCTGAACCTGGCGCTGCTCAAGGGCGCCTCCATCGTGGGCGTGTTCTGGGGCGACTTTGCCAAGCGCGAACCCAAGGCCAATGCCGCCATGATGGGCGAGCTGGCGCAGTGGTATGCCCAGGGCAAGATCAAGCCCGTGATCGACCGCACCATGCCCATGAACGAGCTCAAGGCCGCCTACGCCCACATGGGTTCACGCGGGGTCAAGGGAAAACTGGTGATGGTGAACTGAACGGGCGCCACAAGGCCGCTATAATCTCGTTCTTTCGCGGTGGCTGTAGCTCAGCTGGTAGAGTCCCAGATTGTGATTCTGGTCGTCGTGGGTTCGAGTCCCATCAGCCACCCCACCCGATAGCAAAAAAGCCCGCCATCACTGGCGGGCTTTTTTCATGGGCTGGGCCCTTTGCGGGCCCGTTCAAAAGGCGTTACTGCGCGGGCGGGGCCTCGCCAGCGGCCTTCGCCACCGGCTTGGGCACCTTGATCTGGACCTTGAAGCGTTCCTTGAGCAGGTTGTAGTAGGCAATGCCCTCGGCCGAAGCCCACCACTGGTCATACTGGCTGCGCTCCTTGGCGGCGGTGGCCGGGTCCACCGCCTCACGGGCCACCACCTTGTTGACTTTGGCCACCACATAGCCCTGCTGCGGGCCGAGATCAACGCCCACAAAGGCCGGCAGCGAGGCCGCGTCGGCGCGCAGGATGGCGTCGATGACCTGGGGCCGCTGCATCTGGGTGTCCTCGCGCGACACCGTGATCGCGGCCGGCAGCACGGCGCTTTGCGGCGCCGCCTTCCAGGCCGCCAGCTTCTCGGCGCCTTCCTTCTTGGCCATTTCGGCGCCGCGCTGCGTCACCAGATGCTGGCGCGCCAGTTCCTTGACCTCGGCCAGCGGCAGCGTGCGCGCCGGCGTGTACTGCGTGATGCGGCCGGACACCAGGCGATTGGCCGCCACTTCCACCGCCTCGGTGTTGCGCTTCTTCTCGATCGAGTCCGGCGAGAACAGGGCATTGATGAACTTGGGGTTGGCCAGCACGCCGGTCACGCCCGGCGGCGGCTTGCGCGTCACGTCGGTGGCGACCTGGATCTTGAGCTTGAGGCGGTCGGCGGTGGGCTTGAGGCTGTCGGCCTGCTCGTAGACGCCGTTGGTGAAGGCCTCGGCCGATTCGGCGAACTTGCGCTGGGCCTGCTGCTTCTTGATGTCGCTTTCAAGCTCGGCGCGCATTTCCTCGAAGCTGCGCTGCTTGGGCGAACGGATGTCGGTGAGCTTGATGATGTGGAAGCCGAAGTCGGACTCCACCACGTCGCTGATCTCGCCCGTCTTCATGGCAAAGACCGCGTCTTCAAACGGCTTGACCATGGCACCACGCGCAAAGTAGTCCAGATCGCCGCCGGCGGGCGCGGAACCCGGGTCCTGGGAATTCTTTTTGGCCACCTCGGCAAACGAGTCCGGCGCCTTGCGCACGGCCGCCAGCAGTTCCTGGGCCTTGGCGCGCGCCTTCTCGCGCTCGGCGGCCGGCGCGCTCTTGGGCGCGTTGATCAGGATGTGACTGGCACGGCGCTCTTCCTGGCCGGCCAGCCGGCCCGCGTTTTCCTTGTAGTAGGCCTGCAGGTCCTGCTCGCTGACGGTGATGCCATCGCGCAGGTTGTCCACGTCGAGCACCACGTACTCGATGGAGGCGCGCTCCGGCGACTGGAACAGCGCGAGGTTGTTCTTGTAGAAGGTCTCGATCTCCGCGTCGGTCGGCGTGATCTTGGCCGCGAAGGCAGACACTTCGAAACGCGCCAGCTGCACCTCGCGACGCTCGAAATAGGTGCCCAGCAGCACATTGGCCGGCGCGGTGGCGGCAATGCCGGTGGTGGTCACGCCCTGCAGCACCTGGCGGCGCGCGAGGTCGGCGCGGACTTCGTTCTCGAACATCTCGGGCGTCATGCCCTGGGCGCCGACGAGGCGGCGGTACTGGTCCATGTCAAGCTTGCCATCGGGCTGGCGCAGCGAGGCTATGGCTTCGTTGGACTGCAGCTCCTGCATCAGCCGCTGGTCGCCCGTGACCAGGTGGGACTTGCCGGCCGCGGCCTGCAGCACGCGGTCGCGCACGATGCGCTCCAGCGAGGCGTAGCGCGCCTCGGGCGAGTCGGCCAGCTTGGGGTCCAGCGACGGCATCGAGCTGCGCATGCGGTCGACCTCGTTCTTGTGGGCCACATCCCATTCGGTCTGCAGGATGTCGCGGCCATCAACCTTGGCCACGACCTCACCCTTTTCCTTCATGCGGTTGTAGCCGTCCAGACCAAACAGCACGAACGACGGGATGATCAACAGGAACATCACCACCATCATGATCTTGGTGTGCTTGCGGACGAAATCAAACATGCTCTGGCTCTCAGTGGACTAAAAACACAAAAGGCGAACAGTTGTTCGCCTTCTCATGGGTGGTGGGTGCTGACGGGATCGAACCGCCGACCTACGCCTTGTAAGGGCGCCGCTCTACCAGCTGAGCTAAGCACCCCACCGGATCAATCTGTCAGTTCAACGCATCCTTCAATGCTTTGCCCGGACGGAACTTTGGCACCTTGGCTGCCTTGATTTTAATCGTAGCGCCGGTGCGGGGATTGCGGCCGCTGCGAGCGGCCCTTTTGCCCACCGCAAACGTGCCAAAACCAACCAGCGATACCGAGCCGCCTTTCTTCAGCGTGGTCTTGACGGCGCCGATCGTGGATTCCAGCGCGCGGGTGGCGGCGGCCTTGGAAATGTCAGCGTGCTTTGCGATGTGCTCAATCAGTTCGGTTTTGTTCACAAGGGGCCCCTCGTAGAGAAAAAGAGTTGATCAGATATGTCTCTTCAAAAAATTTTTGTCTCCCCACTCTTGAGGCGGCCAGAACAGGCGCGCGAGGCAAGGGTGCGGGAGACTTCGTTCGCAGCATGAACTGCTGAATGTCATTAAAGCCACGGACTCACACCGTGTCAATACGACAAGCAGCTTTACAGCGCGTGGAGGCGGATTCTAGTCGCTTTTGGCACGCCCCACGGGCAGGGGTTCGTGCCATGGGCCACACATCAGGTGATTTATTCACATCGCCCGTGACGGGTGTCACGTGGCGCTCAATTGGTTACAACGCGGCCGCGATGGCTTTGCCCAAATCCATCGTGCTGGCCGTGCCGCCGATGTCGGGCGTGCGTGGCGCACCGCTTTGGGGAGCCAGCACCTTCTCGATCGCGGCCAGCACCGCGTCGTGCGCATCCTTGTGACCGAGGAACTCCAGCATCATCGCGCCGCACCAGATCTGGCCGATCGGGTTGGCAATGCCCTTGCCCGCAATGTCGGGCGCCGAGCCATGCACCGGCTCGAACAGCGACGGGAACCTGCCCTCGGGGTTGAGGTTGGCACTGGGTGCAATGCCGATGGTGCCGGTGCAGGCCGGCCCCAGGTCACTGAGGATGTCACCAAAAAGATTGCTCGCCACCACCACGTCGAAGAAATCGGGGCGCTGCACGAAGTGCGCGGTGAGGATGTCGATGTGGAACTTGTCCATCTTCACGCCCGGGTAGGCCCGGGCCATCTCGGCCACGCGCTCGTCCCAGTAGGGCATGGTGATCGAGATGCCATTGGACTTGGTGGCGCTGGTCAGGTGCTTCTTCGGGCGCGACTGGGCCAGCTCGAAGGCGAACTTCAGCACCCGGTCCACGCCGGTGCGCGACATCACCGTTTCCTGGACCACGATCTCGCGCTCGGTGCCGGGGTACATGCGCCCGCCGATGCTGGAGTACTCGCCCTCGGTGTTCTCGCGCACGATGTACATGTCGATCTCGCCGGGTTCGCGCGGCGAGCCGTCGCGCCGGACCACGGGCGCAATGATGCCGGGCATCAGGCGCGCCGGGCGCAGGTTGACGTACTGGTCGAACTCGCGGCGAAACAGCAGCAGCGAACCCCACAGCGACACGTGGTCGGCGATCTTGTCGGGCCAGCCCACGGCGCCAAAGTAGATGGCGTCGTGCCCGCCGATCTGGTCCTTCCAGTCGTCGGGCAGCATCTTGCCGTGCTTCTCGCAATAGTCCCAGCTCGAGAAATCAAAGTGGTCGAACTGCAGGTCGATGTTGAACCGGCTGGCGGCGGCCTGCATCACGCGCAGGCCCTCGGGCATGACTTCCTTGCCGATGCCGTCGCCAGCGATGACCGCGATGCGCTTCTTGCCTGTGGACTTGCTCATGGATAACTCCTCTTTGCTGATCAATGGATGAAAAAACCGGTGGCCTCGGCCAGCAGCACCTGCGGCGCCTCCTCGGCAATGTAGTGGCCGCACGGCAATGCGCGGCCCGACACGTCCGAAGCGCGCTCGCGCCACAGCGCCAGTGCGTCAAAGCACCGCCCGACCGCGCCGTGCTCGCCCCACAGCACGCGCAGCGGCATGTCGAGCCGGCGCCCGGCCGCCATGTCTTCGCGATCGTGCACGAGGTCCGGCCCCGCGCCCGCCCGGTAGTCCTCGCAGATGGCGTGCGCCGTGCCCGCAAGGGCAGCGCAACGTTCGTATTCCGCCAGTGCCCCGGGCGCAAACGCCGCCAGGCCCGCGTGGCGGCGGCCCATCACGCTGCGCACATAGCGCGCGGGGTCCGCGTCGATCAGGGCCTCGGGCAGCGGCCCGGGCTGGATCAGGAAAAACCAGTGCCAGTAGGCACGCGCGAAGGCCTCGGTGGTGTTCTGGTACATCGCGAGCGTGGGCGCGATGTCCAGCAACATGAGGCGCTGCACCGCCTGCGCATGGTCGGCCGCGAGCCGGTGCGCCACGCGCGCGCCGCGGTCGTGGGCCAGCACCTGGAAGCGGCTGAAGCCATGGTACGCCATGACCTGCAAGGCATCGCGCGCCATGCGGCGCTTGGTGTAGGGCAGGTGCTGCGCGTCGGACGCGGGCCGGTCTGAATCGCCATAGCCGCGCAGGTCCATCATCACCACGCTGAAGTGCTCCGCGAGGCCGGGCGCCACGCGGTGCCACATGGCATGCGTCTGCGGATGCCCGTGCAGCAACAGCAGCGGCGCGCCCTGCCCGCCCCGGCGCCCATGCAGGCGCACACCGTCCACGTGGACATCAAAGGGTTCAAACGCATCGAGCATGGTTGCATTCTGCGTCGCCGGCACGCCACCATCAAGCAATAATCTGGCAATCAATTATTTCCTGAAAAGAAATTGATGGAACGTCACGAACTCGAGCTTGCACTGGCCATCCGCGACCATGGCAGCCTTTCGGCCGCGGCCGCCGCGCTGGGCCTGGCCCCACCCGCCGTCACCAAGCGGCTGGCCGCGCTGGAAGCGCGCCTGGGCACGCGGCTGTTTTCGCGCACCACGCGGCGCGTCAGCCCCACCGCCGAAGGCGAGGCCCTGTGTGAACGCGCCACCGGCCTGCTCCAGGGCTTCCAGGAGCTGGAAGCCGAGCTGCAGGAGCGGCAAACCCAGCCCGCGGGGCTGATCCGGCTGGCGGCCACCTTTGGCTTTGGCCGGCTCTGGCTGGCGCCCGCGCTGGCCGTGTTCCAGGCGCGCTACCCGCGCCTGTCGGTGCAGCTGCAGCTCACCGAGCAATTGCCCGAGCTGGGTGCCCAGGGTTTTGACGGTGCGGTGTGGCTGTGGTCGGTGCAGGGCCGCCCGGCCAGCCAATGGGTGTCGCGCCGGCTCGCGCGCAACCAGCGCGTCCTCGTGGCCGCGCCGGCCTACCTGCGCGAGCACGGCATGCCCGGGGACCCGCAGGCACTGCAGGAGCACGCTTGCCTGATCACGCGCGAGAACGGCAACGCGCCGGGCCAGCGCTTTGACGTGTGGCAACTGAACCGGGGCCGCGAGCGCACACCGGTGCGCGTGCGGGTGCAGGGGCCGCTGTCCAGCAACTCGGGCGAGGCGGTGCGCGACTGGTGCCTGGCGGGGCGCGGCATCATGCTGCGCAGCCTCTGGGACATCGCGCCGCAACTCGCCTCGGGCCAGCTGGTGCGGGTGCTGCCTGACCATGCCATGGCCGACGCCGACATCCACTGGCTCGCGCCCTACCGGCCCCAGGTGCCACGGCGCATCCGGTTGCTGATCGACTTCCTCGCGGAGCAGTTTCGCGGCGAGCCCTGGAAGCTCACCCCGGCTGCCGCACCACGAGGCTCACCCCCACGGCGGTGAGTGCCATGCCAGCCACGGTGAAGGCGGTGATGCTTTCGCCAAACAGGGCCCAGGCCATCACGGCGGTGCACGGCGGAACGAGGTACAGCAGGCTGGTGACCGCCGTAGCCGCGCCGCGCTGGATCAGCAGGTACAGCAGCGAACTGCCGCCCAGCGTCAGCGCCAGCACCGACCAGGCCATGGCGCCCGCGAGCGCCGGGACCCAGTGCATGGCCTCGGGCTCGAGCAGCGCAAGTGGCAGCGTCACCACAAACGCCGCCGAAAGCTGCACGAAGCTGGCCGTGCGCACGTCGCAGGGCGCCAGGTAGCGTTTCTGGTACAGCGTGCCGGCGGTCATGCTGAGCAGGGCCAGCGCCGCCAGTGCGAGGTTGATCGCGCTGATCTCGCCCAGCCCCAGCTTCTGCCAGACCACCAGCGCCAGGCCTGCGAAGCCCAGCGCAAAGCCCGACCACTGGCGCCGCGACACCTGCCCGCCGCGGGACGACACCCACACCGCGGTCAGCACCGGTTGCAGGCCCACCAGCAGCGCCACCAGCCCCGCCCCCATGCCCAGCTTGACGGCCGACCAGACACCGCCCAGGTAGCCCGCGTGCATGAGCACCCCGGTGACCGCCAGGTGCTTCCACTGGGCGCGCCCGGCAGGCCACACCGCTTTGGACAGACCGGCCCACAGCGCAAAGCACAGCACCGACAGGAAGTAGCGCAGCGCCAGGAAGGTCATGGGCGGCGAATGCGGCATGCCAAAGCGCGCCACGATGAAACCCGTGCTCCAGATCAGCACGAACACCGCCGGCATCGCCCGCACCAGGGCGCCCTCACCCACGGGCTGGCTCATTTGGCGCGGGCCCGGATCTCCGGCAAGGCTTTTTGCAGGTAATAGACCATGGACCAGACCGTGAGCACGGCCGCCAGCCAGATCAGCCAGGTGCCCCAGACGCCGGTGTCGATCACGCCGAACAGCCGCCCGTCATAGAGCAGGAAGGGAATGGCCACCATCTGCACCGTGGTCTTGACCTTGCCCAGCATGTGGACCGCCACGCTCTTGGCGGCGCCGATCTGCGCCATCCACTCGCGCAGGGCCGAGATCGCGATCTCGCGGCCGATGATGATCAGTGCCACGAACACATCGGCGCGCTGCAGGTGCACCAGCACCAGCAGCGACGCGCACACCAGGAACTTGTCGGCCACGGGGTCGAGGAAGGCCCCGAACGACGAGGTCTGGTTGAGCTTGCGCGCAAGGTAGCCGTCGAGCCAGTCGGTCAACGCGAACACTACGAACATGATGGTGGCCGCGAGGTTGCTGATGGAGCGCTCGGGCCAGACGTAGAACACCCCCACGATCAGCGGAATCGCAACAATGCGGGTCCAGGTGAACAGGGTGGGTATCGTGAAGAACATGCCCGATTCTGTCACGAGGCGGCAAGCCCGTCGCGCTACTGGACTTCGGCGAGCGAGCGGATCTGGAACTTCAGGTCGTCGTTGTAGAGGAAAGTCTCGCTGTACTGCCAGGGCCGGGGCAGGTGGCCCACGGGCTCAAACGGCCCCGCGCGGCGGATCGCCTTCATGGCCATCTGCAGCGTCTGCGGCGAGAACTTGGGCACGCGCAGGACCTCGATGTTGCGCACGCTGCCATCGCGGTTGAGCTGCACCTGCAGCACCGGGATCGACTGCAGGCGCTCGGGCACCGGGCCGCTGAAGGTCTCGTCCCCGCTGGTCTGCACGATGCGGCGGGCCACGCGCAGCTTGTACTCGTCCCAGTCGCGCGCCGGTGCCTGGTGCACCACCGGGGGCGGCGCCGCGGGCCCCGGCGCCGTGCCCGCGGCGGGCGGTGCCACGGGGGTGGGCGGCGGCACGGGGGTGTCGGGCGGCATGGGCCGGCTCGCACAGGCCGCCAGGATCGCCACGCAGGCCGTTCCCATCCATTTAATGAAGCGCACGATAAATCTCCTCTGCCAGTTCCCTGGAAATGCCGTCCACGGTGGCGATGTCCTCCACGCCCGCCGAGGCCACGCCGCGAATGCCGCCAAAACGCTGCAGCAGTTTGGCACGGCGCTTGGCGCCGATGCCGGGAATTTCTTCCAGCTTGCTGCCGCCGGTGCGCACGCGCGCGCGCTGCGCCCGCATGCCGGTGATGGCAAACCGGTGGGCCTCGTCGCGGATCTGCGCCACCAGCATCAGCGCGGCCGAGTCCTTGCCCAGGTAGACCTTGTCGCGGCCATCGGCGAACACCAGCTCCTCCAGGCCCACCTTGCGGCCCTCGCCCTTTTCAACGCCCGCGATCAGGCCCAGGTCCAGGCCCAGTTCGGCGAAGACCTCGCGCGCCATGCTGACCTGGCCCTTGCCACCGTCCACCAGCACCAGATCGGGCAGCCGGGCCACGTTGCTGCCCGCGGGCGGCGTGGCATTGGCCGGGTCGCGCCCGGCCTCGGCCAGCTTGCTGTAGCGCCGCGTCAGCACCTGGCGCATGGCCGCGTAATCGTCGCCAGGCGTGATGCCGTCGATGTTGTAGCGGCGGTATTCGCTGTTCTGCATCTTGTGGTGGTGGAACACCACGCAGGATGCCTGCGTGGCCTCGCCCGCCGTGTGGGAGATGTCGAAACACTCGATACGGAATGTGTCCAGGTTGTCGGGCGCCAGGTCCAGCGCATCGACCAGCGCGCGCGTGCGGGCCTGCTGCGAGCCCTCCTCGGCCAGCAGGCGCGCGAGCTGCAGCGCGGCGTTCTTCTGCGCCATTTCAAGCCAGATCCGGCGCTGCTCGCGCGGGTTGTGCACGGCGCTCACGCGCACACCGCTTTGTTCGGTGAGCGCCTCGACCAGCGTCCTGCTGACCGGCTCGCTGGTAATCAGCGCCGGAGGCACCGGCACGCCGATGTAGTGCTGCGCGATGAAGGCCTCGAGCACCCGGGCCTCGACCGCCCCGGGCGGCGCGGCGGCCACGGCGATGGCGCCATCGTCCCTCTCCTCGTCCTCGTCCAGCGCCTGCCAGGCCGCGGCGTCTTCCACATGGGTCGGGAAGTAAGGTCGGTCACCCAGGTGCCGCCCGCCGCGCACCATGGCCAGGTTCACGCAGGCCTTGCCGCCCTGCACCTTGACCGCGAGGATGTCCACGTCCTTGTCGGACACCGTGTCCACCGACTGCTGGTGCAGCACCTTGGACAGCGCCGTCATCTGGTTGCGCAACTCGGCGGCCTGCTCGAACTCCAGGCGGTTGGCGTGCGCCATCATGCGGCCCTCCAGCGCATCGAGCACGACCTGCGTGTCGCCGCGCAGGAAGGCCGCGGCGTTGAGCACGTCCTGCGCGTAGGCCTCGGGGGCGATATGGCCCACGCACGGGCCCGAGCAGCGCTTGATCTGGTACAGCAGGCAGGGCCGCGTGCGGTTGCTGAACACCGTGTCCTCGCAGGTGCGCAGGCGGAACACCTTCTGCAGCAGCTGGATCGACTCCTTCACGGCCCAGGCGCTGGGGTACGGGCCAAAGTAGCTGTGCCGCCGGTCCACCGCGCCGCGGTAATAGGCCACGCGGGGAAACGCCGCGGCCACCACGCGCTCCCCGGCGGCTTGCGGCGCGGGGCTGTCCGCCGGGGCGGCGGCCGCGGGCAGCCGGGCGCCCGTGATCTTCAGGTAGGGGTAGCTCTTGTCGTCGCGAAACAGGATGTTGTAGCGCGGGTTGAGCGTCTTGATCAGGTTGTTCTCAAGCAGCAGGGCCTCGGCCTCGGAGCGCACCGCCGTGGTCTCCATGCGCACGATCTTGCTGACCATGTGGCCGATGCGCGTGCCGCCATGGTTCTTCTGGAAGTAGCTGGACACGCGCTTCTTGAGGTTGCGCGCCTTGCCCACGTAGAGCACGCCGCCCTCGGCGTCAAAGTAGCGGTACACGCCCGGCAGCGCGGGCAGCGCGGCCACTTCGGCAAGCAGGGCGGGCGGGTGAACGTCGGACATAGGCCCGTATTGTCATCAATCCGGCCGGCATCGCGCGGGCATGGACAATCGCGCCATGCGCTGGGACATCTTCTGCAAGGTCATTGACAACCACGGCGACCTGGGCGTGTGCTGGCGGCTGTGCGCCGATCTGGCGTCGCGCGGCGAGCAGGCCCGGCTGTGGGTGGACGAGCCCGAGGCACTGCGCTGGATGGCGCCCGCCGGCGCGCCGGGCGTGCAGGTGGGCCGGTGGGACGCCCACACCGTGTTCCCCGAGCCCGGCGAGGTGGTGGTGGAGGCCTTCGGCTGCGACCCCACTCCTGAATTCATAGCAGCTTATGCCCGCCAGGCAAGGACTACAGGCCACAATGGCTGCTGGATCAACCTGGAATACCTCAGCGCCGAGCCGTTTGTCGAGCGCGTGCACGGCCTGCCCTCGCCCGTGATGAGCGGACCCGGCGCCGGGCTGACCAAGCACTTCTTCTACCCGGGCTTCACGCCCCGCACCGGCGGCCTGCTGCGCGAGCCGGACCTGGCCGGGCGCCAGGCCCGCTTCGACCCCGACGCCTGGCTGGCGGGCCAGGGCCTGGCCCGCGATGGCGCGCGCCTGGTCTCGCTCTTTTGCTACGAACCGGCCGCCCTGCCCGCCTGGATGCTGCAATGCGCGCAGGCGGCGCAGCCCACGCACCTGCTGGTCACGGCAGGCCGCGCCACAGCGGCCGCGCGCGCAGCCCTGGACGCCCTGAGCTCCGCCGACCCGGCCTGGAACCACCGGCACCAGCTGCGCCTGAGCTGGCTGCCGCTGCTGGACCAGCCGGACTATGACCACCTGCTGTGGGCCTGCGACTTCAATTTCGTGCGCGGCGAAGACTCGCTGGTGCGCGCCCTGTGGGCCGGCCGCCCCTTTGCCTGGCACATCTACCCGCAGCACGACAACGCCCACCACGCCAAGCTCGAGGCCTTCCTGGACCAGCTGGCGCCGCCGCCGGACTGGGCCCGGTTCCAGCGCGGCTGGAACGCCACGGCGGCGGGCCCGCTGGCCCCGTTTGAACCGCTGGCGTGGCAGGAGGCCGCCCTGTCCTTGCGGGGCCGGCTGCTGGGGCAAGCCGACCTGGCCACCCAGCTGATTCGATTCGTTTCGAAAAAGCGTTAAAATTCAAGGCTTTGCGAAGCTTGCCCCGAAGGCAACCGGCGCGCCCCCGCTGCATGGCACCCCGACTTGAACCGTCGCCGTGCGGCCCAACCTCAAGACTGTTATGAAAATCGCTCAAGAAATCCGCGCTGGCAACGTGATCATGCACGGCAAGGACCCGATGGTCGTCCTCAAGACCGAATACAGCCGTGGCGGCCGCAACTCGGCCACCGTGCGCATGAAGCTCAAGAGCCTGATCGCCAACTTCAACACCGAAGTGGTGTTCAAGGCCGACGACAAGATGGACCAGATCGTGCTGGACAAGAAGGAGTGCACCTACTCCTACTTCGCCGACCCGATGTACGTCTGCATGGACAGCGAATACAACCAGTACGAAGTCGAGGCCGAGAACATGGGCGACGCGCTCAACTACCTCGAAGACGGCATGACGGTCGAAGTGGTGTTCTATGACGGCAAGGCCATCTCGGTCGAACTGCCCACCAGCGTCGAGCGCGAAATCACCTGGACCGAACCCGCCGTCAAGGGCGACACCTCGGGCAAGGTGCTCAAGCCCGCCAAGCTGGCCACCGGCTTTGAAGTGCCGGTGCCGCTGTTCGTCTCCCAGGGCGACAAGGTCGAAATCGACACCCGCACCGGTGAGTACCGCCGGCGCGTCTGAGGTGGCTCTTTCTCCGGCACCAAGGCTCCCGCGGGAGCCTTTTTTGCGGGCCACGCCCCGCGCGGGGCGCCGGGCGGGCGAACGCTCATGAGCTTCGACCTCGCGTTGCTCGACCGGCCGTTTCGCATGCAGCCGGGCTTGCGCCGCATGGGCCCCGGTGAAGCCCACCTGACGCCGCTGCCCGCCGGCAGCGCGCTGTACCGCGAGAAGCAGCAGGTGCTGCAGGCCGGCCAGTCACGCTGGTGCGTGCCGGGCTTCGACCCCCGGTTTGCTATTGAATCCATAGCGCAACATGCCCGTGCCACCTGGACTCCAGGCACTTTTGATGTAGAAACGCCGCTGGAACTGGCGGTTTCGGAGGATCTGGCGTTGCTGGACGCCGCCACCGGCACCGTGCCCTGGCTGTGCGTGTGCACGCCCTCGCACTGGGCCCCGGAAGACAAGCTGGGGCAGTCGCTCGCCGCGATCCATGGCCCGGTCGCCGACAACGCCCGCCTGCTCGCGGCCAGCGGCGCGCTGGTGCAACTCGTGACCTCGGGCACCGCCTGGGAGCGCTTTGTCTGGACCATCTCGCCCTCGGCCCGCCACGACCAGCACCTGCGGCGCCAGCCGCGCGCCCCCTGGCCCGCCACCGACGATCCCGCTGCTTTCGCAGCCCGGTGCTTTGTGCGCGTGGAACGCCAGACCTTTTTGCCGGTGCCCGGCCAGGCCCAGGCCGTGTTCACCATCGGCGTGACGCTGCAGCCGCTGGCCGAGGCCGTGGCCACGCCGGCGCAGGCCGGCGGGCTGCATGGTGCCCTGCAGTCGATGTCGCCGGCCGTGCTGGCCTACAAGGGCCTGGAAGCCGCCCAGCCGCTGCTGCTGCGCTGGCTGGCCGGCCGCGGGGCTACAGTGCCCGGCGAAACACCAGCACCAGCGCCACCAGGGTGAGCACGGCAATCACGCCGATCAGGGCGATCCAGACCAGGTAGCTGCTGGACACACCACCGCCGCCATGCATCAGCGCAAGCTCAGGCGTGGGCGGCGTGGCCGCCGGCAGCCACTCCACCAGTTCCCCCGCGGACTCGGGGCTGAACAGTTCCAGCGACAGGCGCTGCAGCGGCGCGCCGGCCGCCTGGGCCGGGCCACGCAGCCACAGATCGACACGCGAACCCACCGTGCGGGCATGGGCAAAGGCCGACAGCGGGATCTTGATGCGGTCGTCCTTCCAGCCCAGGGCCTTGCGGAACCGCCCCGCGATGCGCATCACGTCACCCTGGACCCGCACTTCAAGCTCGCCACTGAACGCCGGCACATGAAAGCCCCGGCCCTTGCGGCCCATCAGGCTGGCGGCGTAGGTGCCCTTGACCAGCGAATACACCCCGCTGCGCGAGGCATTGAAGCCGTTTTGCGAGACCCGCCGGCCCAGCAGGTCGCCCACGGTCAGGCGCGTGCCCGAGCTGTCGATCAGCACGTCGTCGCTGGTCAGCGTTTTCTTGATGCGCATGCCGACGATGGTGCGCCGGTCGTAGGGCCCCATGCTGCGGCCCTCGAGCAGCACGTGGTAAGCCGGTGATGTGTCCCCGTTCATGTCATGAATCTCTCTCCGCGGGCAAGGATACCGGAGAAAGTCGCCCCCGCCTCTCCGGGAATGGCCTGAATTGGCGTGAGAATAGCGCCATGGAATCCACCCAAGACCTGCACGACACGCGCCTGGCCGACGCCTGGGCCACCCTCCAGTCCCACGCCCGCGACGGCGTGCCGCTGCACAGCGACGCCAGCCGGCTGGCCTTTGCCGACCCCGAATTCCTGCTGCGCCGCGAGACGCGCGGGATCCGCTTCCAGCTCGAGATGCTCAAGCCCGACCTGGAGCAGCAGGCCCACGGCATCGAGAACACCGTGGTGGTGTTCGGCAGCGCGCGCTTCCACGACGAAGGCCGCGCCGCCGAGCTGGTGGCCGATGCGCTGGCCAGCGGCGACGAGGCCCGCATCCGCCGGGCCAAGAGCCTGGCGCGCAACGCCCACTACTACGAGAAGGCCCGGGCCTTTGGCAAGCTGGTGGCGCAGTACAGCGAGGGCAAGGACCCGGCCGACAAGCTGTTCGTCTGCACCGGCGGGGGCCCCGGCATCATGCAGGCCGCCAACCAGGGCGCGCACGAGGGCAAGGGCATCAGCGTGGGCCTGACCATTGCGCTGCCCATGGAAGAAGCCGCCAACCCCTACGTCACGCCGGCGCTCAATTTCAAGTTCCACTACTTCGCGCTGCGCAAGATGCATTTCATGATGCGCGCCAAGGCGCTGGTGGCGTTTCCCGGGGGCTTCGGCACGCTGGACGAGCTGTTTGAAGTCATCACCCTGGTGCAGACGCGCAAGGCCAAGCCCGTGCCCATCGTGCTGTTTGGCTCCGACTACTGGAAGAAGCTGATCAACTTCGAGATGCTGGTGGACGAAGGCGTGATCTCGCCGGACGACCTCAAGCTGCTGCAGTTCGCCGACGATGCGCAGACCGCCTGGGACCTCGTCAAGGCGTTTTACAAGCTTTGAGCCGCGTGGCCGTGTGGGCGCCCAGCCCGACCACGGCGCCGACAAACCAGAACACGCCGGAGATGCCGATCACGGCGCCGGCCACGCCGAACAGCATGGGCATCAGCACGCTCGATGCGTTGATGGCCATCAGCCGCAGCGCCAGCGCCTCGCCATGCCGGGCCTCGGGCGTGATCTGGTGCAGGGTGCTCATGACCATGGGCTGCACCGAGCCCAGCGCCACGCCCAGCAGCACCGAACACAGCCCCATGGCCAGCGCCGAATGCAGGAAGGGATAGACGCCGAACAGCGCCGCCGTCGCCAGCATCGCCGTGGCAATCACGGCCCATTCCCGCAGGTGGTGGGCCAGCAGCGGCAGCACCACGCGCACGGCCGCCGCCGCCACGGCGAAGGCGCCCAGGATGCTGCCGATCACCGAGGCACTGAGCCCGCGCTCATTGCCCAGGATGGGCACGACAAAGGTGTGCACGTCCCAGCATGAGGAAAGAAACCAGTTGACCAGCAGCAGGCGCCGGAACATGGGCTCGCGCAACAGGTCCCAGGCGCGCCCGCGCGGCTCGCCCCCGGCGCGGATCACCGGCGGCAGTTCCTGCGTGCGCCGCACCCAGAACCAGGTGGCCAGCGGCAGCAGCGCCATGAGCAAGAAGGCAAACCGGAAGCCCGCGTGGTCGATCACCAGTCCGGCCGTGAAGGGCCCGACAAAGTTGGACACCGCCGGGCCAATGGCCAGCCACGAGAACACCTGCTTGAGCTGGGTCGGCCCCGCCGCGGCGCGGCCCACATGGCGCTGCAAGGCGATGGACGCCGCGCCAGTCGCGCCACCGGTCATGAGCGCGCTCAGGCACAGCACCGGGAACACCGGCCAGGCGGCCGCCAGCGCGGCCCCCAGCACCGCCACCACCACGCTGATGGCCATGGGCCGCCGCAGCCCGTGGCGGTCGGCATAGCGGCCGGCCGGCAGGGCCAGGAACACCTGGGTCAGCGCAAACAGCGCCAGCAGCACGCCCACCGCCGCCTCGCTGTGGCCGCGGCGCAGCGCGAACAGCGGCGCCGCCATGCGCATGCCCGCCATGCAGGCGTGCAGAAAGACATGGCCCGCGATCAGGCGGGCCAGGGCGGGGTTCAAGTGTCGGCCTCGTCAGGCGGTGGCAGCAGGGTCTGGGCCTCGGCTTCGGGCAGGGCCTCAACCACCTTGAGCGCGCGGCGCATCTGGTTGGAGCGCGTGGCCGCGTTCTCCAGCGTGACCGAGGCCTTGCGCACCTGCTCCTGCACGGTCTCCACCCATTTGCCGTAGCGGTCGAACTCGGTCTTGACCGCGCCCAGCACCTTCCAGACCTGTGACGCCTGCTGCTCCAGCGCCAGGGTGCGAAAGCCCATGTGCAGGCTGTTGAGCATGGCCAGCAGCGTGGTGGGCCCCGCCAGCGTCACGCGGAAGTCGCGCTGCAGGCTGTCCATCAGGCCGGGGCGGCGCAGCACCTCGGCATACAGGCTCTCGATGGGCAGGAACAGGATCGCAAAATCGGTGGTGTGCGGCGGCGCCAGATAACTCGCGGCAATGGTCTTGGCCTCGAGCCGGATGCGCGCCTCCAGCGCCTTGGCCGCCAGCTCGGCGGCGGGCGCATCGGCGCGCTCATGGGCATCGAGCAAGCGTTCGTAGTCCTCGCGCGGAAACTTCGCGTCGATCGGCAGCCACACTGGCACGCCGTCGCTGCTGCGCCCGGGGAAGCGCACCGCAAAGTCCACGCGCTGGTTGCTGTGCGGGCGGGTTTCGACCTGCTTGCCGTACTGCTCGTTGGTCAGCACCTGCTCCAGCAGCGCTTCGAGCTGCACCTCGCCAAACATGCCGCGGGTCTTGACATTGGTCAGCACGCGCTGCAGGTCGCCCACGCCCTGGGCCAGGGTCTGCATCTCGCCCAGGCCCTTGTGCACCTGCTCGAGCCGGTCGGCCACCTGCTTGAAGCTTTCACCCAGCCGGGTTTCCAGCGTGGTCTGCAGTTTTTCGTCGACGGTGCGGCGCATCTCGTCGAGCTTGGTGGCATTGGTCTGCTGCAGCTGCATCAGCTGCGCCTCCAGCGTGGCGCGCACCTCGCCCAGCCGGCGGGCGTTGGACTCGCTCAGCCCCTGCAGTTGCAGCGTCAGGGTGTCGGCCAGCGTCTTCTGCAGCAACGCAAGCTGCTGGCCAAAGGCATCGATCTGGGTGTTCTGGGTGCGCGTGGCCTCGGCGCCCTGCTTGACCATTGCCTCCTGGAAGCTCGCGAGGTTGAGCGTGAGTTCCTGGCGCGCGCCGCGCGAGGATTCACTGATCTCGCGGCGCAGCTCGCGCTCCAGCCGCTCGTTGGCGGCCAGCAGCTCGGCGCGGGCCGCCTCCTGCGCGCCCGTGGCCGGCTTGCGCAGCAGCAACACGGCCAGCAGCAGCAGGTTGAGTGCCGCCAGCCCGATCAACAGCCAGAGTTCCAAGAGCGCCTCTCGCCTATTTTTTCAGCACTTCAGGGTTCAGCGGCGTGAGCGGCTTGCCCTGCGTCAGGTAGCCGATCAGGTTGTCCGCGGCCAGGTTGCCCATGGCCAGCCGCGTGGGCACGGTGGCACTGGCGATGTGCGGGGTCAGCACCACGTTGGGCACCTTGAGCAGGTCGGGATGCACCGTGGGCTCGCCCTCGAACACGTCCAGCCCGGCTGCCGCAATGCGCTTGTCGCGCAGGGCCGCGGCCAGCGCGGCGTCGTCCACAATGCCGCCGCGCGCGATGTTGACCAGGTTGGCCGTGGGCTTCATCTGCGCGAGCTCGGCGGCGCCGATCGCATGGTGCGACGAGGCCGAATACGGCAGCACCAGCACCAGGTGATCGGCCTGCGCGAGCAGCTCCTCCTTGCTCACGTAGCGGGCCTTGCAGGCCGCTTCCAGTTCGGGCGCCAGGCGCGAACGGTTGTGGTAGATCACCTTCATGCCAAAGCCGTGGGCTCCGCGCCTGGCGATGCCCTGGCCGATGCGGCCCATGCCCAGGATGCCCAGCGTCGCGCCGTGGATGTCGGAGCCCGAGAACATCTCGTAGTTCCACTTGGTCCACTTGCCGGCGCGCAGGAAATGCTCGCTCTCGGTGACCCGGCGCGCGGTGGCCATGAGCAGCGCAAAGCCGAAATCGGCCGTGGTCTCGGTCAGCACATCGGGCGCGTTGGTGGCCAGCACCCCGCGCGCGGTCATCGCGGGAATGTCGAAGTTGTTGTAGCCCACGGCCATGTTGGCCACGATCTTCAGGCCGGGGCAGGCCGCGAGCACTTCGTCGTCGACACGTTCGCTGCTGGTGGTGAAGGCGCCCACCTTGCCCTGCAGCTTTTCGATCAGCTGGGGCTTGGTCCAGACCGTATCAGCCTGGTTGGACTCGACCTCGAAATGCGCGGACAGGCGGTCGATGACCTCGGGGAAGATTGCGCGCGCGACAAAGACGGAAGGCTTGGACATGGTTGAAACCTCAGCGGAACCAGATGAAGGTCATGAAGACGAACAGCGGCACCAGGATGCCGCACGACCAGAGCATGTAGCCAAAGAAGCTGGGCATCTTGATGCCGCGGTCCTCGGCGATGGCCTTGACCATCAGGTTGGGCGCATTGCCGATGTAGGTGTTGGCGCCCATGAACACGGCGCCGGCCGACACGGCGGCCAGCGTCGGCGCCAGCGTGGTCATCAGCACCTTGGGGTCACCCCCCGCGGTGTTGAAGAACACCAGGTAGGTGGGCGCGTTGTCAAGGAACGAGCTCAGCGCGCCGGTGGCCCAGAAATACATCGCGGGATTGGGGCTTCCGTCCGCGCGTGTCACCGCGGACACGATGGCGCCAAAGGGGCCGTCGACCCCGGCCTTGAGCATGGCGATGACAGGGATGATCGTCAGGAAGATGCCGGCGAAGAGCTTGGCCACCTCGGCCATCGGCCCCCACGAGAACTGGTTGTCCGCGTGCACCGTGTCGGGCGTGATCTTCAGCGAGACCAGCGTGATGGCCACCAGGCCCACATCGCGCACCAGGCCGGGCAGGCCCACCTCGGTGCCGAACACATCAAACACCACGGAAGACTTCCAGAAGCCGCTGAGCAGCACCAGCCCCACCACCCCGCCCAGCAGGGCGAAATTGACCATGCCGTCAAAGCCGATGTTGCGCGAATCGGGGGTCGGGTCCATGGCCGACAGTTCCTCGCGGCGGTGATAGAACCAGGAGTCGAGCGCATAGAAGATCGCCAGCAGCGTGCCAACCAGGAACAGCGTCTCGGGGAAGATGTGCCCCACGGTCCAGAAGAAGTCAACGCCCTTGAGGAAGCCCAGGAACAGCGGCGGATCCCCCAGCGGCGTCAGCGAGCCCCCTGCGTTGGAGACGATGAAGATGAAGAACACCACCACATGCGCCGTGTGCCGCCGGTTGTCATTGGCCCGGATCAGCGGGCGGATCAGCAGCATGGACGCGCCCGTGGTTCCCATGAAGCTCGCCAGCACGGCGCCGATGGCCAGAATGGACGTGTTCAGCCCCGGGCTGCCGTGCAGGTTGCCGCGGATGTAGATGCCGCCGGCCACGGTGAACAGGGCGGTGAGCAGGATCACGAACGGGATGTACTCCGCCAGCAGGGCATGGACCAGGCTGGTGCCCGCCACGCCCGGCCCGAAGGCCAGGGCAAAAGGCACCAGGAATGCCAGCGACCAGGCAGCCGCCACCTTGCCGAAGTGGTGATGCCAGAAATGCGGTGCCAGCAGCGGCATCACGGCAATGCACAGCAGGATGCCGGCGAACGGCGCCCCCCACAGCGGCGAGAGCTGGCTGCCGTTGAATTCAGCGGCGGCCGCCAGGCCCGGCCAGAGCGTGATCGCCAGGCAGGTGCCGGCCCATCGTGAAAGTCTCATGCGTGTCTCCAGAAAACGGCCGCGCGCTGTGCCGGTCGGCCCGATTGTGAGTTCCAGCGGCTGAGCATACCCAATCACGGGAACCCTTCATTTCAGCGGCCTGACACGGGCCGGCTGGCCACTGTAGGCCACTGTAGGCCACTGCCTACCACCTGTGCCACGCGCCTCCTACCGGTCCGGCGACGCGGCCTGCCTACAGTCATTTCCATCCCCCGGCGAGCGGCGGGTCCGCAGGCCGGGGGCCCATGTAACTTTTCACTTTCAAACTGGAGAACACCATGAATCAGGATCGCATGGAAGGCAACTGGAAGCAGTTCAAGGGCAAGGTCAAGGAACAGTGGGGCAAGCTGACCGATGACGACGTGGACATCATCGCAGGCAAGCGCGACCAGCTGCTGGGCCGCATCCAGGAGCGCCACGGGCTGGCCCGCGACGAGGCCGAGAAGCAGGTCAAGAACTGGGAGCAGCGCAACCCGGACTTCCGCTTCGAAAAATCCCAATGAACAACCGCCCTGCCGGGAGCCACACCATGAAACAACAGCTCATCACACTCGCGGTTGCGGCCTGCTGCGCCTGGGCCGGCGCCGCCAACGCCATGACCAAGGACGAGTACAAGGCCCAGAAGGACCGCATCGAAGCCGACTACAAGGCCGGCAAGGAGCGCTGCTCGGGCCTGAAGGCCAATGCCAAGGACATCTGCATGTCCGAGGTCAAGGGCGCTGAAAACGTCGCCAGGGCGGAGCTGGAGGCCAGCTACAAGCCCGGTGCCAAGGCCCAGGAAAAGGTCCTGATCGCCAAGGCCGACGCGGCGTACGACACGGCCAGGGAAAAGTGCGATGACCTTGCAGGCAACGCCAAGGACGTGTGCATCAAGGATGCCAAGGCCGCCCATGTGAGCGCCAAGGGCGCCGCCAAGGTGAGTGCCGCGCAGGCCGAGGGCGCCCACCAGACGGCCGATGCACGCAAGGACGCCATGGCCGACACCCAGGAGGCCCGCTACAACGCCGCGGTGGAACGCTGCGACGCCATGGCCGGCCAGGCCAAGGACAGCTGCATCACCGATGCAAAGCGCCGGTTTGGCAAGACGTAGTCTTGCCGCGGGGGTCCCGCAGGGCCCTGGCAAGGGGGCGGCCTGAAGGGTCGCCCCCTTTTTTTCAGTCGAGCCAGCGCGTGAACTGCGCCACCGGCTCACGCGGCGTGTGAAATCCGTTCACCGGGGCAGACTCGTCGGCATAGCCCATCGCCATGCCGCACACCAGCATTTCGTCCGGTCCGGCGCCGATGTGGGGCAGGATGATCTTCGCAAAGCCGTTCCAGGCAGCCTGCGGGCAGGTGTGCAGCCCGCGCGCGCGCGCCGCCACCATGATGCTTTGCAGGAACATGCCGTAGTCGACCAGCGAGCCCCGGCCCATGACGCGGTCCAGCGTGAACATCAGGCCCACCGGCGCGTCAAACAACCTGTAGTTGCGCTGGTGCTGGGCGTGCATCTTGTCCTTGTCGCCCTTGGTGATGCCCAGCAGGCCATACAGGCTCCAGCCGTTCTCGCGCCGCCGGTCGATGTAGGGACTCACCCATTTTTCGGGGTAGTAATCGTATTCCTCGCGGTAGTCGGCCGCCAGCGCCGGGTTGGCATAGATCGCGTCATGCGCCTCGCAGACCTTGCGCACCAGGCTGTCCCGGCTTTCGCCCTGCAGCACATAGGTTTTCCAGGGCTGGGTGTTGGTGCCGGACGCGGCCCGGCTGGCCACCTTCAGGATGTCGGCGATCATCTCGCGCGGCACCGGCCTGGGCAGGAAGGCGCGTGCCGAGAATCGGCTTTCGATCGCGGCGTCGACGCTGGCCCGGTCCTTGATCACGGTGCTGACTTGGGAAAGACTCATTGAAGTTGCTCCAGAACGGCTTTGAGGGGGGCCGGCAGAGGCACCGGCCGCCGGTGCTGACGGTCCACATACACATGGACGAAATGGCCCCGGGCGGCACACAGGGGCGCGCCTTCGGCAAACAGGCCCACCTCATAGCGCACGCTGGAGGTGCCCATGTGGGCCACCCGCAGGCCGGCCTCGATGTTCTGCGGGAAGGCCAGCGAGGCAAAGTAGTTGCATTGCGTCTCGATCACCAGGCCGATGGTCTCGCCGTGGTGAATGTCCAGCACGCCCTGCTCGATCAGGTGCGCGTTGACCACGGTGTCGAACCAGCTGTAGTAGACGACGTTGTTGACATGCCCGTAGGCGTCGTTGTCCATCCAGCGGGTGCCGATGGTGCGAAAAGCCCGGTAGCGGTCACGCGAATCGGGCTCGGGTTTGGCGGGGCGGGGAGTGCTCATGCCGTCCGATTCTGCCAGCGCTGCCAATAGCCCATGGCGACGCGGTACGTGGTGACCTGGACCTGGACCGTGTCCTCGATCCTGTGGCCATAGCCACCGGCCATGGCAAAGGCCAGCGGCACCCGGCGCTGCCAGGCCCAGTCGAACACGCGCCGGTCGCGGGCCTCCAGGCCGTCCCAGGTCAGCTTGAGGCGCCCCAGGCGGTCGCCCTCGTGGGGGTCGGCACCGGCCAGGTAGATGACCAGGCCCGGCTCGAAACGGCGCTCCATCTCGGCCAGCGCGATCTCCAGCGCCTGCAGGTACTCGTCGTCCCGGCAGCCATCGGGCAGGTCGACATCCCAGTCGCTCGCCTCCTTGCGGAACGGGAAGTTCTTCTGCCCGTGCAGGGACAGCGTGAAGACGCTGGGGTCGGCGCGAAACAGGCTGGCCGTGCCATTGCCCTGATGCACGTCCAGGTCCACCACCGCCACCTTCAGCGGGTGCCGGTGGGTGCGCGCCCATTCAGCCTGCATGAGCCGCGCGGCCACGGCGGCATCATTGAACACGCAAAAGCCCCCGCCCTTGTCGGCATACGCATGGTGCGTGCCGCCCGCGATGTTCGCGGCCAACCCCTCCCGGAAAGCGGCGCGGCAGGCCGCGATGGTGGCCCCCACCGAGCGGCGCGCCCGCTCGGCCATGGCCTCGCTCCAGGGAAAGCCGATCTCGCGCATCACCTGTGGCGCCACGGTCCCGTCCTGGATGGCGCGGATGTAGGCCGGGCTGTGGGCCAGGGCCAGTTCGCCGTCGCTCGCGCGCTGCGCGGGCATCAGGCGCAGGCCCGGCACGTGGGCGGCCAGCTGGTCGCGCAGCAACTGGTACTTGGCCATGGGGAACCGGTGGCCCGCCGGCAGTGGCAACACGAACTGGTCCGCATAGAAAACCTGCATGACCGCATTGTGTCGTGGCCCGCCATCCGGGGCGTTTTAGGGGTTGCGCCCCAATATGTTGCAGTGCAGCAAAAATCACTTGCAATGCCACGGGATAACCCTATACTTCAGCCATGCTGCACTGCAACATAACCGGCTCTCCCGGGTTCAGCGCAGATATCGATCCTTACCGCAACTCACTGGAGATATTGATATGTTGACCGCTGAACAAATCCTGGCCGCCCACAAAGCCAACATCGAAACCCTGTTTGGCCTGACCGGCAAAGCATTCGAAGGCGTGGAAAAGCTCGTCGAGCTGAACGTCACGGCTTCCAAGGCCGCGCTGACCGAAGCCGCCGACACCACCCAGGCCGTCCTGAGCGTCAAGGACGCGCAGGAACTGCTCGCGCTGCAAGCCAGCCTGTTCCAGCCCCTGGCTGAAAAGACCGCCGCCTACAGCCGTCACCTGTATGACATCGCTTCGGGCACCGGCGCCGAATTCGGCAAGGCTTTCGAAGCCCAGGCCAGCGACGCACAGAAGAAGTTCATGTCCGTCGTGGACAACGCTTCCAAGAATGCCCCGGCCGGCTCCGAAACCGCTGTGGCCGTGTTCAAGAGCGCCATTGCCGCCGGCAACAACGCCCTGGAATCGGTGCAAAAGGCCGTGAAGCAAGCCACCGACGTGGCTGAAGCCAACTTCAACGCCGTGGCCAACACCGCCGTGAGCGCTGCCAAGACCACCGCCAAGAAGCGCTAAGCCCTCTTGATTGCCGGGAACCCGCCTCCAGCTGTCTGGAGCGGGAACTCTACAAACCAGGAAGCATCCATTCGATACTCTGGTTCATTGAACGAGAGTTCTGCTGATTGTCTCCTCGGGTCCTTTCGACACCTTCAAGGTTCAGGGATCCCTTCAAGGCCCAGTTTTCGGACTGGGCCTTTTTTTATCTGGCGTGGGCTGCGATGGCCTGCCGCAGCTGCGGCAGCGCCTGCCGCATGGCCTGACGCCCGGCCTCGATGGCCCGCAACCGTGCCCCGAAGTCCGCGCCGCGCATGCCCGCCAGGGCCGGCCGGACCACCACGTCGGCCTCGCGCAGTTCCCAGGCATTGATGCTGCGGCCCATGATGGCAAAGGTCTGCAGCAGGAGCTGCAAGGTGTCCCCCGAGGGGTTGCCCTCGGGCGCGCTCGAAATGTCCACGGCGATCACCAGCTCCGCGCCCATCTGGCGCGCGTAGCGCACCGGCACCGGCGACACCAGCCCCCCGTCCACATAATCGCGCCCGGCAATCGGCACGGGCAGGAAGATCGATGGCACGGCGCTGGAGGCCCGCACAGCCGTGCCCGTGTCGCCACGCTGGAACAGCACGCCCTGCCCGCTTTGCAGGTCGGTGGCCACGATGCCCAGGGGCAGCGGCATGTCTTCGATCAGCTTGCGCTGCACCTGGGTGTTCACATAGCGCGCCAGCGCCTCGCCGCGCAGGACGCCGCGGCTGAACAGCGGCAGCATCCAGTCGGTGAATGCGGCCTCTTCCATGGTTTCGGCCACCTGCTGCAGCTGGGCACCGTTGCGCCCGCTCGCATACAGCGCAGCCACCAGGCTGCCGGCCGAAGTGCCGGTGACCAGATCAGGTCGGATGCCAGCCTCCTCGAGCGCCTGGATCACGCCGACATGGGCAAACCCCCGTGCCGCGCCGCCGCCAAGGGCCAGCCCGATCCTGGGGACATGGGGCGCCGCGGCGGGCACCGGCGTGGCCGCCACCGGGGGCGCGGCCGGGCCCATGGCGCAGCCCGCCAGCAACGCCACCGCGAGGCCGCCCGCCACCGCGAGCAAAAGCCTTGCGCGCTCGCCGGCTTTATTAAGAATGATTCGCGTTTGCTTTATCATCGAATCGTTTCCTCACTGCCTTCTTCACCATGATCAAAAAAGCCCTTTGCCTCGCGCTGCTGGCCGCCGCCGGCTTCGCATCGGCCCAGGAACAGGTCGTCAACCTGTATTCGGCGCGCCACTACTCAACCGACGAGGCGCTGTACAGCAACTTCACCAAGGCCACCGGCATCCGCATCAACCGGGTTGACGCCGACGATGCCGGCATTCTCGCGCGGCTGAAGGCCGAGGGCGCCGCCTCCCCGGCCGATGTGATCCTGCTGGTGGACGCGGCGCGACTGTACCGCGGCGATGTGGATGGCCTGTTCCAGCCCATCCGCTCCAGGGTGCTCGAGGACGCGATCCCCGCGCAGTACCACGCCAAGGCCTCGCCCGAGGGCATCACCTGGTTCGGGTTTTCAACCCGCGGCCGGGTGATCGTGTACGACAAGCTGAGCGTCAAGAAGGCCGATGTCGACACCTACGAAGAGCTGGCCGACCCCAAGAACAAGGGCAAGGTCTGCCTGCGCTCGGGCTCGCACCCCTACAACCTGTCGCTGTTCAGTGCGCTCATGGAGCACATGGGCGAGCAGAAAACCGAGGCCTGGCTCAAGGGCGTGGTCGACAACATGGCGCGCGCGCCGCGCGGTGGCGACACCGACCAGATCAAGGCCGTGGGCTCGGGCGAATGCCAGATCGCCGTGAGCAACACCTACTACATTGCCCGCATGATCCGCTCGGCCAACCCCGAGGACCGGGCCGTGATGGAAAAGGTGGGCGTGGTATTTCCCAACCAGGCCAGCTGGGGCACCCACCTGAACATCGCGGGCGGCGCTGTGGCGAAAAATTCAAAGAACCGGGCCAACGCCATCAAGTTCCTGGAGTACCTGGCCAGCCCCGACGCCCAAACCTATTTCGCCGATGGCAACAACGAATGGCCGGTGGCGCGCGGCGTGACCATCGGCAACCCCGCCCTCAAGGCCATGAGCGGCGGCGCGTTCAAGAGCGAGACCATCCCGCTCTCGGCCATTGGCATGAACCAGGCCAAAATCCAGCAGATGCTGGACCGCGTGGGATTCAAGTAGTCCGCACAAGGCCCCGGTGCAGCGGCCTCAGCACAGCAGCTGGCGGCGGGCCCGGTGCAGGCGCACAAACATGCTCTCGGGGCTGATCGCCAGCCGCTTGCAGACCGCCTCGGTGGGCTCGTCGCGCAGCACGCGCCAGTGCATCACGTCGCGCAGGCCCTGGGGCAACTGCTCCAGCCGGGCCAGCACCTGCGCCAGCCGCTCGCGCTGCTCGGCCTGTTCGTCGGGGCGCGGGGCCTCGCATTCGGTCTCGACGGCTTCGCCCTCCTCGCCGCCGTCGTCCAGCGAGGCGTAGCGGCTGCGCTCGCGGATCAAGTCCACCAGCTTGTGCTTCAGGATGGCAACCAGCCAGCTGCGCAGCGCGCTGCGGCCCTCGAACACCGCGCGGCCCGACAGCACGGCCTCGAACACGTCGTGCACCACGTCCTCGGCCAGCATCGGGTCCTGCAGCTTGCGGCGCGCGAAGCGCACCAGGTAATCACGGTGCGCATACATCTCGATGCTGCAGACCGGCGCCGCGCGCAGCGGGGCGGTGGCGGCGGGAGCAAGCGGGGCGGAACGGGTCAGGGTGGCATTCATGGGGTGTCCTCTGGTGACCGGAGTCGTCTGTGTCGATGGCTGTACTGTGGCCACCCCACCTCACGACAAGGTCGCGGAAGATCACATTCCGATAACATTTCGGTAAGAAAGCCGCCAACGGGGCCGACTCCCCCGCCGTGGACACCATGAAACGCATCCTCGTTGCCGAAGACCAGACCGACATCCGCGACCTGCTGGCGCTGAACCTGCGCGGCGCCGGCTATGAAGTGGTCGAGGCCGGGGACGGCCTGCGCGCGCTGGACCTGCAGACCCGCGAACCCAGTGACCTGATGGTGCTGGACCTCATGATGCCGGGCCTGGATGGCCTGGAGCTGTGCAAGACGCTGCGGGCCCGCGGCTCGAGCACCCCCATCCTCATGCTCACGGCCAAGTCCACCGAACTGGACCGGGTGCTGGGGCTGGAGCTGGGCGCCGACGACTACCTCACCAAGCCCTTCTCGCTGGCCGAACTGCTGGCGCGGGTCAAGGCGCTGCTGCGGCGCTCGGAGCTGCTGCGCGCGGCCGAAGCGGCCACGCACAGCCAGCCCGGCGCCATCGTGAACGGTGAACTCGAGATCCAGCCCGTCAAGCGCCAGGTGCGCTCGCGCGGGCAACTGCTGGACTTCACGGCGCTCGAATTCGACCTGCTGCTGCACTTTGCGCGGCACCCCGGCCATGTGTTCTCGCGCGGGCAACTGCTCAACGCCGTCTGGGGCTACACCCACGACGGCTATGAACACACCGTGACCACGCACATCAACCGCCTGCGCGCCAAGCTCGAGGCCGACGCGCTGCGCCCCGAGATGATCCTGACCGTGCGCGGCGCAGGCTACAAGATGCGCGAAGCACCGCCGCCATGACGGTCCGGGCCAAGATCGCCTTCACGATCTTCTTCACGGGCCTGCTCACCGTCATTGGCGTGCTGGTGACCGTGCTGATGGCCTTCCAGCGGTTCGAGCACGAGTCGGCCTACTACCGGGGCGACGCCTTCCTCAAGCGCGTGGTGGCCCAGAACCCCGACCTGCTGACCATGCAGCAGCGCTTTCCCGAGGAATTCATGGTGTTCCTCGCCAACCTGGTGCTCTACGAGCCCGACACCCAGCTCTACCTGCTGGCGGCCGATGGCACCGTGGTGGCCTCCACCTCCGAAAAGCGGCTGCCCCCGGGCTTCAAGGTCCGGCTGGCGCCGGTGCGCGAAGCCGCGGGCGCGGTCCCCATGCCCTATGTGCTGGGCGACGACCCGCAGCGCATGGACACGCGCGCGGTGATCGCGGCCAAGCCCCTGCGCCGCACGGTGATCCGCCCCGATGAGCCGGTGGCCGGCTACCTGTACCTCGTGAGCCAGCCGCGCACCCTGACCGAGGACCGCGTGGCCGCGCTGCGCGGCTCGCTGGCCGAGCCGGGCCTGCTGCTGATCCTCGCGGTGGTGGCGGTGGCCACGCTGCTGGCGGCCTGGGTCACGGCTGCGGTCACACGCCCGCTGGCGCGGCTGACGGCCGCGGTCAGCGCGGTCACGCGCGAAGGGCTGGACGGCATGGCGTCCGGCGCTGCCACGGCGGGCGGCGCGGCAATCGAACTGCCGGACTCGCAATCGCGCGATGAGTTCGGGCAACTGGCCCGCGGCATGGGCGCCATGCTGGCCACCCTGCGCACCCAGTGGAGCACGCTGCGCCGGCTCGACCATTTCCGCCGCGAGGGCGTGAGCAACCTGTCGCACGACCTGCGCTCGCCGCTCACGGCCACCACCGCCTGCCTGGAGACGCTGGACAACCGCTGGGCCGGTGACCCGGCCCGCGCCGGCGACCAGGCGCTGGTGGCGGTGGCCCTGCGCAACACCCAGAACGCCGCGCGCATGGTGCAGTCACTGGGTGACCTGGCGCAGCTTGACGAACCCGAATTCAAGCTGCGCGGCGAGGTGCTGGACCTGGCCGAACTGCTGGACGGCGTGGCCATGCGGTTCGCGGAGCGCGCGGCCCGCCTGGGTGTGACCCTGGTGGCGGCGCCGCCGCAAGACACCCCCGCGCTGGCCACGGTGGACATCGAACTGCTGGAACGCGCGGTGGCCAACCTGGTGGACAACGCCCTGAAGTTCTGCGGCGCCGGCGCCCACATCACCCTGCAGGCGGTGGCCCAGGGCAGCCAGGTGGCGGTGCAGGTGCGCGACACCGGCCCCGGCATCGCGGCCAATGACCTGCCCCACCTGTTCGACCGCTTCTACCAGAGTCGCCAGAGCGTGGCCCCGGCCACCGGCGAAGGCGGCAAGGGCCTGGGCCTGGCCATCGTCAAGCGCATCGCCGAACTGCACGGTGGCCTGGTGCGCGTGACCAGCTCGCCGGGCCAGGGCACGCTGGTCGAGATCGTATTGCCCGCCACCCCTGATCGTTCATAATTGACGTTTACGTCAACGTCAATTCAGGAGCGGTTCATGGAAATCAAGGGCAAGGTATTCATCGTCACGGGCGGCGCCTCGGGCCTGGGTGAAGGCACGGCACGCATGCTCGCGGCCAACGGCGCCACGGTCGTGGTGGCCGACATGCAGGTCGACAAGGGCGAGGCCGTGGCCAAGGACATCGGCGGCGCCTTCGTCAAGTGCGACGTGAGCCAGGAAGCCGACGGCCAGGCCGTGGTGGCCAAGGCCGTGTCGCTGGGCAAGCTGATGGGCCTGGTCAACTGCGCGGGCATCGCCCCCGCCGAGAAAACCGTGGGCAAGAACGGCGCCCACAACTTCGCGCTGTTTTCCAAGACCATCACGGTCAACCTCATCGGCAGTTTCAACATGATCCGCCTGGCGGCCGACGCCATGTGCAAGAACGAGCCCGAGCCCACCGGCGAGCGCGGCGTGATGATTTCCACCGCCAGCGTGGCCGCCTATGACGGCCAGATCGGCCAGGCCGCCTACAGCGCCTCCAAGGGCGGCGTGGTGGGCATGACCCTGCCGATCGCCCGCGACCTGGCGCGCAACGGCATCCGCAACATGACCATTGCCCCCGGCATTTTCGGCACGCCCATGCTGTTCGGCATGCCCCAGGAGGTGCAGGACGCACTGGCCGCCAGCGTGCCCTTCCCCAGCCGCCTGGGCACGCCCGGGGACTATGCCAAGCTGGCCAAACACATCATCGAAAACGACATGCTCAATGGCGAGGTGATCCGCCTGGACGGCGCGATCCGGCTGGCACCGCGCTGAGCCAGCGGCTGGGGGCCAGCGCCGGTTGCCAGCGCCTGGGCGCCGGCCTATAGTCGCGCGACATCCTGGACGGAGTCGCGCGATGCCAAACCGGTTTCTGCTTCTTCTGGCGCTCGCCCTGGGCGCAAACATGGCTCTGGCCAACCCCGCGCTCACGGGATCCTGGCACGGCGCCGTTGAAGGCACTCCCATCGCGATCACGCTCGACGGGCGCGGCGGCGGCCAGGTGGACGGCAGGCCGATCCGCTACCAGGTCCAGGGCACCAGCCTGTGGGTCGAAGACCAGGGCGAACTCGCCGTCTACCAGTTTGAAGTGCGCGGCAACCAGCTGCGCGTGGCCGGTGGCCAGTTGTCCGGCGTGCTGACGCTGACGCGGGGACAAGCGCCCCGGAACTCGGCACCACCGCAGGGCCAGGCCCAGGGCGGAGGCGGTGGCCTCGCGCAGGCCCTGGTGGGCAAATGGTGCAAGGCCTCGAGCTTCACGGCCAATGCCGGCGGCGGCTCGCAAAGCTCGGCCTGCTTTGAGCTGCGGGCCGACGGCTCCTATGTTTACGGCTCGCAGCGCAGCGCCTCGGCCTACGGTGGGGGCATGTGGGGCGGCACCACCGGCAGCAGCGGCGACGCCGGGCAATGGAGCAGCACGGCCGACAGCATCACCGCGCGCTCCAACGGCGGCCAGACCCACACCTACCGGCTGGAGCGTCGCAACCACCCCAAAAACCGGGACCCGATGCTCTGCCTGGACGGCGACTGCTACGTCACTTACTGGCGCAAGGCGCCGTGGTAGCCCCCGGGTGCAGGGCCGCCAGTTCGCCGCGGAACAGCGCGCTGAGCTGATCCACCACGGCCGCCACCCGGGCCGGGACAAACCGGCCGCTGGGCATGACCGCATACAGCGGCGCCGGCTCCCCGGCATGCTGCGGGAACAGGCGCTGCAGCGCGCCGCTGCGCAAGGCCTCGGCCAGGGCCAGTTCGGACTGGTAGATGATCCCGCGGCCCTGCAGCGCCCATTGGTGGGCGATCGAGGCATCGTTGCAGTTCAGCCGGCCACGCACCCGCACCGGCCGCAGCGCTTCCAACGGCGCGCCGGGCGCCCCGAACAACCAGGTGTCGTGCCGCCGGCCGCGGATGTGATAGACCAGACAATCGTGGTTCACGAGCTCCGCGGGCTCGGCCGGCCGGCCAGACGCCGCCAGATAGGCCGGGCTTGCGCACGCCATGCGGCGGGCCGGCGCCAGCAGCCGCGCCGTGTGGCTCGAATCGCCCAGCGGCCCATGGCGCAAGGCGAGATCGATGCCCTCGCGCACCAGGTCCACATGGTCGTCGCTCACCTGCAGCTCGATCTCGATGCCGGGGTGGGCCGCCGCAAAGCCGGCCAGCCAGTTGGCCACGATCTCGCGCGCCAGCGTGGCTGCGACGCTGATGCGGATGCTGCCGGCCAGGCCCCGCGCGCCTGATCTCACCTGGGCCTGGCCCCGGGACAGAAGGTCGAGCGCGCGGCGCGCGTGGTCGATGATGACCTCCCCTTCGGCCGTGGCGCGCACCGAGCGCGTGGTGCGCTCGAACAGGCGCACGCCGAGCGATGCCTCCAGGCGCTTGAGCGCCGCGCTCACGGCGGCGGTGCTGAGCCCGCAGCGCTTGCCGGCCGCCGTCAGGCCCCCGGTCTCTGCCGTTGCCAGCAGCACGCGCAGGTCGTCCAGATTGTCAAATTCCATGAAAGAGTCAATTCTTGCAACGGCGATTGTGATGCACGGGGCCGCCCCGTATAGTCATCCCAGGCCCCGGTGGCGCGTGCCCGGGCCCACCACAACAACCAGGAGCCTCCATGAAACACACCCTTGCCGCGCTCGCCACGGCCGCCCTGCTGGCCGCCTGCGCCAGCGCGCCGTCCAACTTCAGCTACACCGTGCCGCTGCAGCCCGAGGGCTCCTCGGGCTACACCGAAAAGCCGGGCTGGGCCACCACCAAGTTCGCGGTCGCGGCGGCCAACCCGCTGGCCACCGACGCGGGCTACCAGATCCTCAAGGCCGGTGGCTCGGCCATTGACGCGGCCATTGCGGTGCAGATGGTGCTGGGCCTGGTGGAGCCGCAGTCCAGCGGCATTGGCGGCGGGGCCTTCCTGCTGCACTACAACGGCAAGGATGTGGAGGCCTTTGACGGCCGCGAAACCGCGCCCGCCGCCGCCAGCGAGAAGGTGTTTCTGGGCGCCGACGGCAAGCCGCTGTCGTTCTACGACGCCGTGGTCGGCGGCCGCTCCGTCGGCACGCCGGGCACGGTGCGCATGCTGGAGATGGCGCACCGGCAATACGGCAAGCTGCCCTGGGCCACGCTGTTCCAGCCCGCCATCACCCTGGCCGAAGGCGGCTTCAAGGTCAGCGCGCGGCTCAACACCCTGGTCAAGGGCGACAAGTACCTCAGGAACGACCCGCAGGCCGCCGCCTACTTCTACGATGCCAAGGGCGAGCCCTGGCCCGTGGGCCACACACTGAAGAACCCGGAATTTGCAGCGGTGCTGCGCCAGATCGCGGCCGAAGGGTCCAAAGGCCTGCTCGAAGGCCCGGTGGCCCAGGCCATCGTCGCCAAGGTGCAGGGCCATGCGGCCAACCCCGGCAAGCTCAGCCTGGCCGACCTGTCGGGCTACCAGGCCAAGAAGCGCGCACCGATCTGCCACGACTACCTGGCGCAGGCACCGGGCGCGTCGCATGAGTACCGCATCTGCGGCTTCCCGCCGCCCAGCTCCGGCGCGCTGGCCGTGGGCCAGATCCTGGGCATCCTGAGCCACACCCCGGCGGCCTTCCAGCCGCTCGAAGACGGGCTGCCCGGCGCCAACTGGCTGCACCTGTACACCGAGGCTTCGCGCCTGGCCTTTGCCGACCGCGGCCTGTACGTGGCTGACCCCGACTTTGTGCAGCCGCCCGGCGGCAGCTGGATGAGCCTGCTTGACGACAGCTACCTCGCCAGCCGCGCCGCGCTGATCGAGGAGCAGAGCATGAAGGTTGCGCAGCCCGGCAACCCCGGCGCGGTCAAGACCAGCTACGCCCCGATGCCCGGCCAGATCGAGCACGGCACCAGCCACATCAGCATCGTGGACCCGTATGGCAACGCCATCGCCATGACCACCACCATCGAGGACGTGTTTGGCGCGCGCCAGATGGTCAAGGGCTTCTTGCTCAACAACGAGCTGACCGACTTCAGCTTTGCGCCCGCCGACGCCCAGGGCAAGCCGATTGCCAACCGGGTGCAGGCCGGCAAGCGCCCGCGCTCGTCCATGGCGCCGACGCTGGTGTTTGACAAGGCCACGGGCCAGCTCGTGATGAGCGGCGGCAGCCCCGGCGGCGCGCTGATCATCCACTTCACGGCCAAGACCCTGTACGGCGTGCTCAACTGGGGCATGACGCCGCAGCAGGCCATCAACCTGCCCAACTTCGCCTCGCTCAACGGCCCCACCATCCTGGAAGAAGGCCGCTTCCCGGCCGCCACGGTCGAGGCGCTGCGCCAGCGCGGCGCCGACGTGACCGAGCGCAACATGACCAGCGGCCTGCAGGCCATCACGCGCGGACAGGCCCATGGCATCCCGCTGTGGCTGGGCGGCGCCGATCCGCGCCGCGAAGGCATCGTGATGGGCGATTGAGCATCAAAAGTGGCTGGAGTCCAGGACTGGCGGCTACTTCCAGCTATTGATTCAATAGCAAATCAGGCGGCCTGACGCGCTCGGGCCGCCTCAAACGTCGATGGCGGCGGCGGAGCCGGCCTGCTTGCGCAGCTCGAACTTCTGGATCTTGCCGGTGCTGGTCTTGGGCAACTCGCCAAACACCACGGCGCGCGGCACCTTGAAGCCCGCGAGGTGCTTCTTGCAGTGGGCCACGATGTCGGCCGCGCTGGTGCCGGCCCCCGCCTTGAGCTCGACAAAGGCACAGGGCGTCTCGCCCCACTTGGGGTCGGGCCGTGCCACCACGGCGGCGGCCAGCACGTCGGGGTGGCGGTACAGCACGTCTTCAACCTCGATCGACGAGATGTTCTCGCCGCCCGAGATGATGATGTCCTTGCTGCGGTCCTTGATCTTGATGTAGCCGTCGGGGTACTGCACGGCCAGGTCGCCGGTGTGGAACCAGCCGCCGGCAAACGCCTCCTGCGTGGCCTGGGGGTTCTTGAGGTAGCCCTTCATGGTGATGTTGCCGCGGAACATGATCTCGCCCATGGTCTCGCCGTCCTGCGGCACGGGCTGCAGGGTCTCGGGGTCGATCACGCGCGCATCGCGCTGCAGGTGGTAGCGCACGCCCTGGCGCGCGTTGAGCCGGGCGCGCTCGCCAATGTCCAGGCCCTCCCAGCCGGCCTGGGTGGCGCAGGCGGTGGCCGGGCCATAGACCTCGGTCAGGCCATACACATGGGTCAGGTCAAAGCCCAGCCGCTCCATGCCTTCGATCATCGAGGCCGGGGGCGCCGCGCCCGCCACCATGGCCTTGACGCCACGCGGCAGGCCGGCCTTCATGGCGTCGGGCGCATTGACCAGCATGCCGTGCACGATGGGCGCGCCGCAGTAGTGCGTCACGCCATGGGTCTTGATGGCGTCGATGATGGCGCCCGCCTCGACCTTGCGCAGGCACACGTTCACGCCGGCGCGGGCCGCCACCGTCCAGGGGAAGCACCAGCCATTGCAGTGGAACATGGGCAGCGTCCACAGGTACACCGCGTGCTTGGGCAGGTCCCACTCAAGGATGTTGCTGATGGCATTGGTGGCCGCGCCGCGGTGGTGGTAGACCACGCCCTTGGGGTTGCCCGTGGTGCCGCTGGTGTAGTTCAGCGCAATCGCATCCCATTCGTCGGCGGGCAGTTGCCAGGCAAAGGCCGGGTCGCCACCGGCCACGAAGGCGTCATAGGTCAGGCTGCCAATGGGCGTGACCGCGCCGGTGTAGACCGGGTCCTGGACATCGATCACCAGCAGCGGCCGCTGGCCCTGGCGCAGGGCCAGCGCCTTTTGCATGACCGGCGCGAACTCCGGGTCGACGATCACCACGCGGGCCTCGCCGTGGTCGAGCATGAAGGCCACGGTCTCGGGGTCCAGCCGCGTGTTCATGGCATTGAGCACGGCCCCGGCCATCGGCACGCCGAAATGGGCTTCGACCATCGGCGGCGTGTTGGGCAGCATCACGGCCACGGTGTCGCCGGGGCCCACACCGGCCTGGCGCAGCGCGCTGGCCAGTTGCCGGCAGCGCGTGTACAGCTCGCCCCAGCTGCGGCGCAGCTCGCCATGCACCACGGCCAGCCGCGCCGGGTAGACCTCGGCCGTGCGCTCGATGAACGACAGTGGCGACATGGGCGCGAAATTGGCCTCGTTGCGCGGCAGGTCCTGGTCGAAAATACTCGTCATGCTTGTCTCCATGTTCCCGGTGAGCCGGTGTGCCCCTAGCGTAACGGCGATACCCGCGCGGCGCGTTAGGTAAGAATACGGAACGTAGTTCCCCCCACCCATGGCCATCCCCCAGTCCTTCATTCAAGAGTTGCTCGCGCGCGCCGACGTGGTGGAGATCGTCGGCCGCTACGTGCAGCTCAAGAAGGGCGGCGCCAATTTCATGGGCCTGTGCCCCTTCCATGGCGAGAAGTCGCCGAGCTTCAGCGTGAGCCCGTCCAAGCAGTTCTATCACTGCTTTGGCTGCGGCAAGAACGGCAATGCCATCAGCTTCCTCATGGAGCATGCGGGCATGAACTTTGTGGAAGCCGTGAAGGACCTGGCCCAGCAATACGGCATGCAGGTGCCCGAGGACGACGCCAGCCCGCAGGACCGCGAGCGCGCGGCGCAGCAGCGCGAGAAGCAGGCCACGCTGACCGATGTGCTCGAGAAGGCCGGCGAGGCCTACCGCAAGCAGCTCAGGAATTCGCCCCGGGCCATCGACTACCTCAAGGGCCGCGGCCTGAGCGGCGAGGTGGCCAGGCAGTTCGGCCTGGGCTATGCGCCCGAGGGCTGGCGCAGCCTGGCCAGCGTGTTCCCCAGTTACGACGACCCGTTGCTGGCCGAAAGTGGCCTGGTGATCGTCAACACCGACGACAACGGTGGCGACCCTTCGACAGGCTCAGGACAGGCCAGGCGCTACGACCGCTTCCGCGACCGCATCATGTTCCCGATCCGCAACGTCAAGGGCGAATGCATCGGCTTTGGCGGCCGCGTGCTGGGTGACGGCACACCCAAATACCTCAACTCCCCCGAAACCCCGGTGTTCAGCAAGGGCCGCGAACTGTACGGCCTGTTCGAGGCGCGCCACGCCCTGCGCGAGGCCGGCTATGTGCTGGTGACCGAGGGCTACATGGACGTGGTGGCCCTGGCGCAGCTGGGCTTTCCCAATGCGGTGGCCACGCTGGGCACGGCCTGCACCACCGACCACGTGCAAAAGCTGTTCCGCTTCACCGACAGCGTGGTCTTCAGCTTCGACGGCGACGCCGCCGGCCGGCGCGCCGCCCGCAAGGCGCTGGACGGCGCCCTGCCCTATGCCACCGACGTGCGCTCGGTCAAGTTCCTGTTCCTGCCGCCCGAGCACGACCCCGACAGCTACATCCGCGCTTTTGGCGCCGATGCCTTTGCCCGCTATGTGAGCGAGGCCACGCCGCTCAGCCGCTTCCTGATCGAGGCCGCGCGCGAGGGCTGCGACCTGGACACCGCCGAGGGCCGGGCCCACCTGGCCGCCAACGCCAAGCCGCTGTGGAGTGCCATGCCCGACGGCGCGCTCAAGCGCCAGCTGATGGGCGACCTGGCCGAGCTGGTGCAGCTGGGCGCCCATGAACTCACCGAGCTGTGGGGCCTGGGCGCACCGGCCCGCGGCCAGCGCCCGGCAACCGGCCGCTACGATTCTGAGAGCAAGCCACGCCGGACTGGCGGGGACTCCCGGGCCAAACCCTGGCAAAGCGCAGCCCCGAGGCCCCGTTTGGGGCGGACCCTGCCGGCCAGCCGGGCCGGCCGCGCGCTGCAGATCGTGCTGACCGACCCCCAGGCCTGGGACCACCTGAGCAACGACGACCACCACCTGCTCAGCGAGCTGCCGGCGCCCTACGGGCCGCTGTTTGCCTGGATCGAGGGCCAGAGCCACGACCATGGCCCCCAGCCCTGGGCCGCGCTGCGCGAGGCCCTGCGCGGCCACGAACACGAGGCCTTTGCCGTGGCCGAGGTGGCCAAGGTGCCGCCCGAGATCGAGAGCGACATGGCCGAGCTCAAGGGCATCCTGGAGACCGAGCGCAAGCTGCGGCGCGACGAGGAAATGAGCCGGCTGGCCGCCGCGGCCCCCTCCGACCCCGAGGCCTACGCCCGCCTGCGCGCCCTCCTGGACGCCGAAAAAGAGCCTTCCAGGTCTTGAATTCCCGCCATGGCGGTATAATGTAAGGTTGCTATCGGCAAGAGCGACAGCAGTACCTCCGGAAACCGGCCAACCGATGCCACAGCGCACGACCCGCCAACCCACCGCAAGGGCTGCACACCAAATGTTCGCCCACCCATCTTGCCCCTGAGACCCCGGCGCGGCCCCCTCCGTGTTGCCCGCTGGCCGTCTTGCCACCCGCGCCGGGAGTTGTGGCGCTTTGTGTTTCCTGTTTTTGATGCCCCGAGGTCCTCATGCCCGCTCAAAAGTCGAAGAAGCCCGTGTCGTCCGCGAAAACCGTTGCCAAGACCGTGTCCAAGAAACCGGCTGCCAAGCCCGCCGCCAAACCGGCGGCCAAGGCAGCCCCCAAGGCTGCCGCCCAGCCTGCTACGAAAGTGAAATCCGTGCCCGCATCGAAGTCCCCTGCCAAAGAAGAACCCAAGAAGCCCGTGAAGGCCGCCGCCACCGAAGAAGTCGTCAAGAAAAAGCCCGGCCGCCCGCCCAAGGCCGTGACCGCTGACGGCAGCGCGCCCGCCAAGACCGGCGCCAAGCGCGGCCGCAAGCCCAAGAGCGCCACCGAAAACAAGTCCGGCGAAGACATGGACATGTCCGACATCGAGGACGATCTGGCCGGGGAACCGGTGGCCGAGACCACTGAAAAGGTCAAGCCCCTGCGCATGAAGATCAGCAAGGCCAAGGAACGGGCCCTGATGAAGGAGTTCGGCCTGGACGAAACCGTGCTGACCGAAGAGGAAATGCTCAAGCGCCGCTCGCACCTGAAGGCGCTGCTCAAGCTGGGCAAGACCCGCGGCTACCTCACGCACGGCGAAATCTCCGACCACCTGCCCGACAAGCTGGTCGATGCCGAGACGCTCGAAGCCGTGATCTCCATGCTCAACGATCTGGGCGTGGCGGTGTACGAGCAGACGCCCGACGCCGAGACCCTGCTGCTGACCAACACCGGCCCGACCCCGGCCACCGAGGAAGAGGCCGAGGAAGAAGCCGAGGCCGCCCTGTCCACGGTGGACAGCGAGTTCGGCCGCACCACCGACCCCGTGCGCATGTACATGCGTGAGATGGGCACGGTCGAGCTGCTCACGCGCGAAGGCGAAATCGAGATCGCCAAGCGCATCGAAGGCGGCCTGATGGCCATGATGGAGGCCATCAGCGCCAGCCCGGCCACCATTGCCGAGATCCTGCGCCTGGCCGCCGAGATCCGCGAGGGCAAGGTCGTGATCTCCACCGTGGTGGACGGCTTCTCCAACCCCAACGAAGCCGATGACTTCGTGGCCGAGGAAGACTTTGACGAATACGACGAAGCCGACGACGACGACGGCAACGGCGGCTCCAAGGCCCTGACCAAGAAGCTCGAGGAGCTCAAGACCCAGGCGCTGGAGCGCTTTGACCGCATCACCACCCTGTTCGAGAAGGTCCACAAGATCTACGACAAGGAAGGCTACGGCACGCCGGCCTACCAGAAGGCCCAGGCGGCCCTGAGCGAAGAGCTCATGACCATCCGCTTCACGGCCAAGACCATCGAGAAGCTGTGCGACCTGGTGCGTGGCCAGGTGGACGATGTGCGACGCAAGGAGCGCGAGCTGCGCCGCATCATCGTCGACAAGTGCGGCATGCCCCAGGAAACCTTCATCAAGGACTTCCCGCCCAACCTGCTGAACCTCAAGTGGGTCGAGAAGCAGGCGGCCGCCGGCAAGCCCTGGAGCGTGGTGATGGAGCGCAACATTCCGCCGATCCAGGAGCTGCAGCAGATGCTGGCCGACCTGCAGTCGCGCGTAGTGGTGCCGCTGGGCGAGCTCAAGGCCATCAACAAGCGCATGAACGAAGGCGAACGCAGCTCGCGTGACGCCAAGAAGGAAATGATCGAGGCCAACCTGCGCCTCGTGATCTCCATCGCCAAGAAGTACACCAACCGCGGCCTGCAGTTCCTGGACCTGATCCAGGAAGGCAACATCGGCCTGATGAAGGCGGTCGACAAGTTCGAATACCGCCGCGGCTACAAGTTCTCGACCTACGCCACCTGGTGGATCCGCCAGGCCATCACGCGCTCGATCGCCGACCAGGCGCGCACCATCCGCATCCCGGTGCACATGATCGAGACCATCAACAAGATGAACCGCATCAGCCGCCAGCACCTGCAGGAGTTCGGCTTCGAGCCCGATGCGTCCATCCTGGCCGAGAAGATGGAAATCCCCGAGGACAAGATCCGCAAGATCATGAAGATCGCCAAGGAGCCGATCTCCATGGAAACGCCGATCGGCGACGACGACGATTCACACCTGGGCGACTTCATCGAGGACCAGGCCAACACCGCGCCCATCGAGGCCGCGATGCAGGCCGGCCTGCGCGATGTGGTCAAGGACATCCTCGACAGCCTGACCCCGCGCGAAGCCAAGGTGCTGCGCATGCGCTTCGGCATTGAAATGTCCACCGACCACACGCTGGAAGAAGTGGGCAAGCAGTTTGACGTGACGCGCGAGCGCATCCGGCAAATAGAAGCCAAGGCCCTGCGCAAGCTCAAGCACCCCAGCCGCTCGGACAAGCTGCGCAGCTTCATCGACACGCTGTAAACCCGGCGTTTCAAGCCAGATGGCGCCCCAGTCCGCATCCAGCGGGCATGGGGCGCTATTTTCTTGGGAGCACGCGGCACACGGTATGCACGTGATCCATGCAAACCTGACACAAAGTCGGCACACTGGCGGCATGCAGCCTTCACGCCGCCAACTGCTTGCCCTTTCTGCCTGCGGGTCAGCCCTCGGGTTCTGTCCCTGGCTTGTCCGCGCCGCCCCGCCTTCCCCGGCCACCGTCACCGACGAGACCTGGCACGACGCCGCGCGCCAGCGCCAGTTGCCGGTGCGCGTGCGCTGGCCCGCCGGCACGCCGCCGCCCGGAGGCTGGCCCGTGGTCCTGTTTTCGCACGGGCTGGGCGGCACGCGCGATGGCGGCAGCGTCTGGGGCCAGGCCTGGGTTGACGCCGGCCTGGTGGTGGTGCACCTGCAGCATCCGGGCAGCGATCTGGACGCGGTGCGCCTGGCCGCCCGCTCCTTCGCGGACCAGCGGGCCCTGCGCCAGGTGGGCAGCCCCCAGCAACTGCTGGCGCGGCTGCGCGATGTGGGCTTTGCGCTCGACGAAATAGGCCGGCGTCATGCGGCAGGACAGGATTTGTGGGCCCAGGCCCGGCCCGGTGCGGTGGGCATGAGCGGCCATTCGTTCGGGGCCCACACCGCACTGGGCATCGCGGGCCAGCAGTACCCCGGCTTTGGCGGGATCAGCGAGCCCCGGCTGGCGGCCTTTGTGGCCTTCTCGCCCACGCTGCCCGTGGTGGGCGATGCGCGGCAGGCATTTGCGCGCATCACGCGTCCCACGCTGTGCGTGACGGGCACGCGCGATGACGATGTGGTTGGCGTGGGTGCCACGCCCGAGCGCCGCATCGGCGTCTATGCGGCCCTGCCTGCCGGCCACAAGGCCCAGCTGGTGCTGGCGGATGCCGACCACATGACCTTTGGCGGGCAGACCGGCCGCGCCGCGGAGATCGTGCGCCGCGAGGAAGTCACGCGCCGCCTTCAGCCCCGGCACCACGCCCTGGTGGCCGCCATCACCACCGACTGGTGGCGCGCGCAACTGCTCGGTGATACCGCCGCGCAAGCGCGGCTGGCGCGGCCAGCAGGCCTGGCGGCCGGCGACACCTGGCAGGCGGGCTGAGGGAGGCGAGCCGCCGGGCGTGTTCAGCGGCCATCTGGATTCACAGGCCTTTCAAATTCGAGATCTGGGCCAACCGTGCCTTGACGGTTGGCTCCCGCTCCGGGTCGCTCAGCAAACCGGGCAGCGCGTCGTGGAATGTGGGTGTATTCAACAGGGCTGCCACCGATCGGCCCACGTGCGTGCTGACCGCGTCGTTCGCGGCCACCACTTCTTGCACGACGGCGGCGCGTCCTTCCATCACCGTCATGATGTCTTCGAGGTCATGACTGGCGTACACGTCATTCTGACCGCGGTCTTTGAAAGCTTCAAACTTGGTTGCCAGAAAATGCGGTGCCGACAAATGACGGACCTTGAATCCAGCGGCCAGTTCCACCGACAACGCCGCCTCAAAACCCACCCGGTACCACGGGTTGGCAAAGCCCAGCACCTTGTCGTCCAGGGGCACCAGGTCCAGTTGCATGCGGTTCCAGAACCAACGAAACGGCGGGGTATTGTCGGCCATGGTCTGCGTGAAGCCACGCTCCATCAAACCCTTTGCCAGACGGTGATACGCCGCCAGCGATGCCACTTGCACAATGGCATCCACATCTTCGGTGGGACGCACATCCATCAAGTCAGCATCGTCCACCAACAGACCCGTGGCACAGCCACCAACGAACACCACCTGGTCGCACAGCGAACCCATGGCCCGCGCCATGCCAGTCAACAGGCTCAGGTTCGGATTAGCCATGCATCGGCCCTTTCGCCTTTCTGGGAGCGGCCGGATCAATCAGTGCCTCTAGACGCTCCAATGCCATGCCGCGTTCGCGCGCCTTGCCGACCCGCAGGGCGTCGAACAGCGCCAGCATTTCATACAGCTTGGCGTCCTGCATGGCCGCGAAGGGCACGCTGGGGTGCAGTGGCTCCACCCCCACGCCGCGCACCGATCCATTGGGGTGCGGCCATACAAAGTCTGTGCTGCCCGGCGCAAACACACCGGCAAACGCGGGCGCGCTATGGGCCGTAGGTACACCCACAGCCAGCGGCAGACGCACACCAGGGAAGGCGTATTTGGCACCGTACAAGGCAAATTCGGCCAAGTTGTGTGAATGCGGACGCACTGCGTTGTCTGACCTTGCGGATCCTCCAAGCGTGGAGGCAACAGGCACCCTTTTTCTGGTGACCCTGTAAATGCCCATGGGCTCCTGTGCGCTCATTACCGTGTCGATGTCATTCCCAAGGCTTGGCGGTATCACCGCATGGTTTTGCAACAGCAATCCCGCTTGCAGTCCGCGTTTGATGCAGGCATGCGCCTCCGAGGCGCTGATGCCCAGCTCCTGCGCCAACCGCGCATACGTCCAGCGCTGCTCACCCCAAGCCACCAGCTTGAGGGCCACCAGGAAGTCTTGGGGTTTGAGTTGCATTACATTCAATATTCGTGAATCGCGAATATTGAATGTAAATGAATTGGCGTTCAAAGGCAAGTTGCAGATGTTCGGTGGAAGGAGGAGTTTCGCCGCCGCTCCCACTCCCGCCCATCCTCAGCTCCCGTAAAAAAACCGCTCCTCGGTGATCTTCCCTCCCTGCACGGTGTAGACCCCCATCTCGTCCATCTGCGTGCGCTGGCCGCCTTTGGGCGTGACGTCCATGGTGAAGCGCACGATGAACTGGTTGCCGTTGACGTACGGGCCTTCGACCTTGACACTGTGGATGTCGTGGTTGGCATACCACCACGCGCCCTTGGCCTCGACGCCGGCGCGGCCCTCGACGCGCGCCATGTCGCCTTCCATGGCCTCGACCGACACCACCGAGTCGGCCCAATACTGTTGGCCCGCGGCCTCAAATTCTCCCTTCTTGCACAGGGCGGTGAAGGCGTTGGCGAGGTCTTGTGTGGTGGCTGTGCTCATGGCGGTCTCCTTGACGGGTTGAAAGGCCGCCAGTGTGCGGCGGCCTCACGACAGCATGGTGTCAGGAGCCTGCCGGGTCAAGCAGGGGCAGGGTCACCACCACCTCCAGCCCCGGCTGCGCATTGCGCACCTGCAGGTCACCGCCATGCGCCACCGCCACCAGCTTGCACAGGTACAGGCCCAGGCCCACGCCGCCCGTGGCGCGCCCGCGCGAGGCGTCTGGCCGGTAGAAGGCCTCGGCCAGGTGCGGCAGCGCGGCGGCGTCCACGCCGGGGCCATGGTCGCGCACGGTGATTTCAACGCCCTGCCCCCGGCCATCGGATGGCACCAGCGCCCGCGCGCTGATGCGCGGGGCCTGCGGCTCGCCCGCGCTGTGGCGCACGGCGTTGTCCAGCAGGTTGCGCAGCAGCAGGCGCATGCGCGTGCGGTCCAGCGGCAGCGCGGGCAGGCCCGGCGCCACGTCCAGCCGCACCCTGGGCGCATCGGGGTGAACCTCGGCCAGGGCCTGCACCACCTCGTGCACCAGGGCTTCGAGGTCGGTGGGCTCCAGCTGCAATGCGGCATGGCCCTGGCCCAGGCGTTCGCTTTCCAGCAGGTCGGTCACCAGGCCGGCCATCTCCTGCAGGTCGCGCAGCAAGGCCTCGCGTCGCGCGGCGGACTCGCCCTGCTCCGGCAACAACTCGGTGTTCAGGCGCGCCCGCGTAAGCGGGCTGCGCAGCTCGTGGCTGATGGCCAGCAGCAGGCCGCGCTTGGCCTCCAGCATCTGGTGGATGCTGTGGGCCATGGCATTCACATCGCCGGCCAGGTCGCCCAGCTCGTCATGCTTGCGGATCGGGATGGGCTGGTCAAACTGGCCGCGGCCAAAGCGCTGGGCCCCGGCGCGGATGTCGTCCAGCGGGCGCAGCAGGCGCCGCACCCAGACAAAGGCCAGCCAGGTGAGCAGCAGCAGCACGGTCAGGGTGATCCAGCCGACCGAGCGCGGGTGGTCGCGCCAGGGCTGCAGGTTGGCGCCAAAGTCGATGCGGTGGCCGTCGGCGGTGATGCGGGTGAGCAGCGGGGCCGCATGCGGGCGCGCCGGGTCGTCGTCCAGCCACACCTCGCGCCGCCAGTGGTCGGCGTCTTCGGCGCCCGGGCTCAGCCAGTTGACCCGCGGGCCGCTGATGCGCACGGTGATGGGCAGGCGCTGCGTGAGAGCGAGTGCGCGCGCCGTGTCGGGCGGGCTGCCGATGTCGGCGGCCAGGCGGTCCACATAGTCCATCAGCAGCGGGCGGGCGGCTTCGCGCCAGCCCACGCCCAGGGCCTTTTGCATGCCGAAGATGAAGGCCGCGCTCATGGTCAGCGCCAGCACGATGAACAGCAGCACCAGCCGCTTCTTGAGCGAGTGCCGCATGCGGTGGTGCATGCGCTGGTGCCAGTGCTGATGGCGCGGCCCGGTGGGTCCATGCGGACCCTGCTGCGGGGAGTGGCGGGGCCAGCGCATGCGTCAGACGGCCGGCGGCGCCTGCACATGCAGGGCCAGCGTGTAGCCGGCGTTGCGCAGCGTCTTGATGGCCTCCAGTGGCTCCAGCTTCTTGCGCAGGCGGCTGACCACGATGTCCACGGCCCGCGTGTAGAGCTCGGCCTCGTGGCCGCGCAGGTGGTTGAGGATGTCGTCACGGCTGAACACGCGGCCCGGCTCGCGCGCCAGCAGGTGCAGCAGGTCGAACTCGGTGCTGGTCAGCTCCAGCGCCTCGTCATGGCCGCTGGCCTGGCGCGTGGCCGTGCGCGTGGTGGGATCGACCACCAGGCCCTCGAAGTGCAGCCGGCTGTCGGGCGCCGCGGCCGGGCTGCGGCGACGGCGCAGCACGGTCTGCAGGCGCGCCACCAGCTCACGCGGCTCGAACGGCTTGGGCAGGTAGTCGTCGGCGCCCAGTTCCAGGCCCACCACGCGGTCCATGACCTCGCCGCGCGCCGTGAGCATGACGATGGGGATGTCGCTTTCGCGGCGGATGGTGCGGCACAGTTCAAAGCCGTCCATTTCGGGCAGCATCACGTCGAGGATGGCCGCGTCAAAGGCGCCGCGCCGGCTGTCCTGGCGCAGCAGCGCCAGGCCGGCGCTGGGGCGCAGCGCCTGCACCAGCTGCATTTCATAGCGGGCAAAGTAGGCCGCCAGCGGCTCGCCCAGCTGGGCGTCGTCATCAATCAGCAGGATGCGGGGCATGCCGCGAATTCTCCCACCGCCGGTGGTGCTGCACGATGAAGCGGCGCAGCTGCTGCTGGCGCTCACCCGGCAGCCGGTCAAAGGTGTGCGCGGCCTCCACCAGCGCGCTCAGCACGGCGGGCGCTGAAGGGTGCGCCAGGCGGCCCAGCAACTGCTGCGCATGCTGCAGGTCAAAGCGCGGGCCCCACACCAGGGCCAGCAGCTCGGCGTGCGGGTCCTCGGCCTGCTGAAGCAGCGGGGCGGCCCGGCTCCAGGCGCCGCCAAAGAGCGTGGTCAATGCCGTCATGGCGGCACCCCGCTCAGCCGCGGTGCCAGAAGCCGTGGCGGCCCTGCATGAACTCGCGCACGCGGGCTTGCTGCTCGGGCTTGAGGCTGTCGTAGAAGTCGCCCATGGCGGCGATCACCTCGGGGCTTTGTGCGGTGATGGCGGCGGTTTTCTCGGCGATCAGGGCCTGGGCCCGGCTGCGGTCGAACTTGTCGCCCTTGACCAGCGCCTGGATTTCGGCGCGCGGGTCGGTGGTGCTGCCCTTGAGCGCGGCGCGCTGGGCCTGGAGCTTGTCGGCCAGCACGCCCAGGCGCTGCTTCTGCTCGTCATTGAGGTCGAGCTTGGCCGAGACCCGCTCGATCATCTTGCCGCGGAACTTGGCCTGGTCTTCCGCGCTCATCTGCCAGCCGTGGCCGTCGTGGCGGTGGCTGCAGGCGCTCAGGCCACCCACGAGGATGGAGGCGCCGAACAGGCCGAAAAGGGTACGTTTGATCCAGGGTCGCATGACAGGGTCCTTTCAGGGAATGTGTTGAACAGGCCCTGATGGTGCCCACGCCCCGCCGCGCGGTCATCGCCGCGCGGTTTCGGTTTGTTTCGTTATTTTTCAGCCCTCAGAACTCTTCGGTGTCCACCTCGCTGGTGGCCTGGGCGTCATAGCGCGGGCCGGACACGGTCTGCGGGTTGATGAGGTCTTCGAGGTGGGCCAGGGTTGCCGCGCTGAGCGTGATGCCGGCTGCCGCGATGTTGTCGCGCAGGTGGGCTTCGCTCGTGGTGCCCGGAATGGCCAGCACATGCGGCGCCTTGTGCAGCAGCCAGGCCAGCGCCAGCTGGGCCGGCGTGCAGCCCTGCTCGCGCGCCAGGGCCTGGTAAGGCGTGAGCAGCGCGAGGTTGGCCGGGTAATGCTCGGGCTTGAAGCGCGGCATGGCGCGGCGGATGTCCTTGGCGTCCAGCGCGTTCACGTCGGTCACCGTGGCGCACAGGTAGCCACGCGCCACCGGGCTGAAGGCGACGAAGGCCGTGCCCAGCTCGCGGCAGGCGTCCAGCACGGCGATCTCGGGGTTGCGCGTCCACAGCGAGTACTCGGTCTGCACGGCCGCGATCGGGTGCACGGCATGGGCCTTGCGCAAGGTGGCGGCGGACACCTCGCTCAGGCCAATGCTGCGGATGTGGCCCTTGCGCACCAGGTCGCTCAACGCGCCCACGCTGTCTTCAATCGGCACCTTCTTGTCCCAGCGGTGCAGGTAGTACAGGTCGATCACGTCGGTCCTGAGCCGGCGCAGGCTGGCCTCGCACTCGCGCCTGAGCGTGTCGGGCCGCCCGTCGATCACCCGCGTCATCTTGCCCTCCACGGGGATGATGGCCATGCCGCATTTGCTGGCCAGCGTGAAGCGGCTGCGGTGCGGCGCCAGCACCTTGCCCAGCCGCTCCTCGTTGCGGCTGCCGCCGTAGAGCGTGGCGGTGTCAAAGAAGTCGTAACCCGCGTCCAGCGCGCCGAGCAGCACGCGCTCGCCTTGCGGCTCGCTGACCGGCGGACCATAGGCATGGTCCAGGTTCATGCAGCCCAGGCCGATGGGTTTGACGTTGAAGGGGCCCAGGGGGCGTTGGGTCATGGTTTTTGGGTCAAAAGTGGCTGGAGTCCAGGCGGGGCGGGCACTCTCAGCTATCAAAAAAGGAGCGTTTCAGCCCAGCTGCTGCTCCAGGCCGTGCAGCACTTGGTAGCACGGCAGCACGCTGGCCACGCTGGCGTTGGGCTCGCGGCCTTCGCGGATGGCGGCGAAGAACTCGCGGTCCTGCAGCTCGATGCCGTTCATGCTCACGTCGACCTGGCTCACGTCGATTTTCTCTTCCTTGCCCTCTTTCGTCGATTGCGACAGGTCGTCGTAGCGCGCGATGTAGGTGGCCGTGTCGCCGATGTAGCGGAAGAAGGTGCCCAGCGGGCCTTCGTTGTTGAAGCTCAGACTCAGCGTGCAGATCGCGCCATTGGCCGCCTGCAGCTGGATGCTCATGTCCATGGCAATGCCCAGCGTGGGGTGGATCGGCCCCTGAATGGCATTGGCGCGCGCGATGGGGCTGCCGCACTGGTAGGCGAACAGGTCCACCGTGTGGGCCGCGTGGTGCCACAGCAGGTGGTCGGTCCAGCTGCGTGGCTGGCCCAGCGCGTTCATGTTGGTGCGGCGGAAAAAGTAGGTCTGCACATCCATCTGCTGGATGTTGAATTCACCGGCCTTGATCTTCTTGTGCACGAACTGGTGGCTGGGGTTGAAGCGGCGCGTGTGGCCGCACATGGCGACCAGGCCGCTGGCCTGGGCCTTGGCCACCACGGCTTCACCGTCCTTCAGAACGTCGCACAGCGGAATCTCAACCTGCACATGCTTGCCCGCGGCCAGGCAGGCCAGGGTTTGCGAGGCGTGCATCTGCGTGGGTGTGCACAGGATGACGGCGTCCACCTCCTTGAGCGCCAGGCTCTCGGCCAGGTCGGTGGTGACGTGGCCGATGCCGTATCTGGCGGCGACCTCCTTGGTCTTGTCCAGGTCGCGGCTGATGACGCTCACGCACTCGACGCCGTCAATCAGCTGGATCGCGTCCAGGTGCTTGGTGCCGAAGGCGCCGGCACCGGCCAGGGCTACTTTGATGGTCATGCGGGTTCCTTATGCGTTCTCAAGAATCAGATGGCCCACGGCGGTGTTGCTCGCGGGCACATGGTAGAAGCGGTGCTTGACGGTGGGTGCGGAGCCTGCAGGGTCGGCCAGGTCGGCCATGGCGCCGCGCGCGATCAGCCACATCACCAGCTCGATGCCTTCGCTGCCGGCTTCACGCACGTAGTCGATGTGGGGCTTGCGCGCCAGCGCGGCGGGGTCGGCAATCATCTGGTCGAGGAAGGCGTTGTCCCATTCCTTGTTGATCAGGCCGGCGCGCGGGCCCTGCAGCTGGTGGCTCATGCCCCCGGTGCCCCAGATCTGCACGTTGAGGTCTTCGTCATAGCTTTCCACGGCCTTGCGGATGGCCTTGCCCAGGTTCAGGCAGCGCTGGCCGCTGGGCACCGGGTACTGCACCACATTGACCGCGAACGGGATCACCGGGCAGGGCCAGGCGCCCTGTTGCGGGTCCTGCTCGCCGCACATCAGGCTCAGCGGCACCGTGAGGCCGTGGTCCACGTCCATCTTGTTCACGATGGTCAGGTCAAAGTCCTGCTGGATCACCGATTGCGCGATGTGCGCCGCCAGCGGTGCATGCCCCTTGACCCTGGGCACGGGCCGGGGGCCCCAGCCCTCATCGGCCACGGCGTATTCATCGGCCGTGCCAATGGCAAAGGTCGGGATCATGTCCAGGCTGAAGGCCGTGGCGTGGTCGTTGAAGACCAGAAAGATCACGTCGGGCGGGTTGTCCTTCATCCACTGCTTGGAGAACTCGTAGCCCTTGAACAGCGGCTGCCAGTAGGGTTCGTGGGTCTTGCCCAGGTCCATGGCCGCGCCGATGGCGGGCACATGCGAGGTAAAGACGGAGGCGGTAATGCGTGCCATGGGTTTCCTTTTACAGCAGGCCGTATTTGCCCGAGCCCTGCGGCTGGTGGGCGGGCTGGGCGTCGCCGTCTTCACCGGTGTAGCGGTTGCCCTGCACCGAACGGCCACCGGCGATCATCATGTTGCGGTACTCCTCCTCGGTGCGGCCGGTCATGCTGCCCGCCATCTGCTGGAAGCTCTTGCCATGCGTGGCGCCCAGCTTGGCCAGGAAGTAGATGTTGCCGCCCAGCGCAATGCAGCGGTTCAGGTCCGCGGCCAGCACGGCCAGCTTCTGTTCCTCGGTCATGGGCCATTCGTCCAGGTAGGCGCGCTGGTCGGCCTTGAAGCGCTCGCGGTTTTCGGCCTTCATCAGGCTCATGCAGAACTGGTTGAGCCAGTAGCCCTTGCGGCTTTGCTCGGCATCAAAGATGGTGGTGCCGGGGACGTCGAGGTAGGGTTTGTCGAGAGGCATTTTTACTTTTCCTCCGGCCAATACAGACACATGGGATTGTCCACCAGCAGCTTGCGCTGAAGCTCGGGCGTGACGGCGATGTGGGGGATGAAATCCACCAGCAGGCCGTCGTCGGGCATGTGGTCCTTGAGGTTGGGGTGGGGCCAGTCGGTGCCCCAGAGCACACGGTCAGGGAAGGTTTCCACAATGCGGCGCGCGAAGGGAACCACGTCGGCGTAGGCGTTCTGCTGGCCATCCAGGGCCGGCGGGCCCTTGACCGACAGACGCTCGGGGCAGCTCACCTTGCTCCACACATTGGGGTGCTCGCGCATGAAGCGCACAAACAGCTCGAACTCTTCCCCATCCAGCGGCTTGCTGACGTCGGGCCGGCCCATGTGGTCCACCACCACCGTGGTCGGCAGTGCGGTGAAGAAGTCCCACAGCTCGGGCAGGTCCACGGCCTCGAAATAGATCACCACATGCCAGCCCAGCGGCGCTATGCGTGCGGCGATTTCCATGAGTTCGTCCTTGGGCGTGAAGTCCACCAGCCGCTTGACGAAGTTGAAGCGCACGCCACGCACGCCGGCGGCGTGCATGTCCTGCAACTGTTCATCGGTCACGCCGCGGCGCACCGTGGCCACGCCGCGGGCCATGCCCTGGGCCGCCCGGCACGCGTCCACCATGGCGCGGTTGTCGGCACCGTGGCAGGTGGCCTGCACGATCACGTTGCGGGCAAAACCCAGGTGGTCGCGCAGCGCGAACAGCTGGGCCTTGCTCGCGTCGCAAGGGGTGTACTTGCGCTCGGGTGCGAAGGGGAATTCAGCGCCCGGGCCAAACACATGGCAGTGGGCATCCACGCTGCCAGCGGGCAGCTTGAAACGCGGCTGGCTCGGGCCGGCATACCAGTCGAGCCAGCCGGGGGTTTTGGTGAACTCAGTCGACATAGCGCAACCCGGCGGCGGCCAATGGCTCGCGCATCTTGTACATGTCCAGGCCCAGAACGCCGCTGGCCAGCTTGGCGCGCTTCTCGGCCTCGAAGCTCTCGCGCTTTTGCGCGGCGGCCAGGGTTTCCGCCGCACGCGCGGCGGGCACGCAGACCACGCCGTCGTCATCGGCCACGATCACGTCGCCGGGCGTGACCAGCATGCCCGCGCAGACGATGGGGATGTTGACCGAGCCCAGGGTGGCCTTGATCGTGCCCTTGCTGCTGATGGCCTTGCTCCAGACCGGGAAGTTCATTTCCTGCAGCGTCTTCACATCGCGCACACCGGCGTCGATGATGAGCGCGCGCGCGCCGCGGGCCTGGAAGGAGGTGGCCAGCAGGTCACCAAAATAGCCGTCGGTGCATTCTGCGGTGACCGCCGCCACCACCACGTCACCGGGCTGGATCTGCTCGGCCGCCACATGCATCATCCAGTTGTCGCCGGGCTGCAGCAGCACGGTCACGGCCGTGCCGCTGACCTGCGCACCCGGGTAGATCGGGCGCATGTAGGGCTTGAGCAGGCCCACCCGGCCCATGGCCTCGTGCACGGTGGCCGAGCCCAGCTGGGCCAGCCCGTCGGCGGCCGCGCGGTCGGCGCGGGTGATGTTGCGGTAAACAACGCCTAGTTCAAACATGTCAGATCCCCTTTGCTTTCAGCCGCGCATCGAGCCGCGGAAACACGCGCCGCACGTTGCCTTCGTAAATCTGGTGCCGGTCGTCAGCACTCAGGATTTTTGACGCCTCGATGTAGCGCTTGGTGTCGTCGTAATAGTTGCCCGTGGTCGGATCGATGCCGCGTACAGCCCCGATCATCTCGGAAGCAAACAACACGTTCTTGACCGGGATCACGGTATTGAGCAAATCAATGCCGGGCTGGTGGTACACGCAGGTGTCAAAGAAGATGTTGTTGAGCAGGTGGTCTTCCAGCAGCGGTTTTTTCATTTCCTGCGCCAGGCCGCGGAAACGGCCCCAGTGGTAGGGCACGGCACCACCACCGTGGGGAATGAGGAAGCGCAGCGTGGGGAAGTCCTTGAACAGGTCGCCCTGGATGCACTGCATGAAGGCCGTGGTGTCGGCGTTCAGGTAGTGCGCGCCCGTGGTGTGGAAGCAGGCGTTGCAGCTGGTGCTCACGTGGATCATCGCGGGCAGGTCGTACTCCACCATCTTCTCGTAGATGGGGTACCAGTGCCTGTCGGTCAGCGGCGGGCTGGTCCAGTGGCCGCCAGAGGGATCGGGGTTGAGGTTGATGCCCACGGCCCCATAGTCCTTCACGCACTTTTCCAGTTCGGGGATGCAGGTGGCCGGATCCACGCCGGGGCTTTGCGGCAGCATGGCCACGGGCACGAAATGATCGGGGAACAGGGTGGACACGCGAAAGCACAGCTCGTTGCAGATCGCGGCCCAGGTGCTGGACACGTTGAAGTCGCCAATGTGGTGGGCCATGAAGCTGGCGCGCGGCGAGAACAGCGTGATGTCGCTGCCGCGATCCTTCATGAGCCGCAACTGGTTGGCCTCAATGCTTTCACGCAGCTCGTCGTCGCTGATCTTCAGGTCTGCCACTTTGGGCATGGCCGCCGGGTCCTTGATGCCGGCGATCTGCGCATTGCGCCAGTTCTCCAGCGCCTTGGGCGCCGTGGTGTAGTGGCCGTGGCAGTCGATGATGAGGCTCATGGCTTGGTATCTCCTTGGTTGTTCAGATTCGGGCCGGTTCCATACCCTGGCGGCGCTTGGCCTCGTCGGCCAGCGGCCCGCTCATGAAGTCCAGCATGGCCGCCACGGCCCGCGCCTGCGGCGAGCCTGCCACCACCCCCACCGGAACGCCGGCCGAGAAGGTGGTGATGATCTGGATGGCTGGCGGCAAGGGGCCCACAACGGTGATGCCCTGCACGTTCAGCAGCTCGCTGAGCTGCTGGAAGCCCAGGGCCACGTCGCCACGCGCCACCAGTGAACCCACGGGCACACCGGGCGGGGCCTGGACCATGCGGCCCTCGATCTGCGGCGCGATGCCCCAGCGCTCAAAGAGCCGGGCCAGCGCGACCCCGCTGGGTCCGGTGGAATAGCTCAGGCTGGGCGCCGCCAGTACGGCGGCGCGCACCGCCTCCTCCGAGCTGATATCGGGCAAGGGCGTGCCCGCACGCACCGCCACCGCCACGCCCGAGCGCACCAGGTCCACCCGGCTTCCTGCCTGGAGATGGCCGGACGCCACGAGCTTGTCGATGGCGTCCGAGCCGAGAATCACCACGTCAAACGGTTCGCCCGCCTGCACGCGCCGGGCCGCATCGACACCGCCGACCGACTCGATGGCGACCCGATGGCCCGAGGCGGCCTCAAACGCCGAAGACAACTCCGCCAGCACCTGCCGGGTCGCCATGGACGAAATGCCCTTGATCACGCTTTGCATGCACACATTTTGTGCGGCCCCACCCGTGCGAGGAAGCCACCTGCCCGACTAGCAGGTATAGCGCTTTGGCATAATTTGCCCAAAGTTATACAAAACACTACAGGCCTGATTCTTCCGTCATGGATCTCAAGCAACTCGAGTATTTCGTCCGCGTCGCCGAGCTGGGCAGCTTCACGCGCGCGGCCATCGCGCTCGACGTGGCCCAGCCCGCGCTGAGCCGCCAGGTGCGCCTGCTCGAGGTGGAACTGCGGCAGAACCTGCTCACACGCAATGGCCGCGGGGCCTCCCCGACCGAGGCCGGCAAGCTGCTGCTGGAGCATGGCCGCGGCATCCTGCACCAGGTGGAGCGCGCCCGCGAGGAACTCGGGCGCGTGCGCGGCGCGCTGGCGGGCCGGGTGGCCATCGGCCTGCCGCCCAGCGTGGCCAAGGTGCTCACGGTGCCGCTGATCCGGGAGTTCCGCCGGCGCATGCCCGAGGCCACGCTGTCCATCACCGAGGGCCTGTCGGCGGCCATGCAGGAGTCGCTGGCCAACGGGCGGCTGGACATCGCCCTGCTCTACAACGCGGCGGCTTCGTCCGATATCGAGGCGACCTTGCTGCTCGAGGAAGACCTGTACCTGGTGCAGCGCCAGGGTGACGCATCGGCGGCGCTGCTCAAGCAGCCGGTGACGCTGCGTGAGCTGGCCAGCCTGCCCCTGGTGATTCCGAGCCGGCCCAATGCCATCCGCATGATCGTGGAGGCCGAGCTGGCCAGCCTGGGCAGCCCGCCCGAGATTGCGCTGGAGATCGACGGCGTGGCCGCCATTCTGGAACTGGTGGCCGATGGCGCCGGCAACGCGGTGCTGTCGCGCAACGCGGTCTACACCTCGGCTCGCCCCAAGGCCTTTGCCATGCGGCCCATCACAGGCAGCGGCGCCGGGACGCAGCGCCTGCGCAGCAAGCTGTCGATCGCCACCAGTTCGCAGCGCCCGGCCACACTCACGCAAAAAGCGATGCTGGAACTGATCCAGCAGACTGCCAAGGCACTGATTTCAGCGCGCTGACAACCCGCTCATTTGCTGGCCCGCGCAGCCAGCAAGCAGTCGGCATAGTCCTGCCAGCGGGCGCCCTTGGCCACGCTGGCAAAGGCCCCGGCCCGGGCCTGGTCGGCCACCCACTGCTGCTTGTCGGCAATGGCCTGGGCCATGAAGGGTTCAAAGCCCGCTTCGCGCACGGTGTTGGCGGATTCGCGCATTTCCTCGGCCCGGCGCTGGCCGTGCTGCACCACGCGGCTGAAGAAGTAGGCGCCTTGCTTCTCCCAGTCGATCGACGGAAACGTCTCGGCCAGCGTGGGCAGCACATGGTCTTCCACGCCGTAGGCGCGCGCGGTGCTGTAGCTTTCAATCACCAGGGCCTCCAGGCCCTTGATCATCACGCTGCGGCACATCTTGATGGCACTGGCCACGCCAAGCTTGTCGCTCACGGCCTTGGCATCCATGCCCCAGCCATTGAGCAGACCGGCAAGAGACCCGGCCTGCGCGCCACCCAGCAGCATGGGCACCTTGATGCCATAGGGCGGCACCGAGGTCATGACGCCGGCTTCCACATAGTGGGCGCCGGTGGCGTCAATCAAGGCCGCGGCCTGCTGCTTGGTGCCCGGCGACGCCGAATTGAGGTCCAGGAACACGCAGCCCGCGCGAATGTGTTGCGCGGCTTCGCGCGCCACCGCGAGGGTGTTGGAGGCCGTGACCGCCGAAATGACCAGGTCGCTGGATTCACACAGCGCGCGCGCCGAGCCATGGGCGGTGACGCCATTGCGCGAAGCGTGGTCCAGCTCTGCGCCGCGTCGCTCTGGCTGGTCAAACTTGAGGTCCCAGGCGCCCATGGCGGTCACGCCGGGCTGGTCCTTGAGCCCCAGGCAAAAGGTCTTGCCCACCTCACCGTAGCCGATCAGGCCAATCCGCGGCAACTTCATTGCATGTCTCCTTCAGGTGCTCACTGGCGGGCGATTTTCGCGCGGGCAATCACCTCCTGCCAGCGGCGGATGTCCGCGTCCAGGTGGTCGGCCAGCTGGGCCGGGCTGCTGCCCCGGGCGTTCAGGTTGAGGTCGAGCAGGCGCTTCTTCACGTCGGGCAAGGCCAGGGCCGCCTGCACCTCGCGGCTCAGGCGCCCCACCACCGCGGCCGGGGTGCGGGCCGGCGCGGCCAGGCCGTTCCAGGAGCCCACGCTGAAGCTGGCCAGTGCCGCCCGCTCTCCCGTGCCGTGGGCACCTGCGGCAACTGCGGCGCCCGCGTCGCCCCGAGCACGGCCAGCGGGCGCAGGGCCCCGGCGGTGATCTGGGGCATCAGCGGACCCAGGATGTCGACCTGCGCGTCGATCTGGCCGCCGCGCAGTGCATTGATGACCGGCGGCGTGCCGTTGAACGGCACCACCTGCACGTCGATCGCAGCGGCGGCCTTGAACAGCTCGGCAGCCAGGTTCTGCGTGGTGCCGATCTGGGGCGTGCCGATGTTGATCTGGCCCGGGTGGGCCCGCGCATGGGCCAGCAGTTCGGCCAGGCTGCGAAACCGGCTGCCCTCGCTGACCACCAGGGCAAGGTCAAAGGTGGCCAGCAGCGACACCGGCGCAAAGTCTTTCTGGGTGTCAAACGGCAGCGACTTGAACAGCGCCGCGCTCACCGCCGTGCCGCTGCTGATGAGCAGCAGGGTGTTGCCATCGGGCTCGGCGCGCGCGACCAGCTCGCCGGCCACAATGCCGCCGGCGCTGGGCCGGTTGTCGATCACCACGGGCTGGCCCAGGGCCTCGGCCAGCTTCTGGCCCACGGTGCGGGCCGTGATGTCGGCCGCGCCGCCCGCGCCATTGGGCACCACGATGCGAAGGGGCCGCGAGGCCGTCTGGGCCCGCGAGCTCTGCGCAGCCGCCAGCAGGCTCAGCGCAAGCAGGTGGCGCCGGTTCACAGCCTCAGCGCGAACAGGGTGATGGACGGGAACAGCGTGAGGATCACGATGCGGATCAGGTCGCTGGCCACAAAGGGCATGGCGCCGCGGAAGGTGTGGCTCATGGGGATGTCGCGCGCGATCGAGTTGATCACGAACAGATTCATGCCCACCGGGGGCGTGATCATGCCCACCTCCACCGCGATCAGCACCAGGATGCCGAACCAGATGGCGAACTGCTCGCCATGGATGCCGTAGTCCAGGCCCGACACGATGGGGAAGAAGATCGGGATGGTCAGCAGGATCATGGACAGCGAGTCCATGAAGCAGCCCATGATCAGGTACAGCACGATGATGGCCGACAGCACCGCCCACGGGCTCAGGCCCGACGACGCCACGATGGTGGCGGCCTGCTGCGGCAACTGGGACAGCGCCAGGAAGGTGTTGTACACACTGGCACCCAGCACGATCATGAAGATCATGCCCGTGGCCACGGCCGTGCCAATCAGGGCCTGGCGCAGCTTGGCGCGGTTCATCGAGCCGTTCAACCAGGCCACCAGACCGGTGCCCGCCGCGCCAATGCCCGCACCTTCGGTCGGCGTGAAGATGCCGCCATAAATGCCGCCCACGACCACAAGGAACAGCGTGAGCACCGGCCAGACCTTGCGGGTTTCGCGCCAGCGCTCCTTCATGGGCATGGGCTCGGCCTTGCCGGCGCTGCCGGGGCTCACGCGCACATAGATGGCCACCACGATCATGTAGCCGATCATGGCCAGGATGCCGGGAATGAAAGCCGCCAGGAACAGCTTGGCAATGTTCTGCTCGGTCAGGATGGCGTAGATCACCAGCACGATGGACGGCGGAATCAGGATGCCCAGCGTGCCCCCCGCGGCCAGGCAGCCCGTGGCCAGCGCGCCAGAGTAGCCGCTCTTGCGCAGTTCAGGCAGCGCCACCTGGCCCATGGTGGCGGCCGTGGCCACCGACGAGCCGCAGATCGCGCCAAAACCGGCGCAGGCGCCAATGGCCGCCAGCGCCACGCCACCGCGGCGATGGCCCAGCCAGGCCTGCGCGGCCTTGAACAGCGCGGCCGACATGCCCCCGATGGACGCGAACTGCCCCATCAGCAGGAACAGCGGCACCACCGACAGCGAGTAGCTGGAGAAGGTGGCGTAGGTCACCTGCTTCAACTGGTTGAGGATGGGCGAGATCTGCCCATAGACCATCCACGCCCCGCCAAAGCCGCACACCAGCATCGACAGGCCGATGGGCACGCGCAGAAATATCAGCGCCATCAGGATCGGGAACGACCACAGCGCGAGTTCCATGCCGCTCATACATGGCCTCCGGCTTCTTCAGCCGACCAGCCGGCAGGTGCATGGGCGATGCCGATCTCGACCAGGGTCTTGGTCAGGTAGGTGATGCAGCCAATCACGGCCCCGGCGAGTGACACCGCGTAGGCCCACCAGACGGGGATCTGCAGGATGAAGGTGGTCTCCCCCTCGCCGTGCTTGTCCATCATGGCAATGCCCAGGCGCCAGGTCAGGATCACCCAGATGGCCAGCATCAGCACATCGCTGAACACCGTCAGGAACCGCTGGGCCCAGCGCGGCAGGTGCATGTAGATGATGTCCACCATGGCATGGCCGTTCTTGAGGTAGCACCAGGGCAGGAAGAAGAAGACCACCACGGCCGTGGCCATCTCCACCATTTCGAAATCGCCGGGCACCGGGCCCAGCCCGATGGAGATGAGCGCGCGGCCACTGACGCTCACCACCACCATGACGGCGATGGCGGTCAGCAGCAGGCCACCCAGATAAGCCAGCCATTCGGCCGTGCGGTAAACAAGTTTGACCATGTTGGATGCAGCGCGGGGCACCTGAGTGCCCCGCTGGAGTGGGTTGACGGGAGGTGCCGGCTATCTTACTTGGAGTACTTCTCGACCAGCGCCCGGGCCTCGGCCGCCAGCTTGGCGCCGTCAATGCCCTTGCCCTTCATCTCGGCCACCCAGTCGGACTCGACCACGCTGGCCGTGCGGCGCCAGCGCTGCGTTTCGGCCACGTCGAGCGCGACGATCTTGTTGCCGGCCTTGACCGCAATCTCGTGGCCCACCTTGTCGCCATCGTCCATGGCCTTGCCAAACATGGCCGCGGCCACCATGCCGGAGTTGTCGTCGATCACCTTCTTGAGGTCGGCCGGCAGCTTTTCATAGGCTGCCTTGTTCATCGCAAAGGCGAAAGTCTGGGTGTACAGGCCGTACTTGCCCGCGAACGTGGTGTGGTTGTGCACCAGCTGCGAGACCTTGAGCGCCGGCGTCACTTCCCAGGGGATGGTGGTGCCGTCGATCACGCCCTTGGACAGCGCCTCGGTCACGGCCGGCACGGGCATGCCCACAGGCGTGGCACCCAGCTTGGTCAGCATGTTGTTGATGATGCGCGAGCCGCCACGGATCTTCATGCCGCGCAGCGAGTCCATGCTCGTCACCGGGTCCTTGGTGTGGAACAGGCCCGGGCCATGGGTGTGCACGCAGATCAGCTTGACGTCCTTGAACTCGTCCATGTCGTATTTCTCGACATATTCCTGGAAGGCCCTGGAGCTCGCCTCGGCGGTGGTCGTCATGAACGGCAGCTCGAACACCTCGGCCTTGTTGAAGCGGCCGGGGGTGTAGCCCAGCACCGTCCAGGTCAGGTCCACCACGCCGTCCTTGGCCTGGTCAAACAGCTGGGGGGGCGTGCCACCGAGCTGCATGGCGTGAAACAGCTGCACCTTGATCTTGCCGCCCGACTCTTTTTCGACCTTCTGGGCCCAGGGGATCAGCGCACGGGCCGGGATGGTGGCTTGCGGCGGCAGCATCTGGTGCAGTCGCAGCGTGACCTGCTGGGCCATGGTGTAGCCGGAGGCGCACAGGGCGGCGGCCGCGACGGCGGTCTTGACGAAGGCTCTTTTGTTCATTGCAGTCTCCAGTAAGGGCGAATCAAAAAGAAAGATGCGGAACCAGCTACGTTGGCCAGTGCCTGCCAGGGACGCTGTGATTGTCGCCCTCCCCGCCAGTGAACGGAATGGGGGAACACGCTCTATCAGTTATCTGTTTTTGCTATACCAAGTGACGAGCTATCTCATGCGACGACGGAGTCAATCCGCCCGCCAGGCCGAATCCAGCGTCACGCTGCCCACCACGCGCGAGACGCAGGCGCAGATGCGGCGGTTGGCCTGCTTTTCATGCTCGCTGAGGAACACATCGCGGTGGTCGATGGTGCCGTCCACGGCCACCACGTCGACGGCGCACAGGCCGCACTCGCCGCGCTTGCAATCCGACAGGGTCTGCACGCCGGCGCTTTCCAGCGCGTCGAGCAGGCTGCAGTCGGCCGGCACGGTGATGTCGAGCCGATGCCGCGGAATCTGCACCCGGAACGCCTGGGGCGCGAGGTGGCCGCTGCTGCCAAAGGTCTCAAAGCGCAGGTCGGCCTGCGGCCGGCCCGCGTCGGCCCAGGCCTGGCGCGCCGCATCGAGCATGGGCGCGGGGCCACAGACGTACATTTGCGCGCCCGGTGCCAGGGCGGCCACCTCGGCCGCGAAGTCAATGCGTCGGCCGGTCACGGTTTGCAGGGCGTCGCCCAGGCAGGCGCCCAGTTCGTGGGCATACGCCAGCTCCGCCGCGTCACGGGCTGCGTAGCGCATGCGCACGCCGGCGCCACGCGCGGCCAGGGCTTGCGCCATGCCCACCAGCGGCGTGATGCCGATGCCGCCCGCCACCAGCAGGTAGGCCGGCGCATCCCAGGCCAGCGCAAAGTGGTTTTGCGGTTCGCTGATGCGCAGCCGGTCGCCCTGCGCGAGCTGCCACATGGCGCGCGAGCCGCCACGGCCTGCGTCCAGCCGCTTGACGGCAATGCGGTAGGCCTCGCCATCGGCGGGCCCGACCAGCGAGTACGAGCGCACCTGGGGCTGCCCGCCCACCAGCACCTCCAGCTGCAGGTGACTGCCCGGGGCATGCGGCACGGCGCCCTGCGTGGGGCGGATGGTGAATTCGCGCACCGTGGGCGTGAGGTCGCGGATCGACTGGATGTGGGCATCGGCCCAGGTCTGGCTGCTTTTCATGGGAATCGGGTTTCAGCTTCGTTTGCGGATCAGGCGCACACCGGGCATCTGGTCCAGGTCATGGCTTTTCACGGCCTCGCGCAGGTTGCGCTGGGCCATGCGGGAGTGCTCGCGCATCAGGGCGTCGGCGCGCGCGCCCTCGCGCCGCTCGATGGCGTCCAGCACCTGCCAGTGCTGGTCCTGCGCGACGATGAGCATGTCGCGCGCCTGCGGCGAATTGGCCTGCACCACCACAAAGCCCGAGGGCGACGCAAACGGCAGGCTGGCCACGCGCTCGAGCTCGCGCGCCATGAAGGCACTGCCCGACAGCTCGCCGAGCAGCCCATGGAAGCGGCCGTTCAGCCGCACGTAGGCTGAAAAATCCTCGTCGCTGAGCGCGGGCTGTTTCAGCACCTCGTCAATCGCACTCAGGCACTCGCGCGCCTCGTTCATCACCACGGGCGCCACACCGCGCTCGGCCGCCAGCCGCGCGGCCAGGCCTTCGATGGTGCCGCGCAGCTCGATGGCTTCGGACACGTCGCGCTCCGAAAAGGTCCGCACGGCATAGCCGCCGTTGGGCAGGGACTCGATCAGGCCTTCCTGCTCCAGCCGCATCAGCGCCGCGCGGATCGGCGTGCGCGACACGCCCAGCCGCTCGACGATGCTGAGCTCGGCAATCCGGGTGCCGCCGGGCAGTTCGCCGGCCAGGATCATCTCGCGCAGGCGCAATTGCGCCCGCACCTGGGCGCTTTCAGTGCCCAATGAGGCTGGAGTCCAGGCCCCTTGGGCACTGTCCGCTATCAAATCAGGAGCGTTCTTCATGCCGCGGGTCTCTCAGGCGGCGCGCCGGATCGGGATCACCGGGGCGCCGCCGCCCTGCCCGCGCTCCCGCGCCACCATGCCGTCGATCAGGCGGCGCGCCCACATGGAGCCGGCGTCAATGTTCAGGTTGTAGAACTGGTGGTCGGGGTGCTCGTCCATGGCTTTCTGCTGCGCCTCCAGCACCAGCTCGTCTTCACGGAAGATGCTGGCCACGCCCTCGCGCAGTTGGTGCGTGAGGCGCTGCTCATTCAGGCAGTAATTGCGCGCAAACGCCCAGAAGTAATGGCAGGTGCCGTCGGTCTCGGGCGTGATGGTGTTGAGCACATAGCCATTGACGCCGCGGCGGCGGTCGCTGTGCGCCGGGTCGCCCTGGTTGCCCCCGGGCGGGATGGCGCCCGTGCCCGCCTCGGCCACGCCCACGTCAATCACCACGGTGCACGGCGCCTCGAAGCGGATGATCTGCCAGCGGTCCACCTTGCCTTCATAGCCCAGGCCCTGCCTGATCTGGCTGGCCCAGAACGGCGGCGCGTCGATGTTCTCCATCCAGCGCGTCACCGTGGCCGTGCGGTCGCCATGGGTGGCTACAAACGGCGCCTCGGCCACCGCGCGCTGGCCAATGCTGGAGCCGTGCACGAAGGTCTCGTGCGTGAGGTCCATGAGGTTGTCCACCACCAGCCGGTAGTCGCACTTCACGGTGATCAGCTTGCCATCGCCCGCCCATTCGGGGTCGTGGTTCCAGTGCATGTCGGGCACCAGGGCCGGGTCGGCCTTGGCGGGGTCGCCGGGCCAGACCCAGACAAAGCGGTGCTTCTCCACCACCGGGTAGCTGCGCACACAGGCCGAGGGGTTGAGCGTCTCCTGGCTGGGCATGTGGGTGCAGCGGCCCTGGGCGTTGTAGACCAGGCCGTGGTAGCCACAGGTCAACTCGTCGCCGTCCAGCCGCCCCATGGACAGCGGCAGCAGCCGGTGCCAGCAGGCGTCTTCGAGCACGGCCACGGCGCCATCGGTCTTGCGGAACATCACCAGCTTCTGCTTGCACACGGTGCGGGCCATGAGCTGGCGGCCGACCTCCACGTCGTAGGCGGCGGCGTACCAGGCGTTCAAGGGAAAGGAAGGTTGAGCGGCTTTCATGGATACTCAATGTATACAGAAAATCGAAAAAATCAAGCATTTTTGCCAAAAATTGGGTTCTATCAGCTATTCATGTATTCAATAGCTGGTCAGAAGCATGATCTAACATCCCATGAAATTCATCCCCTCAGGAGACATCCATGACCCAGCTCCCCGCCCGCTATGACCATGTGGGCAGTTTTCTGCGCCCGCAATACCTACTGGAGGCGCGCGCCCAGAAGGCCGCCGGTGACATCAGCCCCGAACAGCTGCGGGACGTGGAAGACAAGGCCATCAGCGAGATCGTCAGGTTCCAGGAAGACATCGGCCTGAAGAGCATCACCGACGGCGAGTTCCGCCGCACCTATTTCCACATCGACTTCCTCGAGCAGATGGGTGGCGTCAAGACCGACATCCCGGTCACCATCCGCAAGCCCGACGGCACCGAAGAACTCGCCCCGCCGGTGATGCGCGTGATCGACAAGGTGCGCCACGTCAAGGACATCCAGCTGGCCGACTTCAACTACCTCAAAACGCAGGTCAGCGCCGGCCACACTCCCAAGGTGACCATCCCCTCGCCCACCATGCTGCACTTTCGCGGTGGCCGCGCCGGCATCAGCAAGGACGCCTACCCCGAGCTCGACCCGGTGTTCTACGACGACGTGGCCAGGGCCTATGGCGACGAGCTTCGTTCACTGGCCGCCGCCGGCTGCACCTATGTGCAGATGGACGACACCAACCTGGCCTACCTGTGCGACCCCAAGATGCGTGAGGCGGCCCGCCAGCGCGGCGACGACCCCGACGAGCTGCCGCACCGCTATGCCGGCTTCATCAACAAGGTGGTGGCGCAAAAGCCCGAGGGCATGCTGCTGGCCATGCACCTGTGCCGGGGCAACTTCAAGAGCACGCACGCCGCCGCCGGCAACTACGAACCCGTGGCCGAGGCGCTGCTCAAGGAAATGAACCTGGACGCCTACTTCATGGAGTACGACGACGACCGCAGCGGCGACTTCAAGCCCCTGCGCTACCTGCCCAAGGGCAAGACCGTGGTGCTGGGCCTGGTCACCACCAAGTTCGGCGCCATGGAAAGCAAGGACGCGCTGAAGCGCCGCATTGAGGAAGCCGCGAAATACGCGCCCATGGAACAACTGGCGCTGAGCCCGCAATGCGGCTTCTCCAGCACCGTGCACGGCAACAACATTGCCGTGGAAGACCAGCGCAACAAGCTGCGGCTGGTGGTGGAAACGGCGCAGGAGATGTGGGGCTGAATCAGCAGACGTTCGAGGGCGCGCCCACGCAACTGCCCGACGCCGGGTTGTACGCCTGGCAGCTGAACGGGCACTTGGGCAGGTTGGCCGGGTCCCAGGGGTTCTTGGGCAATGGCGTGATCGCCGTGGGGGCCGGCGCGGGCGACGGCGGCAGCACGGCCGTGATGTCCACCACCTTGGGCTGCCAGCGCGTGCCAATGTTCACGGCCTGGCAGGCTTCACCTGGAGGCGTGTTCAAGTTGGTCAGGCCGCCGACGCGCACGATCGGAAACTTGTAGATTTCGCCGAGCAGACAATTGGTGTTCCTGGCCGGGTGGGCCCGTCCGCCCACCGTGCCGCCGCTGCCGGGTGTGCAGCCGGCGCCATAGCAGTCACCACCACTGTTCCAGGCGCTGCCAGCCTTGCAGCCATTGCCGTAGCAATTGCCCCCCACGGTGTTGCCGTTGCCAGCCTGGCAGCCATCGCCGACACAGTCACCGCCGGTGTTGCCGGCATAGCCGGCGCCGCAATAGTGCCCAAAGCAGGATCCGCCCAGCGTGCCGGCGTCCTGAGCGCGGCACGAGACCGCATAGCAACTGGCCCCCACGGTCTGCGCCACGGCCGCCACCGCGACAAACATCGAAACGAAAAGCAGCAGTGCCGAAAGCAGCCTGCCGATTGAATACCTGGCCATACCATCCTCCTGAAACGGCCCGTTGGCGGGCCTGTTGACGTTGCGGGGATGGCAAGCAGCGGCGCCACGCGTTGCGCGTGAAGCCTTGTTTTCCTCCCCGTTTCCTGCCGCTGTGGCAGCGGTACCGGCAGTAGAGTGCAAGCCCTCCGGGAAGTCAAGGCCCGGGAAGAGCGCCTCGATGAAACCCGGCCTCAACGGGGCGGCTTGAACTTCCTGCGCGCGGCCAGCGCCGCCTCGCGCGTGGCGCAGCCCTCGTAGTGGTCGTTGACCAGGCCCATGGCCTGCATGAACGCATAGACCGTGGTGGGACCGACAAAACTCCAGCCGCGCTTTTTCAGGTCCTTGGAAATGGCCACGGATTCGGCCGAGGTGGTGATGGCGCGCAGGGCCTCGCGCGTGACACGCGCGGGCCGGGTCGCCGGGTCGGGCTCGTGCCGCCAGAAGTACGCCGCCAGCGAGCCGAATTCGTCGCGCAGCGCGATGGCCCGCCTGGCGTTGTTGATGGCCGAGACGATCTTGCCGCGATGGCGCACGATGGCGGCATCGGCCACCAGCCGCTGCACATCGCCATCGTCAAACCGGGCCATGGCCTCCACGTCAAAGTTGGCAAAGCCGGCGCGAAACCCCTCACGCTTGTTCAGGATGGTGAGCCAGCTCAGCCCGCTCTGAAAGCCCTCCAGGCAGATCTTTTCAAACAGGCGCCGGTCGTCCGCCACGGGGAAGCCCCATTCGCGGTCGTGGTACTGCTGGTAGAACGGCGTGGCCTGGCACCAGGTGCAGCGGCACACGCCGCTGTCATCGGCAAACAGGCCCTCGGCCAGCACGGGTGGGGATGCGACCTTTTTAACCACGCTGCGCCCTGTCCTTGGCGTTCTGCGCCTCGATGCGCTCGCGCGCGGCCAGCCAGTCCGGGTCGCTCCAGCTGCGCAGCTCATAGAAGTTGCCGCCCGTGGCCAGCGCGTTGCCGCCGTCCATCATGATGCTCTGGCCCGTGAGCCAGTCGCACTGGCCCGGTGCCATCAGGAAGGTGGACAGGTTCTGCAGCTCGCTCATGCGGCCCTCGCGCGCCATGGGGTTGGTGGCGCGGCTGCGCGCGCCGGGCTCCTCGCCCGGGTTCAGCCGCTTGCTCATGCCCTCGGTGGGGATCTCGCCGGGCCCCACGGCATTGAGGCGCACGCCAAACTTCGCCCACTCCACGGCCAGCGACTTGGTCATCACGTCGATGCCCGCCTTGCTCATGGCCGAGGGCACCACATAGGGGCTGCCGTTGTCCACCCAGGTGGTGATGATGCTCATCACGCTGCGGTAGGGTTGCGCCGGCGTCCACTCCCCGGCCTTGGCCTGCGCCACCCAGCGCTTGCCCACGGCCTGGGTCACATAGAAGGTGCCATGGAAGACGATGTTGGCCACCGCGTCAAAGCCGCGCGGTGAAAGGTGCTCGGTCGGCGAAATGAAATTGCCCGCGGCATTGTTGACCAGCCCACTCAGGCCGCCCGAGGCGAACAGCTCGCCCACCATGTCGTCCACGGCCTGCGCGACGCGGATGTCCACGCCAAAGGTGTCAATGCGCCGCTGCGGGAATTGCGCGCGCCAGGCCTGGGCCGTCTCGTCGCACACCGCCTTGCGGCGCCCGCAGATCGCCACGTCGGCGCCCAGCGCGAGAAACTGGGTGGCCATGGCCCGGCCCAGGCCGGTGCCGCCGCCGGTCACCAGAATGCGCTGGCCGGCCATGAGTTGGTTCTGGAACATGCGTGTCTCCTTGGGTGGGATGATGAGGCCGCCATCAGGCAATGCCTGCTGACAACCTCAGACCATCCCAATGCTAAGGTGTTTGGCATGAGCACGCAGACCGCCCCCAACCTCCCCCGCCCCGTCCTTTACTCGGGCCCGCTGAGCATGTTCGGCGCCAAGGTCCAGATCGCCGCGCTCGAAAAGGGCCTGGACTTTGAACTCGTCATGGTGGACTACGAATCCACGCGCGGCTACGAGCCCAGGCACCCCGAGGTGCTGCGCGTGAACCCCAAGCGCCAGGTGCCGGTGCTGGTGCATGGCACGCTGGACCTGTTTGATTCCACCCAGATCTTCGAGTACCTCGAAGACCTGCAGCCCAAGCCTGCCCTGTGGCCGCGCGAGCCGCAGGTCCGGGCCCGGGCGCGGCTGCTGGAGCACCAGTCCGACGAGGTGTATTTCCCGCACGTGATCCGCCTCATGGGCTTGCAAGACCAACTGCGGGGCGAGGCCGCCCTGGCCGCGATTGAGGCCGCCACCCGCTACTACGAAGCCATGGACAGGCAACTGGCGGGGCGCGACTGGCTGGCCGGCGACTATGGCTTTGCCGATATCGCGTTCTACATGGCCGCGTTGTTTGGCGAGCGTCAGGGCGCGCCCGTCACGGCCACCACGCCGCGTCTGCTGGACTGGCGCGAACGCATGGGCCAGCGGCCGCCGGTGCGCAGCGTGGCCGGCGCCATGGGCCGCTGGCTGGCCTCGGTGGGCCGGCCGGTGCCCGCCTTCATGCAAAGGCTGTAGGCCGGCCCGCGCTCAGCGGTTGCGCATGGTGCCGGGCAGCCACAGCGCAATCTGCGGCCAGATCATCACCAGCGCCATCACCACGATCATCAGCGCCACATAGGGCGCGGCGCCGCGCACGATGGGCCCCATCGGTGACCTGGTGATGGCCTTGATGGTGAACAGGTTCATGCCCACGGGCGGCGTGATCTGCGCCAGCTCCAGGTTGATGACCAGCAGCACGCCGTACCAGATCGGGTTGATGTGCAGCTGGGCCATGGCCGGCATGATCACAGGCGTGGTGATCAGGATGATGGAGATGGACTCCAGGAACATCCCCAGCACAAAGATCAGCGCCATCATCACGATCAGGAAGCCCGCAACGCCGATATCCGCGGCAATCACCGCCTGCACCACCTGCTGCGGAATGCGCAGCTTGGTCAGCACGTGGCCAAACACCGCGGCACCGGCCAGGATCATGAACAGCATGGCCGACACCTTGCACGCGTCCAGCGCCGAGCCCCAGATGGCGCGCACCCCCACCGTACGGTAGATCACCACCGACACGAACAGCGCCAGCCAGGCACCGGCGGCGGCCGCCTCGGTGGCCGTGAACAGGCCCGCGTACATGCCGCCCAGCACGAACACCGGCAGCGAGAATGCCCACAGCGACTTGCGGATGGCCACCAGCGCCTCGCGCAGCGTGGCGCGGGTCTCGCGCTCGATGTGGCGGTGCGCCACGGCGGTGCTGACCATGCTCCAGCCCACAAACACGCCGGCCATCAGCAGCCCGGGCAGGATGCCGGCCATGAACAGCCCGCCGATCGAGGTGTCGGTGGTCACGCCGTACAGCACCATGGGCCCCGAAGGCGGAATCAGGATGCCCAGCGTGCCGCCGGCCGCCACCAGGCCATAGGCGGCCTTGGGGTCGTAGCCGTAGCGGATCATCTGCGGAATGGCCACGGCGCCAATGGTCAGCGCGGTGGCCACGCTGGAGCCCGAAATGGCGGCAAAAATCGTGCAGGCCAGGATGGTCGCGATGCCCAGGCCACCGGGCAGGTGGCGTGTGAGCGTGTAGGCCGTGTTGTACAGGTCGTCAACGATCTTGCCGCGGATCATGATCTGCGCCATGAACGCAAACAGCGGGATCGCCACCAGCAGGTAGCGGTTGATCTCGCCAAAGATCACCTCGGTGACCGAGCCCAGCTCGCCCTGCGTGGCCAGCAGCAGGCCGCCGCCAAACAGCGCCAGGCCCGCAAAGATCGGCAGGCCCGTGAACAGCAGCAGCAACAGGCCCAGAAAAACCAGCGCAATGGTGGTCATCGGGCCTCCCGGTCCAGCGCATGCCCGCCGCCCAGCGGGGGCAACTCGGCCAGCGCGCGCCACAGCCCCTCGGCCGCCGCGAGCAGCAGCAGCGTGCCGCCCACGGGCATCAGCAGCATCAGCATCCAGGTGGGCCACTCGAGCGCGCCCTCGGTCAAGAGCCCGAGCCGGCGCGCCAGCATGGCCGTGCCCCAGCCGTTGGCCACCAGCACGCCGGCAATGGCCACCGTGGCCAGCGTGGCCCAGACCTGGGCCCAGCGCCGCGCGGGCGGCGACAGCCGCTCCACCAGCAGGTCCACGCCAATGTGCTCGCCGCTGCGCAGCGTCTGGGCCGCGGCCAGCATCACGATGGCCACCAGGCAAAAGCCCACAATGTCGTCGACCCACACCGGCGCTGCGTTGAAGACATAGCGCATCACCACGGCCCAGCCAATCAGGGCCAGCGAGGCCAGCAGCGCCAGCGCGGCCAGCGCCATGGCGGTGGCGCACAGCAGCGACACCACGCGGCTCAGGCCACGCAGCGCCGCCCCGCCCCCCGCGGCGGAAGAATCACGGTCCATGCTTTGCACCGGGCCGGGTTCAGAGCCGGTCAATCAGTTCAAGCAGCTTGACGCCGTCGGGCGCGGTGGCGCTGAGGAACTCCTTCTTGACGGCGGGCTGCATCGCATCGGCCACGGCCTTTTCCTGGGCCTTGGTCAGCGCGATGGTCTTCATGCCGTTGTCATTGAGCACCTTGACGTCCTCGGCCGGCACGCCATCCTTGGTCAGGATGGAGCGCTTGACGGCGGCGTCCGCGGCCTTCTGGATGGCGGCGCGCACGTCCGGCGGCAAGCCGTTCCACCAGGCCGGGTTCACAACGAGGTTGTCATAGGCCAGGATGATGTTGGAGGCCACGCCGAACTTCTGCACTTCATAGAACTTGCGGCTGTGCGCGGCCTTGACGCCGGTGAAGCCCGCGTCGAGCACGCCGGTCTGCAGCGCCTGGTAGACCTCGGAGCCCGGCATGGCCGAGGGCGCCGCGCCCATGGCCGACAGGCCCGCGTCGAACAGCTTGTTCAGGCCGCGGATCTTCAGGCCGGCAAAGTCCGCCGGGGTGACCAGCGGCTTGCTGTTGGAAGTGAAGATGCCGTCATTCGTGTCCACGATCCAGGCGATGTTCTTCACACCCTTGGCCTCCATCTTGGCGTCCAGCAGCTTGGACGCTTCGGACCCGATGAAGGCCTTCTGCTTGGCCACCGAGGTCATGAGGTAGGGAATGATGGTGACGCTCATCTCGGGGATGCTGCCGCCCCACTGGAAGCTCAGCATGGCCGCGGCCTCGATCTTGCCGCTGGCCACGGCCGGGTGGTTCTGGTTGGGCTTGAACAGCTGGGCGGCGCCAAAGTTCTGCACCTCGACGCGGCCCTTGGTGGCGGCCTTGACGTCCTTGGCGAACTGGTCAAGGTTCAGCGCCGTGTGGTGGGTCGGCGGGAACTGGTGGCTGATGCGCATGGTGAACTCGGCCGCCAGCGCGGGGCCGGTCAGGCCGAACGCGCCCAGGGCCGCCAGCAGCCAGCGGCGCGAGAGCTTGAAAGGCAAGGGAGTGGAATGGTTCATGGTCTTGTCTCCTGTGGTTATCAAAAAAATTCAGGCCACGGTGTGCGCGGCACGCAATCGCCCGATCTCGCCGGGACTGTAGCCCAGACCGGCCAGCAGTTCGTCGGTGTGCTCGCCGAGTGCCGGCGGATGCAGGCGCACGCCCAGGCGTTCGCCGCCCATGGTGATGGGGAACAGCGTGGTCTTGACGGTCTCGCCAGCCTTGGGGCCGTCGGGCAGGCGAACGTCGGCCAGGCCACCGGTGGCCAGCAGGTGTTCGTCGTCGTACAGGTCTTCGGGCCGGCGGATCGGGGCAAACGGCAGGCCGGCCTTTTCCATCAGGGCGGACAGCTGCGAAGCTGATCGGTGAACGATGCGCTCGCCAATGGTTTGCAGCAGCCGCGGGCGCTGGGCGACACGCAGGTTGTTGGTGGCCAGGCCGGGCTCGGCCTTGAGGTCGGCAAAGCCCAGCACATCGCAAAAGGTCATCCACTGCGCGTCGCTCACCGCGGCCAGGAATATCTGCTCGCCGTCCTTGACCGTGAACACGTCGTACACCGCCCAGGGGTTGTCGCGCGCGGGCATGGGCGCGGGGTGCTTGCCCGTCATGGCGAACTGCAGCATGTGCTGGCCCATGAGGAACACATTGTTCTCGTACAGCGCCGATTGCACCTCCATGCCCTTGCCGGTGATGCCGCGCTGGATCAGCGCGCCCAGCGCACCAATGGCGCCAAACAGGCCGCCCATGATGTCGTTGACGCTGGTGCCGGCGCGCAGCGGATCGCCGGGACGCCCCGTCATGTAGGCCAGCCCGCCCATCATCTGCACCACCTCGTCCAGCGCCGTGCGGTGGTCATAGGGCCCGGGCAGGAAGCCCTTGTGGCTCACGTGGATCAGGCGCGGGTTGGCGGCCGACAAGGCGGCGTAGTCCAGCCCGTACTTGCCCATGGTGCCGGGCTTGAAGTTCTCGGCCACCACGTCGGCGCTGGCGCACAGCTTGCGCGCGATGGCCGCACCCTCGGGGCTGTGCAGGTCGATGCCGATGCTCTTCTTGTTGCGGTTGAACATGGGGAAGAAGCCCGCGCCCGCGCCTAGCAGGCGGCGCGTGCGGTCGCCATCGACCGGTTCGACCTTGATGACCTCGGCCCCCATGTCGGCCAGCACCATGCCGCAGGTCGGCCCCATCACCATGTGGGTGAATTCGACCACGCGCAGGCCGGTCAGTGGCTGGGGAACGGGGGTGTCTTGCATCGTGTTGTCCGGGTTCGACGGCGTCATGCGCAGGAGGCTCCGGCTGTGGCACCCGTGGCCTGCAGGGTGCGCGGCAAGCCGGCGCGCCACAGCGTGCCATGCAGGGTTTCGCCGTCGAGCCACGATGCTACCCGCTGGCGCAGCGCCAGCAGCGCAGGAATGTCCTGCCCAGTGGCGATGCCCATGCTCGCCATCAGATACGCCAGGTCTTCGGTGGTCACGTTGCCGCTGGCCCCGGGCGCATGCGGGCAGCCGCCAATGCCGGCCAGACAGGCGTCAAACCGGGTCACGCCCAGCTGCAGCGCGGCAAACACATTGGCCAGGCCCAGGCCACGGGTGTCGTGGAAATGGCCGCAATTGAGCTTGTCGCCGGCCTCGGGCAGCAGCAGTGCAAACAGGTCCTGCACCATGGCCGGGTCGGCATAGCCCACGGTGTCGGCCAGGCTCACCCGGTCCGCCCCCGCGTCCAATACGGCGCGCACCAGGCGCTGCACCTCGGCGGGCTCCACCCGGCCCTGCAGCGTGCAGCCAAAGGCGGTGCTGATGCCCACCTCAATCAAGGTGCGCGACCCCGAGGCCTCGCGCGCTTCAACGATGCGCTCGATGTCGGCCACCACGTCGTCTGGCGTCTTGCGCAGGTTGGCCAGGCTGTGCGCATGGCTGGCCGACAGCGGCAGCAGCATGAGCTCGGCCTCGCATTCCATGGCCCGCTGCGCGCCCTTGAGGTTGGGCACCAGCACCGAGGCCACCAGGCCGGGCAGCGTCCGGGCAAAGGCCAGCACCTGTGCGGTGTCCGCCAGTTGCGGCAGCAGCCGGGCCGGCACAAAGGAGCCGACTTCGATCTCGCGCTGGCCGGCGTCGTAGGCGCCCTGGATCCAGGCCAGCTTCTGCTCGGTGGGCATGACGCGGGCGATGCTTTGCAGGCCATCGCGCAGGCCCGTTTCGCGGATCTGGACGTGGCGGGGCAGGCCCGCCGTGGCAGAGGGGGTGGGGATCAAGGCTTGTCTCCTTTTGAATGCCGGTTGGCGCGAGTCTAGATTTTCCAGATCAAGCCAGCAAATCACATTTGGAACGCTTAAAATTCCAAACCGGAATATCTAACCATGCGCGACCTGGACCTCACTACCCTGCGGCTGTTCGTCACGGTCTGCGAGACCGGCAATATCGCGCGCGCGGGCGAGCAGGCCCACATTGCCGGCTCCGCCATCAGCAAACGCCTGGCCCAGCTGGAAGACACCGTGGGCACACCGCTGCTGCTGCGCAAGCGCCATGGCGTGGCGCCCACCGCCGCCGGCGACACCTTGCTGGAGCACGCGCGCGCCATGTTGGCCAGTGCCGGGCGCATCGAGCGCGACATGGCCGCCTATGCGGCCGGCGTGCGCGGGCAGGTGCGCATCCTGGCCTCGGCGTCGGCCCTGGCCGAATCGCTGGCCGACGACGTGGCGGCCTTTTTGCAGGCCCCCGACCACCGCAACATCCAGGTCGACATGGAAGAGCGCGTGAGCCCAGAGATCGTCCGCGGCGTGAGCGATGGCACGGCCTCGGTCGGGGTCTGCTGGGACGCGGTGAACGCCGGCGCGCTCACCACGCGGCCCTATCGCAACGACCACCTCGCGGTGGTGGTGCCCGCGGACCACGCGCTGGCCAGGCGCAGGCGGGTGCGCTTTGCCGACACGCTGGACTACGAGCATGTGAGCCTGCCCGTGGCCAGCGCCGTGCATGTGATGATGCAGCGCGCCGCTGCCGCGCAGGGCCGCAGCCTGGGTCACCGCGTGGTGGTGGCCAACTTCGAGGCCGCCATGCGCGTGGTGCGCGCGCGGCTGGCCATCAGCGTGGTGCCGCGCGAAGTGGCGGAGATCTACGCCCAGGCCTACGGCGTGCGCATCCTCACGCTGGACGAGCCCTGGGCCCAGCGGCGCTTCATCATCTGCCACAGGGCCAATGTGTCACCCGCCGCGCAGCTGCTGGTGGACCATCTGGCCGCCCAGGCGGCTCCCGCCTGAGGTTTTCAAGCCAAACAGGGCTGGAGTCCATGACTGGCGGCCATCGTGCGCTACCAAATAGATAGCAAACGGAGCCGCCGGGCAGCGCAGTGTTCAGGCGTCCTGCGCCTGTGCCACGGGGTGATTGGCCATGAGTTCCAGCGCGCGCACCAGCGCTGAATGGTCCAGGTCCTGCAGGCCGTTGGCCGCGCACACCTGCATCAGCTGCGCCGCGCCCGCGGTCTGCGGCAGCGCCACGCCCAGCGTGCGCGCGCCCTGCAGCGCCAGGCCCAGGTCCTTCTGGTGCAGGCCAATGCGAAAGCCGGGGTTGAAGGTGCGCTTGATCATGCGTTCACCGTGGACCTCGAGGATGCGGCTGGCCGCAAAGCCGCCCATCAGCGCCTGGCGCACCTTGGCCGGGTCAGCGCCGGCCTTGCTGGCAAACAGCAGGGCCTCGCCCACGGCCGCGATGTTCAGCGCCACGATGATCTGGTTGGCCACCTTGCAGGTCTGGCCGTCGCCATTGCCGCCCACCAGCGTGATGTTCTTGCCCATGAGCCCGAACAGCGGCTTGACGCGCTCGAACGCGGCGTCGGGCCCGCCCACCATGATGGTCAGGCTGGCCGCCCTGGCGCCCACCTCGCCGCCGGACACGGGCGCGTCCAGGTAGTCGGCGCCCAGCGCGTTGATCTGGCGGGCAAATGCCTTGGTGTCCATGGGCGAGATGGAGCTCATGTCCACCACAGTCTTGCCCTTGCTGAGGCCGGCCGCCACGCCCTGCTCGCCAAACAGCACCTGTTGCACATCCGGTGTGTCGGGCAGCATCAGAAAGACGATGTCGGCGTTCTGCGCCACCTCCTGCGCAGTCTTGCAGACCACGGTCTTGCCTGTCTGCAGTGACTCAGGCACCTTGCTGCGCGTGGCCAGGAACACCTCGTGCCCCGCAGCGACCAGATGCCCGGCCATGGGCGCGCCCATGATGCCCAGGCCGATGAATCCGAGTTTGCTCATTGCTCTTTCCTTTTCGCTTGTGAAACTTCTCTTTTCGTTCCGCGGGCTGGCGGCGACGGTGCCCGCCTCCGCTCATGTCTCGGGTCCGAGGATTGCCGGCAGCGGGTGCCCGCCTCCGCTCGTGTCCCCCGGTCCGTGCTGCGCACGGCCCTCCTCCTTAACCTCGCTGCGGCAGGCACCCGCTGCCGGCAATCCTCTACACCTGTGCGGGGGTTGCGTCAAAACTCCTCACGCGCAACCAGGTTGGCAGGATCAGGTGGGCAGGGCGCTCTGCGCAGCGAGGTCAAGGAGGAGGATGGGCGCAGCCCATCCGGGGGACACGAGCGGAGCAGAGTACCCTGCCCGCCTGATCCCGAAGAAGCGCAGCCGCGACAGGGAGACACGAATGCCCAACCCCTTCGCAACAGGATTAGCCACGGTATTTGTCCAACAGCGCCTGGGAGGCAGAGCGAAACACGCCAAGATCGCTACCCACCCCCACAAAGGTGGCCCCCATGGCGATGTAGCGGCGCGCATCGGCTTCCACCGGCGCCAGGATGCCGGTGGGCTTGCCGCAGGCCTTGGCGTCGGCAAATACGGCGGCAATGGCTGCCTGCACGTCGGGGTGGCCGGCATTGCCCAGGTGGCCCAGGCCCGCGGCCAGGTCTGAGGGGCCGACAAAGATGCAGTCCACGCCGTCGAGCGCCGCAATGTCTCGCGCGGCCGCCACACCGGCGCGGCTTTCAATCTGCACCATCACGCAGATGTGGTCGTTGATCGACTTCAGGTAGTCAGGCACCGTGCCGTAGCGGTTGCCGCGCTGCGACACCGAGACGCCGCGAATGCCCTGGGGCGGGTAGCGCGTGGCCTGCACCGCGCTGCGGGCTTCTTCGGCGCTTTCCACAAACGGCACCAGGAAGTTGTAGAAGCCCGCGTCCAGCAGGCGCTTGATCTCGACCGCGTTGTTGCTGGATGGTCGGACCACGGGCGCGCTCGCGCTGTCCTTGAGCGCCATGAGCTGCGGGATGAAGGTGGTCACGTCGTTGGGCGAGTGCTCGCCGTCCAGCAGGATCCAGTCAAAGCCGGCCAGGCCCAGCACCTCGGTGGTGATGGCGTTGGACAACGACGACCAGCAGCCGATCAGCAGCTTGCCCGCGCGCAGGTCGCGCTTGAAACCGTTGGGAAAAGCCTGGTAGGGAATGGTGGAGGTCATGCGGTTCTCGGGGGAAATTCAGGTCACGGGCGCGGGGTTGAACAGCACCAGCGCGTTGTGCAGCTTCCAGTGCTCGGCCCAGGTTTTCTTGCGGCCACTGGCCACCTCCAGCATGAGGCGAAACAGCTCCCAGCCCAAGTCCTCGATGCTGGCCTCGCCATCGGCAATGCGCCCGGCGTTCACGTCCATCAAATCGTGCCAGCGGCGCGCCAGGTCGGTGCGCGTGGCCACCTTGATCACCGGCACGGCTGCCAGGCCATAGGGCGTGCCGCGGCCGGTGGTGAACACATGCAGGTTCATGCCCGCGGCCAGCTGCAGGGTGCCGCAGATGAAGTCGCTGGCCGGCGTGGCCGCGTAGATCAAGCCCTTTTGCCTGAGCTTCTCGCCCGGCGACAGCACGCCGCTGATCGGCGCGCTGCCCGACTTGACGATGGAGCCCATGGCCTTCTCGACAATGTTGGACAGCCCCCCCGCCTTGTTGCCCGGGGTGGTGTTGGCACTGCGGTCCACCATGCCCTTGTGCAGGTAGGCGTCGTACCAGGCCATCTCGCGGATCATGGCCTGCGCCACCTCGGGCGAGCTGGCGCGCGAGGTGAGCTGGTCGATGCCGTCGCGCACCTCGGTGGTCTCCGAGAACATCACCGTGGCGCCCGCGCGCACCAGCAAGTCGGTGCAAAAACCCACGGCCGGGTTGGCCGTGACGCCGCTGAACGCATCGCTGCCGCCGCACTGCACGCCCACCACCAGTTCGCTGGCGGGCACGGTCTCGCGCCGGCGCGCATTCAGCCGCGCGAGGTGCACGCGCGCCTGGGTGACGATGGAGTCGATCATGGACATGAAGCCCACGTGGCCGGCGTCCTGCAGGCACACCACGTCGAGCGCAGGCTGCTGCGCGTTGCGTTCATCGACAATCGCAAAGCTTCCCGGCGGCATCAGCCGCTCAGGCTGCAGCTTCTCGCAGCCCAGGCTGACCACCATGACCTCGCCGCCAAAGTTGGGGTTGAGGCTGATGTTGCGCAGCGTGCGAATCGGGATGTCGGCCCCCGGCGCGTCAATGGCCACGCCGCAGCCATAGGTGTGCTCCAGGCCCACCACGTCGTCCACGTGGGGGAACAGCGGCAGCAGCTCGGCCTTGATGCGCTGCACCGCAAAGTCCACCACCCCTGCCACGCATTGCACCGTGGTGGTGATGGCCAGGATGTTGCGCGTACCCACCGAGCCATCGGCATTGCGGTAGCCCTCGAAGGTGTAGCCGTCCAGCGCTGCAAACGGTGGCGGCTTGACGGTGGCGATGGGCAGCCCATCCAGCGAACGGGCGGCGGGCATGTCCAGCAGGCGCTCATGGACCCAGCTGCCGGCCGCAATGGGTTTGGCCGCGCGGCCGATCACCACGTTGTAGCGCCGCACGGCTTCGCCCTGGGCGATGTCGGTCAGCGCCACCTTGTGGCCTTGCGGCACCTTGTCGCGCAGCACCAGGCCATCGGCCATCACGGTGCCCGCGGGCAGGCCGCCGTCATTGGCCACGATGGCCACGTTGTCGGCCGCATGCATGCGGATGCTCAGGGGGGATCGGGGGCTTGGACTCATGTTGTATCGGCCGGGCAATTGACTTTCACAGACCCATGCTGCGCGGCAGCCACATGGACAGCGCGGGCACATAGGTCACGATGCCCAGCACGATCACCAGCAGGCCAAAGAAAGGCAGCAGCGCCTTCACCACCTGCTCGATCGGCAGCTTGCCCACCGCGCTGCCCACAAACAGCACCGAGCCCACGGGCGGCGTGATCAGCCCGATGCCCAGGTTGACGATCATGATCATGCCGAAATGCACGGGATCCACGCCCACGGCCTTGACCACGGGCAGCAGGATGGGCGTGAGGATGAGCAGCAGCGCCGCCATGTCCATCAGCGTGCCAAGCATCAGCAGCAGCGCGTTGATGGCCAGCAGGATCATGTAGCGGTTGTCGGTGAGCGAGGTCAGCGCCGTGGTGATCTTCAGCGGGATCTGCATCAGCGTCATGATGTAGCCAAAGCTCGCGGCAAAGCCGATCAGGATCATGACGATGGACACCGTCTTGACCGTGCGGTGCATGAGCTTGGGCATGTCGCGCCACTTGTAGTCCCGGTAGATGAACATCGTGACGAAAAAGGCCCACAGCACCGCGATCGACGCCGACTCGGTGGCGGTGAACACGCCACTGAGGATGCCGCCCAGGATGATGCCCATGGTGGCCAGGCCCCACAGCGCATCGCCAGCAATGCGCAGCGCCTGCCCGATCGGCATGGCCTGTCCCTTGGGAAAGTTGCGCTTGCGCGCGATGTACAGGCAATAGGTGGCCAGGGTCAGCCCCAGCAGCAGGCCCGGGAGCACGCCAGCCATGAACAGCGCCGCGATGGAGATCGAACCGCCCGCCGCCATGGAGTAGATCACCGCGTTGTGGCTGGGCGGGATCAGGGTGGCCTGAATGGACCCGCTCACGGTCAGCGCCGTGGCGAAGTCGCGCGGATAGCCCTTGCGCACCATCTCGGGCACCATCACCGAGCCGATGGAGGCCGTGTCGGCCACCGACGAGCCCGAAATCGCGCCAAAGAAAGTGGACGCCAGGATGTTCACCAATGACAGACCGCCGCGCACAAAGCCCACCAGCACGCTGGCGAACGCGACCAGCCGGCGCGACATGCCGCCCTCGGCCATGATGGCCCCGGCCAGCACGAAGAAGGGAATCGCCAGCAGCGAGAACTTGTTGACCCCGCTGGCGATCTGGATCATGACGGCGTCGACCGGCAACTCGATCCACAGCGCCCCCACCAGGGCGGCCAGGCCCAGCGAATAAGCCACCGGCATGCCGATCAGCACCAGCAAGGCAAAGCTGCCCAACAGCACAAAAGCGTCCATGCTCAGGCCCCCGCCTCTTCGACCTGGTGGTCGATGCACACCACCGCGCGATGGACCTGGGTGCCAAAGAGCATGGTTTCAACCACGAAGATCAGGGTGAACAGTCCACCCAGCGGCACGGGCGAGTAAGTCACCCCCACGGGCAGCCAGGGCAGGTCCGCCAGTGTCTGGCCCATGGTTTCCAGGCTCAGCTTGCCGCCGTAATAGATCATGAACAGGCTGATCACCACCATCAGCAGGCTGACCGCCAGCCGGCACACGCCTTGCAGCGCCGGCGGCATGCGGTCGGTCAGCATGGCCACGGCGATGTGCGCCCCCGCACGGTAGGCGGCGGCCGCGCCAAAAAAGGTGAAGCACACCATCAGCAGGATGGCGATGGGCTCGGGCCATTGCGCGCCAAAGCCCAGCACGTAGCGTGCAAAGACCCCCACCGGAATGATCAGGCTCATCAGCAGGATGGACAGGCCCGCGATCCAGATGCAGGCGAGGTACAGCTGGTCCAGGGCGCGGTGCAATGTGTTCGCCATGGCTCACTTGACGGCGGCGATGCGGGCCATCAGGTCGGTGAAGGCGGCGCCGTACTTGGCGCGCACGGGCGCGGTCGCGTCATAGAAGGGCTTCTGGTCCACGGCGATGAACTCCACGCCGGCGGCCTTGAGCTTGGCGGTGAACTCCACCACGCTCTTGTCCCACAGGACGCGCTGCTCCATCTGCGCTTCGCGCCCGAACTTCTTGACCAGGCCCTGCTCCGCCGGCGTGAGCTTGTCCCAGGTGACTCTGGACATGACCAGCAGTTCGGGAATGATCAGGTGGTGGGTCTGGGCGTAGTACTTGGCCCCCGTGGTGTAGTGGTTGGAGGTGAACATGCTGGGCGGGTTGTTCTCGGCCCCGTCGATCACGCCGGTCTGCAGCGCACTGTAGACCTCGCCGTAGCCCATCGCAATGCCATTGCCGCCCAGCGCGTTCATGGTGTCGACGAACAGCGGGTTGCCCATCATGCGGACCTTCTGGCCCTTGAGGTCAGCGGGGGTGTGCACCGGCTTCTTGGTGTAGATGCTGCGTGAGCCGCCGTCCATCCAGGCCAGTGCCACCAGGCGTGCGGGGCTGGCGCTGATCTTGTCCAGGATTTCCTGGCCGATCGGGCCATCAATCACCGCGCGCATGTGGGCCTCGTTGCGGAACACAAACGGCATGTTGAACACGTTCACGTCCGGCACCACGGCGCCGACCGGGCCCAGCGATGTGCGCAGGATCTGGATGGCCCCGATCTGCGTCTGTTCGATCATGGTCTTTTCGTCACCCAGCACGCTGCCGGGAAACATCTGCATCTTGTACTTGCCGTTGGTGGCGGCCTCGAGCTTCTTGCCCAAGCTCTCGGTGGCCACCACGGTGGGGTAGCCCGGTGGATGGACGTCGGCGGCCTTGAGCACGGTCTGCGCCAGCGTGCTCAATGGCACGCCCACGGCGAGCAAGCAGGCGGCCGCGGCCATCAGGTGTCTGCGAAAGTTCATGGATGTCTCCTCTGGATCTGCGTTGGTAAGGGAAATGGCACTGAAAAATCACACGGGGAAGGCGAACCCGGGCTCGGGCAAGCCGCGCACGCCGGGGCGCAGCGCAAACAGCCCGCCGGCCAGCGGCTGATCTGACAAGTCCACGCCGGCCGGGCGGATGGACGTCACGAAAAGCGTGTCCAGCCCCGCGCCGCCAAAGGCGCACATCGCGGGCTTCTTCACGGGCACGGCCAGCGAGCGGTCCAGTTGGCCCCGGGGCGTGAAGCGGTGCACCAGCCCGGCGTCGTTGGCGCAGATCCAGTAGCCGCCGTCCTCGTCCACGGCGGCGCCGTCGGGCCGGCCGGGGTGGGCGGTCATGTCCACCAACACGCGGCGGTTGGTGGGCGTGCCGGTGGCGGTGTCGTAGTCAAAGGCCCAGACCTTCTGCACCGAGGGGTGCGAGTCCGACAGGTACATGGTGCGGCCGTCAGGACTGAAGGCCAGGCCGTTGGGCGTGACCAGGCCGCCGAGCACCGGCACCAGGCCCTGTGCGTCGTGGCGGTACAGCGCGCCGGCGGACGACGCCAGCCCCATGTCCATCACCATGGTGCCGGCCCAGAAACGCCCCTGCCGGTCGCAGCGCCCATCGTTGAAGCGCATGCCTGGTTGCGCATGCCGCACGCCCGCCAGCCGCCGACTGGTCAACCGGCCATCGGCCAGGGGCTGCAGGGCAAACACCCCGGTTTCCAGCGCGGCCAGCCACTGCCCGGCCTGGCCGGTGCGCGCGATGCAGCCCAGCATCTCGGGCGCGAGCCAGGTGGTGACGGCGTCGGTGGCGGCCTGCCAGCGGCACAGCGCCCGCGCCGGGATGTCCACCCAGTACAGCGCCTGCTCGGCCTCCAGCCACACCGGGCTCTCGCCCACGGCGTTGCGCGCGTCCACCACCAGTTCAACGGCCAGCGTCATGGCATCAAAAGCCAAAAGGCCCGGCCTTGACGAAGCCGCCGCCCTGGTAGATGGCGGCGGGGTCGTTCAGGTCGGGAGCGCCCGTGCGCGCATGCACGGCATCGCGAAACGCGTCGGAGCTGTCTTGCGGCACATAGCCAATGTGGCGGGCGCAGCGGTTGTCCCACCAGGTCACGGCGTTGTCCGACATGCCAAAGATGATGCTGTGGCCCAGCACCGGCGTGGTGAGGCAAGCGGTGATCAGGCGATGCAGGTCGTCAAAGCTCAGCCAGGTGGCGAGCATGCGGCGGTCCTTGGGTTCGGGGAAGGAAGAGCCGATGCGCACGCAGGCGGTCTCGATGCCATGGCGGTCAAAGTAAAGGCGCGACAGGTCTTCGCCAAAGGCCTTGCTCAGGCCGTACATGCCGTCCGGGCGCGCTGGCGCGCTGGCGTCAATGGTTTCGTCCTGACGGTAGTAGCCGGTGACGTGGTTGGAACTGGCAAACACGATGCGCTTGACGCCATGCACACGCGCCGCCTCATACAGGTGGTACAGCCCCAGGATGTTGGCCTGAAGGATGGGGCCAAACGGCCCTTCCACCGACACGCCGCCCAAGTGAACGATGGCATCCACGCCCTGCACCATGGCGTTCACCGCGGCGGCGTCGGCCAGATCGGCCAGCACGATTTCCTCGTTGGCGCCGGCCTCGCCCAGCGGCGCGCGGTCCGACAGGCGCAGCACCGCGCAATTGGCCTTGAGCCGCCCGCGCAGCGCCTGGCCCAGGCCACCGGCGGCACCGGTCATCAGCAATGTGTTGTGGGAGGGAAGGCTCATGGGTGCTTGCAACATTCAAGGGCATCAATTAACATACAAGTCATACGTTGTCTGACAACTAGAAATTCTAGTAAGCTGGATTGCGTTGTCAAGCCTTTCCCGTGCCCTTGCCCCTGAGGTAAACCCTGAGCCGACCCCATGGACCCGCAACTGACCGCCCCACCCCCGCGTGAATCGCCCCGCACGCGGCGCCCGCGCGGGCTGGTGGGCGAGATCGTCGAGGCCCTGGCTGGCAGCATCCGCGACGGCCAGCTCACCCCTGGCGACAAGCTGCCAACCGAGGCCGAAATCATGGCCCGCTTTGATGTGAGCCGCACCGTGGTGCGCGAGTCGCTGTCCAAGCTGCAGGCCTCGGGCCTGGTGGAAACGCGTCACGGCATTGGCACCTTTGTGATCGCCAATGCCAACGCCGGCAACTTCCGCATTGCGCCGGCCGACTTTGCCACCGTGGCCGACGTGATCTCGGTGCTGGAGCTGCGCATCAGCCTGGAAACCGAGGCGGCAGGCCTGGCCGCCCAGCGGCGCAGCGCCGAGAACCTGGCCGCCATGGCGACCGCGCTGAGCACCTTTCAGGACTCCATCCAGGCCGACTCCGATGCCGTGCCGTCGGACTTCCAGTTCCACGTGGAAGTGGCCCGCGCCACCGGCAACCGGCACTTCGCCGACCTCATGACCTACCTGGGGACCATGATCATCCCGCGCACCCGGGTGAACACGCCGCAGAATGCACCTGAAGGCCGGCTGAACTACCTGCAGCGCGTGCATGGCGAGCACGAAAGCATCTACAACGCCATCCGTAACCAGGATGCCGAGGCCGCGCGGGCCGCCATGCGCACCCATCTGTCCAACAGCCGCGAACGGCTTCGCAAGAACCTCTGAGCGGCAGCATCAGGGAATTTCCTGAATCCTGGATTGCCCGTCATGTTGTACGATGACTGATCAATTTGCCAATTGTCAGACTCTACTCCGGACAACCGAGGTCGAAACATGGGCCCCAGTGATCAAGGCCAACGGCATCAAACCGCCACAACGCCCCTCGTGACCCGACCGCTCATGCGCGTGGCCGTGGTGGGTGCGGGCCAGGCCAGCGCACCCCATTTGCTGGCCCTGCACGAGCTGCGCGACCAGGTGGCCCTGGCCTGGGTCGTGGCCCGCACGCCGCAACGCCTGGCCGCGCTGGCGCTGCCACCCGGCACACGCCCCACCACCGAGCTGCAGGACGTGCTGCAAGACCGCTCGGTGGAAGCCGCGCTGGTGCTCACACCGCCCAACACCCACCTGGACATCGCGCAGCAGCTCGCGCAGGCCGGCAAGCATGTGCTGGTGGAAAAGCCGCTGGACACCACCCTGGCCCGGGCACAGGCGCTGGTGCAGGCCTGCGAGCACCACGGCGTGAAGCTGGCAGTGATGCTGCAGCACCGCATGCGCGAGGCCTCGCAGGCGCTGGCGCGCCTGGTGGCTGGCGGCACGCTGGGCAGCCTGACCGGCGCATCGGCCAGCATCCGCTGGTGGCGCCCGCAAAGCTATTACGACGAGCCGGGCCGCGGCACGCTGGCGCGCGACGGCGGCGGTGTGCTCATGACCCAGGCCATCCACACGCTGGACCTGCTGATGAGCCTGACCGGCCTGCCCGCGCAGGTCACGGCCCTGACCACCACCAGCCCGGTGCACCAGATGGCATGCGAAGACACCGTGACAGCCATGCTGCGCTACCCCAACGGCGCCCTGGGCAGCATTGACGCCACCACCGCCGCCTGGCCCGGCTTCAACGAGCGCATCGCGCTGAACTGCACCCTGGGCAGCGCCACGCTGGAGGCCGGTGAGCTCACTGTCCACATGCGCGACGGCAGCACCACGCGCGTGGGCGAAAAACAGGCCACCGGTTCGGGCGCCAACCTGATGGCGTTCGACCATGGCCCGCACCGCGCGGTGATTGAAGACTTTGTGTCGGCCATCCGCGCAGGCCGCGGGCCCGCGGTGTCGGGCCGCTCGGCGCTGGCGGTGCACCGGCTGATCGATGCCATGGTGGCGTCACAGGGGCGACCCGTCTCATTGGCGTGAGTGCGCGAGCCGGTTGGCCTGAATGCACGGCGTCGGCTACGCTAGGCGCCATGACCCCGCTGCATTTTTACTTTGACTTCATTTCCCCCTTTGGCTACTTTGCGTCCCTGCGCATCGAAGACATTGCCCGCCGCCATGGCCGCACGGTGCAGTGGCACGCCATGCTGCTGGGCGTGTCGGTTCTCAAGGTGATGGGCCTGAAGCCGCTGCTGGAGACACCGCTCAAGGGCGACTACATCCGCCGCGATGCACAGCGCTACATGCGCCGCCACGGCATCGTGCTCAAGCGCGACCTGGACGACCCGGTGATGGACCCGCGCGCCGCTGGCCGCGCCTTTCACTACGTCAAACACCACCGCCCTGCCCTGGCGGCGCCCTTGGCGCATGCGCTGTACAAGGCCTATTGGGCGGAAGGCCAGGACCTGTCCACGGCCGATGCGATTTCGGCGCTGCCACTGCCCGAAGGGCTGGATGCCGGCTGGCTGCGCGCCGGCATTGCCAGCGACGAAGCCGGCAGCCTGCTGCGCAGTGCCGTGGATGCATCGCTGAAGGCCGGTGTTTTTGGTTCACCCACCGTGGTGGTGGACGGGGAGCCGTTCTGGGGAGTGCAGACCTTCGAGCTTCTGGAGGAATGGCTGGAGCGCGGCGGGTGGTGAGTCAGAGATGATCAGGCCGGCCCTGCGGCGCAGGCGGTTTACCCCCGGTCTACCCGGCACTGGAAACAGTTGAACCTGGAACGGATGTGCACATAGGCCACCTCCGGATGGGCCAGGATCTTCTGGCACTCGGCGGTCAGGTTCTTGCCCGGGACGACGGCTCCGGTTTCGTACCTGATCCAGTCGTCGTGCCCGTAGCCGCGAATAATGGCGGGCTCCAGGTAGGCGAACCAATTGGGCAGTTGGTCAGAGACATAGCGCTCGCAGTTGTGGGTGTGCAGAAAGACGGGGCCGGTCTCGGCGTAGGGCTGCGCCGCGGCAAAGGGGCGGTACGAGAGGACCAGCTTCTCGTCTCCCTGCGCGATCAATTGCAGGCAATGCCGGCACGGATTGGCCGGGCCTTCGGCCGTGCGCCGCAAGGGCGGTTGCCCGTTGGCATCGATGCCGCCGGCCTGCAGCTGGCGCGCTGCTTCGCTGGGTATGCCTTGAACAGCAAGTTTCATGGACTCTCCTGGCAGGTTGTTGTGTTGGAACAGCCGCCATTGGACCGCTTGCCCGCGCCCGGCGCGCGCCAGAATCGGACACGCGGTTGGCTTCCCGCCGTCTCCTCGTCGGCGCGGTAACCTTGCGCCATGGAAGATTCCAACCAGATTGAAGTGCCGCCATCGTTCTGCGCACTGTTCAGCTCACCCGCGGGCCGTTTGACCGAGCCCATCGCCCTGGTGCGCGAGCGCTACGAGCTGTGCGAAGACCTGGCGCAGATGCTGGTGGAACAGGCCAGCGCCCTCCAGTTCAAGACTGGCAGGCCCCGGGGCGAGGTGCTTCAAACCATGGAAACCGGGCTGACCAGCGCGGACGCCGCGGTGAGTGGCGCTGAAGCATCCTGGGTGGTGACACGACTGGCGGAATTGCTCGGTCCCGGATAGCGACGGGCTTGCCGGCGCGCATCTGCGGACAGCAGGGCCCGGCCATGGGCAGACTCAAGCAAACACAAACGCCACCGGCACCGCAATCGCCGCCAGCCGTTCCCGTAATTGCTTCTGCAGCGCGGCATCGGGCGCACAAGCCAGCTGCACCACCGCCGACAGCGTGCCGCCGCGCTCCTCCCCCCGGACGGCCGTGCCCGGCACATCGGCCAGCATCTCGGCCAGCTTGGCCTCGATGGCGCGCAGGCGCAGCGTGGGTTTGTAGATCTTGCCGATGGCGGTAACGGGCATGGATTCAATGACCGTCACCCGCTTGGGCGTGGCGGGGCGCTCATACACATGGGGTGCCACCTCGGCCAGCAGCGTGGCGGCGTCACACACCGCGCCAGGCTTGAGCGTCACAAAGGCCACGGGTAACTCGCCCGCATAGGCATCGGGCTCGCCCACCACGGCGCACAGGGCCACGGCGGGATGGGCCAGGAAGGCCTCTTCCACCAGGCCCGGGTCGATGTTGTGCGAGCCGCGGATGATCACGTCCTTGGCCCGGCCTGTGATGTGCAGGTAGCCCTGCGCGTCCAGGTGGCCCAGGTCGCCCGAGACCAGCCAGCCGCCCTCGAACATGCCGGCGTTGCGGGCCGCGTCGGTGTAGCCCGGGCTCACATGCGGGCCACGCAGAATCACCACGCCGGTGGTGCCGGGCGCGCAGTCCTCAGCCAGTTGCGCTTTGCCGTCGCGCCAGGGCACCACGCGCACCTCGGTGTAAGGCAATCGCAGCCCCACCGAGCCTGGCACGCGCGGCGCGCCCGCGGGCTCAATGGACACCAGCCCCGCGCATTCCGTCATGCCCAGAATGTTGCGCACCGCAATGCCCAGGCGCGCCTCAAACTGCGCGGCCAGTTCGGTGGGCAGCGGCGAGCCGCCGGTGTAGGCCACCTTGATGCTGCTGATGTCGGCATCCACCGGCTGGTTGATCAGCGTGGCCATGATGGTGGGTACGCAGGCCAGCGCGCTCACCCGCTCACGCTCGCAGAACTTCCAGTAGTTCCTGACGAAGGCCGGGTTGCGCATGCCGGCCAGGGTGGGCAGCACCTGCATGGCGCCAATGGCCAGGAGTGACAGGCCATAGACAAACGCGCCCGCCACATGGAACAGCGGAAAGCCGTTGACCTCCACCGTGTTCTCGTCAAAGCCGTAATAGCGGTGGGCAAACCAGCTGGTGTGCGCCTCGTTGCCATGGGTGTGCTGGGCCAGCTTGGGGGCCCCCGTGGTGCCGCCAGTGTGAAAGCACGCGGCCACGCGGTCGGGCGTGAGCTGGGGGTCGAAGTTCAGCGTGCCGGGCTGCTGCGCCAATGCCTCCTGCAGCACCGGCACATGGGGTGCGGCGTGGTCGCCCACGGTGATCTGCAGCACCGGCAGCGGGTGCAGCGCCAGCACCTTCTGCACCGTGGGCCAAAGGTCCAGCTCGGGGTTGGGGCCCAGCGCCACCACCACCTTGGCGCCCGATGCCGCCAGCAGCGCCGCGATGTGGTCCGGCTGCAGCAGGTAGTTGATGGGGCAGGCCTTGCCCGCCAGCTGTGCGCCCCACAGCGCAAACTGGGTCTCGGGGATGTTGGGCGCGAGGATGGCCACCGCATCGTCGGGCCCCACGCCCATGGCGCGGAACACATTGGCCGCGCGCTGGATCTGGGCGGCCAGCTCGGCATAGCGCACATCGCGCGCGGCGCGCCGCAGGTCCGCATCGGGCAGGTAGCGCAGCGCAACGCGCTCCGGGTGGCGCTGCGCGGCCGCGGCAATCAGGCCCCAGGTGGTGGCCGCTGGCATGGCCTGCTCGCGCGGCAGGCGTTCCAGCGCCTGGATGTCGGCCAGGCTGCGCAGGGTCGCCCCGCTCACGCCGTCTCCGCGTCCAGCCCCAGAAGGCGCACCGCATTGCCCTTGAGGATGCCGGGCATCACCTCGGGCTTGAAGCCCGCGTCCTCAAAGTCCTTCATCCAGCGATCGGGCGTGATCAGCGGGTAATCGGAGCCGAACAGGATGCGGTCTTTCAGCAGGGTGTTGGCGTATTGCACGAGCTGCTTGGGAAAGTACTTGGGGCTCCAGCCACTCAGGTCGATCCACACATTGGGCTTGTGCGTGGCCACGCTCAGCGCCTCGTCCTGCCACGGGAAGCTGGGGTGGGCCATGACGATCTGCATGTCGGGGAAATCGATCGCCACGTCGTCCAGGTGCATGGGGTTGCTGTACTCCAGCCGCAGGCCGCCGCCGCAGCGCATGCCCGAGCCAATGCCGCTGTGGCCGGTATGGAAGATGGCCGGCAGCTTGTGCGCGTTGATCACTTCGTAGATGGGCCAGGCCATCTTGTCGTAGGGGTGGTAGCCCTGCACCGTGGGGTGGAACTTGAAGCCCTTGACGTTGTGCTCCCTGATCAGCCGCTCCGCCTCGCGCGCGCCCATCTTGCCCTTGTGCGGGTCGATACTGGCAAAGCACATCATCATGTCGCTGTTCTTGCTGGCGGCTTCGGCAATCTCCTCGTTGGGGATGCGGCGGCGGCCCAGCTTGGACTCGCTGTCCACCGTGAACATCACCAGCCCGATCTTGCGCTCGCGGTAATAAGCAATGGTTTCCTCGATGGTGGGGCGGCGGCTGTTGCGGAAATACTTGTCGGCGGCGCGGTCGTATTCCTCGCCGTAGTTGTCAAACGGGTTCCAGCAGCTGACCTCGGCGTGGGTGTGGATGTCGATGGCGACCAGGTTTTTGTAGTCCAAGAGGGTCTCCGGTAATCAGGGTAAACACCAAGCAATGAGTCGCTTGGACGGATTGAATTGATTATGATTCATAACAATAATCCATCCTGGACAGAAAGGCAATCATGAGTTCACCCCACATCAGCCTGGAGATCACCGGCGAGAACGGCAACATTGCCGTCGTCCGGCTGACCCGTGGCAGCAAGCGCAACGCCCTGAACGACGCGCTGATCCTGTCCCTGCGGGACATTTTCGAGCAAATGCCCGCCACCGTGCGCGCCGCGGTGATAGACGGCGAGGGCGAGCATTTCTGCGCCGGCCTGGACCTGTCGGAACTGCAGGAACGCGACGCGGGCCAGGGCATGCACCACTCACGCATGTGGCACGCCGCGCTGGAGCGCGTGCAGTACGGCCCGGTGCCTGTGATCGCGGCGCTGCATGGCGCGGTGGTGGGTGGCGGCCTGGAGCTGGCCAGCGCCTGCCACATCCGCGTGGCCGACGAATCCACGTTCTATGCGCTGCCCGAAGGCTCGCGCGGCATTTTTGTGGGTGGCGGCGGCTCGGTGCGCATCCCCAGGCTGATTGGTGTGGCCCGCATGACCGACATGATGCTCACCGGCCGCGTCTACAACGCCCAGGACGGCGAGCGCATCGGCATCGCGCAGTACTTGGTGCCCACCGGAACGGCCTTCGACAAGGCCTATGAGATCGCCAGCCGCGTGGCGCAGAACGCCCCGCTGACCAACTACGCGCTGATGCACGCCCTGCCCCGCATTGCCGAGCAGCCGGCCGACCAGGGCTTCTTCACCGAAGCCATGATGGCCGCCATCGTGCAAAGCGCGCCTGAAGCCAAGGACCGCGTGCGGGCCTTCCTCGACGGCCGCGCGGCCAAGGTGCAAAAGGCATGAGCAGCCCCAAATTCCGCCCCCTGACCTTTGGCGTAACCCGCGTGGCCCTGCGCGACGGCGCGCCCGGCGTGCGCTACCTGCGCGCCGACCAGGCGCTGGCCGCGCACCCCGCGCGCATGACCGACCGCCTCAAGCACTGGGCGCAGGCCGTGCCCGACCAGACCTTCATGGCGCGCCGCGCCCGGCTGGCCGACGGCAGCACCGGCGACTGGCAGCACCTGAGCTGGGCCGACGCCTGGCGCCAGGCCCGCAGCATCGCCCAGGGGCTGATCGACCGCGGCCTGAGCGCCGAGCGGCCCGTGGCCATCCTGTCCGAGAATGACCTGGAACACGCCCTGCTGGCCCTGGGCTGCCTGGTGGCCGGCGTGCCGTATGTGCCCGTGTCGCCGCCCTACTCGCTGGTGAGCCAGGACTTTGACAAGCTGCGCCATGTGCTCAAGACCACCACGCCGGGCCTGGTTTTCGCCGCCGATGGCGCGCGCTACGCCCGCGCCATCGCCGCCACCGTGGGTGCGGACACCGAAGTGGTGCTGACCCAGGGCAGCATTGATGGCCGGGCCAGCACGCGTTTCAGCGACCTCGCCGCCACGCCCGCCACCAGTGCGGTGGACACGGCCATGGCGGCCACGGGCCCCGACACCATCGTCAAATTCCTGTTCACCAGCGGCTCCACCAAGCTGCCCAAGGCCGTCATCAACACCCAGGGCATGTGGTGCGCCAACCAGCAGCAGATGGCCCAGTCCATGCCGGTGCTGGCCGAGGCGCCGCCCGTGCTGGTGGACTGGCTGCCCTGGAACCACACCTTTGGCGGCAACCACAACTTCGGCATGGTGGTGTTCCACGGCGGCACGCTGTACATCGACGACGGCAAGCCCACGCCGGCGCTGATGGCCGAGACCCTGCGCAACCTGCGCGAGATCGCCCCAACGGTGTATTTCAATGTGCCCACGGGCTTCGAGGCCATTGCCCTGGCCATGAAGACCGACGACGCGCTGCGCCGCAACCTGCTGTCGCGCGTGCGCATGTTTTTCTATGCCGGCGCGGCGCTGGCCCAGCCGGTGTGGGACAGCCTGTACGAGTCGCAGGAGCGCGAGATCGGCGAGCGCATCGTCATGGGCACCGGGCTGGGCATGACCGAGTCGTCGCCGTTTGCCATCTTCATCACCAACCCCAACGTGAACGCCGGCGACCTGGGCGTGCCCACGCCGGGTCTGGAGCTCAAGCTGGTGGACACCGACGGCAAGACCGAGGTCCGCTACAAGGGCCCCAACATCACCCCCGGCTACTGGCGCGCGCCCGAGGCCACGGCCGAAGCCTTTGACGAAGAAGGCTTCTTCTGCACTGGCGACGCGGTGAAGTGGATCGACGAGACCGACGTGCACCTGGGCCTGAAGTTTGACGGCCGCATTGCCGAGGACTTCAAGCTCGCCACCGGCACCTTCGTGAGCGTGGGCCCGATGCGCGCCAGGATCATCGCCGCCGGCGCGCCCTATGTGCAGGACGTGGTGCTCACCGGCATCAACATGAAGGAAGTCGGCGCCATGGTGTTCCCCAGCGCCGCGGTGCGCGCGCTCAGCGGGCTAGACGCCAGCGCGCCCATGGCCGACGTGCTGAACAGCCCGGCCGTGCTGGCGCGCTTCCAGCAGCTGGTGGACGACCTGGCCAAGACGGCCACCGGCAGCGCCAACCGCATCGCGCGGCTGTGCCTGCTGTCGGAGCCGCCCACCATCGACCGCGGCGAAGTCACCGACAAGGGCTCGATCAACCAGCGCGCGGTGCTCACGCACCGGGCCGACACGGTGGCCGCCCTGCACGACGGCACGCTGCACACCATCCTGAAGCCCTCGGCATGACGGTTTCAAGCCAAAAAGGCCTGGAGTCCAGGACCGGCGGCCACTTCATGCTCTACTTTTCATAGCAAAAAGGACCTCTCACCATGAACATCCAGGGACAAGCGGCACTCGTCACCGGCGGTGGCTCGGGCCTTGGCGAGGCCACCGCGCGCGAGCTGGCCCGGCTGGGCGCCAAAGTGGCCGTTCTCGACGTCAACCTTGCCAACGCCCAGAAGGTGGCGGCCGAGATCGGCGGCGCGGCCTTTGCGTGTGACATCACCAACACCGAGAGCCTGCAGGCCGCCATGGGCGCCGCCGCCGCGGCCCACGGCCCGGCCCGCATTCTCATGAACATCGCGGGCATCGGGACCGCCAGGCGCGTGGTCGCCAAGGACGGCAGCCCGGCGCCGCTGGAAGACTTCGCCAAGGTCATCAACGTCAACCTGGTCGGCACCTACAACGCCAGCCGCCTGTTTGCCGCCGAGTGCGCCAAACTGGCGCCCCTGGAGGACGGCGAGCGCGGCGTGATGATGTTCACGGCTTCGGTGGCCGCGTATGACGGCCAGGTGGGCCAGCAGGCCTACAGCGCCTCCAAGGGCGGGCTGGTCGGCATGACGCTGCCCATGGCGCGCGACCTGGCGCAGCACGGCATCCGCGTCTGCACCATCGCTCCCGGCCTGTTTGCCACGCCGCTGATGAAGCAGTTGCCCGAGCCGGTGCAGGCCTCCCTGGCCGCCAGCATCCCGTTCCCGCCGCGCCTGGGCAAGCCTGAGGAATTTGCCCAGCTGGCCGCCCACATCGTGACCAACACCCACCTCAATGGCGAGGTGATCCGGCTCGATGGCGCCCTGCGCATGGCGCCGCGCTGACCCCTTTTTCCCGCCGTTAGACCCCCCAAGACCCTAGGAGACATTCATGAAATTCAAGAAAACCCTGGTCGCCATGACCATCCTGCTGGCCGGCTCGGCCATGGCCGACGTCAACGTCGGCGTCAGCATCGCCCTCACCGGCCCCGGCTCGGGCCTGGGCATCCCGATGCAGAACCAGTTCAAGCTGTTCCCCAAGACCATCGCCGGCGAAAAAATCAACCTCATCATCCTGGACGATGCCACCGACCCGGGCAAGGGCGTGACCAATGCCCGCCGCTTCCTGACCGAAGACAAGGTGGACATCATCATCGGCTCGTGCATCACGGCCACCTCGGCCGCCATGGCCCCGGTGATCGCCGAAGGCAAGACGGTGCAGCTGTCGGCCGCGCCCGTGGGCGTGCCGCCCGGCCAGGACCACTGGCTGTTCCGCCTGCCCCAGGGCTTTGGCGTGATGGCGCACCCCATCATCGAGCACATGGTGAAGAGCGGCGTCAAGACCGTGGGCTTCCTGGGCTACACCGACGCCTACGGCGAACTCTGGCTCAAGGAACTTGAAGCCCGCGCCGCCAAGGCCGGCATCAAGGTGGTGGCCGTGGAGCGCTTCGCCCGCACCGACACCAGCGCCACGCCGCAGGCGCTCAAGCTGGTCTCGGCCAACCCCGACGCGATGCTGGTGGTGGCCTCGGGTTCCGGCGCCGCCATGCCGCACAAGGCGCTGATCGAGCGCGGCTACAAGGGCAAGGTCTACCAGACGCACGCCGCCGCCACGCCCGACCTGGTGCGCATCGGTGGCAAGGACGTGGAAGGCGCCTATGTGGTCTCCGGCCCGGCCGTGGTGGCCGAGCAGCTGCCCGACAGCCACCCGTCCAAGAAAGCCTCGATCGACTTCGTGACCAAGTACGAAGCGCTGATGGGTGCCGGCCAGCGCAACCAGTTTGCCGGCCACGCCTATGACGCCGCCATCGTGCTCGAGAAAGTGCTGCCCGGCGCGCTCAAGAAGGCCAAGCCCGGCACGCCCGAGTTCCGCGCCGCGCTGCGTGACGGCATCGAGACCATGGGCCGCACCATCTTCTCGCATGGCGTGATGAACTGGACCAAGGACGACCACTGGGGCTACACCGACGAAACCGGCGTGCTCATGAAGGTCGTGGGCGGCAAGTTCGTCGTCGAGAAGTAAAGCGCGGAGCCTCACGCAATGGACTTTTCGATTGCCAGCATCCTGGCGCTGGACGGCCTGACCAACGGCGCGATCTACGCGCTGCTGGCCCTGGCCACGGTGCTGGTGTTCGCCGTGACGCGGGTGATCTTCATCCCGCAAGGCGAGTTCGTTGCGTTTGGCGCGCTCACGCTGGCGCTGCTGCAGGCCGGCAAGGTGCCGGGCACCGTGTGGTTCCTGCTGGTGCTGGCGGGCGCGGTGGCTGTTTCCGATGTGTGGAACGGCGTTCGCCTGCAGCATGGCGCGGGGCGCATCGCGCGCACCGTGCTGCGCACGCTGGCCTACCCCGTGGCCATCTCCCTGGTGGCCTTCTGGGCCGCGCCGCGCGGCCTGCCCCTTGTGGCGCAGGCGCTGCTCACGCTGGCCCTGGTCACGCCGTTTGGCACGCTGATCTACCGGCTGGCCTATGAGTCGCTGGCCGACGCCACCGTGCTGGTGCTGCTGATCGTGTCGGTCGGTGTCCACTTTGCGCTGGTGGGCCTGGGCCTTTATTTTTTTGGCGCCGAGGGTTTCCGCAACCCGAGCTTCTGGGACGCGCGCTTTTCGATCGGCCCGGTCACGCTGAGCGGGCAGACGGTGATCATCTTCTTTGCGTCCATCGCGCTCATCATTGCGCTGTGGCTGTTCTTCGAGCGCTCGCTGTATGGCAAGGCCTTGCGCGCCACGGCGGTCAACCGCCTGGGCGCGCGGCTCATGGGCATCTCCACCATTGGCGCGGGGCGCCTGTCGTTCACCATGGCGGCCTTCATTGGCGCGCTGTCGGGCCTGCTGATCGGGCCCACCACCACGGTGTTCTATGACACCGGTTTCCTGATCGGGCTCAAGGGCTTTGTGGCGGCGGTGTTTGCCGGCCTGTCCAGCTACCCGCTGGCGCTGGTGGGCGCGCTGGGCGTGGGCCTGCTGGAGAGCTTTGGCTCGTTCTGGGCCAGCGCCTTCAAGGAAGTGATCGTGTTCAGCGCCATCCTGCCGGTGCTGCTGTGGCGCTCCCTGCGCGACCCGCACAGCGAGGAACACTGACATGGTGGTGCGCCGTTTTACCTTTCCCCTTTTCGCCCTGTTCATGCTGGTGCTGCCGGCATTGCCGGTGCCCGATTTCTGGATCACGCAGAGCAACTACATCGGCCTGTACGCCATGGTGGCGCTGGGCCTGGTGCTGCTCACGGGCGTGGGCGGGCTCACCTCGTTCGGTCAGGCGGCCTTTGTGGGCATTGGCGCCTACACCGCGGCCTTTCTGGCCACCAAGATGGGCGTGTCGCCATGGCTCACGCTGTTTGCCGGCGTGGGCATTGCGGTGGTCACGGCCCTGCTGCTGGGCCTGGTCACGCTGCGCATGTCGGGCCACTACCTGCCGCTGGCCACCATTGCCTGGGGCCTGGCACTGAACTACACCATGGCCAACATGGAGTGGCTGGGCAAATACGACGGCCTGCTGGGCATCCCGTCGCTGCACCTGTTCGGCCACGACCTGGGCACCGGCCGCGGCCTGCACGGCGTGATCTGGGTGCTGGCGCTGCTGGCCGCCCTGGCCGTGACGCACCTGCTCGATTCGCGGCCGGGCCGCGCCATCCGCTCGCTCAAGAGCGGCTCCACCATGGCCGAGGCCATGGGCATCTCCACGCTGCGCTACAAGCTCGTGGCCTTCATCACCGCGGCCGTGCTGGCGGCGGTGTCGGGCTGGCTGTTTGCGCATTTCCAGCGTACGGTCAACCCCACGCCGTTTTCCATCAGCAAGGGCATTGAGTACCTGTTCATCGCGGTGCTCGGCGGCATTGGCAATGTGTGGGGCGCGTTCCTGGGTTCGGCGGTGGTCCGCATCGTGGAAGACCAGCTGCAGGTGCTGCTGCCGCAGCTGATCGGCACCAGCGGCAACTTTGAAACCATCGTGTTTGGCATCGTGCTGGTGGTGGTGCTCAAGTACGCGCCCGATGGCCTGTGGACTTTCGTGGGCCGCTGGCTGCCCGCCGGCCCGCGCGTGCGCGACTGGGCCCATGCAGCGCCCCTGCCGCTGCGCGGCAAGCCGGCCCGCGGTGAAGCCCTGCTCGAGGTCGACCAGGTGCGCAAGGAGTTTGGGGGCCTGGTGGCCGTGAACGACGTGAGCTTTGGCATCAACGCGGGCGACATCGTGGGCCTGATCGGCCCCAATGGCGCGGGCAAGTCCACCACCTTCAACCTGATCACCGGCGTGCTCGGCCTCACCAGCGGGTCGGTGAAGTTTCGCGGCGCCCCCATCACGGGCCTGCCCTCGCGCGGCATTGCGCGCCGGGGCATCTCGCGCACCTTCCAGCACGTGAAGATGATCCCCGAGATGACGGTGCTCGAGAACGTGGCCCTGGGCGGGTACCTGCGCACGCGCTCGGGCACGCTGCGCGCCATGCTGCGGCTGGACCGCGCCGAGGAACGCCAGCTGTTCGCCGAGGCCGAGCGCCAGCTTGCGCGCATCGGCATGGCCGACCACATGCATGAACTGGCGGGCAACCTCGCGCTCGGCCCGCAGCGGCTCATGGAAATCGCGCGCGCCCTGTGCACCGACCCGGCCCTGCTGCTGCTCGACGAGCCGGCCGCCGGCCTGCGGCACAAGGAGAAGCAGGCGCTGGCCGACATCCTGCGCCAGCTCAAGGGCGAGGGCATGAGCATCCTGCTGGTGGAGCACGACATTGATTTCGTGATGGGCCTGACCGACCGCATCGTGGTCATGGAGTTCGGCACCCGCCTGATGGAAGGCACCCCGGCCGAAGTGCAGGCCAGCCCGGCCGTGCGCGCCGCCTACCTTGGCACGGAGCACTGAAACCATGATCAGCCCCCTCCTTGAAGTCAAAAGCCTGCACGCGGGCTATGGCAAGGCCGAAGTGCTCACCGGCCTGGACCTGTCGCTGCCACGCGGCAACGTCGTCACCGTCATCGGCCCCAATGGCGCGGGCAAGAGCACCCTGCTCAATGCGCTGATGGGCGTGCTGCCGGCGCGCGGCGAGATCCGCTTTGACGGCCAGCCCATCGCGCTGACCACCCTTGAGGAACGCGTGATGATGGGCCTGGCGCTGGTGCCCGAGAAGCGCGAGCTGTTCAGCACCATGCCCGTCGAGGACAACCTGGTGCTGGGCGGCTACCGCCGGATGCGGCTGGGCCAGCGCCAGTGGCGCCGCGGCCTGGAGAAGGTCTACGAGATTTTTCCCCGGCTCAAGGAACGCCGCGCGCAGCTGGCGGGCACCCTGTCGGGCGGCGAGCGGCAGATGCTGGCCGTGGGCCGCGCGCTCATGGGCGACCCCAAGGTGCTGATGCTCGACGAGCCCAGCCTGGGCCTGGCGCCGCTGGTGGTTCGCGAGATCTTCCACACCATCAGCCAGCTGCGCGAGACCGGCGTGAGCATCCTGCTGGTGGAGCAGAACGCGCGCGCCGCGCTCGAGGTGGCCGATCACGGCTATGTGCTGGAGACCGGCGAAATTGCCCTGCAGGGCCCGGCCCAGGAACTGGCCGGGGACCCGCGCGTGATCGAGACTTACCTGGGCGCCACCAAGGCCCCCCAGAAGGAGACCCCATGAACCGGCCCCTGAAATTCACCGCCTGCGCCGTTGCCGCGCTGCTGGCCAGCGCCTGCGGGACGCTGCCCTCTCCGACCGCAGCACCACCCGTTCTGCAGGCCGCCGTGCCCGGTCCATTGCGCGAATGCGCCACCCTGGCAGCCAGCTTCCGCTTTGATCAAACCCATCTTGATTCCGCCGTGCCGGTCGCCGCGGGCGCGCTCAAGCAGGGGGCAAGGCCCGTGCCCGGCCACTGCCTGGTCAAGGGCCGCATGCACGAGCGCAAGGGCTCCGACGGGCAGACCTATGCCATTGCCTTTGAGATGCGGTTGCCCGACGCCTGGAACGGCCGCTTCTACTACCAGGGCAACGGCGGACTGGACGGCAGCGTGCGCGAGGCGCTGGGCGCGCTGGGCGGCGGCCCGCTCGGTGGCGCGCTGATGCAGGGCTTTGCCGTGATCAGTTCCGATGCCGGCCACACGGGTCGGCAGACGACGGTCTTCGGCCTGGAGCCTGAAGCCCGCCTCGACTATGGCTACAAGGCCGTGGGCAAGCTCACCCCCATGGCCAAGAGCCTGATCCAGGCCGCCTATGGCAAGGGCCCTGACCGGTCCTACATCGGGGGATGTTCCAACGGCGGCCGGCATGCCATGGTGGCCGCCGCCCGCTACGGCGACCAGTACGACGGTTACCTCGTGGGCGCCCCCGGCTATCGCCTGCCCAATGCCGCGGTCGCCCAGCTGTGGGGAGCCCAGCAGTGGCACGCCGTGGCCACCGCGGGCGCGACCGTCAGGCACCCGATGAACCCCAATGCCACGCTGCCCGACCTGGGCAGCGGCTTCACGCCCGACGAGCGTCACCTGATGGCCAAGGCCATCGCCGACAAGTGCGACGCGCTGGACGGCCTGCGCGACGGCATGGTGCAGGCCACCCAGGCCTGCCAGGCGCGATTCAGCGTCGCGGCCGACGTGCCCACCTGCACGGGGAACCGCAACGGCAGCTGCCTGAGCGCTGCCCAGAAGCAGGTGATTGCCCGCGTGTTCGCTGGCGGCGCCACCTCGTCGGGTCAGCCGCTTTACGCGGCTTTTGCCTACGACACCGGTGTGGCCGGTGACAACTGGGCCACCTGGAAATTCATCAACTCGCTCGCGCTGGACCCGCTGTCAACGGGCACCGTGTTCAGCGTTCCGCCGGGCCCGGTCGATCCCTTGACCGACGATGTCAGCGCGCGGCTGCAACGGTTCTCGGCCACCAACAACACCTACACGGAATCCGGCCTGGCGCTGATGACCCCACCCGGCCAGGAGAACCCGGTCAATCTCGCGGGCCTGCGGGCTCGCGGCGGCAAGATGGTGATCTTTCACGGCGTGAGCGACCCGATTTTTTCCGCGGAAGACACCCGCCAATGGATGGAACGGCTCGACAAGGCGCAGGGCGGCCAGGCCGCCGGCTTCGCGCGTTACTTTCCGGTGCCCGGCATGAACCATTGCAGCGGCGGACCCGCCGCCGACCAGTTTGACCTGCTCACACCGCTGGTTGAATGGGTGGAGCACGGTGTGGCGCCCCAGGCCGTCACGGCCGCCGTGCGCGGCGCCGGTAACGCGGGCGGCGCGAACGCCGAGTTGCCCCGCGAATGGCCGGCCACCCGCACCAGGCCGCTGTGCGCCTACCCCACCGTCGCCACCTACCAGGGCCACGGCAATCCGGAAGACGCGGCCAGCTTTGCATGCCGCTGAAATCCATGGCTGATGACACGGCGCGTGCGGCTATGCTCACGCCCCTGACCGCCTGAACCCCGCAATGCCCGCCCCAACCATGACCCCACGCAAAGCCGCCCCCTGCGTCGAGCAAGTTGACGCGAGCTACCTCGAAAGCCTGATCGGCTACAACGCACGCCGCGCCGCGCTGTCGGTGATCGAGGTGTTTCTTGACCGCATGGCGGTGTATGGCCTGCGGCCGGTGGACTTCTCGGTGCTGTCGCTGATCACGCACAACGCCGGCATCACCTCGCGCCAGCTGTGCAACACGCTGGGCATGCTGCCGCCCAACCTGGTGGGCATGATCAACAACTTCGAGAAGCGCGATCTCGTGATGCGCCGCCCGCACCCGCACGACGGCCGGGCCATGGGCCTGCACCTGACCGCCGCCGGCCAGAAGCTCATGCGCGACGCTGAAATCACGGCGGCCGAACTCGAGCGCGAAGTGGGCGGGCGGCTGACCGCCGCCGAAAGCAAAACGCTGATCCGCCTGTTGCAAAAAATCTACCTGACAGGCCGCTGAACCGGGCATTTTTTCGCGCAATTTGCCCCGGAGCCCATGGCTGGCGGGCCTTGTCAGCTATGAAACCTGTAGCATCGGACAAACTGCGCTATAGTCGCGCCGCTATTGTTTGTGTAGCAAATCCTGCGTACACTGCCCTTCCCGCCCGAAGAAGAAGCCCCAGCGCTTAGAGGAGATCCCTGAATGAGTTCCAAGGAAAACGTTGCCGTCGGCCAGTTGCTGAGCCTGCTGGAGTCCCGCTACGCGATGCGCGTGCTGTGGGCCTTGAAAGACGGCCACGCGCAAACCTTCCGGCTGCTGCAGGACAGCGTGGGCAGCATCACCCCCAACACATTGAACACCCGCCTCAAGGAGCTGCGCGAAGCCGGCCTCGTGGGCCATGGCAGCGAAGGCTACAGCGTGACCGCCAGTGGCGTCGACCTGCTCAAGCGCCTGAGCGACCTGCAGGCCTTTGCCATCAAATGGACCGCCAGCCAGGGCAAGAAGAAATAAGCCGGCGGCGCCGGCCGTCACCCCCAAGGACAGGCGACCCTGTCCTTTTTTCTTGCCTGAGACCACCCCATGCACGAACATCTTGAACTGAACTCCGCCTTGCCCGATGACGCCGCACAGGCCCTGCTGGTCGGGCGGGTCTGGGTGGAGGGCCAGGGCCCGGTGCTGGTCCGCGCCACGCCCGAAGGGCTGCACGACCTGTCGCACATCGCGCCCACGGCCAGCGCCCTGCTGGAGCGGCCCGACGCGGCCGACGCGGTGCGTGAGGCGCACGGCCCCGTGCTGGCCTCCACGCGCGAGGTGCTGGCCAACTCCGCCCATGACCGGCGCGACCCGGCCCTGCCCTGGCTGCTGGCCCCCTGCGACCTGCAGGCCGTCAAGGCCGCGGGCGTGACCTTTGTGGCCTCGATGCTCGAGCGCGTGATCGAAGAGCAGGCGCGCGGCGACGCGAGCCACGCCGAGACCGTGCGGCGCGCGGTGGTCGAGGTGATTGGCGACAACCTCGCCAGCGTGCGGCCTGGCTCGCCCGAGGCCCTCAAGCTCAAGGAAGTGCTGATCGCGCAGGGCGTGTGGTCGCAGTACCTGGAGGTGGGCATCGGGCCCGACGCCGAGATCTTCACCAAGTCGCAGCCGCTGAGCGCTGTGGGCACGGGCGCCCAGGTGGGCATCCACCCGCGCAGTGAATGGAACAACCCCGAGCCCGAGATCGTGCTGGCCGTCAACAGCCGCGGCGAGGTGCGCGGCGCCACGCTTGGCAACGACGTCAACCTGCGCGACTTCGAAGGCCGCAGCGCGCTGCTGCTGGGCAAGGCCAAGGACAACAACGCGAGCTGCGCGATCGGCCCGTTCATCCGGTTGTTCGACGGGCACTTCGGCATTGACGATGTGCGCCGCTGCGACCTGGCCATGCAGGTCACGGGAGCCGACGGCTTTGTGATGCGCGGCGCCAGTTCGCTGGGTCAGATCAGCCGCGACCCGCTGGACCTGGCCACGCAGGCCATGGGCCGCTACCACCAGTACCCCGACGGCTTCATGCTGTTCCTGGGCACCATGTTCGCGCCCACGCAGGACCGCTTCGGGCCAGACCAGGGCTTCACGCACGCCGTGGGCGACGTGGTCACCGTGGCCACGCCGCGGCTGGGTACACTCGTCAACCGTGTCCACCACTGCGACGAAGTCGCCCCGTGGACCTATGGCGTCAGCGCCCTCATGCGCGACCTTGCGCGGCGCGGCCTGCTGACCTGACCCTCACCCCTGAACCCAAGGAATCCCCATGATCACCACCCCCTCCGGCCTGCAGTACGAAGACACCACCGTGGGCAGCGGCGCGCAAGCCACCGCTGGCCAGCATGTGCATGTGCACTACACGGGCTGGCTCTACAACGACGGCACGCAAGGCGCCAAGTTCGACTCCAGCCTGGACCGCAATGACCCGTTCGCTTTCTCGCTGGGCGCCGGCATGGTCATCAAGGGCTGGGACGAAGGCGTGGCCGGCATGAAGATCGGCGGCAAGCGCACGCTGATCATCCCGGCGGCGCTGGGCTATGGCGCGCGTGGCGCCGGTGGGGTGATCCCGCCCAACGCCACGCTCAAGTTCGACGTCGAACTGCTCGACGCGCACTGACGTGGCAGTGGTCACGGCTTGCGGGCCGTGACCTCGATCTCGATGCGCATGCGCTCGTCGGCCAGCCCGGCAGAGATCATCATGGCCGCGGGCCGCACCTCGCCCAGGTACTTGCGCATCACCGGCCAGCACTGCGGAAAGTCCTTGGCGTTGGGCAGCACGTAGGTCACGCGCACCACGTCACGCAGGCCCGAGCCCGCCTGCTCAAGCGCCGCCTCGATGTTCTTGAAGCACTGCTCGGTCTGGGCCACCACGTCGTCGGCGATGGTCATGGTGCTGTAGTCAAAGCCCGTGGTGCCGGACACAAACACCCATTCGCCATCCACCACCGCGCGTGAGTAGCCCATGTCCTGCTCGAAGGTGGAGCCCGAGCTGATCAGTTGTCTTGCCATTTGCTTTCTCCTTGGGTTCGGGAGAATACCGGGTTGCGGGCTCCTGCGTTTTTTTGCACGCGGGTTTGCGCGCGGCAAAGGCGTGTGCGCCCGGGCCGGGGCGCTTCACTGGCGCGGTCACCGCGTTGCGGTGACTGCCCTGCGTTGCTCGGGCTGGCGGCCCGTCGTGGAACTCGCTACGCGCGCCTTGCGCGCTGCGCTCAAACAACCACGACGAGTCAGAGGACGAAGCGCGCTGCGCGCGCGGCCACCAGCCCTGCGCTACTCGGCGCGCCAGAGGCGCACCCCAGCCCGGGCGCACACGCCTTTGCTGAGACGATGCAGGCACGCCCACAGCTGGCACGCCACTTCCCCGCTTCGCGGCAGGGGCTGGGCGGCGGAGGCGATCTCTGGGGCGGCGAGAAGCGCAGGCGCGGGGTCGGCGGGCAAAGCCCGCTTCGTCATCTGACTCACCGCAGCTGTCTGAGCGGAGTGCGCAAAGCGCACGCAGCGAGTTCTGCGGTGCGACCCTGCGGTGAGCATCGCAGCGAAGTGGGCGCACAGCGCCCACCGCCCCAGTGTGAGCCCCCGCCGCCCAGCCCCTGCCGCGAAGCGCGAGCGCCAGACGACAACCCCCTCACCACCGCGCCCCCCAGTCCTCCCGCGGCACCCGCAGCGCATTGCAGACGTAGCTGATCGCGTGGTACCAGCCCGCCAGCATCAGCAGTTCGATCAGCTGCGGTGGCGTCCAGAGCTCAGCCAGCGCCGACCACAGGGCATCGCCCACCGTGCCGCTGTCGTGCAACTCGTCCACCATCTGCACCAGCAGGCGGTCGCGCGGCGTGAGCGCGCTGTCGTCGGCGCCCGGGTCGGCAATGGCGCGGTTCTGCGCATCGTCAAAACCGGCGGCCTTGCCAAAGGCCGCCACATGCACGCCCCACTCGTACTCGGCGCCGCAGCGCGCACAGACGCGGTTGATCACCACCTCGCGGTCGCGCAACGCGAGCGCGGCCCGCTTGCCCAGCAGAAAGCCGCCCCAGCCAGCCATGCGCTCGGCCAGGTCAGGGTGGTGGGCCAGCGTGCGGAACAGCGCCAGGATGTTGGGCGCGGCCGGTGGGGTGATTTTGGTCAGCAGCGCCTGCATCTCGGGGGTGAACGGCGGCTCCAGCGGGGCCACGCGAGGGCCTTGCGCGGAATTTTTCGTATTTAACATGATGGTAGTCCTTGATGGATGGTCACTATGCGCTACGGAATCCGTAGCGACTCAACTCTAGCGCTACGCATTCCGTAGCACATGTCGCCCACTGGACATGGACTCCAACTACAATAAATTGATGAATTCGCCCCTTCCCCTGCCCGGCCGCCCGGTGCGCGGCTCCACCACCGGCCGCCCCGTGATGGCGCTGCTGGACCTGCTGGGCCGGCGCGGCGCGCTGCGCGTGCTCTGGGAGCTGCGTGACGGCCACCCCCAGAGCTTCCGGCTGCTGCGCGCCAGCTGCAGCGACATGTCGCCGTCGGTGCTGAACGGGCGTTTGCGCGAGCTGCGCGAGGCGCAGCTGCTGGCGCCCGGTGAGGACGGCTACACTCTGACCCCGCTGGGCGCCGACCTGCTGCGCCACCTCAAGCCCCTGAACCACTGGGCCACGGGGTGGGCCGCCAGCGCCGGCCACGCCGAAATCTGAAGCCCTTGTCTTGAAAAGGGCTTCTGGGCCCCAAGCTGCCCTGCAGCCTTACCAGACAAAAGTTATCCCGGAATGAGCGAGAACCAACCCCAAGACCCCCAACAGCCCGGCCAGATGGACCCGGGCACGCCCATGAGCCCCGAAGAACTCGAGGCCGCCGCTGCCGCCAACGAGGCCGAGGCCCTGAGCGCGGCCCAGGCCGAGCTGGCCCTGCTGCAGGCCAAGAACGCCGACCTCGCCGACCAGTTCCTGCGCGCCAAGGCCGAGGCCGAAAACGCCCGCCGCCGCGCCGAGGAAGAAATCACCAAGGCGCGCAAGTTTGCCGTGGAGTCGTTCGCCGACAGCCTGCTGCCGGTCACCGACAGCCTCGAGGCCGGCCTGGCCATCCAGGACGCCACGCTCGAGCAGATCCGCGAAGGGGCCGAGGCCACGCTGCGCCAGCTCAAGAGCGCGCTGGAGCGCAACAAGGTGCTGGAGATCAACCCCACCGCGGGCAGCAGGTTCGACCCGCACCAGCACCAGGCGATTTCCATGGTGCCGGCCGATCAGGAAGCCAACACCGTGGTCAGCGTGCTGCAAAAAGGCTACTCGATTGCCGAGCGCATCCTGCGGCCCGCGCTGGTCACCGTGGCCGCGCCCAAATGACGCGCCCCGGGCTTGAAACGATCTGACTTATCCACAAGTAACCCACATCTGAATCTGATACTGCAGGAGCAACCAAAATGGCAAGAATCATCGGCATTGACCTGGGCACCACCAACTCGTGCGTGTCCGTCATGGAAGGCAACACCCCCCGGGTGATCGAGAACTCCGAGGGCGCGCGCACCACCCCCTCCATCGTCGCCTACCAGGAAGATGGCGAGGTGCTGGTCGGTGCCTCGGCCAAGCGCCAGGCCGTGACCAACCCCAAGAACACCCTGTACGCGGTCAAGCGCCTGATCGGCCGCAAGTTTTCCGAGAAGGAAGTGCAGAAGGACATCGACCTGATGCCCTACAAGATCGTGGCCGCCGACAACGGTGACGCCTGGGTCGAAGTGCGCGGCAAGCAGATCTCGGCCCAGCAGGTGTCGGCCGACATCCTGCGCAAGATGAAGAAGACCGCGGAAGACTACCTGGGCGAGCCGGTCACCGAAGCCGTGATCACCGTGCCCGCGTACTTCAACGACGCCCAGCGCCAGGCCACCAAGGATGCTGGCCGCATCGCGGGCCTGGACGTCAAGCGCATCATCAACGAGCCGACCGCGGCAGCCCTGGCCTTTGGCCTGGACAAGCAGGAAAAGGGCGACCGCAAGATCGCCGTCTATGACCTGGGTGGCGGCACGTTCGACGTGTCCATCATCGAGATCGCTGATGTCGATGGCGAGAAGCAGTTCGAAGTGCTCTCCACCAACGGCGACACCTTCCTGGGCGGCGAAGACTTCGACCAGCGCATCATCGACTACATCATTGCCGAGTTCAAGAAGGAACAGGGCGTGGACCTGGGCAAGGACGTGCTGGCCCTGCAGCGCCTCAAGGAGGCCGCTGAAAAGGCCAAGATCGAGCTGTCCAACAGCGCCGCCACCGACATCAACCTGCCCTACGTAACCGCCGATGCCTCGGGCCCCAAGCACCTGAACATCAAGCTCAGCCGTGCCAAGCTCGAAGCCCTGGTCGAGGAACTGATCGAGCGCACCATCGCGCCCTGCCGCACCGCCATCAAGGATGCCGGCGTGAGCGTGAGCGACATCCATGACGTGATCCTGGTCGGTGGCATGACCCGCATGCCCAAGGTGCAGGACAAGGTCAAGGAATTCTTCGGCAAGGAACCGCGCAAGGACGTGAACCCCGACGAAGCCGTGGCCGTGGGCGCCGCCATCCAGGGCCAGGTGCTCAGCGGTGACCGCAAGGACGTGCTGCTGCTGGACGTGACGCCTCTGAGCCTGGGCATCGAAACCCTGGGCGGCGTGATGACCAAGATGATCACCAAGAACACGACCATCCCGACCAAGTTCGCGCAGACCTTCTCGACCGCCGACGACAACCAGCCGGCCGTGACCATCAAGGTGTTCCAGGGCGAGCGCGAGCTGGCCAACGCCAACAAGCTGCTGGGCGAGTTCAACCTCGAGGGCATTCCGCCGGCCGCGCGCGGCACGCCGCAGATCGAGGTGTCGTTCGACATCGACGCCAACGGCATCCTGCACGTGGGCGCCAAGGACAAGGGCACCGGCAAGGAAAACAAGATCACCATCAAGGCCAACTCGGGCCTGTCGGAAGAAGAAATCCAGAAGATGGTGAAAGACGCCGAGCTCAACGCGGCCGACGACAAGAAGAAGCTCGAGCTCGTGCAGGCCCGCAACCAGGGCGAGGCGCTGGTGCACAGCGTGAACAAGAGCCTGGGCGAGCATGGCGACAAGCTGGACGCCGGCGAGAAGGAAAAGATCGAGGCCTCGATCAAGGCCCTTGAGGAAGCACTCAAGGGCGAGGACAAGGCCGCGATCGACGAGAAAAGCAACGAGCTGATGACGGCAAGCCAGAAACTGGGCGAGAAGATGTACGCCGACATGCAGGCCGCCCAGGCTGCGGCCGGTCCGGACGGCGCGCAAGCCGCGTCTGCCGCGCCCGCGGACGACAACGTCGTCGACGCCGAAGTCAAGGAAGTCAAGAAGGGCTGATGACCGGCGCCAGGCGCCTCATTGCCCCGCCGCGCCGGTCCAGTCTCCCACACTGGCCCGCGCGGCTTTTTTGCACGATTGGCTGACGGAACAACATGGCTACCAAACGCGACTTTTACGAAATCCTCGGCGTCCCCAAGAACGCCAGCGAGGAAGAGATCAAGAAGGCCTATCGCAAGCTCGCGATGAAGCATCACCCTGACCGCAACCAGGGCGATGCGGGCAAGGATGCCGAGGTCCGGTTCAAGGAGGCCAAGGAAGCCTACGAGATGCTGTCCGACCCGGCCAAGCGCGCCGCGTACGACCAGTACGGCCACGCGGGCGTGGACCCGAACATGCGCGGCGGCCCAGGGGCCGAAGGCTTTGGCGGCTTTGCCGAGGCGTTTGGCGACATCTTTGGCGACGTGTTTGGTGGCGGCCGCGGGCGCGGCCAGGGTGGCCGACAGGTCTACCGGGGCAGCGACCTGAGCTACGCGATGGAAGTCACGCTCGAGGAAGCCGCCCACGGCAAGGAGGCGCAGATCCGCATCCCGAGCTGGGACGACTGCGACACCTGCCACGGCAGCGGCGCCAAGCCCGGCACCAAGGCCATCGTCTGCACCACCTGCCACGGCCAGGGCGCCGTCCAGATGCGCCAGGGCTTTTTCAGCGTGCAGCAGACCTGCCCGCAATGCCGCGGCACGGGCAAGATCATTCCCGAGCCCTGCACCACCTGCCACGGCCAGGGCAAGATCAAGAAGCAGAAGACGCTGGAAGTGAAAATCCCCGCCGGCATTGACGACGGCATGCGCATCCGCAGCGCCGGCAATGGCGAGCCGGGCACCAACGGCGGGCCCCCGGGCGACCTGTACATCGAGATCCGGCTCAAGAAGCACGACATCTTCGAGCGCGACGGCGACGACCTGCACTGCGCCGTGCCCATCAGCTTCACCACGGCCGCGCTGGGTGGCGAGATCGACGTGCCCACGCTGGCGGGCAAGGCCGCCATCGACATCCCCGAAGGCACGCAGGCCGGCAAGCAGTTCCGGCTGCGCGGGAAGGGCATCAAGGGCGTGCGCGCCAGCTACCCCGGCGACCTGTACTGCCACATCACGGTGGAGACACCGGTCAAGCTCACCGAGCACCAGCGCAAGCTGCTCAAGGAACTCGACGAGTCCATCCGCAAGGGGGGCGCCAAGCACTCGCCGGGCGGCGACAGCTGGACCGACAAGCTGAAGAATTTCTTCAACGCCTGAACGCCACAAACCCGCCCAAAGGGGTAGGAACGCACACAAAATCGGCGCACAATATTGCGCCATGGCGCTCAAACTGTTCCGCTCCACTGGCTACGCCTCGTTGTTCGAACCGGGCGAATCGCGGGTCTCCTTTCACCCGGGCTGGGTCATCCTGTTGACCAGCCTGTGGATCGGTCTGGCCTGCAACGCCCCGTTGTGGCTGGCCATTGCCGGGCGCGCCGGCATGTCGCACCTGATGGACAGCGCCGCGCTGGCCATCCTCGCGGGCGGGCTGGCCGCCTTGCTGCTGGGCCTGCTGGCCTGGGGCAACACGCTCAAGGCCATGGTGTTCCTGCTGCTGGTGGCCGCCGCCTGGGCCGCCGCCCAGGCCTGGTCGCGCGGGCTGATGCCCGACCCTTCGCTGGCCGACCGGGGGCTGACCCACCTCTGGCAGGGGCCCTGGCTGCCCTGGCAATTGATGGTGGCCCTGCCGGTGCTGGCGCTGCTGCCGCTGCTGTGGCTGCGCCAGGTGCCGGTCAAGCGCATGTCGGTGGTGCGGCAGTTGCGGGTCAATCTGGTCGCGCTGGTGCTGGGCGGCGCCGCCTGCCTGGCGGCCGCAAGCTGGCTGTTTCCCTCGCTGCTCAAGACCTGGCTCTGACTCGCCGACCGCGGGTCACCGTCAGAACAGGGCGGCCTGACCTTCGGGCGCCGGCCGCCGGAACGCCGTGGTGTCGAGCACGATGCGTTCGCGGTTGAAGCCCAGGCGGCGGCAGGCCCTGTCAAAGCGCTGTCGGATCAGGTCGGCCCAGAGCCCGCCGCCCCTCATGCGCGTGGCGAAGTCGGCGTCATAGTCCTTGCCGCCCCGCATCTCGTGGATGCGCGCCATCACCCGGGCCGCGCGCTGGGGGAAATGCAGGCCCAGCCATTCCCTGAACAGCGGCGCCACCTCCCAGGGCAGGCGCAGCACCGTGTAGAAGGCGCTGCGCGCCCCGGCCTCCCAGGCCGCTTCCAGCACCTGTTCCATGTCATCGTTGATGAACGGGATCTGCGGACCCACGCTCACGCCCACCGGCACCCCCTGCTGCGCCAGCGTGCGCACGGTGCGCAGCCGCCGGTGCGGCGCGGCGGCGCGCGGCTCCAGCGTGCGCGCCAGCTCACCGTCAAGCGTGGTGATGGTCACATAGACCGCCGCGAGGCCCCGCGCCGCCATGGGTGCGATCAGGTCCAGGTCGCGCTCAACGCCGCTGGACTTGGTGACCAGCCCGAACGGGTGATGGGTTTCGTTGAACAGCTCGATCACCGAGCGCGTCAGCCGCAGCTCCCGCTCGACGGGCTGGTAGCAGTCGGTGACCGTGCCAATGGCCAGGCTGGTGGGCCGGTAAGCCGGACGTCCCAGTTCGCGGCGCAGCACCGCCGCGATGTTGCGCTTGGCCACCAGCCGGGTTTCGAAGTCGAGCCCGGGCGACAGGCCCAGGTAGCTGTGCGTGGGCCGGGCGTAGCAATACACGCAGCCATGCTCACAGCCCCGGTAGGGGTTGATCGAATGATCGAAATAGATGTCGGGCGAGTCGTTGCCCGTGATGATGCTGCGGGCATCCTCAAAGCGGACCTGCGTGAGCGGCACCGGCACGCCGTCGGCATGGGCCTGCGCCAGCGTGTCCCAGCCATCGTCGAAGGCACCGCGGTCCAGGGGCTCGAAGCGGTGCGCCATGCGCGAGGCCGCGCCGCGCCCCTTGAGCGCGGACAGCGGAATGAGGGTATCGCCCATGGCTGGTCCTGCGGAACCGGAAACCGGAATACTGTTATTTTATACAGTCTTCCGGTTCAGCCAACCCCGGTTCAGGAAGCGACGGGCAACTCCCGTGGCGCGCTGGCTTGCGCCCCTGCCGCCGCGGGCAGCCAGGCCCGCAGCGGCCCGATGAGCGCCGCCAGCGATTCCTCGAACACCCTCAGACGGGTGATCACCTCGTCCAGTGCCAGGGACTGGCCCAGAGCCTGCTCCAGCGCGCCGGCGTCCTGCGCCACGCGCAGCGCCCCGATGTTGCCCGACACGCCCCGGTTGGTGTGGGCCAGCCGCAGCGCCAGCGGCATGTCGCTGGCGGCCAGGGCCTGGCGGATTTCGTGGGCGCAGTCTTTCTGCCCTTCGGTGTAGCGCCGCAGCATGTTGATGTACAGCGCGCGCTTGCCCATCATGCGGCGCAGCCCGTCGTCCACATCCAGCCCTGCCACATGGCGCGGCAGGTCGTCGGCGGCCGTTTCGCCCGCCACCGGATCGCGCGGCGCAACGGGGCCGCTCACGAGCGACATGTCCACAGCACGGGGCCGGACCCAGGCCAGCAACCGGGCCCAGAGTTCGTCGGGATCGATGGGTTTGGACAGGTAATCGTTCATGCCCGCCGCCAGGCAGCGCTCGCGGTCGGTCTGCATGGCATTGGCCGTCATGGCCACGATGGGCAGGTCGGCCAGGCCCTCGATCCGGCGGATCGCCTGCGTCGCGGCAAGGCCGTCCATCACCGGCATCTGCATGTCCATGAGCACCAGGTCGTAGCGGTCGCTCTGCACCCGTCCGAGCGCCACCAGGCCGTTCCCGGCCACGTCCACGATCAGGCCCGCCTCCTGCAGCAGTTCGCGGGCCACCTGCTGGTTGATGTCGTTGTCCTCCACCAGCAGGACGCGGGCGTTGCGCAGGGCCGCGAGGCTGCCTGGCACCTGGGGCAGCAGCGCCTCGGTGCGGACCGGATCGGCCTGCCGCAGGCCCAGCGCTCCCATGGTGGTGTCAAACAGCACCGAGGCCGTCACCGGCTTGATCAGGACATCGCGGATACCGGTGGCAGCGCTTTCGGCCAGCACTTCCTCGCGCCCGTGCGCGGTCACCAGGATGATCAATGGCGGGCGCGCAAGGCCCAGCGCACGGATGCGCCGGGCCGTGGCGGGCCCGTCAAGACCGGGCATCCGCCAGTCCAGGTAGACCACCTCGAAAGGCCGGTCCTCTTCCTGGGCCGCCTGCAGTTGCTGCAGGGCCAATTCGCCCGATGGCACCTGGCTCACGGAAAAGGCCATGGTGTCCAGCAGGTCGGCCAGCACCATGCGGGCCGGTGCGTTGTCATCCACCACCAGCACCCGGCGACCGCGCAAGTCCGGGCTGGGGCGCAGGGCCGGAGCCGACGCAGGAGCCAGCGCCACCCGCGCGGTGAACCAGAAGGTGCTGCCCTCGCCCTGGACGCTGTCGACCCCGACCTCGCCGCCCATGAGATGGGCCAGCTTCTTGGAGATCGCCAGGCCCAGTCCGGTGCCGCCAAACCTGCGGGTGGTGGAGCTGTCGGCCTGCTCGAAACTCTGGAACAAGCGACCCGATTGCTCGGGCGTGAGGCCAATGCCCGTGTCGCGCACGCCAAACCTCAGCAGCAACCCACCCGGGGAACGCTCCTGCACGCGGGCCGAAATCACGACCTCGCCGCGCTCGGTGAACTTGACCGCGTTGTTGGCGAAGTTCACCAACACCTGCCCCAGGCGCAGCGAATCGCCGACCACCCGGCGCGGCACGTCGGGGGCCATGTCAAACACGAGCTCCAGACCCTTGGCATGGCATTTCTCGGCGATCAGCGTGGCCACGTTGTCCAGCACTTTCTCGACGTCGAACGCCTCCTGCTCGATCTCCAGTTTCCCGGCCTCCACCTTGGAGAAGTCCAGCACGTCGTTGAGGATGCCCAGCAGGTGCTGGCCCGACTTCTGCACCTTGGTCAGGTAGTCCCGCTGTCGCGGGGTCAGTTCGGTCCTGAGCGCCAGGTGGGACATGCCCAGAATGGCATTCATGGGGGTACGGATCTCGTGGCTCATGTTGGCCAGGAATTCGGACTTGATGCGGGCCGCGTCCTCGGCCAGGGCCCGGCCGCGCTGGGCATCCTCTTCCTGCTGCTTGCGCAGCGTGATGTTGTGGCTCACCGCCAGCGTGCCCAGCAGTTCGCCCTGCAGTCCCCGCAGCGGCGACACCACGACCTCGAACAGCACGCGCTCGCCGTCCGGCAGCGTCATGGGCATCTCGCACACATGCTTTTGCAAGGTCGTCAGCACCGACTGGTCGGCTGCCTCGCGGATCCGCGCGATGTCGGGGCCCACCAGTTGCGCCGCGGTGAGGCCGGGCACCGACGCCTGGTCGCGCCCCACCACCCGGGCAAAGGCCTCGTTGCAGCCAAGGTAGCGGCCCTGGGTGTCCTTGTAGAACACCGGCTCGGGAATCGAGTTGACCAGCGACACCATCATCGCCTGCTGGCGCCCGGCGGCCTCGGCGGCAAGCTTTTCGTCGGTGCGGTCCTTGATGCTGGTGACAAACATCGACTGTTCGTTGTCCTCGGCCAGCAGCACCGTGACCTCGACGAAGCGGATGGCGCCGTCCTTGCGGCGCTGGCGCCGCTCCATCGTGACCGGCACACGGGTCTCCAGCAGCGTGCTGCGCAGCTGGCGGCTGGCCTCGGGGCTGAAATCCGGGTCGAACAGGTCCACCCCCTGGCCCAGCAGTTCCTCCAGCGGGTAGCCCAGCTGGCGGCAGGCGGCGGGGTTGGCGTAGACGATGGTGGCGCGGTCGCGCTCCAGCCAGAGCATGGGACCGCCGTTCTCGATCACCACCTTGTGAAACTGCAGCTTCTTCTCCGCGCGCTCTCGTTCGGTGACGTCGCGGTAGGTCAGCACCACACCCACAATGTCAGGGCCGGCGTACTGATGAACCAGGTGGCGCTCGATCAGCCGCCCGTTCTTCAGTTCGATCAGGTCAATGGCATCGCTGCCGGGGGCGTCCTGCATTTCCCTGGCGCGGGCATGGAACTGCGCCGGGTCACGGGTCTGCGCGGCGTGGTGGGCCAACAGCTCCTGATCGGACGCAGCATCCACGAAAGCAGCCGTGGCGTCCCACAGCTCCAGGAACTTCGCGTTATAGAAGCGGTACGTGCGTTGCTGCGAAAAGCGGATCGTCAGGATCCCGTCCACGCAGGAATCCAGCGTGGTCCGCAGCAAGCGAACCGACTGCTCCAGCTCGGCAATCCTGGCTTCACAGGACCTGGCCGGCACCCCTGCCTTCATGCCGCGGCCCCGGCCAGCGCGGGCTCCATGGCCCTGATTTCGAACACATCGATGGGCTCGGCGAAGCCCTTGGCCACCACCGCCTCGCAGGCCGCGGCCTCGATGTCACCCTGCACCAGGCCCCAGGTTTTTGCCGAGATCAGGATGGACCCCGGCCGGGCGGCCTGCTCCAGCCGCGCCGCAAGATTCACTTCTGGGCCGATGATGGTGTAGTCCATGCGCAGCTCGCTGCCAAAGTTGCCCACATCGCAGTAGCCGGTGTTGATGCCGATGCGGATGCGAAAGGGCTTGTTGCAGCCCACGTCCTGCCACAGGCGCTGCAACCCCACCATGCGCCGCTGCATCGCCATGGCCATCTTCACGCATTGCAGGGCATCTTCGCGCGCACCCCGTGTCTCGGGGTCACCGAAGAAAATGACCATGCCATCGCCGATGAACTTGTCCACCGTGCCGCCGTATTCGGCAGCGATCTGCGACATCTCGGAAAAATAGTGGTTGAGCACATCGGTGATGTCCTCGGGCTGCCAGGTCGAGGTGGCGCTGGTGAAGCCCACGATATCCGAGAAGAACACGGTGAGCTTCTTGCGCTGGGTCCGGATCTCGGCCTCGCGGGTGCCATCAAACAGCGACTTGCAGACCTGGGGCGCGAGATAGCGCGAGAGTTTCCTGGACAGCGCCTGCAGGCGCCCGGCGTTGGCGCTGCGTTCAAGGTGGTTCTGCACGCGCGCCAGCAGCACGGGGGGACTGATGGGCTTGGCGATGTAGTCTGCCGCGCCCAGGTCCAGGCCCTGCTGCTCTTCCTCGGAGCTGGTCAGCGCCGTGAGGAAGATCACCGGCAGGTTGGCAAGTTCAGGCCTGCGCTGGAGCCGGCGCATGACTTCGTAGCCGTCCATGTCCGGCATCATGATGTCCAGCAGCACCAGGTCGGGCAGGTCGGCGGACGCCAGCACCTGCAGGGCCTCGGCTCCCGAGCCCACCAGCTGGACGCGGTAGCGGTCCTCCAGCAAGGCGCCCATGAGGTACAGGTTGTCCGGCGTGTCGTCAACCACCAGGATCCTGGGCGGAAGTCTGAATTGTCTGGTTTCGTCCATCATGGGGAGGCCTCTGGGGTGTTCTGTGGGCAGGTAACCAATGGTTATCCCGCAGCCGCGCCGCGCCCTAGGCATGTGGCGCATCCCGCCTAGGAAAATTGCCTAGGGTTGGGGTGAAAATCAGGGGTCACCGCAACCCCGCCTCGCACCATGACCATCGAACTTTCCAGGGACGCGCGCACCCAGGCCGTTGCCTCCATCGAACGTTACTTTCTGGAGGAACTGGACCAGAAGATTGGCAACATCCAGGCCGGCGCCTTGCTGGGCTTCTTCCTTGATGAAATCGGGCCGAGTGTCTTCAACCAGGCCGTGGCCCAGGTCCAGGAGCGCCTGCAGATGCGCGTCATGGAGGTGGACCTGGAAGTCCATGAGGACGAGTTCCGCTACTGGCGGCAACGGGGCAAGCGGTGAGCCGCGCCGCCACGGTGGCGCGGCTCACTCCCGCGCACGCGGCCACGTACCGCGATCTGATGCTGCGCGCCTATGAGGACCATCCCGAGGCCTTCACCACCAGCGCCCCGGAGCGGGCCGGCCTGCCGCTGGACTGGTGGGAACGCCGGCTGGCCCCTTCCCCTGACCCGGTGGAGGTTGTCTTCGGTGCCTGGCACAACGGCCAGCTGGTGGGCCTGGCGGGCCTGTCACGCGAGGCGCGCCTGAAAGCGCGGCACAAGACCACGTTGTTTGGCATGTATGTCTTGCCCGATTGCCGGAAGCTCGGACTCGGGCACGCCCTGGTCGAGGCCGTGCTCGCGCAGGCCCGGAGCTGCGCGGGCGTGCGCCTGGTGCAGTTGACCGTGACCCACGGCAACCATTCCGCGCAGGCCCTGTACGAGCGCTGCGGCTTCGTGGCCTTTGGCCTGGAGCCGATGGCGGTGGCCGTGGGCGATGGCTTCGTGTCCAAGGTGCACATGTGGTGCGACCTGGCCCAGGCGGTGCGCATCAGCCCCGCGGATGGTGCTGCGCGTGCAGCGCCTTGAGGCGTTCGCGGGCCACGTGGGTGTAGATGGTGGTGGTGGAGATGTCGGCGTGGCCCAGCAGCATCTGCACGGCGCGCAGGTCGGCCCCATGGTTGAGCAGGTGGGTGGCAAAGGCATGGCGCAGCGTGTGGGGTGACAGCGGCGCCGTGATGCCCGCGGCCAGCGCATGCTTCTTCACGATCATCCAGAACATCACGCGGCTCATGCCCCGGCCATGGCGCGTGACAAACAGGTCGTCGGTCTGCTGGCCGTCCAGAATGGCCGGCCGCGCCTGCGCCAGGTACTGCGTGACCCAGTCACGCGCCACCTGGCCAAACGGCACCAGCCGCTCCTTGGCGCCCTTGCCCAGCACGCGCAGCACGCCCTCGCCCATGCTCACGTTGAAGGTCTTGAGCGTGACCAGTTCGCTCACGCGCAGGCCGCTGGCGTACATCAGTTCCAGCATGGTGCGGTCGCGCAGGCCCAGCGGCGTGTCCACATCGGGGGCGCCGAGCAGCAGTTCCACCTGGGCCTCGGACAGTGTCTTGGGCACCCGCAGCGGCTGCTTCGCCGACTGCAGCTTGAGCGTGGGATCGGCGCTGATCAGCCGCTCGCGCAGGGCCCAGCGAAAGTAGCGCTTGAACACCGTGAGGCGGCGGTTGGCCGAGGTGGCCCGGGTCTGGGCATGCCGGGCCGCGAAATAGCCCAGCAGGTCGGCCTCCTGGCTGGCATCGAGCAGCCGGCCCCGGCCGTCGAGCCAGCGCGCGTACAGGCCCAGGTCGCGCCGGTAGGCCGCCAGCGTGTTTTTTGAAAGGCCCTCTTCCAGCCACAACGCGTCGATGAAGGCGTCAATGCTGGATTCGCTGGCGGTGCTCATGGGCGCGACGATAACAAAAAGGCCGTCCGGTGCACCGGACGGCCCGTGGGGCCCGCGCCGTGGCTGGCGCTCAGTCGAGCTTCAGCCCGGCCTTGTCCACCACCTGCTTGTAGACCGCGTACTCCGCCTTGATCTGCTCGGCGAACTGCGCCGGCGTGTTGCCAATGACGATCGAGCCGGTGTCTTCAATCCGCTTGCGCACAGCCGGGTCCGACAGGGCCTTCATCACGCCGGCGTGGATCTTGTCCACCACGTCCCTGGGCATGCCCTTGGGGCCCAGAATGCCGTAATACGCCATGCGGTTCACCGGCTCCAGGCCCACCTCCTTGAAGGTCGGCACGTTGGGCAGCACGGCCAGGCGCTGCGGCGCGGCCACCACGATGGGCACGAGGCGGTTGTCCTTGATGAAGGGCAGTGCCGAGGGAATGTTGTCAAAGATCATCGGCACCTGGCCCGCCACCGTGTCGTTCAGGGCCGGGCCCGCCCCACGGTAGGGAATGTGCGTCACAAAGGTGCCACTCAGGCTCTTGTACAGCTCCATCTGCAGATGGCCGATGCCCCCCGTGCCCGAGGGCGAATAGGAATAGCGGCCGGGCGACTTCTTGAGTTCGGCCACGAAACCCTTGTAGTCCTTTCCGGGAAAGCTCGGGTGCACCGCGATCACGTTGGGCGTGGCCGCGATGTTCACGATGGGCGTGAAGTCGGTGATGGGGTTGTACGGAATCTTGGGGTTGATGGCGGGGTTGGCCGCCGTGGTCGACACCGTGGCCATGCCCAGCGAGTAGCCGTCCGGCGCGGCGCGCACGGTTTCAGAAGCGCCCACCACACCGCCACCACCGGCCTTGTTTTCCACGATCACGCTCTGGCCCAGTGCCTTGCCCAGCGGCTCGGCGATCACGCGCGCAATGATGTCGGTGGTGCCGCCCGGCGCGAACGGCACCTGCAGACGGATGACCTTGTTGGGGTAGCCCTGCGCAAACGCGCTGCCGGCGGTTGCGGCCAGCAGGGTGAGCGCGAACCAGTGACGACGTTGCATGAATCTTCTCCTTGGAAAACAGCCAAACGATGAATCGGGAGACGGGATCGTAGACGCAAGACCCGGGCCCTTCGCTGTGGATTACACATAAGGGCTTACCCTAGGCGTTCAGTTATCCTCACCGAGTGAATTACGCGCAACTGCTCATCCCTGATTTCTCTCTGATCCTGTGCGGCTACCTGGTCTGCCGCTACACGGCGCTCAACCGCACGGTGTGGGAACAGGTGGAGAGCCTGGTGTACTACTTCCTGTTCCCGGTGCTGCTGTTTCACTCCATCGTGAAAAGCCCGCTCGACCTGGGGGCGGCATCGAGCCTGATCGGCGCCGGCCTGCTCATGGGCGTGACCGGCATCGCGCTGGCCTACAGCCTGCCGCACCTGCCGCTGATCGGTGCCCACATCGACCGGCGCGACCATGCGGCCAGCGCCCAGGTGGCCTTCCGCTTCAACTCCTTCATTGCGCTGGCCATGGCCGAGCGGCTGGCGGGCGCGCGGGGCCTGCTGTTGATCGCCGTGCTGATTGGCGTGTGCGTGCCGCTGTTCAATGTGGGCGCTGTCTGGCCCATGGCCCGCCATGCGCAGCGCGGCTTCCTGCGCGAATTGGTGCGCAACCCCCTGATCGTGGCCACGGCCACCGGACTGGTGGCCAATCTGCTGGGCTTTCGCATTCCGGTCTGGATGGAACCGTCGGTCTCGCGCATCGGTGCCGCGTCGCTGGCGCTGGGCTTGATGGCGGCCGGCGCGGGCATGCAGTTCGGCACCCTTGCGCGCGCCAAGACCCTGGCGGTTTCGGTGCTGGCCATCCGCCACTTCATCACGCCGCTGGTGGCTTTTGCCTACGCGCGGCTGTTCCGGCTGGACCCGGTGCAGACCACCATGCTCCTGACCTTTGCGGCCATGCCCACGGCCTCAAGCTGCTATGTGCTGGCCGCGCGCATGGGCTACAACGGGGCTTACGTGGCCGGCCTGGTCACGCTGTCCACCCTGCTGGGCATGCTGAGCCTGCCGTTCGCGCTGGGCATCCTGGGCTGAGCCGCGCCGTGCTTCACGGCAGGTTTACAACGCCGCGCTACCATCGCGGAACAAGTTGTAACCAAGTGTAATCAAGAAGTTATCATGCACTTTGATGCCTTGCGCGCCCTGCGTGGCCTGATCGGCTGCGCGGCACTGTTGGCCGCCACCACCCTGCAAGCCCAGACCTGCTCCATTCCCGGCCAGTCCGGCGCCGCCACCATCACCGCGCAACCCAACACCTTCTTCGCGGGCACCGGCAGCCCCGCGGCCAGCGCCACCAGCATCAGCGTGGGCGCCGGCAGCGGCGTCAACCGGGGCATCGAGGCCGGCGATCTGCTGCTCATCATCCAGATGCAGGGCGCCGACATCGACACCACCAATGACCGCGGCTACGGCAACAACGTCGGCCCCACGTCCACCGGCAACACCGTGCCCTACAACAACAACACCAACAACTACGCCGGCGGCTACCTGAACGACGCCAACTTCATCGCCGGGCGCTACGAGTGGGCCGTGGCGGCCGGCGGCGGCGCCACCTTCGGCGCCGGCGGCACCATCAACCTGAGTGCCCCGCTGGTCAATGCCTATGCCACGCGCAACAACAGCACCACGGTCACCAGGCGGTCCTGGCAGGTGGTGCGCGTGCCCCAGTACGCCAACCTCGTGCTCGGCGCGAACCTCACCCTGCAGCCCTGGGACGGCAGCAAGGGCGGCATGCTGGTCCTGGAGGCCACTGGCGACATCGACCTGAACGGGCGGACCATCAACGGCACGGGCGCCGGCTTCAGGGGCGGCGGCGCCGTTGAAGTGGCGGCCAACACCACCTGCACCGGGGCCTACACCAACACCAGCGGCCCCTGCCGCCACTATGTGGCCACCATCGCCGCCTCGCTGGGCGGCTCCAAGGGCGAAGGCCTGTCGGGCACGCCAGCCCGCCTCTACACCAACGACCCGGCCGGCGCAGGCACGGGCACGGTCATCAACGGCACCACCGATGGCTATCCCGGCGGCGAGGCGGCGCGCGGGGCGCCGGGCAACGCGGGCGGCGGCGGCAACCAGCACAACGGCGGCGGCGGCGGTGGCGGCAACGGCGGTGCCGGTGGCCAGGGCGGGAACACCTGGAACAGCAGCAACGCCAACTTCGTGGGGCTGGTGCTGGGTGGTTTCGGTGGCGCGCCTTCGGGCAACGCGCCCAACCGCTGGATCATGGGCGGCGGCGGCGGCGCGGGCGATGTGGGTGGCAACGCCGTGACCTCGCCGGATGGCTCCGGCGGTGCGGGCGGCGGCATCGTGGTGCTGCGCGCCAGCCGCATCGACGGCGGCGGCGCCGTCATCACGGTGGACGGTGCCCCGGGCATTGCCGCGCGCGCCACCGACGCCGCGGGCGGCGGCGGCGCGGGGGGGACCGTGATCATCACCGCGAGCACGGCTGCCGTGGTCGGTGGCCTCACGGTCAACGCGCGCGGCGGCGCGGGCGGAGCCTATTTGTCGAACGTGTCCGAGCAGGACGGCGCTGGCGGCGGCGGTGGCGGCGGCTACATCATCGACAACGTCACGGGCATCACCACCAATGTGACCGCCGGCGCAGCGGGCGCGACGGCAAGCACCGCCTGCGACAACGGCGCGGACTGCGGCCAGGACGCCGGCTACGCCGGCACGGGCAATGCGGGCTACACCGGCACGGCTGACGGCGTCCTGGTCGGCTACGAGTGCCTGCCCGACATCACCGTGTCCGTCGCGACCACAACGCCCCTGGTGACGGCCTCCACCGGGGGCACCGCGGCCTATGTGGTGACGGTGTCCAACAACGGCGGCGGCGCGCGTTTCGTGACCCTTGAAAACCAGTTGCCACCGGGGTGGACCTGGGCCTCGAACAGCGCACCCAGCTACGCCCCGGTGCAGCCGCTGGCCGCGGGCCGCCTGTCCAGTGGCGCCGAGACCGTGGGCATCACCAACAGCAGCATCTGGTCGGTCGGCACCAACCCGCTGTCGGTCAGCGCCACCCCCACGGTCAGCTCCTTCGCCCTGGCGCCGCGCCGGCTCACGGCGCCCTCGCAGCTGACCTTCAGTTTCGTGGCGAGCATTCCGGACACGGCCACCGTGGGCACGTACCACATGCCCGTGGGCATCGAGTTTCTCGATCCCACGCGCCTGGCAGCGCAACCCACACGCCTGGTGTCGCCGGCCACGCTGGCCAGCGCCAACCGCACGGGCACCGCCTACGCCGCGACCACCTACGCCAACTACAACGGCGCCGGCACGACCAATGTGGCCGGCAGCAACTACAACGGCCTGGTGGCAGGCCCCACGACGGAAGATGTCCGGCTGATAGCGGACTTCAGCGTCACCAAGACTGCTCCGGCGAGCGTGACGCCGCTGGTGACCTTCAGCTACGTCATCACCGCGCGCAACAACGGCAGGCCCATTGGCAGCCAGAGCTACAGCGTGAGCCAGGCCAGCGACGTGTCCACCGCGAACGTGCCCGCCACGTTCGGTTCATCGCCCCTGACTGTCACGGACAGCTTCACCGGCAGCGGCGTGACGCTCACCACGGCCTTTGCCGGCACCGGCTGGAGCTGCAGCGGCAGTGCCCCCATCGTCTGCACTTTGCCCAACGCCAGCGCCTACCCGATTGCCAACGGCACGGACTTCCCCGCGCTGTCGGCCACGGCCATGTTCACCCCGACCTGCATCGTCTCGATGGCCTCGGTGACCAACAGCGTGCAAGTGTCAGCACCCGCCGGGGAGTCGGTCACCACCAACAACACCGACACGGCGGTGGTCAGCCCCACCTGCGTGAGCGCCAACCTCACGCTGAGCAAGACCAATGGCACCGCCACGGTGGCGGCGGGCAGCACCTTCACCTACACGCTGACCGTGGCCAACCTCGGCCCCGGCGACGCGCCGAACACGGTGATCCAGGACCCTGCAGCCACCGGCCTGAGCTGCAGCACAGTGAGCTGCGCGGTCAGCGCGGGCACGGCGTCCTGCCCGGCCAGTTCCACCGTCGCCGGCCTGCAGGGGTCTGGCCTTGCCTTGCCGGCCTTCAACGCGAGCTCCACCGTTACCTTCGCGCTGCGTTGCCAGGTCACGGCAACCGGTTCGTAGCCAGGGGTCCTGCGTTAGTATTCCCCTCCAAGGGATTGAAGGGGAACCCGACATGAATGCCGTGACATCACGCGCCCTCGCGCTGTGCCTGACGCTGAGCGTGCTGCCTGCCCATGCGCTTTACCGCTGCGGCAATGTGTTCCAGGATCGTCCCTGCGACGCCAGCGGCGCAGTGCGCGCTGCCCCGGCCACCGCGCCCAGCGCCCCCGCGCCCGCGGCCACCAAAAGGCCGCTCTCGGCCTTCACCGCCGTGTGCGCCCGCATCGGCCTGGATGCCCAGCGTTTTGTCTGGAAGCGCGAAGGTGGCGCCACGCTCGATCAGCAAATGGCCGACCTGCCCAACACCCACAACCGCAACGAGCTGGCCAGGACCCTCGAGTGGGTCTACCAGCACCGGGGCAGCGCGCCCGAAACCCGGGCCGCGATCGAGGCGGATTGCCTGGTCGAAAAGCAGAAAGCCGCTGACGCGGCCGCCACGCTCAAGAACCTGCAGGAGGCTGCCGCCCCGGCGCCCGCCGCGCCCGTGCCCCCCACGGGCACCGCGCCCGGCGCAACCGCGGTGCGGCCTCCGGCGGTGGTTGACGGCAAGGCGCGCTGCGCCGACCTGAAACGCGAGCGCGATGCCCTGCTCGAGCGGGGTCGGGCCGGCGGCAGCGCCGCCACCATGGACAGCCTGAATGACCAGAAGCGCCGCGTCGATGCGGCCATGGGCGAGGCACGCTGCTGAGCGCCGCCGGGCCGCCCCAAGTCGCGAAGGCCCCCTCGGGGGCAGCGACCCACGCGCGGCGGGGGAGCGTGGGAGCTCTAGCTAGCGGCCCGCCAGCGCCCAGTCGATGTGCTCGGCCAGCAAGGCGCTGGCTTCGCGCCGCCGCGCTGCGAGCGCGCCCGCCATCGCCCCCGGTTCCGACTGCGCACTGCGAAGCGCGTTGCCCATGGCGACCGCGATGTTGCGCAGCCAGCGTTCATGGCCAATGCGCCGGATCGGGCTGCCCTCGGTGTGCCGCAGGAAGTCCTGCTCGCTCCAGTTGAACAGTGTCACCAGCTGCTGGCCGCTCAGCCCGGCGCGCTCATCAAAATCCGGCAGGGCATTGCGCTGCGCATACTTGTTCCACGGGCAGGCCAGCTGGCAGTCGTCGCAGCCGTAGATGCGGTTGCCCATGAGGGGCCGCAGTTCCAGGGGGATCGGCCCGGCGTGCTCGATGGTGAGGTACGAAATGCAGCGGCGCGCGTCCAGCTGGTGTGGCGCCACGATGGCGCGGGTCGGGCACACGTCGATACAGGCGCTGCAACTGCCGCAATGGCCCGTCACCGGTTCACTCACCGGCAGCGCCAGGTCCACGTAGATCTCGCCCAGGAAAAACATCGAGCCCGCCTCGCGGCTGAGCACCAGCGTGTGCTTGCCGCGCCAGCCCTGGCCGCTGCGCGCGGCCAGTTCGGCCTCGAGCACCGGCGCCGAGTCGGTGAACACGCGGTGTCCAAACGGCCCCAGCTCCTGCGCCATGCGCGACTGCAGCTTCTGCAGCCGCGCGCGCAGCACCTTGTGGTAGTCCCGGCCCCGCGCGTAGACCGAGACGATGCCCTCGCCCGGTCGCTTCAGGCGGTCGAACTCCACGGCCTGCCAGTCCGCGGGCGTTGCGGCCGGCAGGTAGTCCATGCGTGCGGTGATCACGCTCACCGTGCCCGGCACCAGTTCGGCGGGCCGCGCGCGCTTGAGGCCATGGGCCGCCATGTAGGCCATGTCGCCATGGAAACCACGCGCCAGCCAGGCGCTCAATCCGGCCTCGGCTTCCGCCAGATTCACACCGGACACGCCAATTTGGGAAAATCCCAGCTCACGGGCCCACACCCGGATGCTTTCCACCAAACGAGGACCGTCGATCTGACTGCTGCTGAACGTCACCCACCGATTGTAGAAACCACCTCGCTGCGCTGGCAGTGCGAGGACGACACCCGCGCTTTCGCGCAGCGCCTGGCCGCCGCGCCCGCGCTGCGCAACGCCTTCATCGAGCTGCATGGGGACCTCGGTGCGGGCAAGACCACGCTGGTGCGCCACCTGCTGCAGGCGCTTGGCGTGCAGGGCCGCATCAAGAGCCCGACCTACGCCGTGGTGGAGCCGCACGAGGCGCCCGCGGTCGCGCCGGGCCGCGAGCCGCTGGCCATCTGGCATTTCGACTTTTACCGCTTTGGCGACCCGCGCGAATGGGAAGACGCGGGCTTTCGGGACCTGTTCGCCAGCCCCGGCCTCAAGCTGGCCGAGTGGCCCGACAAGGCCGCCGCCGTTTTGCCGCAGGCCGACCTGAGCCTGCACATTGACGCCCTGGCCGACGAAACGCGCACGGTCACGCTGGACGCGCACACGGCCACGGGGCGCGCCCTGCTGGAGGCCATCGCATGACGCGCCAGCTCGACCGCCGCCACCTGCTGCAGGCCGGCACGCTGGTCCTGCTGCTGGGCCGCCAGCAGATCGCGCGCGGCGCCACCATTCTGGCCGTGCGCATCTGGCCGGCCCCGGACTATTCACGCGTCACCATCGAATCCGATGGCCTGCTCAGCACCAAGCAGCTGTTTGTCGCCAGCCCGCCCCGGCTGGCGGTGGACATCGAGGGCATCGACCTGAACCCCGCGCTGCGCGAGCTCGTGGCCAAGGTCAAGGCCGACGACCCCTACATCACCGGCATCCGCGCCGGCCAGAACGCCCCCAACGTGGTGCGGCTGGTGCTGGACCTCAAACAGCCCGTGCTGCCCCAGGTGTTCAACCTGCCGCCCATTGCCGCCTACCAGCACCGGCTGGTGTTTGACCTGTACCCGACCCAGCCCGTGGACCCGCTGGAAGCCCTGATCGCCGAGCGCCTGCGCGACACACGAACGGCCGCGGCGCCATCGGCCCCTTCGCCCTCGCCCGCGCCGGCCGCGGACCCGCTGGGCGAACTGATGGCCCGGCAGGCCCAGCGGCCAACCACGATCACGCCCTCGGCACCACCCCCATCCGCTCCTGTTTTGATAGCACCCAGTGGCCGCGGGCCGGGGACTACAGCCTCAAATGACCCACAAGCCGCGCCCGCCGCGCGCACCGACCGCCTGATCATCGTGGCGCTGGACCCGGGCCATGGCGGCGAAGACCCGGGCGCCATTGGCCCCGGCGGCACGCGCGAGAAGGACGTGGTGCTGCAGATCGCCCACCGCATCCGCGAGCGCATCAACGCCACCACGATCAACGGCAACCCGATGCGGGCTTTCCTCACGCGCGACGCCGACTTCTTCGTGCCCCTGCACGTGCGGGTGCAGAAGGCGCGGCGCGTGCAGGCCGACCTGTTCGTCAGCATCCACGCCGACGCCTTCCTCACGCCCAGTGCCCGTGGCGCCAGCGTGTTTGCGCTCAGCCAGAACGGCGCCTCCAGCGCGGCGGCGCGCTGGATGGCCAACAAGGAGAACCAGGCCGACCTGATCGGTGGCGTGAACGTGAAGACGCAGGACCTGCACCTCAAGCGGGCCTTGCTCGACATGAGCACCACCGCCCAGATCAACGACAGCCTGCGCCTGGGCAGCGCCATGATCGGCGAGATCGGCCATGTCGGGCGCCTGCACAAGCGCCATGTGGAGCAGGCGGGCTTTGCGGTGCTCAAGGCCCCCGACATCCCGAGCGTGCTGGTCGAGACCGCCTTCATCAGCAACCCCGAGGAAGAAGCCAAGCTGCGCAGCGAGGAGTACCAGGACCAGCTGGCCGACGCGCTGCTGCGCGGCATCCAGCGCTACTTCGCGGCCAACCCGCCGCTGGCGCGCAACCGGCCGATGTAGGCCTGATGGCGGGGCTTGTCGGGGCCTCTCAGGGTTTTCACAGGTGAAATGTGCGGCGAACTGTCGCACCCTTGGCAGACCCGCCCGGCCCTGGCGCCGACACCGGGCCTTTGCCCTGCACACCTGGAGCCCCCCCATGAAACACCTCAGCGGCCTGGACGCCATGTTCCTGCACATCGAGTCTCCCGAGATGCCCATGCACATCGGCTCGCTCAATGTGCTGGACCTGCCCGAGGGCCACGCGGGCGACTTCTTCGAAGACGCCAAACAGGGCATTGCCGCGCGCCTGCATCTGGCGCCGGTGTTCACGCGCAAGCTCGCGCTGATGCCGTTCGACCTGTCCGACCCGGTCTGGGTCGAGGACGAGGACATCGACATCGACTACCACGTGCGCCACATCTCGCTGCCCAAGCCCGGCTCCAACCGGCAACTGCAGCAGTACGTGGCGCGGCTGCACTCCACGCTGCTGGACCGCAGCCGCCCGCTGTGGGAGATCTTCATCATCGACGGCCTCAAGAGCGGCCAGGTGGCGCTGTACGCCAAGGTGCATCACGCAGGCATTGACGGCCAGGGCGGTGTGGCCGTGGCCAAGGCCCTGTTCGACCTGGAACCGGCGGGCCGCGTCATCAAGCCGCCACGCCCGCGCCCCCGCCGCAACGAATACCAGCTGGGCATGGCCGAGCTGGCCGGCGCTGCGGTGCGCAACGCCGTGCAGCAATACGCCAAGCTGTTCCGCATGGCGCCGTCCATGCTGCGCGCGGTGCGCGACGTGGTGGTCCCTGAAAAAGGCCCCGACGGCAAGCGCGCCTGGGGCCTGCCCAAGAACTTCAAGCTGTTCGGCCCGCGCACCCTGCTCAATGTGGCCATCACCAACCAGCGCACCTTTGCCGGGCGGACCATCCCGCTGGCCGAGACCAAGGGCATTGCCAAGGCGTTTGGCGTCTCGCTCAACGATGTGGTCATGGCCACCACCGCGGGCGCGCTGCGCCGCTACCTGCAGGAATACGACAACCTGCCCGCCAAGCCCCTGATCGCGGCGGTGCCGGTGAGCCTGCGCGCCGCGGGTGATGAATCGGCCAACAACCAGGTCAGCATGCTGGCCATGACCCTGGCCACCGATGTGGCCGACCCCGTGGACCGGCTCAAGGCCATTCACACCGCGTCGCATGCCAACAAGCAGATGATGGGCCGCGTCAAGGCCGCGATTCCCAATGACTTCCCGATGCTGGGCGCGCCCTGGCTGGTGTCGGGCCTGGCCTCGCTGTGGGGCCGCTCGCGCGTGATGAATGTGATCCCGCCGGTTGCCAACCTGGTGATCTCCAACGTGGCGGGCATACCGGTGCCCCTGTACTTCGCCGGCGCGCGCATGGTCTGCTACTACCCGGTGTCGATCCCGGCCCATGGCATGGCGCTGAATGTCACGGTGCAAAGCTACAACGGCCGCATGGACTACGGGCTCATTGCCTGCCGCCGCGTGGTGCCCGACATCAACGACCTGGGTGACTACCTGCTGGCCGAGCACCAGGAGCTGCTCGCGCGTGCCCAGGCCCATGCTGCTGAACCGGCCGCTCAACCATCCGCCGCACCAGCCCCGGCCCCCAGGGCCGCAGCGGCCGCCAAACCGGCACGCGCCGCCCCGCGCAAACGCGCAGCGGCGCGCAGCAAGCTTGCGCTGGTGGCGCCCACGCACGCGCCGCGCAAGCGCCGCACGGCCTGAACACCTGCCCACCGCCGACAATGCGCGGCGGCCGCCTCCTACAGGCCGCAAGCGGCCCGCAACCTACAGTTCCCTCACAGGCTGAGCAAAGCGCATCGCGCCCCGCCAGGGCCTGCAACTTTGACGAGGTGAACACAATGAAGAACCGACTGATGATCGCGGCCGTTGCCGCTTCGCTGATGGCCCTCACGGGCTGTGCGTCCAACCCCAGCAGTGCCCAGATCGGCACGGGCGTGGGTGCCGTGGCCGGCGGTGTGCTGGGCAGCGCCGTGGGCGGCACCGCAGCCACCGTGGGTGGGGCCGCCGCCGGCGCCCTGATCGGCAACGAACTGGGCAAGCGCCAGGACCGCAAGTAAGGCGGCGCAGGCAGGCCGCGCTAGACCGGGTAGATCAGCGAGTTGAGGATCATCTCGCTGTCATACACGCAGCGCCGGCTTGCCAGGCGCAGGCCCTCTGGCGTGCGCACCAGGGCGTCGATGTAGCGACCCACGTTGTAGACCTCGCTCACGCTGCCCGGCTTGGTCCTGAACACCGCATAGTTGGCCTGCGCGCGGATCTCGCCGCCCTCCCCGGCTACCACCTGGGCCGCCCCCACCACGTGGCGCATGTAGTAGGGCCCGTGGTAGATGGTCTGGGTGATGCCATAGACCCGGTCTTTCATCATGCCCCGGCTTTCCAGAGCCATCAGCGCCAGCGGCAGGCCCCGGTCAAAATTCTCACGGGCCTGCACGGTGTAGTGCGCGTCTTCGGTGAAGAACGCCGGCCAGTCCTCAAAACGCTTTTCGTCCAGCGCCGCCGCATAGGCCGCATTGAGCTGGTCAACCTGGTGCTGCAGCAGCAAGGTGTCGAGGTCCATCACACCGCCATCACTTTCTTCCAGTAGGCATACATCGACCGGATGAGTGTCTCGGTCACCATGTGCTCGGTCATCTCGGTGCCCGTGCCGCCCAGTTCACACAGGGTGCTGCCGGTCTCGTTGCCATCACTGCCCCACTGGCGGAAACCATCCTGGCTGAACTCGATCACCTCGCCGTCGTCGGCACTCACAAAGCCTGCCGGGCCGAACAGGTTGGCCTGCCGCAGCCTGCGCTGCGTCATCTCGGGCGTGTCGTCGGCAAAGCCGAAGTGGGTCCAGACAAAGTCGAACTCGCCTTCGCCGCGCGGCACGATATGGCGGGTGCTCAGCGAATTGACCTGCTGCTGGATGATCAGGCTGGGGAACAGCGTGATCATGGTCACCGTGGGCGTGATCTGCAGGCCCGGGCGTGACGGGTCGGCAATCGTCCACCAGGGCTCGGGCACCACGTCGAGCAGGCGGTCGTCATGGAGGGCCATGTTGGCCTTGAAACTGGTCACGCCCTCGGTCACGGCCGCGTTCTGGCCGCCTTCGTTGCGGCGCGAGATCATGACCGCGTGCCGGCCGTGGGCGTCCATCACCATGCGGCTTTTCTGGTCGGCGCGCCACAGGCCAAAGGTCACGAACCAGGTGTGCAGCAGGCCCGGGTGGTACGGGTCCTTGATGTTTTCCATCATCAGCTTCCAGTTCCCCGGAATGCGCTGGCGGTTGTAGCCCAGCAGCGTGAGCTGGCGCCCCTTGAAAATGCGGTCCAGCCAGGGCATGACGTTGGGGCCCAGGTAGTCCTCCAGCGGCTCGGTCTCATGGCTGAAGGTCGCGAACACCAGGCCATGCAGCACCGCCACGCGCAACTGGACCAGGCCGTTGGCCTTGAGGTCAAAGCCTTCGGGCATGCCGCCATTCACGCAGTCGCCGTCCTTCACGCCGTCCTTGAACGGCAGGCCGGCCAGCTCGCCATTGAGCTTGTAGGTCCACTGGTGGTAGGGGCAGACAAAGCTGCGGGCATTGCCATGGGGCTGCTGGCAAAAGCGCACGCCGCGGTGGGCACAGCGGTTTTCCACCACGCGGATGCCGTGGTCGGTGGCGCGGTCCCGGGGCGCCACCCGGTCGCGCACCAGGATCACCTGGCGCCCGCCCACATGGCTGAGCCGGTAGTCGCCCACGTTGGGAATCTCCACCTCCAGGCCCACGTAGCACCAGTGCGGCCCATAAAAGATCCGCTCCAGTTCGCGCTGGTGCAGCTGGGCGTCGGTGTAGGCCCAGAAGGGCACGCGGCTGGAGCCGGGCGGGGTCCAGCGCGACAGGGGTTCAGGTGCATTCATGGCAGTGTCTCCTGCCCCATATGATACGCATACTTATTAATTTCCCCAAACAGCCAGCTCGGCTATTCCACAGGAATGTGCGCGGCTTTCAGCGTCCGGTTGCTGGCCCGCTCGTCGGCAATGCGGCGAGCAAACGCCGCGCGGCTGCCCGTGGCCGGCAAGTTGTCGGCGGCCAGCAGGCGCTCACGCAGCACGCCCGATTCCAGTGCCGCGTTCACGGCCCCATTGAGCGCATCGGCCACAGCGGGCGGCGTCCCGCCGGGCGCAAACACGCCGAAGAGCGAGCTGATGTTGGCCCGCGGCAGGCCCAGCTCGGTGAACGTGGGCACCTGGGGCAGAACCTCGAGCCGGCGCGGCGCGCCCACCGCCAGCGGCTGCAGCCGGCCGGCGGCAATCAGTTCCAGCTGCATTGCCGCGACGTTGGTCGACAGCAGTTCAAACTGTCCCCCCAAGGCATCCGTGAGCTGGCGCCCTCCCCCCTTGTAAGGGACATGCGTGACATGGATGCCCGCCCCCAGCTGCACCTGCTCGAGCACCAGATGCCCGGCCGTCGCCTGGCCGGAGGTGGCCCAGCGCAATTGCTCGGGCCGCGCCCGCGCCTGGGCCAGCAGGTCGGCAAAGCCGTGCCCCTGGAACGCCGGGGTGCCCACCAGCAGCACAGGTGTGTACATGACCCCCGCCACCGGCAGGATGCCGGCCAGCGGGTCATCCCCGCCGGGCGCGGGTTGCGGCCGCAGGGTGAGCGGACTCACGGCCGAAAACGCGAGCGTGTGCCCGTCGGCCGGCGCGCGCGCCAGGGCCTGCAGGCCCACGCTGCCGCCGCCGCCCGCGCGGTTTTCGACACGCACGGGCCATCCCAAACGTGTGGCGAGCGCGTCGGCCAGGGTCCGCGCGATGCCATCGCTCAATCCGCCCGGTGGGTACACCACGATGATGCGTAGCGGTCTTGACGGCCAGCCCCGCACGTCTTCGCCGGCTCGGGCACAGAGAGTCAGGGCGCCAGCCGCCAGCGCAGCCGCGCGACGCAGGAAGCCGCGCCGCTTCATGCCCCGCCCTGACGGGCCAGCCGCGTCGCCGTTTTGCGGGCGATGACCAGAAAGCCCGCCACCGCGCCGGCGCAGTCGGCCTCACGGTATACCAGCGTCAAGGGCGCATCCAGCCGCGCGCTCTCCAGCAAAGGCAGGTAGACCACGGCATGCGGGTGCTGCCCCTGCATGGAGGCCGGCACCACCGCGACACCGGCTCCGGCGGCCACCAGGTTCAGGCTCGTGCCCATGCGCCCCACCTCGCCCAGCACCTGCGCCTGAAAGCCCTGCTCCTCGCACAACGCCAGCAGGTTGGCATACAGGCCGGGCGCGCCGGGCCGGCGCACCAGGATGAAAGGGTCCTGCCGCAACTCGGACAGTGCCACCGGCTTGCGCGCGCCAGGCCGCCGGGCCAGCGCGTGGTCACGCGGCACGGCCACCACCACCGGCTCGCGCAGCAGCGTTTCGAACACCAATCCCGCCGGGCGGGACACGGGGACGCGAATCAATCCGCAATGCAGGCGCGCCGACGCCACGGCCTCGGTGATGTCGGCCGCGTTGTCCTCGCTCAGGCTCAGCACCACGCCGGGATGGCTGCGGCGGCAGGCCCGCAGGGCCTCGGGCGTGAAACGGTGCGCGGCCGCCGAACTCGTGAAGCCCACGCTCAGCTGGCCCACCTCGCCACGCGCCACGCGGGCCATGCGCCGCGTCATGGCGGCCACGTCGTCAATGAGCCGCTGGGCTTCGGTGCGAAACAGCCGGCCCGCTTCGGTCAATGCCACGCCCTTGGGGTGCCGCTGGAACAACGTCACCCCGAGTTCCTTTTCCAGCGCCTTGATCTGAAGGCTCAACGGCGGTTGCTGGATGCCCAGGGTTTCGGCCGCGCGCGTCATGTGCCCCGTCTCGGCCACCGCCAGGAAATAACGCAGGTGCCGTAATTCCATATTTTTAAAATATCAAGATAACCATTTCAGTATATTTGACGCCAAGCAGTGGCGCAACTATCGTCACGCCATCCCCTCAAAACAACGGAGACAACGTGAACAAGATACGCCTTTGGGCCCTCGGGCCTGTCCTGGCCTGCGCAGCCCTTTTGCCCGCCAGCGCCTCGGCCCAGCCTGCCGCGCCCCAGAGCCACGCCTGCCCCAAGGAGGTCCCGTCCACGGCGCGCTGCTTCACCGGGGCCATGGGGGACGGCAGCTACTACTGGATCGCCTTGCCCGCCAACTGGAACAAGGACACGGGGGTGCTCGTGATGCATGCCCACGGCGGCCCTGCCGACACTGGTGCGTCCAAGCCGGAGCGCTCTGAAGCCGATCTCAAGCGCTGGGCCGTCACCGTCAAGGCCGGCTACGCGTGGGCAGGCGCCACCTACCGGCGCGGCGGCTACGGCGTGACCATGGCCGCTGAGGACACCGAGCAGCTGCGCCGCTTCTTCGTGCAGCAGTTCGGCCAGCCGCGGCGCACCCTGCTGCACGGCCAGAGCTACGGCGGCGCCGTGGCGTCCAAAGCGGCCGAAATCTATGCCATGGTCGATGGCCCCGGCGGCAAGGTCCGCGGCCCCTACGACGGCGTCCTGCTGACCAGCGGCGTGCTCGGCGGCGGGACCCGTGCCTACGACTTCCGGCTCGATCTGCGCGCGGTCTATCAGTACGTGTGCAAGAACCACCCTCGCGCCGACGAGCCGCAGTACCCCCTGTGGCAGGGCCTGCCGATGGACAGCAAGCTCACCCGGCCCGAACTTGCGGCCCGCGTGGATGAATGCACCGGGGTGCGCAAGCCCGCAGCGCAGCGCAGCGCCCAGCAACAGGCCAATCTCGACACCCTGACCCGGGTGATCCACATCCCCGAGCGTTCGCTCATCGGCCACCTGAACTGGGCCACCTGGCTGTTCCGCGACCTGACGCAGCTGCGCCTTGGCAACCGCAACCCGTTCAGCAATGCCGGCGTGACCTACCGCGGCTCGGCGGACGACGCCGCGCTCAACGCGGGCGTTCTGCGCTACCAGGCGGACCCGCAGGCCGTGACCCAGCTGGCTGCGGACAGCGAGCCCCAGGGCCGCATCAACATGCCGGTGCTGACCCTGCATGCCATCGACGACCCCACGGCTTTCGTGGAACTGGAATCGGCCTACCGCACCATCATCGACCAGGCGGGCACCAGCGCCAACCTCGTGCAGACCTTCAGCGACGAGCACGAGCACAGCTTCCTCAGCGACCCGCAATACCCGGCCCTTTTCACTGCCCTGCTGGACTGGATAGACAACGGCAACAAGCCGACGCCGCAAAAGGTACTGGAGCTGTGCAAGGGCTATGAAGCTGCCTACGGCGACACCTGCAAGCTGCAGCCTTCGTACCAGCCGCCGCCGCTGGCCACGCGCGTGCCCGCGCGCTGATCCCCCGCCGGCCCGTCACGGGGCCGGCATTTCCCGACCGAGCTTGCGCGGCAGGGCGAACGCCCCGCCTGGGAAGGCGCTCGCGTCCGCGTTTCGCCCCAAGACCATCCAAGGAGACCCATGAAACCCCATCCCCGTACCCTCGCCCTCGCCGCGCTGTGCGCCACCGCGGGAGGCGCCAGCGCCCAGTCCAGCGTCACGGTGTTCGGCGTGATTGACAGCGCCTGGTCACACCTGACCTCCGGCGATGTCCGCCGCACCCAGCTCGCTCCCGACGCCAACACCTCCAACCGGCTGGGCTTTCGCGGCACCGAAGACCTGGGCAGCGGCCTGCGCGCAGGCTTCTGGCTGGAGGCCGGCTTCGCGCCTGACGATGGCACCGGCGGCGGCACCAACACCAACAACCAGACCTCCGGCGCCGCAGCGACCGTCTCCGGCTCGCAGGGCCTGACCTTCGGACGCAAATCGGTGGCCAGCCTGGGCGGCCCCTGGGGCGAATTGCGCCTGGGCCGTGACTACGTTCCAAGCTTCCTCAACCTCACCACGGCCATGCATCCTTTCGGCACCAACGGCGTGGGGAGTGCGGGCGCGCTCTACTACCCCAAAGCCTCAGGAGGCACCACCGCAAGGACGCAGGTGCGCGCCTCCAACTCGGTGGGCTACATCCTGCCCGCCGGCCTGGGCGGCTTCTACGGCCAGGCGATGATTGCGCTCGGCGAGAACGCCAGCACGGCCGGCGCCACGCGCCGCGACGGCCACTACCAGGGCGCGCGCCTGGGCTACAAGGCCGGCCCCGTCAACATTGCCGTCGCCAGCGGCAAAACCGCCTACGCCACCGGCGACTACCGCCAGACCAATGCCGGCATCAACTACCAGGCCGGCCCGGTGCTGCTGATGTATCTGTGGGGCAGCAACAAGGTCGGCGCCAGCCGCACCGCGGCCCAGATGGTGGGCACGCGCTGGCGCGCGGGTCCGGGCGAATGGCGATTCGCCTACACGCGACTGAAGGCGACCGGCGTGGCCAACGACGCCACGCATGTCGCGCTAGGCTATGTGCATGCGCTGTCCAGGCGCACGGCGCTGTATGCCAACTATGCGCAGATCCACAACAAGGGCGCGGGCACCGCGTTCAATGTGGGCCTGGGCGTGACCACTCCGGGCGGAACCAGCAAGGGCTACCAGGTCGGCGTGCGACACACCTTCTGAAGCCGCGCCGCCTCAGGGCCAGACCAGCGCAGCGGCCTGGCCCGAGCGGATGACCCGCAGGACGCGGTTGCGCGTGTTCGATATGGCTTCCACGCGGGTCGCCGGCAGGCCCTCCTGCCAGTGGTCGAACAGGCCCTGGCCGCAGCGGGCCTGCCAGGTGCAGCGGCGCAGCGACTCGAAGGCCCCGGCCGAGCAGTCGCGGCCCAGTTCGCAGGATGCCAGCAGCATGGCAGTTTCAAGGTCCTCCCATGCCGGCGACTCCTGCGCCACCCCCGCCTGCCGCGCGAGCGCGGCCACCAGCGCGGGCCGCGCCTGCTCAAAGGCGGTCGCGGTTCCCGCCCCCAAAAGGCGTGCCACCTCGGCGGGCTCCTGAAGCGACGAGGCCTGCCGGGGACCGTCGGCCAGACGCGAGCCGAGGGCGTGCAGGCGTGCCTGCAGATCGGCCTGCATGGCCGCCAGCACGGCAGGCGCCATCTGTCCAAAACCCCGGCAGCGTCTGTCCAGCTCGGCGCTGGCGAGCTGGCGGCCCGGGGTCAGAGGCCCCAGCAGCGGTCCGGGGTCACCGCCCGCAAAGGCCATCTTCAGCGCATCTGCCTGGCGCGCATGGTCGGTGCAATTGGCCAGCGCCAGGCGGGCCTCCTCCAGTGCCCGCGGGTCGGCACTGCGCGAATGGCGCATGAACAGCGCATGGAGATCGTGGGCCGATTCGGAATGGCTCTCAGGCCCGGCAGGCTCCACAGGCCCCACGGGCCCATCAGGCCGCATCGCCCCGGGCACCCGGGCCACGCCGGCCAAGTCCGGCGCTGGGGATGCCACAGGCCGGGCGTGCGCCGCCTGCACCCCGGGCGCCAGGCGGACCTGCCCGCGCACCGCCTCGGACGGCAAGCCTGCACGCCAGCCCAGCACGAGCGCGCCGGCCACCGACAGCGGCGCCGCAATCTGGGCCAGGCGTCGCCGGGTCATCACCATGGCGGAGCGTCCCCTTCAGTTGAGATCGGAGCAACTGGCGCCGGTGGTGTTGAGCATCTGCGCCGTGCCATACAGCGCGGTCATCACGCAGGACGCATTCCACATGCCGCTGGCGCTGTGCCCCACACCCTCCACGCGGCGGAACAGCCGGTCAAGCGATACCCCGAGCTGACCCGCCAGGTAGCGCTGGTAGCGCGCGTTGGTCACGCCACGAGCCAATCGTGTGCTGCCGCTGAGCACGGCAGCGCAGTTGTCGTCAGGGCCGTTGGAGGCGGTATAGGGCACGGTGTCGGCCGTGCCCTGGTAGTAGTAGGCCTTGCGCCCGGCGAAACGGATGAAGCGGGCCTGCGGCGTCAGCGTATGGGGGTAGTTGAAGGGGCCATCGGCCGAATAGTTGGTGTTGCCGTATTTGTAGGTGTCGTAGCCCGGACAGGCAGCGGCACCGGTAAACGTGCCGAAGGCCGTGGCACCGCTGGCCGCGTTGCCCACGGGCCGGTCGGTGCTGAAGTACAGGTGGGTACCCGCGTTGGCCAGCACATACTTGACCAGTACCCCGGATCGCACGCCGCCATGCACGGTGTTGAAGGCCGCATAGCGGGAATACATCTGCGCCCCCGCGGAATGCCCGGCCACCACGATCTGCGTGACATTGGGATAGGCCGTGGCATCGGCAAACTTGCGGATCAGGTCATCGATGACCGTGAACGAACTCAGGTGCCGGCTGTCCATCGAGTCGTAGCCCAGGCTCCACTGCTCGTCGAACCAGTACGGCGCGCCAGCCGGTACCTTGCCGGCACTGCTGTCCGCATCGTTCCAGAACTGCGGCGCGATCAGCAGGATCTCGGGGATATTGGCGCCGCTGTTGTGCAGCGCGTCGTTGGCAGCCGTGAAGGCGGGATCACCGTCGCGGTTGATGCCGTGCTGCACGATCACGACCCGTGTGATCGCCGGCATGGTCGCCTGCAGGGTCTTGTTGCTGTAGTACGAGAAGTTGTAGCTGCCCAGCTGCATCTGGCGCAAGCTCGCTGCCTCGGCGCACAGGGTGGCCAGCAGCATGGCAAAGCCCACCACGAGGCGTGTGATGTGTGACGAACGCATTTCTTGTCTCCTGTTGTACCGCCGGGAACCGACGGGCAACGGGACCATACAAGTGCGTCAACACAAAATCAAATATATGAAACCCCCGATTTCAATATCTTTCAGGTATTGAAACGCCGTGCTTTCGGCGCACGCTGCGGCGCCTGCATTTCAGGCGGTGCCGGAGGCCTTGCGGCGGGCTTTCCAGGCGCCAAACAGCACCAGCAGGCCGGGCAGCAGGATCATGGCCCAGATGATCTTGTCCAGGTGCTCCTTGACCCAGGGCACGCTGCCAAAGAAGTAGCCCGCGGTGATGACGCCCACCACCCACAGCGCGCCGCCGGTGACGTCATACAGCGTGAACTTGCTGCGCGTCATCTGCGCCACGCCCGCCACGAACGGCGCGAAGGTGCGCAGGAACGGCATGAAGCGCGCCGCCACGATGGTGATGCCGCCGTACTTCTCGTAGAACGCGTGGGCCTGGTCAAAGGCGCGCTTGTTGAAATAACGCGAGTTCTCCCACTGGAACACCCGTGGCCCGAAGAAGCGGCCAATGGTGTAGTTGCTCTGGTTGCCGGCCACCGCGGCGGCCAGCAGCAGCGCCACCGAGGTGCCATAGTCCATCAGCCCCACGCCGCACAGCGCGCCCACCACGAACAGCAGCGAATCCCCCGGCAGGAAGGGCATGACCACCACGCCGGTTTCCACGAACACGATCAGGAACAGCAGCGCATAGACCCAGGCGCCATAGGTCCGGACAAACACCTCGAGGTGCCGGTCCACGTGCAGGATGAAGTCCATCAGAAAGGCGGCAAGTTCCATGGCGAAGGATTATGCTTGGCGGCTCATGAAGGTCGCCCTGAACCACCGCCTGGCCCGGCTGCTGCCCGCCCTGACCGTGCTTGCGCTGGGCCTGTCGCTGGCAGTGGCCACCTGGCTGGCGGTGGCGCGAAGCGACGAGCAGGCGCAGGCGCGCGAGCAGGAGCGCCAGTTCACCCAGATCTCCTACGAAGTCTCCAGCCGGACCACGCAGGCGCTCAATGTGCTCAGCGGCCTGCAGGGTCTGTTCATCGCGAGCGACGAGGTCACCCGCGTGGACTTCCACGCCTATGCACAGGCACTCGAAATTGAACGGGGCATGCTGGGCCTGCAGGCCGTGCAGTTCGCGCGCCTGGTGACCCGGGCCGAGCTGCCCGCGTTTGAGGCGCGGATCCGCCAGGACAGCTCGCTGGTGCCCGGCGGCTACCCGGACTTTCGCGTGGCCCCGCCTGGCCAGCGGCCCTTTTACGTGGCGACGGAATACAACGAGCCCATGCAGGGCAACGAAAGGGCTTTCGGCTTTGACACCGCCGCCGGCCCGGTCCGCCTGGCCGTGCTGGAAGCCGCGCGCGACAGCGGCCAGGCCCGGGCCTCGGCGCCTTTCAGCCTGGTGCAGTCGGCTGGCGCCGTCGGGGTGGCCATGCGCGCGCCGATCTACCGGCACCACAGGCCGGTGGGCACCGTGGAGCAACGCCGCGACGCCTACCTCGGCCAGGTCTCGGTGGTTTTCGTGGTGGACCGGCTGTTGGGGCCGGGCCTGGGCAACCACCTGGGCCCCGGCACCGAAGTCCAGTTGCGTGACCTGGGCCCGGTCACCGAAGCCCGTGCCCCCGCCGGAGACGAGGCCCTGCTGGGGCGCTACGGGAACCTGCCACAGCCGTCGTTCTGGCGCACGCCTTTCGACACCGCTCAGACGCTGCCCGTGGCGGGCCGGTTCTGGGAGATCCGGATGCGGGCATTGCCCCTGAGCCCCTACCTTCAGCCCAAGGCGCTGACCGCGGGCGGGCTGGTCCTGGCGCTCACCCTGCTGACCCTGGCCGTGGTCGGCCGCATGCAGGCCCAGCGCGACCACGCGCGGGCCCTGGCGCGGGCGCTGCGTGAAAACCTCACCCAGTCCGAGGCCCGTGCCGAGGCCCTGATCGACGCCACGCTGACCGGCATCGTCACGCTGGACACGCGCGGCGTGGTGCGCACCGCCAACCGCGCGGCCAGCGAGCTGTTTGGCCATGGCGGGGTGGATCTCGAGGGCCTGCCGTTTTCGGTGCTGGTGCCCGAGGTGTCCGTGCAGGCGCTCAAGGTGGGCACCACGCACTCCATCGCGGGCGTCACCGCCAGCGGGCAGCCGCTGCCGCTGGCCATGTCGGTGGGCGAAGTCATGAGCGGAAACGAGCGCTTGCTGCTGGCGTCGTTTCACGACATGTCGGCGCAAAAACGCACCGAAGAACAGCAACGCCTCTTTGCCGAGGCCATGGACGCCACCGTGCGCCAGCGCACGGCCGAGCTCACGCGCGCCAATGCCGAGCTGGAGGCGTTTGCCTACACCGTGGCCCATGACCTGCGCGCGCCGGCGCGCCATGTCGAGGGTTTTGCCCGCGTGATCGAGGAGCGGCATGGCAGCCAGCTCGATGCCAGCGGCCACAAGTACCTGCAGCGCATCCTGCGCGCCGCGGCCGGCATGGGCCAGCTGATTGACGACCTGCTGGCGTTCTCGCAGCTGGGGCATGGCGCGCTGCCCAAGCAGGAGGTGGAGCTGGGGCCGCTGGTGCAGCGCTGCCGCGACGCCCTGGAGCCCGAGATGGAAGGCCGCCGCGTCGAGTGGCGGGTGGAGCCGCTGCCGGTGGTCCACGCGGACCCGGACCTGTTGAGGCAGGCCGTGTTCAACCTGCTGGACAACGCGCTCAAGTACACGGCGGGCAGCGACCCCGCGGTGATCGGGGTCCGCGCCGACACCACCACCCCGGGCGAGGTGCGCATCTGCATCAGCGACAACGGTGTGGGCTTCGACATGCGCTACGCCCACCGGCTGTTCAAGGTGTTTTCACGCCTGCACCATGCGGACGAGTTCGGGGGCACGGGCGTGGGCCTGGCCAGCGTGCAGCGCATTCTGGAACGCCATGGCGGACGGGTCTGGGCCCATGGCACGCCGGGGCAAGGCGCGGAATTCTGGTTTGCCTTGCCCGCCTGATTCCGCTACCCTTGCCCCTTTATGTCCGACCTCGCCCCCATCCTCATCGTTGACGACAGCGCAGACGACGTCGAGCTTTTCCAGCTGGGCCTGGCCTCGTTGAACCTGGCCAATCCCATCGACATCTGCCGCGACGGTGTCCAGGCGCTTGACTACCTGCTGCGCCGCGGCCCTTTCGCCGACCGCACCGGGCCCCTGCCCCTGTTCGTGCTGCTGGACATCAAGATGCCGCGCATGGACGGCATCGAGACGCTCACCGAACTGCGCCGCCAGCCCGGGCTGGAAATCCTGCCCGTGATCATGATGACCTCGTCCAACCAGCCGCGCGACATCCAGGCCGGCTACGCGGCCGGCGCCAATGGCTTCGTGGTCAAGCCCGTGGGCTTTGAAAAGCTGGTGGAAAGCGCCAAGGCCATCGGCATGTTCTGGGGCGTCTTCAATCAGCCCCCGCTGTCCGGCGACGGCCACTGAGCCCCCGGCGCGGCGCCGGCAGACTGCCTAGAATGGCACGGTGTCCGCCGTACTCGCCCCTTCCCCCCGCCGCCCCATCCGTGAACTGCCCGACGAGCTGATCAGCCAGATCGCCGCCGGCGAGGTGGTGGAGCGCCCCGCCTCGGTGGTGCGCGAGCTGGTCGACAACGCGCTGGACGCGGGCGCGCGCCAGGTCACCGTGCGGCTGCTGGCCGGCGGCGTGCGGCTGATCTCGGTCGAGGACGACGGCGCCGGCATCGCGCGTGAAGAGCTCCCGATGGCGCTGCGGCGCCACGCCACCAGCAAGATCGCCTCGCTGGCCGACCTGGAGTCGGTCGGCACCATGGGCTTTCGCGGCGAGGCGCTGGCCGCCATTGGTTCCGTGGCCGAGCTGTCGCTGCTGTCGCGCCCGCAGGGTCAGGCCAGCGGCTTCTTCCTGGACGGGCGCAGCGGCGAGCTGCGGCCCGCGGCCCGCGCCACCGGCACCACGGTGGAAGTCAAGGAGCTGTTCTTCAGCACCCCGGCGCGCCGCAAGTTCCTCAAGACCGACGCCACCGAGCTGGCCCACTGCATCGAGGCCGTGCGCCGCCATGCGCTGGCGCGGCCCGAGGTGGGCTTTGCGATCTGGCACGAAGGCAAGCTCGCCGAGCAGTGGCGCCCCGCCACGCGCGAGCAGCGGCTGGCCGATGTGCTGGGCAGCGAGCTGCTGGAGCACAGCGTGAGCGTCAACTACAGCGCCGGCGCCGTGCGGGTCACGGGACGCGCCGGCGTACCCGACATCGCGCGCTCGCGCGGCGACCAGCAGTTTGCCTATGTGAACGGCCGCTACGTGCGCGACAAGGTGCTCAGCCACGCGGCCCGCAGCGCCTACGAGGACGTGCTGCACGGCCACCGCCAGCCGGTCTATGCGCTGTACATCGAGATCGACCCGGCGCGGGTCGACGTCAACGTGCACCCCACCAAGATCGAGGTGCGCTTTCGCGACAGCCGCGAGGTGCACCAGGCGGTGCGCCATGCCGTGGAAAACGCCCTGGCCGCGCCGCGCGCGGGCACCGCCGTGGCGCCCAGCCTCGGCCTGGGCCCGCCGGCCAGCCCCGAGGGACCCGATGGGGCCGATTCAGTGCCAAACAGGCCTGGAGTCCAGAGCCCGCGGCCACAGTTTGCTATGAATTTTGAAGCAAACGCGGGCCACCGCGTGTCGGACCTGCAGGCGCTGTGGGGCACGGGGCACGCGCCATCGTTTCCCGTTCGGGCTGAGCCCGTCGAAACCTCCCCCGGCCCTTCGACCGGCTCAGGGCGAACGGATGTCCTCCCCGCTGGCGACTGGCCGCTGGGCCGGGCCCTGGCGCAGCTGCAGGGCATCTACATCCTGGCCGAGAACAGCCAGGGCCTGGTGATCGTGGACATGCACGCCGCGCACGAGCGCATCGTCTACGAGCGCCTGAAGGCCCAGCTCGATGCCGCCAGCGCGCAAGGCGGCGGCACCGGGCTGGCCAGCCAGCCCCTGCTGATCCCGGCGACCTTTGCCGCCACGCCGCAGGAGGCCGCCACGGCCGAAAGCTGCCAGGCCGCGCTGCTGACCCTGGGCCTGGAGATCACGCCGTTCTCGCCCAAGACCCTGGCCGTGCGCGCCGTGCCCACCTCGCTGGCGCAAGGCGACGCGGTCGAGCTCGCGCGCAGCGTGCTGGCCGAACTGGCGCAGCACGACGCCTCCACCGTGGTGCAGCGCGCGCAGAACGAGCTGCTGGGGACCATGGCCTGCCATGGCGCGGTGCGCGCCAACCGCAAGCTCACGATCGAGGAAATGAACGCCCTGCTGCGCCAGATGGAAGCCACCGAGCGCTCCGACCAGTGCAACCATGGCCGCCCCACCTGGCGCCAGCTCAGCATCCGCGAGCTCGACGGGCTGTTCCTGCGCGGGCGCTAGAACTTTCCGGCGCGGGCCAGGTCAGTCCAAGTCATGAAACGCTGGCACCTTTTTGCAAGCCTGGCCACGGCGCTGGCCGTTCTGGCCGGCTGCGCCACGCTGGACGAAAAGCAGCGCGCCTGGATCTTCCAGCCCAGCGACCGGGCCTGGGGCGGCACGGCCAGCCTGGCCGAGGGCATGGACGATGTCTGGATCAGCTTCACCTCCAAAGTCACGGGCGAGCCCGTGAAGCTGCACGGCCTGTGGCTGCCCGCCGATGGCCCGGCCTCGCCGCAAACGCCGGTGCTGCTGTACCTGCACGGCGCGCGCTGGAACGTGACCGGTTCGGCCCCGCGCATCCGCCGCATGCAGGCGCTGGGTTTCTCGGTGCTGGCCATTGACTACCGCGGCTTTGGCAAGAGCAGCCCCGCCCTGCCGTCGGAAGACATGGCCAGCGAGGACGCCCGCGCCGCCTGGGACTGGCTGGCCCGGCAGCACGCCGGCTCGCCGCGCTACATCTTCGGCCACTCGCTGGGCGGTGCCATGGCGATCACGCTGGCCTCGCAGGTGGACGACGAGCGCGGCACCATCGTGGAAGGCACCTTCACCTCCATCCCTGACGTGGCCCGCACCATGAAATGGGGCTGGCTGCCACTGGGGCCGCTGATCACCCAGCGCTTTGAATCGGTGCGCAAGGTCAGCCAGATCGGCTCGCCACTGTTGGTGGTGCATGGCGACCACGACCGCCTGATCCAGCCTGAACTCGGCCGCCAGCTGTTTGAAGCGGCGCGCGAACCCAAGGCCTTTGTGCTGGTTCAGGGCGGCTCGCACTTCAGCACCAACTCGGTGGGGCAGCCGCAGTACCGCGAGGCCCTGGCCAGCCTCTTCAAGCTCAAGCCCTGAGCCGGCCCCGTGAAGTACCTGCAGGCCTACCCCGAGACCCTGCGTGCCCAGGCCCGGCAGCTGCTGGACGCGGGCCGCCTGGGCAGCATGCTGCAGGGCAAGTACCGCAGCACGCACGCCGTGCGCACCGACCGCGCGCTGTACGACTACGTGATGGCGCTCAAGAACGAGCACCTGCGCAGCTCCGAGCCGCTGAGCAAGGTGTGCTTTGACGGCAAGCTGCACGTGGTGGCGCATGCGCTGGGCACCCACACCATTGCCTCGCGCGTACAGCGCGGCAGGCTCAAGGCCAAGCGCGAGATCCGCATTGCCGCGCTGTTCAAGCAGGGCCCGCCCGAGTTCCTGCAGATGATCACCGTGCACGAGCTGGCCCACCTCAAGGAAAAAGAGCACGACAAGGCCTTCTACAAGCTGTGCACCCACATGGCGCCCGACTACCACCAGCTGGAATTGGACCTGCGGCTGTACCTGACCCACCTGGAGGCCACGGGCCAGCCCCTGTGGGAGGCCTGAGCCCGCGGGCCTCGCGCATGCGGCCCTCTGCTACGCTCGGCGCATGTCCCTGCCTCCCCCCAAGCCGATGTCGCCGGCGCTGGTCGTGCTCGTACTGGCCCTGCTGCTGGGCATCCAGCCCATCACCACCGACCTGTACCTGCCCGCGCTGCCCGCGCTGACCACCGAACTGGGCGCCAGCGTGAGCCAGGGGCAGCTCACGCTCACGGCGCTGCTGCTGTGCTTTGGCGTGTCGCAGCTTTTCTTCGGCCCGCTGTCGGACCGCTTTGGCCGCCGCCCGGTGCTGCTGGGCGGCCTGGCGGTGTACACGCTGGCGGGCATCGGCAACACGCTGGCGCCCGGCATCGGCTGGCTGATCTTCACGCGCGCGCTGCAGGGCGCGGCCATGGGCGCGGCCGTGATGTGCGCGCGCGCCATCATCCGCGACCTGTACCCGCCCGACCAGGGTGCGCGCGTCATGGCCCGGGCGCTGGGCGGGCTGGGCGTGATCGCCTGCCTGAGCCCGCTGACCGGCGGCCTGCTGACCCCGGTGGTGGGCTGGCGCTGGGCGCTGGCGGTGGTGGCCGTGTTTGGCGGCGTGCTGTGGCTGCTGCTGTTTCGCCGCTTCCAGGAAACCGTGGCCCAGCGCACCCCGCTGCACCCGCGCGTGCTGGTGCGCAACTGGGCCACCATCGTGCGGCACCCGGGCTTTCTGGCCTGGTCGGGCCTGCTGGCGGCCAGCTACGGCGGGCTGTTCACCTTTCTGGCGGCGTCGTCATTTGTGTTTTTGCGCGTCTACCAGGTGTCCAAGCCGCTGTACGGGCTGGCCATGGCCAGCGCCTCGCTGGCCTACATCGGCGGCACTTTCATCTGCCGGCGCCTGCTGCCGCGGGTGGGCCTGCAGGGCGCGGTGCGCATTGCGGCCTTCCTGAGCCTGGGCGGCGGCACGCTCATGGGCCTGCTGGCCCTGGCCGGCGTGCACACCTGGTGGGCCTTCTTGCTGCCGCATTACCTGTTCATGATCGGCCACGGCATCCACCAGCCCTGCACCCAGGTGGGCGCGGTCGCGCCGTTCGCGCGCATGGCGGGCGCGGCCTCGGCGCTGTCGGGCTGCTTCCTGACCTTCGTGGCCTTTGGCGTGGGCGCCTGGCTGGGCTGGCGCATTGACGGCACGGTGTTCCCGCTGGTCAATGGCGTGTGGTTCTGGAGCGCGGTGATCGCCTTCTTTGCCTGGGTGCTGGTGCAGCGCCATGGCGATGTGTCCCTGCCCGCCCCCGTGCGTTGACGCGACGATGAACACCACCCCGCTCTGTCTGGCCGGGCCCACCGCATCGGGCAAGACCGCGGCCGCCCTGGCGCTGGCGCAGCGCTGGCCCATGGAGATCATCAGCGTCGACTCGGCCCTGGTCTACCACGGCATGGACATTGGCACGGCCAAGCCGACGGCGGCCGAGCGCGCCGCCGTGCCGCACCACCTGATCGACATCCGCGACCCGCTGCAGGCCTACAGCGCGGCCGAGTTCGTGGCCGATGCCACGCGGCTGATCGCCGACATCCAGGCCCGTGGCAAGCGCCCTCTGCTGGTGGGCGGCACCATGCTGTACTTCAAGGCCCTGTTCGAGGGCCTGGACGACATGCCCGCGGCCGACCCGCAGGTGCGCGCCCAGATCGAAGCCGAAAGCCGCGAGCGCGGCTGGCCCGCGCTGCATGCGCTGCTGGCCCAGGTGGACCCTGTGACGGCCGCCCGGCTGGCGCCCAACGACGCCCAGCGCATCCAGCGCGCGCTGGAGGTGTGGCGCGTTTCGGGCCAGCCGCTGTCGGCCCTGCATGCTACAAAAAAAGAAGCACAAGAAGGTCGCCCCGCCTGGACTGGCAGCCTGATCAGCCTTGAACCCGGCGACCGGACCTGGCTGCACGAGCGCATTGCCCAGCGCTTTGACGCCATGCTGGCGGCGGGCCTGGTGAACGAGGTGCAGGCCCTGCGCGCGCGCGGCGACCTCACACCTGAACTGCCCAGCATGCGCTGCGTGGGTTACCGGCAGACCTGGGAGGCGCTGGACGAAGCGGCCGCGCGGGCCGAGCCACCTGGCCTGAACCCTGACCAGCCTGTCGAGGCCCTGCTGCCCGCCCTGCGCGACCGCGGCATCTTTGCCACCCGGCAACTGGCCAAGCGCCAGCTCACCTGGCTGCGCAGCATGCCGCAGCGCCAGGTGGTGGCCTGCGACGCGCCCGACGCCACCGAGCGCGTGCTGGCACTGGCGGGCGCTGCGCCATGAGCGTGGTCGTCACCGGCCTGGCCAAGCGCTATGGCGACACCACGGTGTTTGCCAATGTGTCGCTCAGCGTGGCGCCGGGCGAGTTCGTGGCCATCGTGGGCGAGTCGGGCGTGGGCAAGTCCACCCTGCTCAACTGCCTGGCGGGCCTGGACAGCTGGAGCGCGGGCAGCGTGGTGCTGGACGGCACCGACCTGGGCCGCCTGAGCGACGAGCAGACCGCCCTGCTGCGGCGAAGCAAGGTGGGCTTTGTGTTCCAGGCCTTTCATGTGCTGCCGCACCTGAACGTGGCGCAGAACGTGGCCCTGCCCCTGCTGCTGCTGGGCCGGCCCGATGCGGCGCGCGTGGCGCAGATGCTGGACGCCGTGGGCCTGGCCGGGCTGGGTGACCGCCTGCCCCAGACCCTGAGCGGCGGCCAACTGCAGCGCGTGGCCATTGCGCGGGCCCTGGTGCACCGCCCCCGCCTGCTGCTGGCCGACGAACCCACGGGCAACCTCGACCCCGCCACGGCCGCGCGCGTGATGGACGCCTTGATCGGCCAGACCCGGCTGGAAGGCGCAGCGCTGGTGCTGGTCACCCACTCCGAGGCGGCGGCGGCCCGGGCCGACCGGGTGCTGCATCTGACGGCGGGCGGGATCCGTGATTGAAAAAGTCACCCAAACCACCCCATGAATGAAAAAGGAGCCTGTCAAGGCCCCTTAAATACGAATACGCCGCGAGCCCCGGGGCCAGCCCCGAGTCTCAGCGCATCTATTGCTGCGATAAAAGGAGCTTAGTTGGCATTGGTGAAATAGGAGACTGGCAGATTCCAGGTCGTGGCTGTAAAGAACTGTTGGTTGCTGCTATTGGTACTCGACGGCGTCACCACGTTGTCTATCGTGCAGTTCTTGTTGGTGACGCCCTTGAGGCGATAGCCTCGGAATTCATAGCAAAGGTTCAAGTCGGTGACGCGGTCATATTGGAGCTGCTTGCGGTCGGCGCCTAGCGCAATGGTTGCGACGACCACCTTGGTGCTGCTGGTGCTTTCGAAGTAGTTTGTGGGAATCTCCATGCTCGTCGAGAGCGTAGGATTCCAGCCGACGTAGGATACCCGGCCGCGAGGCGACCCATCACCCAGCGGCTTTTGCGTACCCGTGCCCCAACAATCTTTAGACAACGTTTCAGGGTCGGTCTTGACATTGTTGCAATAGGCACCATTGACAAACATATTGAACATGCTCAACCGCTGGGTCTCGTCGTTATTGCTCTTCCAAAGAGTCTGGTTGGTGTCAATTGCCCCGCGGACCTTCATATTGACTGATTGAATCCCGCTCGACACTCTGCCCTCAGTCTGGTTGTTCACCGTAGTATGCAAGTTAGTCTCGTAGCCATTCCAAACATACGTCTTCTTCTTGACGGTAGTTGACTTGGAGTAACTCGCCGACGGGCCTATCGAAAATGAACCTGCAGTACTGAAACCCGCAGAACCCCCTACCGACCAGCCCGTACTCGTGGTCGTTTCATAGGAGTCATCGTTATATGTGGATGCCGATGTCCAGGTGGAGGCTCTCGGTGCCCAGGTGAGGGTCTGAAGCCATGGCCTGATTCGGGCCTCGGCGTAATACAAGTGCGGCACGGTTTTGATCGTAACTGTCCCCGTCCCAGTGGAACTGGTTGACTTGATTGGTTGCCATTTGTCCGTGGGATAGACACCGCATTCTGTACCGTTAACCATACAACCTGTATCGTTTGAACCCGAGTCAACGAGAATGTTCACGAATTTCCTGGCGGCCAAGAAAGCGGGGCCTGTTTCACGAGTGGCCCATATGTAGCCGCGGCCAACAAGTCTGTACCCATCCTGGGTGGTGATGATGTCAACGACCTTGTCTGTGTTCGCCGCCACGTCAAGGCTCTTGGCCGTCTCAACGTCAGGATTCTTCGTTGAACTGGGCACCGATGCTTTGGAGGCTTTTCCGTTTACCACGTCCTTGGCGGTCATCGCGTACACCTGAGGTTCGACGAAGGCCAAGTCAGGGGCCTCGAAGCCGTTGACGCGGCCACTTGCATCGACATCGAGTGGAACAATGGTGTTGATCACGGCGGATGTCATGAATGCGGTTGTATTCGGCGTGGGTATTGACATATCCCCCATCAGCGTTCGATACAACTTGCCGGCAGGACTTTCTCCTTCATTGGGCTGCCCGGCTGCCGACGCCGGGTCCACGCCGGTAGCGCCCGCGGCGGCACCGGCCTTGGTGATCTGGTTGCTGTCAACGACAACCACACCTTTGAATGAACGTAGCGGCGACGCATCCAGACCCAACGGAAGTCCAGCGGCATCGCCGGCGACGTACAAAATCGTGTAGGCGTTCGCCGGCACCTCCTGCAGACTACTCACTTGCACAAAGGAATAACCATCCTTGCGCAGAATTTCACCGAATGCACCAACACTGGAACTCAGCGTGTAGACCTTTTTGTCGATCTCCGCCTTTGCTCGCTCGATCTGGGGATTCGACTGGCTTGCTGAAGCAGCAACTTCGACACTCCCAGTAGGAGAGGTACCATCGCCACCGCCACAGGCGACAAGCAGGGTTGCTGAGAGGCCCAACGATGCCGACAGCCCTACTACCGTCGGCTTCAGAGAGAATTTTTTGTGTTTCATCGTATTACTCCAATTAGGTAAATAGATCGCGTGGACTTTCACAACTCATCGTGCAACGTCCACGCTGGAATACTCGCAATTCCAGTGTGGCTAGCAGCCCCGGGGTTGCGCTTAGGCAGCATGCAAAGATCACATCGAAATCATTCAACAAGCTATGACCATTCATGCCTCCCGTGCCGCACAAATTGACTTTTCCCAGATTGATTCGGGATAGATTGGGTCCAGCCCGGTGATCAAAGTCTTCCCTCATTGGCATATGCTTTCCACGCATGCGCCGCGAGGGTTCTCCCGATGCGAAGCCGCAGATAGGATGAAAAACTAACTGTTCATAGAAAAAGGCGCGCCAGTTCCGCTCGATTTGTCCCATGGCATCTAGCAATCGACAATCCAATCCAGAAACTTCGCCCGCCGTCGCAGAGGGGCAGGAAGAAAGCCTTCAGGACGAAATCAGCTTCAGGCAGATTCACGCGTTTCTGACAGTCGCGGACATCCGCAACATCACCCAGGCTGCAAAGCAACTACACATCTCGCAGCCGGGCCTGTCACGGGTGATCGCAACCCTTGAATCAGCCGTGGGGCAAGAGTTGTTCAGCCGCACGGGCGGGAAACTTTCGCTCACCCCGTTCGGCATGGCTTTCATGCCTCATGCTCGCAGACTCCACAGCAGCTACACCGACACGCTCACAGCCGCTCTGGATGCGCATGCCAAGCCGCTGGTGCTCGCGGGATGTGACTTGGTGTTGACAGAGATCGTCCCGTGGCTGATGGCCAGGCTCACAGCGCCAGGGCACCCAGCCCCCAGATTGGAGATCCATTCGATGGCGAGCCACGACGTGCTGGAAAGAGTTGCAGACTGCAAAGCCGATGTAGGCCTGTGCATGTATGGAGGTGACAAGACTGATTTGGCATGTACACCGGTGCTCAATGCACCAGTCGGCCTCTTGGCACCAGACGGCCTGGCTCTTCCTGAAGCTATCAATACGTTGAGTGATCTGGCCCGTTGCCCTATGGTCCGGCTAGCCGACGAGATGGTGTTACCCCGAATGCTGCGGGTTCGCGGCATCCAGGCAGATGCCTATTTCAACGCGCCAGTGGTTGCCAATAGCATGTCCACTGCATTCGCCGCGGTCCGCGGCGGCAGGCTAGCAACCTTGGTTTCGGCCGTGGCGGCAGCTTCTTCCCAAGCTCATGGTCTGCGCTTCGTCCCCCTCCCCCATCTGCTTCCCAGCATGCAATTGTGCGTGGCGACACGTGCGGAGACGGAAAGTAACAATGCGGATATCTCACTTGCCGTGCGTCGGAGTGTGCTCGCCTTGGCGTGGCCACCTACGGTGGAGCCTTTTCATCCACCGGCATCTTCGTCAAAAAACCCGTGAGTGAGGCGATTGAGGCGACGGACACTGGGATGCCACGGGCTTTCGTGAACTCCGTGTCTGACGAGATCGCGTAGTCGCTCGGAATGACCATCGGGTTCGACGCTGCGTGAACTGACCAGATACACATTCAGCGACGGCAACAAACCAGGCAAAGGCACAAACCGCATTCCCCGCGCCTGGGGCAACGAAGCACCTATGCCAGTCGCGACCGCAATGATGTTTTTTTCCCGCATCGAATCAAAAGCCGCGGAGAGGCAGGTGTAAACGATAGGCGAATCGAAATAAGCCGCAAAAGGGACCTTGCTCCTTCTGAGAGTCCGTGTAACAGGGGTGCAATCCGCCAGTCTGATGAACGATGCATCTGCAACCTCGTCCAACGACTGCAGGTTTTCGGGGACTGCACAGCCCTGAGGAACAATCAAGCCCAGTTGAGCGGCAAGTACTGGGGTGTACCGTAGGGATGGATTGCCTTCCATGTCTCCGCACAAAGCCAAGTCAGCACTGTAATCCAGCACCTGATTAACTGCTTCTTCACTGCCCATCGCAGCCAATTGAAGTTTGATCGCTGGAGAATGCTTCGCCAAGGTGGCGGACAGCTTGTCATGTATCACCGGTGCGATCGAGGCATCCGCTGCCAGCCGCAGCGACAAACGGCGGCTTGCTCGCCGTTCTGCCACAAAAGCAAGGGTGCTGGCGTAGGTGGCCACTAGATTCCTTGCTTTTGGCAATATGGCCTGCCCCGCTCTAGACAGCCCCACGCCGGAGCGCGACCTCTGAAACAATCCGTACCCCAGCGCAATTTCCATGTCCCGGATACTTCTGGAAAGAGTCGGCTGACTCAAGCCCAGTCTTTCTGCCGCCTTGCTGATGCTCCCGCTTTCTGCCGCGGCAACGAACGCCTTCAATTGAGCCACAGAAAACTTCTGACTGGCTTTTACTTCACTCATCTCGATCAAGCCGTCAGCAGGTGGCGCGGAAACTGAACGTTCGTCGGCAAAGAACGGTTCCGAACTCTCGGTCGTGGCAAGCATACTTTGGCTCCTGGCAGGGCTAGAAATGAGTGGTTTTCCCATGCCGCTGTCGATTATCCGAGCGGATTCGGCAAGCGCCTAGAGGGTTTTGATGCCTTGTCGTCATGCCGACATGCACAATTCGCCGGCCGCTGTCGAAATGCGGCGTGCTGGCGCGACATGGGGTGAGCGCTGTTGCTCGCCAACCTTTGTTCAGGAGTTTTCCATGCAATACATGCTGATGTTCTACATTTCGCCCGAAGACGTGGCCAGCCGCACCGACGAGCGGGCCGAGGCCTACATGGCCGGCTGGAACGCCTACGTGGGCGCCATGTACCAGTCGGGCGTGGTGCTCAGCGGCGAGGGGCTGGACCCGCCCTCCACCGCCACCAGCCTGCGCATCCGCGGCGACAAGCGCAGCGTGCAGGACGGCCCGTTTGCCGACACCAAGGAGCAGCTGGGCGGCTTCTTCATCATCGACGTGGCCACGCTGGACGCCGCGCTCGAGTGGGCCGCGCGCGCGCCCTGCGCCTCCACCGGCGGGGTGGAAGTGCGCCCGGTCATGGTCCGCGCGGCTTCGTGACCGGCCCGGCGCCCGGCGCATCCGCCGCCGCGGCGCGGGCGGCCGAGCGCGCGGCGCGCGAGTCTTACGGCCGCCTGGTGGCCATCCTGTCGTCGCGCACGCGCGACATTGCGCTGGCCGAGGACGCACTGGCCGAAGCCTTTGCCAGCGCGCTGGAGCGCTGGCCGCACGATGGCGTGCCCACCAACCCGCCGGCCTGGCTGCTGACCGTGGCGCGCCGCAAGACGCTGGACCAGTGGCGCCATAGCCAGGTGGCGGCCGACGCCGCCCAGACCCTGCTGGCCGTGGCCGATGAACTGGGCTGGGACGACGGGGCCGGCGCTGTGCCCGATGAGCGGCTGCGCCTGCTGTTTGTGTGCGCGCACCCGGCCGTGCAGGCCGCCGCGCGGGCGCCGCTGATGCTGCAGGCCGTGCTGGGGCTGGACGTGTCGCGCATGGCCGGCGCCTTTCTGGTGGCGCCCGCCACGCTGGGCCAGCGCCTGGTGCGCGCCAAGGCCCGCATCCGCGAGGCCGGCATTCCGTTTGAACACCCCCAGGCGCGCGACTTGCCGCAACGCCTGCAGGATGTGCTGGACGGCATCTACGCGGCCTATGGCACGGGCTGGGACGATGTGGAAGGCGCCGACGCCGCGCGGCGCGGCCTGACCACCGAGGCGATCGATCTGTGCCGCATCCTCTGCGCGCTGATGCCCACCGAGCCCGAGCCTGCGGGCCTGCTGGCCCTCATGCTGTTTTGCGAGGCGCGGGCCGCTGCGCGGCGCAGCACGGAAGGCGCCTATGTGCCACTGGACCAGCAGGACACTGGCCGCTGGAACCACGCGCAGCGTGAGGAGGCCGAGGCCCTGCTGCTGGCGGCCGCGCGGCGCGGCACGCCCGGCCCGTTTCAGCTCGAGGCGGCCATCCAGTCGGCCCACACACAGCGCCGACTGGGCGCAGCCGTGCCGCCCCAGGCACTGGTGGTGCTGTATGACGGCCTGCTGGCGCTGCGCCCCAGCCTGGGCGCCCAGGTGAGCCGCGCCTGCGCCGTGGCCGCGGCGTCAGGTCCCGCCACCGCATTGCAGGTGCTGGATGCGCTGCCAGCAGAAGACGTGGCGCATTACCAGCCCTACTGGGCGGCGCGTGCGCACCTGCTGGCGCAGGCCGGCCAGGCCGACGCCGCGCGGCAAGCCAATGCCCAGGCCATGGGCCTCACGGAAAACGCGGCGGTGCGCGCCTGGCTGGCTGGGCGGCTTTTTTCAGGCGAGTAGTTCCAACTCATCGAGTCTGCGGTTTGCGGGTGGGGACACCTTACTTGAAAGATGGGGAAGCCTCGTAGTTTGAGATGAGAGACTTGGCCAGGTTTGCCGGGGCAAGCCCTCTCGATTCAAGGGTTGGGCATCAACTTAGTACGCACCAATGACCCGCAACTTTTCGGCGGAAGCAGAAATCTTTGACTCAAGCGGCTCTAACCGCTGAAACCAAGCAGGCTCAGTGAAACCTCCGCCGGACTTGGTGAGCTCTAGCGGTGGCATCCACTCCTTATGAAGCCAAAACAAGCGAGGAACGCTTCTGCTCAGAGCGCTAAGGTCTTCTTGAGTGAAGCCGTCGGAGAGAAGTCGCTTAGCTACTAGGCAAACGCGCTCGTAGTCAGGTTGCTTTCCTAGGTATTGACCACTTCGCTCAAGCTCCGGCAGGAAAGACTCAATGGCAACTATGAGCTCGCGGAGGTGCTTTGTCCGCTCTGATTGGGAGTAATAGTGCATGGCCAAGTATGCCGTTGTGACGCCTAAGGAGTACAGCTCGGGCAACAGCCGCTACCTGGGGCGTATCTGTGCTGCGCGCCTCCAAGGCGGCCGAGAACGCCGGCGTGAGGTCTGTGGGGTGCGGCGCTGGGCGCTGGCCAACACGCTGGCGCGGACTTGCTATGCCACGCTCAGGGACAAGGAGCCGTTTGGTGAACCCACAGTGCGGCTTGGCAAAAGATCAACAGGGAGAGCTTTTTGATGCCAGCTTGACTGCCAGCACTCAAAGCAGCCGATATCCAGAAGAAGTAGTGAACACTCCTCACGCGTTGCGACGAGATTGATCGACCATCATGGCCAACCGGGTTCACACCCCACACTGACAGACGCCGATAACTCTTACGGCAGCTTGCCTGCCGTTCGTAGCGACTGGCGCATTGGTGACGCAGATTTCATGGCCTGTCCTGAGCTTGCCGAAGGGCGGCAGGGACCAAAATAGAGTCCACCTCAGATGCCGGAAATACGACTACACGCGTTTCCCAACAGCCAAATCTGTCGGTCAGTTTCTTGCCGTTGCGGGGGAGTCCATATGAGGGGTTAGGCCACATGGGTGGAGCGAATGACAATAGTTCCTGCCATGAAGTCATGAATCGCACGTCGCTTCTTGTTGAACAACATGGATACGAACTCTCCCCAGACCCAAACTTGAACAAATATTGCGACTGCCGAGTACCAAGCAGGCGCAAGCTCGACAGTGCGCTGCGCTCGTGCCAGGTAGCTAAGAGAAAAATAATGTTCGTCTGACATTGCAAGTGTCCCAAGCACAATGCCTAAGGTCTGCAGTGCGGACAAAACGAAGAGGACGGAGTAGCGCACAGTGGCTGCCCTTGCGGTTACTGGCGCACCGTCCACCATTGCAATACGCGTCTTCATGATGAGCTTTCCTGGCGTGCCACCATATGCCTGAACCAAATAGACGTGAAAGAAGAGACCAAGGGCTAAACCCGGAGCAAACCAGTAGAGATTGAATAGTTTTGACTTTTCCCCTGCGTAGTATGCAAGGAGCATGACTGGAATGAAGAAGGCGAAATCAATCCAATAGGCGAGGAACCTTCGCCAGAACCCGGCGTACTCAAGAGTGGCGCGGCCTTGCTCCGCGGGGACTTGCTCGCTCGGCTCAGTCAGCGAGGCTGCAGTTGGAGCGTAGGGATTAGTTTGCTGCATAGCGATGAGTGGAACAGTCAATTGTGTGGCCTAACGTCGGAGTTCAGGCGCGGCCGAAGGCCGTCACCTGCAATGACGGGTTAGCCGCACACGTTGTACGCACTAACACGCTTTTCCTTAAGCGAGCATTCAAACACGATGGTGACGCCTTCTGCGTCGCCGCCGCGGCCCCACATGGAGAAGCCGAGAGTAGAGGGCGGTGGCACCAGCACCACGACCTCAGATGGCTGCTCTTCAGGTAGGTTGGGCGCCCGCCGTGAAAACTGTTCCCATTCCTCAGACTGGACCGTGCCTGCTTCGAGCGGAACGTATGGCAGGAGAACTGGGAAATTGGCGTATGGCCAACTTTCGGTTGGTTCTTTCGGCTCGACTGACTGAATAGAAATAGCGCTTCTCTCGAATGTGTACTCAAGCGTGCATCCACTATAGAAAAGCCCATACACGAGAGGTAGCTCCCACACGTACAAAGGTGCTCCGAGTATTTGGAGTTGGTTGTGGTTGATGGTGGCGACATGGTGCAGGGGCTTCGCAAACCTGCTGCCGCCGATCTCCGCTTCCAGCGGACCGCCAAAGACGCTGAACGAATGCTCCTCGCTTCGCACGAGAGGCGTTACTGTGCCGTTCTGGTAAATGACGACGAGTTCTTCGCGCATGGGTGATTTGTGGGCGGCTAACGTCGGCGGTGGGTGGACCGCAACAACTGAGGCGAAGCCGCGCTCTGCTGTTGTGGGCCCGTGTTGGCCGAAACGTTAGGTCGCATCGTCACCTACTTGCCGCGATTGTCCCCAAATACGCCCGTCTGACGTTGGCGGCCATGGGAGGTCGCACGCCGGCGCCACTGGCGCCGACCAGTGGGAGAGCGATCCAGCAGCACTGCGAGTTTCTGAAAGCCGCCTCATGGTAATTTCTTTCTATCGCCATCTTTCTGCACCTCCCACCAGCTGGCGCAAATGATTGCAACAGCTATTAGGACGGAGAGCCAAATGCCCGAGCCCCGCCATCTAACACGAAGACCCGATGGAATTTCGAAGGCCGTCCCCCGCAGTACCTCCCAGGCAATAAGGTAGAGAAACGGGGCAGCCATGCAGATACCTGCCGCAATAGAAGTCACTGAGCGAGTGCGAGGTGACTTCGCCGCGATAGCCATAAAAAGCAAATACACACCCAGCGGCATCGCACCAAAGAGTACCAGCAGCTCATGGACCATTAGCGACTTAGGCATGCGATCTAACGTGGAGCTACCCGGCGACCCGCAGGGGCGTCCGCGTTGGGCGGCAGGTTAAGTTGCGGGGTGAACACCTTTTTGTGCCAGTACATGATTGGCGCGGCAAACCACGCCTCATTGGCAGTGTTTCTAAACTGCGCCAGCTGTTTCATTGGGATGTTGTAGCGCCAGAAAAGTGCAAGCAAGTCGCGCAATGATTCCTCGGAAATTCGGCGCGATTTCACGACAAGTGTGTCTTGCTCCCAGCGAACAAAGCATGCGATCTCCGCTGCCCATTGAAATAGATGCTTCTCGTCAAGTTGTGACCCAAAGCGAACACCTGAACAGTCGAGAAAAACCATGAAGCAATTTAACGTGACTTAAAAGTCAAACTCGCTGTGTATCACGGGTTCGAAGCGAGGTTTGATTGAGCATCTGGCATCTCATACCGTTGATTTATATCGTGTTTTCCGACTTGACCGTTGGTCAATTTTTCGCCGCGGCTGTGATCCACAGCAAGCCTGCCAATTCTGAGCCCGGGCGCCCCACTCAGACAGCCGGTTGCGACCAGTACTCATAGACCCACGCCGATGCAAAGCCGATGCGCCGGTACAGCGCCACGGCCCGCGTATTGCCGGCCTCCACCTGAAGAAACATCCGCGCCAGCCCGCGCTGGCGGGCTTCTTGCCGCAGGGCCGCCAGAATGGCGCTGGCCAGGCCCAGGCCCCGGTGCGCGGGCAGCGTGCGCATGCCGTGCACGCTGGCCCAGCCCCGGCTGAAGCTGCCCATGCCCACGGCCACCGTCTGGCCCTGGGCTTGCACGCCCGCAAACACCGCATGGCGCGCGCGCGCCAGAATGCCCACGCGGCAGGCGCCGTCCACCGGGTCAAACCCTTCACCAAGAAACACCGCATTCCAGGCGGCCGAAGGCACCTGGGCCAGGCTCACCGGCGCGGCGGGCGGGGGCAAGGCCAGCGCCTCCACCCGGCCCGTCATCACGCGCGTGGGCTGCTTCATGGCGTAGCCGCGTGCCCGAAGCGCCGCGCGCAAGTCATCAAAGGCCGGCAGCACCGGCAGCCGGAAAGCCGCACGCAGGCCCTGTTCTGCATAGCGTGCCTCGATCAGGTCCAGCACCGCAAGGTCGGGCGCCTCGTGCCGCAAGGGCACGGCGCTGCGCGCGCGGTTGACGGTGCCGCTGTCCAGCCCCAGCGTCCAGCCGTCGATGGTCTGCAGATGCTCGGGCGGGACCGCATCACGCGTGGCGTGTTCGATGGCTTCGATATCCGGTGCCGACAGCGCAGGCAGCACCGCGTCGCCGCTCATGCGCCCAGCAGCCCGGCGTAGCGCGTCAGGTCCACATTGCCCCCGCTCACGATCACGCCCACCCGTTGCCCCTGCAGGCTCAGCCCCGCGTGGAAGGCCGCGGCCAGGCTCAGGCACCCGGTGGGCTCCACCACCAGCTTCATGCGCTGCGCATAGAAGCGCATGGCCTCGACCAGCTGCGCATCGGTCACGGTCACGATGTCGTCCACCAGACGGCGGATCACCCCAAAGGTGTACTGCCCCAGATGCTGGGTCTGCGCGCCGTCGGCCAGGGTCCGGGGGGTGTCGATGTGCACGATGGTGCCGCTGCGAAACGACTGCTGGCCATCGTTGCCGGCTTCGGGTTCCACGCCAATCACCTTGCAGCGAGGTGACAGGGCCCGCGCGGCCAGTGCGCAGCCACTGAGCAAGCCACCGCCGCCCAGGCAGACCAGCAGGGTGTCGAGTTCGCCCACCTCTTCGATCAGCTCCTTGGCCGCCGTGCCCTGGCCGGCAATCACGTCGGGGTGGTCGTAGGGCGGGATGATGGTCATGCCGCGCTCGGCCGCCAGATGCGCGGTCAGGGCTTCGCGGTCCTGGGTGTAACGGTCAAACAGGATGACCTCGCCACCGTCGCCCAGGTAGCCGCGCGTGGCGTCCACCTTGGCCTGGGGCGCATCCAGCGGCATCAGGATGGCGGCCGGTATTCCCAGCAGGCGCGACGACAGCGCCACCGCCTGCGCATGGTTGCCCGACGAGAAGGCAATGACGCCGGCGCGCTTCTGTGGGTCAGTGAAGCGCGACAGCGCATTGAACGCACCGCGGAACTTGAACGCCCCCATGCGCTGCAGGTTCTCGCACTTGAAGAAAAGCTGCGCGCCCAGCAGCCGGTCGGCCGTGGTGCTGCGCAGCACAGGGGTGCGGTGGGCGTGGCCCTGGATGCGCGCGGCGGCGGCCTGCACATCGGCGTAGGTGGGGGTGTCCATCAAGGTGGCCACGACGACCCGGGGTCAGACGCAGGTCACCGTCACCAGCGCCGTGTGGCCCGCGACCACGGTGCCCGGGCTGTTGGCCACGCTGCAGGTCTGCCCCGTGGGCTGGGCGGCCACCACCACAAAGTAGCTGGTGCCGGCCGCCTGCGTGCCGGCAAAGACAAACGAGCCATTGGCCGACAGCGGCAACAGCACGGTGCCATTGCTCAGCGTGACCGTGGCGCCCGAGGCCAGGCCCGTGAGCGTGCCCCCGACCGACGCGGTGGTGGTACAGGTGACGGCCACATTGGTCACCGAGGTGCCCACGCTGTTGACCGTGCCGCTGCCATTGGTCACGGCGCACGACTGGCCGCTGGGCTGGGTCAACACCGTCACGTTGTAGTCGGCGTTGTTTGACAGGTAGATCGGGAAGGTGAACGTGCCGTTGGCCTTGAGCGTGAGGTTGTCGGCCTTGTTGTTCTGCAGGGTCACCGTGAGGTTCTGGCCCAGCCCGCTCAGCGTGCCGCCGATGCTCGCGCCGCCACCGCCGCAGCCGGTCAGTGACAGGCTCAGCAGGCCGGCGGCCAGCAGCCCAAGGGATTTGACGCGGGGCATGGTAGTTTCCTTACTGTGAAATGGGGCGCGAGAACAACGGGGGGCGCGAGAGGTTCAACGCCCCAGAAAGTATGGCATGGCCGAGAGCGCGCCGCCCGCCAGCACCACGAAACGGTCATGCGCCCTGGGGTTGCGCCGCGCGCTCCAGATAGCTCTGGAACACGCCCACATGGACCAGCGCCGCATCGCTGGAGCCCGGCCACAGGTCTTCGCTGCGAAAGCGCACGTCATAGGTGGGTTCGTCCTGCGCGTTTACCGAATGGGCATGCGCGTCGGGAAAAGGATAGGCCGGCGACTCGCCCACCACCACGCCCGTCTTGCCGCGGATGTAGCCCGGCAGGCGCATATGCCCAGGCACGGCGTCCATCCGCACGCGCACCCGGTCGCCCACCGCAAAGCGCTCGCGCCCGGGCAGGTTGGCACGCCCCGGTGCGCTGGGTGACGCGAGCGGCACTGCACCCTGGGCTCGTTGCTCCAGCTCCTCGCGGGTGAGCACGCCTTTTTCAACGCACAGGGTCAGCAGCGAGGTGAGCGAGCGTTCGTAGTAGCTGGCCGCCAGGTAGTGCAGCGGCGTCATACGCTCGATGGCGTGGCGGTACTCGTCCATGTTGAACAGGCCCAGCCGCACGGCGCTCGCGTAAAGCGCGTTGGCGCGCACCTCCCAGGGCGCGTGGAAGGCCTTGGCGTCCACCGTGTAGTGCACCGGCCCAAAGCCCTGCTTGCCGCCCAGATCATGAATGCCGTCCATGCGTCCTCCGGTTACAGGCGGGCCACGCCAATCAGCGAGTCGCGCGTGACGAGGGCGGCCAGCTGCGCCTCGGGCCAGCCCAGCGTGTGGGCCGGCTGCTCGGGCAGCACCATGTAGCGCGTGTCGGCCGTGGTGTCCCACACGCGCAGCTCCACCTCGGGCGGCAGGTCCAGGCCCATTTCGCGCAGCACCGTGCGCGATTCGCGCACCACCCGCGAGCGGTAGGGCAAGTCCTTGTACCAGTCGGGCGGCAGGCCGATCAGCGTGAACGCCGTGCACGAGCACAGCGTGCAGCAGATCACGTTGTGCACCAGGGGCGCGTTCTCCAGCACCACCAGATGCCGGTGGTGCTTGGGCATGGACAGCCCCAGCTCGGCCACCGCGTCGCGGCCGTTGGCCAGCAACCGGGCCCGAAAGTCCGCATCCACCCAGGCCCGGGCCACCACGCGCGCGCCGTTTCGCGGCAGCCATTCTTCCAGCGCCAGATGGCTCAGCTCGTCCACCGAAGCGGAGATGTTCAAGCCCCGTTCATCGAGCGCGGACTGGATGGCGTCCAGGCGCCGCTGCACGGACGCGGTGGGCAGGGTCTCGGGAGCTGGGTGCGTCATGGGTTCAGGTCAGGTTGGGTCGCCAAGGGCCATTTTGTCCATGGCCACCGCATTGGTCAATTTGGAAGCTCTCGCTGCCCGCCGCGCACAATCCCCCCATGCGCGCCCTTCTCACCACCTTCTCATGGCAGGAACTGCGCCACCACCCGTGGCGCAACGCGGCGGCGGTGCTGGCGGTGATGCTGGGGGTGGCGCTGGCGTTTTCGGTTCACCTGATCAACGCGTCGGCGCTCAGCGAGTTTTCCAGCGCAGTGCGCTCGGTGAGCGGGCAGCCCGATCTGGAGCTGCGCGCGGTGCGCGGCAGCTTTGACGAAGCCATCTTTGCGCGCGTGGCCACCCAGCCCGGCGTGGCCCTGGCCAGCCCGGTGCTGGAAGCGCAGACGCTGATGCTCACGCCCCAGGGCCAGCGCAAGCCGCTGCGCGTGGTGGGCGTGGACGCGCTGGTGGTGGCCGGCGTGGCGCCGGCCCTGATGCCGGTGCCGGCCGCTGGCGCGGACCGGTTCGCGCTGTTTGCGCCGGGGGTGGTGTTTCTGAACCCGGCGGCGCAGGCTTTGTTGGCTGGGGCTTCGACAAGCTCAGCCCGAACGGATACGGGCTCCCCCCGAACGGATGCTGGCTCACCCCGAACGGACACCGGCCCAGCCCGAACGGATGCTGGCTCCCCCCGAACGGGCATGGGCTCAACTCGGGCGGAGTCGATTCAGCTGCAGGTCGGCCAGCAGCTGCGCACGGTGCATGTGGGCGGCACGGTGAGCGCCGGCGGGGCGCCACTGGCCGTGATGGACATTGGCGCGGCGCAAGACCTGCTGGGCCGTGGCGGCGAACTTACGCGCATCGACCTGCGGCTGCGCCCCGGCACCAGCCGGGCCGCGCTGCTGCAGGCCCTGGAGCTGCCGGTCGACATCACGGCCAGCGCGCCGGGTGACGCGGCGCAGCGGGTCAGCAACCTGTCGCGGGCCTACCGCGTCAACCTCACGGTGCTGGCGCTGGTGGCGCTGTTCACCGGGGCGTTTCTGGTGTTCTCGGTGCTGTCGCTGAGCGTGGCGCGGCGTGCGCAGCAGTTCGCGCTGCTGGGCGTGCTGGGGCTCACGGCGCGCCAGCGGCTGCGCCTGGTGCTGGTGGAGTCGGGCCTGCTGGGCCTGCTGGGCAGTGCGGCCGGCATCGCGCTCGGCTCGGGGTTGGCGGCGCTGGCCCTGCGCCTGCTCGGCGGCGACCTGGGCGGCGGCTACTTTGCCGGCGCAACGCCCGCGCTGCAATGGGACGGTGCCGCGGCCGCCATCTATGGCGCGCTGGGCGTGCTCGCCGCGCTGGTGGGCGGCTGGTGGCCCGCGCGCGCCGCGGCGCAACTGCCGCTGGCGCAGACCCTCAAGGGCCTGGGCATGTCGGCACCGCTCGCGCGCAGCGGCTGGCTCAGCGTGGCGCTGCTCGCGGCAGGGGGGCTGATGGCCCTGCTGCCGCCCGTGGCCGGTTTGCCGCTGGCGGCCTACCTGTCGGTGGGCCTGCTGCTGGTGGGCGGCATCACCGCGCTGCCGGGTGCCGTGGCGCTGCTGTATGACCGGCTGGCCCCGCGGGTGGCACACCGGCTGCTGCCGCTGCTGGCGGTGGAGCGGGCACGCCGCGTGCGCCAGAGCGCGGCCGTGGCCGTGAGCGGCGTGGTGGCGGCGCTGAGCCTGGCCGTGGCCCTCACGGTGATGGTGGCCAGCTTTCGCCACAGCATGGTGCAGTGGCTCGACACCATGCTGCCGGCCGAGCTGTATGTGCGCAGCAGCAGCGCGCCGGGCACCACCGACACGGTCTACCTCGACCCGGCGCTGGTGCAGGGCGTGGCGCGGCTGCCCGGCGTGGCGCGCCTGGGCACGCTGCGCATCGTGCCGCTGCAGCTGGACCCGGCCCGCCCGAGCGTGGCGCTGATCGCGCGCGCGCTGGGCCGCGCGCTGGAGGCCCTGCCGCTGGTGGGCGAGCCGCTGCCCGTGCCGGCCGGGCAAATCGGCATTTATGTGAGCGAAGCCATGGTCGATGTGTATGGCGCGCGGCCGGGGCAGGCTTTTTCCCCGCTTTCAGAGGCTTTTGGGCCTGTAGTCCAGACGGGGCGGCCACAGTCAGCTACATTTTTTGTAGCAGGCGTGTGGCGCGACTATGCCCGCCAGGGCGGCTCCATCGTGATGGCGCAGGCCGATTTCGAGCGGCTCACGGGCGACACGCGCAGCAACGACCTGGCCCTGTGGCTGCAGCCGGGCGCCGATGCGGCCCAGGTGCAGGCCCAGGTGCGCCAGCTGGCGCGCGAGGCCAGCGGCGGCGACGGGCTGCTGGAGTTCTCGTCGGCCGCGCAGATCCGCGCCACCTCGCTGCGCATCTTTGACCGCAGCTTTGCCGTGACCTACTGGCTGCAGGCCGTGGCCATTGCCATCGGCCTGTTCGGCGTGGCCGCCAACTTCAGCGCCCAGGTGCTGGCGCGGCGCAAGGAGTTTGGCCTGCTGGCCCACCTGGGCCTGACGCGCCGGCAGATTCTGGCCGTGGTGGCCGGCGAAGGCGCGGCGTGGACGCTGATCGGCTCGCTGGCCGGGCTGGTGCTGGGCCTGGCGGTGAGCGTGGTGCTGGTGCATGTGGTCAACCCACAGAGCTTTCACTGGACCATGGAGCTGGCCCTGCCCTGGTTGCGGCTGCTGGCGCTGTGCGCCGCCGTGGTGGTGGCGGGCACCGTTACCGCCTGGCTCGCGGGGCGCGCCGCTGCCGGCAAGGATGCGGTGCTGGCCGTCAAGGAAGACTGGTAGCCCTGCGACAATGCCGCGATGCCCACCACCCCTGCCCTTCGCGCCTGGGCGCACGACGCCATTGCCCGCATCGAGGCCGACTTCCAGCGCAGCGCCGACACGCACCTGATCCCCTTGCCGCTGCCGTCGTTCGGCGCGCACGGCATCGACCTGTACCTGAAAGACGAATCGACCCACCCCACGGGCAGCCTCAAGCACCGGCTGGCGCGCTCGCTGTTCCTGTACGCGCTGTGCAACGGCTGGGTGCATGAGGGCTCGACCATCGTGGAGTCGTCCAGCGGCTCAACGGCTGTGAGCGAGGCCTACTTTGCACGGCTGCTGGGCCTGCCCTTCATTGCCGTGATGCCGCGCAGCACCTCGCCCGAGAAGATCGCGCAGATCGAGTTTTACGGCGGCCGCTGCCACCTGGTGGACAGCGCCGCGCAGGTGTATGAACAGGCGCGCGCGCTGGCGAGCCAGAGCGGCGGCCATTACATGGACCAGTTCACCTACGCCGAGCGCGCGACCGACTGGCGCGGCAACAACAACATTGCCGAGAGCATGTTCAGCCAGATGGCGCGCGAGCGCCACCCTGTACCGCGCTGGATCGTGGTGGGCGCGGGCACGGGCGGCACCAGCGCCACCATCGGGCGCTTTGTGCGCTACCAGCGCCACGCCACGCAGCTGTGCGTGGCCGAGCCGCAGGGCTCGGTGTTCAGCGCCTACCATGCCAGTGGCGACGCCACGCTGACCGGCCCCGGCTCGCGCATCGAGGGCATTGGCCGGCCGCGGGTGGAACCCAGCTTCATCCGCGAGTTGGTGGACCGCATGATCGACGTGCCCGATGCCGAGTCGATTGCCGCCATGCGTGCGCTGTCGGCCCTGCTGGGGCGGCGCGTGGGGCCGTCCACCGGCACCAACCTGGTGGGCATGCTGACGCTGGCCACGCAGATGCGCGACGCTGGCGAGAGCGGTTCCATCCTGTCGTTGTTGTGCGATTCGGGGGAGCGCTATCTGCCCACGTACCACAGTGGCGAATGGGTCGATCAGGCGTTTGGTGACTGCACTTCTGCGGCTCGTCGTGTCGCTGATTGGCTGGAATAGCCTTTTTATGCACGCCTCGCTTGCCTGCCTCTTTGCGCTCGCGCTTCGCGGCAGGGGCCGGGCGGCGGGGGCTCACACTGGGGCGGTGGGCGCTGTGCGCCCACTTCGCTGCGATGCTCACCGCAGGGTCGCACCGCAGAACTCGCTGCGTGCGCTTTGCGCACTCCGCTCAAACAGCTGCGGTGAGTCAGATGACGAAGCGGGCTGCGCCCGCCGACCCCGCGCCTGCGCTTCTCGCCGCCCCAGAGATCGCCTCCGCCGCCCGGCCCCTGCCGCGAAGCGAGGCGTTGGTGCGCCGACGATTGGAGCGCCAACCTTGTTTCAGCAAAGGCGTGTGCGCCCGGGCTGGGGTGCGCCTCTGGCGCGCCGAGTAGCGCAGGGCTGGCGGCCGCGCGCGCAGCGCGCTTCGTTAACTGACTCGTCGTGGTTGTTTGAGCGCAGCGCGCAAGGCGCGCGTAGCGAGTTCCACGACGGGCCGCCAGCCCGAGCAACGCAGGGGAGTCACCGCAACGCGGTGACCGCGCCAGTGAAGCATCCCAGCCCGGGCGCACACGCCTTTGCCGCGCGCACATGCCTCTGAATACCATGAACCGCTTGAACAACCTCCTGCGCCGCCACCTGCTTGCCGCCGGCCTGGGCGGCCTTGCGGGCCTGGGCGCGACAGAACCAGCCAACGCCCTGCCCAAGAAGAGGCTGCAGTTCCCGCGCGACCACGGCGCGCACCCCGGCTTTCGCACCGAGTGGTGGTACGTCACGGGCCATGCGAGTGACGGCCAGCGGGAGTTTGGGTTTCAGGTCACGTTTTTTCGCACCCGGGTCGAGGGCACGCAGGGCATGCAGTCGGCGTTTGCGGCCAGGCAGCTGCTGTTTGCGCATGCCGCCATCACCGACGTGCAGGGCCGCAAGCTCTGGCACGACCAGCGCATTGCGCGCCAGGGCTTTGACGTGGCGCAGGCCAGCGAAGCCGACACCGCGGTGCAACTGCGCGACTGGTCTTTGCGCCGCGGTGCCCAGGGCAAAGATGCTTACGAAGCGCGCGTGACGGCGGCCGACTTTGCGATGGACCTGCGCTTTGCGCCCACGCAGCCGGTGCTGCTGCAGGGCGACCAGGGCCTGTCGCGCAAGGGGCCCGAGGCCGCGCAGGCCAGCTACTACTACAGCCAGCCCCAACTGGCCACCACCGGCACGCTCACGCTGCGCGGCCAGCCGTTCAAGGTGCAGGGCAAGGCCTGGCTGGACCACGAGTGGAGCGAGTCGCTGCTGCACCCCGAGGCCGTGGGCTGGGACTGGATCGGCATGAACTACTTTGACGGCAGCGCCATCACCGCCTTCCGGCTGCGCCGCCAGGACGGCAGCACGCTGTGGGACGGCGGCTCGTTCCGCACCGCCAACGGCGGCACGCTGTACATCGCGAGCAAGGGCGAGAACGAGTTCAGCCCCCAGCGCTTCTGGAAAAGCCCGCTCTCGCAGGCCAGCTACCCGGTGGAGTGGATCGTGCGCACGCCGGCCGATTTCTACACCGTCAAGGCCGTCATCGACAACCAGGAACTGGACAGCCGCACCTCCACCGGCGCGATCTACTGGGAAGGCCTGAGCGACCTGCTGGACAGCAACGGCAGGAAGGTGGCTCGCGGCTACCTCGAGATGACGGGTTACGCCAAGCCGCTGCGGCTGTAGCGCTCCGGGCGCGCCATGCGGCTCCTCTAGAATGGCGCCCTTTGGCCCCTTGCCTCGTTGTCTTCGTCGCCGGCACACCCGCCCGGCCTGACTGTCCTGCCCCCTCCCCGATGTTCAAATCCTCCGCGTTCTTCCGCCTTGCTCCTGAATTTGTCTTGCCCGATCTGCCAGCGCTCGAAGAGGCGCTGCAGGCCACCCACTTCCTGCCCTGCGGGGCCACGCAGCCCGACTCGCATGGCTGGGTGCCACCACGCGGCAACAAGAGCACGGTACTGGCCGAGAGCGTGGGCGGCCAGCTGATCCTCAAGTTCTGCGTGGAGCGCCGGCCGGTGCCGGCCTCGGCCGTCAAGGCCGCGCTGGAGGAGCGCATCGAAAAATACAAGCAGGAAACCGGCAACGAGCGCGTGGGCGCCAGGCTCAAGAAGGAGTTCAAGGAAGAGATCGTCTTTGAACTGCTGCCGCGCGCCTTCACCAAGCGCAGCACCACGCTGCTGTGGCTGGACCCGGTCAACCGCCTGCTGGTGGTGGACAGCGGCAGCCTCACCGGCGCCGACAAGATCGTCACCTGCCTGATCGAGGCGCTGACCAGCGTGCCTGGCGCCGCGCCCACCGTGGGCCTGAAGCCCATCCAGACCCAGATGACGGCCAGCGCCAGCATGGCGCACTGGCTGTCCACGCGCGAGGCGCCGTGGCACTTCAGCATCGACCGCGACTGCGAGCTCAAGACGCCCGACGACCAGAAGTCCACCGTGCGCTACTCGCGCCACACGCTGGAGATCGACGAAGTGGCCCAGCACCTGGCCGCGGGCAAGCTGCCCACGCAGCTGGCGCTGACCTGGAACGAGCGCGTGTCATTCGTGCTGACCGACACGGCGCAGATCCGCAAGCTCAAGCTGCTCGATGTGGTGATGGACGGCGTGCAGGCCGGCGGCAAGGACGACGACGGCTTTGACACCGATGCCGCCATCCTGACCGGCGAGCTGTCTCAGCTGATTCCCGACCTGCTCGAGGCCCTGGGCGGCGAAGCCGGCACCGAGGCACCGGCCGCCTGACCCCGCCTCAGTGCGCGCCGGCCGCGGCGTCTGAACTGCCGGCCGCCGGCTGCGGATGCGACAGCCACACCAGCGGGATCAGCGCCAGGAACAGCAGCGCCGACATGTAGAAGATGTCGTTGGCCGCGAGCATGAACGACTGCTGGTCGATCAGGCGGTTGATCTGGGCCAGCGCCTGCGGGTGCGTGAGCCCCGAGGCCTCCAGGCCCCGCAGCGTGGCCACCGCCGTCTGGCTGCCGGCATTGATGGCCTCGGACAACTGGCTGTGGTGCACCGCGGCGCGGTTCTCCCAGAGCGTGGTGACGATGGAGGTGCCAAAGGCACCCGCCGTGATGCGCATGAAGTTGGACAGCCCCGATGCCGCCGGGATGCGCTCGGGCGGGATGCCCGACAGCGTGATGGTCACCAGCGGAATGAAGAAGAACGCCATGGCAATGCCCTGGATGATGGTGGGCACCATGATCGTGAACAGGTCGGCCTGGGTGCTGAAGCGCGAGCGCATGTACAGCACCAGCCCAAACACCAGGAACGAGAAAGTGACGTAGCGACGCGGGTCGATGCGCCCCACAGTCTTGCCCACCACGGGGGACAGCACAATGGCCAGCAAGCCCACAGGCGCCATCACCATGCCGGCCTGCGTGGCCGTGTAGCCCATGAACTGCTGCAGCCACAGCGGCAGCAGCACCACGTTGCCAAAGAACAGCCCGTAGCCAATGGCGGTGGCCAGCGAGCCGGCCCAGAAGTTGCGCCGCCTGAACAGCGACAGGTCCACCACGGGGTGCCGGTCGGTCAGCTCCCAGATCAGGAAGAAGCTGAAGCCCACGGCCGCCACCACACTCAGCGCCACCACCAGCGGCGAGTGGAACCAGTCGTTTTCCTTGCCGATGTCCAGCACGATCTGCATGGCGGCAATCCACAGCACCAGCAGCGCCAGGCCCACGGAGTCAATGGGCAGCTTGAGCGTCTTGCTCTCGCGCCTGAGGTACAGGCGGGCCACCAGCATCACCGTGGCAATGCCCACCGGGATGTTGATGAAGAAGATCCAGGGCCAGGAGATGTTGTCGGTGAGCCAGCCGCCCAGCAGCGGCCCCATGACGGGCGCGACCAGCGTGGTCATACCCCACATGGCCATGGCCGTGCCGGCCAGCGCCTTGGGGTAGCTGGACAGCAGCAGCGTTTGCGACAGCGGGATCAGCGGCCCGGCCACGAAGCCCTGCAACGCACGAAACACGATGAGCGTGGTCATGTTGGGCGCCAGACCGCAGGCCAGCGAGGCCAGCACAAACAGCATCAGGCTGCCCAGGAACAGCCGCACCTGGCCAAAGCGCTGCGACAGCCAGCCCGTGAGCGGCACCGCGATGGCATTGGCCACGGCAAAGCTGGTGATGACCCAGGTGCCCTGGTTGGGGCTGACGCTGAGGTCGCCCGCGATGGCGGGCAGCGACACGTTGGCGATCGACGTGTCGAGCACGATCATGAAGGTCGCGGCCGACAGGCCCAGCGTCCCCCAGCCGCGCGCTGCGCCCTGCAGCGGCGCGGGCGGCATGTATTGGTCGGCGTTGGCCATGGCCGTCCTTAGCGGGTCACTGTCCCGGCGGGCAGGCCGCCCGAGCCCAGCGGCGCCACCTGCGAGACGGCCACGGCGGCCCGCCGGGCCGCCACGCTGACCTGGCCGCGCCCGGCATTGGCCAGGATCACGCGGCGCACTTCGGCGTCGGCGCCGCGGTCCAGCGCGCTGTAGACCTGGGTCTGTGTGCTGGTGGCGGCGGCCGAGCCATCGGCCAGCATCTTGCCGTCGCGGTTGGACACGTCAATCTCGGCGTCCATCGACAGGCCCACGCGCAGCGGGCTGGCGGCGATCTGCTTGGGGTCCAGCGCAATGCGCACGGGCACGCGCTGCACCACCTTGATCCAGTTGCCCGTGGCGTTCTGGGCCGGCAGCAAGGCAAAGGCGGCGCCCGTGCCCACACCCAGGCCCACGACCGAGCCGTTGTACTCGACCTTCTTGCCGTACAGGTCGGCGGTGAGCTTCACGGGCTGGCCGATGCGGATGTTGCGCAGCTGGCTTTCCTTGAAGTTGGCATCCACCCAGACCTGCTGCAGCGGGATCACCGACATCAGCGGCGAGCCCGCGGCCACGCGCTGGCCCAGCTGCACGGTGCGCTTGGCCACGTAGCCGTCCACGGGCGCGGGCAGCGTGGCGCGCTGCAGGGCCAGGTAGGCCTCGCGCACGCGGGCGCCGGCCGCCAGCACGCTGGGGTGCTGGTCGACGCTGGTGCCTTCGGTCATGGCCTGGTTGCTGGCAAGCTGTTCCTTGGCGGCCACCACGCCGGCCTGGGCCGCGGCCAGCGCGCTCCTGGCATTGGCCAGCTGGGTCTGCGCATGGTTGAGTTCCTCGCGCGACACCGCGCCGTTGCCGGCCAGCGACTGGCGGCGGTTGAGGTCGTCGTTGGCGCGCGCGATCTCGCTCTGGGCCCGCGCCACATCGGTCTCGCGCAGCGTGATCTGGGCCTGCAAAGAGCCGTTGTTGGCGTACAGCGTGCGCACCTGGCGCACCGCTTGGGCCAGGTTGGCCTCGGCCTGGTCCAGCGCCACGCGGGCGTCGGCGGGGTCCAGCTTGACCAGCGGCTGACCGGCCTTCACGAAGTCGGTGTCGTCGGCCAGGATGGCCATGACGGTGCCACCGATCTGCGGCGTGATCTGGACCACGTCGCCCTGCACATAGGCGTTGTCGGTGGACTCATAGTGGCTGGCGACCAGCCATTCCCAGGTGCCCCAGCCCAGGCCGGCCACGACCACCACCGCGGCCAGCGCGGTGAGCGCTTTCTTGCGCGGGTTGGGAGCGTCGGCGGGGGAAGTGGCTTGTGTTTGCGGTGCGTTCATGGTGTTCTTTCGCAAGGGATTCGGGTGATGTCTGTTTATTTCGCGGCGACCACGGCGTCTGCCTGGTAGCCGCCGCCCAGGGCGCGCAGCAGGCCCACGCGGGTGTCCAGCGCGCGCGCGGCCAGATCCACGGCCAGGCGGCGCTGGTTGAGCACGCCGCTCTCGGCGGTGAGCACGTTCAGGTAGTTGCCCAGGCCGGCCTTGTAGCGCTGCACGGCGATGTCGTAGGCGCCTTCGGCCGCCTCCTGGGCGGCGCGCTGCTCGGTCTGCTGGCGCGTGATGGAACTGGCCGAGGCCAGCTGGTCGGCCACCTCATGCACGGCCTCGACCACGGCGCCGTTGTAGCTCTCGATGGCGGCGTCCAGGTCGGCGGTCTTGCCGCGCAGATTGGCGCGCAGGCGGCCGCCATCAAAAATCGGCAGGCGCAGCGCCGGGCCCACGCCCCACTGCTGGCTGCCGGCCTCGAGCAGGCGGCCCAGGCCAATGCTGCTGAAGCCCGCGAACGCCGTGAGGTTGATGTTGGGGTAGAACTGGGCGCGCGCGCTGCCCACGTCCTGGGTGGCGGCTTCGACGCGCCAGCGCGCGGCGCTGATGTCGGCCCGCCGGCCCAGCAGGTTGGCCGGGATCACGGCCGCGTTTGCTTCAATTTTGATAGCGCTCAATGGCCGCGGGCTCTGGACTACAGCCTGATTGGGCTGCCCAACCAGGGCGGCGAGGGCATTTTGCGCGAGCGTGGCCTGCTCGCGCAGGGCCTCGATCTGCTGGCGTGCCTCGGGCAGGCCGCCCTCGGCCTGGCGCAGTTCCAGCCGGGTGTCCAGGCCCGCGTTGACGCGGTCACGCACCAGGCCCAGGGTCTGTTCGCGCTGGTCCAGCGTGCGCTGCGCCACGGCCAGCTGGTCATTCAGGCGCGCCAGCTGGAACCAGGTGCGCGCCACGTTGCTGGCCAGCAGCACGCGCGCGGCCTGCGCATCGGCTTCAGCGGCCCTGGCCACGCCCAGTGCGGCGTCCAGCGCCGCGCGGTTCTTGCCGAAGAAGTCCAGCTCCCAGCTCGCGCTGAGCTGCGTGGTGCCGCTGTCACGGACGGAGCCGGCCAGCGGCGGCGGCACGGGGCCGTTTTCGGTGTAGCGCTGGTGGGTCAGGTCCACGCCCGCGCCCAGCTGCGGCCGCGTGGCGGCGTTGGCCACTTCGGTCACGGCCTGGGCCCGCGCGAGGCGGGCCTGCGCCAGTTTGAGGCTGGGGCTGTCCTGCAGCGCCTGGGCCACCAGCGCGTCCAGCTGGGGGTCGCCAAATTCGCGCCACCATTCGGCGCCCACGGCGGGCGCCGTGGCGCCCGATGCCAGCCCCACGGAGGCGGCGTCACGCAGTTGGGCCTGCGACTGGATGCCGGAGAAATTGGCGCAGGCCGTCAGGCCCAGCGCCAGCACCAGCGCACTGGCCTGAAAGACGCGCCGCGGCGCGTCGGAGAAAAAGGCGCGCTGCGGCGCGCCATGTGCAAAGGATGTTTTCATGATTTGGGCTCGGCAGGTGGCAGCGTGAGTGCGTTGTCCAGCACCCGGCGCAACAGGGATTTGAGGGTGTGCCATTCTTCCGTGGTGAAACCGGCAAGGCATTCGTTCTGCAACTGGCTGAGCACGGCGGGGATCACCTTGGCGGCGTCGGCGCCTTCGGGCGTGAGCTCCAGGTGGACCACGCGGCGGTCTTCCGACGAGCGTTCGCGGCGGCACAGGCCCTTGGCCTCCAGCCGGTCCAGCAGGCGCGTCATGGCGCCGGCGTCCATCTCGCAGACGCGGGCCAGCTCGGCGACGGTGTTGGCGGCGCCCGAGCTCAGCTTCATCAGCGGCATCCATTGCGCGTTGGTCAGCCCCGAGTCTTCCATGCGGCGGTCGATCTCCTGCGACAGGCTGCTCACGATGCGGCGCATCAGGTAGCCCACGCTCTCTTGCGCCTGGTAGCCCTTGGGTCGATAGAAGTCAGCCGGGGTGCGGGCTTCGGGGATGGACGGCTTCGAATCATTCATGGGCCTGAATATTAATTGCTCAGGCAATTATTGTCAAGGCTGTGTTTGTTGTGTCAATTTTTATTACACTTGAGGCCATGAGCAATATTTCCCCCGCGGCCGCCAAAGGCTCGCCCCGCTCCCTGAGCGGCCTGGTCCCCTTTCTGTCCCCCTACCGGCGGCGCATCGCGCTGGCCGGGCTGTTCCTGGTGCTGGCGGCCATGGCCACGCTGGTGTTCCCGCTGGCGCTGCGCGGGCTGATCGACGGCGGCCTCTCGGCAGCCGACAAGGGCACGCAGTTGCTGGCCATGCGCGAGCACTTTCTCGAGCTGTTTGGCGTGGCCGCCGCGCTGGGCCTGTTCAGCGCCTCGCGCTTTTACCTGGTGAGCTGGCTGGGCGAGCGCATCACAGCCGACCTGCGCAATGCGGTGTACGCCCACGTGCTGCGCCAGAGCCCCGAGTTTTTCGAGACCACGCAGACCGGCGAGGTGCTGTCGCGCCTGACCACCGACACCACCCTGGTCCAGACGGTGGTGGGCTCGTCGCTGAGCATCGGCCTGCGCAACACGGTGATGGGCATTGGCGCCCTGGGCATGCTGGTGTGGACCAACCCGTATGTGATGACGCAGGTGCTGGGCATCCTGGTGGTGATCGTGCTGCCCAGCGTGTGGTTTGGCCGGCGCGTGCGCAAGCTCTCGCGCGCCAGCCAGGACCGCGTGGCCGACTCCAGCGCGATCGCGGCCGAGGTGCTCAACGCCATTCCGGTGGTGCAAAGCTACACGGCCGAGGACCGCGAGGCCGCGCGCTTCGATGCCTCGACCACCAGCGCCTTCGACACCGCGGTGCGGCGCACGCGCGCGCGCTCGGTGCTGATCGCCTTCATCATCATCGCCACCAGCGCGGCGCTGCTGTGGGGCCTGTACCAGGGCACGCAGGCGGTGCTGGCCGGCAAGATTTCGGCCGGGCACCTGGGGCAGACCGTGGTCTACGTGATCATGCTGGCCGGCTCGGTGGGCGTGCTCAGCGAGGTCTATGGCGACCTGCTGCGGGCCGCCGGCGCCACCGAACGCCTGATGGAGCTGCTGGACAGCCGCTCACCGATCTTTTCACCGCCGAATCCGGCGGTAGTCCAGGCCCCGCGGGCAGGGAGCGCTATCAATTTTGAAGCGGTGACGTTCCATTACCCGTCGCGCCCGGCGCAGGCCGCGCTCAGCGACTTCAGCCTGGCGATCGCGCCCGGCGAGACGGTGGCGCTGGTCGGCCCCAGCGGCGCGGGCAAGAGCACGGTGTTCCAGCTGCTGCTGCGGTTTTACGACCCGGCCTCGGGCGCGATCACGCTCGATGGCGTGGCCACGCGCGAGCTGTCGCTGCATGACCTGCGCGAACGCATTGGCATCGTGCCGCAGGACGCGGTGATTTTTTCCACCAGCGCGCTGGAGAACATCCGCTACGGCCGCCCCGGCGCCAGCGACGACGAGGTGCGCGCCGCGGCCCATGCCGCGTTCGCCGACGGCTTCATCCGCGCGCTGCCCGAGGGCTATGACACCTTTCTGGGCGAGCGCGGCGTGCGCCTGTCGGGCGGGCAACGCCAGCGCGTGGCCATTGCACGGGCCATGCTCAAGAACCCGCCCCTGCTGCTGCTGGACGAGGCCACCAGCGCGCTCGACGCCGAGAGCGAGCGCATGGTGCAGGCGGCGCTGGAATCGGCCATGCGCGACCGCACGACGCTGGTGATTGCGCACCGGCTGGCCACCGTGCAGCAGGCCGACCGCATCGTGGTGCTTGACCACGGGCGCATCGTTGAACAGGGCACCCACACGGCGCTGATGGCCGCCAACGGTGTCTATGCGCGCCTGGCGGCGCTGCAGTTCATGGACTGAGGCTAGTGCAGCGGGTCCTTGAGCGCCTTGGGCAGCGGCAGCGGCATGACGCCAATGCCTTCGTCGATCAGCGCCTCGGCTTCCTCGCGTGAGGCCTGGCCGCGGATGCCGCGTTCATCGGTCTCGCCGTAGTGCATGCGGCGGGCTTCCTCGGCAAACCGGTCACCCACGTCCTCGGTGCGGGCCAGCACCTCGCGCACGGTCTTGAGCCAGGCCGCCTGGAGGTCGCGCTGCACGGGAGCCGAGAGCAGCTCCCGGTGGGCCGGCACAGCAGGCGCCTCGGGTGCTGGCGCGCCCAGGTTCAGCCGCGGCGCGCTGAGCATCTTGGCGATGCCGGCATCGCCGCACACCGGGCATTCGACCAGACCGCGCGCCAGCTGGGCCTGGAATTCGTCCTCGGACGCGAACCAGCCTTCAAACTGGTGGCGGTGGGCGCATTGCAGGTTCAGGACTTTCATGGGCCGATTATCCCGCCGCGCCAGGCGCTGCCGCCGGCTGCCAGTCGAGTGTCCATGCGCCGGACACCACGTTCTGCAACCAGACCAGGCAGGTCAGGGACTTGGCATCGGTCAGCTCGCCGCTGCGGCTCCAGTCCAGCAGCTCCTGGGGCGTGGCGGTGAAGACGTCGAGGAACTCACCGTCGTCAAGCTGGCGCTCGCCCAGGCTCAGGCCGCGGGCAAAGTAGATGTGGATGATCTCGGTGGAGTACGCAATGGCCAGGTGCATGGCCCCTGCCCTCGCCCACTCGCGCGCGGTGTAGCCGGTTTCCTCGAGCAACTCGCGCTGGCCGCACACCAGCGGGTCTTCACCAGGGTCGAGCTTGCCGGCCGGGAACTCGGTCATGACCTGCCCCACCGGGTAGCGGAACTGGCGCTCCACGACCACGCGCCCGTCGTCCAGCAAGGGCACCACCACCACCGCGCCCGGGTGCCGCACGTACTCGCGCGTGGCCTCGCGGCCATCGGGCAGGCGCACGGTGTCGCGGAAGGCTTGAAGAAAACTGCCCCTGAACAGGGTTTCGCTGCCGGTGCGGTGCTCCACCAGGTCGCGGTCCTGCGGGGAACGGTCAGCGCCCGTCGGGTCCATGGGCTCAGCCGCCGCCGGGCCGCCCCAAGGCGGCTGAAGCCCCCTCGGGGGGCAGCGCAGCACACGAAGTGGCAAGCGTGGGGGCCATGTCAGCGGTGCTTGACGAGGTAGCGCCAGACAAAGCCGGGAAAGGCCAGTGTGATGAACAGCGCGCCCGTCACGGCATAGAACTCCCAGCCCTGGGGCGCGATCTGGCCGGCGTGCTTTTCGAGCAGCAGGCCCAGGCCGCCAACCACGAAGTACAGCACCACCAGTTCACCCAGACGCATGGCCAGGTTCTTGGGCTGGGCCAGGGGCACCACCAGCAGCAGGCGTTGCGTGAGAAACGGCAGGTTGGCGGCGCACAGCGCCACCAGGATCACAAGCCAGACCGAGGCAGTTTGGGACACGTCAGCAGCGGGCCAACGCCTCAGTGAACGACCATCTTGAGGATGGGCAAACGCACGATGGCATCGGCGCACAGCGTCATGAGCCCGCCCGGCAGGATGCCGAGCACCAGGATCAGCAGGCCGTTGATGGACAGCACGGCGCGCACATCGGCCGGCGCCGACACGGTGGTGGCCGTGATGGGCGCGTCAAAGTACATGACCTTGACCACGCGCAGGTAGTAGAACGCGCCGATCAGCGACATCACCACGGCGAACACCGCCAGCCCGACATACCCGCCCTGGCCCGATGCCACCAGCGACTGCAGCACCGACAGCTTGGCATAGAAGCCGACCAGCGGCGGCACACCGGCCAGCGAGAACATGCAGATCGCCATGACGCCGGCAAACAGCGGGCTGCGCTGGTTGAGGCCGGCGAGGTCGGTGATCTCCTCGCTTTCAAAGCCCTCGCGCGCCAGCAGCAGGATGATGCCGAAGCTCGCCAGCGTGGTCAGCACATAGGTGATGACGTAGAACATCGACGAGCTGTAGGCATTGGCGGCCGAATTCACGTTGCCATTGACCACGCCTGACAGCAGGCCCAGCAGCACGAAGCCCATTTGCGAAATAGTCGAATAGGCCAGCATGCGCTTGAGGTTGGTCTGCGCAATGGCCGCGAGGTTACCCACCAGCAGCGAGCCCACCGAGAGCACCATCAGCATCTGCTGCCAGTCCGGCGCGAGCGTGAGCATGCCCTCGACCAGCAGGCGGATGCAGATGGCAAATGCCGCGAGCTTGGGCGCGCCACCGATCATCAGCGTGACGGCGGTCGGGGCGCCCTGGTAGACGTCGGGAATCCACATGTGGAACGGCACCACGCCGAGCTTGAACGCCAGGCCCGAGACGATGAACACCAGGCCGAACAGCAGCACCTGGTGCTTGATCTGGCCCGAGTTGATGGCCTTGAAGACCGCGGTGATGTCCAGCGAGCCGGTGGCGCCGTAGAGCATGGACAGGCCGTACAGCAGGAAGCCGCTGGCCATCGCGCCGAGCACGAAGTATTTCATGGCGGCTTCTGTCGACGTGGCGTGGTCGCGGCGCAGCGCCACCAGCGCGTAGCTCGACAGCGTCAGCAGTTCCAGGCCCAGGTAGATCACCAGGAAGTGGTTGCCCGAGATCATCACGAAGATGCCGAGCAGCGAGAACATGGCGAGCGTAAACATCTCGCCGCCGCGCAGCATGTCGCGGTCAGCCGCGTAGGGGCGGCCGTACACCAGCGTCACCATCATGGCCAGCGCGGCAAAGCACTTGAGCCAGTTGCCCATGGGGTCGCTCAGCACCATGTTGCCAAAGCCGCGCAGCGTTTCGCCGCCCAGGGCATACAGGGCCTGCAGCGCCGCCACCACGCCCAGCGTGATGAGCGTGAGCACATAGGTGGTGTTGCGCCGCGGGCTGGTGACGCGCAGGTCCAGCAGCGCGATCACGCAGGCCATGACCAGCAGCAGCGCCTCGGGGTAAACGGTGATCCAACTGATCTTGTCAATCATTGCCAGGCTCTCAATTCAGTTTGGACTGCGCGACGTGCTTGAGGAAATCGGCCACCGACGCGTCCATGATCTGGGTGAACGGGAAGGGGTAGATGCCCATGTACAGCACGGCCACCGCCAGCAGCGACAGCATCAGGAACTCGCGCGCATTGATGTCGGTGAGGCCACGCACCTCGTCATTGACCACGGGGCCGAGGTAGACGCGCTTGTACATCCACAGCGTGTAGGCCGCGCCAAAAATCAGGGCGGTGGCCGCTGCCAGGCCCAGCCAGAAGTTGGCCTTGACGGCGCCGAGGATCACCATCCACTCGCCCACAAAGCCCGCCGTGGCCGGCAAGCCGCAGTTGGCCATGGCAAACAGCAAGGCAAACGCCGCAAACTTGGGCATGGTGTTGACCACGCCGCCATAGCTGGCGATCTGCCGCGAATGCACGCGGTCGTAGAGCACGCCAATGCACAGGAACATGGCGCCCGAGACAAAGCCGTGCGCAATCATCTGCACCAGGCCGCCGGCCACGCCGAGGTCATTGAAGATGAAGAAACCCAGCGTGACAAAACCCATGTGCGCCACCGACGAGTAGGCCACCAGCTTCTTCATGTCCTGCTGGACCATGGCCACCAGGCCCACATAGATCACCGCAATCAGCGACAGCGCGATCATGAGCCAGGCCCATTCGCGCGCGGCGTCGGGCGCGATCGGCATGGAAAAGCGCAGGAAGCCATAGGCCCCGAGCTTGAGCATGATGGCCGCCAGCACGGCAGAACCGCCCGTGGGGGCTTCGACGTGCACGTCGGGCAGCCAGGTGTGCACCGGCCACATCGGCACCTTGACGGCAAAGGCCGCGAAGAACGCAAAGAACAACAGCGTCTGCGCCGTGCCCGACAGCGGCAGCTTGTGCCAGGTCAGGATGTCGAAACTGCCACCCGACTTGGTGTACAGGAAGATCAGCGCGATCAGCATCAGCAGCGAGCCCAGCAGCGTGTACAGGAAGAACTTGAACGCCGCGTAGATCTTGTTCGGGCCGCCCCAGATGCCGATGATCAGGTACATCGGGATCAGCGTGGCCTCGAAGAACACATAGAACAGGATGCCGTCCAGCGCGCAGAACACGCCGATCATGAGCCCGCTGAGGATCAGGAAGGCGCCCATGTACTGGTTGACGCGCTCGGTGATGACCTCCCAGCCCGCGATGATCACCACCACGTTGATGAACGCCGTGAGCAGCACGAACCAGAACGAAATGCCGTCCACGCCCAGGTGGTAGTTGACATTGAAACGCTCGATCCACGGCCCCAGTTCGACAAACTGCATGGCCGAGGTGCCAAGCTTGAACGCGTCGTACAGCGGCAGCGTGACCAGCAGGCTGACAACCGCGCCGACCAGCGCGAACCAGCGCACGGCCTTCGCGTGTTCGTCACGGCCCAGCGCCAGCAGCACCACGCCGAAAAAGATCGGCGTCCAGATGGCAAGGCTCAACAATCCCATTTTTCTTGTTCTCCTACTTGTTGAGCCACTCGATCAGCATCGGCCCGCTGATGAAGTACGACATGAGGCCCACCACGCCCAGCAGCATGACCAGCGCATAGTGGTACAGGTAACCCGTCTGGAACCAGCGAACCATGCCGGACACCCAGCGCACCACTTTCCAGGAGCCGTTGACCAGGGCGCCGTCGATGAAGTTCTGGTCGCCGCCCTTCCACAACCCGGTGCCCAGGGCACGGGCGCCACGCGCCAGCACGTTCTCGTTGAACCAGTCCATGTAGTACTTGTTCTCAAGCAGCGTGTACAGCGGCTGCACGCGCGCCTGGATCGCAGCGGGCAGCGCCGGATTGACCATGTACAGGTAATACGACGACGCGACGCCGGCCAGTGCCAGCCAGAACGGTGCCGACGTGAGCGCATGCAGGGCCATCTGCACCGGGCCATGGAACATCGTGGCCAGTTCCTCCATGGCATGGTGCTTCTCGGCGTTCACGAAGATCGCGTCCTTGAAGAAGTCACCAAACAGCATGGGCTGGATGGTCATGAAGCCAATCACCACGGAAGGGATGGCCAGCAGCAGCAGCGGCGCGGTCACCACCCAGGGCGACTCATGAGGCTCGTGGTGCTCTTCGTGGCCGTGACCATGGTCGTCATGGCCATGGTGGGCATCGGGGTTCTGGTCGAACCGCTCCTTGCCGTGGAACACCAGGAAATACAGGCGGAACGAATAGAAGGCCGTGATGAACACACCGGCCAGCACGGCAAAGTGGGCGAAACCGGCACCGGGCAGGTGGCTTTCCGCCACGGCCTCGATGATGCTGTCCTTGGAATAGAAGCCCGCGAACAGCGGCGTGCCGATCAGGGCCAGCGAGCCCAGCAGCGAGGTGATCCAGGTGATGGGCATGTACTTGCGCACGCCGCCCATCCAGCGGATGTCCTGGTTGTGGTGCATGCCGATGATGACCGAGCCCGCCGCCAGGAACAGCAGCGCCTTGAAGAACGCGTGCGTCATCAGGTGGAACACCGCCACGGAATAGGCCGAGGCGCCCAGCGCCACCGTCATGTAGCCGAGTTGCGACAAGGTGGAATAAGCGACCACGCGCTTGATGTCGTTCTGGATGATGCCCAGGAAGCCCATGAACAGCGCGGTGATGGCGCCAATGACCAGGATGAAGCTCAACGCGGTGTCGCTGAGTTCAAACAGTGGCGACATGCGCGCCACCATGAAAATGCCCGCGGTCACCATGGTCGCGGCGTGAATCAGCGCGGAGATGGGCGTGGGGCCTTCCATGGAGTCAGGCAGCCACACATGCAGCGGGAACTGCGCGCTCTTGCCCATGGCGCCGATGAACAGGCAGATGCAGATCACGGTGATCAGCATCCAGCCCGTGCCGGGCATGGTGAGTTGGGCCAGTTCACCTGACTTGGCAAACGCCTCGCTGTAGCTCAGCGTGCCCGCGTAGGCGGCGATCAGGCCAATGCCCAGGATGAAGCCGAAGTCCCCCACGCGGTTGACCAGGAACGCCTTCATGTTGGCGAAGATCGCCGTGGGCTTGTTGAACCAGAAGCCGATCAGCAGGTACGACACCAGGCCCACTGCTTCCCAGCCGAAGAACAGCTGCAGGAAGTTGTTGCTCATGACGAGCATCAGCATGGAGAAGGTGAACAGCGAGATGTAGGCAAAGAAGCGGTTGTAGCCCTCGTCTTCTTCCATGTAGCCGATGGTGTAGATGTGCACCATCAGCGACACGAAGGTCACCACGCACATCATCATGGCGGTCAGCCCGTCGATGAGGAAGCCCACTTCCATCTTCAGGCCGCCCACCACCATCCAGGTGTAGAGCGTTTCATTGAGGCGGGCTCCGTCAATGGCCACGCTCCTGAGCGTCATCGCCGAGATGATGAAGGCCACCAGCACGCCGAGGATCGTGAGCGTGTGCGAGAGGCGGCGGCCAATGCGGTTGCCGCCGAACGTGGTTCCAAAGATGCCGGCCAGCACGGCACCCACCAGGGGTGCCAGCGGCACCGCCAGCAGGGTTGATGCGTTGAGGGTTTGGCTCATTTGTAGTTTTAACCCTTGAGCGTGTTGAGTTCGTCCACGTTGATGCTGGACTTGTTGCGGAACAGCAGCACCAGGATCGCCAGGCCAATGGCCGATTCGGCGGCCGCCACCGTGAGGATGAAGAAAACGAACACCTGGCCGTGCATGTCACCCATGTAATGGGAGAAGGCCACGAAGTTCATGTTGACGGCCAGCAGCATCAGCTCGATGGCCATCAGCAGGACGATCAGGTTCTTGCGATTCAGGAAGATCCCGATCACCGACAGCGCGAACAGGATCGCACCCACCGAAAGAAAATGTCCCAGGGTCAGCGTCATGCCTTCTTCTCCATCGCAGGCGCCTCGGGCGCCGCAGGGCTGGCGGCCGCGCGGGTGGGCGCCACCTTGATCAGTTCCATGCGGTCGCGGGCCTTGACGCGCACCTGCTCGGACGGGTCCATGTGCTTGCTGTCCTTGCGCTGGCGCAGCGTCAGTGCGATCGCGGCAATCATGGCCACCAGCAGGATCACGGCGGCGATCTCCAGCGGATACAGGTACTGCGAATACAGCAGCTTGCCCAGTTCACGGGTGTTGGACACCTGGGCCACGGCCTGCCCCGCCGCCTGCGCGACGGCCGCGGGCGCCTTGGGCTCGTCCGCCACGCGGAAGCCCCCCATCAGGACGGCGGCCATCTCCAGGGCGATCAATGCCCCCACGGTCGCCGCCAGCGGGAAATGCTTCCAGAAGTTCTGGCGCAGGCTGTCAACGTTGATGTCCAGCATCATCACGACGAACAGGAACAGCACCATCACCGCGCCCACATAGACCAGAACCAGCGAAATCGCCAGGAACTCGGCCTTGAGCAGGATCCACATCGCGGCCGCCTGGAAGAAGGCCAGCACAAGGTAGAGCGCGGCATACACGGGGTTGCGCGCGGTGATCACGCGGAAAGCCGCGAACAGCAGCACTGCCGCGAACAGGTAAAAGAGACCGGTCTTGACGTCCATGGGGCGTTTCTTTTCGTTGGGTCTGGGCCGTGTCTGTGAAAACAGGGTCAGCGGACCATTTCAGCGGTACTTGGCGTCGGCCGCCTTGGCCGCGGCAATTTCGTTTTCGTAGCGGTCGCCCACGGCGAGCAGCATGTCCTTGGTGAAGTACAGGTCGCCCCGCTTCTCACCGTGGTACTCGAGGATGTGGGTCTCGACAATGGAATCCACCGGGCAGCTCTCCTCGCAGAAGCCGCAGAAGATGCATTTGGTCAGGTCGATGTCGTAGCGCGTGGTGCGGCGCGAGCCGTCGTCGCGCACATCGGACTCAATGGTGATGGCCATGGCCGGGCAGACCGCCTCGCACAGCTTGCAGGCAATGCAACGCTCCTCGCCGTTCTCATAGCGGCGCAGCGCGTGCAGTCCGCGAAAGCGCGGCGACATCGGCGTTTTTTCTTCCGGAAACTGCACCGTGATCTTGCGGCTGAAGGCGTACTTGCCCGTGATGGCCAGGCCCTTGAAGAGCTCGATCAGCATGAAGCTGGACAGGAAGTCCTTGAGCGAGAAAGCCGAAGGCTGGACGGCAGCGGTTTGGGTAGACATGGTGAGTTTTCCGATCTACTTCCAGATATTGAACGGGGTCTGCATCCAGGCGCCCACCACCACCAGCCACACCAGCGTGACCGGGATGAAGATCTTCCAGCCCAGACGCATGATCTGGTCATAGCGGTAGCGCGGAAAGGTCGAACGGACCCACAGGAACATCGTGACCACGCAGAAGGTCTTGATGCCGAGCCAGATCCAGCCCGGGATGAAGTCGAGGAAGGCGAAAGGAGGCAGCCAGCCGCCCAGGAACATGATCACGGCGAGGATGGAGACCAGCCACATGTTGGCGTATTCAGCCAGGAAGAACATGGCGAAGCTCATGCCCGAGTACTCGATCATGTGGCCCGCCACGATCTCGGACTCGCCCTCGACCACGTCGAACGGATGGCGGTTGGTCTCGGCCAGGCCGGAGACGAAATACACGACGAAGATCGGCAGCAAGGGCAACCAGTTCCACGACAGGAAGCCGACGCCCTTTTCGGCGAACAGCCCCTTGCCCTGCCCCATCACGATGTCGGTCATGTTGAGGCTGGCCGAGACCATGAGCACCACCACCAGGCAGAAGCCCATGGCGATTTCATAGCTCACCATCTGGGCCGAAGCCCGCAGCGCGCCCAGGAACGCATATTTGGAGTTGGAGGCCCAGCCCGCGATGATCACGCCATAGACCTCGAGCGAAGTGATGGCCATCAGGAACAGCAGGCCGGCATTGATGTTGGCCAGCGCCACATCGGGGCCGAACGGGATCACCACCCAGGCCGCGAGCGCCGGCATGATGGTCATGATGGGGCCCAGGAAGAACAGCCCCTTGTTGGCCACCGTGGGCGCAATGATTTCCTTGGTCAGCAGCTTGAGCGCGTCGGCAATGGGCTGCAGCAGGCCCAGCGGCCCGATGCGGTTGGGCCCCAGGCGGATCTGCGTGAAGCCAATGGCCTTGCGTTCCCACAGCGTGAGGTAGGCCACGGCGCCCATGAGCGGCAGCACCACCACCACGATCTTGATCAGGTTCCAGATGACCGGCCAGGCCAGGCCCGACCACCAGCCGCCGCCAAACAGGCCCAGGCCCGTGTTGTAGATCGCGTCGATCATGCCGCTGCCTCCTCGGCCGCGCGGGCATTGCGCGCGTCGGCGGTGCGTTGCAGCGATTCCGCGCGGCGCACGATGCCGTCCAGCTGGTAGATGGATGCCGTTGCCGGGACACCGGCCACAGGCAGCACGTCGATGGCCGCTGTGGTGAGATTGCTGAGCTTGCCCGCGGGAACATGGGTCTCGCCGGCGTTCTGGGCGCCGCGCGCATGGGCCAGCACCTCCTGGGACGACTCAAACTCAAAGCCCTGGACGCCCAGCAGGTTGGCGAGCACGCGCAGCACTTTCCAGGCAGGCCGGGTTTCGGCGAGTGGTTTGACGACGGCATGGAACCCCTGCACGCGGCCTTCGGCATTGACGAAGGTGCCGGAGGTTTCCGTGAATGGTGCGACCGGTAGCAGCACGTCGCTGAATGCCAGATTGGCCTTGAACGGGCTCAGCGTTACGACCATCCCGGCCTGGCCCAGCGCCGCAGCGGCCTGGGCACCGGCTGCCGAGTCAAATTCGGGTTCGGTGTTGAGCAGCAGCACGGCCTTGAGCGCGCCACCGAGCATCTGGCCGGCGTTCAATCCGCCGGCGCCGGGCATGGCGCCCACCACCTGCGCGCCAACCGTGTTGGCGGCTTCGGTCAGATAGCCCACCGTGGCGCCGGTCTGGCCGCCAATCCACTGGGCCAGCGCCAGCAGGCTGGACGCCCGGGCATGGTGCGCCGCCGCGTTGCCCAGCAGCACCGCCTTGCGCTCACCGCCCAGCAATGACCTGGCGATCTCGCGGGCGGTGTCCGTTACCGTGCCGGCGGCCGGGGCCTCAACGCCCTTCTCTGCGGCCACGGCGGCGGCGACATCGGCCAGCGCCTGCGCCCAGTCGGTCGCAGCTGCCACCAGCGTATGGGCCACGGGCATGGCCCAGTCCTGAACCGCCGCGTTCACCGCGGAGACCTTGCAGCCCTTCTTGACCGCCTGGCGAATGCGCTGGGCGAACAGCGGATGGTCCTTGCGCAGGCTGGAGCCGACGACCAGCACCCGCTGCAACCCCGAAAGTGCCGCCACCGGCATGCCGAGCCAGCGCGCGCCATCCGCAGGCGCGAATTCGGCATGGCGCAGGCGGTGGTCGATGTTCTGGCTGCCCAGGCCACGCATCAGCGAACCGGCCAGGTGGAGCTCTTCCAGCGTGCTGTGGGGGCTTGCGAGCACACCAATGCTCGCGGCGCCATGGTCGGCCTTGATCTGCTTGAGCCCGTTGGCCACGTATTCGAGCGCGGTCTGCCAGTCGACGGTCTTCCACTCGCCGCCCTGCTTGAGCATGGGCGCGGTGAGGCGTTCGGTGCTGTTCAGTGCTTCGTAAGAGAAGCGGTCGCGGTCGGCAATCCAGCATTCATTGACGTCTTCGTTCTCGAGCGGAACGACGCGCATGACCTTGTTGTTCTTGACCTGCACCACCAGGTTGGCGCCCGTGGAGTCGTGCGGGCTGACCGACTTGCGCCGGCTCAGTTCCCATGTGCGCGCGCTGTAGCGGAACGGCTTGCTCGTGAGCGCGCCCACCGGGCAGATGTCAATCATGTTGCCCGAGAGCTCGGAGTCCACCGTGTCGCTGACGATGGTGGTGATCTCGGAGTGCTCGCCGCGATGGATCATGCCCAGCTCCATCACGCCGGCCACTTCCTGGCCAAAGCGCACGCAACGGGTGCAGTGAATGCAGCGGCTCATCTCTTCCATCGAGACCAGCGGGCCCACGTCCTTGTGGAACACCACGCGCTTTTCTTCTTCGTAGCGCGAGGAAGAGCCGCCATATCCCACGGCCAGATCCTGCAGCTGGCACTCACCGCCCTGGTCACAGATGGGGCAGTCCAGCGGGTGGTTGATCAGCAGGAACTCCATGACCGACTGCTGGGCCTTGATGGCCTTGTCGCTCTTGGTGCGCACGATCATGCCCTGCGTGACGGGCGTCGCGCAGGCCGGCATCGGCTTGGGCGCCTTCTCCACGTCCACCAGGCACATGCGGCAGTTGGCGGCAATGGACAGCTTCTTGTGATAGCAGAAGTGCGGGATATAGGTGCCCGCCTTGTCGGCCGCATGCATGATCATGCTGCCCTCGGTGATTTCCACCTTCTGGCCGTCGAGTTCGATTTCAACCATAGTTCCTGTTCCGCCTCAGGCCTGGACAGCCGCGGGCTGAGCCTTGTTGATCAGTGCCTCGAATTCGGGGCGGAAATGCTTGATCATCGCGCGCACCGGCATGGCCGCGGCGTCACCCAGTGCGCAGATCGTGCGGCCCTGGATGTTGTCGGCCACCGAATTGAGCAGGTCCATGTCAGCCGGCCGGCCCTGGCCCTTGTGGATGCGGTCGACCACGCGCCACAGCCAGCCCGTGCCTTCGCGGCAGGGTGTGCACTGGCCACAGGACTCGTGCATGTAGAAGTAAGACAGGCGCTTGAGCGACTCCACCATGCAGCGCGAGTCGTCCATCACGATGACGGCGCCCGAGCCCAGCATGGAGCCGGCCTTGGCGATGGAGTCGTAGTCCATCGTGCACTCCATCATGATGTGCGCGGGCAGCACCGGGGCCGACGAACCGCCCGGGATCACGGCCTTGAGCGTGCGCCCCTTGCGAACACCCCCGGCAAGCTCCAGCAGCTTGCTGAAGGGGGTGCCCAGCGGGATTTCATAGTTGCCCGGCAACTCCACATCACCCGACACCGAGTAGATCTTGGTGCCGCCATTGTTGGGCTTGCCGATCTCGAGGTAGGCCTGGCCGCCGTTGCGGATGATCCAGGGCACGGCCGCGAAGGTCTCGGTGTTGTTGATGGTGGTTGGCTTGCCATAGAGGCCAAAGCTCGCGGGAAACGGCGGCTTGAAGCGCGGCTGGCCCTTCTTGCCTTCAAGCGACTCGAGCAGCGCGGTTTCCTCGCCGCAGATGTAGGCGCCAAAGCCATGGAAGGCGTGCAGCTGGAAGCTGAAGTTGCTGCCCAGGATGTTGTTGCCCAGCAGGCCGGCTGCACGGGCCTCCTCCAGCGCCTCTTCAAACCGTTCGTAGGTCTGGAAGATCTCGCCGTGGATGTAGTTGTAGCCCACCGAGATGCCCATGGCAAAGGCCGCGATGGCCATGCCCTCGATCACGATGTGCGGGTTGAATTCAAGAATGTCCCGGTCCTTGCAGGTGCCGGGCTCGCCTTCATCGGAGTTGCAGACCAGGTACTTCTGCCCCGGGAACTGGCGCGGCATGAAGCTCCATTTGAGGCCGGTGGGAAAACCTGCGCCGCCGCGGCCGCGCAGGGCCGATTCCTTCACCGTGGCAATCACCTGGTCCTGCGTCATGGGCTCGGCGCCATCGGCGCCCAGCAGGATCTTGCGCAGCGCCTGGTAGCCGCCGCGTGCCTCGTAGTCCTTCAGGCGCCAGTTGGAGCCGTTCAGGTCCGCGTAGATCTGCGGATTGATGTGGCGGTTGTGAAAGCAGGTCTGGACCCCGGTGGCCTGGAACTGCGCGAGCACCTGATCGGCATTCATGCGGTGGCCCCCTTGAGTCCGTCGATCAACTGGTCGAGCTTGTCGTCGCTCATGAAGCTGCACATGGTGCGGTCATTGACCAGCATCACGGGCGCGTCGGCGCAGGCGCCCAGGCACTCGCTCTGCTGCACGGTGAACAGGCCATCGGCCGTGGTGCCGCCCATCTCGACGCCGAGCTTGTGGCACAGATGGTTGAGGGCCTTCTGGCCGTCGCGCAGCTGGCAAGGCAGGTTGGTGCAGACGTTGAGCTTGTACTTGCCCACCGGCTGCTGGTTGTACATGTTGTAGAAGGTCGTGACCTCATGCACGGCGATCGCGGGCATGCCCAGGTACTCGGCCACGAGGCGTTCGCTCTCGATGCTGACGTGGCCCTGCTCCTGCTGGATGATGGCCAGGCAGGCCATCACGGCCGACTGCTTCTGGTCGCCGGGGTACTTGGCGACCTCCTTGTCAAAACGCGCACGCGTTACGTCAGAAATCATCGGTCAATCTCTCCGAACACAATGTCCATGGTGCCGATGATGGCCACGGCATCGGCAATCATGTGGCCGCGGCCCATTTCATCCAGCGCTGCCAGATGCGGGAACCCGGGCGCGCGGATCTTGAGGCGGTAAGGCTTGTTGGCGCCGTCGCTCACGATGTAGATGCCGAACTCGCCCTTGGGGTGCTCCACGGCCGCGTAGGCCTCGCCTTCGGGCACGTGGAAGCCTTCGGTGAAGAGCTTGAAATGGTGGATCAGCTCTTCCATGTTGGACTTCATCGACTCGCGCGAGGGCGCCGCCACCTTGTGGTTGTCGGTGATCACGGGGCCCGGGTTCACGCGCAACCAGTCCACGCACTGCTGGATGATGCGGTTGGACTGGCGCAGCTCTTCGACGCGCACCAGGTAGCGGTCGTAGCAGTCGCCGGTCTTGCCCACGGGAATGTCGAAGTCCATGCGGTCGTAGACGTCGTAGGGCTGCTTCTTGCGCAGGTCCCAGGCCACGCCCGAGCCCCGCAGCATCGCGCCGGTGAAGCCCAGGTTCAGCGCGCGCTCCGGCGTGACCACACCAATGCCGACCGTGCGCTGCTTCCAGATGCGGTTGTCGGTGAGCAGTGTTTCGTACTCGTCCACGTAGTGGGGGAAGCGCCTGGTGAAGTCCTCGATGAAATCAAGCAGCGAGCCCTGGCGGTTCTCGTTGAGCTGGTTGATCGCGCGCTGGTTCTTGACCTTGCTGACCTTGTATTGCGGCATGCTGTCCGGCAGGTCTCGGTAGACACCGCCCGGCCGGAAATAGGCCGCGTGCATGCGCGCGCCGGAAACCGCTTCGTACATGTCGAACAGGTCTTCCCGCTCGCGGAAGCAGTAGATCAGCATGTTCATGGCGCCGCAGTCCAGCCCGTGCGCACCCAGCCACAGCAGGTGGTTCAGCAGGCGGGTGATCTCGGCGAACATCACACGGATGTACTGCGCGCGCTCGGGCACCTCGATGCCCATGAGCTTTTCGATGGCCAGGCAATAGGCGTGCTCGTTGGCCATCATGGACACGTAGTCGAGCCGGTCCATGTAGGGCAGCGACTGGATGTAGGTCTTGCTTTCGGCCAGCTTCTCGGTGGCTCGGTGCAGCAGCCCGATGTGCGGATCGGCGCGCTGGATGACCTCGCCGTCAAGCTCCAGCACCAGGCGCAGAACGCCGTGGGCGGCCGGATGCTGGGGGCCGAAATTCAGCGTGTAATTTTTAATCTCAGCCATGTTGGTTCACCGGACTGTTCAAGCGAACACCGTGGAACCGGCTTTGCCGGGCCACTGGTGTTGCCCCCTTGAGAGGGTGGCGGCCACAGGCCGCTTCGGGGGTGTTCATTTGATACCCCCGTAGTTGTCTTCGCGGATGATGCGCGGCGTGATCTCGCGCGGCTCGATCGTCACGGGCTGGTAGATCACCCGCTTCTGCTCGGGGTCGTAGCGCATCTCCACGTGGCCCGAGGTCGGGAAGTCCTTGCGGAAGGGATGGCCGATGAAACCGTAATCGGTCAGCAGGCGGCGCAGATCCTCGTGGCCTTCGAACACGATGCCAAACAGGTCGAACGCCTCGCGTTCGAACCAGTTGGCGGCACTCCAGATGCCGTTGACCGAGGCGATGACGGGCAGGTCATCATCGGCCGCGAACACCTTGAGCCGCACGCGCTGGTTCAGGCTCACGGACAGCAGGTGGCATACCACGGCGTAGCGGGCCCCTTCCCAGGCGCCCTCGGCGTAGTCGGAGTAGTCGGAGTAGTCCACGCCACACAGGTCGATCAACTGCTCGAACTGGCAGCCACGCGCATCGCGCAGCAGGAGCGCGACCTCAAGGTAGTCGGCGGCGGCCACCGCCACGGTCACCTCGCCCAGACGGACGCTCACGTCGCGGGCCTTGTCGCCGAGCACGTCGGCCAGGGTCTGGCGGAGCGTGTCGGGGCTGATCGCAATATCGGTCATCAACTCTGTCCCTCAGGCGCGCGCAATGGTCTGGGTGCGGCGGATCTTCTGCTGCAGCTGGATGATCCCGTACAGCAGGGCCTCGGCCGTGGGCGGGCAACCGGGCACGTACACATCCACGGGGACGATGCGGTCGCAGCCGCGCACCACGGAGTAGCTGTAGTGGTAGTAGCCGCCACCGTTGGCGCAGGAGCCCATGGACAGCACCCAGCGCGGCTCGGGCATCTGGTCGTAGACCTTGCGCAGCGCCGGCGCCATCTTGTTGCACAGCGTGCCCGCCACGATCATCAGGTCGGACTGGCGCGGGCTGGGGCGAAACAGCATGCCGAAGCGGTCGATGTCGTAGCGGGCCGCGCCCGCGTGCATCATCTCCACCGCACAGCAGGCCAGACCGAACGTCATGGGCCACAGGGAGCCGGTCTTGGCCCAGTTGAGCACCGAATCCACCGTGGTGGTGACGACGCCTTCCTTGAGAATACCTTCGATTGCCATGGCACTACTTCCTTGCTATTCCCAGTCCAGGGCACCCTTTTTCCACTCGTAGGCGAAGCCCACGACGAGGATGCCCAGAAAAACCATCATGGCCCAGAAACCGGTGGCGCCAATGTCCTTGAGGGCCACAGCCCAGGGAAAGAGGAACGCAATCTCGAGGTCGAACAGGATGAACAGGATGGCCACGAGGTAGTAGCGCACATCGAACTTCATGCGCGCGTCTTCAAAGGCCTCGAAGCCGCATTCGTAAGGGGAGTTCTTCTGCGCGTCGGGGCGGTTCGGGCCGAGCACATAGCCCAGCACCTGCGGAACCACGCCAACACCAACACCAACCAGGATGAACAAAAGGACAGGGAGGTACTGATCGAGGTTCATCTTGAGGTTCTGGCCACCGCTTGAACCTGCCGGGGGAATGCCCGGCAGGCTTGACTGTATGGTGCCGTCGGCGAGACTCGAACTCGCACAGCTTTCGCCACTACCCCCTCAAGATAGCGTGTCTACCAATTTCACCACGACGGCGGTTTCCTGCTTGCCCGGATGGCATGAGGCATCTTGCGATTTTGGCTTTCCGGGCAGCCTAGGAGTTTACCCTGAAATCCCCGGTTCTCCCGGGGAGAGCGGGCAATTTTCAGAGCGCTTTACTTGGTCGGAATCTGCGCCGCGCCCGAGGCCGGCGCCGCGGGCACCGGTGCCACGGCGGGTGCCGCCGGCGCGGTGGTTCCGGGGATCAGCGCGGCGCCCGAAGCAGCCGGTGCCGGCATCGGCGCAGTGACCGGTGCGCGTTCGAGCACGCTGCCCGAAGAGGAGGGACGCAGGTTGCCGAAGTAAGCCAGCAGCAGCGTGCAGGCAAAGAACAGGGCCGCCAGCACGGCCGTGGTGCGCGAGAGGAAGTTCGCGCTGCCACTGGCGCCAAACAGGCTGCCCGAACCGCCACTGCCAAAGGCCGCGCCCATGTCGGCGCCCTTGCCGTGCTGGACCAGGATCAGGCCGATCATGCCCAGCGCCGTCAGCATCTGCACAGCGAGGATGATGGTGAGGAAAACGTTCATTCAAATACTCCTGAATTCTTGGCACCCTGCGCTCACGCGGCGCGGGCTGCTCCCACAATGGTCAAAAAGTCCGCGGCCTTGAGCGACGCGCCGCCGATCAGGCCGCCGTCGATGTCGGGCTGGGCCAGCAGCTGCGCGGCGTTGGCCGCGTTCATGCTGCCGCCATAGAGAATCCGCACCCGGCCAGCCTGCGCCGTGGCGGCCAGCAACTGGGCCCGCAACACCGCATGCACGGCCTGCGCCTGTTCGGGCGTGGCGGTGCGGCCCGTGCCAATGGCCCACACCGGTTCGTAGGCCACCACGATCTCGCTGATGCAATGGCCATTGAGGTGGATCACGGCGGCCAGCTGGCGCCGCACCACCTCCTGGGTGTGCCCTGCCTCGCGCTCGGCCAGGGTTTCGCCCACGCAGACGATGGGCGTGATGCCCGCGGCCAGCGCGGCGCGGGCCTTTTCAGCGACCAGGGCATCGGTCTCGCCATGGTACTGGCGACGCTCGGAATGACCGACGATGGCATAGCGCACACCAAACTCGCGCAGCATGGGCGCCGAGACCTCGCCGGTGAAGGCCCCCTTCTCATGGGCCGACACATCCTGGGCACCCAGCGCCAGCGCCGAACCCGCACAGAGGGTCTGCACCTGCGCCAGGTACGGCGCGGGCACGCAGACAGCGGCTTCGCAGGCCGCGCCCTGCAGCCCCGCGATCACGGCGCGCACCAGGGCGTCGTTGGCCTCGATGCCACCGTTCATCTTCCAGTTGCCGGCAATCAGTTGGCTCTTCATGGTTGCCCTCTCACCAGGTCAGCACGATCTTGCCGACGTGCTGGTTGGACTCCATCAGCGCATGCGCGGCGGCGGCATCGGCCGCGGCGAAGGTGCTGTGGATCACGGGCTTGATGGCGCCGCTGTCGATCAGCGGCCAGACGTTCTTGCGCAGCGCCTGGGCAATGGCGGCCTTGAAGGCCACCGGCCGTGGCCGAAGCGTGGAGCCCGTGACGGTCAGCCGCTTGCGCAGCACGAGGCCGGCGTTGATCTCGCTCTTGATGCCGCCCTGCACCGCAATGATGACGATGCGGCCGTCCTCGGCCATGCAATCGATCTCGCGCGCCACATAGCTGCCGGCCACCATGTCGAGCACCACGTTGACGCCGGCGCCGCCGGTCAGGCGCCTGGCCTCTTCGACAAAGTCATGCGTCTTGTAGTTGATGGCGTGATCGGCACCCAACGCCACGCAGGCAGCGCACTTGTCGTCGCTGCCGGCCGTGACGATGACCCGCGCGCCCAGCGCCTTGGCCATCTGGATCGCCGTGACGCCAATGCCACTGGAGCCGCCCTGGACCAGCAGCGTCTCGCCGGCCTGCAGTCGGGCGCGATCGAACACATTGCTCCAGACGGTGAAAAACGTCTCGGGCAGGGACGCCGCCTCGACATCGCTCAGGCCCGCCGGCGAAGGCAGGCACTGGTCGACCGGAGCCACGCAGAGTTCGGCGTACCCGCCGCCAGCCACGAGCGCGCACACGCGGTCACCCACGCGCAGCCCCGCGGCCGCCATGGCCTTTTCGTCACCGGCCACCACCACGCCAGCCACCTCGAGCCCCGGGATGTCCGAAGCCCCCGGCGGCACCGGGTAGTTGCCCGTGCGCTGCAGCACGTCGGGGCGGTTCACGCCCGAGGCGGCCACACGGATGAGCAGTTCGCCCGCACCGGGCGTTGGCTCGGGGCGTTCGCCCAGGCGCAACACCTCGGGCGCGCCGAAGGAGCTGATTTCAATGGCTTTCATGGTCATTTCGGGCTGGAGTCCATGCCCCACGGGCACAGACTGCTACCAAAACAATAGCAATTACTCTTGCGGCTCGGCCGGGGCCGGGGCTTGGGCCTGCGGCTCACGCGGCTGGCGCTCCTCGCGCGGACGGTCCTCGCGGGGACGGTCTTCACGCGGGCGGTCCTCGCGCGGGGCCATGGCCGGGCGGTCCAGCAAAGCCTTCATGGACAGCTTGACGCGGCCCTTCTCGTCCGTCTCGAGCACCTTGACCTTGACGATCTGGCCTTCGGACAGGTAGTCGGTGACCTTCTCGACACGCTCGTGCGCGATCTGGCTGATGTGCAGCAGGCCGTCCTTGCCGGGCAGCAGGTTGATGAGGGCGCCGAAGTCCAGGATCTTGGTGACCGGGCCTTCGTAGACCTTGCCGATTTCCACTTCAGCGGTGATCTGCTCGATGCGCTGCTTGGCCACCTCGGCCTTCCCGGCGTCGGTCGCGGCGATGGTGATGGTGCCGTCTTCCTCGATGTTGATCTGGCAGCCGGTCTCTTCGGTCAGCGCGCGAATCACGGCGCCGCCCTTGCCGATCACGTCACGGATCTTCTCGGGGTTGATCTTCATGGTGTACAACTTGGGCGCGAAGCTGGAGACCTCGGCCTTGGCCTCGCCCATGGCTTCCTGCATCTTGCCCAGGATGTGCATGCGCGCTTCCTTGGCCTGGGCCAGGGCGACCTGCATGATTTCCTTGGTGATGCCCTGGATCTTGATGTCCATCTGCAGCGCGGTGATGCCGTTGGTCGTGCCGGCCACCTTGAAGTCCATGTCACCCAGGTGATCTTCGTCGCCCAGGATGTCGGTCAGCACGGCGAAGCGGTTGTCTTCCTTGATCAGGCCCATCGCGATGCCGGCCACGTGGGCTTTCATGGGCACGCCGGCGTCCATCAGCGACAGGCAGCCGCCGCAGACCGAAGCCATGGACGAGGAGCCGTTGGACTCGGTGATCTCGGACACCACGCGCATGGTGTAGGGGAACTCTTCCTTGCTCGGCAGGCAGGCCACCAGGGCGCGCTTGGCCAGGCGGCCGTGGCCGATCTCGCGGCGCTTGGTGCTGCCCATGCGGCCCACTTCGCCGGTGGCAAAGGGAGGCATGTTGTAGTGGAACATGAAGCGGTCTTCGTACTCGCCCATCAGCGCGTCGATGCGCTGCGCATCGCGCTCGGTGCCCAGCGTGGACACCACCAGCGCCTGGGTTTCACCGCGGGTGAACAGGGCCGAGCCGTGGGTGCGGGGCAGCACGCTGTTGCGGATCTCGATGGGGCGCACGGTGCGGGTGTCGCGGCCGTCGATGCGGGGCTCGCCCGACAGGATCTGGCTGCGCACGATCTTGGCTTCAATGTCGAACAGCAGGGCGTCCACCTTGACGGCGTCGAACTCCACGCCTTCAGCCTTGAGCGCGGCCAGCACCGAAGCCGCGGCTTCACGCAGAGCCTGCGTGCGGGCCTGCTTGCTGCGGATCTGGTAGGCGGCGCGCAGCTTTTCCTCGGCCAGGCCATTGACCTTGGCGATGAAGGGCTCGTCCTTGGCCGGCGGCTGCCAGTCCCACACGGGTTTGCCAGCGTCACGAACGAGTTCATGGATGGCGTTGATGGCGATGCGGCTCTGGTCGTGGCCGAACACCACGCCGCCCAGCATGATTTCCTCGGACAGCTGCAGGGCTTCGGATTCAACCATCAGCACGGCGGCTTCGGTGCCTGCGACCACGAGGTCCATCTGGCTGTCCTTGCGCTGGGTCTGGCCCGGGTTCAGGACGTACTCGCCATTGATGTAGCCCACGCGGGCAGCGCCGATGGGGCCGTTGAAGGGCAGGCCCGACACCGACAGCGCGGCGCTCACGCCGATCATGGCGGCAATGTCGGCGTCGACTTCAGGGTTCAGCGACAGCGTGTGGATGACCACGTGCACTTCGTTGAAGAAGCCTTCGGGGAACAGCGGGCGGATCGGGCGGTCGATCAGGCGGCTGGTCAGGGTTTCGTGTTCGCTGGGCTTGGCTTCGCGCTTGAAGAAGCTGCCGGGGATCTTGCCGGCGGCATAGGTCTTCTCGATGTAGTCGACGGTCAGCGGGAAGAAGTCCTGGCCTGGCTTGGAGGACTTGGAGCCAACCACGGTGGCCAGCACCACGGTGCCCTCGATGTCAACGATGACGGCGCCTGACGCCTGGCGCGCGATCTCGCCGGTTTCCAGCTTGACCGTGTGCTGGCCCCATTGGAAGGTCTTGGTGACTTTGTTGAAAATGCTCATGTTCATCTCCTGTGTGCCGCCACGCGGTGGCGGACTGTCTTGGGCGCATGGGCTGCGCCGGGGGCCCGGAGGCGGGCGGTTTGAACACGATGCCATTCCACAAAGCACCGGCTTCCAGCCGGAAAACCATCAAGTGGTTTGTGGAATGACACAGCGCGTATCCGTCTGGCCTGTCTCCGAAGAACGCCGTTCTGGCAAGCGCCAGGCCGGCTTTTCAAACTCTCAAAGTGCAAAACGCCTGAGCTAGCGGGCTAACTCAGGCGTTCCTGCATTCAAACCGGCTTACTTGCGCAGACCCAGCTTGGCGATCAGCGCGGTGTAACGCTCGGCGTCCTTGTCCTTCAGGTACGCCAGCAGGCTCTTGCGGCGGTTCACCATGCGCAGCAGGCCGCGGCGGCCATGGTGATCCTTGGCGTGCGTCTTGAAGTGCGGGGTGAGTTCGTTGATGCGGGCGGTCAGCAGCGCGACCTGGACTTCGGGGCTGCCCGTGTCGCTGGCGCTGCGCGCATTGGCCTTGACAACTTCGGCCTTGATGGAGGATGCAATCATTGGTTTTCCTGTGAATGTTTGACTTGCGTTGGGCACTGGAAATGCACCCAACGTGCGCCTTGCAGCATGCAAAGCCTTGGAATTATAGCCCGAAACGCCTATGCAGGCGGGCTCAGGCCTTCCGGGCCGCCAGCCAGCCCTGCAGGCGCTGCACGCCCTGCGCCAGCCGGCCCAGGTCGCGCGAGGCGAAACACCAGCGCAGCCAGCCCTGGGCCTCGGGCGCAAAGGCCTCACCCGGGGCCAGCCCCAGGCCGGCTTCGGCCACCAGGCGGCGCGCCGTGTGCAGCGAGTCGTCATGGCCGGCCAGGCGGAAAAAGGCGTACATGCCCCCCTTGGCAGACGCCAGTTCCACACCCGGCACGGCCTGCAGCGCCGGCACCAGCGCATCCCGGCAGGCCCGCAGGTGGGCCACCACGCGCGGCGTGACCTCGGCGGTGCGCTCCAGCGCCACCTGGCCCGCGCGCTGCGTGAACACGCTGGCGCACGAGGTGTTGAACTCCACCAGCTTGCCCATGGCCGGCGTCATGGACGGCGGCATGACCAACCAGCCCAGTCGCCAGCCCGTCATGAGGAAGCTCTTGGAAAAGCTGTGCACCACCACCAGCCGGTCCTCGGGCGTGGCCAGGTCCAGAAAGCTCGGCGCGCAGCCGTTGCCGGTGTCGTCCGCGTAATACAGGCGCTCATAGACTTCGTCGGCCAGGATCCAGGTGCCGGTACGGCGGCAGTGGTCCAGCAGTTGTTGCTGCTCGGCGCGCGTGATGGTCCAGCCCGTGGGGTTGTTGGGCGCGTTGAGCACCAGCAGCCGCGTGGCCGGGGTCACGGCCGCGCACAGGGCCTGCACATCCAGCGTCCAGGCGCCGGCCACGGGCGTGAGCGGCACGCAGCGCAGCTTTGCGCCCAGGATCAGCGGTTGGGCCGTCAGGTTGGGCCAGACCGGCGTGACCGCCACCACCTCGTCACCGGCGTCGATCAGCGCCTGCATCGCCAGCATCAGGGCATTGACGCCGCCTGAGGTGACTGCGATGCGGTCGGCCCCGACCGGGCCATGCAAGGCGCTCATGTAGGTCGCAATGGCTTCGCGCAGTTCCGGCAGACCCAGGTTGTGGGCGTAGAAGGTTTCGCCCTTGTGCAGCGAATCGATCGCCGCCTGGCGGATGAAGTCGGGCGTGACCTCGTCGCTTTCGCCAAACCAGAAGGCCAGCACGTCGCTGCGGCCCATGCCCGCGTTGGCGACCTGGCGGATTTTGGATTCTTCGAGGTCAAGGATGGTCTGGCGCATGGCGGCGATGTTACCGGGGCCGCCACATCCTGCAGGTGGAGGGTTGTTCGGCCTGCGCGGCACTGATGCGGCGGATCACCCGGAAGCCATAGCCCGAGCCTTCGACATCAAACTTGACGCCGGGCGTGCCCTGGCGCTCCATCACGCCCACCGCCAGCGGCTGCTGGAACTGGTGGTCGGCCTCGCGCATGGCGCCCGTCTGCCCGCCCAGCGTGACCTGGGCCTGCTCAAGCGCGGCCGCCACGGCCGTGGCGTCGGTGGTGCCGGCCTTTTCAAGGGCCTGGGCCAGTGCCTCGACCAGCAGGTGCATGCGCATGTGCACATAGTCATCGGCCGGTTTGGGGTAGCGCGCGCGGAACGACTGGTAGAAGGCCTCGCTTTGCGGGGTGGGAACGTTGGGCAGCCAGTCGGCCACCGCGAGGACCTTGCCCAGCCCGGCATCGCCAATGGCCGCTGGCGCCCCCAGCGCATTGCCATAGAAGGTGTAGAACTTGCCCTCGAAGCCGGACTCCCTGGCGGCCTTGACCATCAGCGTCAGGTCGTTGCTGAAGTTGCCGGTGATCACGGCGTCGGCACCGCTGGCCTTGATCTTGGCGGCATAGGGCGCGAAGTCCTTGATGCGCAGCAGCGGATGGAACTCGTCGCCCACGATACGGATGTCGGGCCGCTGCGCCGCCAGTTGCCGGCGCGCCTCCCGCAGCACGGCGTGGCCAAAACTGTAGTCCTGCCCGATCAGGTAGACCGACTTCACCGCCAGATCGTCCTTGAGCACGGCCATCAGGGCCGCCATGCGCATGTCGCCATGTGCGTCAAACCGGAAATGCCAGTAGCTGCACTTCTCGTTGGTCAACGCCGGGTCCACCGCCGAATAGTTGAGGAACACCACGCGGCGCGCGGGCTCGCGCTCGTTGTGCTTGTTGACGGCTTCGATCAGCGCCGCGGCCACGGCCGACGAATTGCCCTGGGCGATGATGCGGGCCCCGTCGTCAATGGCCGCGCGCAGCAGGGACAGCGCCTCCTCGATCTGGCCCTTGCTGTCATAGCGCTCCAGTTGCAGGCGGTGTGCGCCATCGGCCAGCGTGACGCCGCCGCGCGCATTGACGCGCTCCACCGCCCACACCAGGTTGCGGAACACCGCCTCGCCACCATTGGCATTGCCGCCGCTCAGGCCTTCGATCATCGCGATCTTCACGGGCGCGGCAGACGCCTGGGCCCAGGCGAGGGAGGGCACAAATAGCGCTGCCAGCAACGATTTCAAGACCCAACGCCACAGATTATTCATTCCTTGTTTCCCTTGAAAAGAACCGTGGCGCTGCCAAGTGAAGTCCAGGCGGCGATCACGGTTGAAAGCCGCGCAGTGTACGGGGCGGCCAGGGCACAAAACCTGCCAACTGCTCCGCTTTATCCGACAAGGAGTCCGCATGTTTTTCGCACCTATCGTCCGTTCCCGCAGCGCCGCGCCCGCATTCCGGTCTTTTGACCGCAGTTTCGAGCGCTTTATCAACGAGGCCTTCGTCGCGCCGCAGCGCCAGGTCCATGTGGAACAGGACGACAAGGCCTGGACCGTCACGCTGGACGCGCCCGGCTTCGCCCGCGAGGACCTGAGCATTGGCATCGAGGGCGCCGTGGTGCGCATCGAGAGCAAGCCCGAGGCCAAGCGGCAACTGAAGGCCGCCTACGAGCTGCCGCAGGACATTGATGTGGCCGCGAGCAGCGCCAAGCTCGAAAACGGCGTGCTCACGCTCACGCTGGCCAAGCTGGCGCCGGTGAGCAAGGTCACCCCGCTGGCGATCAACTGAGCGACAGCGCGTCCAGCGGCCAGCGCGGCTTCACGTCAAAGGCGTAGGCGCGGCTGGCCGTCTGCATGCCCGCCTGCAGGCGCATGGCCGCCGCCATGGCAATCATGGCGCCGTTGTCGGTGCACAGGTGCAGCTCGGGGTAGTGCACCCGCACGCCCCGCGCGGCGCAGGCCGCGTTGAGCTCCGCGCGCAGGCGGCGGTTGGCGCCCACGCCGCCGGCCACCACCAGGCGCTTCAGGCCCGTCTGTTTCAGCGCGGCCAGGGACTTCTTCAGCAGCACCTCGACGATCGCCGCCTCGGTCGAGGCCGAGAGGTCCGCCTTGCGGGCCTGCAGCTCGTCGCCCAGCTTGCGCGCCTGGGTCAGCACCGCCGTCTTGAGGCCGGCAAACGAAAAATCGAGGTTGCCGCTGTGCAGCAGCGGCCGCGGCAGCTTGAAAGCGGCCGCATCGCCCTGCTCGGCCAGCCGGCTCAGCGCCGGTCCTCCGGGGTAGCCCAGCCCCATGAGCTTGGCGGATTTGTCGAAGGCCTCGCCCGCGGCATCGTCAATGGTTTCGCCCAGCAGCGTGTACCGCCCCACCCCCTGCACCTCCATCAGCTGGGTGTGGCCCCCGGACACCAGCAGGGCCACAAAGGGAAACTCCGGCGGATCGGCGCTGAGAAAAGGCGACAGCAGGTGGCCCTCGAGGTGATGCACCCCGAGCACTGGCCGGTCCAGCGCGGCGCCCAGTGCGCAGGCCACGCCCGCGCCCACCAGCAGCGCCCCCGCCAGCCCCGGGCCGCGCGTGTACGCCACCACATCCACCTGCGCCAGCGCCTGCCCGGCCTGCGTGAAGACATGGTCGGCCAGCGGCAGGACGCGGCGGATATGATCGCGGCTCGCCAGTTCGGGCACCACGCCACCGTAGGCCTGGTGCATCTCGATCTGGCTGTGCAGGGCATGCGCCAGCAGCACCGGCACCCCGGCGCCGGCGCTTTGCACCAGTGCCACGCCCGTCTCGTCGCAAGACGATTCGATTCCCAAAATAAGCATCGGGGAAGTGTAAGACCCCCTGTGGGCGCGGCACGGCATGTTTGTTGCTGTCACCCACTATCCTTGTCCATGAACCGCGCCCCAGCTACTGAAACACCTTCCGGGACCATGAAATCGGGCCTGAACTTCCTGATCGCTGCCAAGCGCTGCGAAATCGCCGAACTGCAGCAGTTGGCGCTCACCAGCGCGCTGGTGAACGTGACCGGGCGCCTGATCCACGGCCTGCAGCGCGAGCGCGGGCTGTCCAACCTGTTCCTGGCCTCCCAGGGCGAGCAGTTCGACGGCCCGCGCAGCCAGCAGATCGCGGAATGCCAGCAGCTGGACGCCGAACTGCGCCATTGCTTTGACACCCTGGACACCGAACCCGCCCGCGTGGGCAACGGCGCGCGCCTGTTCAGCCGGATCGCCTACGTGCTCCAGGGGCTGGACGCCCTGCCCGGGCTGCGCGAGTGCGTGAACACCCGTGCCTGGCCGCCCCGCCGCACCACCGACGCCTATGTGCGCCTGATTGCCGGCTTGCTGGGCGTGGTCTTCGAGGCCGCCGACAGCGCCAGCGACCCCGAGGTCTCCCGCCTGCTCGTGGCCATGTTCAACTTCATGCAGGCCAAGGAGTTCGCGGGCCAGGAGCGGGCGGCCGGTGCCAGCCTGTTCGCCGCGGGACGGGCTCATCTGGCCGAACAGCAGCGGCTGCTGCACCTGATCGAATCCCAGGAGCGCTGCCTGCAGGTGTTCCATGAATTCGCCAGCGCCGACGTGGCCGCGCTGGACGCAGACCGCCAGGCCGCGCCCAACATCGCCGAACTCGAGCGGCTGCGGCGGATCCTGTGCACCGCCCCCGACGCGGGAACGCTGGACACCCACCTGAGCCAGACCTGGTTTGACTGCTGCAGCCGCCGCATGGACCGCATGAAGGCCGTGGAGGACGGCCTGGCCCGGGAGCTGGTCCAGGTCTGCCAGCACAAGATCACGGCCGCCACGGCCGACCTGCGCAACTACGAAGCCCTTGGGGCGACCGCCGCCCGCGAAGGCGACGCCCTCTCCTTCTTCCATGACACCGCCCCCACGCCGCTGGCCACCACGGTGGGGGCGGGCATGCCCGGCCTGCCCGCGCCGGCGCAGGGCTACGGCCTGCACCTGGAGCGGTCCATCCTTGAACTGGTCCAGGAGCAGGCCCGGCGCCTGCAGGCCATGGGCGACGAGCTGGAAACCGTGCGTGCCAGCCTGAATGAGCGCAAGGTCATCGAGCGCGCCAAGGGCCTGCTGATGGCGCACCGCCACCTCAGCGAGGAAGAAGCCCACAAGACCATGCGCCAGATGGCCATGAACCAGAACCGGCGGCTGATTGAAGTGGCCGAGGGCGTGCTGGCCATGGCCGAAGTGCTGCCCGCGCGCCGGTCTTGACGGGGTTTGTGCTGCGATGCACAAAATAGTGCTTTATGCCCCGTTCATGCACCACGATGACGCCGGGCTGAACATGCCCATCGGTCGTCTGCCAAGGCGCTGAGCGACCACGCGGCTCACCAAGCTGATTGATATTTTCCTTTTGATTCAACCACTTGCAGCGGCCGCCCGGCCACCAGCGCAGTTCGAATTCACCCTGGCACGCAACCTGCTTAATCCTCGGCGAGGGGATTGAGCCAAAGGCGGCCCAAATCCCGACTGTCATCCCCTGACAAAGGACAACGGCGTCCATTTCCAGCTTGCTGAACGCAAGCGACGAAATGGGCGCCGTTTTGCTTTTTGGGTTCCGTTTCTTTGGGTTCTGTTTTCTTCAGCCAGGAGTTGAAATGACCGCTAAAACCACCCCCGCCGCCGCGCAGCATGACGCGGCCCAACCCGCCTGCGGATCCGCCATCGGTCGGCGCCGCTTCGTCGCGGGCGCCACGGCCCTCGTGGGCGCGTCGGGCCTTGCGCTGCCCTCGTTCGCCCAGAAGCCGGGCCAGCCTGAAAAGGAATCGCTCAAGTTTGGTTTCATCAAGCTGACCGACTGCGCCCCGCTGGTGGTGGCCTATGAGAAGCACTTCTTCGAGGACGAGGGCCTGAACGTCACGCTCGAAGCCCAGGCCAACTGGAAGGTGCTGCTGGACCGCGTGATCGACGGCCAGCTCGACGGCGCCCACATGCTCGCCGGCCAGCCGCTGGGGGCCACCATCGGCTTCGGCACCAAGGCCGACATCGTCACGGCCTTCAGCATGGACCTGAACGGCAATGCCATCACCGTCTCCAACGCGGTCTGGGCCCAGATGAAGCCCCACCTCCCGATGGAGGGCGGCAAGGTCAAGCACCCGATCAAGGCCGATGCGCTCAAGAAGGTGGTCGATAAATGGAAGGGTGAAGGCAAGCCTTTCAAGATGGGCATGGTCTTCCCGGTATCGACCCACAACTACGAACTGCGCTACTGGCTCGCGGCCGGTGGCCTGAACCCCGGCTACTACACCACCGGCGACATCTCGGGCACCAAGGGCGCCGACGTGCTGCTGTCCGTCACCCCGCCGCCGCAGATGCCCTCGACCATGGAAGCCGGCACCATCCACGGCTACTGCGTGGGCGAACCCTGGAACCAGCAGGCCGTGTTCAAGGGCATTGGCGTGCCCGTGGTGACCGACCTGGAAATCTGGAAGAACAACCCCGAGAAGGTCTTTGGCGTGACCAAGGGCTGGGCCGACAAGAACCCCAATACCCACGTGGCCGTGATCAAGGCGCTGATTCGCGCCTGCATGTGGCTGGACGCCAGCATGGCCAACCGCATCGAGGCCGTGAAGATGCTGGCCAAGCCCAACTACGTGGGTGCCGACGAGGCCGTGATCGGCAACAGCATGACCGGCACCTTTGAATACGAAAAGGGCGACAAGCGCCCGCTGCCGGACTTCAACGTCTTCTTCCGCCACTTTGCCACCTACCCGTTCTACAGCGACGCCATCTGGTACCTGACCCAGATGCGCCGCTGGGGCCAGATCACGGAGACCAAGCCCGACAGCTGGTACATGGACATGGCCAAAAAGGTCTACCGCCCCGACGTCTACATGGCCGCCGCCAAGGCGCTGATGGCCGAGGGCAAGGCCAAGGACAGCGACTTCCCCATGAAGACCGACGGATTCAAGGGCGTGCAGGACGGCTTCATCGACGGCATCACCTACGACGGCCGCAAGCCCAACGACTACCTCTCCAAACTCAAGATCGGCCTGAAGGCCGCGGACAAGGTCTGACATGGAACTCGTCGGCAAACTCATGGGCGGGCTGAGCGCGGCCCGGCGCGATCCGCGCGAACTGGTGCGCAGCCTGATGCTGTCGCTGGGCGTGCCGGTGCTGGCGTTTGGCCTGTTCCTGGTGCTGTGGTCGGTCACGGCCTCGCAGATCCAGACCAGCCTGGGCGCGGTGCCCGGCCCCTCGCAGGTGGCGGCGCAGGCCGTGGCGCTGGTGCAGGACCACTTTGCCGAGCGCGAGAAGGAAGCCGCCTTCTATGCGCGCCAGGAAGCGCGCAACAAGGAGCGCCTGGCCGAGGACCCCAGCTACCAGCCGCGCCACTTCAACTGGACCGGCAAGCGCACCTACCTGGACCAGATCCTGACCAGCCTGAAGACCGTGTTCGTGGGCTTTCTGCTGGCCACGCTGGTGGCGGTGCCGCTGGGCATCCTGGCGGGCTCGTCGCGCATCGTGCAGGCGGCCATCAACCCCATGGTGCAGCTGTTCCGGCCGGTCTCGCCGCTGGCCTGGCTGCCCATCGTGACGCTGATCGTCAGCGCGGTGTACGTCACCAAGGGCCAGCCGATGTTCGAGAAGTCGTTCCTGATCTCGGCGATCACCGTCACGCTGTGCTCGCTGTGGACTACGCTGATCAACACCGCGATCGGCGTGACCTCGGTCGACAAGGACCTGGTCAACGTGGCGCGCGTGCTGCAGCTGCCGCTGGGCACCCGGGTGCGCAAGATCATGCTGCCCTCGGCCCTGCCCTTCATCTTCACGGGCATGCGCCTGTCGCTGGGCGTGGGCTGGATGGTGCTGATTGCCGCCGAGATGCTGGCGCAGAACCCGGGCCTGGGCAAGTTCGTCTGGGATGAGTTCCAGAACGGCAGCTCCGACTCGCTCAGCCGCATCCTGGTGGCCGTGTTCACCATCGGCCTGATCGGCTTTGGCCTGGACCGCCTGATGCAGGTGCTGCAAAACCTCGCTGCGCGCCGCTGATGGACCACGGAGACGCCCCCATGAACCTCGCGCTCAAAACCCACCCCACCCCCACGGCCGGCGAACGCCACCCGCCGGCCCTGGTGGCCGTGCCCGCCACGGCGGCCCTGGAGTTGCGCAACGTCAGCAAGAGCTACGGCCGCGGCGGCGCGCGCTCCGAAGTGCTGCAGAACCTGAACCTGCGCGTGGAGCCCGGTGAATTCGTGGCCATCGTCGGCTTTTCGGGCAGTGGCAAGACCACGCTGATCAGCCTGCTGGCGGGCCTGATCCAGGCCGACAGCGGCGACGTGCTCAAGAACGGCCAGCCCATTACCGGCCCCGGCCCGGACCGCGGCGTGGTGTTCCAGAGCTATTCGCTCATGCCCTGGCTCAGCGTGCGCGAGAACATCGCGCTGGCCGTGGACCGGGTGTTTGCCGCTGAAAGCGCAAGCCAGCGCACCGAGCGCGTCACGCGCTACATCGCCATGGTGGGCCTGAGCGCCGCCGCCGACAAGAAGCCCGCCCAGCTCTCGGGGGGCATGCGCCAGCGCGTGGCCGTGGCCCGCGCCCTGGCGACCAACCCCGATGTGCTGCTGCTGGACGAGCCGCTGTCGGCGCTGGACGCGCTGACCCGCGCCAACCTGCAGGACGAAATCGTCCGCATCTGGGATGAAGACCGCAAGACGGTGCTGCTGATCACCAATGACGTGGACGAAGCCCTGATGGTGGCCGACCGCATCATTCCACTGCAGATGGGCCCGCGCGCCACGCTTGGCCCCTCGTTCACCGTGGACATCGCCCGCCCGCGCGACCGCCGCGCGATGAACCACGACGCGCGCTTCCAGCAACTGCGCGGCGAGATCACCGAGCACCTGATCGGCATCGCCCACCAGCACAGTGCCCGGCAGACGGCGCAGATCATCCAGCTGCCGGTGCTCACGCCCAAGAATGTGCAGCCCGGCCAGGGCCTGCCGACCGCGGCGCGCCTGTTCGGCCTGCGCCACGCCGCGCTCACCGAAACCATCGAGGCCGAGATCCCCGTGCCCGCCATGCCCAAGCCCGAGAGCGGGCTGGCGCTGCGGGTTGCGGACGACCGCTTCGTGGACTTCTCGCAGGTGATCAAGGTCTATCCCACGCCCAAGGGCCCGCAGGTGGTGGTGGACGGCTTCGACCTGAAGGTCCGCAAGGGCGAATTCATCTCGGTCATCGGCCATTCGGGCTGCGGCAAATCCACCGTGCTCTCGATGATGGCCGGCCTGACCGACATCACCGACGGCGTGATCGTGCTGGACGGCCGCGAGGTCGCGAGCGCCGGGCCCGACCGCGGCCTGGTGTTCCAGGCGCCCAGCCTGGTGCCCTGGCTCAGCGCCCATGCCAACGTGATGCTGGGCGTGGCGCGGGTCTTCCCGCACGCCAGCGAGTCCGAGCGCAAGGACACGGTGGACTACTACCTCAACCGGGTCGGCCTGGGCTCGGCCATGCACAAGCTGGCCAGCGACCTGTCCAACGGCATGAAGCAGCGCGTGGGCATTGCCCGGGCCTTTGCGCTGAACCCCAAGATGCTGCTGCTGGACGAGCCCTTCGGCATGCTGGACTCGCTGACCCGCTGGGACCTGCAGGAAGTGCTGATGGAGGTCTGGGCCCGCAACCAGGTCACCGCCATGATGGTCACGCACGACGTCGACGAGGCCATCCTGCTGGCCGACCGCGTGGTGATGATGACCAACGGGCCGCGCGCGAAGATCGGCAAGGTCATGGACGTGCCCCTGCCCCGGCCGCGCAGCCGTGAAGCCCTGCTCAGGCACCCGCGCTACTACGAGCTGCGCGAGGAGCTGATCGGCTTCCTCGAAGACTGCGGCAGCCAGCACTAGCCCACAGGAAGGAGCCCGCCATGAGCGCCGTGATGACCCCCCCGATTGCTACCAAATCAATAGCTGATCATGCCCGTCCGGCAAGGACTACAGGCCGATTCAGCTTCGGAAAGTATCGCGAGATCATCATCGCGGTGGGTTTCTTCCTGCTGTTCGACCTGGGCGTGCTGATTCTCAATTTCTACACCTCGTTCCAGATCTCGGAAGACGCCCTGGGCATCAACCTCGCGGGGCGCCAGCGCATGCTGTCGCAGCGCACGGCCAAGGCGCTGCTGTCGGTGGACACGGCGCGGGCCAAGGGCACGGCCGCCGACGCCGAACTGGCCGAGCTGGCCTCGGCGGTGCGGCTGTTTGACGTGTCGCTCAAGGGCTTCCAGCACGGCGCCACGGTCCCTGGCGGCGATGGCAAGCCGGTGTTCCTGCAGGCGGCCGACAGCGAACGGGCCGCGGACATCCTGCGCAAGGCGCAGGCCCTGTGGACACCCTACCAGCAGCACCTGGCCCCGGTGCTGGCGGGCAACGCCACCGACGCCGATCTCCAGGCCGCGGTGGACTATGCGCGCGCCAACAACCTCAAGCTGCTGGGGCTGATGAACGACCTGACGACCTCGCTGGAGGCCGTGGCCTCCGACCGGGCCAACACGCTGCGCCGGGTCCAGACCGGCGGCATCGTGCTGGCGTTGCTGAACTTCGCATTCATCCTGTTCAAGTTCCTGCGCCGCCTGCGCACCTCGGACGCGGCGATCGAAGCCGCCAACGAGGAAAACCGCGAAATCCTGGTCAGCGTGCGCGAGGGCCTGTTCCTCATGACGCCCGACCACCGGCTTGGCTCCCAGCTGTCGCGCTCGGCGCATGAACTGTTCGGCCGGCCGCTGCAGCCCGGCGACAGCTTCTTTGCCCTGCTCGCGCCCCTGGTGTCGGCCAAGGCCCTGGCCGACGCGCGCGACTATGTGGAGCTGTTGTTCTCGCCTCACGTCAAGGAAGCCCTGGTCCAGGGCATCAACCCGCTGTCGGAGGTCGAGGTCTCGGTCAAGAACCGGCTCGGCCAGGACCATCGGCGCTACCTGTCGTTCCACTTCAACCGCGTGCAGGAAGGCGCGGGCGTGCGGCACCTGCTGGTCACGGTGCAGGACATCACGGCCCGCATGGAACTCGAAGCCCGCCTGCTGGACGAGCGCCAGCGCTCGCAAAAAGAGTTTGCGATGCTGCTCAAGGCCTTTGACGCCGACCCGGCCATGCTGCGCCAGTTTGTCGCGCGCGCCGAGACCGGGCTGCTCGAAATCAACGACCTGCTGCGCAGCACCTCGTCGGCCCAGGGCGAGATGGCCGTGCTCAGGGCCATCAACGAGGCCTGCCGCCGCATCCACGCGCTCAAGGGCGACGCCGCCACGCTCGGCCTGGAAACCCTGGCCTCGCAGGCCCATGGCTTCGAGTCCGAGCTGCAGCGCATCCGTGACTCGGGTGGCGGCAGCGGCAACCTGGGCGACACGCTGCTGACCCTGCCCATGCCGCTGGAAGACCTGCTCAACAAGGTGGCGGCGCTCAAGAGCCTGACCGGTGTGCAGCGCCCCGTGTCCGACGACGCGCCGGCCGGCGAGGCCATCAACGATGCGCTGACCCGGCTCGCCACCGAGGCCGCCAGCGCCGATGGCAAGCAGGTCCGCGCCACCGTGCGCATGGGCAGCCAGGGCGACCTGGAACCCGCGGCCCGTGACCTGGTGCGCGAGATCGCGGTGCAGCTGCTGCGCAACGCGGTGATCCACGGCATCGAGACGCCCGAGCAGCGCCTGGCCGCCGGCAAGACCGCGCAGGGCCAGCTGGATCTGCACCTGGTGCGCGGCGAGGCCGACTGGACGCTGTCGATGCGCGACGACGGCCGCGGCCTGTCGGCCCAGCGCGTGCGCGAGCGCCTGCTGGCGCTGGGCTGGTACACCGAAGCCCAGCTGGACAGCTTCAACGACCGGCAGATCGTGGCCCACATCTTCCGCCCCGGCTTCTCGACCGCGGGCCAGCTGACGATGCATGCGGGCCGGGGCGTGGGCCTGGATGTGGTGCAGGCCAATGTGCAGCGGCTGGCCGCGCGCATGACGCTGGCCTCCACGCCGGGCCAGTTCACCGAATTCAGGATCAAGTTCTCGTGAGCCCGCCATGCGCCTGCTGATCGTCGACGACTCCAACATGATCCGCTCGCGCATCTCGCGCGTGGTGCAGACCGGCGCGCTCTCGGGCGTTGCCATCGTGGGCCTGGCGCGCAACGGCGCCGAGGCGGTGCGGCTGGCCCGCGCGACCCAGCCCGAGGTGGTGACCATGGACCTGACCATGCCCGAGATGGACGGGATCGAGTGCATCACCGAGCTGATGCGCCTGTTCCCGCGGATCAACATCCTGGTGGTCAGCGCCCTGAGCGACAAATCGACCGCCATCGCCGCCTTGCGGCTGGGCGCCCGCGGCTTCGTGGCCAAGCCCTTCACCGACGATGAACTGCGGCTGGCGCTGCTGGACGTCGCCGACGCGCGCTGAAGGACCGCCATGAACACCCTCAACGAAGAAGAACTCAAGCTGTTTGTGGACTCGGTGCGCCACTACTTCAGGACCACCACGGCGCAGGAGCCCCAGATCACCTCGGCCTTTCTGGGCACCGGCGATGTGGAGGGCTTCGAGTTCAACGGCATCGTGAGTTTCTCGGGCTCGTACAACGGCCAGGTCATCGTCTCGATGCCACCGCGCCTGCTGCGCGAACTGCTGCTGATGCAGCACGAGACCGACCTGTCGGACGGCAACCTGCTGGACGCCGTGGGCGAGATCGCCAACACCCTGGGCGGCAACGCCCGCAAGTCGCTGGGGCCGGAACTGCTGATCTCGGTGCCGGTGAAGCTGCAGGGCGCCACCGGCACGCGGGCCCGCGTGCGGCGCCACCCCTACGTGATCACGCTGCGCTGGAACCACCAGCCGGCCGTGGTCTGCATCGACATGGAACGAAAGCATTGAAGTACGCCTTACAGGAGCAAACCATGAAAAAAATGAAACTCGTGATGATCGGCAATGGCATGGCCGGTGTCCGCACTCTCGAGGAGCTGCTCAAGATCAGCCCGGACCTGTACGACATCACGGTCTTCGGCGCCGAGCCGCACCCCAACTACAACCGCATCCTGCTGTCGCCGGTGCTCGCGGGCGAGCAGACGCTGGACGAGATCGTGCTCAATTCCTGGGACTGGTACAAGGACAACCACATCACCCTGCACGCCGGCAAGAAGGTGGTGGAGGTGGACCGCATCAAGCGCATCGTGCGCGCCGAGGACGGCACCGAGGCCGGCTACGACCGGCTGCTGCTGTGCACCGGCTCCAACCCGTTCATCCTGCCGATCCCGGGCAAGGACCTGCCCGGCGTGATCGCCTACCGCGACATTGCCGACACCAACGCCATGATCGACGCCGCGGCCAAATACAAGAATGCCGTGGTCATCGGCGGGGGCCTGCTGGGCCTGGAAGCCGCCAACGGCCTGATGCTGCGCGGCATGAATGTGAGCGTGGTCCATGTGATGCCCACGCTGATGGAACGCCAGCTCGACAGCGTGGCCGGCAAGCTGCTGCAGAAGTCACTGGAAGACCGGGGCCTGAAGTTCCTGATGGGCGCGCAGACGCAGGAACTGGTGGCCGGCGACGATGGCCGGGTCAAGGCCATCCGGTTCAAGGACGGCACCGAGGCGCCGGCCGACCTGGTGGTCATGGCCGTGGGCATCCGCCCCAACACCGCGCTGGCCGAGAGCATGCGCCTGCACTGCAACAAGGGCATCGTGGTCAACGACACCCTGCAGACCGTGACCGACGCGCGCATCTACAGCGTGGGCGAATGCGCGGCGCACCGCGGCATTGCCTACGGCCTGGTGGCGCCGCTGTTCGAGCAGGCGCGGGTCGCGGCCAACCACCTGGCGCAGTTCGGCATCGGCCGCTACCAGGGGTCCCTCACCTCCACCAAGCTCAAGGTCACGGGCATCGACCTGTTCAGCGCGGGCGAGTTCATGGGCGGTGAAGGCACCGAGGAGATCGTGATGAGCGACCCCTTTGGCGGGGTCTACAAGAAGCTGGTGCTCAAGGACGACAAGCTGGTGGGCGCCTGCCTGTATGGCGACACCGTGGACGGCAGCTGGTACTTCAAGCTGCTGCGCGATGGCCGCAGCATCAGCGACATCCGCGACAAGCTGATGTTTGGCGAGTCCAACATCGGCGACGCCGGCCATGAAGGCCACAGCAAGGCCGCCAGCATGCCCGACGACGCCGAGGTCTGCGGCTGCAATGGCGTGAACAAGGGCACCATCTGCAAGGCCATCAAGGAAAAGGGCCTGTTCACGCTGGACGAAGTGCGCAAGCACACCAAGGCCAGCGCGAGCTGCGGCTCCTGCACCGGCCTGGTCGAGCAGATCCTGATGTTCACCGCGGGCGGCGACTACTCCGCCACGCCCAAGCTCAAGGCCATGTGCGGCTGCACCGACCACGGCCACCAGGCCGTGCGCGACGCGATCCGCGACAACAAGCTCATGAAGATCGCCGACGTGTTCAGCTTCATGGAATGGAAGACGCCCAATGGCTGCTCAAGCTGCCGCCCGGCCGTCAACTACTACCTGATCAGCACCTGGCCCAAGGAGGCCAGGGACGACCCGCAAAGCCGCTTCATCAACGAGCGCAGCCACGCCAACATCCAGAAGGACGGCACCTACTCGGTGATCCCGCGCATGTGGGGCGGCGAGACCACGGCCGACGAGCTGCGCCGCATTGCCGATGCCGTGGACAAGTACAAGATCCCCACCGTCAAGGTCACGGGCGGCCAGCGCATCGACCTCTTGGGCGTCAAGAAGGAAGACCTGCAGAACGTCTGGAAGGACATCGGCATGCCCAGCGGCCACGCCTACGCCAAGGCCCTGCGCACCGTGAAGACCTGCGTGGGCAGCGAATGGTGCCGCATGGGCACCCAGGACAGCACCCAGATGGGCAAGGACCTGGAGCGCGCCATGTGGCGCATGTATGCCCCGCACAAGGTCAAGTTTGCGGTGAGCGGCTGCCCGCGCAACTGCGCCGAGGCCGGCATCAAGGACGTGGGCATCATCGGCGTGGACAGTGGCTGGGAGATGTACATCGCCGGCAACGGCGGCATCAAGACCGAGGTGGCGCACTTCTTCGTCAAGCTCAAGACCGCGGCCGAGGTGCTCGAATACACCGGCGCGTTCTGCGAGCTGTACCGCCAGGAAGGCTGGTACCTGGAGCGCACGGTGCACTACGTGAACCGCGTGGGCCTGGACTATGTGAAGAAACGCATCCTGGACGACCACGAAGGCCGCAAGGCGCTGTGGGAGCGGCTGCAGTTTGCCCTGGACGGCGAGCCCGATCCCTGGTTCGAGATGGACAAGGCCGCGGTGGACGTGCGCCAGTTCGAGGCCATCGCGCCCCGCCTCCCCCAGCCGGTCCTGCCCTGAGGAGCACCAGGCATGCAACGCCGCACCCTTCTGTCAACGCTGCTTGCAGGCAGCGCCGCGCTGACCCTGCCCGCGAGCGGACACGCCCAGGTGATCAGCATCAACGACGCCATCAACAAGGCCGGCCGCCAGCGCATGCTGAGCCAGCGCGCGGCCAAAAGCTACATGGCCCTGGGTCAGGAAGTCATGGCGGATTCGGCTGCCAAGGTGCTCGCCGCCTCGCTGGCACTGTTCGACCGCCAGCTGGTCGAGCTCAAGGCATATTCGCCCACCCCGGAGATCCGGGCCACCTACAGCGCCCTGGAAGCCGCCTGGAGCGACTACAAGGCCGCACTGGTCGGCAAGTCTCCAGACCGGGCCGGGGCTGAATCGGTGGTCGCGCTGTCCGGCAAGGTGCTGCAGCTGGCCAACCAGGGCACGGTCCAGCTTGAAGGCACCTCCGGCAAATCGGTGGCGCGGCTGGTCAACACCTCGGGCCGCCAGCGCATGCTCAGCCAGCGCATGGCGGCCTACTACCTGACGGCCAGCTGGGGCGTGCAAAGCGCCAGTGCGGCCGCTGAAGTGAACAAGGCCCGCGACGAGTTCATCAGCGCGCACGCACTGCTCAAAAGCGCGCCCGAAGCCACGCCGGCCATCAAGGCCGAACTTGAACTGGCCGAGACACAGTTCGCGTTCTTCGAGGTTGCCCTGAAGAACCTGAGGCCCGGCGTGGCCAACAACAGCGCCCAGACCCATGTTTTCACCACCAGCGAACGCATCCTGCAGGTGATGAACAACGTGACGGGCATGTACGAAAAACTGAGCTGAAGGACACTGGACATGACTGACTGGATCACCATCTGCGCGGTAGACGACATCCCGGTACTGGGATCGCGCCGCGTCGCACGCCCCCTAGGCCTGGACGTGGCCGTGTTCCGCAACGCCGAAGACAAGGTGTTCGCCCTGCTTGACCGCTGCCCGCACAAGGGTGGGCCCTTGAGCCAGGGGATCGTTCACGGCGAAAGCGTGGCCTGCCCCCTGCACAACTGGAATATCGGGCTGGCCAATGGCTGCGCCCGGGCGCCCGATGAAGGCTGCACGCCCAGGTTCAGCGTCAAGGTCGAGGCCGGCACCGTCCATCTGGACGCCACCGAACTGGCCACGCTGGCCATCGACCTGACCCGTCCCGTGGCTGGCCCTGCGCGCCGGGAGCCGGCCGACGCATGATGCCACTTGAGACCCGCTCCACCTGCCCCTATTGCGGTGTGGGCTGTGGCGTCATCATCGAGTCGCAGGGCGCCCAGGTCACCGGCGTGCGCGGCGACCCGGACCACCCCGCCAACCGGGGCCGGCTGTGCAGCAAGGGCTCAAGCCTGCACCTCACAGCGGCCGCCACCGTCACGCGCCAGACCCGCTTGCTGCAGCCGCTGCAACGCGCGCAGCGCGGCGGTACCGCCACCCCGGTGAGCTGGGATGCGGCGCTGGGCCATGCGGGCAGCACGCTGGCAAGCATCATCCGCGACCACGGGCCGGATGCCGTGGGCTTCTACATCTCGGGCCAGTTGCTCACCGAAGACTATTACGTCTTCAACAAGCTGGCCAAGGGCCTGATCGGCACCAACAACGTCGACACCAACTCGCGCCTGTGCATGAGCAGCGCGGTGGCCGGCTACAAGCAGACTCTGGGCGCCGATGCGCCACCCGCCTGCTACGAGGATATTGACCACGCCCAGTGCCTGTTCATCACCGGCAGCAACACCGCCTACGCGCACCCCATCCTGTTCCGGCGGATCGAGGATGCGCGCGCCGCCAACCCGGCCATGAAGATCATCGTGGCCGACCCGCGCCGCACCGACACGGCGGGCATCGCCGACCTGTTCCTGCCGCTGCAGCCGGGCAGCGACGTGATGCTGTACAACGGGCTGCTGCACATCATGCTGTGGGAGGGCTGGACCGACGCGGCCTACATCGCCGCCCACACCGCGGGCTTTGACGCGCTCAAGGCCGCCGTGCGCGACTGCACCCCCGACCTCGTGGCGCAGACCTGCGGCCTGCGCAAGGAAGACCTGCTCACGGCGGCGCGCTGGTTTGCCGGCGCGTCGGGCACGGGCCCGCGCAGCCCCACGCTGAGCCTGTATTGCCAGGGCCTGAACCAGTCCAGCAGCGGCACGGCCAAGAACGCGGCGCTGGTCAACCTGCACCTGGCCACGGGGCAGATCGGCCGGCCGGGCGCGGGCCCGTTCTCGCTCACCGGCCAGCCCAATGCCATGGGCGGGCGCGAGGTGGGAGGCATGGCCAACCTGCTCAGCGCCCACCGTGACCTGGCCAACCCCGCGCACCGCGCCGAAGTGGCTGCGCTGTGGGGCGTGCCCGGCGTGCCCGAGCGGCCCGGCAAGACCGCCGTGGACATGTTCCAGGCGGCCGCCGATGGCGAGATCAAGGCGCTGTGGATTGCCTGCACCAACCCGGCGCAGTCCATGCCCGACCAGGCCACGGTGCGCCGCGCCCTGCAGCGCGCCGAGCTGGTGGTGGTGCAGGAGGCGTTTGCCACCACCGCGACCTGCGACTTCGCCGACCTGCTGCTGCCCGCCACCACCTGGGCCGAAAAGACCGGCACGGTCACCAACAGCGAACGCCGCATCACGCGCGTGCGCACCGCCGTGGCCGCGCCCGGCCAGGCGCGCCACGACTGGGCCATCGTGGTCGATCTGGCCCGGCGGCTGGAGGCCGTGATGCGCCCGGGCCAGCCCACGCTGTTCCCCTACCCGTTGACGCCGGCCGACGCCGGTGCCGAAGCCATCTGGAACGAGCACCGCGAATCCACGCGCGGCCGCGACCTGGACATCACGGGCATGAGCTACGCGCTGCTGGAGCAAGGCGCCCTGCAATGGCCCATGAAGACCGGCGAGGCCGCGGGCCGCGCCCGCCTCTATGAAGACGGCATCTTCCCCACCCCCGACGGCCGGGCCCGCTTTGTCCCCGTGGCCTGGCAGCCGGTGACTGAGGCGCGCGAGGCCCGCTACCCGTTCAGTCTCAACACCGGCCGGCTGCGCGACCAGTGGCATGGCATGAGCCGCACCGGCACGCTGGGCCGGCTGTTTGGCCATGTGACCGAACCCACCGTGCAGATGAACCCGCAGGACATGGCGCGGCGCCTGCTGGCGGAAGGCGATCTGGTCTACCTCACGAGCCGGCGCGGCTCGCTGGTGGTGCCGGTGCAGGCCAGCCCCGACGTGGGGCTGAGCCAGGTCTTCATGGCCATGCACTGGGGCCCGGAGTTCCTGAGCGGCTGCTCCAGCACCGGCGAGCCACTGGCCGGCGTCAACGCCCTGACCAGCCCCGTGTACTGCCCGAGCTCGAAGCAACCCGAACTCAAGCACGCCGCGGTCAAGGTGCTCAAGGCCGAACTGCCCTGGTCGGTGCTGGGCGTGGCCTGGCTGCCCGGTGGCGAGGCCCTGGCCGCGCGCGAATCGCTCAAGGCCCTGATGCGGCTGTTCCCTTACGCGAGCTGTGTGCCGTTTTCCAGCCAGGCCCCGCTGGCCGGCGCCGATGGCGCCGCACGCACCGGCGTGCTGTTTCGCGCCGCCGCGCACGAGGCCCCGCCCGATGCGCTGCTGGAGCGCCTGGAAGCCCAGTTGGGCCTGTCGGGCACCGATGTGCTGCGCTACGCCGACCGCAAGAAGGGCCAGCGCCGCGCCATGCGCCTGGTGCGCAGCGGCAGCGACACCCGGCTCGAAGGCTTTGTGCTGGCCGGCGACACGCGGGCCGAAAGCTGGGTCAAGACCCTGCTGCAGGAAGAACTGCCGACCCAGGCCTACGGCCGGCTGCTGCTGGCGCCGGGTGCCCAGGCACCGGTGGCCGTGCAGTCGCGCGGCCGCCAGGTCTGCACCTGCTTCAATGTGACCGAGCCCGCCATCCTGGCCGAGCTGGGCACCGGCACAGGCTCCGGGGAGGAACGCCTGGCACGGCTGCAGGAGCGCCTCAAATGCGGCACCAACTGCGGCAGCTGCGTGCCCGAGCTCAAGCGCATGGTGCACGCCGTGATGCCGCTGCGGCAGGCGGCCTGACAGGTGGCATGAGCGCCGCTGCGTCATTCGCCATATAGCCGCAAGTCATCAGACCTGGTCAACAATCCGGCATGGGCATCAGCCAGTACATCAAGGAAATCGGCCGCGGCAAGCAGGGCGCGCGGTCGCTCACGCGCGAGCAGGCCGCCGACCTGTTTGGCCAGGTCCTGGACGGCAGCGTCACCGACCTGGAGATCGGCGGCTTCTGCCTGGCGATGCGCATCAAGGGCGAGACCGCCGAGGAAATGGGCGGCTTTCTGGACGCCACCCACGCGCGGCTGGCCCGGCTCCCGGCCAGCGACCGCCCCCTGGTGGTGCTGCCCAGCTACAACGGTGCGCGCAAGCTGCCGGTGCTGACCCCGCTGCTGGCCCTGCTGCTCACGCGCCGCGGCCTGCCCGTGCTGATCCATGGCACGGCCACCGAAGCGGCCCGGGTTTTTGTGCCAGATGTGCTGGAAGTCCTTGGCACACGGCCACAGAGCGCTATTAAAAAAGTAGCAAATGGGGAGCTGGTCTACCTCCCCACCGAGGTGCTGAGCGCGCCACTCAAGCGCCTGCTCGATGTGCGGCGCGTGGTGGGCCTGCGCAACCCGGCCCACAGCCTGGTCAAGCTCATGAACCCCTGCGACGGCCCTGCGGTGATCGTGGGCAGCTACACCCACCCGGAATACGCCGTGTCGATGGCCGCCGTGTACGAGCTCATGGGCAGCACCGCCCTGCTGCTGCGCGGCACCGAGGGCGAGGTGGTGGCCGACCCGCGCCGGCTCCCTCAGATGGACGGCCTCATCCGCGGGCGCCGCTTCACGCTCGAGGAAGGCCGCAAGGGCACGCTGACCGACCTCCCCGATCTGCCCCGGCAGATCGATGCGCAAAACACAGCTGCTTACATCCGCGCCGTGATCGACGGGCACCAACCGATTCCCGCATCCATCTCACAGCAGGTGGAACACATCTTGCATTTGGCAGAGGCATCATGAACAACGGAAAAGTCACCCTGGTGGGCGCCGGTCCTGGCGATCCGGAACTGCTCACCCTCAAGGCGCTCAAGGCCATCCAGGCCGCGACCGTCGTGCTGGTGGACGACCTGGTCAGCGAGGCCATCGTGGCCCATGCGTCGCCGGGCGCGCGCGTGGTGCACGTGGGCAAGCGCGGGGGCTGCAAGAGCACGCCGCAGGCCTTCATCGAGAAGCTCATGATCATGGCCGCGCGCGAGGGCGAGAACGTGGTGCGCCTGAAGGGCGGCGACCCGTTCATCTTCGGCCGCGGCGGCGAGGAAACCGAGCACCTGCGCGCCGCGGGCGTCGAAGTGCATGTCATCAACGGCATCACCTCGGGCCTGGCGGCGGTCACCTCGCTCGGCTTTCCCCTGACCCACCGCGAACACGCGCACGGCGTGGTGTTCGTCACGGGCCACACCAAGCCCGGCGACGACGGCACCGACTGGCGCGCCCTGGCCGCCACGGCCCGCGACGCCCGGCTCACCCTGGTGATCTACATGGGCGTGAGCAGTGCGCAGCGCATCCAGGACGAGCTGCTCACCGGCCTGCCCGCGGCGACGCCGGTTGCCATCATCCAGCGGGCCACCCTGGCGGACCAGCGGCATGCCGTCACCACCCTCGGGCAACTGCGCGCCACCATCGAACGCGAAGGGCTCGCCAGCCCGTCCGTGATGGTGGTGGGGGATGTGGTCCAGGGCGTTGCGGCAGCCAGCATGGCGCCGGCTTTCACGCGCGCCGCCTGACGCCCGGGCCCCGGCCCACGGACCCACGCGATCATGTGGGCGGCGGCTACACTGCATCCCATTTCAGATGGACGGGAGCAGCACGGTGCTGGAAAAACTCAACGAATTCACCGAGAGCCATGGCGCGCTCAAGCCGGGCAGCGGACTCATCACGGGCGTCATCGCGCTGAGCCTGGGCATCCTCTGCTTTCTGGGGGTGCTGGCGTTCCACTTTCCCGAGTACCTGACCACGCCACAGCTGCGCAAGAGCTATGACGTGGCGATGATCCGCCAGCTGATGTTCTGGGCCATGGTGGTCGCGGGCGGCCTGAGCCTGGTCAACGTGGTGTTCAACCGCTCGCGCTGGCTGTCGGGCTTTGCGTTTCTGCTGGTCGCGCTGTCGGCGCTGCTGGGCGGCCACAAGGTCGAGGTCAACCCCAACTTCCCGGACGACACGCTGTACATCGGCATGGACTGGTTCATCCTGGACCTGCTGGGCTCGTCGCTGATCTTCATCTTCATCGAGAAGCTGTTCGCGCTGCGCCGTGACCAGCCGGTGTTCCGGCCCGAGTGGCAGACGGACTTTCACCACTTCATCGTCAATCACATGATCGTGGGCTTTGTGCTGCTGGCCACCAACCTCATGGTGCACCGGTTCTTCGGTTGGGCCGGCAATGACGGCCTGCGCGGCTGGGTCCAGGGTCTGCCGTTCTGGGTGGGGGTGCTGCTGATCGTGCTGGTGGCCGACCTGGTGCAGTACTGGACCCACCGCGCCTACCACGAGGTGCCGCTGCTGTGGCGCCTGCACGCGGTGCACCACAGCGCCAAGAGCATGGACTGGCTGGCGGGCTCGCGCCAGCACATCCTTGAACTGCTGATCACGCGCACGCTGATCCTGGCGCCCATCTATGTGCTGGGCTTCTCCAAGGAAGTGATTGACGCCTACATCGTGATCGTCGGCTTCCAGGCGGTGTTCAACCACGCCAATGTGAGCGTGCGCCTGGGCCCGCTGCGCTACGTGATCGTCACGCCCAACTTCCACCACTGGCACCACAGCCAGGACCAGGAGGCGCTGGACAGGAACTACGCGGCCCACTTCGCCTTTCTGGACTACCTGTTCGGCACCGCCGTCAAATCCACCCAGCTGTGGCCGCAGCGCTATGGCGTGCTGGGCGACTACGTGCCCAATGGCTTCCTGAAGCAGTTCAAGTTCCCGTTCACCTGGAAGGGCTGAGCTTGAGGTTTGACGCGATCATCGTCGGGGCCGGTGCCGCCGGCCTGTTCTGCGCTGGCGTGGCAGGCCAGCGCGGGCTCAAGGTGCTGCTGCTGGACCACAGCGAGAAAGTGGCCGAGAAGATCCGCATCTCGGGCGGCGGGCGCGCCAACTTCACCAACCGCGACCTCGACCCGCGCTCGCCGCACAAGCACTTCATTGGCGCCAACCCGCATTTCTGCCGATCGGCCCTGAGCCGCTACACGCCGCAGGATTTCGTCGCGCTGCTGCAGCGGCACGCCATTGCATTTCACGAAAAACACAAAGGCCAGCTGTTCTGCGACCGTTCGGCCGACGACCTGATCCAGATGCTGCTGCGCGAATGCGCGGCCGGCGGCGTGACGCACTGGCAGCCTTGCGGCGTGAAGGCGGTGCGCCACGGGGCACAGGGCTACGAGCTGGACACGCCGCGCGGCACGGTGCGGGCCGCCAGCCTCGTCGTGGCCACGGGCGGGCTGTCCATTCCCAAGATCGGCGCCACCGACTTCGGCTACCGCATCGCCAGCCAGTTCGGGCTGCGCCTGGTCGAGCCCCGGCCGGCCCTGGTGCCGCTCACCTTCGACGGCGAGGGCTGGGCGCCGTACGCCCAGTTGGCGGGCCTGGCGCTGCCGGTGCAGATCGAAACCGCGGCCCCTTCGGCAAGCTCGAAACGATCGGCCAGCATGGCCTTCGACGAAGACCTGCTGTTCACCCACCGCGGCCTGAGCGGCCCGGCCGTGCTGCAAATTTCAAGCTACTGGCAGCCCGGCAGCCCGATCCGGCTCAACCTGGCCCCGCAGGCCGACCTGCCCGCGGCACTGGCCCGCGCCAAGGCCACCTCGCGCAAGCTGATCGCCAACGAACTGTCCAACCTGGTGCCCTCGCGGCTGGCCGACGCCTGGGTGCAGCAGGACGCTGCCTGGCAGCGGCCGGTGGGTGAAGCCACCGACAAGGCGCTGAACCTGCTGGCGCAGCGCCTGAGCCGCTGGGAACTGACCCCCACCGGCACCGAGGGCTACAAAAAGGCCGAAGTGACCGCCGGCGGCGTCGACACCCGCGACCTGTCGTCGCAAACCCTCGAATCCAGCCACCCGGGCCTGTATTTCATCGGCGAAGTGGTGGACGTGACCGGCTGGCTGGGCGGCTACAACTTCCAGTGGGCCTGGGCCAGCGCCCACGCCTGCGCCATGGCGCTGCCGGCGGTCACCACGGCAACGGCTTGATGCGCGCCGGAAAAGCGTTATAATTCAAGGCTTTTGCTGGCAAACCCCCACGGCCTGATCACCTACAAGTGGGGGACATTCAGCGTCTACGGAGCAAGGGCCCGATCTCCCTTGACCCCTCTGGGCGCACAAATCTGGAATTCATTCGCTAATGACCACCGTCCGCGTTAAAGAAAACGAGCCGTTTGACGTCGCCCTGCGCCGCTTCAAGCGCACCATTGAAAAGCTGGGTCTGCTGACCGAACTGCGCGCCCGCGAGTTCTACGAAAAGCCCACCGCCGAGCGCAAGCGCAAGAAGGCTGCCGCCGTCAAGCGCCACTACAAGCGCGTTCGCAGCATGCAGTTGCCCAAGAAGCTCTACTGAGCGCCGGCTGCCCTCGCGGCAACCCGAAAAGCCTGCCTGGGGACGCTCACGCAGGCTTTTTTGTCGCCCGCCTTTTTTCGCCTTTCTCCCGGAGAACCCCATGAGCCTCAAGGAACAGATCACCGAAGACATGAAAGCCGCCATGCGCGCCAAGGACAGCGTGCGCCTGGGCACCATCCGCCTGCTGACCGCCGCCATGAAGCAGAAGGAAGTGGACGAGCGCGTCGAGCTGGACGACGCGGCCGTGATCGCCATCGTCGACAAGATGCTCAAGCAGCGCAAGGACAGCATCGAAGCCTTTGAGAAGGCCGGCCGGCAGGACCTCGCCGACGTGGAAATCGCCGAGACCCAGGTGCTCAAGGTCTACCTGCCCGCGCGCCTGAGCGCCGAAGAGGTCGCCGCCGAAGTCAAGGCCATCGTGGCCGAACTGGGTGCCAAAGGCCCCGGCGACATGGGCAAGGTCATGGGCGCCGTCAAGGCCAAACTCGCCGGCAAGGCCGATATGGGCCAGGTGAGTGCCGCTGTCAAGGCAGCGCTGGCAAGCTAATTCAAGTGCCACCGCGGAACCGGCTCCGCCGGGCCGCCGGTGGTGCCCCCTGGGGGGAGGCGGCCGCAGGCCGCTTCGGGGGGAGCTAGCTCCCCGCGACCTTCATCCGGTTGACCAGCACCGAGCCCACCGTCTTGGCGCCATAGTTGTAGGCATCGGCGCCCACGGCGTCAATGCCCTGGAGCATGTCCTTGAGGTTGCCGGCAATGGTGATCTCCTGCACCGGGAAGGCGATCTGGCCGTTCTCGACCCAGAAGCCGCTGGCGCCACGTGAGTAGTCACCGGTCACGTAGTTCACGCCCTGCCCCATGAGCTCGATCACGAACAGCCCGGTGCCCAGCTTGCGCAGCATGGCGTCCAGGTCGTCATCGGGGCGGGTCAGGCGCGACGTCATGGTGAGGTTGTGCGAGCCCCCCGCATTGCCGGTGGTCTTCATCCCCAGCTTGCGCGCCGAATAGCTGCTCAGGAAATAGCCTTCCACCCGGCCTGCGTCCACCACCTTGCGGGCACGGGTGCGCACACCCTCCTCGTCAAACGGCGAACTGCCCTTGCCGCGCGGCACGTGCGGGTCTTCGGCAATGTCGATGTGCCTGGGCAGCACGCGCTTGCCCAGCGAATCGAGCAGGAAACTGCTCTTGCGGTACAGCGCGCCGCCGCTCACGGCCTGCACAAAGCCGCCCAGCAGGCCCGCGGCCAGCGGCGACTCGAACAGCACCGGGCATTGCGTGGTGGCGATCTTGCGCGACTTGAGCCGGCTCAGCGCGCGCTCGGCCGCGTAGCGGCCCACGGCCTGCGGGCTGGCCAGCTCCTCGGCGCTGCGCATGGAGCTGTACCAGGCGTCGCGCTGCATGCCATTGCCCTTGCCGGCAATTGGCGCCACCGACAGGCTGTGGCGCGAGCTGGCGTAGCCGCCCCGAAAGCCCCGCGTGTGGGCACTGAAGAAATGGCTTTGCTGGGCCGAGACACCGGCGCCCTCGCTGTTGGTGATGCGCCGGTCGGTGGACAGGGCCGCGGCCTCGCATTCCAGCGCGAGGCGGGCCGCCTCCTCGCTGGTGATGGCCCAGGGGTGGAACAGGTCCAGCTCGGGCTGCTCGTGGGCCTGGGCCACATCGGCCGCGTCGGGCAGGCCGGCCACCGGGTCCTCGGCGGTGAAGCGCGCAATGTCAAAGGCGGCCTGCACGGTCTGCTCGATGGCGGCGGGGGAAAAATCAGAGGTGCTGGCGTTGCCGCGGCGGTGGCCCATGTAGACGGTCACGCCCAGCGACTTGTCGCGGTTGCGCTCCACGGTTTCAAGCTCGCCCTTGCGCACCGACACGCTCAGCCCGCAGCCTTCGGAGGCTTCGGCGCCGGCATCGGTGGCGCCGAGTTTCTTCGCATGGGCCAGGGCCCGGTCAACCAGTTCTTCGAAGGTGGCGCGGCTGTAGGCAAAGCCGCTGTCGGCTCGTGAGGAGGGTGTGGTCATATCGGGAGCTATGATACTTGCCGCTTTGCGACTGGCAGGCCACACTCCTGCAACACCCCCCAAAACACATGTCCCGCAAACCCAAAAAAGGCTATTTCGTCCGCGGCCAGTTCGTGGCCGAAGGCAGCGAACTGGACCTTGAACTCAAGGCCGAGCTCAAAGGCACGACCGAAGCCAGCAAGACCGACCTCAAGCGCGAAAGCACCGAGCTGCAAAAGCTCGGCGAGGACCTGCTCACGCTGCGCGCCGACCTGATGGCCCGCCTGCCCCTGCCCGACAAGCTGGTCGAGGGCCTGGCCGAGGCCAAGCGCATCACCAACTTCGAGGGCAAGCGCCGGCAGATGCAGTTCATCGGCAAGCAGATGCGCCTGCTCGAACCCGAGGTGGTCGAGGCCGTGCGCGCCGCGCTGGACGAGCAGCAGCGCGGCTCGGCCCAGCACACGCTGGCCCTGCACGAGGCCGAGCAGTGGCGCGACCGCCTGATCGACGACGACGAAGCGCTGCCGCTGTGGTTGCAGCTGAGCCCGGACACCGACACGCAGCAGCTGCGCGCGCTGATCCGCCAGGCCCGCAAGGACGCGCAGCCTGACAAGACCTCTATCTCGCAGGGGCTGGCGCCGCGGCGCGGCCGCGCCTACCGCGAAATCTTCCACCTGGTGCGGGAGCAGCTGGGCCATGAGTGAGGCGGGCATGGACGGCGGGTTCGATCCCGTGCGCATCGGCATCGTCTCGGTCAGCGACCGGGCCTCCACCGGCGTCTACGAAGACAAGGGCCTGCCCGCGCTGCAGGACTGGCTGGGCAGCGCACTGCGCAACCCCATTGAATTTGTGCCCCGGCTGATCCCTGATGAGCAGGCCACCATCAGCGCCACGCTGATCGAGCTGGTGGACGCCGGCTGCGCCCTGGTGCTGACCACCGGCGGCACCGGCCCCGCGCCGCGCGACGTCACGCCCGAGGCCACGCTGGCCGTGGCCCACAAGGTCATGCCCGGCTTTGGCGAGCAGATGCGCCAGATCAGCCTGCACTTTGTGCCCACGGCCATCCTGTCGCGCCAATGCGCCGTCATCCGTGACAAAAGTCTCATCATCAACCTGCCAGGCCAGCCCCGGGCGATCCAGGAAACACTGGAAGGGCTCCAATCTGCGGAGGGCCGGCCCGGCGTGCCCGGCATCTTTGCCGCCGTGCCGTATGGCGTGGACCTGATCGGCGGGCCCTATCTTGAAACCCGCGACGAGGTCTGCAAGGCTTTCCGGCCCAAGTCGGCCATCCGGCCCGCGCGGCCTCAGGAGTCTTCATGAATGCCCTGTTTTCGCTGCAATTCAGACAAAAAATGGCTGGAGTCCAGGCCCCGTGGGCACTGTGCGCTATTCTTTTGGTAGCAAACAGCGCCTGGGCCCAGACCGCGGCCCCAGCCGCTGCCGAACCCACCGAGCCCAGCCTGCCCTACGTCGTCAAGCCGTCGGACAAGCTGATCGTCATGGCGCGCGAGCTGCTGGTGCGGCCCGACGCCTGGGCCGAGGTGGCCAGGTTCAACCGCATGAAGGACCCGAACTTCATCAAGCCTGGCCAGCGGGTCAACATCCCGCTGCGCCTGCTCAAGTTCGAGCCCGCCAACGCGCGCATCATCAGCACGGCCGGCGACGTGCGGCTGGGCGGAACGGCTGCCACCGTGGGCATGGCCGTGCCCGAGGGCGGCCGGCTGCAGACCGCCGCCAACAGCTCGGCCATCGTCGAGCTGGGTGACGGCAGCCAGGTCAAGCTGCTGCCCAACACGCTCGCCGAGGTGGTGTCCAACCGCGGCTACGCCATGCGTGACGCCAGCGCCAGCGGCTCGACCACCTGGTTCTCGGGTTTCATGCGGCTGAGTCTGGGCGCGCTGGAGACGGCGGCCGCGCGCATCCAGAACCGCGCCACCCCGTTGCAGATCGAAACCCCCACCTCGCTGGTGGGCGTGCGCGGCACCCAGTTCCGCGTGGCCTATGACGACCCGGTGTCCCGCAACGCGCGCACCGAAGTGGTCGAAGGCCTGGTGCGGGCCGACAACCCGGCCCAGCAAAGCGGCGCCGACCTGCCCGGCGGCACCGGCGCCATCATCAACCCGGCCGTGCGCGAGGTGCGCGTGGTCAAGCTGCTGCCCGCGCCCGACCTCACGGCCCAGCCCGGTGAGCTCACCCGGCCCGTGACCGTGCTGCCCATGCCGGTGCTGGCGGGTGCCACGGCCTTCCGGGTGCAGGTGGCCAGCGACGACCGGTTCTCGCGCATCGTGCGCGACCTCAAGGTCACCGCGCCCGGTGTGGATCTGGCCAGCCTGGACAACGCGAACTGGTACACCCGGGTGCGCGGCATCGACGCGCAGGGCCTGGAGGGCCTGGACGCCGTCAAGCTGATCGCCATCAAGGCACCCACGCGCTGGCGCGTCACCAGTTCGTCACTGAGCATCCGCAACGGGCAGAACGTGCTGGCCTGGACCGCCGAGCAGGCCAACGGCCAGCCGCTGAGCGCCCCGCGCTACAGCGCCGAACTCGCCAGCGACGAGGCCTTTGGCAACGTGCTGGGGCGGTTTGAATCGACCGGGCCGCAGCTCACGCTGGGTGACCTCAAGGCCGGCGTGTACTACCTGCGGCTGCACGCCACGCTGGCCGACGGCCACACGCTGGACACCGGTGTCTACCGGCTCGACATCTCGGCCAACTGGGGGGTGACCGTGTTCGACAACGGCTTCCCGCTGGTGCCGCTCGCCACCAGGTAACAGGGAACAGGGCCAACATCATGGAAAGCATCATCACCGACAAGCGCACCTGGTCCCGCTCCGACGTGGCCGAGCTGCTGATCTCCAAGACCGCGCTGACCGAGCTCACCCTGGCCCATGCGCTGCAGATCGTGCGCCTGCTCACGCCGCAGCGCATCAAGGCCGGCGCGGTCCTGATCCAGGAAGGCGTCACCAGCACCGGCTACATGGCGCTGGTGCTGCAGGGCGAGGCCGTGGTGGCCAACGAAATGCGCGGCAGCCTGCACGACTCCATGGTGCTCAGCATGCTGGGCAGCGGCAGCCTGTTTGGCGAGCTGGGCGTGCTGGACGGCAAGCCACGCTCGGCCACCGTGACCGCCGTCACCGACATGGACATCGCCGTGCTCGACCGCCCCGCGCTGGCCCGCCTGATCGAGACCGTGCCCGACGTGGCCTGCGCGCTCATGGGCGCGATCATGGCGCGCGTGGCCGAGCGGCTGCGCGCCACCAACATCAAGGTCAAGACCCTCACGGCCCAGAACCTGTCGCTGCTGGACGAGGTCGCGGCGCTGCGCGCCCGCGGTGGCCGCCCCGCGGTGGACCTGAACCTGGACAGCGCCGGCTGAGCCACGCGCGGCAGCGCCGTCATGCGTTGCGCCTACACTGGTGGCACGCATTTCGCTTCACCAGCCACACCGGCCCGCACACGGCCCTGGAGACCCTGATGGAACCCTTTGTCACCGAGAAACGCGTCTGGGCCCGCCATGAAGTGGCCCAGTTGCTGGCGTCCAAATCGGCCCTGGTGGAGCTGGATGCCGACACGGCGCTGGCCGTCGTCAAGCTCATGAGCCTGCAGCGGTTCAAGGCCGGTGATGTGCTGATCCAGGAGGGCACCACCAACACCCACTTCCTCGCGCTGATCCTGCGCGGCGAGGTGGTGGTGGAAAACGAAGGCCTGTCGCGCGCGGACTCCCTGGTGCTGGGCGTGGTCGGGGCCGGCAGCGTGCTGGGCGAAATGGGCCTGTTCGACGGGGAGCCCCGCTCGGCCACCTGCAAGGCCTCCAGCGACGTGGATGCCGCGCTGCTCACGCGCGACGCGCTGACCGAGCTGTCGCGCACCAGCCCGCAGCAGGCCAACAAGCTGCTGGCCACGCTGCTCGCGCGCCTGACCAACCGCCTGCGCACCATGACCAAAAAGCTGCGCCAGGCCGACCGGTCCAACCATGCGCTGGCGCACGAACTCGCCCAGCTCAAGGAGGCCAGGACCGGCAAGCCCCAGCCGCTGCCGCCGCCCTCGGACAGCGGGATGATCCTGCTGTAAGCGGGGTGGCGGGCCGCCGCAGGCGGCCTACTTGCCAACCAGCTGGTTCAGCTTCTCGGCCTCGAAGCATTCCTCGCGCGCCGCGCCCGCAGGCACGCAATCGCCCTGCGGCGCGCCGGCCGACAGCTTTTCGATGGCCTGCCACAGCAGCGCGATCTGGTGCTCCTGGCCCGACGCGCTGTCGATCAGCCCCTTCATGGCCTGGCTCAGCGGGTCGTCCTCCAGCGTGATGCCGTAGGCGCTGAACTTCTTCTGCTGCGGCGTCACGTCGGCGCTTTCGCCGGCCTTTGAAGGAATGATGCGCGCCGGAATGCCCACGGCCGTGGCGCCCGCCGGCACCGGCTTGATCACCACCGCGTTGCTGCCGATCTTGGCGCCATCGCCCACCACAAAGCCGCCCAGCACCTTGGCGCCCGCGCTCACCACCACGTCGCGGCCCAGCGTGGGGTGGCGCTTCTCGCCCTTGTAGAGCGAGGTGCCGCCCAGCGTCACGCCCTGGTAGATGGTGCAGCCATCGCCGATCTCGGCGGTCTCGCCCACCACCACGCCCATGGCATGGTCGAAGAACACCCGCTCGCCGATCTTCGCGCCGGGGTGGATCTCGATACCCGTGGCCCAGCGCGCGATGTGCGAGATGAACCGCCCCAGCCACTTGAAGCCGTTGTGCCAGCACCAGTGCGCCGGGCGGTGCAGCCAGATCGCGTGCAGCCCGGGGTAACACGTGACCACCTCCCACGTGCTGCGCGCGGCAGGATCGCGGTCGAGGATGCACTGGATGTCGGAGCGGAGGCGGGCAAACATGCGGCCAGTCTATCGCCTTGTTCCGCCGGCCGCTTCGGCCATGGCCTTGGCGACACCACGCAGGATGTGGACTTCCTCGGGGGTCACCTGCGCGCGGTTGAAAAGCTGGTTAAGGCGCGGCATCAGCTTCTTGGGCGCGGCCGGGTCCAGGAAGCCGATCTCCACCAGCGAACGCTCCCAGTGCGCCAGCAGCCCGGCCACGGCCTGGGCATCGGCGGCGGCGCCGCCCTGCGCCGCCTCGGTCGAGGGGCTGGCCGGCGCGCCAAAGCCGCCCAGCGCCAGGCGCCATTCGTAGGCGATGACCTGGATCGCCGCGCCCAGGTTCAGCGAGCCAAACCCGGGGTTGGTCGGGATGCTCAGCGCCACGTGGCAGCGGTAGACATCGTCATTGCTCATGCCAAAGCGCTCCGAGCCGAACAGGAAGGCCACGCCCTGCCCCTGCGGCGCCAGCTGCTCGAAATGTTCGCGCGGCGCGCGCGTGGGCGGGCCAAAGTCGCGCGGCGTCATGGCCGTGGCGCACAGGTGGGTGATGCCCTCCAGCGCCTCGTCCAGCGTGGCCACGATGCGCGCCTTCTCCAGCACATCGAGCGCGCCGCTGGCGCGCTGGATAGTCTCTTCCCGGCGCAGCACATTGGCCCAGCGCGGCGCCACCAGCACCAGGTCGTCAAAGCCCATGACCTTCATGGCCCGCGCCGCCGCGCCCACATTGCCGGCGTGGCTGGTGTTGATGAGGATGAATCGGGTCTGCATGGGGCAGGATTGTCTCAGCGAACCGGCTTGAGGATTGTCTCAGCGAACCGGCTTGAGCAGCGCCAGCAGGCCCGCGACCTTGGGTGACTGGGCGCCGCGGCGCCAGACCAGGTCGATGGCCATGCGGTCCAGGCCGCGGGGCAAGGCATGCTCGCTCAGGCTGCTGCGCCCCGGGAAGGTGTCGAGCACGGCGCGTGGCACCAGCGCAATGCCCATGCCGGCGGCCACGCAGCCCAGCATGGCGTGGTAGGAGGTGATCTCCACCGGACGGGCCGGCATGCCGCCACGCCGCGCGTACCAGGCCTCCAGCCGCGCCCGGTGGGGGCAGCCCTGCTCGAAGGACACGATCGAAGCGGGCAACGCTGCCCCGGCCCGGGCCAACGGCGGCTGGCCCGCCGGCCCGACGATGACCAGACTTTCGCTGAACACCGTGACTTTCTCGAACAGCTCTGGCGCGACCGGGCCGGTCACCAGCGCCGCGTCCAGCCGGCCGGCCAGCACGGCGGCGGCCAGCTGCTGCGGGTTACCGGTCTTGAGCGCGAGCTGGACCTTGGGGTACAGCCGCACAAACTCGCTCAGCGGCGCCGGCAGGCGCACGGCGGCCGTGCTTTCCATGGCCCCCAGCACAAAGGGGCCGCGCGGCTGGTTGTCGCGCACCGCCTCTCGCGCCTCGTCGGCCAGTGCCAGCAGCCGCCGCGCGTAGTCCAGCAGCACCTGGCCCGGCGGCGACAGGTACAGGCGCCTGCCCTGGCGGATGAACAGGGCCACGCCCAGCTTGTCTTCGAGCAGGCGGATGCGGGTGGTGATGTTGGACTGCACGCGGTGCAGCCGGACAGCGGCACGTGTCACGCCACCTTCCTCCACCACGGCCAGAAAAATCTGCAGGTCAGCCAGTTCCATGGAGCATCTTTTTTAGTATCTCTCATTGAGATAAAAATCATTTTAATAATTCATTTTTCAAAATGAAATGGTTTCGATATCGTCCGTGCTTCCAAAGGAGAAATCACATGCCCAAGGGTTACTGGATCGTCCGGGTATCGGTGCGCAACGCGCAGGGATATCCCGCCTACCTCGCCGCGGCCAAGCCGGCCTTCGAGAAGTTCGGTGCGAAGTTCATCGTGCGCGGTGGTCACTACGAGTGCATGGAAGGCGACGCGCGCGAACGCAACGTCGTAGTCGAATTTGCCGACTTCGCGACCGCCCAGGCCTGCTACCAGAGCCCGGAATACACCGCCGCCAGGCTCATCCGCCTGCAGCACGCGGACGCTGACTTCATCATCATTCAGGGGGCCTGACGGTGCCTTGGGCCGGCGCCGGCGGGCGCACACGGCAGGTTTCATGGGAAAATAGGGTCCATTCGCGCCCCCGCATCGCCGGAGCTGGCCCCTTCGTTCTTCCAAACAACTCATGTCGTCCGCCAACCTGCACCCCATGCTCAATGTGGCCATCAAGGCCGCACGCGCCGCCGGCGCCATCATCAACCGCGCCGCGCTGGACGTCGAAGCCGTGCGCATCTCGCAAAAGCAGGTCAATGATTTCGTCACCGAAGTCGACCATGCCAGCGAAGCCGCCATCATCGAAACCCTGCTCACCGCCTACCCCGACCACGGCATCCTGGCCGAGGAGTCCGGCACCCAGCACGGCGCGCAGAACGCCGAATCGGTCTGGATCATCGACCCGCTGGACGGCACCACCAACTTCATTCACGGCTTTCCGGTCTACTGCGTGAGCATTGCGCTGTCGGTGCGGGGCAAGATCGAGCAGGCCGTGATCTATGACCCCACGCGCAACGACCTGTTCACGGCCACCAAGGGCCGCGGCGCCTACATGAACGAGCGCCGCATCCGCGTGAGCAAGCGCACCGAGCTCAAGCAGTGCCTGATCTCCACCGGCTTCCCGTTCCGACCGGGCGACAACTTCCAGAACTACCTGGCCATGATGGCCGACGTGATGCAGCGCACCGCCGGCCTGCGCCGCCCCGGGGCCGCCGCGCTCGACCTGGCCTATGTGGCCGCGGGCTTCACCGATGGCTTCTTTGAAACCGGCCTGTCCCCCTGGGACGCCGCCGCGGGCTCGCTGCTGGTCACCGAGGCCGGCGGCCTGATCGGCAACTTCACGGGCGAGTCGGAGTTTCTGGACCAGAAGGAGTGCGTGGCAGCCAACCCGCGGGTCTATGGCCAACTGGTGCCGCTGCTGCACAAGTACAGCAAGTTCGCCAGTGCCGGCGAAAAGGCCCAGGTGCGCCAGGCCCGCAAGCCGCTGGGCATGCCTGACGCGGCCCCGGCCGAAGGCGACGCACCGCTGTAACCGCGCCCGGGCACTGCCCCACCCCCGTCCCCCGCGCCTGGCGGGGCCTGCCCTGATCACTGCAGGAGGTCGTTCCCATGGAATTCTTGGCATCCACACCCTGGCTCGGCACGGGCCTGGCGGCCGGCGTGGCCGCGCTGGCGGCGCTGATCGCCCACCGGGTGGCCGGCCTCGTGCTGCTGCGCGCCTCGCGGTCGGCGCCCCTGGTGCACGCCATCGTCACGCGCTGCCAGCGCGCCGCGCGTTTCGTGCTGCCGGTGATCGCGCTGCAGCTGGTCTGGCAGGCCGCGCCCGATGAGCTGCGCTTCATTGCGAGCGTGCGCCATTTCAATGGCCTGCTGCTGATCGCCGGCTTCACCTGGCTGGCCATCAGCGCCATCGGCGGGCTGGCCCAGGGCGTGATCGACGAGCACCCCTTCAACGTGGCCGACAACCTGCAGGCCCGCCGCATCCACACCCAGGCCCGCGTGCTCGCGCGCACCGGCATGTTCATTGCGCTGCTGGCCGGCGTGGCGCTGATGCTCATGACCTTCCCCGGCGCGCGCCAGGTGGGCGCCAGCCTGCTGGCCTCGGCCGGCGTGGTGGGCATCGTCGCGGGCATCGCGGCGCGGCCGGTGTTCAGCAACCTGATCGCAGGCCTGCAGATCGCCCTGGCGCAGCCGATCCGCATTGATGACGTGCTGATCGTGCAAGGCGAATGGGGCAAGGTCGAGGAGATCACCGGCACCTACGTGGTGCTGCACATCTGGGACGACCGCCGCCTCATCATCCCGCTGCAGTGGTTCATCGAGAACCCGTTCCAGAACTGGACGCGCAGCAGTTCGCAGCTGCTGGGCTCGGTGTTCTTCCACGTGGACTTTGGCATGCCGCTGGCGCCGCTGCGCGCCGAGCTCGAGCGCGTGGTCCAGGACATGCCCGAGTGGGACCGCCGGGTGGTGCTGCTGCAGGTGACCGACACCACCGAGCGCACCATGCAGCTGCGCGTGCTGGTGACCGCGCCGTCGGCCGGCGCCGCGTTCGACCTGCGCTGCAAGGTGCGCGAGGCGCTGATCGACTTCATGCAGCGCGAATACCCGCAGCACCTGCCGCGGCTGCGCCTGATGGAGCGCGACGCGCCACCCGGTGCCGCGCGGCCCGAAGAGGTGCCCGCGCCGCACCGACCCACCCCCTAGAATTCCGGCAACCCCATCGCACCTGAATGAGCAAGCCCGACGCCCCGCCGCACACCCCCATGATGACCCAGTACCTGGGCCTCAAGGCGGACTTTCCGGACACGCTGCTGTTCTACCGCATGGGCGACTTCTACGAGCTGTTCTGGGCCGACGCCGAGAAGGCCGCGCGCCTGCTCGACATCACGCTCACCCGGCGCGGCATGTCGGCCGGCGAGCCCGTGGTCATGGCCGGCGTGCCGTTTCACTCGGTCGAGAACTACCTGGCGCGGCTGATCCGCCTGGGCGAGTCGGTGGCCATCTGCGAGCAGGTGGGCGATGTGGCCACCAGCAAGGGGCCGGTGGAGCGCAAGGTGGTGCGGGTGGTCACGCCCGGCACCTTGACCGACACGGAACTGCTCAACGACAAGGCCGAGGCCATCCTGCTGGCCGTGCACCAGGGCCCGCGCCACCGCCTGGGCCTGGCCTGGCTCAGCCTCACGCAGGGCGAGCTGCACCTGGCCGAATGCGCCGCCGATGAACTCGAAACCTGGGTCGCGCGCACCGCGCCCAGCGAGCTGCTGTACAGCGCCGACGTGACCACCCCCTTCCTGCAGCGCATCAAGGCGCTGCGCATGGGCGCCACGCTGTCGCTCACGCAGCGGCCCGAGTGGCAGTTTGACGCGGCGCTGGGCCAGCGCAAGCTGCTGGAACAGCTGCAGGCCGCCAGCCTGTCGGCCTGGCAGGCCGACGACGTGCCGCTGGCCCATGCGGCCGCGGCCGCCCTGCTGGGCTTTGCCGAGCACACCCAGGGCCGGGCGCTGAGCCACCTGCACAGCCTGCGCGTGCAGCGCAGCGACGAACTGATCGACCTGCCCCAGACCACCCGGCGCAACCTGGAGCTCACCCAGACCCTGCGCGGCGAGGACGCGCCCACGCTGTTGTCGCTGCTGGACACCTGCCTGACCGGCATGGGCAGCCGCATGCTGCGCAGCTGGCTGCTCGAGCCGCGGCGCGACCGCGGCCAGGCCCAGCAGCGGCTGCAGGCGATTGCCGCCCTGCGCGACGGCCCGGGCCAGGCGCTGCGCGCCGCGCTCAAGGGCACCAGCGATGTGGAGCGCATCACCGCACGCACCGCGCTGCGCCAGGTGCGCCCGCGCGAACTCGTGGCGCTGCAGTTTTCGCTACAAAAATCAGAGCAGCTGGCGGCCGCCCTGTCTGGACTGGAGCCTTATTTGACCCAGATCGCGGGCCATTTGCAGCCGCCGCCGGGCTGCGCGCCGCTGCTGGCCCGCGCCCTGCTTGACGAGCCCGCCGCGCTGGTGCGCGACGGCGGCGTGATCGCCCACGGCTTTGACGCCGAGCTGGACGAGCTGCGCGCCATCCAGACCAACTGCGACGGCTTTCTGCTCGACCTCGAAACCCGCGAAAAGGCCCGCACCGGCATCGCCAACCTGCGGGTGCAGTTCAACAAGGTGCACGGCTTCTACATCGAGGTCACGCAGGGCCAGATCGACAAGGTGCCTGACGACTACCGGCGCCGCCAGACCCTGAAAAACGCCGAGCGCTTCATCACGCCCGAGCTCAAGGCCTTTGAAGACAAGGCCCTGAGCGCGCAGGAGCGCGCGCTGGCGCGCGAGAAGTGGCTGTACGAGCAGCTGCTGGACCAGCTCCAGGCCTTTGTGCCCGCGCTGACCCGGCTGGCCGGTGCGCTGGCCGCGCTGGACACGCTGTGCGCGCTGGCCGAGCGCTCGCTCACGCTCAACTGGTGCCAGCCCCGGTTCAGCCGCGAGCCCGGCATCGACATCACCCAGGGCCGCCACCCGGTGGTCGAGGCGCGGCTGGCCGAAACCTCGGGCGGCAGCTTCATTGCCAACGACACCCGCCTGGGCCCGAAGCAGCGCATGCAGGTCATCACCGGCCCCAACATGGGCGGCAAGAGCACCTACATGCGCCAGGTGGCCATCATCAGCCTGCTCGCCAGCATGGGCAGCTATGTGCCCGCCAGCGCCTGCCGGCTGGGGCCGCTGGACGCCATCCACACCCGCATCGGCGCGGCCGACGACCTGGCCAACGCACAGTCCACCTTCATGCTGGAAATGACCGAGGCCGCGCAGATCCTGCACAGCGCCACGCCGCAGTCGCTGGTGCTCATGGACGAGATCGGCCGGGGCACCAGCACCTTTGATGGCCTGGCCCTTGCTTCAGGCATTGCCGCGCACCTGCACGACAAGACCCAGGCCTATACCTTGTTCGCCACCCACTACTTCGAGCTCACCGAGTTTCCGGCCCGCCACCATGCGGCCGTGAACGTGCACGTGAGCGCCGCCGAGTCGGGCGCCGACATCGTGTTTTTGCACGAGATCCAGGCCGGCCCGGCCAGCCGCAGCTACGGCATCCAGGTGGCGCGGCTGGCGGGCATGCCGGCCGGCGTGGTCAACCATGCGCGCCACGCGCTGGCCGCGCTCGAAAGCCAGCAGGCCGAAAGCCGTGAGCAGGTAGACTTGTTTGCCGCCCCGCCCGAGGCCGAAGCAGCCGGGCCATCCGCCGCCGAAGCGGCGCTGGCCGCCCTGAATCCCGACGCATTGAGTCCGCGCGAAGCCCTCGATGTGCTGTACCAACTGAAAAAACTCGCCCAACCATGACCTACTGCGTCGGCCTCAAACTCAATGCCGGGCTGGTGTTCCTGTCCGACTCGCGCACCAACGCGGGCCTGGACAACATCAGCACCTTCCGCAAGATGATCGTCTATGAACGGCCCGGCGACCGCTTCATGGTGCTGCTGTCGGCCGGCAACCTCAGCGTGGCCCAGTCGGTGCGCGAGATCCTGCAGGTCGAGCAGCTGCAGGAAACGCCCGAGAGCGAGCCCATCACCATCTGGAACGCCAAGAGCATGTTCGACGCCACCCGGGTGCTGGGCGCGGCCGTGCGCCATGTGTACGACCGCGACGCCGCCTCGCTCAAGCTGGCCGGCGTCGAGTTCAACGTCACGCTGATCTTTGGCGGCCAGATCCAGGGCGAGGGCATGCGCCTGTTCCAGGTCTATTCGGCCGGCAACTTCATTGAGGCCACGTCCGAGACGCCGTACTTCCAGATCGGCGAGTCCAAATACGGCAAGCCGGTGCTGGACCGCGTGATCACGCCGGCCACGCCGCTCAACGAAGCCGCCAAGTGCGCGCTGGTGTCGATGGACTCCACGCTCAAGTCCAACCTGTCGGTCGGCCTGCCGCTGGACCTGGTGGTGTACGAGGCCAACAGCTTCCAGACCGACAAGGTGGTCTGCATCGACGAGCAGAACCCGTACTTCCGCATGCTGCACGGCAGCTGGGGGCAGAAGCTGCGCGAGGTGTTCGACAGCATCGAGGACCCGCTGTGGAACGGTGGCCAGACCGAAGTGCCGCTGATGGTGGCGCCCGAGCGCAGCAAGCCGCTGCGCAAGATCTCGCGTCCCGAGGAAAAGCTGATCTAGCCCGGGCCCGGCCCGCTCAGGCCTCGGCCGTGGCGGGCGCGAGGTCGGTCAGCGAGGCCAGCAGGTCGCCAAAGCGCTCGCCCTGCACCATCACATGGTCGCGCATGGCCTGGGCCGCAGCCTGCGCGTCGCCCTCCACAATGGCCCGCACGATCTCCGAATGCTCTGAAAACGACGCCGACATGCGGTTGGGCACGCGCAGCTGCAGGCGCCGGTAGGGCCGCAGCCGCCGCTGCATCTGCAGCGCCTGTTCGCTCAGGAAACTGTTGTGGCTGCCGGCGTAAATGGCGGCGTGGAAACGCTCGTTGCAATAGAAGTAGTCGTTGCGCTCGCCCAGCGCGGCCTCGCAGGCCGCATGCGCGGCCGCCAGGTCCAGCCGTTCGCGCTCGGTCATGCGCCGCGCGGCCAGCCGGCCGCACATGGCCTCCAGCTCGGCCATGACCTCGAACATCTCGATCAGCCGCATCGGGCTGATGCTGGTCACCACCGCGCCGCGGCGCGGCCGCATCTCGATCAGGCCTTCGGTGGCGAGCTGGATCAGCGCCTCGCGCACGGGGGTGCGCGAGACGCCATAGCGCTCGGCCAGCGCCGCCTCTTCCAGCGAACTTCCTGGCGGCAACTCGCCGGTAGCGATCAGCTCTTCGATTTTTTCCCGAAGCTGTTCGGACATTTTCATGCGCGGATTCTCCCGTTTCGCGTCCATGGACCATGGCACAGCCCGGTTTTGCCCGCATCATGGTATTCACTAATCGTCTTGGCGTATTAATTAAATATGCTCGTGCATACAAAAACGGGAGCCTCCTGTTTTTTCCACCCAACCCAACTGGAGACCACACCATGAATCGTCGACCCCTGATCAACGCCCTGGCGGGCCTGTTGTCCGCTGTGGTCGTCAGCGCCCCCGCGCTGGCCGACAACATCACCTTCAAGGCCTCGCACCAGTTCCCCGGCGGCAAGGGCGACGTGCGCGACGAGATGGTGCAGATGATTGCGCGCGAGGTGAACGCCGCCAATGTAGGCCTGGAAATCAAGGTGTTCCCCGGCTCCAGCCTGGTCAAGGCCCAGGAACAGTGGAAGGCCATGCTCACCGGCCAGATCGACATGACCTCGTTCCCGCTGGACTACGCCTCGGGCTTTCACCCGCAGTTCGGCGCGACGCTGATGCCGGGCCTGGTCAAGAGCCACGAGCATGCCGAGCGCATCAATGGCTCGCCGTTCATGAAGGACATCAAGGGCATCATCGACCAGGGCGGCGCCCATGTGCTGGCCGACGCCTGGCTGGCCGGCGCCTTTGGCGGCAAGGACAAATGCATCCGCAAGCCCGACGATGCTTCGGGGCTGAAGGTCCGCTCGGCCGGCGCCACCTTTGCGCAGATGTGGGCCGGCGCGGGCGCGTCCATCGTCTCGATCCCGTCCAACGAGGTCTACAACGCGCTGCAACAGGGCGTGGCCCAGGGCACCGACACCTCGTCGGGCAGCTTTGTCTCGTTCCGCCTTTACGAGCAGCTCAAGTGCCTGACCGCCCCGGGCGACAACGCCCTGTGGTTCATGTATGAGCCCGTGCTGGTGTCCAAGCGCAGCTGGGACAAGCTCAACGACGCGCAGAAGAAGGCCCTGACCGCCGCTTCCAAGAAGGCCGAGGCCTACTTCACCGCCGAGTCCAAGAAGATGGACGACAAGATGGTCGAGACCTTCAAGAAGAACAATGTGCAGGTCGTGACCCTGACCGACGCCGAAGCCGACGCCTGGCGCGCCGTGGCCCAGAAGACCTCGTACAAGGTCTTCGCCGAGAAGGTTCCCGGCGGCAAGGAGCTCATCGAGAAGGCGCTGAGTGTCAAGTAACGCCAGCCCCCTGCCGGTCTGGGTGGCGGCGGTCAACGCCGTCTCCCGGTTCTTTGGCGTCATCGCCGCCGCGATGATTCTGGTGTCGGTGGGGGTGGTCTGCCAGATGGTGTTCGTGCGGGCCGTGCTCGGCCAGTCGTCGATCTGGCAGACCGAGTTCGTCACCTTCTCGCTGGTGGCGGCCACCTTCATCGGCGCGCCCTTCATCCTGCTCACGCGCGGCCACGTGAGCGTGGACGTGGTGCCGCTGATGGTGGGCGTGCCCACCCGGCGCGCGCTGCATCTGGTGGGCTGCGTGGTGGCGCTCGCCTTCTGCGGCTTCTTCCTGTATGCGGCCGTGCCCTGGTGGTACGAGACCTGGAAGTCCGGCCAGACCACGCCCTCGATCTGGCGCGCCCGGCTGTGGATTCCCTACCTGGCCGTGCCGGTGGGCCTGGGCCTGCTGTGCCTGCAGTTCGTGGCCGAGGCCTACATGGTCCTGTCGCGGCGCGAACTCCCCTTCGGCCTGGCCGCCGAAGACCGCCTGTAACCCATCGCACCGTGCGAAGGAATTTTTCATGAGCCCGCTGGTCATTGGACTGCTGATTTTCGTGGTGACCTGCGGCGTGCTCGCCACCGGTCTGCCCATCGCCTTCGGACTGGGCGCGGTGGCGCTGTTCTTCATGGTCGTGTTCGACGGCTGGAACAGCATCCACTTCGTGCCCGAAACCGTCTTTGCGGGCCTGAGCGACTTCACCCTGGTCTCGCTGCCCATGTTCGTCATCATGGGCGCCGCCGTGGCCTCCTCGCGCGCCGGCAGCGACCTGTATGAAGCCCTGGCGCGCTGGCTGCACCGGGTGCCGGGCTCGCTGGTGATCTCCAACATCGGCGCCTGCGCGCTGTTCTCGGCGCTCACGGGCTCGTCGCCCGCCACCTGCGCGGCCATCGGCAAGATGGGCATTCCCGAGATGCGCCGGCGCGGCTACGACGCCGACCTCGCCACGGGCGCCATCGCGGCCGGCGGCACGCTGGGCATCCTGATCCCGCCCAGCGTCACCATGATCCTGTACGGCATTGCGTCGGAGACCTCGATTGGCCGGCTGTTCATTGCCGGCATCATCCCGGGCCTGCTGCTGACCGGCCTGTTCATGGCCTGGGCCCTGTTCATCAGCTGGAAGCGCGGCACCAAGCTGGTGGACGAGGACCGCATCTACTCCATCAAGGAAAAGTTCGAGCTGCTGCCCAAGCTGCTGCCCTTCATCGCGGTGATCGTCGGCGTGGTGTATGCGCTGTATGGCGGCATTGCCACGCCATCGGAGGCCGCGGGCGTGGGCGCCATGCTGTGCCTGGTGATGGTCGTGGTGATCTACCGCGTGTGGCGGCCGGCGGACCTGTGGCACATCATGCGCGACGGCCTGCGCGAGTCGGGCATGCTGCTGATGATCATCGGCACCTCGATTTTGTTCGGCTACATGATGTCGTCGCTGCAGGTCACGCAGGCGGTGGCCACCACCATTGGCGAGCTGCAGGTCAACCGCTGGGTGATCCTGGCGGCCATCAACCTGCTGCTGCTGGTGGCCGGCTGCTTCCTGCCGCCCGCGGCCATCATCCTGATGACCACGCCCATCCTGATGCCGGTGATCACGGCCTGCGGCTTTGACCCGATCTGGTTCGGCGTGATCCTGACCATCAACATGGAGCTGGGCCTGATCACCCCGCCCGTGGGCCTGAACCTGTTCGTGATCAACGGCATCACGCCCGACGTGAAGCTGCCCACCATCCTCAAGGGCGCGTTCCCGTTCATGCTGTGCATGGTGCTCGCCATCCTGATCCTGTGCGTGTTTCCTGAACTGGCGACGTGGTTGCCTTCGAAGGTGATGGGCTGATTTTTTGCGTCCGGCTGGACGCCTGCCGGGACGGCGCTGTGTCCGCGCCACCAGAGCCCCGGCCCCTTCGGGGGGGGCCGGGGCTTGGTGGCCCAAGCGCTGCCCCGTCGCCTCAGGCGCATCACGCAACAACAACGAAACCATTGACGGCAGAATCGGGAGCCTGATTCCACCGCCAACCCATGCCCCTCATCGTCTTCTCCCACGCCAACAGCTTCCCCGCATCCACCTATGGCGTGCTGTTCAAGAGCCTGCGTTCACGCGGTTTCACCGTCAAGGCCGTGGACAAGTTCGGCCATGACCCGAAGTACCCCGTCACCAACAACTGGCCGCACCTGGTGCAGCAGCTGCATGACTTCACCGCGCGCGAAACCGACAAGGCCGGCGAGCCGGCCTGGCTGGTGGGCCACTCGCTGGGCGGGTTCCTGAGCCTGATGTGCGCGGCGCGCCACCCTGGGCTGGCGCGCGGCGTGCTGCTGATCGACTCGCCCATTCTGGGCGGCTGGCGCGCCACCACGCTGGGGGTGATCAAGCGCACGCAGCTGGTGGGCTCGGTGTCGCCCGGCAAGGTCAGCCGGCGGCGCAAGCACACCTGGCCGAGCACCGAGGCCGCGCTGGACTACTTCAAGCCCAAGAAGGCCTTTGCCCAGTGGGACCCGCAGGCGCTGGCCGACTATGTGCAGCATGGCACGCGCGAGGCCGACGGCGAGCGCACGCTGGTGTTTGACCGCGACATCGAAACCGCGATCTACAACACCCTGCCCGACAACCTGGACCGCCTGCTGGCGCGCCACCCGCTCAAGTGCCCGGTGGCCTTCATCGGCGGCACGCGCTCCGAGGAAATGAAGCAGGTGGGCATGGCCATGACCGAGCAGATCGTCCAGGGCCGGCTCATGATGCTGGACGGCAGCCACCTGTTTCCCATGGAAAAGCCGCTGGCCACGGCCGCGGCCATCGAGGCCGCGCTGCGCGGGCTGGGCGCCTGAAGCCTGAGCCTCTCAGCGGCTGACCAGCTCGCCGCTCTTGGGGTCGAACTTCACCACCTGAACCTTGCCGTTGCGGCCCGGGAACCCGTGGAAGACCGCGCGCGCAAGGTAGGGCACCATGTCGGGCAGGTCTTCGTTGTCGCCTTCGTAGACCGCCGAGGCATTGAACACCGGCCGCGGCCCGCTGGCGCCCGGGATCTGCGAGTCCAGAATCCGCACGTCAAGCCGGTTGACCTGCACGGTGCGCGTGACCTCGCGGTCACCGATGTAGCGCGAGCCAAAGCGGTCGGGCTGCCAGTAACCGGGGTACACATTGCCGTAGCGGTCGCGCGTGGGCGCCACGAAGATCACCGGGTTGTCATAGACCGGCTCCAGCACCGTGCGCTGGCGCGTGCTGTCATGGGCCCGCACCTCAACGATGAAGCGGCCCGTGGCGCCGGCCGGCGCCTGGCGCAAGCCGTGTTTCTCGAGCTCGGCGCCCACGTAGCCCGCGTAGGTGGCCTGCTCCAGCTCGCCGCGCTCCGGGTCGCCCGGCCCATAGCTGTAGGTGCTGCCGGCCGCATCGGCGGGCCAGGCATTGAAGTTGGTCACCTTGGCGCGGATCGGGCTGGCGCACGCGCCCAGCAGGGCCAGCGCCGACGCAGCCATGGCCAGCCGGGCCAGCAGCCAGGCCCAGGCGGCCACGCCGCCCCGGGATTGCTCAAAAGAATGGGACATGGGCGTATTGTCCGGGCCGCCCTGAAACCCTGTTCACCGCAGGCGCAAAGTTATGCGCGCCGATGTATCCGAATGCAACCCGTGTGCAATCTTCCGTATTCAGGGGGCCCAGGTCACCAGCCCGCTCCAGGCCGTGCCCAGCACCACCAGCCCGAACGCAATGCGGTACCAGGCAAAGGGCACGAAGCTGTGCGTGGAGATGTAGCGCAGCAGCCAGCGCACGCACAGCCAGGCGCTGATGAACGAGAACACCAGGCCCACGGCAAACAGCGGCACGTCGGCTGCCGACAGCAGCGCGCGTTCCTTGTAGAGGCTGTAGACCCCGGCGCCGATCAGCGTCGGAATGGCAAGGTAGAACGAGAAGTCGGTGGCCGCCTTGCGGCTCAGCCCCAGCAGCATGCCGCCAATGATGGTGGCACCGCTGCGGCTGGTGCCCGGCACCATGGCCAGGCACTGCACCAGCCCGACCTTGAGCGCGTCCAGAGGGCTCATCTGGTCCACCGACTCCACCCGCACCGCCACCTGCTGGCGCTTCTCGGCCCACAGGATGATGAAGCCGCCCACGATGAAGGTGCTGGCCACCACCACGGGCGTGAACAGATGCGCCTTGATGGCCTTGCCAAACAGCAGGCCCAGCACCACGGCCGGAATGAAGGCGATCAGCACATTGAGCGAGAAGCGCTGCGCCTGCCGCTGCGTGGGCAGGGCCGCCACGGTGTCGCGGATCTTCTGCCAGTAAACAATGATCACAGCCAGGATGGCGCCGGTCTGGATCGCAATGTCAAAGACCTTGGCCTTCTCGTCGTCAAAGCCCAGCAGCGCGCCCGCCAGGATCAGGTGGCCGGTGCTGGACACCGGCAGGAATTCGGTCAGGCCCTCGACCACGCCCATGACGGCGGCCTTGACCAGCAATGCAATGTCCACACGCGCTCCTTGAAAGACGCGTGATTATCGCCGTGCCCCTGCCGGGGAAGTTTCGCACTTGATCGATGTCACTTTCGCACAGGTCGATCGGCCGGGCCCCGATAGATTCAAACGTACCCGGCTCTTTCACTTTCGACCCCATCCCCCTCAAAAAAAGGACACCCACATGCTCACCGTCGAACTCGTCAACGACAGCGACCGCACGGACGACCAGGTCTTCCTGCTGCTCACAGGCACCGCCGTGAGCGCCACCGGCGGCATCACCACGCTGCAGCTGCCGCAAGCCACGGGCGCCAGCGTGACGGCCGGCGCCATGAGCACGCTCACCGCCAGCGGAACCCTGGCCTCCACCCAGACCGGCCAGACCTGCAACATCTACCCCATTGAGGTCAGCACGCTCACCTCGGGCCGGCTGCTGGTCTCGCTGGACAGCGCGCTGGTCTATGCCGACAACGCCGCCCCCACCGCCACCAGCCAGACCATGCGCTGGGACAAGCTGGAGTTTGGCTACCCGGGCAGCGGCGCCGACCTGACCTCGATCGACTTCTTCGGCGTTCCGCTGCAGTTCGAGTACCTGGACGCGTCGGGCCATGTGCTCACCACCATGACGTACTACACCTCCACGCCCACGCTGCTCAATGCGGTGTACCAGCTCAACACGGCCACCCTGCCCGCGGCCTTCCAGCAGGCCAGCGGCAACACCCTGAGCTACAACTGGACGCCAGGCACCGACCCGCTGTCCAGCTTTGTGCGCCTGGTGGGCCCGCAGACCCTCACCGCGCTGAACGGTGCGCCCGCGCCCTACCCCAGCTTTGGCGCCTACCTGGCCCAACTGGCCGCCAGCGGCACCAGCTTCACGCTCAACGGCATTGGCGGCGTGGGCTCGCCCGCGCCGGCCAACAACAGCGTGAGCTACAGCTACACCGGCACCGTGGCGTCGGACGGCGCGGGCGGCTACCTGGTGGCCTTCACCGGCACCACCACGGGCGTGGCACCCAACACAGCCAACACACCCTATGGCCTGTCCACCAGTGCGAGCGGGGTCACCACCTTCGAGGCCCTGCCGGCCAACCTGCCGGTCACCCTCACCCTGCCCGCGGGCAGTTTCGACAACGACATCTACGGCGCCGAAGCCTCCGCCTACACGGTGGGCCAGTCCAGCGACGCCAGCGCGCCCGACTACCTTGCACCCGATCTGGTGGTCTATTCGCAGAACAGCGCCTACGCCAACATCGCCGGCGACTTCATCGCGGCGCTGCACTTCGGCTACCCCGGTGGCAATGCCGGCGCCAACAGCAGCGCCTGGTACAGCAACCCGCCCATGGCCTACCCGTTTGGCGGCGCCCGCACCACCAACGACGGCTTCTACAACCCCTTTGCCGCGGTGCTCTACAACCTGTCGGATGCCTATGGCTTTCCGTTCAGCGACCGCGGCGGGCGCCCCAGCCCCTATGTGCCGCTGCCGGCCAACGCCACCACCATGCGCGTGACCATCCTCAACGACCACCGGCTCGATGCACCACAGGTCACGCAGATCACCCCCACCGACACCACCCTGGCCCTGAGCTGGGACGCCGTGACCGCGCCCACGGGCTTCACGCTCACCGGCTACAGCGTGGCCATCAGCCCGCCCGCGCCCGGGGGCAACCAGACCGTGGCCGCCGGCACCACCTCGGCCAGCTTCACCGGGCTGGACCCCTGCACCCGCTACACCCTGAGCGTGAGCGCCACGGGCACCGGCGCCGGGGGCAACGCCGTGCAGTCGTACACCATCCCCGTGGCCGGCACCACCACGGGCAGCGTGACGCCGCTGGCCGGGGACATCAACTTCCTGATGTCGCTGAACTGGGGCTCCACGGGCAGCGCGCCCGCCGGCACGCAGTTCAGCATCAACGGCACGGTGTTCACGCCATCGGCCACGGCCGCGCCGGTGACGGTGCTGGGCAGCGCCGGGCTCAACACGGTGCCACTGCAGATGCTCAACAGCGCGGGCGATGTGGTCTACAGCGGCAACTACGCCATCACCCTGGCCGGCACCAACGCCAGCTACACGGTGGGCAGCCCGTTCGAGCTGGCCGGCAACAGCCAGCCCCTGTCGGTGGCCGGGCCGCCCGGCACGCCGCCCTACAACGGCACCGCCGCGGCCGGCCAGTACCTGAGCGTGGGCACGCCGTTCGCGCCGGTGCCGGACAAGCAGGTCAACCCGGTCACCCTGCCGGCCCCCTGACCCGGAAAATAAGTCAAACAGGCCTGGAGTCCAATACCGGCGGCCACATAGCGCTATTTATTTGGTAGCAAATCAGAGGGCCGGCCGGCGCATGCAGGTCGCGCCGCCATGGGGTGCGGGGCTGCCGTCGGGGCAGGTCATGTTGCAAGGCTGGCTGCGCTCGCAGTTGGCCTTGAGCCAGGCCTCGGAGAAACCGCCGGCCGTGCAGCCGGCCAGCCCCAGCAAACCCACCAGACCTGCCAGGGCCCCGGCGCGGGCGAGGCGCGCGCCCCTCGCCTTGCAGTGAATCCGCCCATTCGCCAATGTCATTCCGCAGCCTCGCCTTCTTCAAAAGCCAGCAGGTCGCCCGGCTGGCACTGCAGGTAGTCGCAGATCTTCTGCAGCGTGTCAAAGCGCACGCCCTTGACCTTGCCCTGCTTGAGCAGCGACAGGTTGGCCTCGGTGATGCCCACGTGGGCCGCCAGGTCCTTGGACCGCACATGGCGCTGGGCCATGACCACGCCGAGCTTGACAACAATGGGCATGGCTCAGACAAACTGCGCGTTTTCCTCGGCCACCGCCTGCGCCCGCACCAGCAGGTGGGCAAACACCCAGACCAGCCCCGCCACCAGCAAGGCCTGAAAGTGCGCTGACGACAAGGCCACGGCCAGTTGCCGCTGGCCCGGCGGGTAGTGCCAGGTCAGCAGCACGCTGGCCAGCGTGCCGGCCAGCACCGAGCCCGCCGTGGCCACCACGGTCCAGCCGGCAAAGCGGCGCAGCGCGGCCTGGGCCTGGCGCAGGTCCGCCGCCGGGCCGGCCAGCGCATGAAAGCCGCGCGCCAGGCACAGCAGCGCCCAGCCCGACAACCCCACCGGCAGCGTGAGCAGGGCCAGCACCGCCGCCTGTTGCTCGCGGGTGTAGGCCGCGTCGCCCCATTCGGCCATGAAGGGGCCGGCCAGCCCCGCGCGTTCGAGCAGGTCGGCGGGCGACAGGCCCGCCAGCGCCCACAAGGTCAGCGCAGGCCAGGCCAGCGCGGCGGCCACGCACAGCCCGGCCAGCAGCCGGGCGGCCCGGACCACGCGGGGTGGCAATTCAAAAACAGGGGGTGCAGAAGGTTTTGGCGTCATAATATTTATCGTTTTACGATAATTAATTGCCTCAAAACAGCAATTATAGACCCGCCCTTTTGGAGAACACCATGCCCCTGCCCGCCTTTTTTCGCGCTTTCCTCGCCGCGCTGCTGCTGGCCACCTTGACCGCCTGCGGCGGCACCGGCCCCAACACCGCGCCGCTGGCGTCGGCCACGCCCGACGACGCCTTGCCCGCGGCCAGTTTTGCCCAGGCCGGGCTGGACCCCGCCGTCTGGACCGCCGTGCTGCGCGACCTTGAAGAGCGCCACATGCTGGTCGACCAGATCGGCCTCATGGTGGACGGCAAGCTGCTGGCCACCAGGCACTACGGCGAGCACAGCGAAACCACGCTGCACGACCTGCGCTCCGCCACCAAGTCGGTCACCAGCCTGCTGGTGGGCATTGCCGTGGACCGCGGCCTGATCAGCAGCATCGACGCCCCCGTGGACGGCTGGTTCCCCGAACTCGCGCCGCATCCCAGCCGCGCGGCCTGGCGGCCCCTGACGCTGCGCGACCTGCTCACCATGCGAAGCGGGCTGGACTGCGATGACTGGCAGGACTCGGCCGGCAACGAGGAACGCATGTACCTCACGCGCGACTGGATCCGCTTCTTCTACGGCATCCCGGCGCGCCAGGCGCCGGGTGGTGACTTCAGCTATTGCACGGCCGGTGTGGTGGTGCTGGGCGAGATCGTGGCGCGGGCCGCGCGCCAGAGCCTGCCCGACTTTGCGCGCCATGCCCTGTTCGAGCCGCTGGGCATCCGCAACGCCGTCTGGGCCGATGCCGGCAGCGGCATCACCGACGCGGGGGGCCACCTGCGCCTGAGCCTGTCGGCCCTGCTCAAGCTGGGCGAACTCACGCGCAGCGGCGGCCTCTGGCAGGGCCGGCGCATCGTCAGCGACGCCTGGGTGGCGCAAAGCATCCACAGCGCCGGCGCCATGACGCCCGGCGGCCCGCTGAAGTCGCACATGGGCTGGCTGTGGTGGCTGGAGCCGGTGCGCGATGGCCAGGCCCGCTCCTGGCAGGCCCGCGGCAACGGCGGCCAGCTGATCATCGTCGCGCCCGAATTCAGGCTGGTCATGGCCGTGACCGGGCGGGCCTGGAACGAGCCGCCGCAGATGCAATGGGCGCCTTTCGGGCTGCTGGAGCGCTGGCTGTTCCCGGCGCTGCGCGGCGCCAGCCCCTCCGGCACACCGCCCACCGCGCTGCCAAACGCGCCGCCGTTCACGCCCGGCTGATTGCATTTCACGCCGCGTTTTCCGCATTTCGTCGCAGGCCGCTGGCTGGCCCGGGCCGGGCCCGGCAAAGTCCGCTCCATCGAACCGCCACACCGGAGAACGCCATGGAACTCACCCCGATCGTCGCCGTGCACATGACCGCCGCCATTGCCGCCATCGTGACCGGCCCCGTCGCCCTGTGGGCCCGCAAGGGCCGCACCCAGCGCCCGCGCCTGCACCGCGCCTTTGGCTACGCCTGGGTCACGCTGATGGTCATGACCGCCGTCACCGCGATCTTCATCAGCGGCAAGCAGTTGCCCCACATCGCCGGCTTCGGCCCCATCCACATCCTGATTCCCGTCACGCTGGGCGCGCTGGTGATGGCCTTCTGGTTCCTGTTCAAGGGCAACATCGAAGGCCACCGCAAGACCATGCAGCGCCTGTACATCGGCGCCTGCGTGGTGGCCGGCGGCTTCACCCTGCTGCCCAGCCGCTACCTCGGCCACCTGCTCTGGTCCTCAGTCGGCCTGGCCTGAACCCGGCAGCCCCCTTTTTCCTGATTCCTTCTGACCTGACCCTTTCAAGGAGAACCCCATGTTGATCCAGCTCATCACCCAACACCCGCAAGCCATCGAACAAATCCTCGGCAACACCCCCAGGTGGGTCTGGGGCCTGCTGGCCGCCCTGCTCTGGCTGGGCTTGAGCCAGGCGCTGCCGCGCACCGTGGGCCTGCGCCGCGTCACCGTCATGCCACTGGCCATGACCGCGTTTTCGATCTATGGCCTCTTCACCGCGTTTGGCACGTCGGGCTGGCTGGTCCAGACGGTGGCCGTCTGGCTGCTGGCCGCCGCTGTGGTGCTGGCCCTGGCCTGGGGCATTGGCGCCCCCGCGGGCAGCCGCTACGACCCGGCCACGCGCCGCTTTGACCTGCCCGGCAGCTGGGTGCCGCTGCTGCTGATCGTCGGCATCTTCATGACCAAGTACATCGTGGGCGTGGAACTGGCCCTGCAGCCCGCCCTGGTGCGCGACACCACCTTCACCCTCAGCGTGGCCGCCCTTTACGGCGTGTTCAGCGGCCTGTTCGTGGCCCGCGCCTCCCGCCTGTGGCGCCTGGCGCTGCGGGCCCACAACCCCGGCGATGCGCTGCACGCCGCCGCCTGAGCCATCCCCCCTTCATTCGCTTGACCCTGAAAGGAACCACCATGAACGCCACCACCCCCCTGAACGACCAGCAGATCGAACGCATGGCCCGCAAGCGCGCTGGCATGCGCATGGGCTGGCTGATCCACGCCATCGTGTTCGTCGCCGTCAACCTGCTGCTGGCCGGCTTGTCGGCCGCCAGTGGCCGCGCCTGGGCGATCTACCCGTTCCTGGGCTGGGGCCTGGGCCTGGCCATCCACGGCGCCGTGGTGCTGCTGGCCATGCCCGGTGCCGGCCTGTATGAACGCCTGCTCCAGCAGGAACGCGACCGCCTGTCCTCGCGCGACGCCTGGTAAGACAGGGAGCACGCCATGGCATTGATTGTTTTCGGGCGCCGCGTCCCCACCCGCCTGCTGCTGGCCAGCGCCCTCATCAAACTGGCCGCCACGGCTGCCACCCTTGCCTTCATGGCATTGCCCGCCAGGCAGGCACAGGCACAGTCCGTGGCACCTCAGTCTGCCCTTGCCATGGGCATGACCGAGATGCCAGGGCAGGACGGCAAGGGCGTGGTGACGGTGTTCTATCCCACGTCCGGCGCCCAGGCGCCTGTCCAGCGTTTTCGCTTCACCTTCAACGCGGCGCTGGACGCCGCGCCGCAACGCGGCAACGGCCGCCTGGTGGTGGTCTCGCACGGCACGGGCGGCGCGCCCTGGGTCCACACCGATCTGGCGCGCGCGCTGGTGCAAGCCGGCTACGTGGTGGCCATGCCCGAGCACAGGGGCGACAACAACAAGGACGACAGCGACACGGGGCCCGAGAGCTACAAGCGCCGCCCCGGCGAGGTGTCGCGCGCCATTGACGTCGTGGCGGCCGACGCGCGCTTTGCGCCCTTGCTGGCGCTGGACAAGGTCGGCATGTATGGCTTTTCCGCGGGCGGCCACACGGCACTCAGCCTGGCCGGCGGGCGCTGGTCGCCGGCCCGCTTTCTGGCGCACTGCGAGGCGCACCTGGGTGAGGACTTTGCGTCCTGCGTTGGCATCGCCCTGCGCCTGACCGGCGGCCCGCTGGACGGCCTGAAGAAGTCCATGGCGCTCGGCGTGCTGCGCCAGCGCTTTTCAGATGCCACCTGGTACACCCACGAAGACCCGCGCATCAAGGCCATCGTGGCCGCCGCGCCGGCCGCCATGGACTTTGACGCCAGTTCGCTGGCCACGCCGCATGTGCCGCTGGGCCTGATCACCCTGGGGCAGGACAAATGGCTGACGCCGCAGTTTCACAGCGGCGCCATCCTTGCGGCCTGCAAGACCTGCACCGTGGTGGCCGACCTGCCCACCGCAGGCCACGGCGCCATGCTCTCGCCCCCGCCGCCCATGAACCTCCTGCCGTCCAACCTGGTTGAACTGCTGCAGGACCCGCCCGGCTTTGACCGCGCCCAGTTGCCCGAGGTCAACCGCAAGGTGGTCGGGTTTCTCAGCAGCCAGCTTCTGCCATGACAACAACGCCCACCATGAAACACCTCCTTCCAACCACCGCAGCACTGCTGCTGGCCCTGGCCACCAGCGTCGCCCAGGCCGGCATGGGCCTCACCCAGCTGCCCGGCCTGGACCACGATGGCCCGGTCACCGTGTACTACCCCTCCAGCGCGCCCGACCAGCCCGTCAAGCGGGGCCCCTTCACGCTGAACGTGGCCCCCGATGGCGACGCGGTGCGCGGCAACGGCCGGTTGGTGGTCATCACCCATGGCTCGGGCGGCGCGCCCTGGGTCCATGCCGACCTGGCCCGCGCGCTGGTGGGTGCGGGCTTTGTGGTGGCCCTGCCCGAGCACCGCGGCGACAACTACAAGGACCATTCCACGCCCGGCCCCGAGAGCTGGAAGCAGCGCCCCGCCGAGGTCTCGCGCGCGATTGACGCCATGGGCCAAAGCCGCCAGTTCGGCCCGCTGCTCGCGCTGGACAAGGTGGGCGTGTTTGGTGGCTCGGCCGGCGGCCACACGGCGCTGAGCCTGGCCGGCGGGCGCTGGTCGCCCGCGCTGTTCAAGCAGCACTGCGACGCCCACATTGCCGAGGACTTTTCGTCCTGCGTGGGCTTCATCACGCGGCTGCGCGGCAACTTTCTGGACGGCATCAAGAAGAGCGTGGCGCTGGGCGTGATCCGCCAGCGTTTTGACGACCCCACCTGGTACACCCACAACGACCCGCGCATCCAGGCCGCTGTGGCCAGCGTGCCCTTTGCGGCCGACTTTGACATGGCCTCGCTGGCCACACCGCGCATTCCGCTGGGCCTGGTGATCGCCGACCAGGACCTCAACCAGGTGCCGCGCTTTCACATCGGCGCGGTGCGCGCCGCCTGCACCACCTGCGAGGTGATCGCCGAATTTGCCAACGGCGGCCACGGTGTGATGCTGTCCCCGCTGCCGCCGTTCAAGCCCGGTAGCATCGAAGACGAGCTGATGGGCGACCCGCCCGGCTTTGACCGTGGCCAGCTCCCTGCGGTGGACCGCAAGCTGGCTGACTTTTTCCGCAAACACCTGTTGCCATGAAGGAGCCCCCCATGAACCTGCCACAACCCAGAACCCTGCTCATGGTTGCATCGGGTGCTGTGGCCCTGGTGGCCCTGGCTTTTGCCGCCGCCATCACCTTTGGCGGCCCGGCGCCCATTGCCCCGCTGGCCAGCATCAACGCGCCGTTTGCCAAGGTGGACTTTTCCAACGTGCCGGCCCCCAGCCACTACACCGCGCGCGACGGCACCGCCATGGCCTGGCTGCACTACCCCGCCACTGGCGTGGCAACGGGCGCGGCCAGTGCGCGCCGCGTGGTGCTGGTGCACGGCTCGTCGTCGCGCGCCCGCTCGCTGCATGTGCTGGCCCAGGCCCTGGCCGCCGCGGGGCTGGACGTGGCCGCGCTGGACATGCGCGGCCATGGCGACTCCGGCCCGCGCGGGCAGGCCGCCTACATCGGGCAACTGGAAGACGACGTGGAAGACTTCATGCGCGCCGTGCCGCACACCGGGCCCAGCACCCTGCTGGGCTTTTCATCGGGCGGCGGCTTCGTGCTGCGCTTTGCGGGCGGCGCCCGGCAAGACCTGTTTGACCGCTACGTGCTGCTCTCGCCCTTCCTGCATTACAGCGCGCCCACCAACCGGCCCGCGAGCGGCTGGGCGTCGGTGGGCCTGCCGCGGCTGGTCGCGCTGATGCTGCTCAACCGCGCCGGCGTCACCACCTGGAACGACCTGCCCGTGCTGCGCTTTGGCCTGAACGACGTGGCCCGCGCATCGCTCACCCCGAGCTACAGCTTCACCCTGATGGCCAACTTTGGCCCGCACCAGGACTACCTGGGCGACATCCGCAACGCCCGCCGGCCCATGCAACTGGTGGCGGGCCGCGCCGACGAGCTGTTTGACGCCACCCGGTTCGCCGCCGTGTTTGAAGACGCCGGCCGCCCGGTGCCCGTCACGCTGGTGGACGGCGTGAACCACATGGGCCTCACGCTGGACGCCGCCGCGGTGCAGGCCGTGGCCCGGATCTGCACCGGCCCCGCCGCCCCCTGACCTGGCCCCCTGACCTAGAATTGTTGGCACATGACCGCTCCGCTCTCCCCTGAAGAAATCGACAAGATCGCCCGCCGCCGCGCGGGCGCCAAGATGGGCTGGTACCTGCACGCCACCGTGTATGTGCTGGTCAACCTGGTGATTTTTGCCATGTCGCGCTACGCCTTTGGCAACCGGCCGTGGTCGGTGTTTCCGCTGCTGGGCTGGGGCCTGGGCCTGGTGCTTCACGGGGTGTCGGTGTTTGTGCTGGGCAAGGGCAGCGGGCTGCGTGAGCGCATGGTGCAGAAGGAGCGCGAGCGCCTGCTGCGCGAGCAAAACCGGCGCTAAGCGGCCACCATGCCCATCGACTGGATCGCCAAGCTGCGCCACTTCCTGCAGGTGCTGGCGTTTTCGCTGGCCATTGCCACGCTGCAGTACGCCTTTTCGCCCGACCGGCCCTATGCGCCGCCCGTGGTGTATTCGCTGCTGATTGGCAGCATCACCTGGGCCGTGATTGACCTGGGGCGCGACTTTTTCCCCTCGGCGGCAGAAACCGGCTGGCCGCACGGCGTTGCGGGGCTGCTGCTGGTGGCGGCCGGCATCTTGGCGGGCTACCTGGGCGGCACCACGCTGGCTGACGCGCTGTGCCAGTACTTTCACTTCTACCCCCCCGGCAGCACCCCGCCGCCCGACAACCTGCGCACCTCCATCCTCATCACCGTGCTGGCCGGCATTGCGGGCAGCTACTACTTCTACAACCTGAACAAGGGCGCCTACCTGGAGCGCAAGATGGCCGAGGCGCGCCAGCATGCCAACGAGGCGCGGCTGAAGGTGCTGGAGACCCAGCTGGAGCCGCACATGCTGTTCAACACGCTGGCCAACCTGCGCGTGCTGATCGGCACCGACACGCAGCGCGCCCAGCAGATGCTGGACCACATGATTGCCTACCTGCGCGCCACGCTCAGCGCCTCGCGCGCCAGCACGCACCCGCTGCAGGCCGAGTTTGACCGGCTGCGCGACTACCTGGAGCTCATGAGCATCCGCATGGGCCCGCGCCTGAGCTACCAGCTGGATCTGCCCGACGCGCTGGCCGCCCAGCCCGTGCCGCCGCTGCTGCTGCAGCCGCTGGTGGAAAACGCCATCAAGCACGGCCTGGAACCCAAGGTGGAAGGCGGGCGCGTGAGCGTCAGTGCCCGGCTGGAGGGCGCCGAGCTGGTGCTCGAGGTGGCCGACACCGGCGTGGGCCTGGAAGCCGCCGCGCCTGGCGACACCGAGCGCGCCAGCCCCGGCTTTGGCGTGGCCCAGGTGCGCGAACGCCTGGCCACCAGCTACGGCGCTGAATCCGCTATTGAATTGGTAGCAGCCAATGGCGGCGGATCAACGGCTACCGTGCGTTTTCCCTCCAAACCATGAACGCCAGCGCGCTGATTGCCGAAGACGAACCCCTGCTGGCCCAGGCGCTGGCCGCCGAGCTGGCGCGCGCCTGGCCGCAGCTTCACATCGCGGCCACCGTGGGCGACGGCGCCGCCGCCGTGCGCGAGGCGCTGGCGCTCACGCCCGATGTGCTGTTCTTTGACATCCGCATGCCCGGCATGAGCGGCATTGACGCCGCCGTGGAGCTGGCCGACGAGTGGGACTCGGCGGCCAAGCCCTTTCCGGCGCTGGTGTTTGTGACCGCCTACGACCAGTACGCGGTGCAGGCCTTTGAAGCCCAGGCCGTGGACTATGTGCTCAAGCCCGTGCAGGCCGCGCGCCTGCAGAAAACCGTGGCCAAGCTGCAGCAGGCACTGGCCCAGCGCCAGCAGCAGGCGCCCGACTTTGAGGCCACGCTGGGCCAGCTGCGCCACCTGCTGGGCGCGGCCGCCGTGCCGGGCGGCAGCCCCTCGGCGGCAGCGGCCAGCGGCCCGCTCAAGGTCATCCAGGCCAGCGTGGGCAGCAGCATCCGCATGGTGCCGGTGGACGAGGTGCTCTACTTCGAGGCCGCCGACAAATACGTGCGCGTGCTCACCGAGGCGCACGAGTATTTGATCCGCACGCCGCTCAAGGAGCTGCTGCCCCAGCTGGACGCCCAGGCCTTCTGGCAGGTGCACCGCGGCACCGTGGTGCGGGCAGGCGCCATTGACACCGTCACGCGCGACGAAGCCGGCAAGCTGCATCTGGCCCTGCGCGGGCGGCCCGAGAAGCTGCCGGTGAGCCGCCTGTACGCGCACCAGTTCCGGGCCATGTAACGCAGCGCCAGGGGTCGGCATCGGCGTGCAACAGCGCCGGCACCTCGCTGCGGCCAATGCCCAGGTCGGCCAGCTCGCGGTCCGACATGCCGCGCAGTTCGGCATCGCCCAGCCGCTGGTGCGCCCGCGCGCCGCCCAGCCAGTTCCATATCCAGTTCATCAGCGCCATCTGCTTGCTCCTTTGAAGACAGGCGTTGATGGTGGCCGCTACACTCACATTTGAAAAGTTGAGATTTCTGATCTTATTTATCAGAATAGCTGATGCGTGAACTGAACCTGGACCAGCTGCGCACGCTGGTCGCCATCACCGACCTGGGCACCTTCTCGGCCGCCGCGCAGGCCCTGCACCTGGCCCAGCCCACGGTGAGCCTGCACGTGAGCGAGCTGGAGTCGCGCCTGGGCACGCCGCTGCTGGTGCGCGGCAACCGGCGCGTGGTGCCCACCTCGGCCGGCGCGGTGCTGGTGGAGCGGGCGCGGCGCCTGCTGCGCGACGCCGACGACGCCATCGACACCGTGGCCCGCCACGTGCAGGGCGGCGTGGGCCGCGTGCGCCTGGGCACCACCACGGGCCTGCTGGTGCACCTGCTGCCCCAGGTGCTGGAGGCCATGGCGCAAGACCACCCGGGCATTGACGTTGAGGTGAACATCATCGGCACCAGCGACGGCATTGCGCGGCTGGGCCAGGGCACGCTCGACGTGGGCCTGGTGGCCGCCACCGGGCCGCTGGCCGACATGGTGGTCACGCCCTGGCGGCGCGACCCCATCGTGGCCTACCTGCCCGCCAGCTGGCGCGCGCCCAAGCGCATCACGCCCCAGTGGCTGGCGGCCAAGCCGCTGATCTTCAGCGACGCCAGCACCCAGCTGTACCGCCAGGCCATGGAATGGTTTGCGCGGGCCGGCCTGTCGCCGCGCGCGCGCATCGAGCTCAACTACACCGAGGCCATCAAGAGCCTGGTGGGCGCGGGCTATGGCGCGGCCGTGCTGCCACGGGAGCACCCGGACCAGCCCCTGCCGCCCGCCCTGCAGACCGTGCCGCTGAGCCCGGCGCTGGTGCGCCACACCGCCGTGGTGCACCGCCCGCTGCCCGCGCTGGACGGGGCCACGCGCAACCTGCTGGCCACGCTGGCCCGCTTCCGCCAGAGCTGAACCGGGCTGCCCTGAAACGGGTTTTGAATCTGTCGCGGCGCGGCGTGCGTAAAGGGGGTGGCGCCGCCCGGTGCCAACAACTCAAACCACGGAACGTATTCAGGAGTCACCACCATGATCATTCGCACCGCACTGGCTGTTGCAGCCGCAAGCCTGCTCGGCGCCTGCGCCAGCAGCCCCATGATGAAGCCGTTTGACCAGTCGGCCCTGCCGCCGGCCGTGCAGGTGCCGGCAGGCCACAAGGTGTTCTGGGAAACCGTGGGCGTGGGAGACATCACCTACGAATGCCGCGCCAAGGCCAACGCCGCCGGCCAGTTTGAATGGGTCTTTGCCGGCCCCGACGCCAGGCTCAACGCCCACAACGGCAAGCAAGTGGGCAAGTACTACGGCCCGCCGGCCACCTGGGAGGGCATGGACGGCGTCAAGGTCACGGGCAAGCAGCTGGCCGTGGCCCCCGGCGGCTCGGGCAACATCCCGATGCAGCTGGTGCAGGCCAACGCCGCTTCGGGCAACGGCACGCTCACCGGCACCACCTACATCCAGCGCGTGAACACCCAGGGCGGCGTGGCCCCGGCTGACACCTGCGGCGCGGGCAACACCGGCGCCAAACAGATCGTGAAGTACCAGGCCGGCTACATCTTCTGGCGCGCCGCCTGAGGCGCCCGCCGCCCTTCGACCCCCAACCCTCCAGGGTGAACCGCCGGCACCGGGGCCAGATGCCCCAAAACCGGATTCAAAAGGCCCGCAGGCCCTGCTTGCGGGCCTTTTTTTGCACCAGCATGGCGCATCAGTCTGGCTAATAAGTAATGAGTGCTCATTAATTTCAGTGAAACCCCGTAGACGCTTTGGCAAGTGAATGTTTACATTGCGTTACACCCAAACACCCCCTGGAGCACACCATGCACACCCCTACCCGTCGCCATGCCGTCACAAGCGTTCTGGCCCTTGGCGTTGTTGCCGCCGCCGGCCTGCTGGCCGGCTGTGACAACGTCCCCTCCACCATCAAGATCGGCGTGGCGCAGCCCATGTCGGGCAACCTGGCCGCGCTGGGCCAGGACATGTTCAACGGCGTGAAGCTTGCCGTGGACGAGCTCAACAAGGACGGCTTCAAGATCAAGGGCAAGCCCGTCAAGATCGAGATCGTGGCCGTGGACGACCGCGCCAGCTCCACCACCGGCAAGGAAGTGGCGCAGCAGCTGATCGACGCCGGCGTGGTTGCCGTGATCGGCCACCTGAACTCCGGCGTGAGCATCGACACCGCCCCCCTGTATGCCGGCAAGCACATTGCGCAGCTGGCCATCTCCACCAACCCCAAGTACACCGAGCTGGGCTTTGACACCACCTTCCGCCTGGTGGCCAACGACACCCTGCAGGCCAAGGCCATCGGCTCGTTTGCCGGCAGCCAGCTCAAGGGCAGCAAGTTTGCCGTGGTGGACGACGGCACGCCCTACGGCAAGGGCCTGGCTGACGGCGCCGCCGCCCAGCTCAAGAAAGCCAACAAGACCATTGCGCTGCGCCAGAGCTTTGACGACAAGACCACCGCCTTTGACGAGCTGGCCGGCAAGCTCAAGGAAGGCGGCGTGGAAGCCATCGTCTCCACCCTGAACGACTTCCAGGTGCTGGCCCTGATCGACGCGCTGAAAAAGGTTGACTACACCACCGTGAGCCTGCTGGGCGGCGACACCATCAAGACCACCGCCATGCTCAAGGGCGCCGGCGTGCTGCAAGGCGGCCTGTATGCCACCTCGCCCATCCTGGACGCCAGGGAATTCCCGTCGGGCGCCAAGTTCCTCGACTCGTACCGCGCCGCCTTCAAGGTGGACCCGGCCTACGGCGGCCACTACAGCTACGACGCCATGTATGTGCTGGCCGGCGCCATCAAGCGCGCCGAGTCGGCCAAGCCCGAAGCCATCACCAGCGCGCTGCACACCATTGACGGCTACGCACCCGTGACCGGCTCCATGAAGTTCGACGCCAAGGGCGAGCAGCGCTACGGCGTGATCAGCGTCTACGCCACCCGCAACGGGGGCTGGGAGTCGCAGCTGAGGTCTGACGCCTGGTAAAGGCAGCGTCCTACAGGGCCGGGAGCGGGCCGGGGTTCTACTAGCCCCATGTTGACGAGCAGATTTCAGGTTTTGCGCACGCTGGGCTATTCGGCGTTGTACACGGTGGCGATGGTCACCGGTACGGCCGCGCTGATGGCAGCCTTGATGGGCACTGGCGAGGCACCCGGGGCGCGGGTGGAGCAGGTGGCGGCACGAGCGGCCAACTGCACACCCGCCCCCGGTGCCGCGCGCAATTACGACGAAGCTGGCTACGTTTACCTGTGCCCTCCCGCGTGAGGGCCAGGTCACCAGGCATCACCCCGACTCCTCTCTGAGTCCCCTCCCTCCATCGGGGTGAGTCAGTCCGGTCCTCCGTCCCGAGACTGACATATTGACCCGCAGGCTTCAAAACCTGCGGGTCTTTTTTTGGCTGCGCCGGTTGGATCAGCGCCGGTGGCCGTGGCCGCCGCCATGGCCGTTGCCGTGCCCGCCATGGCCATGACCGTGCCCGGGCCGCCACGCGGGGCCGTACACCGGGCCGTAATACGGGCCGGGGTAGCCCACGTTGAACACCGGCGCCGGGCGCAGGTAGATGGGTGGCGGCCGCACATACACCGGAGCCGGCTGCACGTAATAGCTCTGCGGGTAGGTCACCACCGAGGGCGGCACATAAATGGGCTGGGCCGGCACGTACACCGGCGCGGGCTGCACATACACCGGGCGCGCATTGGTGGCGCCAATCGTCACGCCCGGCGCGGCATGCACGCCCACCGACCAGTACACATCCCCCGCGCGGGCCGGCGCGGCCGCCAGCGTTGCCAGGGCAGCCACCGCAGCCGCGGCCCCCAGAAAGACAGAACGCTTGAGCATCATCAGATCTCCTTGTGGCGGGGCAAACAGCACCCCATGCCCTCATTAAACGCAGGCGTGGCGGTGACGACTACCACCTGCACAGTCAAACCCGTAGCCGGAAGTAACGCCCGCGGCGCGCCCAAACAGGGCCGCCCCTAAAATGAGCCTATATGAACGCCCCCGCCGATAAAGAAGCCCTAAAACCCAGCAATTTCCTGCGCCAGGTCATTGAACGCGACCTGGAGCAACAGACCTACGCGCACCGACAGTGGGGCGGCAGCCCCGGCGACGCCGCCCACCACCAGCAGGGCCAGCCCGACCCGGCCAGGATCCGCACCCGCTTCCCGCCCGAGCCCAACGGCTACCTGCACGTGGGCCACGCCAAGAGCATCTGCCTGAACTTTGGGCTGGCGCGCGACTACGGCGGCGTGTGCCACCTGCGCTTTGACGACACCAACCCTGAGAAGGAAGACACCGAGTACGTCAACAGCATCATCGACTCGGTGCGCTGGCTGGGCTACGACTGGGCCCAGCCCGGCAACGACCAGCCCTACCAGGCCAGCGACTACTTTGACTTCATGTACCGCGCCGCGGAATACCTGATTGAAGCCGGCCTGGCCTATGTGGACGAGCAGACGCCCGAGCAGATGCGCGCCAACCGCGGCGACTTTGGCAAGCCCGGCGTGGACAGCCCCTTCCGCAGCCGCAGCATTGACGAGAACCTGCAGCGGTTTAGAGAAATGCGCGACGGCAAGCTGCCCGACGGCGCCGCCGTGCTGCGCGCCAAAATCAACATGGCCAGCCCCAACATCAACATGCGGGACCCGGCCATCTACCGCATCCGCCGCGCCACGCACCACAACACCGGCGACAAGTGGTGCATCTACCCCATGTACACCTACGCGCACCCCATTGAGGACGCGCTGGAAAACATCACCCACAGCATCTGCACCCTGGAGTTTGAAGACCAGCGCCCGTTTTATGACTGGCTGCTGGACCGCCTGGCCGAAGGCGGCCTGGTCAACAAGCCCCACCCGCGCCAGTATGAATTTGCGCGGCTCAACCTCACCTATGTGATCACCAGCAAGCGCAAGCTCAAGCAGCTGGTGGACGAAGGCCATGTGAGCGGCTGGGACGACCCGCGCATGCCCACCATCGTGGGCCTGCGCCGGCGCGGCTACACGCCTGAAAGCCTGCAACTGTTTGCCGAGCGCATTGGCGTGACCAAGAGCGACAGCTGGATCGACTACAGCACGCTCGAAGGCTGCCTGCGTGAAGACCTGGACGCCAAGGCCCCGCGCGCCATGGCCGTGCTGGACCCGCTCAAGCTCGTCATCACCAACTGGGACGAACTGCATGGCGCCGGCACACTGGATGCCTGCAGCGCCCCCGTGCACCCCCACCAGCCCGAGCTGGGCCGCCGCGAGTTCAAGTTTGGCAAAGAGCTGTGGATTGAAAAGACCGACTACGAAGAAGTGCCGCCCAAGGGCTACAACCGCTTGTACCCCGGCAACAAGGTGCGCCTGAAGTACGGCCACGTCATCACCTGCACCGGCGCAACGAAAGATGCGAACGGCCACGTGACCGAAGTGCAGGCCGAGCTGGTGCCCGACACCAAGAGCGGCACGCCGGGCAGCGACGCCATCAAGGTCAAGGGCGTCATCACCTGGGTGGCCGCCGCCGACGCCGTGCCCGCCGAAGTGCGCCTGTATGACCGCCTGTTTGCCGTGCCCCAGCCCGACACTGGCGACAAGGATTTTCTGGAAGAGCTGAACCCCGACAGCCTCAAGACCGTGACGGCGTATGTGGAGCCGTCACTGGCCAAGGCCAAGGCCGATGAGAAGTTTCAGTTTGAGCGGCATGGGTATTTTGTGGCGGACAGCAAAGACCATGGTTCTCATCAGATTGGAGGAGAGGGTAAGCCCGTGTTCAACCGGGTGGCGGGGATGAAGGATAGTTGGGGGAAGTAAGCCCGAAAATGGCAATTTTGGAGAATTTTCTTCAGAAATTGGCGCATTCACATCGAATTCCGTATGATTTGATCAAATCTTCGAGAATTTTCCGATGCTAATCTCATTTTCTGTAGAGAACTTCAAATGTTTTCAGGGTGCTTCAACGCTATCGCTTGAGGCTGCTTCTTTCGATCAGCATTCGAACCACATCTTCTCAACTGGAGTTGAGAAATACAAACTGAATTTGTTGCGATTCGCCGCAATTTATGGAGCAAATGCATCAGGCAAAACAAAGTTCATTGACGCTCTTACTTCATTACGTCGAATCGTCGTCGCTTCACGCGGACCCAACTTACATTTGCCGCTCACTCCTTTTCTCCTTGGCAAGGAAAAAGGCAAGTCCACTCGATTTCAAATTCAGTTTGTCTCCAATGAAATCGCATATGAGTATGGGCTTGTGGCCAACAGTGAGGAGATCCTTGAGGAATGGCTCACACAGCTAAGAGGCAAAAACAAGGTACTCTGCTTCGAACGTGCATCGGGAAAAGAAGATGTCCGAGTCAGCATCGGAAGTGGTTTCGCAAATAAGGGCTCAAAAGAGTACAAGAAACTTGAACTGATATCGGAACTTGTTTCGCCCAATCAAACGTTTCTCCGAAAAGCTTGGGAGAACAAATCCCGCCCCGCCGCTGCTGCCTATCATTGGTTTAGTAATGTTCTGACAATCATCGGTGCAGATTCCAGTTTCCATTCGCTGGAAATAATGGCAGGAAGCGATGAGGATTTCTCCCAATTTTTGAGTGAAGCACTGAGTGCGGCGGGTACCGGGATCTCATCTGTTCGATCTCAAGGCATTCCCATCGACTTAGAGTCACGCTTAAGCGGGTTTGCAGAGGCCCGTCGCCAGCGGATGATGGACGATCTTGAAAACAACAAATCTATAGTCTTGATCAGCGCGAGAGGAGCCATAACTAAACTAAGAAAAGACGAAAGTGGGAACGTAGTTCAATATGCGCTCAAAGCAAAGCATACGAGTGCAGAAGATACAGAGGCCGAGTTTGACTTCGAAGATGAATCGCATGGCACACAAAGGCTCATGCATTTACTCCCGATGGTGTATCAGGCGTCATTCAAGCAACGTGTTTTCTGTGTGGATGAATTAGATCGAAAGCTGCACCCACTATTGACCAGGAAGTTTCTGTGCGACTTCGACCTAGCCGCTAAAAATTCCAACTCTCAGTTAGTGTTTACCACACACGATACTAATGTGCTTGACCAAGATATGCTGCGGCGTGACGAAATATGGTTCGTAGAGAAAAACCTGCGTCTTGGATCTTCGGAACTTTATCCACTTACTGATTTTGATGTTCGCTCCGACCTAAAGCTCGAAAAGGGATACTTACAGGGGCGATTCGGAGCAATTCCATTTTTTGGTGATTTCAATTGCGCTCAACCCGCACGCAAAAATGAAGATGCCGCTGACTAGTCGTACCCAAACGATTCAAACAGGTCGGCGTGCACCGTTTCGAGACGCGCGCTTGTTCGTTGTCGCTACTGAAGGCAGTGTGACCGAACCTCATTACTTCACGCTCTTCTCCAAAAGAGACTCCGAATTTTTCAATCCTCGCGTCAAGCGTATTGACGTGCTTCCATCAATCAATGGAAATAGCGCTCCCAAGCATGTACTCAACAATTTAAAAAATTACCGCGACCAGCACGAGCTAGCCCCAGACGATCAGCTTTGGCTAGTCGTCGACGTTGACAGATGGGGCAGTTCGCTCTCAAGCATTGTTCGACAAGTTCAGCAATGCGGTTTCCATTCCGCAATAAGCAACCCAAGCTTTGAGGTATGGTTACTGTGCCATCACGGACCGGTAACCGCGACAACGAAACTCCAAATCAAGGAGCAAGTCGCTCAAAATTGTGGGAACACAAAAAAGCCATTTGACCTCTTGCCATATACGTTGAATGTCAACGACGCCATCGGTCATGCGAAGGCGAGGTGCAAGGTTGATGATCCAACTCAGATTCGCAGGTGGCCGAAAATTGGCGGGACGCACGTTTATCGGTTAATTGAGATGCTAATTCCTAAATGAGCATCCGCCCGTGTGTGACTCAACCATCTTAGAAGGCAAAGGCAGCTTTGACAAGATGACGACCGCATTCGCAGTGAGCTTGAGGATGAATCCAAGTCAAGCGCCTCATGAGCAGAGGCGCATCCGTCGAGCAGGCTTTGGGCTGCAAGTTGCGGATCTGCCACTCGCCTCACTGTAGCAACAGATCGCGCGATGGCTGATGGATCACGCCCAAGCATTCATTTAGATCTTGATCGATTGCGCCTAATTGCGCGCCGCGGCAGAAAGCGAGCTGCTTGGTTCTTGGCCTTAGCCGTCAATGGCATGAACGGCCCCCAGCCTCCGAGCCATCTCCTTGACCATTCGATGGTGACAGACGAGTCACTTTCATGGCCCATTCAGCTTGTGCCGTCAGACCCGAGCCCAGAACAGGAAGAGCTATGGCGACAGGCCTATGTAGCCTAGACTGGGGGGAATTGCCTCAGAGATTTGCTCGAGCACTACTGCCTCATGTTGGACGAGGCGCATGACATAGCTTGCATTGTCGCGATGAAGATGGAAGACGTGACTGATGATGAGGCACAGAGGCGCCGGAGGATGGTGCAATCGGCCACCGGCGTCAGGCCAAAACTACGATTTATGTCTGAGTGGTACGGAATCTCAAGTGATCAGGGCTTTAGGGCCGATGACTTGTACAAAGTAAGAAACATCTTGAGCCACAACTTCGGCGTCGTCCAAGAAAAACATGCAGTTGATGGGAAGCTGCAGCTTCGATGGCTCGGGATCGAAGGTTGGGCCAGAGGAGTGCAGAATAACGAGTCTCTTCCGTTGAAAAAGCTGCTGGGCACTGCGACGAAGGAAGACATGATGATCGAGATGCGGCAAGTCGAGCGAGCGAGATCTTTCAACGTCGGAGAGCAATTGGACTTGAGACCTTTGGATTTTTCGGAAATCTTCTACTCAGCCGCTGTTGTTAGTGCGCGTAGTTTTCTTGAAGCCGTCGCAGACTACATACGTGGCCACGGAATTCCGGTTACGGAGATCAGGAATGCCGAAGAGTCTTAGGCATGGCCAAGCATTTTCGCTCGCCTGTTGACCCGCAAGCACATCCCGCGCGCCTCCCCAGCCCTTTTCGGCCCGCAACCCGCATGGAAACTGCTTGAGCGCCCCGGCGCCGTGGTACCCTCGCGCCCCCATGAAACTGCCCAAGCCACCTCTCGCCCACACACTCTACATGCCGTCGGATGAGGAAGTGCACTCCGGCGTGCTGGGGCGCAATCTTCGCGAGTTCAACTACCGCTTTGCCGGCGAGTACCCGCAGGTGCAGATGGTGCGGTTCAACGCGCGCGACGCACAGGGCGAGCTGTTGGGCGGCATCCGCGGCTTCGTCAGCATGTTCTGGCTGCGGGTGGAACTGCTCTGGGTGGCCGAAGCCGCGCGCGGCCAGGGCGTGGGCTCAGCGCTACTGACGCGGGCCGAACAGCAAGGCCGCGATATGGGCGCCGTGGGCGTGGTGCTTGAGACCTTCGACTGGCAGGCTCCGGGCTTCTACCGCAAGCTGGGCTATGCCAAGTCAGGGCGCATCGAGCGCTGGGTGGGTGAACACACCCTGTGGACGATGACGAAGCGTTTCTCCGCCTGAGCAGCGCTAAGCCCGCGATACGATGCGGCCATGAGCCCCACGCCCCTCGCCGTGTCCGCCCGCGAATTCAAAACCCCGCAGGCCTTCGACCGCTGGCTGGCAACCCACCACGCCAGCGAGGCCGAGGTCTGGATCAAGCTGCACAAGGTGGGCTCGGGTCTCCCGTCCATCACGCCCAAGGAGGCGATCGACGTGGTGCTGTGCTGGGGCTGGATCGACGCGGTGCGCCGGGCCTTTGACGACAAGAGCTATCTGCAGCGCTACACGCCGCGCGGCAAACGCAGCATCTGGAGCAAGATCAACGTGGCCAATGTGGCGCGGCTCGAGGCCGAAGGCCGCATGAAGCCGCCCGGCCTGGCGCAGGTTGAGCTGGCCAGGGCCGACGGCCGCTGGGACCAGGCCTATGGCGGCAGCAAGGAGATGGAAATCCCCGCCGACCTGGTGGCCGCGCTCAAGGGCCACCGCAAGGCCTTGCAGACGCTGGCCGGGCTCAGCGCGCAGAACCGCTTCGCCATCGCCTTCCGCCTGCACAACATGAAGACCGAGGCGGGGCGCGCGCGCAAGCTGGCCGCGTTTGTGCAGATGCTCAAGAGCGGCGAAACGATTTATCCGCAGAAGCCGAAGGCCTGATCGCGCTATCGCGTGCCCCGACAAGCCGGGTACGTCGAATAACCCCAGAACTGCCCGCCCGCCACTCGAAGAAGGGGAACCGCGAATTGGAGACTCCAAACCGCACCGTTATAGTGGCGTTTATTCGTTTCCAACCTCTGGAGTGCCCATGTCCCAAGCCGCTGAAGCATTGACCGCCCAAGCCGCCAAGCTCCCCCCCGAAGAGCGCATGGAAGTGGTTGAGCGCATTTTGGACAGCCTCGACCAACCCGACGCCGCGCTGGACGCGCTGTGGGCCAAGGAGGCCGACGACAGGCTGGCCGCCTATCGGCGCGGTGAAATCAAGGCCGTGGCCTTGTCCGACGTGATTGCCAAATACCAGGTCAACACCAAGCCCGCATGAGCATCCGCTTGCTGGAGCCGGCACAGGCCGAGCTTGACGAAGCAATTTCCTGGTACGCAGAGCAGGCACCTGGCTTGGGTGATGCCTTCCTGATCGAGACGCTCAAAACCATCCAGCTCATAGAACAGTTTCCCAAGGCTTGGCATCCGTTGACGCCACAAATTCGCCGCTGCCGCTTGCGGCGCTTCCCTTACAGCGTGATCTACGCACAAGACGGCTCCGATCTATTGGTTCTGGCCGTTGCCCACCAGCACCGCAAACCCGACTATTGGCGCAACAGGCTGAACTGACCACCAGGCGTCGTGCTACCCCAATGCTTGCCCAGTCAGGATTAGCCGACCAGGCGCCTCAACGCAAGCGCCGTCTACTCACTTTTTGATAGCGCAGAGTGGCCGCCGGTATTGGACTCCAGGCACTTTTGGCTCTGAATTGACCGCTGAGCGGCTCACCGCGTGCCCCGGCAAGCCGGGTACGTCGAGCAACCCCAGAACTGCTTGCCCGCATTCGCGCCCTTTTTTGCCGTGCGCAGCACCATCGCTGCTCCGCACGAGGGGCAGGCGGGTGACGCCGCAGCCTGGGGCCGCATCGACAGCGGTGCGGGCGCGGTCTCGGCCTCGTGCTCGGCCTTCACGTCCCTGATCAAGGCCAGCAGCTTGGGGCCATCGAAGAGCTTGACATTGCGCCCGCTGGCAAAGGCCTGGGCGTCGGCGGTGAAGCGGCCCGAGGTGATGACGTAGCCGCCCGTGGCGCCGCGCGCCGCCATCACGCCATACAGCTCGCGCACCACGTCCACGCCCACCTTGAAGGCCTTCCACTGCTTGCATTGCACAAGAAAGGTTTCGCCGCCCTTGGTCAGCACCAGGTCCACGCCGCCATCGGCGCCGTTGCCGCCGAGTTCGGTCACGCGGTAGCCCTGCCGGCTGAATGCCTCGCCCACCAGCATCTCGAACTCGCGCCAGCTCATGCCGTCCAGGGCTTGCGCACTGTTGGACTGGGTTACATCGCTGAGGAGGCCTTGGCGCTTCTTGCGGCGCAGGAAGGAGACGAGGGCGGCCAGCAGGCATAAGAACGGCACAAAGAACTGGCCGTAAAAAGCCAGCACGGCGATGAGCGCGAAGCCGGCGTTCGCAGGTTTTGCCAGGCCTGCCACCGTGGGAACAATCGCGAACCGGTGCAAAACCAGATAGCTGGCCACCGCGAGCGCCACGCCGGCCCACCACGGCAGCATGGCCACCAGATTCACCAGGCTCTCGCCGGCGCTTTCCCTCTTTTTCCTGGCCATAAGCCACCCCCTTTTCTTCTCTGGCGCATCGTAAGAGCGCCGGGGAAAGCCTGCAAGCCCATTGCGCGCGGGGGGCCGGCCGGTCAGACTTTGCTAGGTATAAGCCGAGATCAGCGCCGACAACCCGGCCGGTAGCGCCCCCTCCGGCAGCGCGGCGGCGACCTGCTCGGGAGCAATGCCTTCGCGCTGGATCACGACGTCGTAAATCTTGCAGTCAGACTTGATTGCGGTCGGTGCAATGCTGGCACCCGCCAACCGGAAAGTGACGACATCACCCTGAAAGCCATCGACGATGAGTTTGCAGCCCTTGGGGTGGGTGAAGGTTCCGGTGGCTCCGGGGCGATGCGAAATGACGATCTGCAAGTCCACCGCGGGCACGGCTTGGGGCGCGGCAAATGAATCCGCGCAGATCTGCAAGCGGCACATCAACTCACGGAAGTCAAAGTCGAAATAACCGCGCGGCCCGTTGACAAACGGCAGGTTCAGGCCCCGCTCCGGGCTGGTGTCCCTCTTGTCGTACCAACCGCGTTGGTCATTGGAGCAGACGGCGTCACCGCCCAGGTAAACGTAAGCGCGGTTGTAGGCCCTTGTTTTGTCTCGCGACAAGAACATGAGCGTGCCGGGGATGATCAGCATGGCGGGGAACTTGGCGCTGAGCGCCATCATCCGTTGCCCTATGAGCATTGCAAGGTCGAAGTCGGCAGCCACGGCGTCCACAGAAGGGCCACTCGCAACCATCGCGCTCGCACTGGGGTTGGGGCCCGCCGCTGCGGCAGCTGCGGGGGAGGCCTCCCAGCGGCACAGATAGTCTTCGGGTGCAATGAAAACGTTGGCATCGGCGACGGCGGCCACCGCCGCTTCCAGCTTTGCCAGCCGGTGCTCGGTGTCTGCCAGAAGCCCCTCGTTCTTGATGCAAAAGGCCGCAATGCGCAGCGGCGTGAGGCGCAAGGGGTCAGCCTGCGCTGCACCGCTGGGGGCCCCACCCATGGCCGCCGCGCTTGCACCGCCCGCAGCCACAGCGGCCTTTGGAACGACGAAGAACGTGGTGCCTCCCGTCGGGGCGGAAAACACCTGCACCTGTACCGGACGCAACCGAAGGCCGCCATGGTCGATGGTGCCGGCCGCATCGTCCTGCACGCACACATGGGCGTCGTTGAAAAGCTTGTGGAGTGCACCGGAGGCCGGCATCCGCCGGATAAACCAGGCCATGCCCGTGGCGCCGTTCAACGAGGGCAGCGTGCTGGGGTCCTTGAGCTCCGCTTCAGTGGGAAGCCGGTATTCCTTCATCGGCATGATGAGGTCTCCCGCTACAGCCCCGCCTGCGCCAAGTTCCTCAGCGCTCTCTGGTCCGGTGTCAGGTCATGGTCGTACAGGCGCATGGCGTTGTACGCGGCGCCGTCCCCGGGCTTGAAATGCGACGGCGACGCAAAGGCCGCGCCAACGCCAGCCGCCTGCGCGCCCGGGTGCTTGTGAACCACAAAGTCCGTGTCGGGCACATCGACGCCGTTGCGCCGCAGCTGGAGCGTTCTGGCCTTGACGTTGCCGTGCGGCAAAGTACGCGCTGCGCCCAGGTGCCAGGTGATATGCGGGGTGTGCGCGGCCACCAGCCCAATGGCCATGGTCAGCCAGGCCTTGAAATTGGCCGCCGAGTCGCGCGCGCACACCGGGATCACGGCCGCGGTGGCCGCCGCCAGAGCTGCGGCAGCGGCCGCGGCGGCTGCTGCTGCGGCGGCCGCGGCAGCAGCGGCGGCCGCCTGGGCTGCCGCAATTTCCGCTGGCGTCGGCCCCGCCAGTGCCTGAATGGCCGCAATGGTGGTCACGGCCGCCGCAGTCAGCGCCGTCTGGAAGGCTGTTTTCTGGTACGGCGTCAGCGCGGTGTAGACGGCGCGATGCCCGGCGTTGGCCTGAACCGTGTAGATGCTGTTGACCACCACCGCTGCGGCACCCCCCGGCACGGCCGGAACCATCTCGACTGGCATGAATGTTCCCCTTGTTAGGCGATGCCGATCATCGGTCCACGCACGATGAAGTTGCAACGGAATTACCGCACACGAAACCGAGCTTCGCGCATCGAAGGTTACGCGGGCAACTTCTACCTGATGACCCTGACCAAGCCGCTCACGGCGCCAGCCCCTTAGACTCGCCGCATGAGCGACATGATCAACCCCCAACGCCGCGCCTTGCTGGGCACGCTGGGCGCCCTGGCGGTGCCCGCGCTGGCCCTGCCCGCCTGCGCGCAGCGCACCCCGGCCGCCAGCGCCACGCTGTCAGCGGGCGAGATTGCCGCCGCCGTGGACGCCGCCTACCGCCCGCTGCTGCAGGCGCATGCGATCGACGGCATGGTGGTGGGCATTGTGGAAGGCGGCCGCAGCCACTTTTTCAGCTACGGCGTGGCCTCGCGCGCCAGCCCCGCGCCCGCCACGCCCGACACGCTGTTTGAGCTGGGCTCGCTCAGCAAGACCTTCACGGCCACGCTGGCCTGCCACGCGCAGGCCACGGGCCGGCTGGCGCTGACCGACACGCCCGGCAAGCACCTGCCCGCGCTGCGCGGCAGCGCGATAGACCAGGCCACGCTGCTGCACTTTGGCACCTACACCGCTGCCGGCCTGCCGCTGCAGTTTCCAGACGCGGTGCAGACCGATGCGGCCGCCATCGCCTGGCTGCGCAGCTTTCAGCCCACGGTGGCGCCGGGCACGGTGCGCCAGTATTCCAACCCCAGCATCGGCCTGATGGGCCATGCCGCGGCGGCGGCGCTGGGCAAGCCGTATGCCACGCTGTGCGACGAAGAGCTCTTCCCCGCGCTGGGGCTGCAGCGCACCTTTGTGCAGGTGCCGGCGCGTTTCATGGCCGGCTACGCCTGGGGCGTCAACCGCGCCGGCCAGCCGGTGCGCGTGAACCCCGGGGCTTTTGCGGCTGAGGCGTATGGCGTCAAGTCCACCGCGCGCGACATGCTGCGCTTTGTGCAGGCCCAGATGCAGCCCGGTGCGCTGCCCGCGCCGCTGCGCAGCGCGATTGAGCAAACGCAGGTGCCGCGCTATGACGTGGGCGCCATGGTGCAGGGCCTGGGCTGGGAGCAATACCCCTGGCCCAGCTCCGACGAGCGCATGCTCGACGGCAACTCCAGCGCCATGGCCCTGCAGCCGCAGAGCGTGAGCCCCCTCATCGCCCCACCGTGGGACGCACACGCCACCGTGTTCAACAAGACCGGCTCCACCAACGGCTTTGGCGCCTACGCCGCGTTCATCCCCGGCCACCACACCGGGCTGGTGATGCTGGCCAACCGCAACTTCCCCAACACCGCCCGCGTGAGCGCCGCCCATGCGGTGCTGACGGCGCTGGCGCCGGGGTGATGGCGCAAGGCCGGTTACTCACTTTTTGATAGCGCACAGTGGCCGCCGGTATTGGACTCCAGGCACTTTTGGCTCTTAAATGCTTCCTAAGCGCGGCGGTCCCATGCACAATACCCCGATGCGCCCTTCCGAAGCCCTCTCTACCCACCTTGCCCGCGTCCGTCAGATCGCGCTGTCGCATCGCGTGACGGGCGTGCAGGTGTTTGGATCGGCGGCCCGCGGGGACGACGCTGAGGGCAGCGACCTGGACCTGTTGGTCGAGCCCACGGCCGAGACAACGCTCTTCGATATAGGCGCCATCCGCTTCGAGCTGAAGCAGTTGCTGGGCGTGGAAGTGGATGTGCTGACGCCAGACGCCTTGCCCGAGAAGTTTCGCGCGCAGGTCTTGCGGGACGCCCGCCCTCTATGAGCCGCAATGACCCATTGCGGCTGCGCGACTATCTCGAGCACATTGTCCAGGCCGTTACCCGGATAGAAACGTATACCGCTGGCATGGACCAGCAGGCCTATCTCGCCGACGCCAAGACCCAGGACGCGGTGATCCGCAACCTCGAGGTCATCGGTGAAGCTTGCAACAACGTGGCCAGGCATCACCCCGCCTTCGCAGCGAGCAATGCCTCGGTGCCGTGGAGCTTTGCATACGAAATGCGCAACGCGCTGGCGCACGGGTACTTCAAGGTCGACCATGGCATCGTGTGGCGCACCATCCAGTCGGATCTGCCACCCCTGTCATCATCGATCCGGATCATTCTGGAAACCTCGCCCGGCGTCTGAACCATGACGATCCGTTTAGTTGTCGCCGTAACGGACATTGAATGGTTTACGCTTTTACGCCAGCAACCACTGCTGAAAGAAGTCAATTTCTGGGCGCCCTCAGGAAACAACTTCCGAGCGCTACAGCCAGGGGAGCTGTTCCTTTTCAAGCTCCACGCGCCTATCAACAAAATAGTCGGCGGTGGCGTCTTCGCATACTCCACGCCCTTGCCTGTCAGTCTGGCGTGGGAGTCATTTGGCATCTCCAACGGCGTTCGCTCCCTGGCGGAGATGCGCAAGCGAATTCTCATGTACCGCCCAGCCATTGCGGACGACCGGAGCGACTTCCAGATCGGCTGCCGAATTCTGACCCAACCATTCTTCTTTGAAGAACGTGATTGGTTGCCTGTGCCAAGTAGCTGGTCCCCCAACATCGTGGTGCTGAAAACCTACGACACCGCCGCCGAAGACGGATTGAGTTTGTGGCGCGCAGTGTCTTCCCGAATTGCAACCGCACCCGCAATGGCCGCGGAAGCCATGGAGATGCCGCAGCGCTACGGAACGCCCCACCTGGTCCACCCTCGCCTTGGCCAAGGCGCTTTCCGGGTGGTGGTGACGGATGGGTACCGCCGTCGGTGCGCTATCACTGGCGAAAAGACTTTGCCGGCGCTGGACGCCGCGCACATACGCCCGTACAGCGAAGGCGGCGCACATATGGCATCCAACGGCATCCTGTTTCGCCGCGACATTCACAGCCTGTTCGATGCCGGGTATGTCACCGTCGGCCCTGACCTCAGGTTCGAAGTCAGCGCCCGAATCCGTCAGGAGTTTGAGAACGGACGCCACTATTACGAATTGCATGGCAAGGAGCTCGCGCTTCCCGCCTTGCTGCACCAGCGTCCTGATTTGACGGCGCTGGAGTGGCACAACAGCGTGGTCTACAAAGGGTAGGCTTTTCACACCCGCCCGCTGGCGCCGGGGTGATGGCGCAAGGCCGGTTACTCACTTTTTGATAGCGCACAGTGGCCGCCGGTATTGGACTAGACGCCCAGCGCTCCACTGTCCACCGCCGCGGCGTTCTGCGCCTCGGTAGCCGCGCCGTCGCCCTCCAGATAGGCAATGCAGGTGGAGCGGTGCACGACCACGCCGGTGCTGTCCTGCCATCTGAGGTTGTAGACCAATGCGCCGTTGTAGAACCACTTGTCGCAAAAATCCTTGATCTTTTTCATGCGCTCGATGCCGATGGCGTTGTCCTTGTGGACGATCATCACGGTCATCTTGCGGTCCCAGTGCTTGAACTGCACGGCCAGCTTGCCAGTGGTGTCCACATGCACCAGGTAGGTCCGGGTGGGGCTCGCGCCGATCACGGCCACACAGACCTGGAAGCCATCCGACACCAAATAGCCACCGGTCAGACAGCTCGTGCTGGCGCCGGTGCGCACAAACACGGCCGGCTTGCCCAGCGCGGTGCCGTCGTCCAGTCGCACGTCCTCCAGTTCAAGCTTGTCGTCTTCATCCCGATTGGGCAGGGGTGCAGGCCGCGCGTAGGGCACGGGGTGCTTGCCCCGGTCGAGCGTCCACAGCGTGGGCGCGGTCCGCAGCGGCGTGCGGGCCAGCTCGCCTATTGTCTGGGGCAGGCTTTTACGGTGCAGGAATCGGTGGTGCATGGCGTGGTCCTCGCTGTGGCGCGATTAAGCCAACGGCGCGCGGTGCGTTCAAGGCAACAAAGTCACTGCGGCCCGATGCTTTTTTTGGCACAGTCACAATCGGCCCAGCTGTGCACGGCCTGAGCCTGGCGCTCAGGACTTGGTGTACCCGCCGTCAATCAAGAACTGCTCGCCCGTCGCGTAGCCCGACGCATCGCTGGCCAGGTACACGGCCAGAATGGCCAGCGGCGGGGCCTTCGCGCCGTCAGGATCACATGGCATCATCGCGCCCATCAGCTCGGGGGCGGCGCTGCTGCAGGGCGGCGCGATGGTGCTGGCCGATCCGTCGGCGTATTCGTCTTACGCTGCCTACACCTCGGGCTCAGGCGCCGCGCAGCCGGGCTCCAACTATGCGGCCAGCAACTACACACCCCTCTCGCCGGAGCTGGAGGCCCTGGCCGCAACGCTGCGGGCGGTGATGCATCCGCGGCCCCCCACGGTGGCCAGGACCGAGGGCGCGGTGGTCATGTGCGCGGGCCACGCCGACGAAGACACCGACGCCAGCGACCTGATCTCGGTGCACCTGCGCATGGGGCAGCACATTCCGCCCGCCTGCCGCCCCGACCCGGCCATGCCGCAGCGGGTGCGCTACCTGCGCAGCGAGGCCGAGCGCGCGCCCTACAAAGTGCACATCACGGGCGGCAACTTGATGTACCGCAATCGGGCCATGGACACCACGGGCGCGCGCAAGGTCATCAAGCAGGACTTCAGCACGGCGGGCCGGGCCATGGGGCCGCTGGGCGAGATCACCAACCGCTTCCTCTACGCGATGTCGGTCGACGGCACCCTCTACGCGGCCGACATGTCCACCGAATACAAGGACGGCGGGGTGTTCGACCTGTACACCTTTGGCGGCATCTCGGTCAACAACACGCACAAGCTGGCGCAGAACTATGGCGGCAGCGTGCGCGGCCCCCGCACCGAGCTGGTGGGGTTCCACCACTCGTCGTTCCTGGCAGGCGACGAGGTGGCCTGCGCGGGGGAGCTTGAGGTGTCGCACGGCAAGCTGGTGAGCATCAACAACAACAGCGGCCACTACACGCCGGCGCCCGAATGCCTGCTGGCGGTGATGGACAGCCTCAGCCGCGTGGGCGTTGACTGCGAGTCGTATTCCATCGGCGCCAACGTGTCCGACGGCATGGTCCACGGCAACATCCTGTACAGCAAGGGCCGCAAGAAGTTCATCGCCTGGCTGCTGTCGCAGCGCCCGCCGCTCAAGCGGCGGTGAGCGCAGGCCTGACTTGGCCGCCCGGGGCGCGCAGCCGGATGAACGGCGCCAGCCCGGTGGGCCACACGTCAATGGGCGGCTCGGTCCGCGCGTCGCGGTGCACACCAAAGAAGCTGAGCAGCCGGTCGGACTGGGTGACGGGGACGTAGTTGGAGCACAAGAGGGAAATGATATGGGCAGGGGCGCCGCGGGCATCGGCCACGCATTTGTCCAAGCCCCGTCCCCGTCCCCGTCCCGCGGCGCTATAACATCCCGCCTACAAAATCAACGAGGGAGAAATTGATGGATCTGATCGTGAACGGGCTGATGGCGCTGGTTTTCGGCGTGCCTGCCGTCCTGGCCATGGCGATACTGGTGGCTACCGTGCGCCTGGCCCGAATTGCGCTGCGCTCGCCCACCCTGCGCATCGTTCCGCGCGACGCGATCCCGCCCGAAATCCGCGCCGCTCTCGATGCTGCACGGCCAGAACTGGAGGCATTGGGCTTCCGGTACCGGTTGAGCACGGCGCAGGAGTCGTTCGCGGTCGCCCAGGGCGACACCCTGGAGTTCACGGATGCGTACCAGCACGCGGACGGCCGCACGCATGCGCACGTGAGCAGGCCGAGCCTGCCGAGCGACCCCGACTTGTACCGCGTCGCCTTCACTTCGCTGGTGCAGGGGTGTCCTGCCCTCATGACCACCAACTGCAGGGCGCACGAGTCCATCATCCCGCCCCCAAACGCAGACCTGCAGGACCGGTATCTGCCTAACTGGCAGGAGTCATGGGCATTTCACCAGGCCCGGCTGGCCCAGTTGAAGGGCACCATCCTGACCGATGGCGACACGTTCCTCCGCGCCGACCAGGAAATGACCGAGACCTTGCTGCCGCACGGCCAGCGCCTGGGCCTCGTGCACCGCGACGGTGAGCACTGGTACATGAACCTGCGCGCGGCCGTTCGCTATGCCATCCGGTGGAACCTCGGGCAGCGGCGCGTGGCGCGGGCCCATGCAATGCGGCCCCCCAGCCCTCCCGCCGTTGAACTACCCGCTGGCGCCGGTTTGACGGCCGTTGCCAGGCTGGAGACAGACGTCGCGCAATACGAGAAGCACCTTGCGCTACAGCGCTCGCTGCGCTGGTCGGGGAGGCGCAAGTGGCAGATTTTTTCGCTGAGCGCCCTGCTCTTCCTGGGGATCGGGAGCCTGTGGATCAGCTGGACATTCCTGCCCATCCTGTTGGCGGTGATCGCCTTGCACGAGGGCGGCCATTTCCTCGCGATGAAGCTCTCCGGGTATGGCAACCTCTCGGTATTTTTCGTCCCCGGGCTGGGCGGCCTGGCCAGTGGTGAAAAGCCGTCAGCAGGCCCGTGGGAAAAGTTGCTGGTCTACCTGGCCGGGCCGCTGCCTGGCATCGCACTCGCCGTGGCCGGCCTGTTGGGCATGATGGGCGGCTGGTTCGTTCCACCGCCATGGTTCCTCGAGCTCCTGGTGGCCTGCCTGGTGATCAACTATCTCAATCTGCTGCCCATCACCCCGCTGGACGGCGGGCGGGTGGTGGAAACTTTCCTGTTCGCCAGGCTGCCAACGGCGCGCTTCGTCTTTGCTGTGCTGGGTGTGCTGGCGTTGCTGGCCATGGGCATTTCCACCAGCGACCCGGTTCTGCAGATCGTCGGCGCACTGGTGGGGCTGAGCCTGCCGCACCAATGGCGCGTGATGAGGGTGGACCGCGCGATCGTGCGCCAGCCCGGCGAAACGCTGGGCCAGCGCGAAGCGATGGAGCATGTCTTTGCGGCACTGCAGCGGCCCGCCTTTGCGCGATGGAACGGGGCGCAGCGCATCAACGTGGTGGCAGCGCTTTTGCCTGAGTTGCAGGGCCGGCGGCCCCGTGCGCTGGAGGCCATTACCGGAATGGCCATCTACCTGCTGGTGCTGGCGGCGCCCATCGGGCTGGCCGTGCAGGCATTCCCCGGCGGTTGGACGTCCGTGGCCCTGACCGCCGGGCTGCACCCATCCTATGTGCCCGACGATGTAGACCCCACACCCGGGCGCGCCCAACCCGCGGCCCCCGAGCCCGACTGGATCGTGCAGGCTGACCGCATTGAAACCGTGCCCCCACCGCAGCGCCTGCAGGTGCTCTTGCAGGCCGCTGAGCAGGCCGAGTCGCGCGACGACGGGGAGCGGCGCAGCCGGTACGCGCGCTCGGCATGGGCCCTGGCGCAGGAACGCGAGCCCGGAGACATTGACCGTGCGCAGGCCTTGCTGCTCACCGCAGACTCCGAAAGCGGGCCGCAGGGCGACCTGCGCCTGCGGCAGTTGGTGCAGGAACTTCAGGGCAGCTCAGCCAGCCGTGCCCAGCTGCTGCTGGCGCGAGCCAAGGAACGGCTGGCCTACCTGCATGAGCTGCCGGCCCACGAACGGGTCACCCTGAGGGAACAAGTGCTTGTGCACTACGACGCCGCGCGCGTAGAGCCCCACATGGTCGACAGTGCCCGGCTCTCGCTGGCCCGGGCTTACCACGAGAGCAACCAGTTTCCGCAAGCCGAGGCGGAGCTGCGCCGCAGAATCGACGCGCAAGCGCTGCCACCGCAGGCCGACCGCAGCATGCAGGCCCTGAACGCACGGGTCTCGCGGACCAGCGCGGAGACCGATCTGGCGTGGTTTCTGATCGACCGGGGGCGCGTCAGCGAGGCTTCGCAGTTGCTCCAGACGGCCGCGGCCCGGGTTCCCAGGCGGGTGTCCAACAGTTGGCAGTATCCCAACCGGCAGGTTCACGAGGCCTGGGTGTGGGCCCAACTTCAGCAAAGCGACGCAGCGTCGCTGGAGCGGGCCTGGCGCCGCTACGAAGACAGCCGCACCACCAACGGCAGGGGGCCCAATCTTTTGCACGAGGTGGACCGATTGATCGTTGCCCGCGCGGTGCGCGATGCATCGATGGAAAGTGAAGCGCGTGCGGCAATCGCTCAGGTTCGCGCGGGCCCTCAGGGCAGGGGCTTCCAGGCTCGGTATTGCAGAGCGCCAGACTCCGAGACCTGGCGGCGGCTGCAACACGCCGCGCGAGCGGATGCGGCACGCTCCGCAGGGCTGTGCCCGCGCACCTAGAGCGCGCCCGGCAAGGGTGAAATGCTGCGCGACCAGGTCGCCGGCAAGGTGTCGCCCGACACGTGTTTGAAACGCAAGAGCAGATGCTGGCGCGCTATCGGCAGACGTTGTAGGCGACCAGTGCCGCGCGGCGGGCGTCAGGCTGCGCGTCAAAAGCTCCCGATTTGGCCGCCCGGATAAACTCCTTTGCGCGCCGTGCCGATGCGTCGGCCCGGGCCCAAAGCATCAACAGCAATTCAGGGAAAACGCATGCCAGCCTTTTTGAGAATCCGGTTTGCCATGGCCGCCATTTGCATGGTTGCCATGGGGTCTGTGGCCTTCGTCCATGCCCAGACCCCGCCAGAAGGGCTGAAGGAAGTGGGCCTGACCACCAGCCAGTTCGAGCGGGCCGCGCCGCTGCCCGCCTGGGTGGAGCCCCAGACCCAGCTTCCCGCCACGCAGGACAAGGGCCCGGCGGTCTTGTTGCTGGCAGACACCCAGTTCAATGCCGCAGTGCCAGCCTTCCATGTGCACCGCGCCTGGCTGGCCAACGCGGCTGACGTGCTGAATGAACTGGGGCGCTATTCCATTGAGTTCGACCCCGCTTATCAGCGCTTGAAGCTGCACACCCTTCGCCTGGTGCGCGCTGGCACGGTCATCGACAAGCTGGCCACCGCCAGGATTTCCTTTCTGCAGCGCGAACTGGGCCTGGAGCGCGGTGTCTACAGCGGACAGATCAGTGCCTCGCTGCTCATTGATGACGTGCGGGTCGGTGATGTGTTCGAGGTGGCCTACACCATCGAAGGGCAAAACCCGGTGCTGAACGGCAAGTATGTCCAGTCCGCAAGCTGGGACCAGAGCCTGCGCACCGAGTACCGGCGCGTGTCGATGCTGTACCCGATGAGCCGGAACATCGCCTGGAAAATGTTTGGCGACCTGAACAAGCAACAGGACCAGCCCAGGGAGTCTGTCCGCGGCGACATGCGCCACCTGCTCTGGGAGACCCGCGCCCTCGCGGCCACGGAGATTGAAACACGGGTCCCTTCCGAGTTCATCCCGTTCAGATACATCCAGTTTTCGGAGTTCCAGAGCTGGAACGAGGTGGGCACCTGGGCCAGTGACCTGTTCAAGGCCGAGGGCAAGCTCACGCCCGCCGCAGCCGAGCTGGTCGCGGAGTTCTCCCGCAAGCCCACGTCCGACGAGCGCGCGTCCGCGGCGCTGAGCTGGGTTCAGAACGAAATCCGCTACGTGTCGTTGGTGCTGGGTGAAAGCTCTCACAGGCCAGCCCCCGCCAATGTGACGCTGGAGCGCCGCTATGGCGACTGCAAGGACAAGTCGGCGCTGCTGATCCAGTTGCTGCAGGCCATGGGCATCGAAGCCCGGCCGGTGCTGGTGTCGGCGCGGAGTTTTCGCGGTGTCAGCCGCAGCCTGCCCTCGCCCCATGTTTTTGACCACGCCATCGTGCGCGCCGTGGTCGATGGCCAGGTGTATTTTCTCGACCCCACCCGCCGGGGTCAGTGGGGTCCGCTGGCCACCATGGGCCAAGTCTGGGAAGACGCTGAAGTATTGCCCGTCGATCCGAAGGCGTCTGCGTTTGAGATCGTCAGTTTGCCCAGCCCCGCAGCCCGCAGGCGCAATGAGCTGGCCGAAAAGATCACCTTGCCCAAGTTCGGCGGTGACGCCGAGGTATTCGTCCAGCACAAATACTCGGGATACGAGGCAGAAACCCGCCGGGAACTCTTTGCTTCGATTCCGGCCAGCACACTGGAAAAAGGATCTCTCGAAAACTATGAGCGGCGCTACCCGGGTATCCAGCACGTGGCCTCCCCCGTGGTCAAGGATGACCGGATCAACAACACGCTGACGCTTGAGCTGCGCATGAAGGCGCCCAAGATGGCGCCCAGCGTGGGCCCGGGCTGGTTTCTCAAGTACGCCGCCTCCAATTTCCAGGGACTGATCGCCTTGCCCCCTTCAGCCAACCGCAGCCAGCCCTACGACATGCCTTCAGCCGGCGTCAACAAGTACTCGGTGGAAGTCGAGTTCCCCCCGGAAGTGGCCAAGGTCACCGACCCGGAAACCCGCTCCGTACGCGACGACGCCTTCGAGTTCACCATGACCCGCAGCTTCAGGGGCAACCGCGCAGCCACGTCATTTGAGCTGGTCCTGCCGGGCAGGCCGGTGGAAGCCAGCCGTACCAGTGCCTTCATGGCGGCGGTGCGCAAGGTCTACGACCTGGACAGGGGCGTTTACGTGGTCGAGCGCGACGAAGTCAAAGCCAGCGGTTTCCTGGGCCTGGGTGCCAAAACACTGCAGCAAATGATGGAGTCACAGCTGACAGACCGGATCGAGAAAGTCAGCAAGGGCATCGACAGTGGCCGCCTGAGCGGTGAGGACCTGGCTGAAGCCTATTGCAACCGGGCCGAAGCCTTGTCCGATCTCGGCAAGCCTGCCGAAGGCCTGAAGGACGCAGAGAAAGCCGTCAAGACATCGCCCAACTTTGCGCGGGCCTACGCCTGCCGGGGCACGATCAACTTTGCGGGCGGCGATTTCGTCAAGTCGATCGGCGATCTGAGCCAGGCCATCTCTCTGGCGCCCGAGGAGGCGCGCACCTACTACCTGCGCGGCCATTCCCGCTTTTACGCCGGGCAGTTTGCCTCGGCCGCCGAGGATTTCCGCAAGGCCGGAGCAGACGCCGGCGGCGATCAGGACCTGCGGCTCTACGCCGAAATGTGGCGGGTGTGGGCCCAGAGCCGGGCGGGCATCACGCCCACCCCGGAACAACGACAATTCGCGGCCCTCAATCCCCAAGGCGAATGGCCTCGCCCCGCCCTGGCCATGCTGCACGGGCTGCTGACACCGGCCGAGGCGCTGGCCGCCGTCGAGAAAAAGAACGGGGACGACCGTGTCATGGGTCTGGCCGAGGGCTACTTCTACGCGGGTCAGTGGTACCGGATGCAGGGCGACAACGCCAGGGCAGCCGAGTACTTCAGGAAGACGCGGGGCCAGGGCATCCTGCTCTACACCGAACACGTTGCGGCAGCGTTCGAGTTGCGCCAACTCGAAGCCACGAAATGATCGTCATGCCGGGCCCGGCACATGAGTTCTCCGGGCGGCGCGCCGATTTGCTCTCTATTTGATAGCGCGACATGGCCGCCCCGCCTGGACTCCAGCCACTTTTGACTCTGAAAATCCAAAAATCAGCGCAAATGGGGCGCTACGCGCTTCTCTAGCAGCGTCACCAGTTCCGGCTGCATGAAAACGTAGTCATCCAGGATGTCGAGGCACACCACGCGCTTGCCTGCCAGCGCCTTGTGAAAGCGCTGGTTCAGCCGCGCCCGGTGGGCTTTTTCCATGACGAAGATCACGTGGGCCCAATGTACCTGCCCGGCGTCCAGCACCGTGTCGGCATCGGGCGCGAGCTCGGCTGAATCGGTGGCCACGCCCGGGTAGTTCGCAAACACCTGCTCCGCCGTCGGGCTGCGCAGGCGGTTGCGGCTACAGACAAACAGGAGGTTGAGCATGGGAGGGATTGTGACTCCCTGTCTCATGGGGCCTCGACAGCCGTGCCCCGCCAAACTCTCGTCCATGCACCCCGCCATCGCCCAACATCGCGCAGGCATATCCGCCATTTGCAAGCGCTACCGCATTCGCCGCCTGGAGGTGTTTGGCTCGGCTGCACGGTCTGATGACTTTGACCCCGAACGTAGCGACGCGGACTTTCTGGTCGAGTTTGCGCCCGGCGTGCAGCCAGGGCTCGACACATTCTTCGGCGCCAAGGCAGCGCTGGAGGCCTTGCTGGGGCGGGGTGTGGACCTTGTGGAGCCTGGTGCGGTTCGCAACCCGTACGTGCTGGCCAATATCAACCGCCACCGCGAAGCCGTCTATGCAGTGTGACCCGCGCCATTGCCAACCATGCCCTGCCTTCCTTGCTAGCCGCCGTGCAAACGCTGCAGGATGAATTGAAGTAAGTTGCTCCATTTTTGATAGCGCACAGTGGCCGCCGCCATTGGACTCCAGCCACTTTTGATTCAAAACCCGGCTATCGCACTCCAGCGAAGGGGCTGAGCGCCAACCCGGCCCCTTTCGCGCCCCTCACCTCACGTCATACCGGTCCAGGTCCATCACCTTGGTCCAGGCCGCCACAAAGTCCTTCACGAACACCGGCTGCGCGTCGCTGCTGGCATAGACCTCGGCCAGCGCCCGCAGTTGCGAGTTGGAGCCAAAGACCAGGTCGGCCACGGTGCCCGTCCAGCGGGGCGCGCCGGTGCTGCGGTCGCGGCCTTCGAGCACGCCTTCGGCCGTGGCGGACTTTTGCCACTGCGTGTTCATGTCCAGCAGGTTGACGAAGAAGTCGTTGCTCAGCGTGCCGGGCCGCGTGGTGAACACGCCGTGCGGCGTCTGGCCCACATTGGCGTCGAGCACGCGCAGGCCGCCCACCAGCACCGTCATCTCGGGCGCGGTCAGCGTGAGCAGGTTGGCCTTGTCGATCAGCAGCTCGGCGGTCTGGGCTTCGCAGCCCTGGCGCACGTAATTGCGAAAGCCGTCGGCCACGGGCTCGAGCACGGCAAAGGCTTCCACATCGGTCTCTTCCTGCCGCGCGTCCATGCGCCCGGGTGTGAAGGGCACCGTGACCGCGTGACCCGCCTTCTGCGCGGCGGCTTCCACGGCGGCGCTGCCGCCCAGCACGATCAGGTCGGCCAGCGAGATCTTCTTCCTGCCACCGGCCTGGGCCGCGTTGAATTCCTTCTGCACGGCCTCGAGCACGGGCAGCACCTTGGCCAGTTCGGCAGGCTGGTTGGCCTCCCAGTCTTTTTGCGGCGCCAGGCGGATGCGCGCACCGTTGGCGCCACCGCGCTTGTCGCTGCCGCGGAAGGTCGAGGCCGAGGCCCAGGCCGTGCTCACCAGCTGCGCCGTGCTCAGGCCCGAGGCCAGCAATCGGGCCTTGAGCGCGGCCACGTCCTGGTCGTTGACCAGTTCATGGTCCAGCGCGGGGATGGGGTCTTGCCACAGCTGCGGCTCGGCGGGCACCAGCGGGCCCAGGCAGCGCGAGAGCGGGCCCATGTCGCGGTGGGTGAGCTTGTACCAGGCCTTGGCAAAGGCGTCGGCAAATTCCTGCGGGTTGGCGTGGAAGCGGCGCGAGATTTTTTCGTAAGCCGGGTCCATGCGCAGCGCCAGGTCGGCGGTGGACATCATGGGCGCGTGGCGGATGGCGGGGTCGTGCGCATCGGGCACGGTGGTTTTGGCGGCGGGGTCGGTGGGGGTCCACTGGTGGGCGCCGGCGGGGCTCTGGGTCAGCACCCATTCGTACTTGAAGAGGATGTCGAAGTAGTCGTTGTCCCAGCGGATGGGGTTGGTGGTCCAGGCGCCTTCCAGGCCGCTGGTGATGGTGTGCACGCCCTTGCCGCTGCCAAAGCTGTTCTTCCAGCCCAGGCCCTGCTCGGCGATGTCGGCGCCCTCGGGTTCGGCGCCCACGTACTGGCCAGGGTTGGCCGCGCCGTGGGTCTTGCCAAAGGTGTGGCCGCCGGCCACCAGGGCCACGGTTTCCTCGTCGTTCATGGCCATGCGCGCAAAGGTCTCGCGGATGTCGCGCGCCGAGGCCAGCGGGTCGGGTTGGCCATTGGGGCCTTCGGGGTTGACGTAGATCAGGCCCATCTGCACGGCGCCCAGCGGGTTCTGCAGCTCGCGGTCGCCGGTGTAGCGCTTGTCGCCCAGCCACTCGGCTTCCGGGCCCCAGTAGATGGCTTCATCGGGCTCCCACACGTCCTGGCGGCCGCCGGCAAAGCCAAAGGTCTTGAAGCCCATGGACTCCAGCGCAACGTTGCCGGTGAGGATCATCAGGTCGGCCCAGGAGATCTTGCGGCCGTATTTCTGCTTGATGGGCCACAGCAGGCGGCGGGCCTTGTCCAGGTTGCCGTTGTCGGGCCAGCTGTTCAGCGGCGCAAAGCGCTGGGTGCCCGAGCCCGAGCCGCCGCGGCCGTCGGCCGTGCGGTAGGTGCCGGCGCTGTGCCAGGCCATGCGGATGAAGAACGGGCCGTAGTGGCCATAGTCGGCGGGCCACCAGTCCTGCGAGTCGGTCATGAGCGCGTGCAGGTCCCGGATGACGGCATCCAGGTCCAGGCTGTTGAACTCCGTTGCGTAGTCAAAGCCCTCGTCCATGGGGTTGGACAGGGCCGACTGCTGGTGCAGGATTTTCAGGTTGAGCTGGTTGGGCCACCAGCTGGCGTTGGTGCCGGCGCCGGCCAGGGCGTGGGGGCGGGCGGCGCCAGAAAAGGGGCACTTGGCTTCGTTGGACATGGGGTCTCCTTCAGAGTCAGACGGGTTGCGGTTCACGGTGCGTCCAGTCTAGGCGCTGGTTAGCTATCAATCAACATTGATTTATTAATAAAAGCTATAGTGAAAGCCAAAGACGGCCCCTGAAACACCGCTCGGAACCCGCACACCTTGTCACAAGACTTTGCGCAACGAGTGCATGACTTTGCGCTGCGCCAGCAGCCCAGGCCCCACCATGAAGACTCATCCACCATGGAAGGTCTCTCATGAAATCCAGAATTCTTGTTTGCGTCGTTGCGGCTGCTTCACTGGGCGCAAGCTCGCTGAGTTTTGCCCAGGCCTCGGGCTACGACGCCCACCTGGACACCGGCCGCCCCGGCGAGCTCTACCCCCAGAACGGCCGCCAGTTCGCCCAGCATGACCGCGGCCGTGGCCCGCAGCAAGGGCGCGGGCACGACAACCGGCGCGACGACAACCGCCATGACAACCGGCCCGGCAACCGCGACCACCATGTCTACTACGGCAACCAGGGCCAGCGCTACTACTACGACGCCCGGGGCCCCGAATGGCACCGCGGCGGCTACATCCCGCGCGAGTACCGCAGCCGGCAGTACGTGGTCAATGACTGGCGCGGCCACCACCTCCATGCGCCGCCGCGCGGCCATGAGTGGGTGCAGGTGGGCAGCGACTACGTGCTCATCGCCATCGCCACGGGTGTGATCGCGCAGCTGCTGCTGAGCCATTGAGCCCCTGACACCCTCACCGCCCGGCCGTTGCGCCGGTGCGACTTCGGCGCGGTTGATCCGCGCCGTTGTCGTTGTGCGTCGCTTAGCATTGGCGTTCACTCTTCAGGCAACCGGGCACCGACCTTGCTGCAGGGGGTGAACAAGAGGAGTGACGGCAATGAAGAGTACTTTTTATGCACCCGCCTTCCGGGTGATGGGCCCACTGGGCCTGGGCGGCTGCTTCGTGGTCACGGGCGCGCTGTTCTGCAGCGCCACGCTGGTGGCGCTCGCGGCGCCGCTGCCGCGCCCGGCCGCCGGCACGCTCGCGGTGGCATTGGTGCTGCTGGCCTGCTATGCGCTGGCCGCGCTGCGGGCCTTCATGGCACAGGGCACCGAGCGCACCATCCAGCTGGTGCAGCGCATTGCCAGCGGCGAGCTGGTCACCGAGCAGGCCCATGCCGCGCGGGTGCGCCAGGGCGGCGATGCCGACCGCCTGCACGACACCATCATGCAGATGAACCGCAGCCTGGCGCTGATCGTCAAGCAGGTCTGGTCCAGCGCCGAGGCCATCGCCAGCGGCGCGCGCGGCATGGCCGCGGGCAATGGCCAGCTGGCCGAGCGCTCGCAGGAGCAGGCCGCCTCGCTGGAGGAAACCTCCTCGGGCATGGAGCAGCTGGCCGCGCTGGCGCGCCAGAACGCCGAGCACTGCGCGCGCGCCAATGAACTCGCCGCCCGCTCGGGCGAGGTGGCCGTGAAGGCCGCCACCAGCATGCAGGACGTGACCGCCACCATGCAGCGCATCGAGGACAGCGCCGGCCGCGTGCGCGACATCCTGGGCACGGTGGAGGGCATTGCCTTCCAGACCAACATCCTCGCGCTCAACGCCGCGGTCGAGGCCGCGCGCGCGGGCGAGCATGGGCGCGGCTTTGCCGTGGTGGCCAACGAGGTGCGCACGCTGGCGCAGCGCAGCGCCCAGGCCGCGCGCGAGATCAAGGAGATCATTGGCCAGACCACGGGCAGCGTGGAGAAGGGCCGGGGCCTGGTCAGCGCCACCGGGCGCACCATGACCGAGGTGGTGGACAGCGTGCGCGAGGTCACGCAGGTGCTGGGCGCCATCGCCCACAGCTCGCGCCAGCAAAGCGGCAGCGTGGAAGAGATCAACCGCGCCATTGCCGCCATCGACTCCGCCACCCAGCAGAACGCCGCGCTGGTCGAGGAGGCCACCAGCGCCGTGGAAGACTTTGGCCGCGAGTCGGCCCAGCTGGTGCGCGCCGTGGGCCGCTTCAAGACCGACCGCGCCGACGACCGCGCGCGCGCCATGGCGCTGGTCAAGGCCGGCGTGCGGCACATGCGCAAGGTGGGCGTGCGCCAGGCCTGCCAGGACTTCATGAACCCCGGCGCCGGCTTCATCCACGGCGAGGACTACCTGTTTGTGGTGGACATGAAGTGCACGCGCCTGTCCTTTGCGCCCGACCCGTCCACCGTGGGCCAGGACGACAGCGGCCTGCGCGACGCCGACGGCAACCTGCTGTCGCAGCAGAACGTGGAGATCGCGCGCACCGCGGGCTCGGGCTGGAACGACTTCCGCGTGCCGCACCCGCTCACCGGCGAAGTGCTGCCCAAGTCCGCCTATGTGGAGCGCTGCGACGACGTGGTGATTGGCTGCGGCATTTACTGGCGCCAGGCCGATGCACCGGCCGCGGCGCCGGCGGATGCGCACCGTTCGCCCGCCCGGCTCGCCCCGGCCGGCCGGGCCCGCCGTGCGCTGCCAGCCACCTGAACCTGCAGCCCGGCTGCCCCGGGCTTGTCCGCTGCGTTTTTGATAGCTGAAAGTGGCCGCCGGCCCTGGACTACAGGCCTTTTTGGCCTTTTTTTCCGCGCGCTTCCTTTTTGGCGAGCCTTTCAGCATCCAGCGCCTGGCCGGCGGCCAGCCACTGCGCGAATTCTTCCGGGGTTTCCAGCGTGATGCGGCCCAGCGTGGCGCTGCGGAATTCGGTGATCACGATCTCGGCGGCCTTCTGCGTGTTGACGCGGCCCTTGCCCAGCAGCGCGCCGCGCTGGCGGCCAATGGCTTCGAGCACCTCCTCGTCCTTCATGGCCTCGGCGCCGCTGACCTTGTAGCGCGCCGCCAGCAGGCCCGGGTAGTGCTGGCGCAGGTAGTCCAGCAGCTCCAGCGCCACCAGCTCCTCGTCATAGGCATTGCGCCCGATCGCGCCGCTGGCCGCCAGGTTGTAGCCGCTTTGCGTGACGATGATGCGCGGCCACAGCAGGCCCGGCGTGTCGTACAGGTAGAAGTCGTCGGCCAGCGTGATGCGCTGCTCCAGCTTGGTGATGCCGGCCTCGTCACCGGTCTTGGCCTGGCGCTTGTTGGACAGCGCGTTGATCAGCGTGGACTTGCCCACGTTGGGCACGCCGCAGATCAGCACGCGCATGGGCTTGGCCATGCCGCCGCGCCCGGGCGCCAGCGCCTGGCAGGCCGGCGCCAGCATCTGCACCGCGGCGCCGTCGTTGGCATTGAGCGCAATGGCGCGCGTGCCGGGCTGGGCGTTGTAGTGGTCCAGCCAGAGCGCGGTGCGCGCGGCATCGGCCACGTCCTGCTTGTTGAGGATCTTCAGGGCCGGCTTGTGGCCCGTGAGCTCGGCCAGCAAGGGGTTGGCGCTGGAGCCCGGCAGCCGGGCGTCCAGCACTTCAATCACAACGTCAATCTCCTTGACGCGCTCGGCAATGGCTTTGCGCGTGAGGTGCATGTGCCCCGGGAACCACTGGATGGCCATGGTGCGCTTTCAGGTCTTGTTCAGTTCTTGGGTGGGCCCCGACGATACCTGAGTGGCGGCGCGGCGGGGCCGCAGCAACCCCTCAAGCTCCACAGGGTGGTACAACCATCCGCATGTTCAACCTCCCCTTCAGCCCCGCCGCCGACCGCAACAAGGATGCCATCCTCGACCTGCTGCGGGCCTTGTTGCCGCCGCAAGGCACGCTGCTGGAGGTGGCCTCGGGCACCGGCCAGCACGTGGTGTGGTTTGCGGCCGCGCTGGCGCAGTGGCAGTGGCAGCCCACCGATGCCACGGCCGACACGCTGCCGGCGCTGGCCGCGCGCGTGGCCGAGGCCGGGCTGGCCAATGTGCGGGCGCCGCTGCGCCTGGACGTGCTCATGCCTGACTGGAACGTCGGCAGCTTTGATGCCATCTACTGCGCCAACATGCTGCACATTGCGCCCTGGGCCACTTGCGCGGCCCTGATGCGCGGCAGCGCCCGCCACCTCGCGCCCGGCGGCCAGCTCATCACCTACGGCCCCTACCTCGAAGAGGGTGTGCCCACCTCACCCGGCAACCTGGCCTTTGACCAGAGCCTGCGCGAGCGCGATGCGGCCTGGGGCATCCGCCGCCTGGAAGACGTGAAGGCCCAGGCCGCGCAAGCCGGCCTGCAGCTCAAGGCCCGCCACGAGATGCCGGCGAACAACCTGTTGCTGGTGTTTGGGCGCGGCTGAGATGGCGGCTGACATGGCGCCCGGGCATGCCGGCCATGCCCAAACACGCTGAGTCCCGCGCGGGCTTTTGCGTATAACCGGGGCCATGCCCGCCCTGCCCCCGGAACCTGCCCCGTTGCTGGCCTATGCCTGGGTGCCCATCGTGCTGTGGGCGGCGCTGGCGCAGACGGCGCGCAACGCGGCCCAGCGCTCGCTGGTGGCGCAGGCGGGCACGCTGGGCGCCACGCTGGCGCGCTTTGCCTATGGCCTGCCGTTTGCCGCGGCCTGGGTGGCCGTGCTGCACGCGCTGCCGGCCACGGCAGCGGCCGTGCCCACCTTCCACGCGGGCTACTTCGCCTGGCTGCTGCTGGGCGCGGTGAGCCAGCTGGGCGCCACGGCGTTTTTGCTGCTGGCCATGAAGCAGCGCAACTTTGTGGTGGGTGTGGCCTATTCCAAAACCGACGCGCTGCAGGTGGCGGTGTTTGCCACGCTGTTCCTGCACGAGCTGCCGGGCTGGGTCACGCTGCTGGCCATGGGCCTGGCCACGGCGGGCGTGGTGCTGCTGTCGCTGCCGCGCAAGGCCGCCGTGGTGCCTGAAGGCGGCGTGCGCGCCTGGGCCGGGCTGGCCGCGCTGTATGGCCTGGCCTCGGGCGCGGGCTTTGCGCTGTCGGCCGTGGGCTACCGCGGCGCGGCGCTGCAGTTGCCCGGCGTGTCGCCCTGGCTGTCGGGCGGCTGGGGCGTGCTGTGGGCCCAGGCGATCCAGACCCTGCTGCTGGGCGGCTGGCTGGCCTGGCGCGCGCCGGCGGCATTGCGCGCCATTGGCACGGCCTGGCGCGTCTCGGTGCTGGCGGGCTCGGCAGGGGCGCTGGCCTCGATCGGCTGGTTCACCGCGTTTGCGCTGACCTCGGCCGCCAACGTGCGCACGCTGGGCATGGTGGAGGTGGTGTTCAGCTACGCGGTGTCGCACCGCCTGCTGCGCGAGAAGCTCTCGGTGGCCGAGCAGGCCGGCTTGCTGCTGGTGCTGGCGGGCGTGGTGGCGCTCCTGTTTTCATAGCGCACAGTGGCCGCCCCGCCTGGACTCCAGGCACTTTTCATCTGCGGCGCGGGCCGCCGGCTTCCTTGCGGCGCACATGGGTGTGGACCTGGGCCGAGCCATCGCCCAGCGGCACTTCGCGCAGCTCCAGGTAATTCTGCTTGCGCATCAGCTCGCCGAGCTTGGACACGCCGTAGTTGCGCGGGTCAAACGAGGGGTGGTTGCGCGACAGCTGGCTGCCCAGCGCCGAGAGTGACGACCAGCCGTCGTCGCGCGCCGTGGCGTCCAGCGCGGTCAGCACCATGGGCTTGAGCTTGGGCAGCTCGGCCACGTTCACGACGGCGTCGCCGGCCTCCTCGGCCTTGGGTTCTTCCGGCTTGGCCCGCAGGATCTCGGTGTAGATGAACTTGTCGCAGGCCGCCACAAAGGGCTCGGGTGTCTTGCGCTGGCCAAAGCCATAGACCACGCGGCCCGATTCGCGGATGCGGGTGGCCAGGCGCGTGAAGTCGCTGTCGGACGAGACCAGGCAGAAGCCGTCCACGCTGCCGGTGTGCAGCACGTCCATGGCGTCGATGATCAGCGACGAGTCGGTGGAGTTCTTGCCGCTGGTGTAGGCAAACTGCTGGACCGGCTGGATCGCCAGCGTGTGCAGCACCTCCTTCCAGCTCTTGAGCTGGGTGGTGGTCCAGTCGCCATAGGCGCGCTTGATGGTGGCGGTGCCGTAGCGCGACACCTCGGCCAGCAGTTCCTGGATGACCGAGGCCTGGGCGTTGTCCGCGTCGATCAGTACCGCCAGCCGGGCGTTGTCTCGTGTGGCCATGGTGTGCTCCTTGCGGACCATTATTGATCCGCGGTCGCCGCGCTGGCTAAACTGCCCCATGCCCGGCGGATTCTCCAGCCTCAACCCCGACCCGCCTTTCGTGGTTGAAGACGGCCACAAGCGCTCGCTGCACTTCAGCTACGGCGAAATCCAGAGTGGCATGCGCACCGACCGGCCCGACCAGCTGCAGGTGGACTACACGCGCACGATGATGGGCTTCCTGCTGCTGCAGCCCCGGCCCGCCACCATCGGCATGGTGGGCCTGGGCGGCGGCTCGCTGGCCAAGTTCTGCCACCGCCACCTGGCGCCCGCGCGCATCCTGGTGGCCGAAAACAACCCCGGTGTGCTGGCGCTGCGCCGCCGGTTCCTGATCCCCGATGATGACGAGCGCCTGTCGGTGGCCCTGGCCGACGGCGCAGCCTGGGTGCGCTTGCAGCGTGGGCGCCTTGACGCGCTGCTGGTCGACGGGTTTGACCGCTCAGGCCAGCCCGAGGCCCTGTGCTCGCAGGCCTTTTACGACGACTGCTGGCAGGCGCTGGCGCCCGGCGGTGTGCTGGTGGTCAACCTGCACACCGACCACGGCGCGCACCCGGCGTTCTGCGCGCGCCTGCTGCGCAGCTTTGGCGGCAACGCCATGCAGGTGGTCACGCGCGACCACAGCAACTGCCTGGTGTTTGCCGCGCGCGGCCGCGACGTGACCTTGCAGGCCCTGCGCAGCACGGGCTGGGCCGACGCGCTGGCGCCCGAGGCGCAGCGGCAATTGCGCGGCGAGTTCGCGCACATCGGCTGGAACGCGGCGGCGGTCCGCGCCGCGAGCGACGGCCTGTCAGGCGGCTGAGGCGCGGGCCCCCGGCCGCCCGGCCCTCGACATCGCCGGCCCCAGGCGGCATGATGGAGCGCACCACACACCGTTCACCGCCGGAGGGACCATGTCACCTGAGCGCGTTGCTGAAATCATGGCGGCCCACCCCTGGCTGCCGGCGGACTGCCAGCGTTTGCTGCCAGGTGTGGAACCGGGCCTGACACGCTATGGCCTGCAGTGGCTCGACGGCCCGCAGGACCCGGGCGAGCTGTATGGCGCGGCCATGGCGGCGCAGTTTCCCTCGGCCCGCTGGATCGGCCGGCGCGACGGCAACGCGGTGGGCTACAGCGGCATCGGCAACGGCGCGCCCCAGCTGTGCGAATGGGCCGGCTCGCAGCAGCAGGTGGTGCGGCGCTTTGCCGGCACCGATGCGCTGATCCTGTCGCTACTCCACCCGGGCGCCGACATGCGCCCCACGGTGACGCACCGGCTGGAGGTGCCCGGCATGGCCTTCGGGCCGTGGCGCCAGGCGGGTGCCGCCATCGAGGCCCCGTGCATCTTTTCGCCCGGGCTGGTGGCAACAGCCCTGCCCAGCCTGCTGGACCGCTTCGCCCCGGGATGGTGCCTGACGGTCACGCAGGAAGACCATGAAAGCTGGCTTTCGGTGCGCGCCGCACCAAATGGACTGGAAAGCAAGCCCACGCGCCACGGCACGGCCGGTGAATGGGTGGCCGTGACCCGGGAACAGGCCCTGGCCGGGCTGCGAACGGCTGCGCCCTACAACGACGGCTCCAGCGCAGCCTGCTTTGCGCGCCTGTCTTTGCTGGCACCGGACTGACGAAGCGCTCGCGCCGGGCGATTTTCAGCTCGCTGCGGAGCCTCTTTCTGGTACTTGCGTACTCATCCGGGCCGGGATGAACGGCGCAACGCCTTTTTTCAATCGCGCTTGTGACATTTACACACGAATGTGGCACGGCTTATGCGCGCCTGAGGGTTCCCAGCAGAATCGACCTGACCATGCGAGGAAAACCCATGACCCACGCCCACGCCTTGCAGGCCAAAGACGTCACCGGCATCGGCGACGAGGTGGCTGCCGCCTGGCGTCGCCTCTGGCGCCGCCGCGATGCCAGCGCCGACACGCCCGAAGGCTCGTTCTGGACCTCGGGCGTGACCTACCGCGGCTACCTCGGGGCCAATGGCCAGGCTACCGATTCATGGATGTCCGAGCAGCAGGTGCGCGAGACCCAGGCCTTGCTGCGCATGGCGGCCGCGGCCGGCCGGCTGGGCGCCTGGGGCGTGGAGCTGGCGGGCACGCACTGGGTCTGGTCCGACGAGGTCAAGGCCATCCACGAGGTGCCGCCCGACTACGAACCCAATGCCGAGGAGGCGCTGGAGTTCTACACCCCCGAGTCGCAGGAGCTGCTGATTGCGGCGTTTGACGCCTGCGCCAAGCGCGGCGACCCGTTCGACCTGGAGCTGCAACTGGTCACGGCCAAGGGCAATGAGCTGTGGATCCGCGCCATCGGCGAGGCCGAGCGCGACGCGGCCGGCCGCGTGACCCATGTGCGCGGCGCCATTCAGGACGTGAGCAAGTTCCGCGCGGTGGCCGACGAGGCCCGCCGCACCGCCGAGCGGCTGACGCAGACGCTGGAAAGCCTGCCCGACGGCTTCATCCTGCTGGACGACGAATGGTGCTTTGTCTACGTCAACCCCGAGGCCGAGCGCATCCTGCGGCGCGACCGCAATGAGCTGATCGGGCGCAGCCTGCTGGTGGAGTTTCCTGAAACCGCCGCGGGCCGCTTTCTGGAGAAATGCCAGAACGCGATCCGCGACGGCGTGGCCATCGAGTTTGAAAAGTTCTACCCGCCCCTGGGCATCTGGGTCCACATGAAATTCAGCGCCTCCGATCTGGGCCTGACGCTGGGCATCCGCGACGACACCGAGCGCATCAATGCCCGGCGCGAAATCCTGCGGCTCAAGGCCCAGCTCGAAAGCCTGCGCGCGCCGCGGCCCGCCTGACGGGCCTTTTTCAAAAATATTACCCGGGCGCATTGACGGTCTAATTTAATTCCGGGTATTATTCGCGGCCATGAGTTCAGCCGCCCCCACCCTGTCGCCCGCCGCCTGCACCGCCTTCCAGGGCACGCGCCGCATTGCCTCGGGGCTGCTGCCCGACGTGGTGCGCGCCGTGGCCGCCCTGATGCAGGAGCAGCCCGAGCAGCCCGTGCCCCTGGTCTTCGACGATGAAAGCGGCCGCACCCTGGAGCTGGACCTGCGGGGCACGCCCGACGAGGCCGTGGCCCGTGCCCTGGCCGCAGCCCAGCCGCAGCCCGCCATTGCGGACAGCCCCCCGGCCGCGCCCCGCAGCCGGGGCCGGCCCAAGCTGGGTGTGGTCGCGCGTGAAGTCACGCTGCTGCCGCGCCACTGGGACTGGCTGGCAAGCCAGCCCGGCGGCGCCTCGGTGACCCTGCGCAAGCTCGTGAACGAGGCGCAGCGCCAGGGCACGCCGCACGACCAGATGCGCGCGGCGCAGGAGCGCTGTTACCGCTTCATGGGCCCGGTGGCCGGCAACCTGCCGGGCTATGAAGATGCGCTGCGCGCGCTGTATGCCGGCCAGGCCGATGTCTTTGAAACCCTGACGGCCCAATGGCCCGAGGACGTGCGCCACTACGCACGGCAACTGGCCCAGGGCGCCTTTGGCGCCGAACCAGGCTGAACCCGAAAAACTCTCCAGCAAAAAATCATGACAACCAACGCTGTCCCGCTGTCACTCCCCGCCCGCCCGCTGTGGCGCATCTTCCTCGTGTTCCTGGGCCCCATGGTGCTGTCGAACATCCTGCAGGGCCTGGCCGGCACGCTCAACGGCGTGTTCATCGGCCAGATGCTGGGCACGCGCGCGCTGGCGGCCGTGGCGGGCATGTTCCCCGTCATCTTCTTTTTCATCGCGCTGGTGATCGGCATTGGCGCCGGCGCCTCGGTGCTGATCGGCCAGGCCTGGGGCGCGCGCGAGCCGCACAAGGTCAAGGCCATCGCCGGCACGGCGCTGCTGCTGGGCCTGATGCTGGGCCTGGGCGTGGCGCTGTTTGGCGGCACCTTCACCGATGCGTTGCTGCGCGCGCTGGGCACGCCCGCCGACATCCTGCCCGAGGCCACCAGCTACGCGCGCATGATGATGCTGGCCATGCCGGGGCTGCTGGTGTTCATTCTGCTCACCCAGCTCATGCGCGGGGTGGGCGACACGCTGACCCCGCTGTACGCGCTGCTGCTGTCCACCGCCATCTCGTGCGCGCTGACGCCGGCCTTCATCCGCGGCTGGGGCGGCCTGCCCCGGCTGGGCGTGACCAGCGCGGCCGCGGCCTCGATCGTCTCGTTCATCGCCGCGCTGGCCTTTCTGGCCTGGTACATGCGGCGCGTCAAGCACGCGCTGGCGCCCGACCGCGAGCTGTTCAATGCCCTGCGGCTGGACCCGGCCATCCTCAAGCTGGTGATGCGCATCGGCCTGCCCACGGGGGTGCAGATGATCACCATCTCGCTGGCCGAGATCGTGCTGCTGTCGCTGGTCAACGGCTTTGGCTCGGACGCCACGGCGGCCTACGGCGCGGTCAACCAGGTGGTGAACTATGTGCAGTTCCCGGCGCTGTCGATTGCCATCACGGCGTCGATCCTGGGCGCCCAGGCCATCGGCCGCGGCCAGGCCGACGGGCTCAAGGCCATTGCGCGCACCGGGCTCAAGATGAACCTGGTGCTCACGGGCGGGCTGGTGCTGGTGGGCTACCTGTTCTCGCGCCAGTTCATCGGCATGTTCATCACCAAGGAACCGGTGGTGGAGCTGGCGCAGACACTGCTGCACATCATGCTCTGGAGCACGGTGATCTTCGGCTTCTCGGCCACGCTGGGCGGCGTGATGCGCGCCAGTGGCTCGGTGCTGGTGCCCACCGGCATCTCGATCTTCTGCATCGCGGCCATCGAGGTGCCGTCGGCCTGGCTGCTGAGCAAGCACTTTGGCATCAACGGCGTCTGGATGTCGTACCCGATTACTTTCGTGTCGATGCTGGTCCTGCAGGCCAGCTACTACCAGTTCGTCTGGCGCAAGAAAAAGATCGAGCGGCTGGTGTGACGCCGCCGCGGCCGGGAACCAAGCGCGCCGGCGCGGGCTCCATCCTGTTCATGAACCGTCAAACCCACTGATGCTGAGCACCCTGAAAGACCTGTTCGACGCCTTCACGGGCGCCGATGACATCCCCTCCCCCGAACAGCGCGAGCAGGCGCTGCGCCTGGCGACCGCCGTGCTGCTGGTCGAGGTGATGCGGGCCGACCCCACGCTGGCCGCGCCGGAGCGCGAGGCCGTGATGGCGACGCTGCGCCACCGCTTTGGCCTGGCCGACGAGGCGCTGGACCGCCTGGTGGCACAGGCCGAGGAAGAAAGCCGGCGCGCCAATGACTACTTCCATTTCACGAGCTGCCTCAACGAACGGCTCACCCAGCCGCAGAAGATCGAGGTGGTCGAGGCCATGTGGCAGGTGGCCTATGCCGACGCCCACCTGGACGCCAACGAGAACCACGTGATCAGCAAGGTCGCGGGGCTGCTGCATGTCACGCATGGGGAATACATCGCCGCCAAGCTGCGCGCCAGGGACGCCGCCGGTATCCTGCCGGGATGAGATCTTTCCTGCCGCTGGCGGTCACGCTGCTGATCCAGGCTTTCAGCGCCCTGGCCCTGATGGCCGTTCCCGTTCTCGTGCCCGTGGAACCCGGCACGCCGCGGCTGAGTACGGCCGGCATCGGCGCCTTTGTGCTGGTGGCCTACTTCGGCGCCGTGATCGGCAGCCTGTCGGCCGGCTCGCTGGTCGAGCGCTGGGGGGCGATCCGCTCCAGCCAGGTGGCGCTGCTGGTGTCGGCCGCCGGGCTGGCACTGGCCGCGCTGCTGCCGGCCGTGCTGCCGCTGGCGGCGCTGCTCATCGGCCTGGGCTACGGGCCCATCACGCCGGCCAGCTCGCATGTGCTGATCCGCACCACGCCCGAGCACCAGCGCAACCTGGTGTTCTCGATCAAGCAGACCGGGGTGCCGCTGGGCGTGGCGCTCAGCGGCTTCTGCATCCCGCCGCTGGCGGCGGCCACCGGCTGGCACTGGACCCTGCTGACCCTGGCGCTGGGCTGCGTGGCGGTGGCGGCCTCGGCCGCGCCCATCCGCGCCGGACTGGACGCCCACGCCAGCTCGCTCAGCGGCCAGGCAGCGGCGCTGCAGCTGTCGCTGCGGGGCTTTCTGCGCCAGCTGGTGGAGCCATTGGCCGTGATCCTGCGCCACAAACCGCTGCGGGTGCTGGCCGCGGTGTCGTTCGTGCTGTCGGGCATCCAGATCTCGCTGACCAGCTACCTCGTCAGCTTCCTCACCTCGGACATGGCCATGACCGCGCTGCTGGCGGGCTCGGTGCTGGGCCTGTCGCAACTGGGCGGCGTCACCGGCCGCATCGTCTGGGGCTGGCTCAGCGACCGGCTGGTCCCGCCGCTGGTGATGCTGGCCACGCTGGCGCTGGTGATCTCGGCCGCTTCGCTGACGGCCGGCGGCCTGTCGTTCTGGCACCTGATTCCCCCCACCTTTGTGCTGGCGGCGCTGATGTTCGTGTTCGGGGCCACGGCCAGCGGCTGGAATGGCGTTTACCTTGCCGAAGTCGCCCGCCAGGCGCCGCCGGGCGAGGCCGGCAAGGCCACCTCGGGCACGCTGGCCTGCACCTTTCTGGGGGTCATCATGGGTGCCCCGCTGTTTGGGGTGATCGCCTCACACGGTGGCGGCTACGCGGGTGCCTTTGTGCTGCAGGGGGCCCTGACACTGGGCGTGGCCGCGCTGCTTTTCATGTTCGGGACCGGGCGCGCCGCAAGACACCCCGCCGCGTGATTTAACATCACGCATCGGTCACACCCCGGGGCCGCACAACGGAGGCTCTATGGCCAAAGGCGACCAACGCAGCAACAAGATGGTCAAGAAGCCCAAAAAGGACACTTCACCGCCCAAACCGGGGTCTTCCGACCGGCCCCTGCCGCCCACCACCACGGTGATGCCGCGCGGCAAGCTCAAGAACAAATAGCGTGGCAAAGCACGCCGCCGCTTTTTTTCGTGGCGTCCGGCGTGACAATTTGTTACTCTATGGGTTGATCCGCGTCGACTGATTTCACGGGAGGGCGGCATCCACGGGTTTCGCGGAGGCCCATCCCCATGAGCTTTTTGACGAGTCTTTTCAAGGCCCCCCGGCCGCCGTCAGCACCGGCATCGACACAATTCCGGGCATCGCCTGTCTCGCAGATGCCTGCGGCCAGCCAGACATCCACGCGCCGGGAACTGGTTCGCGTGGTGCTGCGCGACACCCTGGTCAAGCACGGCATTCCCACGGCCTGGATCACGGGCGAGGCGTTCGTGATGACGCGGCGCAACTCCGACCCGGGCATGCACCTGCGCCTGAAGGTCCACCACTGGGACACCCGGCTGCTGACCTATGGCGTCTCGTTCCAGAACAGCCTGCTCCAGCGCATCGGGCTGTTCGACCCGCTGGCCATGAACTGGTTCATGGGCATCTCCTGGCAGTTCGCGCTCGCTGATGAGTCCGTCTGTCCCCCCATGCCATCGCCCAAGATCTGGACGGCGTCGGTCGCGCCCGAGCCGGCCCCCGCGCCGGTGCCCGCGCCAGCACCGGCATTGCAAGTGCCCAGGGGTATGGAAGTCTCCACCCTTGACCCCGAAACCGCCGACGACCTCGCGGCGCTGAACCGGTTGTTCATGAACGGCGACGAGGCCTTTGCCCAGCGCCATGTGGCGGAGCAGTCCGGCCAGGCCAGCGGCGGCTTTGCAGCCACCGAGCCCGCCCGGCTCTAGAACGGCCTCCAGGCCCGCCCCACCCGCTCAGGCCGCGGGACGCAGCACGCGCAGCAGCCAGCGGTTCAGGTCGGCGATCTCTTCCAGGCACACCGAATGCGGCATCGGGTAGTCGTGCCACTGCACCTCATAGCCCAGCGCCTGCAGGGCGTCGCGTGACTGGGTGGCGCGGCTGATCACCACCACGTCATCCTGCTGGCCGTGCGCCAGGAACACCGGGGTCTGGGCATTGGCCGGGTTGCGTTCGGCCGCCGTGGTGGCGGCCAGCGGCAGGTAGCCCGACAGGCCGACGATGCCCGCGAGCCGGTGGGCGTGGCGCAGGCCCGTCATCAGCGCCATGGCGCAACCCTGCGAAAAACCCGCCAGCACGATGCGGTGCGCGGGCACGCCGCGCGCCACCTCGCGGGCCAGCACCTCCTCGATCCCGGCCTGAGAACGGCGCAGCCCGGCCTCGTCCTCGCGCCGGACCAGGTCGAAGCCCAGGATGTCATACCAGGCGGGCATGGCGTGGCCCCCGTTGATGGTCACAGGAATGATGGGTGCATTGGGAAAAACAAAGCGAACCGGCCCCGCGGGGGCCAGGTCCAGTTCGTGGGCGATGGGCACGAAGTCGTTGCCATCGGCCCCGAGGCCGTGCATGAGCACGATGCTGGCGCCGGGGTTGGCGCCAGTTTCCATTTCAATGGTTTTGAGCGGCATGAAGGCATTGTGCCCTCATGCCTGCCCCGCGCCGAGGCGCCCTGCTCAGCGCGGTGCCGGACCGCTGCGACCCGCCAGGTGGCGGAACATGATGCGGCCCTTGGTCAGGTCGTAGGGCGAGAGTTCGAGCGAGACGTTGTCGCCGGCGATGATGCGGATGTGGTGCTTGCGCATCTTGCCGCCGGTGTAGGCGATCAGTTCGTGCCCGTTTTCCAGCGTCACGCGAAAGCGTGAGTCCGGCAGCACTTCCGACACCTTGCCGCGCATTTCAATCAGTTCTTCCTTGGCCATCAAGTTCTCCTTAAACGGGGGTCGCGCCGGCGGCACGGGGGCCGAGCCAGCGCAGGCCTTCGGCCACGGCGTATTCAGCCGCGGCCAGCTTGTCGCGAAAAAGCCGGGTCAGGCGCAGCACGCGGTCATGCGTGCCGCTGCCGGAACCGGAGCGGATGGACACGGAAATGGCCCACCAGCCGTTGTCGAGTTTTTTGGGCAAGGGTGAAATCAGGTACTTGCCCACGGTAATGTTGTTGTTGGTTTGCTTCATGAGATGCTCAATATGCTTCGCCGCAACGGATCAGGCCACTGCGGGTGATGGTTTGGAAAAAAAGTCCGGCATGCCAAGGCGCCGGTGCTTGCAAACCTGGCGGCATGGACCTCTCGCGGAGGGCCGGGTTTGCGTCTTGGATCAGGCCCTTCCCGCGATGGGTCAGGCTGCAGGCCGTTGGCAGGCCACTACGCATTATAGCCCGCCGGGGCTTTTCGCGCTCAGGCACCGTCTGGCGGCCCCGCAATGGCGCGAATCTGCGCCTTCAGCCACTGGATGCCCGCATCGGCCTCCGCCCTCGCGTCCCAGCACAGCAGCGACTGGTAGCGGGGCAACTCAAAGGGCAAGGGCCGGATGCACAGCGCGTCGGCCTCCCCGTGCGCCAGCGCCACCCGGTGGCCCAATACCGCCGCATGGTCGCTGTGCAGCAGCTGGTGAAAAATCTGGCCAAAGCTGGTCACCGCCAGCTGGGCCAGCCGCTGGTGACCCGTGCGCGCCAGGGTCTCGTCAATCAGGTCGTCCAGCATCGAGGTGCCATACCCCAGAAAGATCTGCGGGATGGCGCAGAAGCTGTCGAGCGTGAGAGGCTCCCGGGCGCGCGGATGGTCGGCGCGCATGACGTGCACATAGTGGTCTTCGTACAGCGTGAGGGTTTCCATGTCGCGCGGCACGCGGATGCGCGCGATCATGGCCAGGTCCAGGTCCCCCTTGTGCAGGCGTTCGGGCAGCGACCAGGTGCCCGGCGGCTCCCAGACGATGCGCACCGCCGAGCCCAGCTCGGCCAGCCTGCGGCCCAGCGCCGGCAGCACCGTGCGGCTCGGGTGGTCGGAGCCTGCGATGCGGAAAATCCGGTTGGACGTGGCCGGGTCAAACGGCTGTTCGCTGCTCATCAGGGCGGCGAGGCCATCGATCAGCCGCGCCACCTGCGGCGCCAGCGCATGCGCACGCGGCGTGGGCGTGACCCCATGCGCGGTGCGCGTGAAAAGCGGATCGTCAAAGGTCACGCGCAGCCGGTTGAGCGAGGCACTGACCGCGGGCTGGCTCAGGAACAGCCGGGCCGCCGCGCGCGACACGCTGCGCTCCTGCATCAGGGCGTCGAAAGTGCGCAGCATGCCGACATCGAGGCTGCGGATATCACGCGGGTTCATATCTCATATCCAAACATTGGAATTGTGTGGCGCGCTGCGCCCGTTGCATCATGCATCGCTTTTCCAACAACGACAGGAGACAACCCATGACCCACAGCCGCAGAACCTTCGTCGCCAGCGTGGCCGCCCTGGCCGCCGCGCCGGTGCTGGCCCAGGCGCCGGCCTTTCCGGGCCGGGTGATCCGCATTGTGCCGTTCGGCACCGCCGGCGGCCCGATCGACACGCTGGCCCGCGTCTATGGCGACAAACTGCAGCAGCGCTGGGGCCAGTCGATCATCATCGACGCCAAGCCCGGCGCCAGCGGCATCATCGCCGCTGACTACGTGGCCAAGGCGCCCGCGGATGGCTACACGGTGATGATGACGCTGCCCCTCACGCACGTGAACAACGCCATCCTGCAAAGCAAGCTGCCCTACGACCCGGTCAAGGATTTCACGCCGCTGTCCATGCTGGCCACGGGCGGCCCCATGCTGGTGGCCCGCGCCAATGCGCCGTTCAACAACCTGAAGGAATTCGTGGCCTACGCCAAGGCCTCGCCCAAGCCCCTGAGCTACGGCACCTGGGGCAATGGTTCCACGGCCCACCTGTTTGGCGAACTGCTCAAGCGCCAGACCGGCGCACAGCTGATCCATGCGGCCTACAAATCCGAGGCCGCCGCGCACAACGACCTGTTCGGCGAGCTGCTGGACTTTGCCTGGGCCAACCCCTCCACCGCTCGCGCGCAAAGCCAGGGCGGCAAGATGAAGGTGCTGGGCATTGCGGGCACGCGCCGCGTGTCCACCATGCCGAGCGTGCCCACGTTCGCCGAGCAGGGCTTTCAGGGCTTTGACGTGGACAGCTGGATAGGCATGTATGCGCCGGCCAGGTTACCCGCCAATATTCAGGACATGTGGGTGACCGCCCTGCGCGAGATCACGGCGATGCCCGATGTGCAGGCCCGCCTCACGGGCTACGGCTTCGAGCCACTGGGCAACACGCCGGCCCAGTTCATGGAGGTCTACAAGGCCGACTTTCCGCGGCTGTCAGAGCTGATCAAGGCCGCAGGGGTGGTGGGGCAGTGAAAGTCATTCCGATTGCCCTGGACACTGGCACGGCCTACGGCCGCCCGCAGCCCACCCACCGCGCCGACCTGACCGAGGTGGGTGCGGGCACGCCCATGGGCGAGCTGCTGCGGCGCTACTGGCATCCCGTGGGCCTGGCCGAAGATGCCACCGACACCCCGCGCAAAGTGCGCGTGCTGGGCGAGGACCTGATCCTGTTCCGGGACAAGACCGGCCGGCCCGGCCTGGTGCACCCGCACTGCGCGCACCGCGGCTCGTCGCTGTATTACGGCAAGGTCGAGGAGCGCGGCATCCGCTGCTGCTACCACGGCTGGCTGTTTGACGTGCAGGGCCATTGCGTGGAACAGCCGTGTGAACCCGACGGCGGACGCGCGCGCGACAAGGTGCGCCAGCCCTGGCACCCGGTGCAGGAACTCTATGGCCTGATCTGGGCCTACATGGGTCCGCCCGAGCGCAAGCCCGTGCTGCCGCGCTACGAGTGCCTGGAAACCCTGGACGATGGCGAGTTCCTCGAGGCCAATGGCAACAGCATTGGCGGCGGCGGCCCGCAGATCATTCCGTGCAACTGGCTGCAGCACTACGAAAACTTGGTGGACCCGTTCCACGTGGTCATCCTGCATTCGTCGTTCAGCGGCACGCAGTTTGTCGAGCAGATGGCGCTGATGCCCCAGGTCACCTGGGACACCCAGGAACTGAGCGTGCGCACGCTGTCGCTGCGCAAACTGCCTGATGGCAAGACCCTGCGGCGCATCAGCGAAGCCGGCCTGCCCACGCTGCGCGTGATCCCGAGCCCGCGCATCGGCCGCTACGGCCGGGTCGAGTCGCTGGGCTGGGTGCTGCCCATGGATGACCATCACTTCCGCATCTACGTGGTGGGCCGGGTGCGCGAGCACGGTGAGCTGGCCAAAATGCGGTCGCGCCTGAACGGCAAGCTGTGGGAGGAGCTGACCGAGGAGGAGCACCGGCAGTTCCCCGGCGACTACGAGGCCATGACCAGCCAGGGGCCCATTGCGCGGCACTCCGAGGAGCACTTGGCCACCACCGACCGCGGTATCGTGATGCTGCGCCGCCTGCTGCAAAAGCAGCTCGACGCCGTGGCGCAGGGCCAGGACCCGGCGGGCGTGAGCTTTGACCCGGACGCGCCACCCGTGAAATTCAGCGCAGGCAATTTTCTGGAAGACTGAGCGGCATGGCGGTGGATTTTGAAATCAAGCTGGCGCGCTCGGGACGCGTCATTCCCGTGGCCCCGGACCAGAGCGTGCTCGACGCGCTGCTGGCCTGCGGGCTGGACATCGCCACCTCGTGCCAGCAGGGGGTCTGCGGCACCTGCCTGACCCGGGTGATCGAGGGCGAGCCCGACCATTGGGACATGTACCTCACGCCCGAGGAGCAGGCCGCCAATGACCGCTTCCTGCCCTGCTGCTCGCGCAGCAAGAGCCCGCTGCTGGTGATCGATCTTTGAGTTGCCTTTTGAGTCGCAGCTAGGCAGCCGGCTCTAGGAAATACGGCCGGTTTAGGTTTCAGGCCCTAGACCCGCTGCGGACAATGTCCCCATTACCCCGAAAGGACATTGCCATGACCACGACCGAATTCTCCAGGGCCGCCACCGGCGTCATCACCACCTTTGGCAGCACCGCCCACAAGATCATCGACACCTACCAGACCGGCGGCACGCGCCTGCATGACGCGGTCGAGCAGCGCTGGAAGCGCGCGCTCAAGGAAACCAGCCCCAAGCTCACGTCCGAGACCCGCAAGAACGCCGCCCACGCGCAACAGGTGTTCAGTGGCTACTACGCCAAGGGCCTGGCCCTGACGGCCGACGGCGCCAAGGTGGCCGTGGACACGCTCGTGGGTGTGGCACTGGCCACCACAGAGCGCGCCACCGCCCTGGCCGAAGCCGGCCTGCGCAAGGCGGCCTGAACCGGCCCCAACCGGCCTGCCGGTGGCAGAATGAGCCACCCCCGATACCCACCAAGAGGAGACAAGAATGGCCATCACCGTCAACATCGACCTGGGCTACGAATTTGAAGTCAAGGCCAAGGCCGCCGATGTGTTCGCCGTGCTCTCCGACGTGCCCACGTCGGTCAGCCACTTTCCCAAGGTCGAGAAGCTCACCGACATGGGCGACGGCGTCTACAAGTGGGAGATGGAAAAGGTCGGGACCGCGCAGGTCAACATCCAGACCATCTACGCCAGCAAGTACGTCAGCGACAAGGCCAAGGGCACCGTGAAGTGGACCCCGGTCAAGGGCGTGGGCAATGCCCAGGTCGGCGGCAGCTGGAAGATCACCGACAACAAGGGCAAGTCAACCGCCATTGAACTCAAGATCAAGGGCGAGGTCGAGGTGCCGCTGCCCGGCCTGATGAAGATGGTCGTGGCGCCCGTGGTGGAAGGCGAGTTCGAGAAACTCGTCGACAAGTACATCGCCAACCTCGTCAAGAAGTTCGGCGGCGAGGTCTAGGCCCCGCGTCAGTCCATCGGGCGCGACAGGTAAACGCCTTCGCGGCCCACAATGGCCCGCCTGGCGGGCATCAGGATCGTGCAGTCATCGCAGGGCGCGCGGATTTCTTCCGCGCCGTCCGTGGCGATCAGCTCGCCTTTGGCAAACACTTCAAAGCCATACAGCGGCCGGACCAGCGCGAACCCGGGCGTCTTGATGACCCAGGTCTGCAGCAGCTCGAAGCGGCGCTGGGGCTGTGCCGGCGGCGCTGCGTCCCGCGCCATCAGCCCGAAGTGCGCCAGGAAATCACGCGCCACCGCAATGCCCAGCTCACTGGTGGCGCGCGCAAAGTGCTGCCCGCATTCGGCAACCAGCCCCACCCCCTTGCCTGCCGGGTCTCCAAAGGCGCCATACTGGATCAGCGGCGTGCCCGAGCCCAGTCCATTGGGCATGACGAAATGCACCGACGGGCGGCCCAGCGCGAGCGCCACCACCCCGTTGCGCTCGTACTGCGGATAGACCCAGAACGGCATCACGTCGGCATTGGTGGAGTGCAGGTCCAGCACGTGGTCGGCCGCGGCCACCACCGGCCGCAGTTCGCGGGCGCGCCGCAGCTCGGGGCTGTCCACAGGGCCGTCCAGCCACTCGGGCGACCAGATGCGGTTGAGGTTGTGCTCCAGCTGGCGGCTTTCAAACGGCCGGGCCGGGTCAAAAGATTCGTAGGCCTGCACATTGGCCAGGCTCACGGTCAGCGTGCCGCACAGCGGGCGAACGCCACTGTCCAGCAAGTGGGTCACCGCGCTCATGCCGCAGAACTCGTTGCCGTGCGTGAGGCCGTTGACCAGCACATGCGGGCCGGGCCGGCCCGACTCAAAGCGGTGCACATAGTCCACGCCCACATTGCCCCTGCGGTACGCAGACAGGTCGCGCGGCAGCACTTCGAACACCGGGAGGGCTTCGCTCATGGGATTCCTTGGGGCGGTCAATGCCTCCCATCTTAAGGCGGGCATCAGGTCGGGAGCGTCAATGCGGCTAATCTCCTACGGACAAGCCCCGCATTTGGGGTCACACTGGAGCTCACACCCTGAAAGGAGATCGACATGCAGGTTCAAGTCAACGCCGGCAACGGCATTGAGAACAAGGAGTCGCTGGAGCGCTGGGCCGTCCAGCATCTGGATGAGGCACTCGTGCACTTCCGCCAGGACATCACGCGCGTCGAGCTGCAGCTGAGCGACGAGAACGGCGCGGCCAAGGGCGCGGCAGACCTGCGCTGCACCCTGGAAGCCAGGCTGGCCAACCACCAGCCCGTGGCGGCCACCCACCACGCGGCCAACCAGGACCTGGCCATCCGCGGCGCCACCGACAAGCTGCGCCACCTGCTCGGACACACCCTGGGCAAGATCGCCCACAAGCGCGACCGCGAGTCGATCCGCACCGGCAACGCACTCGCGCCCGAGTAGCCGCCCCGGGCGCAACGCCGCGCCGGCGTCGGGGCACGCGCATTCGCTAACATCGCCTCCGTCTTTTCAAACCAGATGGAGTTCAGGCGATGGCAATGGATGTGATTGACTACGATATCCGCGGCGCGGAGATGCAGTTCGTCGAGATCGAGCTCGACCCCGGCGAGGCCGCCATTGGCGAGGCCGGCAGCATGATGTTCATGGATGCCGGCATCGCCATGGACACCGTCTTTGGCGATGGCAGCGCCCAGCAAGGCGGTTTCCTGGGCAAGCTGCTGGGCGCGGGCAAGCGGCTGGTCACGGGCGAGTCGCTGTTCACCACCGTCTACACCAACAACGCCCAGGGCAAGCTGCGCGTGGCCTTTGCCGCGCCCTACCCCGGCAAGATCCTGCCCATGGACCTGCGCCAGCTTGGCGGCACGCTGATCTGCCAGAAGGATGCCTTCCTGTGCGCGGCGCGCGGTGTGTCGCTGGGCATCGCGGTGCAGCAGAAGCTGTCCGCCGGCTTCTTTGGCGGCGAGGGCTTCATCATGCAGAAGCTCGACGGCGACGGCCTGGCCTTTGTCCACGCCGGCGGCACCGTCGTCAAGCGCGAGCTTGCGGCGGGCCAGACCCTGCTGGTGGACACCGGCTGCGTGGTCGCCTACACGCCCAGCGTCAACTTCGAGATCCAGTACGTGGGCAAGATCAAGACCGCGCTGTTCGGCGGCGAAGGCCTGTTCTTCGCCAAGCTGTCGGGGTCGGGCACGGTCTGGCTGCAAAGCCTGCCGTTCTCGCGCCTGGCGTCGCGCGTGTTCGCGGCGGCGCCACAGCGCGGCGGCTCGCGCGAGGAAGGCTCGGTGCTCGGCGGCTTTGGCGCGGGCAGCCTGCTGGGCGGTGTGCTCGGCGGCGACGACGACTGAGCGCCGCCGGGCCGCCCCAAGGCGCGAAGGCCCCCTCGGGGGGCAGTGACCCACGCAAAGCGGGGGAGCGTGGGGCTCTGAGCCCGAAGGCTCAGAGGTGCTCGGCCGTTTCGCGCACGGCCAGGCCCAGGCGCTCGGGCGACACATACTGCTGGCGGTAGTTCTCGAACGGCAGCGTGTCGGCGGCCTCGATGGCCTTCTGGTCGGCCACCGACTTCACCGCCATGGCCTCGAAACGGGCCTGCAGCCCAGCGTCAAACGGCAGGGCCAGCAACTGGTCGCGGGTCTGCAGTGACTGGGCCCGGGTGAAGGCGATGAATGAGTTGTCGTGGTCGCGCGCCATGGCCGCGAGCACGCGCGCCGAGGGCAGCGAGTCGGCATTGGCCAGCGCGGCCTGCGCTTCGCGCACCGCGGCGCTGTAGTCGGTGGTCTGGTGCACGGCATCCAGGCTGGCGGCAATCGGCGCGAACGCCGCCACCAGCTCGCTGCCCCACTGCGTCAGCCCGACCTCGCGCCCCTGGCGCAACAGCGCCAGCCCGGGCTCGCGGCCACGCGCCGCCGTGAGGTGCTGGTTGTGCTTGAGGTCGGCGATCTCCTGCGGCGTGTCGGGCGGGCTGTCGGACAGCAGGCAGTGCAGCAGGAACACGTCGAGCAGGCGCAGGCTTTGCGCGGTGATGCCAATGGGCACAAAGGGGTCGAGGTCGAGCAGGCGCACTTCCACATATTCCACGCCGCGCTCGCGCAGCGCGTGCAGCGGCCGCTCGCCGGGGTAGATCACGCGCTTGGGGCGGATCGTGCCGTAGAACTCGTTCTCGATCTGCAGCAGCGTGGTGGACAGCTGGTTGTAGTCGCCACCGGGGTTGCGGATGCCCACCGCTTCGTAGGCCGGGTAGGGCCGGGTCAGCGCGTCATGCAATGAGGCCGCATAGCCCTCCAGCCCGTTGTAGCTCACCGCGAGCGAGGCCTGCGCGTCGCTCTGGTAGCCCAGCCGCCCCATGCGCAGCGAGGTGCCATGCGGCATGTACAGCGCATGCGCGCCCAGGGTCTGCAGCTCGTGCTGGCGCCCGGCCACGAAGGTCGGGCACACCGCGGGGGACGCGCCCAGCAGGTACAGCAGCAGGAATGCGTGGCGGCGGAAGTTGCGGATCAGCGCGAAATACTGGTCGCTGTCCACGCCGGGCAGCGACCAGTTGTAGTGAATGCCCGAGATGGTCTGCATGCGCCGGCCATAGCGGTGGCCCAGGCCCATGCGGTACACGCTCTTGGCGCGCCCCACGTTGGAGGGGCCGTAGCGCCCCAGCGGAATGGTCTCGTCGGTGGGCAGGCCGCAGGGCATGCTCGACACCCACAGCATCTCGTCGCCCGCATCGCGCAGCGCGCGGTAGGTGAACTGGTGGATCTGCGTGAGCTCGTCCAGACACGACTGCACACCGGCATGCACGCCGGTGATGAGCTCGAGTTGCGACTCGCTGTAGTCGGTCGTGATGTGCGGATGCGTCAGCGCCGAGCCCAGCGCCTGCGGGTGCGGCGTGAGCGCGAGCCCGCCGTCGGCCAGCGAACGCAGGCTTTCTTTTTCAATGCCGCGGCGAATGCCTTTCAGCCGTTCAGGCGAGAGGGCATGGAGCCGTTGCTGCAGGGCGGTCATGTTGTTCTTGTCCCAATGAATGTGCTTTGGGCCGAAAGTTAACACGATGGCACGCGGTCTGCATCGGGCCCCGATAGGCCTGCGCGGGCCGGGGGTTTGCCCCACCCGCCAGCCGGTTGGCCGGCTTTTGGGTAGACAAACCGCCGTCAGGCTCTGGCGCCGCGCTGCGCCAGCGCCTTGCCGACCTCATTGCTGCCCTGGGCGCTGCCGCTTTGGGGCACGATCTCGCCGTGGCGGTCGGTCACCGCGGCCAGCTGGGCGGCCAGGGCCTCCGGCGCCTGGTCGCCAGTGCCGATGTGCACGCCCTGCGTCAGCGTGATGTGGGCCGCCTCGAAGGTGCCCGCGCCCGCGCACAGCACGGTGCGGTTGGGCGCTTCCCGGCTGGCCATGACCAGCATGGCCGGCACTACGGCAGCGGGGTCCAGCGCGCGCAGCACTTCCTCGGACATCAGGCCCTCGGTCATGCGCGTGGCCGCCGTGGGGGCGAGGCAGTTGACGCGGATGTCGTTCTTCTCGCCCTCGATCGACAGCGTCTGCATCAGCCCCACCAGGGCCATCTTGGCCGCGCCGTAGTTGGCCTGGCCAAAGTTGCCATACAGGCCGCTGGACGAGGTGGTCATGATGATGCGGCCGTATTTCTGCGCGGCCATGACGGGCCATACCGCCTTGGTGCAGTGCACCGCGCCCATCACGTGCACATCCATCACCAGGCGGAAATCGGCCAGGTCCATCTTGGCAAAGCTCTTGTCGCGCAGGATGCCGGCGTTGTTCACCAGGATGTCCACGCGGCCCCAGGCGTCCACCGCCTGCTGCACCATGGCCTGCACCGCGGCAAAGTCGGTGACCGAGGCGCCATTGGCCAGGGCCTCGCCACCGGCCGCGCGGATCTCGTCCACCACAGCCTGGGCCGCGCTCACCGAACCGCCCGAGCCGTCGACGCCGCCGCCCAGGTCGTTCACGATCACTTTGGCGCCGCGGCGCGCCAGCGCCAGGGCATGCTGCCGGCCCAGACCGCCGCCGGCGCCGGTCACGATGGCCACCTGGCCCTTGAAATCAATGCTCATCTCTCGTCTTCCTGTCATGTGGGTGATGCGCCTGGCGCGCCGGCTCTGATAGCCTGTGCGCCTGCCTGCCGGACTTTACTGGACAGTGGCGCCCGCCGCTGCACCGCAGGCGACTGCCATTCACCATGCAATTGAACACCCAGAGCGTCAGCGGCTCGCCCCGTGCCTCGGCGTCCATCGTGCTGCTGCGCGACGGCGCGGCTGGGCTCGAGGTCTTCCTGCTCAGGCGCCACGGCCTGTCGGACGTGCTCGGCGGCGCCTTTGTCTTCCCCGGCGGCAAGGTCGATGCCGCCGACGCCACGCTGGACGCCGCGGCCCACCTGGACCAGCCGGCCGGCACGCTGCTGGCCAGCCTGGGCGAGCCCACGCTGGACCAGGCCGCCGCCACCGGCCTGTATGTGGCGGCGGTGCGCGAGGCGTTCGAGGAGTCGGGCGTGCTGTTTGCGCACAGTGCCGATGTGATGCGCGCGGCCGCCCTGCTGCGCGAAGGCCATGCCTTTGACGAAGTGCTGGCGCTGATGGCGCTGCGCCTGCAGACCCGCGCCCTTGTGCCGTGGTCACGCTGGATCACGCCGGTGGTGCCCTCTCTGCAGCAAAAGCGCTTTGACACGCGCTTCTTCGTGGCCGCCCTGCCCGCGGGCCAGACCGCGCTGCACGACAACCGCGAAACCACCGAAAGCACCTGGCTCGCGCCGCGCGCCGCGCTGGAGCTTTACTGGGCCGACCAGATGGCGCTGGCGCCGCCGCAGATCATGAGCCTGGCCCACCTCTCGCGCCATGCCAATGTAGCCAGCGTGATGGCGGCGGCGCGCGCCCAGGCGCCGCCGGTGATCCAGCCCGAGCCGCAGGAGTTCGAGGGCTCGCGCATGGTCTGCTACCCCGGCGACCCGGGTCACCCGGTGCGCGAGCGCGCGCTGCCCGGGCCGACGCGGCTGGTCTTTCGCAACCGGCGGTTCGAGCCCCTCGAAGGATTTGAGGCGCTGTTCAGCTGAGCCCGAAGCGGGGCGCGGGGTCGCCTGGCGGGCTCAATCCGTCCGGATCAGCCCCGCGGCTTCACCGGACTCCGGCAACACGTACACCACGGCGCGGCTGCGGCCCAGCACCGGCGCCACCACGGCGTCGAAAAACGCCTCGGGCACCACCACGCAGCCCAGCGTGATGCGGTTGTCACCGGGCGTGGCCGAGGCCAGCCGCTCGGCCCGGCGCTCGTGCGCGGGCGCGGGCCGCAGGCGATGGATCGCGAACGCCGACTCGTAGTCCACCCACACCACCGCCTCGCCCCTGAGGTTGCGGCCCGGCTCCGAGACAAAGCGGCCCGCCGGCGTGGTGCGTTCGGCGGCCGTCAGGCCCGTGAGCACCCGCTGCGCCACACCCGGCACGCTGCGGTCACCCAGCGTCTGGCCCAGCAGCGCGGGCGACGATCCGCGCAGGCGGCCATCGGCGTCGTACACATCCAGCCGCGCGCCGCGCTTGTCGACCACGGCAAACGGCAGGCCCTGCGCATCCCCCGTCGCCCGGGCCCATTGCCCGAGTTGCCGGGCCACGCCCTCCTGCGCGGCGGCCGGCAAGCCGCACAGCACCATTGCAGCCCCCGTCAAGGCCGCCACCATCCACCTGCGTAATTGCATCGTTGCCTGAGTCCCGTGGTCTGTTGCCGCGCCGCGGTTCGGGCGCGTTGAACAGCCGCATGCTAGCGACGCCATTAGCGTCCTGCAACAACAGATACATTTGCCCAATGCCCGGGTTTGCTATGTTTTCAGTAGCGCCACGCGGCCGCCCCTCCTGGACTTCCGGCACATTTTGTTCAAAATCCCGCCCCGAGGGGCCTCTGGCGCACTGCGGGCGAGCGTGAAGTATTCACGCAGGAAGGCATTCAGCTCGCCAGGCCGCGCTGCACCGCCTCCAGCGCGGCCTCTGCCCGCGACGAAATGCCCAGCTTGCGGTAGACCTCGCGCACATAGCCGCGAACGGTGTGGGGCGACAGGTCCAGCACACTGGCCACCTCAGGGGCCTTGTACCCCTTGGCGATCAGGCGCAACACGTCCAGTTCGCGCGCGGTCAGGGGGCGCGGGGCCTCGTGGCGGCGGGCCGCCTCGGGGCAGGACCCGAAAAAGGGGGCGTTGGCGCTGCATTCCGCCTGCGGCACCCGCAGCTCGCCCGACGCACCATTCACGTGCCTGAGCCATCCGGCAAGGCCAAACAGCGTGAGCTGCCCTGGAATTTGCCCGGCCGCGATGGCGCCGGTATGGGTTGAATATGTCATGGAAATCCGTGGTGGTGATGCGTCCAGTCGCTGCTGCATCGTGCAAGACGCCCCTGCCCATGTCATCATGCAAACGGACTATGCCCCGCAAAAACAGCCGACCCGAAACCCCATGAAAGCCGACCTGATCGACCGCATCTACGAATGCTCTTTTGTGCCCGAGCTGTGGCCCGGTGTCCTGGACGAAGTCGCCCAACTGGCCGACTCCAGCGGCGGCCTGCTGTTTGCCGTGCGTGACAAGGTGCTCAACTGGACCTCGTCGCCGGTGCTGAACGACATCTTCCGGGCCTACGTCAAGGACGGCTGGTTTGCCAAATGCAGCCGGCGCGTCTGCCTGTTCAGCCAGACCCAGCCGACCTTTCTGGTCGAAAACGACTTCTGGACCAACGCCCAGCTGGACGCCAACCCGATCTACACCGAGTTTTTCAGGCCACGCGGCCTGGGATGGTCCGCGGGCACCGGGCTGATGATGCCCACGGGCGACAACATCGTCTTCAGCGTGGAGCGCGCCTACGAGCGTGGCCCGATTGAAAAAGACCGCGTGCAAACCCTCAACACCCTGCGCCCGCACCTGGCCCGCGCTGCGCTGATATCGGCGCGCCTGGGGCTGCAGAACGCCAGGGGCGCCAACGACACCCTGGCCGTTCTGGGCCTGCCCGCGCTGATCCTGGATGAAAGCGGCGTGGTGATTGAAGCCAATGCCCTCATGCAGGGCTTGTCGGGTCAGGTGCACTGGCGGGCCCAGGACCGCATTGCCCTGGCCGACGCGCGCGCCAACGCCATTCTCTGGGCGGCGTTGCCCGCGCTGGAGGGCACTGACGCCGCGGCGGAGCCGGCGGTGCATTCCTTTGCGCTGCGCAGCCCACAGGGGCATGCCGAGATGGTGGCGCACGTGGTGCCCATTCGCCGCTCGGCCCACGACATTTTTGCCCGTTCCTATGCCTTGCTGATCGTCACGCCCGTGACGGCGCGCAAGGCGCCGCCGGTCGAGCTCCTGCGGTCCCTGTTTGACCTCACGCCATCAGAGGCCCGCGTGGCCCGCAGCCTGGCCAGCGGTGATTCACTGGACGAGATTGCCGCCAAGGGCAGCGTCAGCCGCAACACGGTTCGCGCGCAGTTGCAGAAGGTGCTGGACAAGACGGGCTGCGCAAGGCAGACCGAAGTGGCGGCCCTGCTGTCGGGTGTGGCGCTGGGGCCCGACGCAACGCTGCATTGACGGCGGCGGCCACAAAAAAAGCCGGGCCCAGCCCGGCTTTCTTGCGCGAAGTGGCTTGCGGTCAGTTGCGGTCAGCCTGGGGCGCGCGCTCCTCAGGCATGGCCGCCGTCGTGTCCTGCGACGGGGTGGGGCTGTTGGACAGGGTGTCGCTGCTGCTGTTGCCCTGCACGCCCGTGGAACCCATGGGGGTGTTCTGGGTGCTCTGCTGGCCCTCGGAAATGGGCGGGTTGATGCCGTTGCTGGGCGGCGTGCTCTGGGCGATCGCCACGCCGGCACCCGCGAAGGCGAGGGCCACGGCGCCTGCAATCAGGCCTTGGGACAGTTGGGACTTGTTCATTTCAGAATCTCCTGGCAGTGATGGTTGGACCATCGGGTTGAAGGAACGCCGGGTGAGTCCGGCTGATTCCCAGAATACTGGCCGGGCAAATCCGCGAGGTCGGCAGCAAGCGGTTTGCACTGTGGGCCACCGCCTACATCGGCTGCGCGGCGGGGCCCGCGTCGTTCCCCAGCGCGAACACCTCGTCCAGCGCACGGGTCTCGGGCAGCACGTAGACCACGCCATAGCGCTTGTCAAAGGCCGGCTGCAGCACCTGCTCGAAAAAGGCCACCGGCACATTGATGCAGCCATAGGAAATGCGGTTGTCGTCGGGCGTGGGCGTGGCCAGGCGCTCCAGCCGGCGCTCGGACGCCACGGTGGCGCGTACCCTGTGCATGGACACCGCCGCGTCGTAGTCGACCCAGATCACGTCCTCGTCCAGCGTGTTGCGCCCGGGCTCGGCCACGAAGCGGCCGGCCGGCGTGGTGCGCTCATGCGGCCGCACCTGCGCGATGGGCCGCTTGCCAATGCCCGCGACGCTGTCGTCGCCCGGCGCAAAGCCCAGCAGCACCGGCGAGGCCCCGCGCAGGCGCGCATCGGGCCCGAACACAAACACGCGCGCCTGCTTCTTGTCCAGGATCACGAAATTCATGCCGCGGTTGTCGCCCGTGCGCGCCACCCACCGGGCCAGCCGCCGGGCGTCGCTCGAGGCCGTCTCGCCCGCGAAATCGGCCGAGCGCACGGCCACGGGCGGCCCGCCCTGCCAGGGCAGCGCGCCATGGCGCGACGCCCACACAATGCCCACCAGCGCCACCATGCCGATGAGCGCGCCAGCCGCCGCCGCGCGCAGCGCGGGGCGCAGGGGAGAGGATTTTTCAGTCATGCAGGTCTCCTTGCTTGTCCGTGCACAGCCTTGCAAGCTTAGAAATCCGGTGGCCAGCGGCGCGTGGGCGGGCGCCCCCGGACGCTGTAGGACGGCATCTGCCTACACCGGGGCCCCGGCGCGTGCAAGGTGTCAGCTACCAATGGCTTTCGGGCCGCCGCATTTGATAAGCTTGCTTATTAATCACCGCCCCGCCCGCCATGACCTCCCCACAAGAACCCCAGACAGGCACCGCGCCGGTACGCCGCTTCAAGGACCCGGCCTATGTGCCCCAGGCGCAGACGCTGGGCGAGCTGCGCCGCAACATCGATGCGCTGGACGCGCAGATCGTGGCCCTGCTGGCCCAGCGCGCGCTGTGCGTGCGCGACGCGGTACGCTTCAAGCTCGACGAATTCCAGGTCTCGGCGCCGGCCCGCCAGGAACAGGTGTTCCGGCGGGTGCGTGAGCTCGCTGCGGCGCATGAGGCCCAGTTCCCCGGGTTGCCCGACCTCGTCGAGGCCACCTATCGCACGCTGGTCGCCGGCTTCATCGCCGGCGAGGGGCGTTTCTTCCACGACACGGAAAGGATCACACCATGACCCGTCTTCAATCCCCCTCCACCCGCCAGCTGCTCAAGGGCGCGGCCCTGCTCGCGCTGGCCAGCGCCTGCGCCGGCGCCTGGGCCCAGGCCCCCTGGCCCAGCAAGGCGATCCGCATCGTGGTGCCGTATGGCGCGGGCTCGTCGCCCGACATCATCACGCGCATCGTGGCCGACAAGATCTCGCCGCGGCTGGGCCAGCCCGTGATCGTCGAGAACCGCCCGGGCGGCGGCGGCAACAACGGCACCTCGTATGTGGCCAAGGCCGCGGGTGACGGCTACACCTTCCTGATCAGCACCAACGGGCCGCTGGTCTACAACACGCAGATCTACACCAAGCTGGGCTACGACCCGTTCACCGAACTGCGCCCCGTGGTGCTGGCCGGTGGCCAGGCCAATGTGTGCGCGGTGCGCGCCGACTCGGGCATCAACTCGCTCAAGGACCTGGTAACCGCCATGAAGAAGGAGCCGGGCAAGTTCAACTTCTCGTCCACCGGCGTGGGCAGCCTGTCCCAGCTGGGCGTGGAACTGCTCAAGGTCAAGACCGACACCTACGCGGTGCACATCCCCTATGCCTCGTCACCGCTGGCCATCGCGGCCATCCTGCAGGGCGACGTGCAGTTTGCCTGCGTGCCGGCCGTGGCCGTCATGCCGCAGGTCAAGGCCGGCAAGATGCGCGCGCTGGCGGTGTCCACCGCCAAGCGCAGCGAACTCACGCCCGAGATCCCGACGATGAAGGAAGCCGGCCTGCCCGAGATTGAAAACCTCGCGTGGATGGCCATCATGGCGCCCGCGAGCACGCCCAACGACATCGTGCAGCGCATGAACCAGGAGATCAACGCGGCCCTGGCCCAGCCCGAGGTCAAGACCAAGCTGCACACCATGTACATGGAACCCATCGGTGGCTCGGAGCAGGAACTGCAGAAGTTCATGCAGAAGGAGCTGCAGGTCATGACCCCCGTGATCAAGCGCACCGGCGTCAAGATCGATTGAAGATCAGGCTGCACGCCGACGCCCGCCCCGCGGGCGCCGGCGAGGTTGACGATGCGCTGGCCCGGCTCGACCATGGGCCGGGCATGTATTTCGGGGTGGACGCCGGCGTGGCCGGCCTGCACCCCTTGCAGGCCACGCTGGTGGAGTCCCCCGCGCTGCTGCTGCGCGTGACGTCCCATGCGCTGCAGGTGCAGGCCGTCACGGCGCTGGGCGAGGCCCTGCTGGCCCAGCCCGCACTGGCGGGCTGGCAGGCCGCCACAAGCAGCCGCCACATCGTTGCTTCACTGCGCGTGCTGCTGCAGGCCTTTGAACCCCAGGCCGAAGTGATGCTGCTGGGCGCGCTGCGCTTCAACGCCCACCTGCTGGCCGCCCACCACGCCACCACGCACACCGAACCGCCCGAAGAGATCGGCGTGCTGTTTCTGCCCGGGGCCTTCTGGCAGCGCGATGCGCAGGGGCAATGGACCCATGTGCGCCTCACGCTGGCCGGCGCCGATGCCGCTGGGCACGCCAGCGCCCCGCCGCCTTCCGGCCAGCGGCTCGCCGCGCGCGCATCGGCACTCGTCAATGCCTCACAGCCGCCCCAGGACGACCACGCGCCCGGCGGTTACGCCGCGATGGTGGCGCGAGCGCTGACCCACCTGCGCGCGCAACCGCTGGTGTCACTGACGCTGAGCCAGAGTTACCGGCGCCGCAGCACGGCGTCAGCGGCCCAGGCCTTTGCGCGGCTGCGCCAGGCCAACCCGGCGCCGGTCAGCTTCCTGCTCAACGATGGCGCCGGCGGCCAGCTGTTTGGCGCCTCACCGGACCTGCAGCTCGTGGTGCGGCAGGGCCAGGTGCAGGCGCTGCCGGTGTGCGGCACGGTGGCGCGCGGGCCGGGCCCGGTTGGTGAAGCCGAGGCCTTCCGCGAGCTGGTCAATGAAGCGGTGGACGCCGCGTCGCTCGCGATCTGCAGCGACGCGTTGCGCAACGACCTCGCGCCGCTGTGCGAGCCTGGTTCGCTGCACCTCACGCACCGGCGCCGCCAGATGTCGCTGGCCACCGTGGTCCACACCGTGGACCGGCTGCAGGGCCGCCTGCGCGATGGCGTGGACGCCTGGGATGCCCTGGTGGCCACGGCCGCGCCCGTGATGCTCACGGGCACCCCGCGGCCGCAGGCGCTGGCAGCCATTGCCCAGCTCGAGGTCAGCCCGCGCGGCTGGTACGGCGGCCTGGGCGTGCTGGTGCAGGCCGATGGCAGCGCGCTGGTGGGCACCCTGCTGCGCGCCGCCAGCCTGCGTGACGGCGTGGCCGAGGTGCGCACCGGCGGCGACCTCGTGGCCGACTCGGTGCCTGAGCGCGAGGAGCAGGAGTCGCGGCTCAAGGCGCTGTCGCTGTGGCGCGCCCTGGGGCTCGATGCGCCGGTTGACAGTACCAGCGCCCCCGGCCCTTCGGCGCGCCTGCCTTCGGCCGTGCGCCTGGACGACAGCGGCGACGACCCCTTCCCCGCCGCGGTGCGCGACCTGCTGCGCGGCCTGGGCTTGCAGATCACCGACACGGCGCAGCCCTGCGTGTTGCTGGGCCGGCAGCCGCCGTCCCTTGCCCGCACCCACACCGTGGCGCTGGGCGACGCCGCGCTGGCGTTGCTCGCGCAGGCCGGTTTTGAGGTGGACCCCATCACCCCCGAGCATGGCCGGCTGGTGCATTGCCGCGCTACGGCCCAGGCCCCGTGGGCCGACCCGGGCCTGTTCGTGGCCGGGGGTTACGCCAGCCGCGCGCTGCGCCCCGGCGCCGCCGTGCCGCCGGGCTGGACGGTGTGGCTCGAAGACGCCCAGGCCAGCCCGCGCCTGCTGGTGCATGCGGGCCAGCGGCTGGCCTGCCTGCTGCTGCGCCCGGAGTCCCTGCTGTCGGACCCGCGGGCCGTGCAGGCCCTGGGTTATGCGCTGGCCTTTTGCACACCCGGCCCCGATGCGCCATGATGCGGTGATCGCATCTTGAAAGGCACACCATGGCCCGCTTGCTGCAACGCTTCGCCCTTGTCCTGTGGCTGGTCACGGGCAGCCTGTGCGCGACGGCCGCGCCGCCCGCCATGGCGCCCCTGCCTGCCGCTGACGTGAAAGCCGTGCGGGCCACCGTGCAGGGCCAACTCGACGCCTTTGCCGCGCGCGACGCTGAAAAAGCTTTCTCGTATGCCGCGCCGAGTATGCGTGAAAGGTTGGGCAGCGCCGAACGCTTCATGGCCATGGTGCGCGCGGGCTACCCGGTGGTGTATGAACCGGCGCATGTGGCCTTCCTGATCCCCGAGGCCCTGCCCGATGGCACCGTGGTGCAGCGTGTGCAGATGACCGACCAGCGCGGTGACGCCTGGCTGGCCACCTACACGCTGCAGCGGCAGAAGGACAAGGCCTGGCGCATCACCGGCTGCGAGGTCCAGGGCAACAAGGGCCGCGTCGCCTGAGCCCCCGGGCCGCGCGGGCCCTTCACGCGGTTGTCACCTTGGCGGGGTCTACTGACGCCTTGCTGGAGGTGATCGTCATGATGCTGGAGAAAACCGACAAGGCGCGCAGCGAACTGCGGCCCGGCGTGCGCACGCTGGGCCAGCGCGAGCGTTCACTGCTGCTGCTGGCCGACGGCCAGCGTTCCATCCACGACCTGCGGCCCCTGTTTGACGGCGAGGGCGAGCAGATCGTGCTGCGGCTGGTGCGCGACGGCTACCTCTCGCCCTCGCGCCAGAGCACCCCGCCCGCGGAGCCACCGGCTGCGCGGGTGGCGGTGTCAGCGCCCGCGCCGCTTGGCGACGCTGGCGCGGCCCCGGGCAACGCCGCCGACGCCTTTGAAGGCAAACGGTCGCTGGCCACCACGCGCATGTTCCTGTTTGACATCTGCGAGCGCATGTTCGCGCGGCGCGACCCGGCGCGTGCCGAGGCCTTCCGCGAGGCCCTGCGCACCGCGCGCGACCGCGCCAGCATGCTGGCCGCGGCGCGCGAGATGATCGAGGCGATTGAACAGGCCGCTGGCGCCGAGCGGGCCGACTCCATCAGCGAACGGATTGCGATGCTGCTGCCGCCCGAAGGCGTGGCCTGAGCGGGCCGGCCGGGCTCAGAACACCCAGGCCAGCCAGGCGGCGATCAGGCCGCTGGCCGACAGGCCAAACAGCCACAGCGGCAGGCTGGCACGGCGGCGCTGGCGTGCATCGTCGCGCAGCAGCCATTCGCTAATGATGCGTTCGCTCTGGGGGCTGAGGCAGCCGGAGGAGAGGGCAATTTCCACTTCGCGGCGGCCTCGGCGCCTGGCGTAGTGCTCCACCTGGCGCAGGGTGGTGAAGATGTCGCTGGTTTCGGAAAAGTCCGCTACGGTGTCCATGGCCGTGCATTGGACCCGAATGCGCCGGGAAACGGTGTTTCCGAATGTGTACTAAAGCAACCGTGTAACCGCCGCTCAGGCCAGGCCCAGGCGCCACAGGGACGTCACCTCGGCCGCCCGCGCCGCGTGCAGCGGATCGCCCGGGTCGGCCGCCTTGGGGTGGCGCGGCCGGGCATCGAGCCGGCCCAGCACCTGCAGGCCTGCCGCGGCGATCCAGCCCAAAAGCTCGTCCCGGCCGCGCAAACCCAGGTGCTCGGCCAGGTCCGACAGGATCAGCCAGCCTTCGCCGCCCGGTGCCAGGTGCGGCGCCAGCCCCGCCAGAAAGCCGCGCAGCATGCGGCTGCCTTCGTCATACACCGCATGCTCGATCGGTGAACTGGGCCGCGCCGGCACCCAGGGCGGGTTGCAGACCACCAAAGGGGCCTGCCCTGGCGGAAACAAATCGGCCTGCAGCACCTCCACCTGCGCGGCCAGGCCCAGCCGGGCCAGGTTGTCGCGCGCGCAGGCCAGGGCCTGCGGATCCTGGTCGGTGGCCACCACGCGGGCCACCCCGCGGCGCGCCAGCACGGCCGCCAGCACGCCCGTGCCGGTGCCCACATCAAACGCCAGGCTCGTAGCGGGCAATGGCGCCTGGGCCACCAGATCCACATACTCGCCGCGCACCGGCGAGAACACGCCGTAGTGCGGATGGATGGACGCGCCCAGCGCGGGCACCGGCACGCCCTTCTTGCGCCACTCGTGCGCACCCACCAGGCCCAGCAGCTCGCGCAGCGTGACCACGCCGGGCCCACTGCCCGGACCCCAGGCCTCGGTGCAGGCCTGGCGCCAGTCGGGCCCGCGCCGCAGGGGAATGCCGTGGTCCGCGTCGAGCGGAATCAGCACGGCGGCCAGCACGCGCGCACGCTGCGCCAGCGCCTGGCGATGCAGGTGAAAGGCCTCGGCCGGCGTGGCGGGCGGCGGCTTGTCGCGGCCCTTGGCCTTGCCGGTTTTTCGCGGCTTGTCGGCGCGGCGCGCCAGCGCCTGCAGCAGCTGGCGCGCGTTCTGGAAGTCGCCGCGCCACAGCAGGGCCGTGCCTTCGCAGGCCAGCCGGTAGGCGGCGTCGGCGCTCAGGGTGTCGGCGGCTGGCTGCACGCGGCGCGGCGGCGGCAGGCCGGCCTCGCTGCGCCACAGCGCGTGCTGCGGTGCCCCGCCCTCGCTCCATTCCATGGGCACGGGCGTCATGCGCCGGCCCGGCGCGGCAGCAGCCGCTGCACGGCAGTGACGGCGGCCAGCACGAGGCCGCCGGCCACCACACCGGCCAGCGCGTTCAGCAGCAGTGGCGCCAGCGCACCCAGCAGCGCACCGACGCCCGGCACCTGCGCCGCCGACTGCGCGAGCGCTTCAATGCCGTGGTGCAGCCAGCCAAAGCCGTGCGTGAGGATGCCCCCACCCACGAGGAACATGGCCACCGTGCCGGCCACGGACAGGCCCTTCATGAGCCAGGGCGCCGCGCGCAGGATGGCCCGGCCCACGGCCTGCTGCGCCGCGCCGGCCTTGCGGCTCAGGTACAGGCCCAGGTCGTCGAGCTTGACGATGCCGGCCACCAGGCCATAGACGCCCGCGGTCATGAGCACGGCAATGCCCACCAGCACCGTCACCTGCGTCAGCAGCGGGCTGCTGGCCACCGTGCCCAGGGTGATGGCAATGATCTCGGCCGAGAGGATGAAGTCGGTGCGCACCGCGCCCTTGACCTTGTCTTTCTCAAGCTGGGCGAGGTCGGCCGTCTCGTCAGCCACGGCCTGGCGGTGTGCTTCCAGCCGGGCCTGGTCGTCACCGGCGCCGTGCAGCACGCGGTGCGCCACTTTCTCAAAACCCTCAAAGCAGAGAAAGGCGCCCCCCACCATGAGCAGCGGGGTCACGGCCCAGGGCGCGAACGCGCTGATGGCCAGCGCCGCGGGCACCAGGATGGCCTTGTTGACCAGCGAGCCCCGCGCCACGGCCCAGACCACGGGCAGCTCGCGGTCGGCCCGCACGCCCGTGACCTGCTGGGCATTGAGCGCGAGGTCGTCGCCCAGCACACCGGCGGTCTTCTTGGCCGCCACCTTGGTGAGCAGCGACACGTCGTCCAGGATGGACGCAATGTCGTCGATCAGGGCCAGCAGGCTGGATGCCATGGGGCGCCCGCGCTCAGGCGCCGCCGGGCCGCCCCAAGGCGGCCGAAGCCCCCTCGGGGGGCAGCGAAGCGCACGAAGTGGCAAGCGTGGGGGCCATGTCAGACGCCGCCGGGCCGCCCCAAGGCGGCTGAAGCCCCCTTGGGGGGCAGCGAAGCACACGAAGTGGCAAGCGTGGGGGCCATGTCAGTCGAGCTTGCGCTTGAGGCGGATTTCCTCGAGCTTGGCGCCGCCCACGGTGGTGGTGCGCGCGGTGTTGAGCTCGCGCTTGAAGCCGGCCAGCTCATAAAAGCGCAGGGCGCGCTCGTTGCGCAGCAGCACCCACAGCGTGACTTCGGTGCAGCCTTCTTCGAGCAGGCCCTCGCGCGCGGCGTCCCACAGCGCCAGGCCGGCGCCCTGGCCCCAGTGGCCGGGGGCCACATACATGGCCCAGACCTCGCCCGTGGTGGGCTTGGACTTGGGGTCACGCGAGCGGTCAAAGCCCACAAAGCCCGCGACCGTGTCGCCCTCGGTGGCCACGAAGACCTGGGGTTCGCTGAACTCGATGGCTTCGCGCCACAGGGGCAGGCGCTTGGCGGCGGACAGGCCCTGCAGGTGCTCGTCGGGCATCAGGCCCGTGTAGGCGGCTTGCCAGGCGGCCACATGGATTTCGGCAATGGATTGCGCATCGCCAGCTTGGGCGGGACGGACAAGGTAACTCGGCATGTTCAGATTCTGCTGGGCAGTCAATAAATCGGGGCGAGCCACATTGTCGCCCGGGGGCGTGATTATGATGGCCGCGCCGCATGACCCACGCTGAACCCACCTACTCCGCCCTGCTGGCGCCCTCGGGCCAGGCCTTCAGCGCCCCCGCCGGGCAGCCGCTGCTGCTGGCGGCCGAAGCCGCGGGCATCGAGCTGGCCAGCTCCTGCCGCAACGGCACCTGCCGCACCTGCATCTGCCGCCTGACCCACGGGCGCGTGCACTACCGCATCGAATGGCCGGGCCTGAGCGCCGAGGAAAAGGCCGAGGGCTGGATCCTGCCCTGCGTGGCCTACCCGGTTTCCGATGTGGTGATCGATCTGTCCCACAATAGCTGAATGTCCCGTCTCCGCCTCCTGGGCGCGCTGGCCCTGTGGCTGGCCGTCGCCATCACCACCGCCACTGCCCTCGCCGCCCCCGCCACGTTTGAAGACAGCATGGCCCAGCGCACGCTGGCCTGCACCGCCTGCCATGGCCCGCAGGGCCGCGCCGGCCCCGACGGCTACTACCCGCGCATTGCGGGAAAGCCGGCGGGCTACCTCTACAACCAGCTGCTGAACTTCCGCGAGGGCCGGCGCCACTACGGCCTGATGGCCGGCCTGCTGGAGCCGCTGGGCGACGACTACCTGATGGAGATCGCGCGCTACTTTGCGGCGCTGGAAGTGCCCTACCCGCCGCCCACCCCCCGCGGCAGCACCGCCACCGAGGCCTGGCGCCGCGGTGAGGCGCTGGCGCGCGAGGGCGACGCCACGCGCAAGATCCCCGCCTGCGTGTCCTGCCACGGCGCGGCGCTGACCGGCGTGCAGCCCGCCACGCCGGGCCTGGTGGGCCTGCCGCGCGACTACCTCAATGCCCAGCTTGGCGCCTGGCGCGCCGGCCAGCGCCAGGCCCATGCGCCCGACTGCATGGGCCAGATCGCGCGGGCGCTGAGCTTGGACGACATCAACGCCGTGGCCACCTGGCTGGCGGCCCAGCCCGTGCCGCGCACCAGCCACCCCGCAGCCGCGCTGCCGCGCCCGCCCACCATGGCTTGCGGCGCCGCCACCGCGCCGGCAATGCCGGCGGCCAGCGCGGCCGCGAACATGGCGCCCACGGCCACATCGGCAACAAGCACCGCCACATCGGCAAGCCCTGCGCCCGCCGCCCAGCAGGTGGCGCGCGGCGCCTACCTGGCGCGCGCGGGCAACTGCATGGCCTGCCACACCGTGGCTGGCGCTGCGCCCTACAGCGGCGGCCGCGCCATCGACACGCCATTTGGCCGGCTGCACACCAGCAACCTCACGCCCGACAAGGCCACCGGCATTGGCCAGTGGACGGCCAGCGACTTCTGGCAGGCCATGCACGAGGGCCGGGGCCGCGATGGCCGGCTGCTGTACCCGGCCTTTCCGTACCCGAGCTACACCCGCGTGACGCGCGCCGACTCTGACGCCCTCTACGCCTACCTGATGAGCCTGCCGGCCGTGACACGGCCCAACACGCCACACGCCCTGCGCTGGCCCTACAGCACGCAGGCCGCGCTGTGGGCCTGGCGCACGCTGTCGTTCAGCCCGCAGGCCTTTGAGCCCGACCCATCGCAAAGCGCCGACTGGAACCGCGGCGCCTACCTGGTGCAGGGCCTGGGCCACTGCGCAGCCTGCCACGCGCCGCGCAACGCGCTGGGCGCCACGCGCAACCCGCTCAACCTGGCCGGCGGCATGATCCCCATGCAGAACTGGTACGCGCCCTCGCTGGGCGCCGAGACCGAGGCCGGCGTGGCGCACTGGCCAGTGGCGCAGATCGTGGCGCTGCTCAAGACCGGCGTGTCGCCCCAGGCCTCGGTGCTCGGTCCCATGGCCGAGGTGGTGCAGGCCAGCACGCAATACCTGAGCGACGGCGACCTCAACGCCATGGCCACCTACCTGCGCAGCCTGCCCGCCGCGCCGGCCACCGCGCCGCCCAAGGCCGCGCCCGTGAACCCGCGGCTGGCGCAGCGCGGCGCCGAGCTGTACGACAAGCACTGCGTGCAGTGCCACGGCGAACAGGGCCAGGGCGTGCCCGGCGCCTACCCGCGCCTGGCGGGCAACCGGGCCGTCACGCTGGGCACCACGGCCAACCTGGTCCAGATCGTGCTGAACGGCGGCTTTGCGCCGGCCACGGCCGGCAACCCGCGGCCCTTTGGCATGCCGCCCTATGTGCTGCTGCTCAACGACGCCGACACCGCTGCCGTGCTCACCCACATCCGCAACGCCTGGGGCAACCACGCGGCTGGCGTGAGCGAACTGGACGTGAGCCAGCAGCGCGGCAGCGCCCAGCGCTGAGCACCGCCCGCAACCGATTTGCTCCTGTTTTTGTAGCTGGAAGTGGCCGCCGGTATTGGACTCCAGGCCTTTTTGGCTTGAAACCCCGGCAAATCAGCGCCCAATCAGCCGGCAAACGGGTTGGCGAACACAAACATCAGCGCCACGCCCACGCCAATCAGGAAGTTGGCATCGATCAGGCCCGCCAGCAGGAACATCTTGGTCTGCAGCGGTTCCATCATCTCGGGCTGGCGCACCGCGCCATCAATGAAGCGCCCGCCCATCAGCCCGATGCCCAGGCAGGCGCCAATCGCGCCCAGCCCGATGATCAGCCCGCAGGCAATGGCGATGAGTCCGGTGTCAGTCATTTGAAGCTCCTGTGGTTGAAAAATCTTTCGTTGACAGGATGTTCGCGCCGCGGCGTCATGCGGGCAATGACGCGGGAGGTAATGGGAAGAAGAAGGGCAAGGCCCGGCCGCTCAGGCCTGCGCGCACTTGCGCACCGTGTCGAGCGTGCGCGTGGTCACGTCCTTGCCAAAGATGCGCTCGATCAGGTTCATGAACACCGGCCCCTTGTCGCCGGGCACATAGGCCGAGAACACCTCGGCGCCGTCGAGCTTGAGGATGACCGCGTCGTCACGTTCGATCGGCAGTTGGACGACGGCCTGAGGCGGCGTGCGCAGGAAGGTGACGATGCGCTTGGCCGATGCGGGCAGGTCGAACCCCGCGAACGGGTCGGCCGCCAGCAGCGCCTGCAGGTGCAGCGCGGGCCGGATGATGGTGCAAAAGCCCTGGGGCAGATCCGTCTGCATCGCCTTCTCGCAGCGCCGCTGCAAGGTGCCTATCGGCGACGAGCGGGCGTTGAACACCACGTTGCCGCTGGACAGCAGGGTGCGCACCTCGGTGAAGCCCGCGGACTCAAAGCACTGCCTGAGCGCCGGCATGCTGGCGTTTTGCGGGCTGACCCCGCGAAGGAAGGCGACGCAGCGTGGCATGGGGGTGTTGGTCAGTGGTCACCGGGCCGATTGTGCCGCCCGCCATGCCAGCCTGGTAGGGTCATGAAAGCACCTTGCCTCCGGCCGAGAAGTTGCCGGCCAGGAGCTCTTGGTCGGTGAGGGGGCGCCCTTCCCGAATCACCACCTCAAAAGCCCCCGCGCCGAGTGCCATCTCGGTGAACGCCCGGACCTCGACCTGGGTAAAGCCCCCTGCGGGGTTGCCAAGGAGGTGCACCACGACGCGCGGAGGCAACTGCAGGAATGTGTTTCGTCGCACGCGGCGGATGAAAGCCTTCAGCAGTTGCTCAGCGACCGTGAAGTCAGACACAAGAGAACGCGGGTGCGCGAAGGGCTTGACCAACTCCACCGGGCCGCCGGCCGCTGCGGCAGAAGCTGCCTGCAAGCCAACGCCGGCAATGGTGGCTTTGGCTCCCTGGGCGATCGCCACCTGCGCCGGCTCGGAGATCTCCACCCCCGCTTTCACATCCCTCACGCTGAGGTGTTCTGGGGATACCTGGACATACAGCAGTGGAGAGAACGAGGACAAAAAGCTCATGAGCCGAGTATGCCCGGCAGCGACGGTCGGCGATCCGGGCGCGCACGCGCAAAGTTTCTCACCGGGCCGCAAGCCTTGCCTGGATGTCGGCGTAGGCGGCGGCGATCAGCGCCTGCAGCGCGGGCTCGTCCACGGGCACGCCGGGCCGCAGCTTGACGTGGCGCATGAAGCGGCCCGTGCCTTCCAGCAGGCCGCACGGGTCTTGCAGCGCAGCGCCCGTGAAGAAGCCGACATTGACGTGGGCCGTGAAGGTGTTGACGTAGCCAAACGGCGCGTCCTGGACGCAGGCGGTGGGGTGGCCGTCGTGCAGCAGCTCGACGACGTCGGGCCCGCAGGCGCGCATGGCGGCAAACCACTGCTGCGCCAGCGGGCGCAGCGGCTGCGGGGCCGAGAACCAGGCCTGGACGGCGGCATCGTGCCGCCGGGCGCCTGTGAGGGTGAATAGCCGCATTGAATCCACGTCAATGGCCGGCCACCGGCCGCTAATCGGCCTTGACCGGGCAGGTACTGATACCCAACAGACTGTACAGCGGGCACAGGCCGGCGATGCCGGTCAGCAGCGGCACCACGCCGATATAGCCCCAGGGGCCGATGGCCCCTTCCAATGCCGCGCCAATGAGCGCGAGGCCGGCGACGACGCGCAAGACGCGGTCCCAGCTTGCTTCGTTGCGTTTCATGCTTGCTTCCTTTCGGTGTTGTGCCAGTTTGAACAACCCAGCTTAGGCGCTGCCAGCCGGCCGCGGGCTGATGCAGATCAAACAACGCGCCGGTCCCGCCCAGTTGACAAAGCGCAAGTGGCCGCGTGCGGCCACTGCCTAGACTGCGGCAATGGACATCCAGTTTCTAGGCGCCACCGACACCGTGACCGGCTCGAAGTATCTGCTGCGCCACGGCGGCGCGCGCGTGCTGGTGGACTGCGGGCTGTTTCAGGGCTACAAGCAGCTGCGGCTGCGCAACCGGGCGGCGTTTCCGGTCGACCCGGCCTCCATTGACGCGGTGATCCTGACGCACGCACACATCGACCACAGCGGCTACCTGCCCCTGCTGGTGCGCCAGGGCTTTCGCGGGCCGGTGTTCTGCAGCGCCGCCACGCGCGACCTATGCGCCATCATGCTGCCCGACAGCGGCCACCTGCAGGAGGAAGAAGCCGCCTTTGCCAACCGCCACCATCTGTCGCGGCACGAACCCGCGCTGCCTCTGTACACCAAGGACGACGCGCTGGCCAGCCTCAAGCAGTTGCGCAGCGTGCCGCTGGACACGCCCTGGGAACCGGTGGCGGGCCTGCAGGCCCGGCTCGCGCATTCGGGCCACATGCTGGGCTCGACATTTGTGCGGCTGGACGATGGCCGGCGCTCCATTCTTTTCTCGGGCGACCTGGGACGGCCCAACGACCTGCTGCTCAAGCCCCCGGTGGCCATGGAGGGCGCCGACTACCTGGTGGTCGAGTCCACCTACGGCGACCGCACCCACCCCCATTCGGACGCCGTGGCCGGGCTGGGCGAGGTGATACGGCGCACCGCGGCGCGTGGCGGGGCCGTCATCATCCCGGCCTTTGCGGTGGGGCGCGCGCAGGCCCTGCTGCATGCCATCGGGCAGCTCAAGCAGCAGGGCCGCATTGCCGACCTGCCCGTGTTTCTCAACAGTCCCATGGCGGCGAATGCGACGCAGGCCTACACCCGGCACCCTGAAGGGCTCAAGCTCACGCCGGCGCAGTGCCGCGAGCTGGCCAGCGTGGCCCGCATCGTCGAGACCCCCGAAGAATCAGAGCGCCTGAACAGCCGCACCAGGCCGATGGTCATCGTCGCGGCCAGCGGCATGGCCACCGGCGGGCGCGTGGTGCACCACCTGAAGGCCTTTGCACCCGACGCCCGCAACACCCTGCTTTTTGCGGGCTACCAGGCCGGGGGCACGCGCGGCGCATCGATCGTCGGCGGCGCGGCCACCGTGCGCATCCATGGGCAGGACATCCCGGTGCGCGCCGAAGTGGCCCGGCTGGACGACCTGTCGGCCCACGCCGACGCGGGCGAAATCCTGGACTGGCTGCGGCACTTCAGGCAGCCGCCCCGCACCACCTTCATCACCCACGGCGAGCCCGCCGCCGCCGACACCCTGCGCCAGCGGATCGAGCGCAAGCTGGGGTGGGGCTGCCACATGCCTTATTACCTGGAGACAGTGGGGCTGGAGTGATCCCAACCAGGTCTGCGTGCGTGGTGCGGGAGTTGCCTGCGCAAAGCGGAATCCACGCCGGCGACCACAGTAGTTGACCTCTTTCTTATTCGGGCGTCCGCGGATCGCCGTCGTCACCCGGGGCGCTCAGCGGCTGCCGCTCGAACTCCTCGTCTGACAGCTCTGGTGCATTCCGCAGCGCGTCCACTCCTCCAGAAACTCTTCGGTGGGCTCCTCGCCGTCGGCCAGGACCTGCAGGATGGTCTGGCGGGGCTCGCGGCCGGCGCGCCGAAGCCGGAGCCCGCGCTGTGGACTATTTAGACCGAACCATTCAACGTGCCGTTCAATAGTTCGAATACCCTTCGAGGGTCATCCAACGCAATCACGGCCTCGTACAGCGCCTCCTCCGGTTCGGCTTCGTTGGCGTATCTCAACGCAGCAACCGCACGGGCCTGCGCAAATACCTCTTCCCATCCAGCAGCGCCCTGCTCATGCATTCGAAAGTAACGTTCATCCAGGTTTTCGGCTATCGCGGCAAGGTCGGAAGCGGCTTCAAACAGTGCGTCAGGAACACCCAGGACCAACTTGGCCACTTTCAGCGCCACGAGTCGAGCCGCAGCAACACGTTCGGCAGATGAGGCATCGGCGAGTGCCTCCTCAATCTCCGGAGAGACGGTGCTAAGGCGTGTAGGCATCGCGTCGGTTCAACATTCGGCGTGGAATACCGACAACGGAGAACTTATCGCAAGGGGATGATGACCGCAGAGCTGACACAGTCGTGAGGCCGACGAACGCGTCAATTTTCTCGCCCCCCAATCCGTGGCGTGTATGGGTTGGACATCACGGCGTCCGTTCCCCAGTAATCGTAGAACTAGCATCACGGAAGGCAAGCCAAACCTTTGCGATGGTCTTCTCGCTCAGTTCGGTGGATGGATACCGACACCGATCCTGGATGATGCCCTCAAGCTCAGCCCTGCCCTCGGCCTCGCGTCCGCTCAGTGCTAGACAAAAAGCGTTGGCGATAGGTAACTGCACAAAGTAACTAGATCCCGGCTCAGATCGCAGCGCCTCCACTATCGAATACACGCGATGAGGCGTGTCGCCCGTTGCCCAGAACTGCCTCGCCATCTGGACCGCTGCGGCTACCCGATGCTGCAAATTCTCAAGCAAGCCGGGTACACCATACATACAGGTCAACAAGAGGTCACGATGACACTGGCCATCAACGAAGGCATCGAGGAGGGCAGACTTCTCGGTTCTGTGCCACTTCATTTCTCGTCCAGAAAAATGGGGTACGAAATCCAATGAATAGCCCCATGCCGGGGCTAGGGCACCCCCCTTGAGCTGCCGGTACTCGAATAACTGGCGGATAGGCGCATTGTCGCTGCGCACCCACTGCAAAGGCTTGAACGAGACAAAACCCTGAGGCTGCAGCAGGGAGTCAATCACAGGACCAATAGTCTGATGAATAGCCGGAATTGTTAGAAGATCAAACTCACGCAGGGTCATGATGCTCAACGTAAAAGTCAGCAACCGCCCCAGGCGGTCCGATGAACTGACATGTTAAACGGCATCATTACCATCCGCCGTCTCCTGCGTCCGAGCCCAGAATGGCGCCCGCTGCATCCGGGGACTGAATGGAGCGGGGTTGAGCGCAAGAATATGACTACCACAGCTGCCACCATGGCTTCTTTGCTCCGACAAGCCTAAAAAAATGGGATATAGGCTCAACGTTCGTATCCCACGGACAAACACCAAATTTGCTCACAAGAGTTTCATCAAGAATTCGACTGGTCAGGTAGTACTCTGGAACCTCTATTGCTCGTTCGCCTTGATAGAAGATTTTCTGCCGCTGCTCAACCGGACAGTCGTCCTCCTCAAGGTAAAAATCTGCCGACAACCAGTGCATCTCAATGTCTTTGGGTGTGCCAAATTCAATCAAGGGTGGCAATTGCGGCACACCAGTCGTTTGTAGTCGTGATCTGGTTCTTTGGCCGTCCTCAACGAAGGCGTACCCGTAACTACCTCCTGAGTCATAGTGGCAAAAGACCATGAAGAATTCAGGAAACCCGAGTGACTGATGGGTATATGTGATATCCGATGCTGGGTTTTCTAAAATTTCCCAAGCAATGTCGTTATTGCAGATGAAACAAGCATCACCAAAGAACTGAACCATCACATCGGCATGCTTCCTGATATCGAATTGACCGACATTGGGATGTTCGATTGGTGTGGCATCTTCCCTGCAAAGCTTTGATACAAGCGACCGGTGATCACTGATCGGATTCGTTGGTTTGAATGCAATTCCAGCTTGAGCAATTCCCATGGTGTACCTCTAACGTGCATGTGACTGGAGCCCAAGGACAAGAGCGACCGGAGATAGCGGACGCCCCTGGACTCCAGTGTCGACCAGCGGGTTAGACAGCATACTTGGACATCTCCTTGAAGGCCCAAACATCTCTTGAATGTTGATCCGTCGCCCGGAGCACATGGCAGGCTATTTCATGAAGCATGAGGTGAACGAGGTATTCCCTATGAGTCCTCAGTCTCCCGACATCCGCTCCGAACCCATTCCGCTCCATTCCACTCTTTCCGCTTTGGACTTGATCATCTGAAATTTCCTCGGCCATCACAATGTGACACGCACTATCAGCAAAGCGACAAAAGCACTTAGCCGTCCGAAGCGGATTTTTTTCCGTGAGACCATGGCCGATGCACCAAGCTTGGACATTCGCAGTTAGTTCAAGGGTCTCGGGAGGTAGTCCGTAGTCCCCAAGCATTTGATGAATGAGCCCTATATGGTCCGAGACGCGAAGCATGATCGGTGCTGCCTAACGCGACTTACAGGTCAACTCTGTCCTACTAGCCATGTTGAATCGCATCATCCCCGTCTCCTTGAACTTCTGTAAATGCCCGATTTATATCCGCTATATCAGCAATCGCCTCGCAGGTCTGCGGATAAAAATGCTGCCAAACACAGCAAGCGCGGGCCGTTAGACCGTACCGACTACTACAGCCGGCGCACCACCTGCTCGCCCACACGCTCAAGCTGCTGAGCCTTCACGACGCCCGGCGCAATCTCCGCCAGCGGCACCAGAACAAACGCTCGCTGGCCCATGCGCGGGTGGGGCACGGTCAGGTTTGGGCTGTCGATGCGGGCGCCGCCATACAACAAGATGTCCAGGTCCAGCGTGCGGGGCGCATTGACATAGGGCCGTTCACGGCCGGCGGCCTGCTCCAGCGCCTGGAGTGCGGCCAGCAGGGCGGGCGCGGTGAGCATCGTTTCCAGCGCCACCACGGCATTGATGTATTCGGGGCCTGACGACTCAACCGGCGCCGTGCGGTAGAGCGACGAGGCGCGCAAGACGCGCACGCCTGGGGTCTGCCCGATGGCCTTGATCGCGCGCAGCACCGTTGGCTGCGCATCCCCCAGGTTGGCGCCCAGCGCCACGTAGGCCGCGACGGGGTCGCGCATGGCCGTCAGTCAGAGGCGTCCGACGAAGGGCCTGAAGGCGGCTGACCACCGCCCTCGCCCGTGGGCTTGCGGCGGCGCCGGCGGCGCTTGCGGGGCGCGTCGCCAGACAGTGCGCCCTCACCGGCTTCTTGGCCGCTGGCTTCATTGCGGCTTGCCGGTTGCGCGTCTTCGGCGCCGGCCACCACGCTGGCCGGGCCTGCGGCCACCTGGGGCCGCGGCACGCGCACGCGGCGCCCGCCCTTGCCCTGGGTTTCCTCGCGCACCTGGGCAATCAGGTCTTCACGCACGGCGTCGCTCGCGGTGCTGAACTCCTGCCACCAGTCGGCCAGCACCACGTCCACCTCGCCGGCGTCGGCGCGCAGCCGCATGAAGTCAAACCCGGCGCGAAAGCGCGGCTGCTCCACCATGCTGAAGGGCGTGCTGCCCACGCGCTTTTCAAAGCGGGGCTGCATCATCCAGATCTCGCGCATGTCGGCGGCCAGCTTGCCGCGGCCCGACACATCGCCAATGCGGGCGTTGAACACGTCGTCAATCGCGTCCTGCAGCGCCGGGAACGGATGCTGCTTGCGCGCCAGGCGTTCGGCCCAGCCGTCACGCACGTCGGCCCACAGCACGCAGGCCAGCAAGAAGCTGGGCGCCACGGGCTTGCTCTCGCCCACGCGGCGGTCGGTGTCCATGAGCGCGGCCTTGACAAAGGTCTGCTCCGCGCGCTCGACCACCACGTCCAGCAGCGGGTAGATGCCGCGCGCCAGGCCCAGCGCCTTGAGCTGCTCGATGGTGGCCAGCGAGTGGCCGGTCTGCAGCAGCTTGAGCATTTCGTCAAACAGGCGGCTCTGGGGCACGTCGTCCAGCAGCTTTTGCGAGGCGACCAGCGGCGCGGCGGTCTTGGGGTCGAGCTTGAAGCCCAGCGGGTTGAGCTTGGCGGCAAAGCGCACGGCGCGGATGATGCGCACCGGGTCTTCGCGGTAGCGGGTGGCCGGGTCGCCAATCATGCGCAGCAGGCGCTTCTTGGTGTCCTTGATGCCGCCGTGGTAGTCCACCACGATCTGCGTGCCCGGGTCGTAGTACATGGCGTTGATGGTGAAGTCGCGCCGCGTGGCGTCTTCATCCTGCGGGCCCCAGACGTTGTCGCGCAGCACACGGCCGGTGGAGTCCACGGCGTGTTTCATGCCGGCCAGCTCGCCCTTGCTGGTCTTTTCGTTGCCGGCCACCTGTTCGGCAGCGGCGTTGTCCATGTAGGCGCGGAAGGTGGACACTTCAATCACCTCATGCTCGCGGCCCCGGCCATACACCACGTGCACGATGCGAAAGCGCCGCCCGATGATGAAGGCGCGGCGGAACAGGCCCTTGACCTGTTCGGGCGTGGCGTTGGTGGCCACGTCAAAGTCCTTGGGGCGCAGGCCCACCAGCAGGTCGCGCACGGCGCCGCCGACGATGTAGGCTTCAAAGCCCGCCTGCTGCAGGGTCTGCACCACGTTCAGGGCCCGCTCGTCCACCAGCTTGGGGTCGATGCCGTGCACGTCGTGGCCCACCTCTTCGCGCTTGCCGAACCGCGGGGTCTTGCCGGCGCCGGTCTTGCCCAGCAGCTTGTCGATGAATTTCTTGATCATTTATCTTTTTTCAAACAGGTCCAGTATGCGCCAGCCGCGCTCCCTGGCAATGGCACGCAGCCGGTCGTCCGGGTTGGTGGCCACGGGGGTGTCGACCCTCTCCAGCAGGGTCAGGTCGTTGATGGAGTCGGTATAGAAGGTGCTATGCACGTCGGCCCAGTCCCACTGGCGGCTGGCCAGCCACTGGGCCATGCGTGTGACCTTGCCTTCGCGCGCCGAGGGCACGCCCTTGATGTCGCCGGTGATCCAGCCGCCGGCATCGCGCTCAAGCTCCACCGCGATCAGTTCCGCCACGCCAAAGCGCTGGGCAATGGGCCGCGTCACGAACTCGTTGGTCGCCGTGATGATAACCACCTCGTCGCCCGCGGCCTGGTGCTGGCGAACCAGCGCCTGGGCGGCTTCGGTCAGCGCGGGCTCGATCACGGTGCGCATGAAATCCGCGTGCGCCGCCATCGACTGGCTGGCACCGCGGACCCGCGCGGCCTCCACGGCAAAGCGCACGTAGTCATGAATGTCGAGCGTGCCGGCCTTGTAGTGCTCGTAAAACTCGTCGTTCTTCTGGCGGAACACCACCGGGTCGGTCCAGCCGATGGTGGTGGTGAACACCCCCCATGAATAGTCCGAGTCGATGGGCAGCAGCGTGTGGTCCAGGTCAAACAGCGCGAGACGGGGTTTGGCGGAACTCACTCGTTCTCCAGCATGGACTTGATCAGGGGGATGGTGATGGCGCGCTGGGTCTGCAGGGCGTAGCGGTCCAGTTGGTCCAGCAGCTGCATGAGGTTGCCCAGGTCGCGCGAGAAGCGCGTGAGCATGAAGTCCATCACCTCGTCGCCCAGAAACACGCCGCGCGCGTCAGCGCCCTGGCGCAGCACCGAGCGCAGCTCGGCCTCCTTGAGCACCTGCAGCTGGAACACGTGGCCCCAGCCCAGCCGGGTGCGAAGGTCTTCACGCAGGCTCAGGCCGGCGGGCGGCAGGTTGCCGGCGGCCAGCACCCCGCGCTGGTAGGTCTGGGCGTTGACGAACCAGTTGAAGGCCGCGTGTTGCTGAACCGCGGTATACAGGTCCACCTGGTCCAGCAGCACCACGGCCCAGTTGTCGTTGAAGGCCGGGGGTTCGTGCACCGAGGCATCGAGCCAGCCGGCGCTGGCACCCTGCTCGCGCAGCGCCTCGCGCACGGCCTTGAGCAAATGGGTCTTGCCACTGCCCTCGGCGCCCCAGAGGTAGGTGGGCACGGGCGAGCGCGTGGGGCTGCCCACCCACAGCTGCAGGTGGCGCAGCGCGGCTTCATTGGGCCCGGCAAAAAAGCCGGCCAGCGTGGGCCCGGCCGCCAGCCCGATGTCGAGCGCGATCTGCTTCATCCCTGGTAGAGCTTGCTGGCCAGGTAGTTGGCACGCACCCGGCGGATGCCCACAAACAGCACGGCACTGGCCGGCAAGGCCACCAGCACCCCCACAAAGCCAAAGAGCTGGCCAAACGCGAGCAAGGCAAAGATCACGGCCAGCGGGTGCAGGCCAATGCGCTCGCCCACCAAGCGCGGGGTGAGGAACAGGCTTTCAAGCACCTGGCCCGCGCCGTACACCACCGCCACCATGACCAGGGCCTTGATGGAGGCAAACTGCAGCAGCCCCGCCAGGATGGCCAGGATCATGCCCAGGCCAAAGCCCAGGTAGGGCACAAACATGGCCAGCCCGGTGAACAGGCCAATCGGCAGCGCCAGGTCAAGCCCGAACAGCAGCATGCCCACGCTGTAGAACACCGCCATGATCAGCATCACCAGCAGCTGCCCGCGCAGGTACTGGCCCAGCACCTGGTCGGCCTCGGTGGTGAAGCTGTCCACCCCGGCGCGCAGGCGCACCGGCACCAGTTCCATGGCGCGCGCCACCAGGCCGGCCCAGTCCATGAGCAGGTAAAACAGCGCAACCGGGATCAGCAGCGCATTGCCGATCACCGCCAGCGCGACGCTGCCGCCGAGCTTGATGGACGACAGCAACGGGCCCACGGCCTCTTCAAAATTGGCATTGAGGTACTGCAGCACCAGCGCCTTGATCGAGCCCAGGTCGAACGACACGTCAAAGCCCAGCTGGCCCAGCGCCGGCCTGAGCCAGGCGTTGAGCTGGTCCATCAGCACGGGCACCTGTTCGCGCATCAGCGGCAGTTCCTTGGCCATGATGGGCACGATCAGCAGCAGCACCGCCAGCACCACCACCACGAACAGCAGCTCCACCAGCAGCACGGCCACCACGCGCGGCATGCGCCCGTTGCCGGCGGCGTCGAGCCGGTCCACCAGCGGTGTGAGCGCATAGGCCAGCACGGCCGCCACCACAAACGGGGTCAGCACCGGCCCCAGAGCCCACAGCATGAGCACCGTGACAAGGGCAATCAGCAGCCAGGCCGCGGCACGTTTTTGCGAGGGGGTAAATTGCATACAGGGGGGAGTAGGTGTCAACCCTTAAAATCGGTGCCAAATTCTAGTCCGCCAGCCCCCTCAGCCCGTTTACCCGCCCCACGGCGGCCTACTCCATGACCCAAACTCCCCTTTCGTACAAAGACGCCGGTGTTGACATTGACGCGGGCGATGCGCTGGTTGAGCGCATCAAGCCGCTCGCCAAAAAGACGATGCGCGAGGGCGTGCTGGCCGGCATTGGCGGTTTTGGCGCCCTGTTCGAGGTGCCCAAGCGCTACCAGGAGCCCGTGCTGGTGAGCGGCACCGACGGCGTGGGCACCAAGCTCAGGCTGGCGTTTGAATGGAACATGCACGACACCGTGGGCATCGACCTGGTGGCCATGAGCGTGAACGACGTGCTGGTGCAGGGCGCCGAACCCCTGTTCTTCCTGGACTACTTTGCCTGCGGCAAGCTCGATGTGGACACCGCCGCCGCCGTGGTGGGCGGCATTGCCCGGGGCTGCGAGCTGAGCGGCTGCGCGCTGATCGGCGGCGAAACCGCAGAGATGCCCGGCATGTACCCGGCGGGTGAATACGACCTGGCCGGCTTTGCCGTGGGCGCGGTCGAAAAGTCAAAAATCCTCACGGGCCAGGGCGTGCAGGCCGGCGACGTGGTGCTGGGCCTGGCCAGCCACGGCGTGCATTCCAACGGCTTCAGCCTGGTGCGCAAGTGCATCGAGCGCGCCGGTGCCTCGGCGCCCACCACGCTGGATGGCAAGCCCTTCCGCGAGGCGCTGATGGCGCCCACCCGGCTGTATGTGAAGAGCGTGCTGGCGGCGCTGGCGGCGCACCCGGTGTCGGCCGACGGCACCAGCGGCATCAAGGCGCTGGCGCACATCACGGGCGGCGGCCTGCTGGAGAACATCCCGCGCGTGCTGCCCGAGGGCATGGCGGCCCACCTGCGCAAGGGCAGCTGGCCCCAGACCGAGCTGTTTGCCTGGCTGCAGGCCACGGCGGGCATTGACGACCATGAGATGAACCGCACCTTCAACAACGGCATCGGCATGGTGGTGGTGGTGGCGGCGGCCAGCGCCGCGGCGGTGGCCGCCCAGCTCAGCGCCGCGGGCGAGACGGTTTGCACCATCGGCACCATTGCGCCCCGCGGCGACGGTGAGGCCGTGGTGGTGGCCTGACCCGGCCCTGATGTCCTGAATTGACCGAAACTGGTCCGCCCATGAGTGGCGGGCCGGCGCTGATCCGCGCAGAATTTGGACTCCCGTCAATCTTCTGTAGAGGTCAGCCCATGCGTTCATGTCTTGATTTGATTGCCAGCGAGGTCACGCTGCCATGACCACGCGCGTCCACATCCTGGTGTTCGAGGCCGTGGAGGTGCTGGACTTCGCCGGCCCGTATGAAGTCTTCACCACCGCAAGCCGGGTCCACGCACGCACGGCGCCGCAGGAACCGCCGCTGTTCGAGGTGGCCTGCGTCTCGCGCGACGGCCAGGCCATCCAGGCCCGGGCCGGGTTGCGCGTGCTGCCGGAACACGGCTTCGGCAGCTGTCCGCCCACCGACCTGCTCATCGTGCCCGGTGGCGTGGTCGATGCGCCACTGGCCTGCCCGCAGACCCTGGCCTGGATTGCCGCCACCGCTCGCCATGCGCCGCTGACCGCGTCGGTGTGCACCGGCGCCTTCCTGCTCGCGGCCAGTGGCGTGGTCACCGGGGGCGAGGTCACCACCCACTGGGAAGACGTGGCCGACCTGCGCCATCGCTTTCCGGCGCTGCGCGTGCTGCAGGGCCGGCGCTGGGTGGACCGCGGCAGCCTGGTCACCTCGGCCGGCATCAGCGCCGGCATCGACATGAGCCTGCATCTGGTGGCGCGGCTGGCCGGCCACGCGCTGGCCGAGCGCACCGCGCGCCAGATGGACTACCGCTGGGTGGCAGATGAGCCCGCCTGATCCGGCCCCGATCCATGTGCTGTTCGTGCTGCTGCCTGACAGCCTGGTGCTCGATTGGGCCGGCCCGGCCGAAGTGCTGCGCGCAGCCAACCAGCAGCTTCAGGCCAGCGGACAACCGGCGCGCTTTGTGCTGCACTTTGTCGGCCCGCGCCCGACCAGCACCAGCCCGCTGGGTCTGCAGCTGACGGGCCTGGAGCCCCTGCCCCGCGACCTGCCCGAGCCCGCATGGGTGGTGGTGTCGGGGCAGCCGGGGCCGGTGACCCGGGTCGATTCGCCCGAGGCGCAGGAGGTTCTTCACTGGCTGCGCGGCCTGCGCCTCCAGCAAGGCACTCAGGAACTGATGAGCATCTGCGCCGGCGCCGTGCTGGCCGCACACGCGGGCCTGCTGGTCGAGCGCCAGGCCACCACCCACCACCAGCACCTGGACGAACTGCAGGCCACCGCACCGGGCTGCCGCGTGGAGGCCAACCGGGTTTTCGTGGAAGACCCGCCGGTCTACAGCAGCGCGGGGGTCACCACGGGCGTGGACCTGGCGCTGCACCGCGTCACGGCCCTGTGCGGGCCGGCGCTGGCGGCGCGCGTGGCGCAGGCGCTGGTGGTGCCGCTGCGACGCGGCCCGGGCGACGCGGCGCTGTCACCGTTCCTGGGCTACCGGCAGCACCTGCACCCGGCGCTGCACCGCGTGCAGGACGCGGTCTGCGCCCGGCCCCAGGCGGCCTGGACCGTGGCCCGCATGGCCGAAGCGGGCCACACCTCGCCGCGCCACCTGACGCGGCTGTTTCTGGCCCATGCGGGCATTGCACCGCTGCAGTACCTGCGCCGCATCCGGCTGGCCACGGCGCAGATGGCACTGCGCTCGGGCCTGAACGTGACCCAGGCGGCAGCGCAGGCCGGGTTCAGTTCCGACACCCAGCTGCGACGCGCCTGGCACCGCTTCGGGCCCGGCGGCTCGCCTTCGGCCGACGTTGCGTTGCTACAAAATTCCTAGCGCTGAATGCAGGCGCAGTCTGGACTTTCGGCCAGTTTTGTACCAAACTGTTTCTTTCGTACCGTTTGGAGGCATCAATGCCGGTCATCGCAATCGTCAACCGCAAGGGGGGCAGCGGCAAGAGCACGCTGGCCGCCCACATTGCGGCGTGGAGCGCGCGGCAGGGCAGCGCCGTGATGCTGGGCGATGTGGACCGCCAGCAGTCCAGCCGGGCCTGGCTCAAGCGCCGCGACCCCGCCCTGCCCGCCATCGCGCCCTGGGCGCTCGACCAGAAAAACACCCTGCGCGTGCCCACCGGCATCACCCATGTGGTGCTGGACACGCCCGGCGGCCTGCACGGCTTTGAACTGGCGCGCGTGGTGATGTTTGCCGACGCGATCATCATGCCGGTGTGCCACTCGGTGTTCGACCGTGAATCGGCCGCGGCCTGCCATGCCGAACTCATGGCCCTGCCGCGCGTGGCCAGCGGCCGCTGCCAACTGGCCACCGTGGGCATGCGCATCGACGGCCGCACCAACGCCGCCGAAACCCTGCGCCAGTGGTCCGAAGGCCTGAACCTGCCCTTCCTGGGTGTGCTGCGCGAAACCCAGATGTATGTGCGCTGCCTGGAACGCGGGCTGACGATCTTCGACCTGTCACCAAGCCAGGCCGCCACCGACCTTGCGCAATGGCAGCCGCTGATTGAATGGATGAAGCCGTTGCTGCACCCGGTGCAGGCCGCCAACGACCCGTCCCCCACCACGCGGACCGTGGTGCGGCCCACGCGGCTGGGCAGCTCGCGGCCCGAGAGCCTGATGCCGGCCCAGGAGTCGTTGATTCATGGGGGCCGCCTGTCGGCCTACGCCGCCACCTCGCGGCCCGCCGCCGTGCCGGTGCAGCCGGCCCACAAGCCTTCGTTGCCGCGCGCCGTCAACCCGGGCGAGGTGACGCAGATTCCCCAGTTCCTCAAGCGCGGCGCCTGAAGCCCGCGCGGCGCGGCATTCAGCTGCGTTCGCGCCGCAGCAGGGCCACGCGGTCGGCCATGGCGTCGATGTCCAGGGCGTCCTGCGCGTTCACCAGGTAGGTTTCGATGTCTTCCACGGCCTGCGCCGGGTGGCCCTGCTCGGCGTGCGCCAGCCCGCGGTCACGGTACTCGGACCAGGCCTGCGGGAACAGGATGACCAGGCGGTCCTGCACGGCAATCAGGCGCTGCCAGTCTTCCTGCGTGGTGTGAACCTCCTTGAGGTTGCGCAGCATGCGGCCAATGATGTCGCGCGCCGGGGCGGCCTGCAGGTACAGGCCCAGCGGCACCTCGAACTCATCCACCAGGCCGCTGCTGCGACGGTAGGGCTCCAGCCGCTCCGACAGCTCCTCGCGGCTGAGCGACAGGCCCGTGAAGGGGTCGATCACCACCTGGCCCTTGGGCAGGTTGACCTTGACCATGAAATGCCCCGGAAACCCCACGCCCCGCGCGTGCAGGCCCAGCCCTTGGGCCAGCTCCATCCACAGCACGGCCAGCGAGATCGGAATGCCGCGCCGCGTGCGCAGCACCGCGTGCAGGTAGCTGTTGTCGGGGTCGTAGTAGTCGTTGACGTTGCCGCCAAAGCTCAGGTCGCGAAAGAAAAACTGGTTGAGCGCGCGCAGCCGCTGCAGCGGGCCGGCATCGGACGGCAGGCGGCGCTTCAGGCGCGCCAGCAACTGGTCCACATCACCCAGCACCTGCTGGACGTCAAGGTCCGGGTATTCGTCCTGGGCCAGGCTGGCCGCGGCCTCCAGCAGGGGAAAGTGGTCGTCGCTCTGGACCAGGGAAGCAAAATATTCCAGCGGTGTCGGTGCGATCAGGCTGAGCGGCATGAGTATTTGTAGTGGACCGCGCCGAAGGCGTCAACCGCCAGGGCCGCGCCTGCGGCTAATTTCGCACAAACTGCCGCAGTTTCAGCCCCGCCGCGGCGAGCGCGGCAAAGTAGATCGCCACGGCGCCCGCCATCATCAGCGCCAGCAGGCCGATGCGCCGGAAACCCGCGCCACCCAGCTCCACCCAGGCAAAGGCATGCGCACCCCACATCAGGAACACGGCCAGCAAGGCACTGGCGGCCAGCACCTGCAACAGGAACACGCCCCAGCCCGCCACGGGCTGGTAAGCGCCCCGGCGCCGCAGCCCCATCAGCAGCCAGGCCGCGTTGATGAGCGCCCCCAGGCCAATGGACAGCGCCAGCCCCGCATGCTGCAGCCAGGGCACCAGCACCAGATTGAGCAGCTGGGTGATGACCAGCACGGCCACCGCGATGCGCACCGGCGTGCGCAGGTCCTGCCGCGCGTAGAAGCCGGGCGCCAGCACCTTGATGGCCACCAGCCCGACCAGCCCCGCGCCATAGCCCGCCAGGGCCACCGAGACCTGGGACACGTCGCTGTCCTGGAACGCCCCGCGGTGAAACAGCGTGGCCACCAGCGGCGTGGCAAAGGTCAGCAGCGCGACCGCGCTGGGCACCGACAGCAGCACCACCAGCCGCAAGCCCCAGTCGAGCATGGCGGAGTAGCGCTGCGCGTCATCGGCGGCGCGGGCCGCCGCCAGTTGCGGCGTGAGCACCACGCCCAGCGCCACGCCCAGCAGCGCCGTGGGGAATTCCATGAGCCGGTCGGCATAGAACAGCCAGCTCACGCTGCCCGGGGCCAGGTGCGACGCGATCTGCGTGTTGATCAGCAGCGAGATCTGCGCCACGCTCACGCCCAGCAGCGCGGGCAGCATCATGCGGGCAATCAGCCGCGTGCCCGGGTCCTGCCAGGCCTCGACCAGGCCCGCCCAGCGAAAACGGATCCGCGGCAACAGGCCCAGCCGGCGCAGCGCCGGCACCTGCACGCCCAGCTGGAGCACGCCGCCCAGCATCACGCCGGCCGCCATGGCAAAGATCGGCTCGATGCCGCGCGACTGGAACCACGGCGCGCCCCACCACGCCGCGGCGATCATGCTCAGGTTGAGCAGCACCGGCGTCGCGGCCGGCACGGCGTAGCGCTTCCAGGTGTTGAGAATGCCCGCCGCCAGCGCCACCAGCGACATGAAGCCGATGTACGGGAACATCCAGCGCGTCATGCGCACGGCGGCCTCAAAGCCCTGGGGCTCCTGGCGCAGCCCGCTGGCCAGGGCCCAGACCAGCAGCGGCGCGCACAGCACCCCCACCACGCAGGTGGCCACCAGCACCCAGGACAGCACCGTGGCCACGCTGTCGATCAGTTGCCGGGTGGCGGGCTCGCCGTTTTTCTCGCGCGAGGCGGCCAGCGCGGGCACAAAGGCCTGGCTGAACGCGCCTTCGCCAAACAAGCGCCGGAACAGGTTGGGGATGCGGAAGGCGACGTAAAAGGCGTCGGTCAGGGCGCTGGCGCCAAAGGCCGACGCCATGAGCAGGTCGCGCACCAGGCCGCTCACACGCGAAGCCAGGGTCAGCAGGGAGACGGTGGAAGCGGCTTTGAAAAGGGTCACCGGGGCGAGTGTAGCCGGCTCGGCTATAATTGAGGGCTTTGCTGGCATCATCCTCAGACACAAGGAATCAACACCATGGCCTCAGCCAAACCCAAAAAGAAGAACCCGCGCCTCGCGTCGGGCCGCAAGCGCGTCCGCCAGGACGTGAAGATCAACGCCGCGAACACCTCGCTGCGCTCCAAGTACCGCACCGCCGTCAAGAACGTCGAGAAGGCCGTTGCCGCTGGCGACAAGGCCAAGGCCACTGAAGCCTTCGCCAAGGCCCAGAGCATTGTCGACTCCGTGGCCGACAAGCAGATTTTCCACAAGAACAAGGCCGCTCGCGACAAGAGCCGCCTGTCCGCCAAGGTCAAGGCACTGTCCCTGGCCCAAGCCGCCGCCTGACGTTTCAGGCAAACAGCCCGCAGCGGCCCCGCCGCTGCGCCGTTTGAAACGGGTGCGCTGCCAGCAAAGCAAAAAACCGCCTTCGGGCGGTTTTTTGTTGGGGACAGACCGGCGCACGCGCGCAGCGCCCCGCCGCTCTGTCCCCAACTGATCAGCTCTTGGGTTCAGGCACCAGGCAGGCCTCGGCCACCTGCAGGTCGTTGTCCCGGGCAAAGTTCAGGCAGAAGTCCCAGGCCATGGGTTCCAGGTCGCGCAGCTCGCGGTTGACGATCACGCACTTGACGCCGTTGATGACAGTGGGCACGCACCAGGGCGAGTAGCCCAGGTGGCTGCCGGGATGGGCGCCGCCGGGGCGGAACGAGCTCATCACGCCCGCCAGCCGTTCGGCCCAGTCGCTGGGGCGAAAGGTCTTCCCGTCACGGGTGAGGCCCTGGATGAAGACTTCTTTGGCGGCGTCGGAGACCATCGGGTAGAGACGTTCTGGAATGGGGCGCCGGCATCAGGATCGCTGATTGCTGCGGCGCACAAGTATTGTATCTTATATAAGACTTGGGACGGCTCCGGCGGCGCATCGCTGTGATGCGGAATTGTCAACCAAGCCTAGCAAACTGTGCGCCTAAAATCGCGTTTCAACGGCCCCACTTTTCGTTGGGCCGCTTTGTTTTTTGGAGGACCCGCATGACCACCGCCCTGCCCGAAGCTTCGTCGCCCCACGTGATGAACACCTACGCCCGCGTCCCGATTGCCCTGTCGCATGGCCAGGGCGTGCGCGTGTGGGACGTCAACGGCAAGCAGTACCTTGACGCGCTGGGCGGCATCGCGGTCAACACCCTGGGCCACAACCACCCCAAGCTGGTGCCGGCCCTGCAGGACCAGATCAGCAAGATCATCCACAGCTCCAACTACTACCACGTGCCCGGCCAGGAAGCGCTGGCGGCGCGGCTGGTGGAGCTGTCGGGCATGACCAATGTGTTCTTCTGTTCCACGGGCCTGGAAGCCAACGAGGCGGCCCTGAAGCTGGCCCGCAAATACGGCCATGACAAGGGCATAGCGCGGCCCGAGATCGTGGTGTACGAAAAGGCCTTTCATGGCCGCAGCATTGCCACGCTGTCGGCCACCGGCAACGAGAAGGTGCAAAAGGGCTTTGGCCCGCTGGTCGAGGGCTTTGTGCGGGTGCCGCTCAATGACATCGAGGCACTCAAGAAAGCCACCGAAGGCAACCCCAACGTGGTGGCCGTGTTCTTTGAAACCATCCAGGGCGAAGGCGGCGTGAACCCGATGCGCGTGGAATACCTGAAGCAGGTGCGCGAGCTGTGCAACCAGAAAGACTGGCTGCTCATGATTGACGAAGTGCAATGCGGCATGGGCCGCACCGGCAAGTGGTTTGCCCACCAGTGGGCCGGCATCCAGCCCGACGTGATGCCGCTGGCCAAGGGCCTGGGCTCGGGCGTGCCCATCGGCGCGGTGGTGGCAGGCCCCAAGGCCGCCAACATCTTCCAGCCCGGCAACCATGGCACCACCTTTGGCGGCAACCCGCTGGCCATGCGCGCCGGCGTGGAGACGCTGCGCATCATGGAAGAAGACGGCCTGCTGGCCAACGCCGCCACCGTGGGCGCCCACCTGCGCTCGGCGCTGGAACGCGAGCTGGGCGGCCTTGAAGGCGTGAAGGAGATCCGCGGCCAGGGCCTGATGATTGGCGTGGAACTGGCCCGCCCCTGCGGCGCCCTGACCCTGCGCGCCGCCGAGGCCGGCCTGCTGATCAGCGTGACGGCCGACAGCGTGATCCGGCTGGTGCCCCCGCTGATCCTGAGCACCGCCGAGGCCGACGAGATCGTGGCGCTGCTGGCGCCGCTGGTGAAGGCGTTTCTGGCGGAGCAGCCATGAGCTCCCCGATCCGGCACTACCTGCAGTTCAGCGACCTGAGCGCCGACGACTACGCCTACCTGTTCGAGCGCGCGGCGCTGATCAAGAAGAAGTTCAAGGCCTACGAGAAATACCACCCGCTGGCCGACCGCACGCTGGCCATGATTTTCGAGAAGGCCTCCACCCGCACCCGGGTGAGCTTCGAGGCCGGCATGTACCAGCTCGGTGGCAGCGTGGTGCACCTGACCACGGGCGACAGCCAGCTCGGGCGCGCCGAACCCATCGAAGACAGCGCCAAGGTCATCAGCCGCATGGTGGACCTGGTGATGATCCGCACTTTCGGCCAGGACAAGATCGAGCTGTTTGCCGAGCACTCACGTGTGCCGGTCATCAACGGGCTGACCAACGAGTTCCACCCCTGCCAGATCCTGGCCGATGTCTTCACCTTCATCGAGCACCGCGGCTCGATCCGGGGCAAGACCGTGGCCTGGGTCGGCGACGGCAACAACATGGCCAACACCTGGCTGCAGGCCGCCGAGCTGCTGGGCTTCAAGGTCCATGTGAGCACGCCCGGCGGCTACGAGGTCGACCAGGACGTGGCCGGCATCCGCAGCGCCGAGAGCTACAAGGTCTTCAAGGACCCGATGGACGCCTGCCGCGGCGCCGACCTGGTGACCACCGACGTGTGGACCAGCATGGGTTACGAAGCCGAGAACGAGGCGCGCAAGAAGGCCTTTGCCGACTGGTGCGTGGACACCGAGATGATGAAGGTGGCCAGGCCCGACGCGCTGTTCATGCACTGCCTGCCGGCCCACCGCGGTGAAGAAGTGCAAGCCGATGTGATCGACGGCCCGCAATCGGTGGTGTGGGACGAGGCCGAGAACCGCATGCACGCGCAGAAGGCGCTGATGGAGTTCCTGCTGCTGGGTCGCGTCTGAGCCTGGGGCGCCGGGGCGCGGGCACCCCAATTGCTTTAAGCCTCAACTATTTTTGCGGCTGTTGGAAATAACCGACACCACAGCGTTTTTCACGGGTGCAAACTTGCCCCATGAAACGCCTCTGGGACATCTCTGCACCGGTCGCCGCGGGCTCGCCCGTGTTCCCCGGTGACACGCCTTACCAGCAGCAATGGTCGGCCAGCATCGCACCGGGTTGCCCGGTGAATGTGAGCGCCATCACCCTCTCGCCCCATGTGGGCGCCCATGCGGATGCGCCCCTGCACTACGACCCGCAGGGGGCCGCCGTGGGCCAGCTGGACCTCACGCCTTTCCTCGGCCCCTGCCGCGTGATTCACGCCATCGGCCAGGGCCCGCTCGTGCACTGGGCCCATCTGGCCCATGCGGCCCACCGACTGCCGCCGCGGGTGCTGGTGCGCACCTATGAGCGCATGCCGGTGGACCGGTGGGACGCGGCGCTGGCCGCCTATGCGCCCGAGACGGTGACGCGGCTCGCCGACCTGGGCGTCATGCTGATCGGCATTGACACCGCCAGCATCGACCCCGCCGACAGCAAGACGCTGGACAGCCATCAGGTGATCCGCCAGCGCGGCCTGCGGGTGCTGGAAAACCTGGTGCTCGACGACGTGCCCGAAGGCGACTACGAACTCATTGCCCTGCCCCTGAAACTGATGACCGCCGACGCCTCGCCGGTTCGCGCCGTGCTGCGCGAACTCTGAGACCCTCGCACCCACGCCATGACCACACTGCAAGACTGCCGCGCGCTGGACGCGCAAGACCCGTTGCGCTCCCTGCGCGACCTGTTCACCGTGCCCGAGGGCGTGATCTACCTCGACGGCAATTCGCTGGGCGTGATGCCCGCCACGGCGCCCGCACGGGTGGCCGCCGCCGTCACCCAGGAATGGGGCCAGGGCCTGATCCGCAGCTGGAACAGCGCGGGCTGGTTCAGCCTGCCACAGCGCCTGGGCGACAAGGTGGGCCAGCTCATTGGCGCCGCGCCCGGCGAGGTGGTGTGCACCGACAGCACCTCGATCAACCTCTACAAGGTGCTGAGCGCGGCCCTGAGCATCGCCGCGCAGGACGCACCGCAGCGCAAGACCGTGGTGAGCGAGCGCAGCAACTTTCCAACCGACCTGTACATCGCCGAAGCCCTGTGCCGCGAGCGCGGCTACGCCCTGCAACTCGTGGAGGCCGAAGACATCACCAGTGCGCTGACCGCCGACGTGGCGGTGCTGATGCTCACCCACGTGAACTACCGCACCGGCGCCATGCACGACATGGCCGCGGTCACGGCGCTGGCCCATGGCGCCGGCGCACTCACCGTCTGGGACCTGGCCCACAGCGCGGGCGCCGTGCCGGTGGACCTGAACGGCGCGGGCGCCGACTTCTCGGTTGGCTGCGGCTACAAGTACCTCAACGGCGGGCCGGGCGCACCGGCCTTTGTCTGGGTCCACCCCCGTCATGCCGACCGTTTCTGGCAACCGCTGGCGGGCTGGTGGGGCCACGCCGCGCCGTTCGAGTTCACGCCAGGCTACCGGCCCGCGCCGGGTGTGTCGCGCTACCTGTGCGGCACCCAGCCCATCCTGAGCATGACCGCGCTGGAATGCGGGCTGGACACGCTGCTGGCGGCCCAGCCGCTGGGCGGCATGGCCGCGCTGCGCACCAAGTCGCTGGCGCTGACCGATCTGTTCATTGCCCTGGTGGAGCAGCGCTGCGCCGGCCATGGCCTGGGCCTGGTCACACCACGCGACCCCGCCGAGCGCGGCTCGCAGGTCTGCCTGACCCGGGCCACCGGGGCCTACGCCATCGTGCAGGCGCTGATTGCGCGCCAGGTGATTGGCGACTACCGGGCCGGCGACCCTCCGGACACCGCCCGGGGCAAAGCCATGCCCGACATCCTGCGCTTTGGCTTCACGCCGCTGTACATCGGTTTTGAGGAGGTATGGCATGCGGTGGAGCACCTGAAACAGGTGCTGGACACCGGCGAATGGCAGCGCCCCGAGTTCAACCAGAAGCATGCGGTAACCTGAATGAGCACGCAACGCCCCGAAGACATCGTCCGCGAAGAAAAGGCCAAGCTCGACTTCAAGGCCGACATGAGCTATGGCGACTACCTGCAGCTGGACGCCATCCTGAACGCGCAGAAGCCGCTCTCGCCCGACCACAACGAGATGCTGTTCATCATCCAGCACCAGACCAGCGAGCTGTGGATGAAGCTGCTACTGCACGAGCTGCGCGCAGCCATTGCCAGCGTGGCCAACGACGAACTGGGCGGCGCCTTCAAGATGCTGGCGCGCGTGAGCAAGATCATGGAGCAGCTGGTGCACGCCTGGGACGTGCTGGCCACCATGACGCCGCCCGAGTACAGCGCGATCCGGCCCTACCTGGCCAGCTCCAGCGGCTTCCAGAGCGCGCAATACCGCTGCATTGAGTTCGCGCTGGGCAACAAGAATGCGGCCATGCTCAAGCCCCATGCCCACCGCCCTGACCTGCTGGCGCAGGTGCGGGCGGCCTACGAGGCGCCGTCGCTGTACGACGAGGCCCTGCGCCTGCTGGCGCGGCGCGGCCTGGCCGTGCCGGCCAGCCACACGCAGCGCGACTGGACCCAGCCCTACAGCGAGGATGACGGCGTCGAGCAGGCCTGGCTCAAGGTCTACCGCGACCCCCAACAGTACTGGGACCTGTACCAGCTCGGCGAGGAACTGACCGACCTGGAAGACACCTTCCGCCTCTGGCGCTTTCGCCACGTGACCACGGTGGAGCGCGTGATTGGCTTCAAGCGCGGCACCGGTGGCACCGGCGGCGTGAGCTACCTGCGCAAGATGCTCGACGTGGTGCTGTTCCCCGAGATCTGGAAGCTGCGCACCGACCTGTAGAAATAGACGATACAATTCAAACAACGGAACGACATAGCGACGATACAATTGCTGGACGAGCACGACGCCACCATCCTGACCACAGCGCGGCTCACGCAGCGCCTGGCCAGCAGGGCCGCGAAGGAATCCGGGCTTTCGCGGGTGGCCATCTCGCGCCGCATCAAGCGTCTGGCGGACGCAGGGTACCTCACCCGCCACGGCAGTGGTACTCGCCAGACCTACTCCGCGGGACACAACCGCTTCTGGAAGCAGGTGTTACCTCTGGCGACGGCCGCCCGGATGGGCGAAGCCGGCATCTGGGAAGCCAGCGTCAGCCCGCTCATGGCAGGCCTGGCGGGAAACGTGGTCAACATCGCCAACATCTGCTTCACCGAGATGGTGAACAACGTGCTGGACCATTCTCAGGCGCGCACACTGTGCATGGGCGCGCACGTTCACAGCGGGCGCCTGCAGATGGCCGTGATGGACGACGGCATCGGCATCTTCCGCAAGGTCGCCAAGGCACTGGACCTGGTGGACGAACGGCTGGCCTTGCTGGAGATCGCCAAGGGCAAATACACGACGGCATCCAGCGGGCACTCGGGCATGGGTATCTTCGTGAGTTCGCGCATGCTGGACGGCTTTTGCCTGCATTCGCGCGGGCTCACGTTTGCGCCAAGGACGCCAGTTGGGGTAGATCTGGGTTTTCAGTGGATTGCACCGCAAGCCTATGCCAACGGAACGGTTGTGCTCATGGACATCGCGCTGGATTCCGGGCGGACTGCGCAGGCAGTCTATGAGCGCTATTTCACACCCGACGAGGTTGGCGGCGACGCCTTTCACACCACCGAAGTCCCCGTGAAGCTCGCCCAGCTGAGCAGCCAGCTCACGTCGCGGTCACAAGGTAAATGGGTTGTGGAGCGGGCAACCCAGTTCAGAACGGTCATTCTTGACTTTGAAGGCGTGGACATGGTGGGACAGGCCTTTGTGGACGAGGTGTTTCGCGTGTTCGCCACGGCGCACCCCGAGGTCCGTCTGGTGCCGGTCAACATGGCTCCCGACGTTGAAGGTCTGGTTCGCCTGTTCGCCCCCCGGGCACTGGCATCGCCAACCTCCGTCTGATCGACTCCGCCCGGTCGTCGGTCTGTTCCACTCAGCCTCCATACAGCCAGGGCAGGTCCATCAGGCGCTGGCCCAGCAGCCTGAGGGCCATGTCGCGCGCGAGGCCCACCGCCCCCGTGGCATGAAACACCCGCCCATTGCGCCGCGAGCGCGCCTGCACGCGGGCCACGCGCTGCCAGCGGTTCAGCGCATAGCGGTGCAGCGCGGCCGGCACGTCCAGCACGGCGGCATCGGTCATGGCGAGTTCGCGGCCGAGTTCGGCCGCGTCTTCCAGCGCCATGCCGGCGCCCTGCGCGAGGTAGGGCCGCATGGGGTGGGCCGCGTCGCCGAGCAGCGCCACACGGCCGCGCGCCATGGCCTCAGGCCCGGCGACGGGCGGCCGGTCGTTCAGCATCCACAACGCCCACCGGGGCGCCGCCTGCACCAGGTCGCGCAGCGGTGCGCATACCGGCTGCAGCGCCGTCTGCAGGTCGGCCAGCACGGCGCCATGGTCCCAGCCTTGCGGATCGGCAGGCGCCTCGCCCTGCGCGATCACCACCAGGTTCAGATACTCGCCACCCCGCACCGGGTAAGTCACCGCATGCAGGCCAGGGCCCAGCCAGGCTGTCACGTCCTGGCTGCGCAAGGCTTGGGGCAGGGCCGACTGGGGCACCAGCGTGCGGTAGGCCAGGTGGCCCGTGGGGGTGGCCGGGCCGTCGCCCAGCAGTTGCTCGCGCACCTTGCTCCACAGGCCGTCGGCGCCCACCAGCGCATCGCCCTCGACCTGCAGGTCGTCCGTGGTGCGCAACACCACGCCGGTGGTCGAGGGCGTGACACCGGCCACACCGGCGCGCAGGTTCAGTCGCACGCCGCGCTGCTGCTGCGCGGCCGCCAGCAGCAAGGCGTGCAGGTCGGCCCGGTGCACCGTGGCATAGCCCGCGCCATAGCGCTGGCTGAAACTGTCGCCCAGCGGCATGCGGGCCAGGGGCTCGCCGCTCAGCGCGCTGCGAACCTGTAGCGATGCGGGCCAGGCCGCCACGCGGGCCAGTGCCTCGCCCAGGCCCCAGCCATCCAGCACGCGCACCGCATTGGGCCCCAGCTGGATGCCGGCGCCGATCTCGCCAAACGCGGGTTCGCGCTCATACAGGCGCACCTCGCAGCCGGCCCGCGCACAGGCCAGCGCGGCCGCCAGCCCGCCGATGCCGCCACCGGCAATCAGGACCTGCGGCGTCACGCGGCCAGCAACTGCCGCAGCACAAAGGGCAGGATGCCGCCGTGGCGGTAGTAGTCCACCTCGATCGGGGTGTCGATGCGCAGGATCACCTTGAGCTCCTGGCGGCTGCCATCGGCGCGGATCACCACCAGCCGCGCCTCGCTCTGCGGCCGCAGGTCGGACTGCGGATGCACCTCGATGGTTTCAGAACCGGTCAGCCCCAGCGATTGCCAGCTGTCACCGGGTTTGAACTGCAGCGGCAGCACGCCCATGCCCACGAGGTTGCTGCGGTGGATGCGCTCGAAGCTCTTGGCCACCACCGCCTTGATGCCCAGCAGCTGCGTGCCCTTGGCGGCCCAGTCACGGCTGGAGCCGGTGCCGTATTCCTCGCCCGCAAAAATCACGGTGGCCCGGCCCTCGGCCATGTAGCGCATGGCCGCGTCGTAGATGAACATCTTCTCGGTCTTGCCGCCGGCGCCCTGGTAGAGCGTGACGCCGCCCTCCTCGCGCGAGCCGCTGGCGTCGGGCGGGATCATGAGGTTCTTGATGCGCACATTGGCAAAGGTGCCGCGCATCATCACGTCATGGTTGCCGCGTCGCGCGCCATAGCTGTTGAACTCGGTCTTGCTGACCCCGTTGGCCCGCAGCCACTGGCCCGCGGGGGAGCTCTCCTTGATGGAGCCGGCCGGTGAAATGTGGTCGGTGGTGATGGAGTCGCCAAACAGCGCCATGATCGCCGCGCCCTTGACCGATACAGCGTCCTTTGCGGCTGAAGTCCCCGCCCCCTGGCCACCAGGCGCTACGAGATTGATAGCAAAGTCCTTGAAGAACGGGGGCTCGGCAATGTAGGTGCTCTGCGGCCAGGTGTAGGCCTCGCCCTGCACGCCCTTGATCTTTTCCCAGAGCTTGCCGGGCTCGGTCTTGACCTTGGCGTAGTTCTCGCGGAAGGCCTTGCCGTTCATCGCGAACTTCATGAGCTTGTAGATCTCGTCGCTGGTGGGCCAGATGTCGCCCAGGTACACGTCCTTGCCGCCCTTGCCCTTGCCCACGGGCTCGGTCATCAGGTCGGTCAGCACGGTGCCGGCAATCGCATAGGCCACCACCAGCGGCGGGCTGGCCAGGAAGTTGGCCTTGAGGTTGGGATGGATGCGGGCCTCGAAGTTGCGGTTGCCCGACAGCACGGCCGCGCACACCAGGTCGCTCTGGGTGATGGCCTCGTTGATCTCGGGCGTGAGGTCGCCGGCGTTGCCGATGCAGGTGGTGCAGCCATAGCCCGCCAGCGCAAACCCCAGCTTTTCCAGGTAGGGCATGAGGCCGGTCTGGGTCAGGTACTCGGTCACGATGCGCGAGCCCGGCGCCAGCGAGGTCTTGATGTGCGGCTGCACCTTCAGCCCCGCCTCCACGGCCTTCTTGGCCAGCAGGCCCGCGGCCAGCAGCACGCTGGGGTTGGAGGTGTTGGTGCAGCTGGTGATGGCGGCAATCAGCACGTCGCCATTGCCGATGGTGAAGCCCTTCGAGGTCTTGACGGGCGCCGACGCCTCGGCCTTGGCCGCCGCCAGCTCGGGCTTGTTGCTCTCCATCTCCGACACGGTGCGCGAGGCGCCGTCGGGCGCCGACGGGCTTTGCGGCACCTTCGGGGCGGGCGAGTCGCCCGCGGGGTGCAGCAGGTGCCGCGTCTGCAGCATTTCGGCGGGCTGGTTGAAGCCGTTTTCCGCGTTGGGCTTGCTGAACAGCGAGGTGAACTGGGTCTTGACCTTGCCCAGTTCAATGCGGTCCTGCGGCCGCTTGGGGCCGGCCAGGCTGGGCGTGACATCGCCCAGATCCAGCTTGACCACCTGCGAGTATTCGATCTCGCCCGCGTCGGGCACACCAAACAGGCCTTGCGCGCGGAAGTAGGCCTCGAAGGCCTCGATCTCGGCCTTGCTGCGGCCCGTCCCCTTGAAGTAGTCGATGGTCTTGTCATCCACCGGGAAGAAGCCCATGGTGGCGCCGTATTCGGGTGCCATGTTGGCAATGGTGGCGCGGTCGGGCAGGGCCAGGGTGCGCGTGCCCTGGCCATGGAACTCCACGAACTTGCCCACCACCTTGTGCTGGCGCAGGATCTCGGTGACGCTGAGCACCAGGTCGGTGGCGGTCACGCCCTCGCGCAGGCGGCCGGTCAGCTCGAAGCCCACCACGTCGGGGGTGAGCAGGTAGACCGGCTGGCCCAGCATCGCGGCCTCGGCCTCGATGCCGCCCACACCCCAGCCCACCACGCCAATGCCGTTGATCATGGTGGTGTGGCTGTCGGTGCCCACCAGGGTGTCGGGGTAATGCACCTCGCCCGCGCCCTTGTGCACGCCGCGCGCGAGGTACTCGAGGTTGACCTGGTGCACGATGCCAAAGCCAGGCGGCACCACACGGAAGGTGTCAAAGGCCTGCATGCCCCACTTCATGAACTCGTAGCGCTCGCGGTTGCGCTGGAACTCGAGCTTCATGTTCAGGTCCAGCGCATTTTTGGTGCCGTAGTAGTCGATCATGATCGAGTGGTCGACCACCAGGTCCACCGGCACCAGGGGTTCAATGGCCGTGACGTCGCGGCCCATGCGCCTGGCCGTGCTGCGCATCGCGGCCAGGTCGGCCAGCAGCGGCACGCCGGTGAAGTCCTGCAGCACCACGCGCGACACCACAAACGGAATCTCGTCGGAGCGCTCGGCGCGGGGTTTCCAGTGGGCCAGCTGGCGCACGTGCTCGGCCGTGACCTTCTGGCCATCACAGTTGCGCAGCACCGACTCCAGCACGATGCGGATCGACACCGGCAGTTTTGAAACAGATGGAAACTGCTGGGCCAGGGCCGGCAGCGAATAGAACTTGCCGGCCTTGCCCGAGGCGGTTTTGAAGGATTTGAGGGTTTTCGCGAAGGCGTGGGGGGCGGCTTTGGCCATGACGGAACTCCTTGATGCGGTTCAATGAGTCCCATTCTGGCAGGCTGGGCCCGAAAATTCACCACGCGGGCTGAATCGCCCCCTTGCGCAAGGCCAACCACTGCAGTTCGGCCAGCACCAGCACCGTCAGGGCCTGGGCCATCACCCAGCCCACACCGAGCCCGCTGGGCGCCAGGCCCCCGGCGGCCAGCAAGGCCACACAGCCCGCCGCCCAGGCCAGGTTGCCGGCCACGATGGCGCCCACCACCGCACGCGGCAGCGGGTCGCGCGTGGCCACCCACAGCACCACGGCGGCGTAGGCCAGCAGGAACAGCCCGGTGCCCATGAGCAGCGGGGCGGGCAGGTGCAGCAGCGCCGCCAGCGGTTCGGTCAGGCCCACCTGCAGGGCGCCGGTTGCCACGCAGGACGCCGCATCGGCCCACAGCACGCGCGGCAGGAATCGGGGAGAAGAAAGAATCGACATGACACACTCCTTGGTTGGGGAAGGAAACACCGCCAGGTGGCGGCACCGGCGCTGATCCTCCTGGCCCCGGCGCGCGGCGTCGATAACCTTGCAGGTCATGGCCAATGCGCACGGAAGGCCCTAGCATCCGGGTCATGACTGCTGCGACCGCCCCCCCGTTCCCTTCGGCCCACGATCCGCGCAAGCCCTTTGGCGAGCACCTGCGCCACTGGCGGCAACACCGCCGCCTGAGCCAGCTGGACCTGGCCGACGAGGCCGAGATCTCCACGCGCCATCTGAGCTTCATGGAAACCGGCCGCTCGGTGCCCAGCCGCGAGATGGTGTTGCGCCTGACCGAGCGCCTGGGCGTTCCGCTGCGCGAACGCAATGCACTGCTGATGGCCGCGGGCTACGCCCCCATGTACCGCGAACGCCCGCTCGATGACCCGGCGCTGGCGGCAGCCCGCCAGGCCGTCGAGCTGATCCTGCACAGCCACGCGCCCTTCCCCGCGCTCGCGGCGGACCGCCACTGGAATCTGGTGAGCTACAACGCCACCGTGCCGCTCTTGATGACCGGCGCGGACCCGGCCCTGCTGCAGCCCCCGGTGAACATCCTGCGCCTGAGCCTTCACCCCCAGGGCGTGGCCCCCCTGATCGTCAACCTGGCCCAATGGCGCAACCACCTGTTCGAGCGCCTGCGCCAGCAGATTGCCAGCACCGCCGACCCGGTGCTGGCGGCGCTGCTGGAGGAACTGCAGGGCTATCCCGTGCCGGCGGAAACGCAGCCCCTGAACCTTGAGGGCGAGCATCTGGGCGTCGTCATGCCCCTGCAGTTCCGCACGCCCCACGGCGTGCTCAGCTTCATCAGCACCACCACCATCTTCGGCACGCCGGTGGACGTGACGCTGCAGGAACTGGCGCTGGAGACCTTCTTCCCCGCCGACGACTTCACGCGCGAGGTGCTGCGGCAGCTGCCCTTGCCCTGACGCCGCCGGCGCTGGCGAAAGTGGTTGCCATCCACGGGCGACCGCTTGATAATCCGCCGCTCAGGGAAGGAGAACTAAAATGTTCAACATCGCGGGCAAGGCTTACGCCATGAACGTGATCACGCCGGTACGCTGGTACTTTGCGTGGTTCAACAAGCTGATTTTCTGGATCGCCCTCAAGCTGCCCAGCACGCTCAAGGGGCTGATCACACTGTCGCTGATCCACTATGCGCGCTGGGTCATCATCGGCAGGAACCAGTTTCCCCATCTCTCGCCCGAGCAGCCCCGCGAGAAGCTGAGCTACTCGTACATGCTGTTCTGCAGCAACTTCAACGGCAGTTGGGACCAGTATGTGGACTCGTTCACCTTCTCGATCCCGGGCGGACTCGACATGTTCTGGAAATGGAACATCCGCTACTCCAAGTCGGTGGCGCTGACGCCGTTTCACCGCTACATCCAGTACAACCAGATCGAGACCCAGCACTACTACAACGCCTACCCCCTGGCCACGTCCAACGATGTGAAGAGCGCCAAGGCCCTCAAGGCCGCGCTGCTGGCCTTTGGCCAGACCGCCGATCAAGGCAGCGACGCCGAGTTCCTCACGCGCTACAACAGCCTGCTGCGCGGGCTGCAGCACGATCTGGGCGACATGTACCCCACGCCCATCGTGAGCATGTCGGCCTACCAGATCGAGCGGCGCCACCAGCGGCATGAGCGCCAGCTGCAGGCCATCCGCATGGCCGCCCCCGGCGGCGAAGGAGGTCGGTAATGGCCGGCAACCTCAGCGGAAGCGCCTACGCGCTGACCATTCTTTCCCCGATTCGCGAAGGCATCGTCCCGGGCGAGGAAATCGCCTTCGCCGACAAGGTGCGCGACAGCCTGCAGAACTGGAACCTGCTGGACAACAGCCCGATGACCCGGGTGCCGCAGACCTACCTGTGCCGCTACTTCGTGCTCGACGACGTGTACACCGAGTCGCTGCCCGGTGGCGGCGCGCCCGACACCCTGAACGACTGGCTGCCCGTGGTGCCCGACTTCATCCGCCGCTGGGTCATGCCGGCCGAAGACCACCTGCGTTCGCGCTACCTGGTGTTCTCGTGCAATTTCCACGGCGGCCCCCAGGGCGATGTGGACGGCTACCTGCGGGGCATGTGGGAGGCCATCAGCGGGCCCATCCGCGAGGTCTGGGGCTACTGCCATGGTTTCGAGCAGGTTCATGACGCGGCCAGCTTCGCGGACTACATGAAGCGCTGCCAGCTGCCGGCCGCGCTGTTCTTTGTGGGCTCCAACGACGACCCGCTGCCCGAGCAGCTCAAGGCCCTGTACCTCAAGCAGGAGTTCACGCGCTTCGCGCTGGACAACCAGGGACTGGACGCCGCGGCCCTGCGCGCCAATTACCGCGACTTCATCCAGCGCGTGGCGCCCACCGACCTGTCCGGGCCCACCTGGCCGCCCGGCAAATACCGACCATAACGCGCAGCGCATTCAAGGGGAGTGACCGTGACAAAACAACTGGACCTGTCCGACATCCAGGGCAACGTGGTGCGCGCCTACGGGCGCTTTGGCTTTCCGGTGGCACGCTATGTGTGCCTGAACATCCGCGACCCGGAGCGCGGCCGCGCCTTCGTGGGCGCCGTGACGCGGCGCGTGACCACCGCCGCCAACTGGGGAACCGGGCCGGGCGAGGTGCCCAAGCCCGAGTGGACGGTGAACATCGCCTTGTCCTACCAGGGCCTCAAGGAGCTGGAGGTGCCGCGGGCCTCGCTGGTGGACTTTCCGCCCGAGTTCGCCGACGGCATGGCGGCGCGCCGCGACATCCTGGGCGACGACGGGCCCAGCGCGCCCGAGCTGTGGGACCCGGTCTGGCGCGAAAACCGCGTCACGCGCGACAAGGACGTGCACATCTTCATTTCACTCAATGCCGGCGTCGCGGGCTGGCCGGGCAACGGCAAGGGCCTGCTCGACACCGCGCAGGCGCACCTGGAGGTGGCCTACGCCTGGCTCCAGGACGTGCTGGCCCGGCACGAGGGCGGCGTGGTGCTGTTGGGCGGCCACCGCGGCGACCACGGCGAACTGCTGGACTACCAGGACGCCAAGGTCGTGATGGAAAACGGCCGCCCCACGCCCAAGGAACACTTTGGCTACACCGACGGCATTGGCGACCCGGCGTTTGAAGGCCTGCCCGAAAGCACCGCCTACGTGAACGGGCGCGGCAAGCAGCTGGCCGATGGCAGCTGGGCGCCGCTGGCCACCGGCGAATTCCTGCTGGGCCACATCGACGAGGCCCGCGAATACCCGCCGGCGCCCAACCCCACGCTGCTGGCGCGCAACGGCACCTACATGATCTACCGCAAGCTGCACGAGAACGTGGGCACCTTCAACGCCTACCTCGACAAGCACGGCAGCCACTACCCGGGTGGCCGGGAACTGCTGGCGGCCAAGTTCTCGGGCCGCTGGCGCGACAACGGCGCGCCGCTGGTGAGCGCGCCCGACGCGGCCGGCAAGGCCGCGTTCGACGCCCGGTTCAACGCCGCCGACGAGGCCACGCGCGAGGACATGCTGTGCAACTTCACCTACGACGACGACATGAGCGGCGCGCGCTGCCCGTTCAGCGCGCACATCCGGCGCATCAACCCGCGCGCGGCGCTGCAGATGATCCACGACCCCGGCGACACGCCGGGCTCGCTGAAGATCAGCAAGAACGCGTTTGACACCCCCGGCGCGCTGAGCAACCGCCGCCGCGTGCTGCGCCGCGGCCTGCCCTACGGCGACGTGACCGACCCCAGCCGTGACGACGGCAACCACGGCATCATCATCATGATGCTCAACGCCGACATCAACCGCCAGTTCGAGTTCGTGCAGCAGCAGTGGATCAACTACGGCAACGACTTCAAGGCCGGCAACGACAAGGACATCCTGCTGGGCAACCACAGCCCCGACGACCGCTTCCCGAGCAAGGCCGTGCTGCAGGTCGACCCCGACGGCAGCGACACACCCTACTTCCTGCCCAGGCTGCCGCGCTTCGTGGAAACACGCGGCGGTGACTATTTCTTCATTCCCAGCCTCACGGCGCTGCGCGTGATCGCCAAGGGCCTGGTCGACCCGACCTGAGCCCCCCGCGCAGCGGCGGCGCTCAGAGGTCCCAGCCCGTGGGCTCGCGCCGCGGCGCGCCATTGCAGTCGTGGCGGAACATCGAGATCGCGCGGTACACCACCTTGCGCGCGCGGTTGATGCCGCCCAGCGGGCGGTGCTCGGGCAGGCTGTGCCAGGGGGTGTACGACAGATTCTCGCCAAACATGCGCTGGGCTTCGCTGTCGAATTGCTGCTGCAGCACCTTGATGGTGGCCACCTTGCGAAACGGCGACGCCACCTCGGACCAGGCCGCGCCCGGGTCCTCGATGGGCATGGTGGCGGCATCGGTCTGCAGCTGCACCGCAAAATCAAACCGCGCCTCGCCCGCGGCCAGCTGCCGGACCATGGCCTCGCGCAGGAAGTCGTCGCCCGCGGGCTCGGGCAGGGCATCGGGCACCTCCACCACCGGGATCGCCGAGTACTTCACGGCCCGGCTGCCCAGCAGGTAGGGCGTGGTGCTCCAGTAGCGGATCTGCAGCGGGTTGGCGAACCGGCGCATCGACAGCCACAGGTTGCGGATCACGCGCCAGTGCGTGGCAAAGAAAAGCAGCTTGGCCAGCAGGCTGCCCGTCAGCGCCTTGATCAGCCCGTCAAACTGCTTCACGTCGCGCGTGACAAACACGTTGGTGCTGATCACGATGAAGTCCTGCGTCTGCTCGTCTTCCTCGCCCTCCAGCAGCTTGTGGCCCGGCACGCCCATGAGCTTGATGGCCATGCCCCGGATGTCCTTGCTGCTGTCGGGCTGGATGGTGCCGTTCTGGTTGGAAAAGCGGATCCAGGCGCGGTAGGTGGCGGCGCGGCTGAACACGCCCACGGCCAGCTCGGGCGGCAGGTCGGGCTCGACGATGAATTCGGCCCTGACCACGCCATGCATCTTGGGGTGCGCGTCGCGCCGCATCATGCCGCCCGCGTTGTCGCGGATGATCTTGCTCTTGAGCCGCGCAGCCAGGTCCGCGGTGCAGGCGGCCTCGTCCGGTGGCACGGCCTCGCGCGCCAGTGTGTCCTGTGTCATGGTCCCCCCTTGCAGTGCGTTGGCATTGTGATGCAACAAGCCTTCCATGGATAGCCGCAGGCCAGTGACTTATTGCCCTGGCATCGAGGGCGGGTCTGTCACACAATCGGCCGAAAAGGGAGGGACTCACATGCTGACACTGTCACGCCTATCTTCGATCCTGGGTGGCGCCGCGCTCGCCGCGCTGCTGGGGCTGGCCACCTGCGGCCCGGCCCAAGCCGCCACCGCAACACCCCTGTCCCGCTGTGCGCTGGATGCCAGCCGCAACCTGACCATTGGCAGCGGCGGCTGTGGCCCGCTGGTCCAGGTGGACCGGTCGTTCACCGGCGGCTCGGGGCTGGGCTTCATCACCATCGCGGCCGGTGGCACGCTCACCATCCCGGACACCCAGGACATCCAGCTCGACACCGCCGGCATCAGCGTGGCCGGCGCCCTGAAGGCAGGCCACGCGACCCGTCCCTTCAGCCACCGCGCCATCCTCAATTTCACGGGCACGCAACCGGTCGCCGGCCAGGTCAAGGGGATTGCGGTCACCGGAGGCGGCACGCTGCAGCTGTATGGCAAGACGGGCGTGGTCAAGGGCACGGGCAGCCGGGCCCCGAGCTGGACCCACCTGAGCCGCCCGGCCGGCCCGCCCGCGCTTTACGGCACCGGCCAGGGCGTCGGCGCCCCGGTTCCCGCCGGCGGGGCCACCACGCTCCAGCTGGCCGGCACGGTGGACTGGAAGCCCAACGACTGGATCGTCGTGGCCGGCACCGATTTTTCGCCCGACAGCGCCGAGTTCGTGCGCGTCAAAAGCGTGAGTTGCGGCACCGGCTGCACCGTCACGCTGCACGCCGACACGCCCCTGCTCAACTACCACTACGGCAGCACGGCGCCCGGCACGGGCACGGCCTCGTTCGCCAATGGCGTCACGCAGAACTATGGGGTGGACGAGCGTGCCGAGGTCGGCCTGATCAGCCGCAACATCAAGCTCACCGCCGCCGTGCCAAGCACGGGATCCGGCACCACCACGGCCTATGGCGGCGAGATCATGGTCATGGCCGGCTTTGCCCAGGTCGCGATCCAGGGCGTGGAAATCGAAAAATTCGGCAAGGCCCGGCTGGGCAGCTACCCGATCCACTTTCACCAGGCAGGCACGGTGCCGGCGGGCTCGGTGCTGATCGACAGCAACAGCATCCACCACAGCTACAACAAGTGCATGACGCTGCACTCCACCAGCGGGGTCACGCTGTCCAACAATGTCTGCGCGCGGGCTGTGGGCAACCTCTTCTACATGGAAGAAGGCGACGAGAACAACAACCGCATCGTGAACAACCTGGGCATTGGCGCGATGAGCAATGCCTTCAGCATCCCCGCCGGCAATACCCCGGCCCTCGCGTCGTTCTGGCCCGGTGACTACCTGGCCCGCGGCCGGGGCCAGGTGGCCGGCAACGGCTACAGCGGCTTCAACGTGCCCTTCAACGACGAGGGCGCCGTGACCGGCACGGCCGCCACCGCCTCGGGCTTCTGGATCACCACGCTCACCGGCAACACCATCACCGGCAATTCGGTGGCGGGCTGCCAGGGCTTTGGCCGCGGCTTCTGGATTCTTCCGGCGACCAGCGCCGCCACGGGCACCGGCACCTTCGCCAACAACCGTGCCCACGGCTGCTATGCGGGTTTTGACACCGCCTCGGACGACGGGGTCACGGGCGCCGCGCTCTACACCCCCAAAGGCACCTGCCTGGCCGGCGCCAGCAAGGGCGCGCTGGCCACCTGCGACGTGGTCGCCCAGCTGGACGGCCTGACCGCCAGCCGCAACCGCAACCGCGGCATCTGGGTGCGCGCCAGCTGGTACGCGCTGCACGACGCCCGGCTGGCCACCAACCGCGACAGCGTGTCGCTGGTGTCCAGCGGCGGCACCGAAGGCTCGCCGCCCGGCGAATGGCTGCTGCTCAAGGACGCCATCGTCGTGGGCATGAGCGCCAACAACGTGCTGCGCTTCGGCCCCTGCCCCTACAACGGCCAGAACGGCTTTGGCGGCAATGCGGGCTGCTACGAAGCCGTGTCGGGCAATGGCTACCCCCAGCCCAGCTGGAATTTCGCGGGAATGATGTTCTACGATGGCCCGGCGCGGCTCGAACACGTGCACTTCGTCAACTTCAACCAGGACATCACGCCCTACCTGACCACAGCCGACCTGACCTACTTCAACAGTTTCTCGGCGCAGAACACCATTCCCTGCCACAGCAAGCCCTTTGTCTACGAGGGCGACGCGGCCATGGGCTGGTTCCAGTCCAACGAAAACAGCTACCCGCCCACGCAGTATGTGCAGGGTGTGAGCTTCTACAACGTGGACCTGCGCCACCAGGTCTATACCCAGAACGTGGAGCTCACCTGCGCGCCGTCGCCCGCCACGGGCGGCAACTTCCGCGACGGCGACAAGTTCACCGTCATCCTGGACCGCGACGGCAGCCTGACCGGCTTCCAGGTCGTGCCCCCGGGCACCCAGACCACGGGCCTGACGCCGGTAGCGGGCACCTACCCGATCTCGCTGAACAACATTCCCTTCCTCGCGGGCCCGGACACGGCGGACGAATGCCACTCCACCGGCCAGCAGGACGCCTTGCTCGAAGGCCGGCCCACGTCCCTCATCAGCCCCTACAGCTATGCCACGCTGGAGTTCTCGGCGCTGACGCCGCCATGCGACGGCACCACCAACGCGGGGTCCGCCAACTGCGTCAACAACAACGTGATGGTCTTCACCAAGGACCAGAAGGACTATGGCGGCGCCCTGCAGTTCACCGACACCGCCATCACCAGCAACAACTCGGTCTACCAGCTGAACTGCGGCGGGTCGGCGGCGACGGGCAGCGCGGGTGTGCCGGGCCATGCCTGCGTGGCCCTGTCGGGGCGCAATGGCAACGGCGTGTACGAGCCCAAGCTCGTGAACGGCCTGGGCTATACCGTGGGCGCCTCGGCCGGCATGCCGAGCTTTGTGTCGCTGATGTATGGCGATGCCAGCGTGCCCGGCGGCATTTCGCCGACCAATCCGTTCAGCACGCGGGTTGGCATCTGCTACAAGAACCAGGGGCAGGCGGCGCCGCCGGCCTCGGTGTTCACGGTGCGCAAGGGCAGCAAGTCCTTCTCCGGGCCCAACGGCAACCCGGCCCCGCTGGCGCCGTTCTACCAGCAGCTGCCCTGCGCGGGGCTGGACAACGTGATGTGCGGCATCCCCTCCACCCACACCGTCACCGTGACCGTTTCCACCGGCACGGCCACCGCCACCGTGAGCAACGCCAGCTGCTACAAGGACCTGTGCCCCAGCCCGCCGTTCTACGGCACCAGCAGCCCCACGGCGGCCACGCCCACCCTGCCGATGGTGGACAAGATCACCGACCTGCAGGACCCGAAGAAATGCCCGCATGGCGAATGCTTCTTCTACGACCAGCCCAGCGGCCTGCTGTTCATCAACATGGTGCAGGAACAGCCCAACGCCGGGGGCAAATATTCGTCGCCGCTGGGCAGTTGCGCAGGCGAGAAGAACGGCATCTGCGCCGAGGACAACTTCTATTCCTGCCCCGGCGGCGGCTGCGAGCTGTACACCATCAGCGTCAGCAGCGCGAGCTACACCGTGGGCACCGGCACCGCGAGCTACAGCGCGGCCGGCCCGTCGGACTGCACGCCCTACAGCGGCAGCCCCAGCTACGCACAGCCCTACCCCACCACCTTGAACCGCCTGGCCTACGGGCCGGGGACCGCCACCGGCACGGCGGTGACCACCACCTTGTCGCAGACGATCAGCGGCTATCCGCACCAGTCGCTGACGAACGCGCCGGCCGGGTTCTGCCCCGTCAACAAGCCCGGAACGCCCGATTGGACCCCGTCCCCGGGCGGCGCCGCGCTCTACGTCCTGAGCCCGCCATCAGGCGTGACGGCCTCGGTGCTGGGGGTGGCGCCGATCACGGGCCTGACGCCCGCGCAGGTGCCCCTGGCGAGCGGCACCACCTACACCTTCAGCGCCACGGCCTCCACGGGCTGCACCACCAGCACCAGCAACCCGTCGTGCAGCTGCCAGCAGTTCTTCACGCTGAACACCGGCGGCGCATCGATCACCAGCGCCGCGCCCAATTGCTGCGGCCTGGGGATTGGCACCATCGGGCTGACCAACCGCACGCTGGCGGTGGGCGGGGCGCCCTATGCCTGCCCCGGCCCCAACCCGCCACCGCCGCCCCCGCCGGGGTCGGGCTTCAGCCTGCAGCTGCCGGCCAACGTGACCGTGACCGTGTCCGCCACGGGCAGTTCCACCGCCACCATCACCACCCAGCCGCCGTCGTCGGACTTCAGCCTGACGCCCGGCCAGACCTACCTGCTGCAGGCCACCGGCAGCGGCTGCAGCGGCACCACCCTCTGCACCTGCCAGCAGCAGATCACCGTCAACAGTGGCGGGACGGGGTTCACCAGCCCCGGCGGCAGCAACCACAACTGCTGCGGCATCGGGTCGTCGGGCGGCAAGGCCATCCCGGTGGGGGCCAGCCCCTTCGCCTGCACCGGGCCCTGACGCCGGGGCCTGACGCCGGGGCCGCGGCCCCGCGCTTGTGGGACCCGGCCCACAGGCGCGTGCGGGCTTGACCGATGGGGCGCGCGGCCCGGGCTGTCTAGAGTGGTTCCAACAACTTCAGGAACCCTCATGACCGACCGCGACATGACCCACTACACGCTGTGGAACATCATCAAGACCACGCGCTTCTGCATGCTGACCCACCGCGACGCGGACGGCCAGCTGCACTCCCAGCCGCTGACCACGCAGAACCGCTCGTTCGACGAAGGCACGCCGCTGTACTTCTTCATCTCGCGCGGTTCGCACCTGGCCCAGCGCATCGCGCAGGACGACCATGTGAACGTGGCCTATGCCAACACCGACGCCGACAGCTATGTCTCGGTGTCCGGCTCGGCCAGCCTGTCCGACGACCGTGCCCAGGCCGAAAGGCTCTGGTCGCCCGCGGTGCGCGCCTGGTTCCCCGGCGGGCTGGACGACCCCGATCTGGCCCTGCTCATCGTCTGGCCCCACCATGCCGAGTTCTGGGACGTGAAGGAGAGCAAGGTGGTGCAGGTGCTCAAGATGGCGAAGGCCGCGCTCACCGGCAAGCCACCGCGCAGCCTGGGCGAGCACCAGAAGGTCGATGCGCTCTGATTTCAGGCCAAAAAGGCCTGGAGTCCAGAGCGGGCGGCCACTCCTTGCTATCAAACAAGTAGCAAAACAGGCTTGAACCGGGCGCATGAAAAAAGCGGCCCGAAGGCCGCTTTTTCAGGTGGGGGAAGGCCGTCAGACGGTCACGCCGTCGGCGATTTCCTTGTACTCGGCGATCTGGTCGAAGTTCATGTACTTGTAGATCTTGCTGCCGTCGGCATTGATCACGCCCATGTCGGCCTGGTACTCGGCCACCGTGGGAATGCGGCCCAGCTTGGAGGCAATGGCCGCCAGCTCGGCCGAGGCCAGGTACACATTGGTGTTCTTGCCCAGCCGGTTGGGGAAGTTGCGGGTGCTGGTGGACACCACGGTCGCGCCTTCGCGCACCTGGGCCTGGTTGCCCATGCACAGGCTGCAGCCCGGCATTTCGGTGCGGGCGCCGGCGGTGCCGAACACGCCGTAATGGCCTTCCTTGGTGAGCTCGGCCGCGTCCATCTTGGTGGGCGGCGCGACCCAGAGCTTGACCGGAATGTCGCGCCGGCCCTCGAGCAGCTTGGACGCCGCGCGGAAGTGGCCGATGTTGGTCATGCAGCTGCCAATGAACACCTCGTCGATCTTGGCGCCGGCCACTTCGCTGAGCAGCTTGGCGTCATCAGGATCGTTGGGGCAGCACAGCACGGGCTCCTTGAGCTCGTCGAGGTTGATCTCGATGACGTGCGCGTATTCGGCGTCCTTGTCGGCCTCGAGCAGTTCGGGCCTGGCCAGCCAGGCTTCCACGGCCTTGATGCGGCGCTCCAGGCTGCGCTTGTCGGCGTAGCCGTCGGCGATCATGTTCTTCATGAGCACGATGTTGCTGTTCAGGTACTCCTTGATCGGCTCGGGGTTGAGCTTGACGGTGCAGCCGGCGGCCGAGCGTTCGGCGGACGCATCGCTGAGCTCGAAGGCCTGCTCGACCTTGAGGTCCGGCAGCCCCTCGATTTCAAGGATGCGGCCCGAGAACTCGTTCTTCTTGCCCTGCTTGGCCACGGTCAGCAGGCCCTGCTTGATGGCGTAGTACGGGATGGCGTGCACCAGGTCGCGCAGCGTGATGCCGGGCTGCATGGTGCCCTTGAAGCGCACCAGCACCGATTCGGGCATGTCCAGTGGCATCACGCCCGTGGCAGCGCCGAAGGCCACCAGGCCCGAGCCGGCCGGAAAGCTGATGCCGATCGGGAAGCGCGTGTGGCTGTCGCCGCCCGTGCCCACGGTGTCGGGCAGCAGCAGGCGGTTGAGCCAGCTGTGGATCACGCCGTCGCCGGGGCGCAGCGCCACGCCGCCGCGGTTGCTGATGAAGGCCGGCAGCTCGCGGTGGGTCTTGACGTCCACGGGCTTGGGGTAGGCCGCGGTGTGGCAGAAGCTCTGCATCACCATGTCGGCGGAAAAGCCCAGGCAGGCCAGGTCCTTCAGCTCGTCGCGGGTCATGGGACCGGTGGTGTCCTGGCTGCCCACGGTGGTCATGCGCGGCTCGCAGTAAGTCCCCGGGCGAATGCCCTGCTGGTTGCCGTTGACCACCGGCAGGCCGCAGGCGCGGCCCACCATCTTCTGCGCCAGCGTGAAGCCGGCCTGGGTGGCCACGGGCGCGGTGGGCAGGCGGAAGGCGTTGCTCGCGGGCAGGCCCAGGAACTCGCGTGCCTTGGCCGTCAGGCTGCGCCCGATGATGAGGTTGATGCGGCCGCCCGCGCGCACTTCGTCAAACAGCACATCGCTCTTGAGCTTGAACTCGGTCGCCACCTTGCCGTCTTTTTCGATCTTGCCGTCGTAGGGGTAGATGTCGATGACGTCGCCCATGTTGAAGGCGGACACGTCCACTTCAATGGGCAGCGCGCCCGAGTCTTCCTGGGTGTTGAAGAAAATCGGCGCGATCTTGCCGCCCAGCGTGACACCGCCAAAGCGCTTGTTGGGCACGAAGGGAATGTCCTGGCCCGTGGCCCAGATCACGCTGTTGGTGGCCGACTTGCGGCTGGAGCCCGTGCCCACCACGTCGCCCACGTAGGCCACGAGGTGGCCCTTGGCCTTGAGGTCGTCAATGAACTTCATCGGGCCGCGCTTGCCGTCTTCCTCGGGCGTGATGCCGGGGCGTGCGTTCTTGAGCATGGCCAGGTAGTGCAGCGGGATGTCGGGGCGGCTCCAGGCGTCGGGCGCGGGCGACAGGTCGTCGGTGTTGGTCTCGCCGGTGACCTTGAACACCGTCACGGTGATCTTCCTGGCCACTTCGGGGCGGCTGGTGAACCACTCGGCGTCGGCCCAGCTTTGCATCACGTCCTTGGCGAAGGCGTTGCCGGCCTTGGCTTTCTCGGCCACGTCGTGGAAAAAGTCGAACATCAGCAGCGTCTTCTTGAGCGCGGCGGCGGCCACGGCGGCCACGTCCTTGTCGTCCAGAAGGTCGATCAGGGGCTTGACGTTGTAGCCCCCCACCATGGTGCCCAGCAGCTCGGTGGCCTTGGCCTTGGAGACCAGCCCCACGGCAATGTCGCCATGCGCCACGGCGGCCAGGAAGCTGGCCTTGACCTTGGCCGCGTCGTCCACGCCCGGCGGCACGCGGTGCGTGAGCAGGTCCATCAAAAAGGCGTCCTCGCCCGCGGGCGGCGCCTTGATGAGTTCGATCAGTTCGGCCGTCTGCTGCGCCGACAGCGGCAGCGGCGGAATGCCAAGCGCCGCACGTTCGGCGGCGTGTTCACGATAGGCTTTCAACATGGGGTTCTCCGTTCAAATCAAAAAAAGTATCGGGGTCAGTTGGTCGGGGTCCGCGACGGTGATGCACTTTGCGCGCCAGCCGCGGCCGATGCGGCGGGCAGCGGCTCAAGCAGGCTGGGCAAGGGGTTTTTCTTGAGGGCCTCGTTGACGGCCTGCTGCGCGGGGTTCATGCAGTCGTCGGCCAGCCGCTGGCCCAGCTTCTGGCTCATGAGCATCGATTTATTGCCCAGCTGCAGCCACATGGCGCCGCGCTTGGGGTCTTCGAGCCGGATGGCCCCGGTGCGGCTTTCCACGGGGTGCATGTAGAAGCGGTGGCCGCGCGTGATCACCGAGAAGAAGCCCTTGTGGCGCCGGGACTCGGTGATGATCACCGTGGCGTCGAGCTCGCAGGGAATGTTGCCCGTGTGGACCTGGGCCGCCACGGCGCGGTCGGCATCGGAGAGCTGGACATCAGGCTCCTCGTCGATCGGCGTGACCTCTTCCACGGCTTTCTGGGCCGAGGGCGCGAGCTTGTGCGGCGCCTTTTTGGCGGGCTTGGTGTCGGTCTGGGCCAGCAGCAGGCCGGGCAGGGTCAGCAGCAAGGCGGCGGTGATGAGGGTTTTCATGTGGGGGTTGTCTCCGGGGTTGAATGAACCGGGGCGGCGAACCAGCCCTGGACTTCGGGGGGCAGGGCCCTGGCGGTGCGATGGGCCCTCTCCAGCACCTGCCAGTAGTAGCGATAACTCGCCCGGTCATGCAGCTTGCCATCAAAACTGATGGGAGCCCAGTCTGCACGGGCTGCTGCTGCTATTATTTTGCTAGCGTCCTCGATCTCGCCCGGGTCAGGGGCAAAGGCCTCGAGGATGGGCCTGATCTGCGCCGGGTGGATGCTCCACATCCGGGTGTAGCCAAACTCGCGCGCGGCACGGCGCGCGGCCATGAGCAGGGCCGCCGCGTCGTTGAACTCGGTCACCACGCAGTGCGAAGGCACCTTGCCATGCGCGTGGCAGGCCGCGGCAATGCCCAGCTTGGCCCGCACCACCAGCGGGTGCGTGAACTGGCCCGCCGACGACATGCCCTGGGCCGGAATGGCCCCGCCATGCGCCGAGACAAAGTCCATGAGCCCGAAGCTGAGCGACTGAACGCGCGGATGCGCGGCAATGTCATGGGCGTGGTACAGCGCCGCGGGCGACTCGATCAGCACCTGCAGCGGCAGCTGGCTGGCGCCTGCGGCATCCAGGGCCTGCACGGCGCGCTGCACATCGGCGATCGTCTCGACCTTGGGCACCATCAGGTGGGTGAGCCTGTGGCCGGCGCTGCCGGCGATGGTGGCCACATCCTGGTCGAACGCCGGATGGTCCACCGGGTGCACGCGCACCGCCACGCGCGCCTTGTCGCCGGCCAGGGTGGCCAGCGCCACCACCAGCGCGGCGTGGTCGGCCTCGCCGCCCACGGGCGCGCCGTCTTCGCAGTCCAGCGTCACGTCGAACACGCAGGCGCCGAACTCCCCGGTCATCTCGGCCTGCAGGTCCAGGCTCTTGCGCATCCGTGCCTCGACGCCGCTGTAATGGTCACAGACGGGGATGGAAAAACCCCCGACCTGCGCCGACACGCCAAGAAGGACCTCCCGCGGATGCCTCACGTCAGGCAGCCAGTGCGCCCACGCGGGCCGCCGCGGAACCGGCTTTGCCGGGCCGCTGGGGGCGCCCCCTCGAGGGGGAGGCGCCGAAGGCGCTTCGGGGGTGGGTCATGTCACAGCAGGTGGGCCACGCCGGCCTGCTCGTCGGTCAGCTCCTTGAGCGTCTTGTCGATGCAGGTCTGGCTGAACGCGTCGATGGGCAGGCCCTGAACCACGCTGTACTCGCCGTTTTCCACGGTGACCGGGAAGCCGAACATGACGTCCTTGGGGATGCCGTAGTCGCCATTGGACGGGATGCCCATGGTGACCCATTTGCCGTTGGTGCCCAGCGCCCAGTCGCGCATATGGTCAATGGCGGCATTGGCGGCCGAGGCCGCCGACGACAGGCCGCGCGCCTCGATGATGGCGGCGCCGCGCTTGCCCACGGTGGGCAGGAAGGTGTTGGCGTTCCAGTCCTGGTCGTTGATCATGTCCTTGACCGAGGCGCCGCCGATGGTGGCAAAGCGGTAGTCGGCGTACATGGTTGGCGAGTGGTTGCCCCAGACGCAGAGCTTTTCGATGTCGGCCACGGCCTTGCCGGTCTTGGCGGCGATCTGGCTCAGCGCGCGGTTGTGGTCCAGGCGCAGCATGGCGGTGAAGTTCTTGCGCGGCAGGTCGGGCGCGCTCTTCATGGCGATGTAGGCATTGGTGTTGGCGGGGTTGCCCACCACCAGCACCTTGACATTGCGGCTGGCCACGGCGTTCAGGGCCTTGCCCTGGCCAATGAAGATCTGGCCGTTGATGGACAGCAGCTCGGCACGCTCCATGCCGGCCTTGCGGGGCATCGAGCCCACGAGCAGCGCGTAGTCGGTGTCCTTGAAGGCGGTCATCGGGTCGCTGTGGGCTTCCATGCCGGCCAGCAGCGGGAAGGCGCAGTCTTCCAGTTCCATCATCACGCCCTTGAGTGCCTTCTGCGGGCCCTCGACCGGCACTTCAAGCAGTTGCAGGATGACGGGCTGGTCCTTGCCCAGCATTTCGCCCGAGGCGATGCGAAACAGCAGGGCGTAACCAATTTGGCCTGCGGCGCCTGTGACGGCAACGCGGACGGGCTTTTTGCTCATGGGGATCTCCAGAGGAAGAGTTGCTAAAACGGTGTCGGCAACGGCCCCGAAACCACCGGCGGAGCCCTGCTGAATCAGTCGGCGAGTGTACCCGCGAAAACCCTGAGGCGTCAATTTGTCTTATGTCTTATATAAGATATGATTCGACATGTTTCAAGCCCGTCTGCCCTGACTTCCAACCGCACGCCCATGGCCCAGACCCTGCCCTCCCCCGGTGAAGCCGCGCTGCCCCTGGCCGAGGCCGGCGGCCAGGCGGCGCCGGCGTTCAGCCCGCTGTACCAGCAGATCAAGGGCCTGATCCTGCAGAGCCTGCAGGCCGGCGAATGGAAGCCCGGCGAAGCCATCCCCAGCGAGATGGACCTGGCCGCGCGCTACCGCGTGAGCCAGGGCACGGTGCGCAAGGCCATTGACGACCTGGCCGCCGAAAACCTGGTGGTGCGCCGCCAGGGCAAGGGCACCTTCGTGGCCACCCATTCCGAGCAGCACGTGCAGTACCGCTTCCTCAAGCTGATGCCCGACAGCGGCGACCTGGACAGCGAGGGCCCGGCCCAGCGGCGCATCGTCGAATGCCGGCGCGTGCGCGCCAGCGCCGACGTGGCGCGGTTGCTGGCGCTGCGCTCGGGCGACGCCGTACTGCAGGTGCGCCGGGTGCTGTCGTTCGGCGGCGTGCCCACGATTCTCGAAGACCTCTGGCTGCCGGGCACCACCTTCAAGGGCCTGACGCTGGAGCAGATGGCCGGCTACCAGGGCCCGACCTACGCGATGTACGAGGTGGAGTTCGGCGTGCGCATGGTGCGCGCCGAGGAAAAGCTGCGTGCCGTGGCCGCCGATGACGCCCAGGCCGGCCTGCTGCAGGTGGCGGTGCACACCCCCCTGCTCAGCGTGGAGCGCCTGGCCTACACCTACAAGGACACCCCGATGGAACTGCGCCGCGGCCTGTACCGCACCGACACCCACCACTACCGCAACGAGCTGAATTAGCCCCCGATCAGGCCGCCAATTGAGTGGTTTGATCGACAAAAGATGCAATGCCCGTGTCAGTTTGATGCGTTGCAATAGAATTTTGGGTTGATTGCCTTCCTCGAATTACAACGCGGTTACCTCCATCCACGAAAGTCCCCCCATGACCGAGCTTGCCAAGAAGCGGCCTGAGTTCCGCAACATCCACGCCCTGAGCGACCTGCCGAGCTACCGCCTGCCGGCCGCCGGCATCGTGTCCATCCTGCACCGCATCAGCGGCGTGCTGATGTTCCTGCTGATGCCCTTCATCATCTGGATGTTCGACAAATCGGTCTCGTCCGAGCTCTCGTTCGCGCGCTTTCGCGCGGCCTTCAACATCGGCGTGGGCCCGGTCCCCGGCTGGTTCTTCAAGCTGGTGGCGCTGGCGCTGATCTGGGCCTTCCTGCACCACTTCATCGCCGGCCTGCGCCACCTCTGGATGGACGTGAGCCACAAGGCGGTGAGCAAGGAATTCGGCAAGAGCTCGGCCGTGGTCACGCTGGCGCTGAGCCTGGGCCTGACCGTGGTGCTGGGCGCCAAGCTGTTCGGCCTTTACTAAAACAACAAGGAGCAACCAACATGTCCGTGAACTACGGCTCCAAGCGCATCGTCGTGGGTGCGCACTACGGTCTGCGCGACTGGCTCAGCCAGCGCGTCACCGCCGCCCTGATGGCCCTTTTCACACTGCTCGTGCTGGCCCAGGTGATCTTCAGCCGCGGCCCCATCGGCTACGACAAATGGGCCGGCATCTTCGCCAGCCAGTGGATGAAGGTGCTGACCTTCTCCGTGATCGTGTCGCTGCTGTGGCATGTCTGGGTCGGCATGCGCGACGTCTGGATGGACTACGTCAAACCCGTCTCGGTGCGCCTGCTGCTGCAGGTCTTCACCATCGTCTGGCTCGTCGGCTGCGCCGGCTGGGCGATTCAAGTCCTCTGGAGACTGTAAGAACATGAGCTATACCAAGAACAACATCACCACGCGCAAGTTCGACGTCGTCATCGTCGGCGCGGGCGGCTCGGGCATGCGTGCCTCGCTGCAACTGGCGCGCGCCGGCCTGAATGTGGCCGTGCTGTCCAAGGTGTTCCCCACGCGCTCGCACACGGTGGCCGCGCAGGGCGGCATCGGCGCCTCGCTGGGCAACATGTCCGAGGACAACTGGCACTACCACTTCTACGACACCATCAAGGGCTCCGACTGGCTCGGCGACCAGGATGCCATCGAGTTCATGTGCCGCGAGGCGCCCAAGGTCGTCTACGACCTGGAACACATGGGCATGCCGTTTGACCGCAATCCCGACGGCACCATCTACCAGCGCCCGTTTGGCGGCCACACCGCCAACTACGGCGAAAAGCCGGTGCAGCGCGCCTGCGCGGCCGCTGACCGCACCGGCCATGCCATGCTGCACACGCTGTACCAGCAGAACGTCAAGGCCCGCACCAGCTTCTTCGTGGAGTGGATGGCGCTGGACCTGATCCGCGACGCCGAGGGCGACGTGGTGGGCGTGACCGCGCTCGAGATGGAAACCGGCGACCTGCACGTGCTGCACGCCAAGACCGTGCTGCTGGCCACGGGCGGCGCGGGCCGCATCTTCGCGGCCTCCACCAACGCCTTCATCAACACCGGCGACGGCCTGGGCATGGCGGCGCGCGCCGGCATCCCGCTGCAGGACATGGAGTTCTGGCAGTTCCACCCCACCGGCGTGGCCGGCGCGGGCGTGCTGCTCACCGAAGGCTGCCGCGGCGAAGGCGCGATCCTGCTCAACAGCAATGGCGAGCGCTTCATGGAACGCTATGCGCCCACGCTGAAGGACCTCGCGCCGCGCGACTTCGTCTCGCGCTGCATGGACCAGGAAATCAAGGAGGGCCGCGGCTGCGGGCCCAACAAGGACTACATCCTGCTCAAGCTGGACCACCTGGGCGCCGACACCATCCACAAGCGCCTGCCCTCGGTCTACGAGATCGGCCACAACTTCGCCAACGTCGACATCACGCGCGAGCCGATCCCGGTCGTGCCCACCATCCACTACCAGATGGGCGGCATCCCCACCAACATCCACGGCCAGGTGGTGGCACCCAACGGCGAGATCCCCAACGCGGTGGTCAATGGCCTGTACGCCGTGGGCGAATGCTCCTGTGTCAGCGTGCACGGCGCCAACCGGCTGGGCACCAACTCGCTGCTGGACCTGCTGGTGTTCGGCCGCGCGGCCGGCAACCACATCGTGGAGTTCGCCAGCGGCGCCAAGGCCCACAAGCCCATGCCCGCCGATGCGGCCGACCGCTCGCTGGCCCGCCTGAACCGGCTGGACGAGGCCACCGGCGGCGAATACGCCCAGGACGTGGCCAACGACCTGCGCGCCAGCATGCAGCTGCACGCGGGCGTGTTCCGCACCCAGGCCAGCATGGACGAGGGCGTGGACAAGATCGGCGCCATGCGCGAGCGCGTCAACAACCTGGCGCTGAAGGACAAGTCCAAGGTCTTCAACACCGCGCGCATCGAGGCGCTGGAGGTCGAGAACCTGATCGAGTGCGCGCAGGCCACCATGGTGTCGGCCGCGGCCCGCCGCGAATGCCGCGGCGCCCACACCGTGTACGACTACGAAAAGCCCGCCGACGACCCGTCCACCCCGCTGGGCCGCGACGACGCGAACTGGATGAAGCACACCCTGTGGGACAGCGCCACCAACAGCCTGAGCTACAAGCCCGTCAACCTGAAGCCGCTGACCGTTGACTCGGTGCCGCCCAAGGTCCGTACGTTCTAGTACGTACTTCCGCCCGCGAACCAAAGCGCCTAGATTCAAGAAACACGGACCCCACCATGCAAAAACGCACTTTCCAGATCTACCGTTACGACCCGGACAAGGACGCCAAGCCCTACATGCAAACCGTCGAGATCGAGCTCGACGGCCACGAGCGCATGCTGCTGGACGCACTGATGAAGCTCAAGGCCCAGGACCCGTCGCTGTCGTTCCGCCGCTCCTGCCGCGAAGGCGTGTGCGGCTCCGACGCGATGAACATCAACGGCAAGAACGGCCTGGCCTGCCTGACCAACATGAACACGCTCAAGGGCACCATCGTGCTCAAGCCGCTGCCGGGCCTGCCCGTGATCCGCGACCTGATCGTGGACATGACGCAGTTCTTCAAGCAGTACAACTCGATCAAGCCCTACCTGGTCAACGACAACGTGCCGCCCGAGAAGGAGCGCCTGCAGTCGCCCGAGGAGCGCGAAGAGCTCGATGGCCTGTACGAGTGCATCCTGTGCGCCAGCTGCTCCACGAGCTGCCCCAGCTTCTGGTGGAACCCCGACAAGTTCGTGGGCCCGGCCGGCCTGCTGCAGGCCTACCGCTTCCTGGCCGACAGCCGCGACGAAGCCGCCGCCGAGCGCCTGGACAACCTCGAGGACCCGTACCGCCTGTTCCGCTGCCACACCATCATGAACTGCGTGGACGTGTGCCCGAAGGGACTGAACCCGACGATGGCCATTGGCAAGATCAAGGAACTGATGGTGCGGCGGGCTGTTTAGGCATGGCCGAGGAACTGCTCGACGAGCGCTCGCTCAGCAAGCTCAAGTGGCGGTGTCGCCGCGGGCTGCTGGAGAACGACCTGTTCATCGAGCGGTTCTTCTCCCGGCATGAAACTGGCTTGACGGTCAGCCAGGCCGATGGCCTGAATGTGTTGATGGATTTGGCAGACAACGACCTGCTGGACTTGCTGCTGCGGCGCAAGGAACTGCAGGCCGACATAAATACAAGCGAAGTTAGAAACGTACTGGACATGCTGCGAGCCTGAGGCGCCACACGCCAGGGCCGGCACGCACCAGAGGATTGGGCACGAAACACAAGGAACCCGGAAAATGAAACTTGCCGACAACAAAGCCACCCTGTCGTTCTCCAACGGCAGCCCCAGCGTTGAGCTGCCCGTGTACCACGGCACCATCGGCCCGGACGTTGTGGACATCCGCAAGCTGTACGCGCAGACCGGCATGTTCACCTACGACCCGGGCTTCCTGTCCACGGCCGCGACCCAGTCCGCCATCACCTACATCGATGGCGACAAGGGCGAGCTGCTGTACCGCGGCTACCCCATCGAGCAACTGGCCACGCAGCGCGACTACCTCGACGTGTGCCACCTGCTGCTCAAGGGCGAGCTGCCCGACGCCAAGGAAAGCACCGAGTTCCACAAGCTCGTGACCAACCACACCATGGTCAACGAGCAGATGCAGTTTTTCATGCGCGGCTTCCGCCGTGACGCGCACCCCATGGCCATCCTGACCGGCCTGGTGGGCGGCATGTCGGCCTTCTACCATGACAGCACCGACATCAACAACCCGGAGCACCGCGAGATCGCGGCGATCCGCCTGATCGCCAAGATGCCCACCCTGGTGGCCATGGCGTACAAGTACAAGGTGGGCCAGCCCTACATGTACCCGCAGAACAACCTGTCCTATGCCGGCAACTTCATGCGCATGATGTTCGGCACACCCTGCGAGGAATACGTGGTCAACCCCGTGCTCGAAAAGGCGCTGGACCGCATCTTCACGCTGCACGCCGACCACGAGCAGAACGCGTCCACCTCCACCGTGCGCCTGTGCGCCTCGTCGGGCACCAACCCGTTCGCGGCCATTGCCGCGGGCGTGGCCTGCCTGTGGGGTCCGGCCCACGGCGGCGCCAACGAGGCCTGCCTGAACATGCTGGAAGACATCCAGAAGATGGGCGGCGTGGCCAAGGTGGGCGAGTTCATGAACCAGGTCAAGGACAAGTCCTCGGGCGTCAAGCTCATGGGCTTTGGCCACCGCGTCTACAAGAACTACGACCCGCGCGCCAAGCTCATGCAGGAAACCTGCAACGAGGTGCTGGCCGAACTGGGCCTGGAAAACGACCCGCTGTTCAAGCTGGCCAAGGCCCTGGAAAAGATCGCCCTGGAAGACGACTACTTCGTGCAGCGCAAGCTCTACCCGAACGTGGACTTCTACTCCGGCATCGTGCAGCGCGCCATCGGCATCCCGGTGAACCTGTTCACCGGCGTGTTCGCGCTGGCCCGCACCGTGGGCTGGATCGCCCAGCTGAATGAAATGATCGGCGACCCCGAGTACAAGATCGGCCGGCCGCGCCAGCTGTTCACCGGCGCCACCGCGCGCGACGTGAAGCCACTGGCCAAGCGCTGATTCCGCGCTGACTTCCAAGGCCGCAGGGCCCGCGACGGCAACGTCGCGGGCCCTGCGGCTTTTTGCTCCTGTATTTGTAGCACGCCATGCCCGGCTGGCCTGGACTCCAGGCCTTTTTGACTCAAAACGGGCCGTGCCATCGTGCTCGCGCGCCGCCAGCATGGTCATCGCGTTTTGCGACGACAAAAAGTTGTCACATAAGGGAAAATCTCGAACGCCATCGCCAGAAGCGATGCTCAAGCCCCATGAAGCCCTCCGAACGCAACTTTGCCCGCCGTGTCGACCTGACCTCGCTGCAGCTGTTCGTGGCCGTGTGCGAGCTGGGCAGCATTGGCCGGGCGGCCGAGCGGGAGTTCATCGCGGCTTCGGCGGTGAGCAAGCGCCTGTCGGACCTGGAGGCCACGCTGGAGACCCCGCTGCTGCACCGCCACACCCGCGGCGTGGACCTGACCCCCGCGGGCGAAAGCCTGCTGCACCATGCGCGCTCGGTGCTGTTCAGCCTGGAGAAGATGCAGGCCGAGCTCAGCGAGTACGCCGATGGCGTGCGCGGCCATGTGCGCATCCACGCCAGCATCTCGGCCGTGGTGCAGTTCCTGCCCGAAGACCTGGGCTCGTTCATCCGCCAGCATGACGAGGTCAAGATCGACCTGGAAGAACACCTGAGCACCGAGGTCGCGCGCGCCGTGCAGGAAGGCGCGGCCGACCTGGGCATCTGCAATGCGGGCGCGCTGACCAAGGCCGGCCTGGGCGAGCTGCAGTCGCTGCCCTACCGGCAGGACGAACTGGTGCTGGTGGTGCCACAGGGCCACGCGCTGGCGGGCGGCGGGCCCGTGCCTTTTGACGCCACGCTGGCGTTTGACCATGTGGGCCTGCACGCCAACAGCTCCATCTACCTGGCCATGCACCAGGCCGCGATCCAGGCCGGGCGCAACATCCGCCTGCGCATCCGCGTGACCAGCCTGGACACCATGTGCCGCATGATCGCCAATGGCCTGGGCGTGGGCGTGATGCCCCGGCGCGCCTTTGGCATCGTCCAGGCCGGCGCCGGCCTTCAGTGCGTGGCGCTGACCGACGACTGGGCCACGCGCCGCATCGACCTGCTGGCGCGCGATTTCAGCACCCTGCCGGTCACGGCCCGCCTGCTGGTTGAGCACCTGCAGGCCTGCGCCGGCGCGCAGCCACGCGCCCCCGAATAAAATTGTCATTGCCAAAGGAAAGCCAGGAACACCATGGGACGCACCCTCTACGACAAGATCTGGGACGAACACATCGTCCACACCGAGGAAGACGGCACCGCCATCCTCTACATCGACCGCCACCTGGTCCATGAAGTCACCAGCCCGCAGGCGTTTGAGGGCCTGCGCCAGGCCGGCCGCAAGGTCTGGCGCGTGAGCTCCATCGTGGCCACCGCCGACCACAACACGCCCACCACGCACTGGGAGCAGGGCTACGACGGCATTGCCGACCCGATCAGCAAGGAACAGATCACCACGCTGGACAGCAACATCGCCGAGTTCGGCGCGGCGGCCTACTTCCCGTTCTTGTCCAAGCGCCAGGGCATCGTCCACGTGATCGGGCCCGAGCAGGGCGCCACGCTGCCGGGCATGACCGTGGTCTGCGGCGACTCGCACACCTCCACCCATGGCGCTTTTGGCGCGCTGGCCCACGGCATTGGCACCAGCGAAGTCGAGCACGTGATGGCCACGCAGACCCTGCTGGCCAAGAAGGCGAAGAACATGCTGGTGCGGGTTGAGGGCCAGCTGGCGCCGGGCGTGACCGCCAAGGACATCGTGCTGGCCATCATCGGCCGCATCGGCACCGCGGGTGGCACGGGCTACACCATCGAGTTCGGCGGCGCGGCCATCCGCGCGCTGAGCATGGAAGGCCGCATGACGGTCTGCAACATGGCCATCGAAGGCGGCGCCCGCGCCGGCCTGGTGGCCGTGGACGACAAGACCATTGCCTACCTCAAGGGCCGGCCGCTGGCCCCCACGGGCGTGGAGTGGGACCAGGCCGTGGCCTACTGGAAGACGCTGCACTCCGACGCCGACGCAAAGTTCGACACCATCGTCGAGCTCGACGCCGCGCAGATCATTCCGCAGGTCACCTGGGGCACCTCGCCCGAGATGGTGCTGGGCGTGGACGCCCGCGTGCCCGACCCCGACAAGGAAAAAGACGCCAACAAGCGCGGCGCCATTGAACGCGCGCTGACCTACATGGGCCTGCAGCCCGGCAAGACGCTGAACGACCTGTACGTCGACAAGGTCTTCATCGGCTCGTGCACCAACAGCCGCATCGAGGACATGCGCGAGGCCGCGGCCATGGTCAGGAAGCTGGGCCAGAAGGTTGCCAAGAACGTCAAGCTGGCCATGGTCGTGCCGGGCTCGGGCCTGGTCAAGGAGCAGGCCGAGCGCGAAGGCCTGCACGAGATCTTCAAGGCCGCGGGCTTTGAATGGCGCGAACCCGGCTGCTCCATGTGCCTGGCCATGAACGCCGACCGGCTCGAGCCCGGCGAACGCTGCGCCTCCACCAGCAACCGCAATTTCGAGGGCCGCCAGGGCGCCGGCGGCCGCACGCACCTCGTGAGCCCGGCCATGGCCGCCGCCGCGGCCGTGCACGGTCATTTTGTCGACGTCCGTCAATTTGCCTGAAAAGGAGAATCCCCATGAAAAACATCGCTACGCTGCTCGCCCTGTCCTTTGCCTGCGCCCTGGCGGGCTGCAACACGGTCCGGGGTGTGGGACAGGATGTCCAGAAAGCCGGCTCGGCCATTGAAGACGCCGCGAAGAAGAAGTAAATGCAGAAATTCACCGTACACAAGGGCCTCGTGGCCCCCATGGACCGCGAGAACGTCGACACCGACGCCATCATCCCCAAGCAGTTTCTCAAGTCGATCCGCAAGACCGGCTTTGGCCAGAACCTGTTTGACGAGTGGCGCTACCTGGACCACGGCGAGCCGGGCCAGGACCCGGCCAGCCGCAAGCCCAACCCCGACTTCGTGCTCAACCAGCCGCGCTACCAGGGCGCCTCGATCCTGCTGGCGCGCAAGAACTTTGGCTGCGGCTCGTCGCGCGAGCACGCGCCCTGGGCGCTGGACCAGTTCGGCTTTCGCGCCATCATCGCGCCCAGCTACGCCGACATCTTCTTCAACAACTGCTTCAAGAACGGCCTGCTGCCCATCGTGCTGGGCGAGCTGCAGGTCAGCCAGCTGTTCGACGAGGCGCTGGCCTTCCCCGGCTACCAGCTCACGGTGGACCTGGAGCGCCAGGTCGTCATCAAGCCCGACGGCGGCGAACTCACCTTCGAGGTCCAGGCCTTCCGCAAGTACTGCCTGACCAACGGCTTTGACGACATTGGCCTCACGCTGCGCCAGAAAGACAAGATCCAGGCTTTTGAAGCCCAGCGCCTGGCGCAAAAGCCCTGGCTGGCCCAGACCTTGATGGGCTGAGCCCCGTCAAGCATCCAATCAGCCTGTAGTCCATACTGGGCGGCCACAGTCCGCTATCAAAACAAGAGCAATCATGAAAATCGCAGTTCTCCCGGGTGACGGCATCGGCACCGAAATCGTGGCCGAGGCCATCAAGGTCCTCAACGTGCTGGACCTCCCCCTTGAAATGGAATCGGCGCTGGTCGGCGGCGCCGCCTACGAGGCCCACGGCCACCCGCTGCCCGAGTCCACGCTCAAGCTGGCCAAGGAAGCCGACGCCGTGCTGTTTGGCGCCGTGGGCGACTGGAAGTACGACAAGCTCGACCGGCCGCTGCGCCCCGAGCAGGCCATCCTGGGCCTGCGCAAGAACCTGGGTCTGTTCGCCAACTTCCGCCCCGCGATCTGCTACGAGCAGCTGGTCGATGCGTCCAGCCTCAAGCCCGAGCTGATTGCCGGGCTGGACATCCTGATCATCCGCGAGCTGACCGGCGACATCTACTTCGGCCAGCCGCGCGGCCGCCGCACCGCGGTGGACGGGCACTTCCCCGGCGCCGAGGAAGCCTTTGACACCATGCGCTACTCGCGCCCCGAGATCGAGCGCATCGCCCACGTGGCCTTCCAGGCCGCGCAAAAGCGCAGCAAGCGCGTGACCAGCGTCGACAAGGCCAACGTGCTGGAAACCTTCCAGTTCTGGAAGGACGTGGTCACCGAGGTGGGCCAGCAGTACCCCGACGTGGCGCTGGACCACATGTACGTGGACAACGCCGCCATGCAACTGGTCAAGGCGCCCAAGAAATTCGACGTGGTGGTCACCGGCAACATGTTTGGCGACATCCTCTCCGACGAAGCCGCCATGCTCACGGGCTCCATCGGCATGCTGCCCTCGGCCAGCCTGAACGCCAGCAACCAGGGCCTGTACGAGCCCAGCCATGGCAGCGCCCCCGACATCGCGGGCCAGGGCATTGCCAATCCTTTGGCTACAATATTGTCTGCTGCCATGATGCTCCGCTTCTCACTCAACCAGCCCCAGGCCGCCGACCGGATCGAGTCGGCCGTCAAGGACGTGCTCGCGTCGGGTTTGCGCACGGCGGACATCTGGTCGGAAGGCACGACCAAGGTGGGCACCCGCGACATGGGCGACGCGGTCGTGGCCACCATTACCAAAAAGACCACCAAGGGCTAGAAAAGCTCCGGTTCGTCGCGCGCCCTCCCCGGCCAGACGAGCCGGGGGAACAGATAACTTTCTGAAAGGGCAAACGTGATGAGCAAGGTTGGAAATACGGTCGGCCTCGTGGGCTGGCGCGGCATGGTCGGTTCGGTCCTCATGGACCGCATGCAGGCAGAAGGCGACTTCGGCCTCATTGAACCGGTGTTCTTCTCCACCTCCAACGCCGGCGGCAAGGCCCCGGCGCAGGCGAAGAACGAAACCACCCTGAAGGACGCGCACGACATCGAGGCGCTGCGCAAGTGCGACATCGTCATCACGGCCCAAGGCGGCGACTACACCACCGAGGTGTTTCCCAAGCTGCGCGCCGCCGGCTGGACCGGCCACTGGATTGACGCGGCCTCCACGCTGCGCATGAAGGATGACGCCATCATCATCCTGGACCCGGTCAATCTGCCGGTCATCAAGAACGCGCTGGCCAGGGGCGGCAGGAACTGGATCGGCGGCAACTGCACCGTGAGCTGCATGCTGATGGGCGTGGGCGCGCTGTACAAGGCGGGCCTGGTCGAGTGGATGAGCGCCATGACCTACCAGGCCGCCTCGGGCGGTGGCGCCCAGCACATGCGCGAGCTGCTCACGCAATTTGGCACCCTCAACGCCGAGGTCCGCAGCCTGCTCGACGACCCCAAGTCGGCGATTCTTGAAATCGACCGCAAGGTGCTGGCGCGCCAGCACTCACTCACTTCGGACGAAACCGCCAACTTCGGCGTGCCGCTGGGCGGCTCGCTGATCCCCTGGATCGACAAGGACCTGGGAGACGGAACCAGCAAGGAAGAATGGAAGGCCGGCGTCGAGACCAACAAGATCCTGGGCCAGGGCCCGGGCTTCGGCACCCCCGCCACGCCGGTGGACGGCTTCTGCGTGCGCGTGGGCGCCATGCGCTGCCACAGCCAGGCGCTGACCTTCAAGCTGCGCAAGGACGTCCCATTGGCCGACATCGAGGCCCTGATTGCCGCCGACAACGCCTGGGTCAAGGTGGTGCCCAACACCCGGGAAGCCACCATGAAGGACCTCACGCCCGTCGCCGTCACCGGCACCCTGGGCATTCCGGTGGGCCGCATCCGCAAGCTCGCCATGGGCCCGGAGTATGTGGGCGCCTTCACCATTGGTGACCAGTTGCTCTGGGGCGCGGCCGAACCGCTGCGCCGCATGCTGCGCATCCTGCTTGACGCATAATCGCGCGCTGCAGCGCACACCGAACGGCCTGTAATCAGTGGTTACAGGCCGTTGTCATGTGACAACAGCCCGCTAGGTGTAACGACCAGCCCGAGGTACGCTCAGAAGTTAAAAGCCGTCTCAGCTTGTCAGGCTAAGACATTGATGTTATGGTCGTTTTAGCAAATTCAGTGGCGAGGCTTTAGTCCGCATGATGAGAAAAAAGTTGCCTGCAGATCGAGCAATGGAGGCGCATAAATTGACCGGGAAGCCAACGCGCTGGCAGGCATCCGCCATGGCCATCGGAATCGCGATGCTGACTGGCATCGCCAGCCCCGAAGCGCACGCGCTCGCCCTCGGGCGGATCACCGTCCAGTCGGCACTGGGTGAACCCCTGCGCGCCGACATCGATATCCCCGAAATCACGCCTGACGAGGCCGCCAGCCTCAAAGCCGCTGTCGCCTCGCCGGACGCTTTCCGCGCCGCGGGCCTCGAATACAACTCCGTCATCACCAACCTGCAGATCAGCCTGCAGCAGCGGCCCGGCGGGCGCATGTTCCTGCGCCTGTCCAGCGACCGCGTGGTCAACGACCCCTTCATCGACCTGATCCTGGAAGCCAACTGGGCGTCGGGCCGCATCGTGCGCGACTACACGATGCTGTTCGATCCGCCGAACCTGCGCCCGCTGGGCCCGCCGCCCGCAACGATTGCGCAGGTGCCGGCCGCTGCCGCGCCCGGACCGGCCGCCTCACCCGCCCCCGCCCCCGCGCCTGCCGCCACCCGGCCCGTGGCGCCGCCCCCCTCCATGGCTGCGTCGCCGCAACCGGTGCGCCCCCAGACGCCGCGGCCTGCCGCCGCGCCGGCTCCGTTACCCGCCGCGACGGCAGGCAGTGGCCGCGAGGTCATCGTGAAATCGGGCGACACGGCCGGACGCATCGCCACCGCGAACATGCCCGCCAACGTGTCGCTGGACCAGATGCTCGTGGCCCTGCTGCGGACCAATCCCGATGCCTTCATCCAGGGCAACGTGAATCGCGTCAAGGCCGGCGCCGTGCTCGAGATTCCGACCGCCGAACAAGCAGCGCTGGTGGAGCCCTCACAGGCCCGCCAGACCATCGTGGCCCAGGCCCGGGATTTCAATGAATTCCGCCGCAAACTGGCCGGCAGTGTGCCGGCCACCGAGGTGGCCGCTGCCAACCGGCAGGCCAGCGGCAAGGTCCAGGCCAAGGTCGAAGACAAGCAGCCCGCGGCGCAGGCCCCCGACAAGCTGACCCTGTCCAAGGGCGCGGTCCAGGGCAAGAACGCCGTGGACAAGATCGCCAAGGACCGCGCGGCCCAGGACGCCGCCGCCCGCGTGGCGGAGCTCAACAAGAACATCGCCGACCTCAGCAAGCTCGGTGCCGCCAGCAGCGGCCCGGGCGGTGCGGCGGCTGCCAAGCCGGCAGCCAGCGCCCCCAAGACCGGGGTCGAAGTTGCCACTGGCGCCCTCGCCGCGGCCAGCGCGCCCAAGCCCGCCGCCAGCGCGCCGGCACCCGTTGCCGCACCCGCTCCTGCTCCCGCCCCCGTGGCCGTTGCAGCAGTGGCGCCAGCGTCGGCTCCCGCAGCTCCCGCGGTCGTGGCACCCGCCGCCAGTGCCCCGGCGCCCGTCGCCGTCGCTCCTGCACCTGTTGCTCCTGTGCCAGCCCCTGTGGCGGCACCCGCACCGGCGCCCAAGCCTGCGGCGCCCAAGGTCACCGCTCCGCCTCCGCCGGAACCCAGGCTGCTGGACGATCTGACGGACAACTGGCCCATCGTGGCAGGGGTCGTGGGTGCGATCGCGCTGCTGCTGGGCTTTGGCTTCTACCGGGTCCGCCAGCGCAAGAAGTCCACCCAGGTCGACAGTTCCTTCCTCGAAAGCCGCTTGCAGCCGGACTCGTTCTTCGGCGCCAGCGGTGGCCAGCGCATTGACACCAATGAAGGCGGCCCGACCGGCTCCTCCATGGTGTATTCGCCCAGCCAGCTGGATGCAGCCGGTGACGTGGATCCGGTGGCCGAGGCCGACGTCTACCTGGCCTACGGGCGCGACCTGCAGGCCGAGGAAATCCTCAAGGAAGCCCTGCGCACCACGCCGCAGCGTGTGGCCATCCATGGCAAGCTGCTTGAGATCTATTCCAAGCGCCGCGACGCCAAGGCCTTTGAATTCATTGCGTCCGAGGCGTTTGGCCTGACGCGCGGTGAAGGTCCGGACTGGGAACACATCTGCGAACTGGGCCGCGACCTTGATCCCGCCAATCCGATGTACCAGCCCGGGGGGCAACCCACCCCGGGCGGCGCGGCTCCCGGGCCCGCGCCGGCCGCCTCGGCGGACAATTTCGCCATGGCCACGGCCACGCACGTCGTGCCCCAGAGCATGGCGCCGCCCGCGCCCGCGATGGATCTGGACCTCGATCTGGACTTTTCCATCGGTGACGATGCACCGGTCGACCTGCAGGCGACCACGCCCATGCAGATCGAGCCCACGGTCGCGTTCGCGGCGGCTCCGGCCCCCGTCGAGCCGCCCTCGCTGGACATGGACTTCGGCAGCGCCACGATTTCGTTGCCCCCCTCGCCCGCACCAGCACCCAAGGCACCCCCGCCCCCACCCGCGACTGAAGCGCCAGTCCGGCTGTCGGCGCCCGACCTCGCATTGTCCGAAAACGAGCTGAGCTTCTCGCCCGACGCCCTGGGCAAAACCGCTCCGATCATGGCCTTGCCCACCCCTGTGCCCCCGCCGCCGCCCGTGGTGGACGCCGGCATGATCGAATTCGACCTGGGCGCGCTGTCGCTGGACCTTCCCGCGCCCGCTGCGGGAGCCACTGCGGAGGGCGGCGACACAGCTGGCACGCCGCTGAGCACGGGATTTGATGATTCCGGCGCCGACCCGCTGTCCACCAAGCTCGCGCTGGCCGAAGAGTTCAGCGCCATTGGCGACCCCGATGGGGCCCGCAGCCTCGCCGAAGAGGTCGTGGCCGAGGCTTCGGGCGCGCTCAAGGCCAAGGCCCAGCGCTTCCTTGCCGAACTGGCCTGAGCCGGGGCACTGCCGCTGGCCTGACCGCCCGGCCCTCATCAGGGCATCTGCGAGGCTGCCATGAGGATTGCGCTGGGCGTCAGCTACAACGGTCAGGCCTATGACGGCTGGCAGAGCCAGCCCTCAGGCCGCACGGTCCAGGACCAGCTGGAAGCCGCCCTCTCCCAATTCACGACGCAGCCTGTCAGCACCCTGTGCGCCGGGCGCACCGATGCCGGCGTGCACGGACTGATGCAGGTCGTCCACCTCGACACGCCTTTGCAGCGCGAGCCTTCCTCCTGGGTGCGCGGCACCAATCGCTTCCTGCCGCCGGACATCGCGATCCAGTGGGCGCAACCCGTGCCCGATGCGTTTCATGCGCGGGCCAGCGCCATCGCGCGGCGCTATGCCTACGTGCTGCTGGAGTCGCCGGTTCGTCCCAGCGTCGATGCCGGTCGGGTCGGCTGGACCTTCCGGCCCATGGACGCCACGGCCATGCGGGCCGCCGCCGCCCTGCTGCTGGGCGAGCACGATTTCACCTCGTTCCGCGCCTCCAGCTGCCAGGCCCGGTCGCCGGTCAAGACCATGAAGCGCGTCGAGATCCACCAGCACGGGGCCTACTGGCGTTTTGAGTTCGAGGCCAGCGCCTTTCTGCACCACATGATCCGCAACATCATGGGTTGCCTGCTGGTGATCGGCCAGGGGCAGCAGCCCCCGGCCTGGATGGCTCAGGTCCTCGCCGCGCGCGACCGCGACGCCGCGGCCCCGACGTTTTCACCGGACGGCCTGTACTTCCTGGGTCCGGTGTACGAGCCGCACTGGGGCCTGCCGCAACGCACGGCTGCGTATGATTGGCTGCCATGAACATGCCCAGAACCCGCATCAAGATCTGCGGCCTGACGCGCGAGCAGGACGTGGACGCCGCTGTCCAGGCCGGCGCCGATGCGGTCGGTTTCGTGATGTACGACCGCAGCCCGCGCCATGTCTCGCCCGGGCGTGCCGCCGAGCTGGCGCGCCGGCTGCCGCCCTTTGTCACGCCGGTGCTGCTGTTCGTGAATGAATCCGCAGCAAAAATCACGGCCATCTGTGACCAGCTGGCGGGGGCCACGCTGCAATTCCATGGGGATGAGACGCCGCAGCAGTGCGCGCAGGCCACGCGCGATGGTGCCCGGCCCTGGCTGCGCGCGGCCCGCATCCCGCTGGATGACGCCACGCCGTTCGACTTGCTAAAATTCGCTACCGACTATTCACAGGCCCAGGCCATCCTGCTCGACGCCCGTGTCGACGGATACGGCGGCGGCGGAAAAGCATTCAATTGGTCACGTCTTCCAGCAAGCGTCAACTGTCACCTCGTTTTGTCTGGTGGACTCACGCCTGCAAACGTGACCGATGGCATTCTGCAGGTACGGCCGCGCTGCACATCGCTGGCCGTTGACGTGAGCTCCGGCGTCGAGCTTGAAGGCCCTGGCAACAAGGGACTCAAGGACCCGGAAAAGATCCATCAGTTTGTCGCGGCCGTGCGCGCCGCCGACAGGCTTCTTGCAGAGTCCAACCATGTTCGAGTACCACCAGCCTGATGTCTCAGGCCATTTCGGAAAATACGGCGGCAGTTTTGTCAGCGAAACCCTGACCCACGCGATCAACGAGCTTCGCGAGGCCTACGCCAAGTACCAGCACGACCCGGAGTTCATCGCCGAATTCCACAGTGAGCTGGCCCATTTTGTGGGCCGCCCTTCGCCGGTCTACCATGCAGCGCGCATGAGCCGCGAACAAGGCGGGGCCCAGATCTACCTCAAGCGCGAGGACCTCAACCACACCGGCGCCCACAAGGTCAACAACACCATTGGCCAGGCCATGCTGGCCCGGCGCATGGGCAAGCCGCGCGTGATCGCCGAGACCGGCGCCGGCCAGCACGGGGTGGCCACGGCCACCATCTGCGCCCGCTATGGGCTGGAGTGCGTGGTCTACATGGGCAGCGAGGACGTCAAGCGCCAGAGCCCCAACGTGTACCGAATGAACCTGCTGGGCGCCACCGTGGTGCCCGTCGAGTCGGGCAGCAAGACGCTCAAGGACGCGCTCAACGAAGCCATGCGTGACTGGGTCACCAACGTCGAGAACACCTTCTACATCATCGGCACCGTGGCCGGCCCGCACCCCTACCCGATGATGGTGCGGGACTTCCAGAGCGTGATTGGCGAGGAGTGCCTCAAGCAGATGCCCGAATTCACCGGCGGCAGGCAGCCCGATGCGGTCGTGGCCTGCGTGGGCGGCGGCAGCAATGCCATGGGCATCTTCCACCCCTACATTCCTTTTGAAAACACGCGCCTGATCGGTGTCGAGGCGGCCGGTGAGGGGCTGGACAGCGGCCGGCATTCGGCCTCGCTGCAGCGCGGCAGCGCCGGCGTGCTGCATGGCAACCGCACCTACATCCTGCAGAACGACGATGGCCAGATCACCGAGACGCACAGCATCAGCGCCGGTCTGGACTACCCCGGCGTGGGCCCGGAACACGCCTGGCTCAAGGACATCGGCCGCGCCGAGTACGTGGGCATCACCGACCAGGAAGCGCTGGCGGCTTTCCATTACCTGTGCCGTACCGAGGGCATCATTCCCGCGCTCGAATCCAGCCATGCGATCGCCTACGCCATGAAGCTGGCCAAGACCATGAGCCCCGACCAGAGCATCCTGGTCAACCTGTCGGGGCGGGGCGACAAGGACATCGGCACGGTCGCGGACCTGTCGGGCGTGGACTTTTATGACCGCCCGTCGATGCGCGGCCTGCAGGTCAAGGGAGGCAAGGCATGAGCCGCATTGCCACCACCCTCTCGGCGCTGAAGGCCGATGGCCGCACCGCATTGATCCCCTACGTGACGGCGGGCTTCCCGTTCGCCGACATCACGCCCGAACTCATGCACGGCATGGTCACGGCCGGGGCCGACATCATCGAGCTGGGCGTCCCGTTCTCCGACCCCATGGCCGACGGGCCCGTGATCCAGAAGGCCGGCGAAAAGGCGCTGTCCATGGGCGTGGGCATGGTTCAGGTGCTGGACATGGTGCGGCGCTTTCGCGAGGGCGACCCGCGGACCCCCGTCGTGCTCATGGGCTATGCCAATCCGGTGGAGCGCTACGACCTGATGCATGGCAAAGACAGCTTCATCCGTGACGCCGCGGCCGCCGGCGTGGACGGCCTGCTGGTGGTGGACTACCCGCCCGAGGAATGCGAGGACTTCGCCGCGCAGTTGAAGAACCACGGCATGGACCTGATCTTTCTGCTGGCGCCCACCAGCACACCGCAGCGCATGCAGCAGGTGGCCCGCGTGGCCAGCGGCTATGTGTACTACGTCTCGCTGAAGGGCATCACCGGCGCCGGGCACCTGGACACGGCCGCCGTGGAACAGATGCTGCCGCGCATCCGCGACCATGTGAAGGTGCCCGTGGGCGTGGGCTTCGGCATCCGCGACGCGGCCACGGCCCAGGCCATCGGGAAAGTCGCTGATGCCGTGGTGATCGGCACCCGGATCATCCAGTTGCTCGACGACCAGCCGCGCGACAAGGCGGTGGCAGGCGTTGCCACCTTCCTGCGCGAAGTGCGCGCAGCGCTGGACGCATAATGCTTCCCTACCGTTCAGGAGAACCCGCACCATGAGCTGGCTCGAAAAACTGCTCCCCCCCAAGATCCTGCAAACCGACCCGACCGAGCGCCGCACGGTGCCCGAGGGCCTGTGGGTCAAGTGCCCCAGTTGCGAAACGGTGTTGTACAAGACCGACCTCGAGCAGAACCAGAACGTCTGCCCGACCTGCAGCCATCACCACCGCATCGGCGCGCGCGCGCGCCTGAACGCCTTTCTGGACGCCGAAGGCCGCTATGAGCTGGGCCAGGAAGTGCTGCCCGTGGATGCGCTCAAGTTCAAGGACAGCCGCAAGTACCCCGAGCGACTCAAGGAGGCGCTGGAGAACACCGGTGAGACTGACGCCCTCGTGGTGATGGGCGGCGCCGTGCACAGCATCAACCTGATTGCCGCGTGCTTCGAGTTCGACTTCATGGGCGGCAGCATGGGCAGCGTGGTGGGCGAGCGCTTCGTGCGTGGCGTCGAGGCCGCGGTCGAGCAGAAAGTGCCTTTCCTTTGCTTCACCGCCACGGGCGGTGCCCGCATGCAGGAAGGCCTGCTCTCGCTCATGCAGATGGCCAAGACCAACGCGGCCTTGACCCGGCTGGCCAAGAAGGGCCTGCCTTACGTCAGCGTGCTGACCGACCCGACCATGGGTGGCGTGAGCGCGGGCTTTGCCTTTGTGGGTGACGTGGTGATCGCCGAACCCAAGGCGCTGATCGGTTTTGCCGGCCCGCGCGTGATCGAGTCCACCGTGCGCGTGACGCTGCCCGAGGGCTTCCAGCGTGCCGAGTTCCTGCAGCAAAAGGGCGCCGTGGACTTCATCTGCGACCGGCGCGAGCTGCGCAAGACCATTGCCAGCACGCTGGCCATGCTGCAGCGCCAGCCTGCCGACGCCGTGGTCTGAACCGCGCCGGGGCCTTGCCGGCCCGGGTCAGAACAGGATCGCGCGCTGGATCGCGGCCAGCACCATGGCCGCGATCTGCAGCACCACCAGCAGGGCCAGGGGCGACAGGTCAATGCCGCCCACCAGCGGGATCAGCCGCCGGAAGGGCCGCAGCAGCGGCGAGCACAGCCTGCTGATCACGTCCACCAGCGGCGAATCCGACTGCACCCACGACAGCACGGCGTAGACGATCACCAGCCCGGTCAGGCCCGAGATCACAAGCCGCACCACACCAAATACCGCCAGCACGGGCAACAAGGCCACACTGCCGCCGGTGAGCAGCCACAGCACGCCGAACTGGGCCAGCACGATCAGCCACGCGCCCACCAGGCTGGCGGTGTCCCAGCGCCCGACCGGCGGCAGCAGCTTGCGCAGCGGCAGCACCAGCCAGTCGGTCACGGCGAACACGAAACGCCCCACCGGATTGCCGAACGGCACGCGTTGCGCCTGCATGTACAGGCGCAGCAGGCAGGCACCGCCCAGCAGGCCAGCCGCCACGTCAAGCAAAAAGGAAATGATTTGGTAGAGCATCACAACAGGATAAACCGCTCGTGGGATGATAACGGGCAGAAACGGCTTTTAGATGTCATCCGTCCTCACCCTGTCCTCCCTTCCGCTGTTCCCGCTGGGCACGGTGCTGTTTCCCGGGGGGGTGCTGCCCCTGCGGGTTTTTGAAGTCCGCTACCTCGACATGATCGGCCGCTGCCACCGCGCCGGCGCGCCCTTTGGCGTGGTATCGCTGACCGAGGGCAGCGAAGTCCGCCAGCCCGGCGGGCGCGAGGCGTTTTCGACCGTGGGCACGCTGGCCACCATCACCCGGTTTGAAACGCCCCAGCCCGGCCTCATGACCATCCGCTGCAGCGGCGCCCAGCGCTTTCGCATCACCGCCAGTGACCAGCTCAAGCACGGCCTGTGGGTGGCCGATGTGCAGCGCATGGACGAGGACCTTGTGGTGCCGGTGCCGGACGACCTCAAGGGCACGGCCGAGGCACTGGACAAGCTGATCCAGACCCTGCAGGCGCGGGCCGGCCAGGAGCCCCTGCCGCTCGAGGCACCCTGGCGCCTGGACGACTGCGGCTGGGTGGCCAACCGGTGGTGCGAACTGTTGCCCCTGCCCGTGACGCTCAAGCAGCGCCTGATGGAACTGGACAACCCCCTGGTTCGCCTTGAGCTGGTCAGCGATGTGCTGGCCCGCACCGGCATTGCCGGTTGACTCGTTTGCTACTTTTTTTATAGCGGCAGGTGGCCGCCAGTCCTGGACTCCAGCCCTGTTTGACCTGAAAACGGGTTACCGGCCGGCGTACTCGGGCACCTGGGAGCGCAGCCAGTTGCGCAGCACCGCGCCGGAGGGCGCCGGCCCCGCGTCCATCACCCATTGCACCACGGCGTCGATGTCGGCCACCTGCTGGCCCGAGGTCTTGGCAATGCGCAGTTTGGGGTGCGGGGTGGGCTCGGTGGTTTCGTCATCGGCGAGCAGCTCTTCGTAGAGTTTCTCGCCGGGCCGCAGTCCGGTGTAGGCGATCGGGATGTCCTGCTCGGTCTTGCCCGACAGCCGGATCAGCATGCGCGCGAGCTCCACGATCTTGACGGCCTCCCCCATGTCGAGCACGAAGATCTGGCCAGACCGCCCCATCAGCCCCGCCTGCAGCACCAGCTGCGCGGCCTCGGGGATGGTCATGAAATAGCGGACGATTTCGGGGTGGGTCACCGTGACCGGCCCGCCGCGCGCGATCTGCGCCGTGAACAGCGGCACCACCGAGCCGCTTGAGCCCAGCACGTTGCCAAAGCGCACCGAGACGTATTGCGTGGCCGCAAACGAAGCCGCCACGCCCTGCACCATGAGCTCGGCCAGGCGCTTGCTCGCGCCCATGATGTTGGTGGGATTGACCGCCTTGTCGGTCGAAACCAGCACGAAGCGGCTGGCGCCACACTCGCCCGCGGCGCGCGCCGAATTCAGCGTGCCCAGCACATTGGTGCGCAGGGCCTCGATCTCGTTGAGGTCCTCCATCAGCGGCACATGCTTGTAGGCCGCGGCGTGCAGCACCACGGTCGGCCGGTGCTTCATGGCGATGGCCCGCAGGCGGTCGGCCTCGCGCACGTTGGCGGTGTAATAGCAGCCCTGCATCTGCGGATGCGCCTCGCGCAACTCCTGCTCCAGGCCATAGACCGCGTACTCCGAGATGTCAACGCAGATGAGCCGCCCCACGCCCAGGCGCGCGATCTGGCGGCAAAGTTCGGAACCAATCGAGCCCCCGGCACCGGTCACCAGAACCGTCTGGCCCGAGAACAGCTCGGCCAGGCCCGCCACATCGAGCTTCACGGGCGTGCGGCCCAGCAGGTCTTCGAGTTCGATCCTGCGCGGTCCGGCCGACTCGGTCTTGAGCCATTCGTCGGGCCGCGGCATGGTCAGCAGGGTCACGCCCGCGTCGGCCGCGTGCAGCAGGACTTCACGGCGCTCGGCCGAGCCGGGCGGGGAGGCGACCAGCGCGGTGCGGGCGCTGGTCGACACCGAAGCCTTGGCAATGGCCCCCGGAAAACCCAGCACCCGGATGTTCTGCAACGACCGGCCCGCTTCGGCGGCGAGTGGCGACAGAATGCCCACGGGCTGCCATTGCATCGAGCCCTTGAGCGCGCGCAAGGCATTGGACGCATCCTGCAGCGTGCCCACGATCAGCAGCGGACGCGCCGAGGGGTGCACGAGCCGCCGCTCCGCCAGCGTCCGCCGCGCGGCCCGCGCGGCCCCGAGCAGGATCAGCGCGAGCAGGGGTTGAAGCAGCAGGACGGAACGGGGGAACGCCGGCAGGCGCTGCATCAGGACCGCCGCCGTCGTCAGCAGCCCGCCCAGCACGATGCCCGCGGCCAGCTGTCGCAGTTCGGGCAGGCCGATGTAGCTCCAGACCTGCCGGTAAACGCCCGAAGCCACCAGGCCCACTGCGTAGGCCACCAGACACCAGGGCGCGGCCTCCAGCCCGAGCTGGACAAATTCAGCGGGCACGTCGAGATTGAAGCGCAGCCAGAATGACAGCCCCCAGGCCAGCATGACCAGAACCAGATCCAACGCGAGCAGCAGCCCCGTCTTAGGCAACCGCACGCCGGTCCTCCGTCTGGGTCAGGGCCCGCCTCAGATGGTCGACCACCCGCCCCAGTTGACCGTCGGTCAGATTGGAGCCCGAGGGCAGGCAGATGCCTGCCTCGAACAGGCCCGCGGAAACGTCTTGCGCGGCCCCGTGCGGGAAATAGGGCGCGTCCCGGAACAGCGGCTGCAGGTGCATGGGCTTCCACACCGGTCGCGCTTCGATGGAGTGGCGCTCAAGCGAGCGCATGACTTGCCTGCACGCGGTCTGGGCATCCGGCGTCGCCAGGGTGAAGCAGGTCAGCCAGCGCGTTGAGCGGTAGCCTTGAGGTTCAGGCATCCACTGCACTTGCGGCATGTCCGCCAGGGCCTCGCGGTAAACCTCAAACACCCGGCGGCGTTGCGCCACCCGCTGCTCCAGCACCCGCAGCTGGCCGCGGCCAATGCCGGCGAGCACGTTGCTCATGCGGTAGTTGAAGCCCACTTCCACATGCTCGTAGTGCGCCGCCGGCTCGCGCGCCTGGGTCGCCAGCTTGCGGGCCCGGTCCATCAGGGACTTGTCCTGGGCCACCAGCATGCCACCGCCAGAGGTGGTGATGATCTTGTTGCCGTTGAACGAATACACCGCAATCTTCCCGAATGTCCCGCTGGCCCGTCCCCGGTACGTGGCGCCCAGGGACTCCGCGGCATCCTCAAGCACCGGCACGCCGTAGCGCTCGCACAGCGGCAGCAGTGCGTCCATATCCGCACTCTGGCCATAGAGATTGACGATGATCACACAGCGCGGCAGCCGGTTCTCGCGCTTCGCCCACTCGAAAGCGCGCTCAAGGGCGGCTGGCGACATGTTCCACGTGCCGGGCTCGGAATCGATGAACACCGGCAAGGCACCGCAGTACAGCACCGGATTGCAGCTGCCCACGAAGGTCAGGGACGAGCAGAACACGGTGTCACCGGGCTTCACGCCCAGCAGGATCAGCGCCAGGTGAATCGCCGCGGTGCCCGAGCTGACCGCCGCCGCATGCCCCGCGCCCACATGCCCGGCCAGCTCGCGCTCGAAGCCGTCGACGTGAGGGCCCAGCGGAGCAATCCAGTTGGTGCGGAAGGCATCCTCGACAAAGGCGGTTTCTTCCTCGCCCAGGTGAGGTGATGACAAGTAGGTGTGACTGGCCAGCTCCCGCAGGAACACCACGTCCACTGCCCTGCCCTGGCCGTCCACCACGGGCACATGGTCAATGCGATGGGTCTCCAGACGTTCGCGGATCACCGCCAGTGCGTCGGTATCGTGAACCGTGATCGGCGCGCGCGAAGGCAGCGTGTCCAGCCGCTGGGACAGGCCCACCTGTTGCAGCACCGCGCGTCGCAAGTCGCCGTCGGTCAACGTGCGGATCAGCGTCCGGTCGGGGGCGAGCACCAGCAGAATGCCCTGGCGGCACTCATCCATGCGCTGCAGGGCCTGCTCCAGGGTCAGATCCGGCGCGACACACAGGCGTTCGAATTCATTGGCGTTCATGAGGGGCTCAGTATGTATTGACCTTGAGCAGGCGCCGGGGATCCAGAGGTGCCTCGCACACCGCCTTGAGCAGGCGCCCGGCCGCATCGCCTTGCCCATAGACATTCTCGACGGGGTACCGGCCCCGCGCAAGCGCCCGGCGCAATGCCTCGCCGATTTCATCGGGGGCGTTGCCGCAGTCCACCGCGTTGCGATTGCGTTCACGCAGGTTCTGCCTGTCACCCACGTTGACCACAGGCGTGCCAAAGCTCGCTGCTTCGATGATACCGGCCGATGAATTTCCGACCATCACCGCGCAATGACGCATCGCCGTGGCGAACTGCTCCCGGGACAGGTGAACCACAAAGGCCGACCGGCCGCCACTGGCCAGAGCTTGCCGGGCCTGCTCGGCCAGAGCCGCCGAACCGGCATCAGAATTGGGCGCCAGCCAGAGCGTCTGCAGGCCGGTGTGGCGCACGGCTTCGATCAGGTCCCGCACCTGTTGCGCCGCGGCCTCGGCCTGCTGCACCACCGGATGGAAAAGGCCCAGAGCGAAAGGTGCACCGGGATCCAGCCCGAACCCCGCCAGCAGCTCATTGGCCGAGGCGGCCGACGACTCCACCAGGCCATCCAGACCCGGAGCGCCCGTGACAAAAATCGAGTCTTCGGGCTCGCCCATGCGGACCAGACGCTCGCGCGAGCCCTGGGTGGTCACCAGATGCCAGGTAGCCATCTTGGAGATGCTGTGGCGCATGGGCTCGTCCACCGTACCGGAACGCTCCCCCCCGTGAACGTGGAACAGCGGCAGTCCCAGATGCAGGCAGACGATGGCGGCAGCCAGCATCTCGCCGCGATCCCCCAGGACCATCACCGCGTCGGGGCGCAGCGCCTGCAGGGCATCGGTCATGCCGATCACGGCCTCCCCCAGCGACGCCGACATCGACGCACGCGACCGGGTGGTGACATTGACCGGAACACGAGCAGCGATCGGCAGGCCCGCCGCCTCGATCTCGCGCCAGGTGGCGCCAAACTCCTCGCTCAGATGCATGCCGGTCACCAGCACGCTGACCTCCAGCCGGGGGTCCGCGCTCAGGGTCTGCAGCGCATGCCGCATCAGGCCAAAGTCGGCCCGGGTCCCGCTGACATAGACGATGCGCCGGGTCACGCCGGCTCCACGAGGTGGTCCCACATCAGGACCTGACCCGCAGCCACGGGCCGCGACAGTTCTCGGCCGGCCAGGGCCTCAGCCCACTCGGGCTCGATACCGCCCGCGGGGCGACGCAGCTGCAAATCTTCCGGCCGCAGCACATGCCCCGCCGGCAGCGCAACCGCCGCGACCACGCTGCGCCGCGCGACGGCCAGCGTATTGAGCTCCGAGGGATGGGGGGCCTTGGTGCCATCGCCCAGCATGGCTTCCATCTCCCGCAACGCTTTCACATAGTCCGCGAAATCGGTGCCGGTCATGGAGGCCAGGTGGTCAGGTCCTGGCGCATTCCGGTCAAAGGTGATGTGCTTCTCGATCACCGTGGCGCCCAATGCCAGCGCGGCAAGCGCCGCGGCCGCCCCTTCACTGTGGTCGGAATAGCCCACCGGCAGGGCCAGCGCCCGCGCCAGGGTCTGGATGGCCCGCAGGTTCAGTGCTTCTGGCGCAGCGGGGTAGTTGGAGGTGCAATGCAGCACGCACAGCGGCACCTCGCCCGCCACGATCGCAGCACCGTGGGGGCGGGCGGACTCGATCCAGCCCACTGCCCGGCGAACTTCATCAAGCGTGCCCATGCCCGTGGACAGGATCAGCGGCAATCCGGTGCGGGCCGCATGCTGCAGCAGGGGCTTGTTGGTGAGCTCCCCCGAAGGCAGCTTGAGCCGGCGCACGCCCGTGCGGACCAGCAAGTCCACGGCGGACTCTGAAAAGGGTGTCGAAAAAAACTCGATGCCCTGTTCGTCGGCGTAATGCTTGAGCTCGGCGTGCCAGGCCTCGGGCAATTCGAGCTGGCGCAGCATGTCAAACTGCCGCGTGGCCCCCGCATTGCGGGTCTGGTAGTGGGCCGCGGGTGCGTCCGGCGTCACCAGGTCTTCCGCCCTGAATGTCTGAAACTTGACCGCGTCCGCACCGCTGCGCCTGGCGATGTCGATCAGCTGTTTCGCCAGTGCGAGCTGGCCGTTGTGGTTGACGCCAGCCTCGGCGATCACAAAAACGGAACTCATCGGTCGGTTCCCCTGAGATGGAAGACATGCCCGTGAAGATCCACGTACGGACCCCACGGGGGATAGTAGGTGGCACGCACGCGGCGGGCGACTTCATCCGCAGGCATGTCGGGCAGGATACGGCGAAGGCTCTCGAATTGCGCGCGCGTGAAGGGTGGCCGCGTCCAGTGCTCGGTGGATTCAGGGAAGCGGCCGCTTTGCAGGTAGGTGGTCATCACGTCGGTAAACAGGCCTGCCATGGCGGCGTAGGTGCGCTGCAACAGGCTGGCAACCGTCTCGTCGGGCGCCATCCCGAAACGGGCCACCTGGATGATGCGCCCCGTGTCCACTCGGGACGCCATGTGATGGCAGGTCGCGCCATAGGTTGGCGCATTTTCATACAAGGCAAAATTGTTGCAGCCAATGCCGGGATACTCCGGCGTGGCCGGGTGGAAATTGATCGCCGCCGTCGTGGCGCGCGCCAGCAGGTCCGCGGGCACCACCCAGCGGCTCAGATAGCTGATGATCAGGTCGCCTTGCCAGTCCCGCGCCTGGGGGGGCAGCGGGTCTCCCCAGGTTCCGTCCACGTACACCACCGCCTCGAAGTGCTCTTCACACCAGCGCCTGGCACCCGCGCAGGCCGGATCTCCCGGTTTGCCCAGAAACAGCACACGCTGCGCGCATTTGGTGGAATCATTGCTCACCACGCGGTCCATCCGCCATCGACCACGAGGTTGTGGCCCGTCACATAACGGGACGCCTCGCTGCACAGGTATTGCATGGCATGGGCCATGTCCTGCTCGCTCGCCATGCGTCCCAAAGGCACCTTGCTGGAATAGTTGCGCACAAAGGTCTCGTTCTGTCCGCTGTACACCCCGCCCGGGGTCACCGCATTGACGCGCACACCGCGGTGTCCCCAATAGGTGGCGAGGTAACGGGTCAGGCCCCACAGGCCGGCCTTGCTCGCCGAATAGATGGCTGGTGTGTTGATCTTGCGGCCCAGGTATTCGGAGCCCTCGTAGATGCCTTGATCGGGCGCGACGATGCCGTAGATGGACAGCGTGTTGACAATGCTCCCACTGCCGCGCTTCGCCATGGGCGACCCGAACACCTGGGATGCGAGCATCGCGCCGTTGAGATTGACCCCCATGATGTGATTCCAGTCCGCCAGCGGAAAGGTTTCGAAGGGCTCAAAGAAATTCTCGGTCTTGGTGGCCGCGTTGTTCAGCAAGGCGTCCGCCTCGCCCCATTGGGCCGTGAGCACACCATGCGCAGCGCGCAACGAGGCCGGGTCGGCCACATCGGCGGCGTGGACCACCAGCGCATCATGGCTGGCTCCCAGCCGGCCAAGCGCGGCCTCATCGCGGTCCAGGGCAAATACACGGGCGCCAGCCTCCAGCAGGGTCTTGACCACCACCGACCCGATGATGCCCCCGGCACCAGTCAGCACCACAATCTTGCCGTCCAGGCGGAACGCGTCACTCATTTGGATTGCCCGTTTCTTTTCATCATCAGCTCCACCAGGTCGAAATCAATCGGGTGGTCAATGTCGATGGACCGCTCACGCGGCATGGCGTACAGCCTGACCCGGGGCGACGACCAGAGCGATCCCGTGAGCATGGCACGACGCCACACATAAATGGAGGCATTCATGGCATACACCGTGGGGGCTCCCTGGCGGCCAAACACCTCCTGCGCCGGTCGGCAGACCCGCTCGAAGTAGCCATCGGGTTTGCGTTCCACCATGTTGAAGTAAGGATTCTTGTCTGATTCATACCCCGTGATCACGAGGTCGGTGGCATCGTCGAGCAGCGCCACGCAGGCGCGGATATCGTCAATTTCACGCAGGGGCGAAGTGGGGTCAAGATCGATGACGGTGTCCACTGGCCCGGCCCTGGCTTCCACCCAGGCCACCAGGTGCTGGATCACCGGCAGTTTGGCAGCCGTCGATGTGGCCAGTTCGGCCGGCCGCAGAAAGGGCACTTCGGCGCCAAAATCCCTCGCCACGGCGGCGATCTCTTCGCTGTCGGTGGACACAATGATGCGATCGGCCAGGCCGCTTGCCCGGGCCTGCTCAATGGTCCAGCCGATCAACGGCTTGCCCAGCAGGGGGCGGATATTCTTGCCCGGCACACCGGCGGAGCCGCCGCGTGCGCAGATGCTGATGACCTTCATCCGGCAGCCTCCTTCATGGCAAGCATCAACGACGTGGTCTCCAGGGCCTCGTCGAGCGGGGACAGGACCCGGTGCGCGGGATCGGCGATCGCCCGCAGCCAGTCCTGCATCTGTGAACGGTAGGTGGCGGCCATGTCGAAATCCGCCGGGTCATCCGTGAGCAGGGTCTGTTGCTGCGACCCGTCGATCCACGCTTTCCTGGCCGGCAGATCCCAGTACAGGGTCCCCTCCTCGCCCACCACCACGTACCGCCGGACCAGCCGGCGCGACACATAGTCCATGCTGATGGTGACCGGCGCGCCCGTGGCCAGGCGCAGCAACGCCACATGAACGTCGTCCGCCTCCAGTGGCAGCCGGCTGAAATGCCCACCCACCGCGGACCGGACCTGAAGTTCACCCAGAAGATGACGGGCCATGTCCACTTCATGGACCAGGTCAAAAAGCACGCCGCCGCCCTGGCCGGCCTGCGCGCTGTAGCTGTCGGCCATGACCCGTCCAGGCCGCCATTGGGCAAGGTCCTGCCCCACTTCAAGATGGGCCCGCACAATGCGCCCCATTGTGCCGGTCTGGAGCACTGCCTTGACCTGATGAAGCGAGGGCATGTAGCGCAAATTGCATCCCACGACAACAGGAATCGCCGGGCCGGGTGACCGCCGGGCGGCCTCCACGGCCTCCAGTTCCGCCCGCGAGACCACCAGTGGCTTCTCCGCCAGACAGGGCCAGCCCTGTTGCAGGGCCGCCAGCAGTTCATGGGCATGCCTGGCCGACACGCTGGCCACGATGATGGCCTGGGGACGCCACGCCAGTGCGTCACTCCAGCTGGCGATCCACTCACACGGCTGCAAGGCCGCGTCGGGAGCCTGGCTGGCCAGCACTCCCACTGTGGCGCCGGGGCACAGGTCCCGCAGGTGCCGAACATGGCGCCTGGCAATCGAGCCTCTTCCGGTCACGAGGACGCGCATGGCCATTACAGCGACAAAAAGGACGCGAGCATCCCGAGGCCGCCTTCAGCGCTGCGCTCAGGATGAAACTGGCAACCCCAGACATTGTCACGCCCCACCGCCGCGCAGATGCGCACGCCGTCATAGAACGTGTCCGCAAGGCGATCGGCTTCATGCTCCGGGACCGGCGCGAATGAATGGACAAAGTACACCGCTTCGCCCGCTGGAAACGATGCCAGGGGCGTCCCCTCCCAGGTGGGCCTGGCCGCAGGACGCGACAGCTCGCTCCAGCCAATGTGGGGAATGCGGTGGAGGCGACCATCGGGTGTGCGGGCAGGAACCGGCTGCACACGGCCGGGAATCAGGCCGAGGCCGGGGTGATCGCCAAATTCCTCGCCCACGTCAAACAGCATCTGGGCGCCAACGCAGATCCCCATGAAAGGTCGGCCGGTGGCAACAAAGCGGTGGACCAGATCGTCGAAGCCCCGCTGGCGCATCTCACGCATGCCCCCCGTGAACGCGCCAACACCCGGCAGCACCAGACGGTCCGGCAGCGTGCCAACCTCATGCGCCCGGGTCGCGATGCTGACCTCGGCGCCGCAGTGCTGCAGGGCCCGCACCACGTTGAGCAGATTGCCAATGCCATAGTCGATCACGGTGACGCGGGGGCTCATCGCGGGACTCCCAAACCGGCTTCCCGGGCCTGGGCCTTGAGTTGTGGCACGGTGGTCCGCTTCCAGTGCAGCGCGTCCGCAACGGCAAGGCCCGAAGCGCCCGCCGCGGCTGCCCGGGCGAGGTCCTGTGGCTGTCCATAGCCCCCACTGGCGATGAGGGGCACCTGCACGCGAGCCGCGACGGCCTCCACCAGCTCAACGTCAAAGCCCTTGCGCGTGCCCTCCCGGTCCACCGAAGTCAACATGATCTCGCCGGCGCCCAGCGCCACGGCGCGCTCGACCCAGTCCACCACGTCCAGGCCCGTGTGCTCCCGGCCGTTGTCGGTGAACGCTTCCCAGCCGCCGCCGGTCTTGCGCTTGGCCTCGACCGACAGCACCACGCACTGCGCGCCGAATCGCTGCGAGATTTCGGTGATCAGCGCCGGCCGCGTGATCGCAGCCGTGTTGATTGCCACCTTGTCTGCGCCCGAATGCAGCAGGGTCCGCACATCCTCGATGGAGCGGATGCCCCCTCCGACGGTGATGGGAACATAAATCTGGTCCGCCGCGCGCTTGACGATGTCCGTCAGGTTGTTGCGCTGATACAGGCTGGCGACGATGTCCATGAACACCAGTTCGTCGGCGCCCTGACGGTAGTAGTCCAGCGCAAACTGGTGCGGATCGCCCACCACCCGCAAACCCTCAAGCTGGATGCCCTTGATGAGATTGGGTCCCTTGATGTCGAGCCTGGGAATGATGCGCACGCCAGCCAAGACATCCTCACGCGGGGGCGTAAACCGTGTGCCGCAATTTCCAGGCGCCGGCCTCCCGCCGCCACAGGTGGGGCGAGCGGAACTGGTCGCACAAGCGCCGGTAGTAGTCGGCGTCCAGCACAGGCGACTCGAACATCTTTGACGCCTTGGGAAATTCCTTTTCAGGCATGCTCAGGTACTGGAAGATCTCTTCGGCGAAGCGGCCCGGGTACTCCCCGTCATAGCGCTGGACCAACGCCACGCCCTCGTCGCGGTTGATGTCGCCCGAACGGATTTCCTGGGCCGCATCGTAGGTGGCCCGTCCGATCCCGAACTTCATGAACGTGGTGTGGTAATGGAAGTCGTCGATCCGGTCGTCGATGCTGTTGTACTTGCTGTAGGTGCCCGGTGTCCGCTCGGGGGAGGCTTCGAATCCACCATGCTCCACGGCATAGTAGTAGCAGCTTTGCGGGTGCCATTTCAGGTAGTACCCCAGGTAATGCACCTCCACCTGCTTGGCCGCGATCTGGGCCGGGTCGGCGGGAAGGTAGGGCAGAAGATCCTGCGGCTCCAGGCCGAAGTCTTCATACAGGCTCTTGACCGAGGTGCCGCCAAGGAACATCGACGAAGGATCCGTGCCGGCAAAGTAGGACCAGTCCCGTTTGGCGCTGGAGGTGTCACCGATCGGGTTGCCGTATTCCGCTTCGTTTTCGCCATAAATCACGAACGGGATGTCATGCAGGATGGCCATCTTGGGGGCCAGTGATTTCTGACCCAGGATGAACGCCTGGAACGGGTGCAGCAGGCGGTCCACGGCCAGCCTTGTCAGCAGGCGGTGAACCCGCCCATTGGGCGTCATGAGGTAATTGTCGTGTCCCGCGTGGATCCAGCGCTCGAAATTCTTCCAGCCCCAATCGGTGTAGACATGGGGTGCCCAGGTCACGGTCAGCGGATGCATGCCAAACCGGGTCTTGAGCACGTGCGAGGCGTAGAAACTGTCCTTGCCCCCCGAGCCGGGCACCAGACAGTCGTAACCTGAACGGCTGCGGAAACGGTCGCACAACGCAGCCAGACGGTCTTCGCGATCCTTCCAGTCGATGGTGCCGCGCTTCTGCTCGGCAAACCGGCAGGCGTCGCACACGCCCTCGTCATCAAAGTTGATCGTGGCCTTCCTTGAAGCCAGTGTGTGCTGGAACTCGACCGCCGAATTGGGACGCTGGTTGGAAATGACGCAATGCCGGCAGAAAGCGACGTAACGAGGCAAGCCGTACTTGGCCTCCAGCTCGCCTTCGGCCGCCTCGAAGGTTTCGAGCTGCTCGGCCGTCAATTCCGCGGGGGCTGGGACCAGACTCATTCGGCGCGCTCCAGCCAGACATTCTGGTCCAGCAGCATGGGCCACAGCTTCATGGGATCGCGCACCTTGTCCACGTCAAAGGGCTCGCTCAACACCACTTCCCTGAGCTTCTGGACAAAGCCGTGTTTCGCAAACTCCTCATGCAGATTGGCACGGGGGTAGCCGCCGGGAAACTCCTCGAACAGGTCTTCAATGTAAACACCCTTGCGCACCACGCGGCAACTTTCGGCCACGAAGCGGGCGTACAGCTCATCCTCGAGGATTTCCAGAACACCGGTGATGAGGCCAAAGTCATAGGCTTTGTCAGCGCCCCCAAGCCCGCCGACAAGGTCCCCCTGACGGAACTCGAATGTGATGGCCGGGTTGGTGCTCTTCACCAGGTCGATCGCGTTCTCAACCCGGGACTGGTTCAGGTCGATGCCCACGATGTGCAGCTGGCGTCCGGTCACGGCCTGCGCCTTCCAGCGCGCGGCCGTGAAGTCGATCAAACGCTGGACGGTGTCGCCGTCACCGCAGCCCAGATCGATCACGGTGCCTCCCGCGTCGGCAATCCGGTCCCAGCCCAGCGGCATGATGAACCAGGCCTTGCGCTGCATCAGGAATTCCCAGCGGCGGCGATCAATCGGCTTGCGCGCGGTCTTGTAGTAGCTGTCGAAGTTCTTGCCGGCAATGTATTCGATCCGGCGCTTGACGTAGTCCACGTAAATCTTGCGGTTCTCGCCATTGAGCCACCGCAGCTCGGTCTTCATGGCGGAGAAATCGTCGACCGCGGCGAACGGATTGGCCTGAAGCCCCCACGCCGCGACCGCTTCAAAATCCTTGTCTTCGGGATACCACATTCAATAACCTCTCAGGTGAGACATCAAGGCAACATGCCATTGATCACGCGGCACACCGCACGGGTGGCATCGCCTGCCGGGGCAAGGCGCAGCGACGGCGTCCACTCCCCCAGCAAAATTGAGTTTAAGGCCTTTTCCAGGCCCTCCAGGGTGTCGCAGCGCAGCGCCAGGCCCATCTGCGTGTAATCCGCCTCATCCCTGTAGACCGACAGCGGCAGATGAATCAGCGGCTTGCCCAGCAGGGCGGCTTCGTAGCCCACGGTCGAGGTCATGCAGACCACCGCATCCACGGCATGCAACAGCATGTGCAGCGGCTCTTGCTGGGTGCTGATGCTGACGTTGAGGCCCGGGCGGAAGCCGGTTGCATCCTCGCTCGGATGGGGGCGGACAATCAGATGCCAGTCGGGGCGCCGGGCTGCCAGCCGTGACAACGCCTCGAAGACCCGGCGAGGCAAGCCGGTGTCCCCGGGTTCCCCGGTGATGCGATGGCGTGCCGGCTCGGGCTGGGAAACCCACAAGATCTTCTTCCGTTCGTGCCAGGGCTGCACCGCCAGCCATTGGGCCGCCTGTCGCGCCAGCGCCGGATCCGCCAGGCTGTCAAACGCCGGATTGCCGGTCGCCACCACCTCGTGGGCGGCCCGCCCGGCCGCCAGAAAACGCGCCCGCACATGCTCGTCCAGCACACAGATCCGGTCCGCGTAGCCTGGCTGGCCGATGTACTTCAGTTCTTCCAGGGCAAACAGGTCCACGAGACAAACCGCCGGAATGCCATGCACTCTGGCAGCGCGCAAGGCAGCTGCCTCGGCACGGGGAGAACTCGTCGCAACAACGAGATCGGGCGCCCATTGCTTCAATGCCCGCCCCAGCACCCGGACCGGGTGGAAAGCCGCGCGGCGCCGGTGGGCAAAGGCCTGGCGCGCGCCTTCGAGCCCCAGGTCTTCGACCAGTTCGGCAAACGACAGGCCCAGATAGGCCTCGCTCTCCGCGGTCTCGACGCTGGGATGGGTTTGACCTTCCATCAGCTCGCGGCCCCAGGCCAGCGCCTGGGCATCGGCCCCGGTCACCAGATCGCGAAACCCCTTGCTCTTGATTCCATGGCTCGCCAGGTACTCGCGCGCCGTGGTCAGCGCCAGCACCTCCAGGGTCAGGCGGCCTTCATCGCGCAGCCTGCGGATCACGGGCAGCATCATGCGAACATGGCCGCCTCCATAGGTCACCAACAGGACCTTTGGCGGGGTCACGCAACACCCTCATGCCACAGCGCCAGCGCCACCAGCGCCCGCAGCTCGCGCGTGAAGTTGGCCGTGCCGTCGCGGTGGCCGTCGAGCAGGGCCACCAGGCGGGCGGCTTCAAACAGTTCCCCCAGCAGGGCGCTGCCGGTCAGGGTCTGGCGCAGCCAGCCATGGCTTTCATGGCGGAACCAGTCCCCCACCGGCACGGTGAACATCTGCTTCTTGCGGTGGGCCAGGTCCTCGCCGATCAGCGGCGCGGCGGCCTTCTTGTACCAGTGCTTCTTGTCGCCGCCACTGAGCTTGGTGTTGCCGCGCGAACGGAAGGCAAACTCCATCATCCGCCAGTCCAGGAAAGGGGTGCGGGCCTCGATGCTCACGGCCATGCCCATGCGGTCGGGCTTGACGAGGTTGTTGCCCGACAGCAGCAATTGCATGTCCAGGTACAGCGCCTGGTTGACGCGGTCAAAGTGGCCGGCCTCGTCAAACCAGGGCCTTGCCGCGGCCTCGAAACTGTCAAGGCCCGCCAGTTGCGCGCGCACGGCCGGCCGGTACAGGGCGAGCTTGTCCTGAGGTGAGAACAGCGAGATCGAATCGAAGTAGCTGCGGTGGAACGCGCCATCGTCCAGCGCGTGCACACCGGGGGCGGCAAAGAAGGACGCGTACTTGTCGTAGCCCGCGAACAGCTCGTCGCCACCGTCGCCGGTGAGCACCACCTTCACATGCCTGGCGGCCAGTTCGCTCACGCGCAGCGTGGGCATGAAGGACGCGTCGCCGTGCGGCTGGTCCAGGTGGTGCAGCACCTGCGGCCAGCGGTCCAGCATGTTGAGTTCGGCCATTTCAGTGGTGTGGTCGCAGCCGAAGCGGCGCGCGGCCTCGGCGGCAAAGGCCGACTCGTCATAGCGCGGGTCGGCAAAGCCGATGCAGAAGGTCTTGACCGGCCGGTCCACATGGCGCGCCATCAGGCCCACGATGGTGCTCGAGTCCACGCCTCCTGAAAGAAAGGCGCCCCAGGGCACATCGGCCCGCAGGCGGATACGCGTGGCGTCGTCCAGGATGGCCATGAACTCCGCGGCCCAGTCGTCGTATCGGTGATCGCGTTCCTGCTGATCGGCCAGGCGCCACCAGCGCTCGGTGTGCACACCGCCGCGCGTGAAGCGCAGCCAGGTGCCCGGCATCACATGGCGGATGCCCTGCCAGATGGTCCAGGGCGCGGGGATGTAGTTGAAGCTCAGGTAGTGGTGGATTGCTTCCAAATCGATAGCAGGAGGTGCCCGGCTGGCCTGGACTACAGGCACAATTGCCTTGATTTCCGAGGCAAAGATGGCGCGCTGGCCATCGTCAGCCACATACAGCGGCTTGACGCCGATGCGGTCGCGCACCAGGTACAGCGCGTCTTCCCGCTGGTCGTCAATCGCAATCGCGAACATGCCATTGAGCTTGCTCACGAACGAGATGCCCTCGCGTTCATACAGCCGCAGGATCACCTCGGTGTCCGACGCGGTCTTCAACACCACGCCCTGGCGGCGCAGTTCGTCGGCCAGCTCGATGTAATTGAAGATTTCGCCGTTCTGCACCACCGCCACCTGCCCGTCATCGGACACAAAGGGCTGGTGGCCGCCGCCCAGGTCAATGATGGACAACCGCCGGTTGCCGATGGCCACGCCACGTTGGGGCCGGTGCCAGATGCCTTCGTCGTCGGGCCCGCGGTGCAGCAGGCAAGCCGACATGCCCGCCAGCGCGGCGTCGGGCAGCGCACGGCGCGAACGGTCCCAGTAGCCAAAGATGCCGCACATGGTCAGCTCCCGTCCGCGCGCATCAGTTGCTGCCCTTGCCGCTCAGGCGCGACAGGGTCCAAAGCATGATCTTCAGGTCCAGCCACAGCCCGGCCTCGCGGGTGTAGCGCAGGTCGGCTTCAACCCGCTGCGCCTGGGTGCAGTCGGACCGGTACAGCGCCTGGGCCAGCCCGGTGATGCCCGGGCGCACACTGCAGCGCTGCTGCCACTGCGCCTCGGTGTAGAGCGGGCGCTGCGCCAGCACGTCGGGCCGGGGCCCCACCAGGCTCATGTCACCGCGCAGCACATTGATGAGCTGGGGCAATTCGTCAAGGCTGCTGCGCCGCAGGAAGCGGCCCACGCGCGTGATGCGCGGATCGTTGCTGGCGGTCTGCCAGGGGCCGATGCTGGCCGCATTGACCACCATGCTGCGGAATTTGAGCATGCCAAACTCGCGCCCGCCCCGGCCCACGCGCGGGTGGCGGAACAGCACCGGCCGGCCATCGTCGAGCAGCACGGCAAGGGCCACCAGTGCCAGCACCGGCGCCAGCAGCAGCAGGGCCAGGAACGACACCGTCAGGTCCAGCAGCCGCTTCATTCGCCCGCCACCCCGGCGCCGCCGCGGGCGCTGGCCAGTTCGGTGATGCGCGCCAGCGCCTTGCGGTGGTCGGCCTCGCGCTGGCCGGCGCTTCGGGCGGCCAGGGCCATTTCAGCCTCGCGCAAGGCAGCCACTTCGGATTCAAACGCCGTCGTCGCCTCGCCCCGGTGGAAGGTGCGCGACAGAATGACGGCCTGCGACCCCAGCCGCACATGCTCCGCCAGCACATCGCGCCCAGGCAACAAACCCTCGTCCAGCCGGGCAATGCCCCCAAAACCGAAGCGCAGCCCCTGGCGCCGCGCCGCGGCGGCGACCCGGTCCAGATGGCCGAGCGCCAGCGGCTCGAACATGAAGCGGCAGCCCAGCGAGACGTGCAGGTCGTTCAGGCCCACAAACACCTCCTCCAGGCCTGGTGTGGCGATCCACTGGTCCAGGCTGGCCAGGGCATCCGCCGTTTCGAGCAGCGGCACGATGGGCACCCGCCCGGCCACCAGCCGCGAGAACGCTGCCAGTTCGGCCGCGCAAGTGAACATGGGCAGCATCAGCAGGTCGGCGCCACGGGCCAGCACCGCCTCCACCTCGGCAGCCGTGGCCGGGTTCAGCGGGTTCAGGCGCACCATCAGCCGCGAACGCCGCAGCACCGCCTTGATGCGGGCCACGTCATCCAGCTCGTGGGCGCTGATGAAGGTGTTCATCCCGGCCTGGCGCTCGGCCTTGCCCAACTGCTCCAGATCAACGAACAGGCGCAACCCCTCCAGCGCATCGCAGCGGCGCGCGAAAGCCGGGTCATTGGTGATTTGCAGCAGCTCGATCATGCGAAGAGTGTCGATTATCGCTGCACCGCGGTGCGCTCGCCGGCGCTGCCCCACCACCCGATTGCTATGATTACGATAGCAATGAGTGCGCTCAGGGCAAGGACTCCAGCGATATTTATTGAATCAACCGGAACCGCAAGCGCCGCCAGGGCCAGCAGCGGCAAGGCCGCGGCCGTGAGGCCCATCACGCGCCACGGCACCCAGCCCCGGGCCGCCGGGCCCAGCAGCCCCATGGTCGCCACGGCCACGCCCGCGAGCACACCGTCCAGCAGCCACATCAGGCGCACGCCGTCCCCACCTGCCCAGTGCCCCGCCAACAGCAGCAGCACCAGCGCCACCGCATAGGCGCCCGCCACGGCCTTCATGCGCCCCTGGGTGGCCAGCACGGTCAGCGCCACGGCGATCAGCGCTTGGGGCAACAGGCTCCAGGCGCCCGCCTGGCCCCACAGCCCAATGGCGGCCAGCCCCTGGGCATCCATGCGGCCCCAGCCAAACAGCAGCTGCGCCAGGGCAGGCGCGCCCACCAGCAATGCCGCCGCCGCCGCGCAGGCCAGGGTCCAGGCCAGCGCAAAGGCCCGCCGCACCGGGGCAGAAGGGTCACCCCCGGCCGCAAAGGCCCGGGTGATCACCGGAAACGCCAGACTGGCAGTGAGCTGGATCGCCAACACCAGGGGCAGCTCCACCAGTTTCCACGCGTAGTTGAACAGCGCGAGCGCGCCTTCTCCCGACTGCGAGGCCAGCGAACGCGCCGCGAAGGGCAGCGCCAGCGGCAGGCCGGCCGACAAGGCGGCCCAGACCCACAACGCGGTCGCCGGCAGGGCATGCGGGGCCTCGATCCCCGCCCCCGCTTCGCCGCTGGCGCCTGGCGCCTCTGGCGCCGAAGCCTGCCGACGCAGCCGCCACCCCAACCAGCCGAGACGCAGCCCCATGGCCACCAGCAGTGCCAGCCCCAGCCCGGTCGCGATGGCCGGGCCGGACAGCGCATGGCCGACCCACAGCAGCCCCACGACCAGAACGGCATTCACCACCAGGTTGGCCGCGTACATGCCCACAAAGTCGCGCTCATGCTGCAGCCGCGTGATCCACAGTGCCGCCAGCAGGGCCGCCGGCACCGCGGCGGCGCTCCACCACAGGCCCCGCGCCGCCACTGCGGGCAGCCCGGCCGCCAGCCCGGGGGCCAGCAGGCTCACCAGCGGCTGCGCGGCCAGGCCCACGGCCAGCGCCAGCACCAGGCCGCCCGCAATCAATACCTGGGCCACGCGGCGCTGGGTTGCGGCCTGGGCCTGGGGCCCCTGCCCAGCCCAGTGCGGCAGCAGCACATAGGCCAGAGCCCCACTGGCCACCAGGCCCGTGAGCCAGTCAGGCAGGGTCAGCATCAGCACCGCCAAGTCGCCCGCACCCGAGGCCCCGAATGCCGCGGCCTGCGCGGACTCGCGCAAAAGGCCCAGCACGCGGCTGGCCAGCAGCAGCGCCAGCGAAATCACCCCGGCTTTGAGGAACATGGCGCCGATTATCGAGGGGCGGCCCCGGCACCCCCGGCGCCAAAAAACTAAAATCAGCGGTTCGGGCGAAAAACCGCCTCGCTTTCCACCCTTTTCCCTGCCCTTTCCAAGCCATCGCCCTCACGGGCGGCACCCCATGTCTGAACCAATTACTGCCCCCGCGCCCCAGGACGACAACCAGCTGATCGCCGAGCGCCGCGACAAGCTCAAGGCCATCCGCGAGGCCCAGCATGCGGGCAAGGGCGTGGCCTTCCCCAACGATTTCAAGCCCGAGGGCCGCGCCGCCGCGCTGCTGGCCGCCCACAGTGACAAGACGCCCGAGGCCCTCACCGAGGAAGCCACGGTCACCAGCATTGCCGGGCGCATGATGCTCAAGCGCGTGATGGGCAAGGCCAGCTTTGCCACCCTGCAGGACGCCACCGGCCGCATCCAGATCTACGTGACGCGCGACGATGTGGGCGAGGAAGCCTACGCGGCCTTCAAGCACTGGGACCTGGGCGACATCGTCGGCGCCCGGGGCACGCTGATGAAGACCCGCACCGGCGAGCTGTCGCTCAAGGTTACGCAGCTGCGCCTTTTGACCAAGAGCCTGCGCCCGCTGCCCGACAAGTTCCACGGCATGGCCGACCAGGAGCAGAAATACCGCCAGCGCTACGTCGACCTGATCACCGATGAGACGGCGCGCGACCGCTTCAAGGCCCGCAGCAAGGCGGTGAGCGCGCTGCGCGAGTTCATGGTGGCCCACGACTTTCTCGAGGTCGAGACGCCGATGCTGCACCCCATCCCGGGCGGCGCCAATGCCAAGCCCTTCAGGACGCACCACAACGCGCTGGACCAGGAGATGTTCCTGCGGATCGCGCCCGAGCTGTACCTCAAGCGCCTGATCGTTGGCGGCTTCGAGCGGGTGTTCGAGATCAACCGCAGCTACCGCAACGAAGGCATTTCGGTGCGGCACAACCCCGAGTTCACGATGATGGAGTTCTACGCGGCCTACTGGAACTACCAGGACCTGATGGACTTCACCGAGCAGATCATCCGCACCATCGCCAAGAAGACCACGGGCAGCGAGCAGCTGACCTACCAGGGCAAGGCGGTCGACCTGAGCCAGCCGTTCGAGCGCCTGACGATCCGTGAAGCGATCCAGAAGCACACCGATGCCGGCGCCCATGTCGACGATGCCGCCTGGCTGGTCAATGCCTTGCGCAAGATCGGCCTCAGCGAGGAGAAGGACCGGCTCTCGCAACGCAGCCTGGCCAGCCTGCAGGTGATGTACTTCGAGGAGACGGTGGAGGAAAAGCTCTGGCAGCCCACCTTCATCATGGAGCATCCGACCGAAATCTCGCCGCTGGCGCGCGCCAACGACGAGCGGCCCGAGGTGACCGAGCGCTTCGAGCTCTACATCACGGGCCGCGAGTTCGGCAACGGCTTCTCGGAACTCAACGACGCCGAGGACCAGGCCGCCCGCTTTGCGGCCCAGGTCAGCGCCAAGGACGCGGGCGACGACGAGGCCATGTACCACGACCACGACTTCGTGCGCGCGCTGGAGTACGGCATGCCACCCACCGGCGGCTGCGGCATAGGCATCGACCGGTTCATGATGCTGCTGACCGACAGCCCCAGCATCCGCGACGTGATCCTGTTCCCGGCCCTGCGCCGCGAATCCTGAGCCGGTTTACAAGGCTTTCAGGCCTGGAGTCCAGGCGGGGCGGCCACTCTTTGCTACAAGAAACGTAGCAATTTCAACCACCCGGGCGATCCCTCAGGACAGACAGCTCAGGGCAGGCAGTCGAGCGCCCGCAGGTAGGCGGGCGAGGTCATGAGGGCCTCCCAGCCAGGCGCCGCTGCGGTGGGCAGCAGGTCCAGCCGCCGCTGCTCGCTGGCGCCGCGCGCCTGCCACAGGCCCCTGGCCTGCGCTGCGGCCAGGCCGTCGAGCAAGTCGTCCACGGCCTGCCCGCCCTCCAGCGACTGGTTGCACAGCAGCACGAGGTCGCACCCGGCCTGCAGGGCGGCCACGCCGGCCTCGGTGTAGCTGACCTCGCGGCCGTCGATCAGCCGCGCGCCGGCCATGCTCAGGTCGTCGCTGAAGATGGCGCCCCCAAACCCCAGTTGCCCGCGCAGGATGTCGTTGAGCCAGCGGCTTGAGAAGCCCGCGGGCCGGGCGTCCACTTTGGGGTAGATCACGTGGGCCGGCATCACGCTGCTCAGCGAGGTGTTGAGCCAGCCATAGGGCGCGGCGTCGTCCCCCAGGATGGCCTTGAGGCTGCGCCGGTCGACCGGGATGTCGGTGTGCGAATCGGCCTTGACGAAGCCATGCCCCGGAAAATGCTTGCCACAGTTGGCCATGCCGGCCTGCAGCAGGCCCTGCATCAGGCTCTTGGCCAGCAGCGTCGCGACCCGCGGGTCGCGGTGGAAGGCGCGGTCGCCAATCACGCCGCTGCCCCCATGGTCCAGGTCCAGCACCGGGGTGAAGCTGAAATCCACGCCGCAGGCGCGCAGTTCGGCGCCCAGGACGTAGCCGCAGGCGGTGGCCGCGTTGGTGGCGGCCATGGCGTCGTTCATCCAGAGCTCGCCCAGCGCCTTCATGGGCGGCAGGTGGGTGAAGCCGTCGGTGCGAAAGCGCTGCACGCGCCCGCCTTCATGGTCCACGCAGATCAGCAGGTCAGCGCGCACGGCCTTGATGTCGGCGCACAACGCCGCCAGGTGGGCGCGGTCCAGCCAGTTGCGCGCGAACAGGATGACGCCGCCGGTCAGCGGGTGCCGCAGGCGCCGGCGGTCCAGCGCCGTCAGCGCGGTGCCGGCCACGTCAAGAATCAGGGGAGCATGGGGTGTTGTCATTCAGGCGTCCTTGGTTTCGACCACCACGAAGCTGGCCGCATAGTCGGTCTCGTCGGTCACGCTCACGTGGGCGGTCAGGCCCTGGGCCTCGAACCAGGTCTTCAGGCCCCCGTGCAGCACGATCACGGGCTTGCCGCTGGCCTGCTTGCCAATCTCGCACAGCCGCCAGGTCATGGGCATGCGCATGCCCAGCCCCACGGCCTTGCTGAACGCCTCCTTGGCCGAGAAGCGCGTGGCCAGGTAGCGCACGCCGCGCTCGGGCCAGCGCTGGCCGCGCGCCTGCCAGGTGGCGTATTCGGCCTCGCTGAGGATCTTGAGCGCGAAACGCTCGCCATGGCGCTGCAGCGAGGCGCGGATGCGCCGGACGTCGCAGATGTCGGTGCCGATGCCGTAGATCATTCGCCGGCGGCGGCAATGCAGCGCAGGTAGGCCTTGACGGTGGCGTCATAGCCGGCCTCCAGGGCATCGGACACCAGCGCATGGCCGATCGACACCTCCTGCACGCCGGGCACGGCCTTCAGGAAATCCGTGAGGTTGTCCTGGCTCAGGTCATGGCCCGCGTTGACGCCCAGCCCGGCGTCCAGCGCTGCCTGGGCCGTGGCGGCGAACTCGCGCAGCACGCCGTCCTTGGCGCCGGTCCCGTAGGCGCTGGCGTAGCTTTCGGTGTAGAGCTCGACCCGGTCGGCGCCCAGTGCCTTGACCGCGGCCATGGCCCCGGGTTGCGGGTCCATGAACAGGCTCACGCGCACCCCGAGCGAACGGATCTCGTCAATCACCGGCTTGAGCCGGCCGGCGTCGGCGGGGAACGACCAGCCATGGTCGCTGGTGAGCTGGCCCTCGCTGTCGGGCACCAGCGTGCACTGGTGCGGCCGCAGCTCGCGCACGAAGTCCATCAGGTTGTGAAAAGGGTTGCCCTCGATGTTGAACTCCGCCTGGGGCCAGGACTGAAGCAGCTTGTGCAGCACGTGCACATCCTCGGCCCGGATGTGCCGGGCATCGGGCCGGGGGTGCACGGTGATGCCGTGGGCACCCGCCTGCAGGCACAGCGTGGCCGCGCGCATGACGCTGGGAATGCCCAGGTGCCGGGTATTGCGCACCAGCGCCACCTTGTTGAGATTGACCGAAAGTGCGGTGGTCACGCCCGATCGTTGGCCTGAAGGGGTTTTCATAGCGATTGAAGGTCCATCATCATCTGCCGCGTCCGCAACGTGGCCACCCCGCAATGGTAGTGCAGCAGGGTCCGCAACTGGGGCTTGAGGCCGCCCATCACGTTCATGCAGACCCGCAGCGTGGCGCCAAACGGGGCCGCATCGTCCAGCGCGGCCTGCAGCGACTGCCACTGCGCGCCACTCAGGCTGGCGCGCTCACCGTCACGCGCGTGCAGCAGGCCGCCCTCGGGCACCAGGCTGTAGCTGGCCGCCGGCTGCAGCGGCGCCAGCGTGAGGGTCTGGACATCGAGCACCGGCAGCAGCCCGATCTCGCGCAGCAGCAGCAGCTCGAACGCCCGCAGCGCCGGTTGCAGCAGCTCGCCATGCGAGGAGGCCAGCAGTTCCACCATGGCGGCGTAGGCGTCGAACAGGCCGGCGTGCGGGTCGTCGCGCGCGAGCAGGCGCAGCAGCAGCTCATTGAGGTAGTAGCCCGACAGCAGGCCGTCGCCCGTGGGCATGACGTGGCCGCCCACCCATTCGGCGCCCTTGAGCATGCGGATCTCGGCGTCGCCGCCAAAGCCCACGCGCAACGGCTGCAGGGGCAGCAGCACGGGCCGGAAATTGGAGCTGGGCTTCTTGGCGCCCCGCGCCACCAGGGCCACGCGGCCATGGTGGCGCGTGAACACCTCAAGGATCAGGCTGGATTCGCTCCAGTCATAGCGGTGCAGCACATAGGCCGGCTCATCGGCGATGCGGCGCATCAGGCCCCCGACCGGCCACCGGGCCGCACGCCGTCACTCATAGCCGAATGATTTCACCCGCGCTTCATCGTCGGCCCAGCCGGAACGCACCTTGACCCAGAGCTCCAGGAACACCTTGGCGCCCATGAGCTTCTCCATTTCCTGGCGGGCCTCGGTGCCGATGCGCTTGAGCCGCTCGCCACCCTCGCCGATCACCATGGCCTTGTGGCCGTCGCGCTCGACCACGATGGTCGCGGCAATGCGGATCATGCGGCCATGCTTGGGGCTGGGCTCTTCCTCGAACTTGTCGACCACCACCGTGGAGGTGTAGGGCAGCTCGTCGCCGGTGAAGCGGAACAGCTTTTCGCGCACGGTCTCGCTCGCCAGGAACTTCTCGGAGCGGTCGGTGAGCTCGTCCTCGGCATACCACCAGGGCTGCTCGGGCAGGAATTTTTCGCAGATGTCGAACAGCCGTCCGATGTCCTTGGCGTTCTTGGCCGACATCGGCACGAACTCGGTGAACGGGTGGCGCTCCTGCATGTCGCGCAGCCAGGGCGCCAGCTCGGAGCGGCGGTGCACCTGGTCCAGCTTGTTGGCCACCAGCAGCGCGGGTATCTCGGGCTTGAGCAGCGACAGCACCTTGGCGTCGCCCAGCGTGAAGTTCCCGGCCTCGACCACGAACAGCACCAGGTCCACATCGCCAATGGCGCCCATCACGGTCTTGTTGAGTGAACGGTTCAGCGCCGTGGCATGCCGGGTCTGGAAGCCCGGCGTGTCGACAAAAATGAACTGCGCCTGCCCGCGGGTGCGGATGCCGGTGATGCGGTGCCGCGTGGTCTGGGCCTTGCGCGAGGTGATGCTGATTTTCTGCCCCACCAGGGCATTGAGCAGCGTGGACTTGCCCACGTTGGGCTTGCCCACGATGGCGATCACGCCGCAGCGCTGGCCAACGGCCGCGGCGGCCGTCTGCGCGGCGGCCAGGAGCCCGTCCGCTGGCCCGGCTTCAGCCCCTGACTCGCCACTAGCGCTTGCTGCACGGGCATCAGGTGCTTCTTTTTTTGTAGCATTCATCACTTCATTTTCGCTTTCAGGGCCAGCAGCATCGCCGCGGCGGCGGCCTGCTCGCCGGAGCGTCGCGAGCCACCGATGCCGCGTTCGGTCGCGCCCAGTTCGGTTATTTCGCATTCCACGTCGAAGGTCTGCTTGTGCGCGGCCCCCAGCGTTGCGGCCACGCGGTACACCGGCAGCTTCATCTTGCGGCCTTGCAGCCATTCCTGCAACTCGGTCTTGGGATCCTTGGCCGCGGCGGGCATCTGCGGGTTGATTTCCACCGCCTGGAAGAGGCGGTGCACCAGCGCTTCCGCGGCGCCATAGCCGGCATCCAGATGGACCGCGCCAATCAGGGCCTCCAGCGCATCGGCGAGGATCGACGGGCGCTTGTGGCCGCCCGAGCGCATCTCGCCCTCGCCCAGGCGGATCACCGCCGGCAGGTCCAGCCCCAGGGCCAGCTGATGCAGGGTTTCCTGCTTGACGAGATTGGCCCGCACCCGCGACAGATCGCCTTCGGGCAGCGCCCGCAGCCGGTCGTACAGCAAGGCCGCCACCGCGAGGTTGAGCACGGCGTCGCCCAGGAATTCGAGGCGCTCGTTGTGGTCGGAGGAAAAGCTGCGGTGAGTCAGCGCGCGCTGCAGCAACAGCGGATCGGTGAACTTGTGCTGCAAGCGCCCTTGCAGTGCTGACAGGCCGCCATCCACGCTATTTGGATTTGCCGGCGTATTTGAGGAGCAGGTACGCGGGACCTGCGAGGTGGATTTCCTTGGTGTAGGCAAAGGACACCACCACCTTGTCACCTTCCTTGGTGATTTCGAGGTCCTTGCCGGTGATCGCCTTGATGTCGTCGATCTGCGCTGCCTTGTCGAAAATGGTCCGCACGTCCAGCGGGGTGCTGCCCGCCTTGGCCTTGTCGGCCGCCTTGAGGATGGCCTGGTACTCCACCGCCGTGGGAAACACCTGGGCGCCGATGACGCCGGCGCAGGCAAGCACGCCCGCGACAAAGATCAGTCCGATGAAGGAAACACCCTGTTGTTTGGATTTGAGCTGAAAATTCATACACCAACCTTTGCAGCAAGAAAGTTTCTATTCGAAAGAGCCAATTCGCTTCAGGTCGCCGAAATTCATCCAGACAAAGAACGCCTTGCCCACGATGTTCCGGTCGGGCACGAAGCCCCAGTAGCGCGAATCCAGCGAATTATCGCGGTTGTCACCCATCATGAAGTAGTGCCCCTCGGGGACCTTGCAGACGACGCCCTCGACACTGTAACGGCAATTCTGCTTGAAGGGAAAGTCATCGGTGCCGGACACGAAGGCCGGGCGGTCCTCGTCATTGAGCAGCCGGTGCCTGTGGCCGCCCAGAACTTCCTCGTAATGCTTGAAGTACCGCATCACGTCGCCATCGAAGAAATCGGGCAGCGCGGTCTTGCTCACGGGCTGGCCGTTGATCGTCAGGCGCTTGTTCAGGTAGGCCACCTCGTCCCCCGGCAGGCCCACCACGCGCTTGATGTAGTCCAGGCTGGGCTTGGGCGGGTAGCGAAACACCATCACGTCGCCGCGCTGGGGAGGAGTGCCCTCGGTGATCTTGGTGTTGATCACCGGCAAGCGGACGCCATAGGTGAATTTGTTGACCAGGATCAGGTCACCCACGCGCAGCGTCGGGATCATCGAACCCGAGGGAATCTTGAACGGCTCGAACAGGAAGGAGCGCAACAGGAACACCACCAGGATCACGGGGAACAGCCCCGCCGTCCAGTCCAGCCACCAGGGCTGCATCAGCAGTCGATCGCGGGCCTCGCTCACATCGTCATCGACCTGGGTGATGCCCTGGGCGGCCAGTTCGGCGCGGCGCTGGGCCACCTGCGCCTGCAGCTGCTCGGCGGCTGCGCGGCGCCGCGGCAGGAAGTACACGCGTTCGGCCAGCCAGTACAGCCCGGTGACCACGGTGGCCAGGAACAGCAGCAACGCAAAGTTGCCCTCCACCGCGCCCAGGTACCAGGCGCCGGCATAGCCGGCAAACGCCGCGAGGATCGCGGCAGTCAGAAACTGCATCATTCTTCCACCTGCAAAATGGCCAAAAAGGCTTCCTGGGGCACTTCCACAGAGCCAATCTGCTTCATGCGTTTCTTGCCAGCCTTCTGTTTTTCCAGAAGCTTGCGCTTGCGTGAGATGTCACCGCCGTAGCATTTTGCCAGCACGTTCTTGCGCAGGGCCTTGATGGTCTCGCGCGCGATGATGTTGGCGCCAATGGCCGCCTGGATGGCCACGTCGAACATCTGGCGGCTGATGATCTCACGCATCTTGGCCACCACCGCGCGGCCCCGGTACTGGGCCTGGGTGCGGTGAACGATGATGGACAGCGCGTCGACCTTCTCGCCGTTGAGCAGGATGTCGACCTTGACCACGTCGGAGGCGCGGTACTCCTTGAACTCGTAGTCCATGCTGGCATAGCCCCGGCTGACGGACTTGAGCTTGTCGAAGAAGTCCAGCACGATCTCGCCCAGCGGCATTTCGTAGGTCAGCATGACCTGCTTGCCGTGGTAGGCCATGTTCATCTGCACGCCACGCTTCTGGTTGGCCAGGGTCATGACCGCGCCCACATAGTCCTGGGGCATGTACAGGTGAACCGTGACGATGGGCTCACGGATTTCCTCGAGCTTGCCCTGGTCGGGGATCTTGGAGGGGTTTTCGACCATCAGCACCTCGCCGTCGGGCTTGACGACCTGGTAGACCACGCTGGGCGCGGTGGTGATCAGGTCCTGGTCGAACTCGCGTTCGAGCCGTTCCTGCACGATCTCCATGTGCAGCAGGCCCAGGAAGCCGCAGCGAAAGCCAAAGCCCAGCGCCTGGGACACCTCGGGTTCGTAGTGCAGCGAAGAGTCGTTGAGCTTGAGCTTCTCCAGCGCATCGCGCAGCGAGTCGTACTGGTTGGCCTCGGTCGGGTACAGGCCGGCGAACACCTGCGGCTGGATTTCCTTGAAGCCCGGCAAGGCCTCGGTCGCGGTGAATGCGGCGCCGCCGGTGCCCGGCTTGATCAGGGTGATGGTGTCACCCACCTTGGCCGCCTGCAGTTCCTTGATGCCGGCAATGATGTAGCCCACCTCGCCGGCCTCCAGCGATTCGCGCGACTCGTTGGCCGGTGTGAAGACGCCCAGGTTGTCGGCGTTGTACATGGCGCCGGTGGCCATCATCTTGAAGCGTTCCCCCTTGGCCAGCCGCCCGTCCACGACCCGCACCAGCATCACCACGCCGACATAGCTGTCAAACCAGCTGTCCACGATCATGGCGCGCAGCGGCCCGGCGGGGTTGCCCTTGGGCGGGGGAATGCGCGCCACCACCGCTTCCAGGATCTCGTCGATGCCCATGCCGGTCTTGGCCGAGCACGCGATCGCGTCGGTCGCGTCAATGCCGATCACGTCCTCGATTTCGGACTTGGCGTTGTCCGGATCGGCGTTGGGCAGGTCCATCTTGTTGAGCACCGGCACCACCTCAACGCCCAGGTCCAGCGCCGTGTAGCAGTTGGCCACCGTCTGGGCCTCGACGCCCTGGCTCGCATCCACCACCAGCAGCGCGCCCTCGCACGCCGACAGCGAACGGGAGACTTCGTAGCTGAAGTCCACATGGCCCGGCGTGTCGATCAGATTGAGGTTGTAGACCACGCCATCCCGCGCCTTGTATTTGAGCGCGGCGGTCTGTGCCTTGATGGTTATCCCACGCTCTTTCTCGATGTCCATCGAATCAAGAACCTGCTCCTGCATCTCGCGGTCGCTCAATCCGCCGCAGCGCTGGATCAGCCGGTCCGCCAACGTCGATTTGCCGTGATCGATGTGCGCAATGATCGAAAAGTTTCTGATGTGATTCATCAACGAGAACGCTTAAGTGATTGAATTAAAACGGCGCGGAAAAGAAAAAAGGGCGCGTCGAGTAGTGACGCGCCCTAAACCAACAATCTATGGCAACTGCGATAGTTGGAGCTTCATTGTAGGCAAAAAGCCCCGAACGTACAGACTCGAAATTCGCAAAACCACGTCGTTGCAGCGCAGCAACAAGAATTTTATACACAGCTTATTAACATTAATCGACGGCAAAACTCTGAACAACTTGTGGGTGATCTGTGGATCGCCGGTGCACGGCCTCTGTTCATCCCGCATCGTGGATTGAGGGCTTTTTGATATGCCCGTAATCGGTGAACGGGAGCCGCAATTCTATCCAATATTGTCGTTAGCCATTTTTAAAGTTAGTGAACGCATACATTTTTAAGGTCCGCCGAGCCTCAAAAAAATAAAATCAGTGCCGCCTTTTCGCGACTCCCGGACCGAAAAAAAGCCCCAAACCCGAGCCCGGGCAGGGGCTTCTTGACAGGTACGACGGGCTCAGCGCTGCGGACGGATCAGCAGGAAGGTGGCCAGCTCACCACGCCGCAGCAGCACCGGCAAAGGCTTGCTGCGGTCGGCCTTGAGCAGCGCGGCCTCGAATTCCTTGACGTTGCCGATCTCCACATTGCCAATGGCCACGATCACGTCGCCCTCGCGGATGCCGGCGCGGGCCGCAGCGTCAACCGCCGCATCGACTTTCACGCCGCCCTTCAGGCGCGCTTCCTTCTTCTGCGCGTCGGTCAGGTCGCTCACGGTCAAGCCGACCGACTGGCCAGCGGCCGACGCCTTGGGCTTGACCTCTTTTTCGACTGCTTTTTTGACCGGCTTTTCGGCTTCGAATTCGCCAATGGTCACGCTCAGGTCTTTCGAACCGCCACGGCGGAACACGGTCAGCGTGCTCTTGCTCCCAGGCTTGGTGTTGCCGACCAGGCGCGGCAGGTCCGAGGCCTTCTCGATGGTCTTGCCGTCAAACCGGGTGATGATGTCGCCCGCCTCCACGCCGGCCTTGTCAGCCGGCGCGCCGCTTTCAACGCTGCGCACCAGCGCGCCCACGGGCTTGCCAAGGCCGATGGACTCGGCCACGTCCTTGGTGACCTGGTCGATCTGCACGCCAATGCGCCCGCGCGACACGCGGCCCGTGGCCCGCAACTGGTCGCTCACGCGAATCGCCTCGTCCATCGGAATGGCGAACGAAATCCCCATGAAGCCGCCCGAGCGTGAATAGATCTGGCTGTTGATGCCCACCACCTCGCCGCGCATGTTGATCAGGGGGCCGCCGGAATTTCCGGGGTTGATCGCCACGTCGGTCTGGATGAAGGGCAGGTAGTCACCGGTGTCGCGCTGCTTGGCGCTCACGATGCCCGCGGTGACGGTGTTCTCCAGCCCGAACGGCGAGCCGATCGCCATGACCCATTCACCCACCCGAAGCCGGCTGACATCACCCACCTTGACCGCAGGCAGGCCCGTGGCGTCGATCTTGACCACCGCCACATCGGTGCGCTTGTCGGCCCCGATGAGCTTCGCCTTGAATTCGCGCTTGTCGGTCAGGGTGACCAGGACTTCGTCGGCGCCATCCACCACATGGGCATTGGTCATGACGTAGCCGTCCGGGGTGAGGATGAAACCGGAGCCCACGCCGCGCGGCTGGGGCTCCTCGTCCTGCGGCTGGCTGGGTCGCGGTGCCGAGCGGGGCACGCCCGGCAGCGGCTGGCCAAAGAAACGCCGGAAGAACTCCTGCATTTCCTCGTCCATGTTGTTGCCGGGCAGGCCCGTGCTGCCATGGGCCTTTTCCAGGGTCCGGATGTTGACGACCGAGGGGCCCACCTGATCCACGAGGTCGGTGAAATCAGGGAGCGCACGCACTTGCGCCGCAGCAGGTTGCGCGGGTGCCAGCGCCAGCACAGCCGCCAGCACCAGCGTGCCTGCCATCAGGCAGGCGCGCAGCTTCTTCCAGTGGGTTTGAGTCATCTTCGGCCTTTCACGAATTCCAGAGGGGAGAACCCCGCCCGTTATATGAGGTTCTACTTGCGCCGCTCAAGACTCTGGGCAAAAGCCTTCAGCGTCTGTGGCGGCACTTCGCCCACGGCGGTGAGCCACCAGTCGCCACCCTTTTCACCCTTGTCGCCCAGCCGGCGCGTGAGGGTCTGGGTCGCCCCCATCGACAGCATCACTTCCTTCGGGTGGCGGCGGCGGTCATAGGCCTCGACAAAGAGCGAGACCGAGGCCAGGCCATCGGAGAAGATCCACTGAACGGTTCCATCCCCCGGGCCTTGGGGGGCCATGGGGCGTTTGTAGCAGGTCACCGGCCGAAAGCCCGCCACCGGGTTCCTGAGCACCCAGCCTTCGGCCTCGGCCGAGGTCTTGACCGGGTCCACCTTCTGCACGGTGTAGCCCTCGGTGCTCGCCATCAGCTGGGCCAGCTTGTCCATCTTGACGGGCGCGTCCAGCTGCAACTCCGAGAAGGCCGCCTGTTCCAGCACCTGCCCCTCGCCATCCAGCGTCTGCAGCTTGACCACCAGGCCGGTCTTCTTCTCGCTCCAGATCCGGTAGCCAAAGCGCAGGTTGTCCCGGGGCGCGAGCTGGACGATGTCGGCATCGAACCCGGCCACCCGCTCGGCGCCAATCACCTGGGCCGAATAGAACTCGGGAATCGAGGTCTCGCTCGCCTTGAGCAGGCCCGGGAACATGCCCAGCGACTCGCGCTTCTCGGTGCGCGCCAGCCGCGACTCGGGCAGGAAGGTCACCACGTGGTCGTTGCGACGGAAGGTGGAGCGCGGCGTTCCCGTCAGTGATTCCACACGCTCCATCTGCTGGGTGCCGTCGCAGGCATGCCAGATGCGTGAACTGGACAGGCTGCCCGAACCCGACGAGACGACAAAAGTACCCACATAGGTCCGCTGGCGCGAGGCGTCATGCATCCGCATCAGCCAGTCCCCGACGCTGCGCGCATCGGACGCCGCTGCGGCCCCCGCCACGGCTGGAGCCGGGTTCTGGGCCAGGGCCGCACCGGCCAGCCCGAAGGCGGCCCACAGCAGCAGGGGTCGGGACAATGACGTGGCGCGCATGTTCGCGGGGCCGCTTCAGCGGCCGGGCCCTTCAAAGGTGGCGTTGCGCAGGAAGCCGGCCGGCATCTGAAGCGCCGAAGCGCCACCAGCCTGGCGGTGCGCCGCAAGCAATTCGTCCAGGCGCGGGTCGCGGATCATGGCCTGGCGCTCATTGCCTGCCAGCACCATCGGTGGCTGGGCCGCGGACGGCTGGGCTGCTGGCGCCTGCGCCAGTTGGGCCCCCGCCCCGGCCTGGCCCACGCCGCCGCCGGCCACGCCCCAGGTCACGGCCGCGACCGCGGCCAGCGACGCCACACCGGCCAGCAGCTTCCAGCGGAACGTGGACGCATTGGCAGCCTGCGCTTCAGTGCCAAATTGACTGGTAGTCCTTGCCGGGCGGCCACTGGCAGCTATGCTTTCGATAGCAACCACATTGGCGGGCGACACGGTTTCGTTTTGCAGGCTGGCCTGCAGGCGGCTCATGAAGGCGGCGGGCGACGACACGGGCGCCAGTTCAGGCGAGCGCAGCACATCGCCAATCACGTGGTAGGCATGCCAGGTGGCCCGGGCCTGAGCGCTGACCGACAGCTGCGCCACCGCCTGGGCAAAATCCTGGCCCCGCAGTTGTCCGTCGGCCAGCGCCGAAATCATGTCGTCTGTGTCAGGTCTGTTGTCCATCTTTACCTCACCACCGCTTGCCCGACTGGTTTTCCAGCAGGGGCTTCACCTTGGCCGAAATGGCCTCCCGCGCCCGGAAAATCCGGGACCGGACCGTGCCAATCGGGCAACCCATCACTTCAGAAATCTCTTCATAGCTCAGGCCTTCGATCTCGCGCAGCGTGACCGCCTGCCTCAGTTCCTCGGGCAGCGCCTCCATGGCCGCGTTGACCGTGGCGGCGATTTCCTTGGCGGCCAGCACTGTTTCGGGAGTCTCGGAGGTGGTTAGTTCGTTTTCACCCGCATAAGTTTCATCGTCGTCCTCGCCGCCGCGCATCGCGCTGTGGGAGATCAGCGGATTGCGCTTGAGGTCCACCAGCGCCTTCTTGGCGGTATTGACCGCGATCCGGTACAGCCAGGTGTAGAACTGGGCTTCCCCACGGAACTGGGCCAGGGCCCGGTAGGCCCGGATGAAGGTCTCCTGGGCGATGTCTTCGACCAGGTCGACATCGCGCACCATGCGCCCGATCAGCCGCTCGATGCGCCGCTGGTACTTGATCACCAGCAGTTCATAGGCCCGCTGATCGCCCGCCACCGTGCGCTCGACCAGCATCAGGTCGGTTTCGGCGGGCGTCGTGGCCCCGCTGTCGTCCGGGGTTGTCGTCACGGCGCCAGCTCCCCGCCGTCCCGGCTGTCCTGGCTTGCTGACCCCGCAACCCGCGCCCTTGCATGCACGGCGCGGCGCAGGGCACGCCATTGGGCCGGCGCGCTGGCACGCGCCAGCCAGAACCAGCGGCTGTGCCGGCCGCCGGTCCAGCGCAGCAGCAACCAGCGCTGCAGGTCCAGCGCCACCACCGGCTGGCCCGCTTCGTCTTGCGGTGCGGGGCCGCGCCACGACCAGGCCTGCCCGTCCCAGCGCAGCAGGCCCGCGGGCGCCGTGTGGTGCGCATGCAGGGCCCAGCCGCCCGACAGGAGCACGACAGCAACCATCAGGCCCAGGCGCCAACCCGTTTCGCCCGCCTGCAGCGCCCAGGCGCCCGTTGCCGCGAGGCCGGCGCACCAGACAATGGCCATCAGGCCGGCGGAAAAACGCGAACGCCCCACCGGGTAAGTGACCGATGGGGCGTTGTGCATGAAGTGGGAGATCGGGCGGGGTTCAGGCGACGCGCTTGAACACCAGCGTGCCGTTGGTACCGCCAAAGCCGAAGTTGTTCTTGACGGCCACGTCAATTTTCAGGTCGCGCGCGGTGTTGGCGCAGTAGTCCAGATCGCACTCCGGGTCCTGATTGAAGATGTTGATGGTTGGCGGACTCTTCTGCTCGTGGATCGCCAGCACCGTGAACACCGACTCGATGCCGCCAGCGCCGCCCAGCAGGTGGCCGGTCATGGACTTGGTGGAGTTCACCACGGTCTTCTTGGCATGGTCGCCGAGCGCTGCCTTGATGGCATTGGTTTCGTTCAGGTCGCCCAGCGGCGTCGAGGTACCGTGCGCATTGAGATAGTCCACCTGGTCGGCATTGACACCGGCATTTTTCAGCGCGGCCACCATGGAGCGGCGCGGGCCGTCCACGTCGGGCGCGGTCATGTGGAACGCATCGGCGCTCATGCCAAAGCCGGCGACTTCCGCATAGATCTTCGCGCCGCGAGCCCTGGCATGCTCGTATTCCTCCAGCACCAGCACGCCGCCGCCTTCACCCAGGACAAAGCCGTCGCGGTCCTTGTCCCAGGGGCGCGACGCGGTCCTGGGGTCGTCATTGCGCACCGACAGCGCGCGCGCGGCGGCAAAGCCCCCGACGCCCAGAGGCGAAACACAGGATTCAGCGCCGCCCGCCACCATCACGTCCGCGTCGCCGCTCTCGATCATGCGGGCCGACAGCCCGATGGCGTGCAGCCCGGTGGTGCAGGCCGTGACGACCGCGATGTTCGGCCCCTTGAAGCGGTACTTGATCGACACCTGCCCCGAGATCATGTTGATGATGGAGGCCGGGACAAAGAACGGCGAGATGCGACGGGGGCCGCGGTTCACCAGTTCGGAATGCATGTCCTCGATCATCGGCAGCCCGCCGATGCCCGAGCCGATGTTCACGCCGATCCGCGTGGACAGTTCGTCGTGCAGGGCATCACCCGTGGGCAGGCCACTGTCGGCGATGGCCTGGCAGGCAGCCGCCAGCCCCAGGTGGATGAACCGGTCCATGTGCCGGGCTTCCTTGTCGGAGATGTAGTCTCCGATATTGAAACCCTTGACCTCGCCAGCGAACTTGCAGGCCAGGTTGCTGGCATCAAACTGGGTGATGAGGTCAATGCCGGGCTTACCGGCCAGCAGGTTGTTCCACGATTCAGCGACCGTGTTGCCCACCGGGCTCACGCAGCCCAGACCCGTCACAACGACACGACGGCGACTCATCTGCGATCAGGCCTTCTGGTGGGTGTTCGCGTAGTCGATCGCGTTCTGGACGGTGGTGATCTTCTCGGCGTCCTCATCGGGGATTTCAATGCCGAACTCGTCTTCCAGTGCCATCACCAGTTCCACGGTGTCCAGCGAGTCCGCACCCAGATCGGCCACGAAGGCTTTCTCGTTGGTGACTTGGGACTCTTCCACACCCAGTTGCTCGGCAATGATTTTTTTGACTCGTGATTCGATATCGCTCATGGTTCCCTCGAAGGGTTGTGAATGAATCCGCGATTTTAGCCGGGCCAGAGGTGCACCCTGGTCCCGGCCGCCGGACGGATATACCGGCTTGGTTCCTTCAGCCTGACATCCGCGGATGTCAGGCCATGTACATGCCACCGTTGACGTGGATTTCCTGCCCCGTGACATAGCCCGCGCGCGGCGACGCCAGCCAGGCCACGGCATGCGCGATGTCGGCGGGTTTGCCCAGGTGCCCGAGTGGAATCTGGCCCAGCAGGGCTTTCTGCTGCTCCTCGGGCAGGCCCGCGGTCATGTCGGTTTCGATGAAGCCCGGCGCCACGCAATTGACCGTGACGCCCCGGCTGCCGAGCTCGCGCGCCAGCGCCCGCGTCATGCCCGCCACGCCGGCCTTGGCCGCCGCGTAGTTGGCCTGCCCCGGATTGCCGGAAGCGCCGACCACGCTGGTGATGTTGATGATGCGCCCGTAGCGCTGCTTCATCATGGTGCGCATCACCGCGCGGCTCATGCGGAAAACCGCCTTGAGGTTGGTGTCCAGCACCGCATCCCAGTCGTCGTCCTTCAGCCGCATCGCCAGCATGTCACGCGTGATGCCCGCATTGTTGACCAGCACCTGCAGGCCGCCTTGCGCCTTGACAATGCCATCCACAAGGGCCTCGGCCGCCGCACCGTCATTGACGTCGAGCCGGGCGCCCTGGCAGCCTTGGAACGCGGACAGCGCCGTGCCGATCTGAGCCGCACCGGCGTCGGTGGTCGCCGTGCCCACCACCTTCAGGCCCTGGCGGGCCAGTTCCAGGGCAATGGCCGCGCCAATGCCGCGGGAGGCCCCGGTGACCAGCGCCACCTGACCCTGCAGGTTGATTTCGCTCATGGCAGTTGTCCTTTGACGCTTTCGAGGGAGGCCGGGTCGAAGATCGACAGCCCCGTGAGTTCCGCATCAATCCGCTTGACCATGCCGGCCAGCACCTTGCCGGGACCACATTCGACCAGTGTCGTGATGCCCCGTGCCTTGATGGCCTGGACACACTCCACCCAACGGACCGGCCCGAAAGCCTGTTCATACAGGGCAGCGCGGACGCGGTCCGGCTCGGTTTCAACGGCCACCGCAATGTTGTTGATCACCGGAATCCGCGGGGCCGCGAAGGTGACCGATGCGAGCTTGTCCCTGAGCTTGTCCGCAGCGGGCTTCATGAGGCTGGAGTGGAAAGGCGCGGACACCGGCAGGGGCAAGGCCCGCTTGGCGCCGTTGGCCTTGAGAATCTCGCAGGCCTTTTCCACCGCGGCCTTGCTGCCCGCAATCACGGTTTGCAGGGGGTCGTTGAAGTTCACGGCTTCCACCACTTCCGCGGTGTTGGGGCCGAAAGTCCGCACCGTCTCGGCGCAGCCCTCGACCACGCGCGCGGCGTCCATGCCGAGGATGGCCGCCATCGCGCCGGTGCCTACCGGCACGGCGTCCTGCATGGCCTGGGCCCGGAAGCGCACCAGCGGTGCCGCCTGCGCCAGCGTCAACACCCCCGACGCCACCAGCGCTGAATATTCACCCAAGGAGTGTCCCGCGAGCACCGCCGGCTCGGCGCCGCCCTCGGCCCGCCAGGCCCGCCAGGCGGCCACACCCGCCACCAGCATGACCGGTTGCGTGTTGGTCGTGAGCGCGAGCGTTTCCTTGGGGCCCTCCCGGATCAGCTGCGCCACATCCTGGCCGAGCGCGTCAGTCGCCTCGCGCAGGGTGTCGGCCACGGCGGGATGGTCGCCCCAGGCGTCCAGCATGCCGACAGCCTGTGAGCCCTGCCCGGGAAATACAAATGCAAAAGAAGTCATGACGCTGCCTGACGTAGGGGGCGCTAGAAGTCCAGCAGAACCGCGCCCCAGGTGAAGCCACCGCCCACGCCTTCAAGCATGAGCGTATCGCCCTGTTTGATCTTGCCGCCGCGCACCGATGCGTCCAGCGCCAGCGGAATCGACGCGGCCGAGGTGTTGCCATGCTGGTCGACCGTGACGATGAGCTTGTCCAGCGGCAATTTGAGCTTTTTGGCCGTGCTCTGCATGATGCGGATGTTGGCCTGGTGGGGAATCAGCCAGTCGATGTCGGCGTCGGTCTTGCCGGCCTTGGCCAGCGTGGCGCGCGCCGCATCTTCCAGCACGCCCACCGCCAGCTTGAAGACCGCCTGGCCATCCATCTTGAGCAGCGGGTCGCCCAGCACCTGGCCGCCCGACACCGTGCCCGGCACGCAGAGGATGCCCACGTGCTTGCCATCGGCATGCAGGTCGCTGGCCAGGATGCCCGGGGTCTCGGAAGCCTCCAGCACCACCGCGCCGGCGCCGTCGCCGAACAGCACGCAGGTGGTCCGGTCCGTGAAATCAAGGATACGCGAGAACACTTCGGCCCCGATCACCAGCGCCTTGTTGGCCGCGCCGGTCTGGATCATGGCATCCGCCACCGTCAGCGCATAGACAAAGCCGCTGCACACTGCCTGCACATCGAAGGCGGCGCAGCCAGCCACGCCAAGCTTGTTCTGCAGGATGCAGGCCGCCGAGGGGAAGACCATGTCCGGCGTGGAGGTGGCGACGATGATCAGGTCGATGTCGGAAGCAGCAACACCGGCCGCCTGCAAGGCATGGCGCGCGGCTTCCACGCCCAGGTCGCTGCAGGTCACGTCAGGGGCCGCGAAATGGCGGGCCTGGATGCCGGTTCGCGCGACGATCCACTCATCGGAAGTTTCCACACCCCGGCCCGCCAGCTCGGCCGCCAGATCGGCGTTGGTCACGCGGCGCGGCGGCAGGTAGCTGCCGGTGCCGGTGATGCGGGAATAACGTCTCATCAAGTCAGGGTCGCCGGTTCCAGCGGCTGGGCAAGCAGCTCGGCCTCCATCAGCAAGGGGGCCGCATGCGCAATGCGAGCCTGGACCCGGTCCAGTAATTTGTATCGGGCCGCATCATACGCCCGGTTCAGCGCCTGCTCGAAAGCCATCTCGTCGGCCGAGCCATGGCTCTTGAACACCAGGCCGCGCAGGCCCAGCAGTGCGGCGCCGTTGTAACGACGGTGGTCGACGCGATCTTTAAAAGCAGATAGGACAGGATAAGCAATGATGGCGGCAATTTTGGTGAAGATATTGCGGGAAAACTCTGCCTTGATGAATCCCGTGATCATCGAGGCCAGGCCTTCGCTGGCTTTGAGCGCCACATTGCCGACAAAGCCATCGCACACCACGATGTCGGTGGTGCCCTTGAAAATATCGTTGCCTTCTACATTGCCGAAGAAATTCAGATCGCCTGCGTTAGCGGCAGATCGAAGCAATTCACCGGCTTTTTTGATGATTTCGCTGCCTTTAATGGCTTCTTCGCCAATATTCAGCAGGCCCACGCTGGGGTTGTCGTCATTTTTCAGCACCGACACCAGCGCCGAACCCATCACGGCAAACTGCAGCAGATGCTCGGCCGTGCAGTCCACGTTGGCGCCGAGGTCCAGCACCGTGGTGGCACCGCCAGCGGCATTGGGCAATTGAGTGGCAATGGCCGGGCGGTCAATGCCCTCCACCGTTTTGAGAAGATAGCGCGCGATGGCCATCAAAGCGCCCGTGTTGCCGGCCGATAGCGCCGCCTGGGCCGCACCGTCCTTGACCTGCTGGATCGCCAGGCGCATCGACGAGTCTTTTTTCTTGCGCAGCGCAATTTCCACCGGGTCATCCATGGCCACGACCTCGCTGGCCGGCACGACGCTGGCGCGAGGATGGTTGAACGCCGCCAGGCTGTCGGGCTGGCCGACCAGCAGCAATCGGGCTTCGGGATGGGACTGGAGAAACTGGCGACAGGCCGCCAGGGTGACGCGGGGGCCGTGGTCGCCCCCCATGCAATCGACGGCCAGGGTGATCATGGGTTCCACTGTAGGGCGAACCGGGGGTTCTGCAAGCGGTGCCGCGAACGCGGCGGGCAGGACAGGGACATCAAGACAAAGGCCCGTTGCCGCAGGAACTGCGGCGCCGGGCCTTCGGCAGGGGGAAGCGGGATCAGGCTTCGGACTTGTTCTTCAGCACCTGGCGACCACGGTAGAAGCCATTGGGGCTGATGTGGTGACGCAGGTGGGTTTCGCCGGTGGTAGGTTCCACGGCAATGCCCGGCACATTCAGGGCGTTGTGCGAGCGGTGCATGCCGCGCTTGGACGGCGATTTTTTGTTCTGCTGGACGGCCATGAGGGGCTCCTGGAGAAGGGTGGCGCCGCAGCGGCTGGCGCGGCACCGGGTTGAAGGTTGGACGAAACTGACCGCAGCAATCCAGATGCTCGAATTGCGCGAAGCCCATGATTATAGCCCAACTTGTTGATTTAATTGCGTTTATCGGTTTTGAGCTTTTGCAGCACGGCAAACGGGTTCGGCTGGCTGGCTTCCTGCGCCTCGAACGCCTCGTCAGCGGCCGCTAACTTCACTTCCGTGGGGCACTGGTCGTGGCGTGGCACGGGCGGCATCTCCATGAGCAGCTCATCCTCCACCAGCTCATGCAGGTCGAAACTGCGGCTGATCGCGAGCAGGTCCTCTTCCGATTCGTCGTCCAGCACGCTGGCGGTTTCCTCGTCGGCCACAAAGCGGAACGAGCGCTCCACCTCCAGCGGAACGTCCACCGGCCCCAGGCAGCGCTGGCAGGTCAGCGGCAACACGGCCAGGGCCGACAGATGCAGCCAGACCTCGGGCTCGGCGCCGGCCTTGGGCCGCAATTCCCCCACCGCAGACCAGCGGATGCCGAGGTCAGCGCCCAGCCCCTGGGTTTCGGCCAGCAGGCGGGTTCGGCTGCGCAAGGGCTCCAGCCCGTCCAGCCTGGCACCGTCCTGCGCGAAAGCCACCACGTCCAGACGCCCGGCCACAAACTCTTTCTTCATCCGGGCAGTGTAAGAGAATCACGCGATGACCCAAGTCCCGCCACGCTCCCTGATTCTGGGATCGACCTCCCGCTACCGGCACGAACTGCTGTCGCGCCTGCGCATTCCCTTTGAAGCCGCGTCGCCCGATGTCGACGAAACACCGCTGCCCGGGGAGGCCCCCGCGGCGCTCGCGAGCCGGCTGGCCCTGGCCAAGGCGCACGCCGTGGCGGCCAAATACCCCCAGGCCGTGGTGATTGGCTCCGACCAGGTGGCGGATCTGGCCGGCGAGCCCCTGGGCAAGCCTGGCAACCATGAACGGGCCACGGCCCAGTTGCGGCGCATGCGCGGGCAAACCGTGGTGTTCCAGACCGCCGTGGCCGTGGTCTGCCTGGAAAGCGGCTTTGAACAGGCCGCGCTGGCGCCGGTCGAGGTCCGGTTTCGCGATCTCAGCGATGCCGAGATCGAGTCCTACCTGGCCGCCGAGCAGCCCTATGACTGCGCCGGCAGCGCCAAGAGCGAGGGCCTGGGCATTGCGCTGCTCGAGGCCATCGTCAATGACGACCCCACCGCCCTCGTCGGCCTGCCGCTGATCCGCACCTGCCGGATGATCCGCGCCGCGGGCATCCGGGTGCCCGCATGACGCCCGCCAAAGGCCGGCTTTTTCTGGTGCCCGCGCCGCTTGATTTCGGTTGCGACACCCCCACCGCGCTGCAGGACGTGATGCCCGCCGGCACGCTGCAGACGGCGGCCCGCCTGGGCCACTGGGTCTGCGAAAACGCCAAGTCCCTGCGCGCCTACCTCAAGCGGGTCAATGACCTGGTGCCGCTGGCGCAGCCGCTTCAGGCACTCTCGGTCCAGGAGTTGCCGCGCGAGGTGCACAAGAAGGGCGACCATGCAGGCCAGTTTGATGCCCGGCCAATGCTGGCCGCGGCCCTTGAGGGCCACGACATGGGCCTGGCCAGCGAGGCCGGCATGCCCGCCGTGGCCGACCCCGGTTCGTCCGTGGTGCGGGCCGCGCACGACCTGGGCATCGAGGTGGTGCCGCTGGTCGGACCGGTGTCTTTGCTGCTGGCGCTGGCGGCCAGCGGCCTGAACGGGCAGAGCTTTGCGTTTGTCGGCTACCTGCCGCAAGACGCGGCGCAGCGGGCGCAACGCATCCGTGAACTCGAATCCCTGGCGCTGCGCAGCGGCCAGACCCAGATGTTCATCGAAACGCCCTACCGCAACGCCGCGCTGTGGCAGGCGCTGATGCAGACCCTGCAGCACAACACGCGGCTGGCCGTGGGCAGCGGGCTGACGCTGGCACAGGCAGCCTGCCGCTGCGACAACGTCAAGGGCTGGAAACAGAAGGAGGCCCCGCTGGCGGCCCACACCCCGGCGGTGTTCGCGATCGGGCGCTGAGGGGCCGTCAGCGGATCGCGGGCGCGGCCCGCAGCGCGCGCATGGCGCCCTCGCCCAGCGAGGCGCCAAACCGCTTGACGAGGCGTTCGGCCACATTGTCGCGACGCGTGTAGTCCACCAGATCCTCGGCCTTGACGATCTCGCGCGCCACAAAGTCCAGGTTGCCCAGCTGGTCGGCCAGCCCCAGCTCGATGGCCTGCTGGCCGGTCCAGAACAGGCCGCTGAACAGCTCGGGGTTGTCTTTGAGCCGCTTGCCGCGGCCGGCCTTGACCGCGTCGATGAACTGCTTGTGGATCTGGTCCAGCATGGTCTGGGCAAAGGCCCGCTGCTTGTCGGTCTGCGGGCTGAACGGATCGAGAAAACCCTTGTTCTCGCCGGCGGTCATGAGGCGGCGCTCCACGCCCAGCTTGTCCATGAGCCCGGTAAAGCCAAAGCCGTCCATCAGCACGCCAATGCTGCCCACGATGCTGGCCTTGTCCACGAAGATCCTGTCTGAGGCCGCGGCGATGTAGTAGGCCGCCGACGCGCACGACTCCTCGACCACGGCATAGACCGGCTTCTTGTACTTGCCCTTGAGGCGGCGGATTTCATCGTTGATGATGCCGGCCTGCACGGGGCTGCCGCCGGGCGAGTTGATCAGCAGCACCACGGCCTGCGCACCGTCGTCCTCAAATGCCGCGCGCATGGCCGCCACCACGAATTCGGCGCTGGCATCGGCGCCCGAGGCGATCTCGCCCTTGATCTCGATCACCGCCGTGTGCGGCAGGCTCTTGTCGGTGGAAGGCGTGCCGCGGTACATCAGCGCCCACACCAGGAAAACAAAGAACGCCAGCCAGGCCAGGCGCACGAAGCTCTTCCAGCGGCGCGTGGCGCGCTGCTCCTCGATCGCGGCCAGCGCCAGCTTCTCGAGCGTGGCGCGCTCCCAGCCGGCACCCTCGTTTGCTACATTTTTGCTAGCAGATGGTGCCCGGCTGGCTTGGACTACAGGCTCTTTTTCCTCAAATTCCGGATGGCCGGGAGGATGGGATTCATTCATGTCAGAACTCAACGGGTTGGAGGTTGTAGGCAGTATGCCAGTGCACCACACCGTCCTGCTCGGTGAGGCCGATTTTCACGAGGCCACCGCGGCAGGGCCCTCCCGCGCAGGCGCCGGTGGCCGGCTGGTAGGCCGCGCCATGCGTGGCACACAGCAGCCACTGGCCGGTGTCGTCAAAAAAGCGGTTGGGCTGGTAGTCCATCTCCATGGCCACATGGGCGCAGCGGTTGAGATAGGCGTGCACCCGCCCCTCAAAGCGGATCGCGAACGCGCGGCAGGTCTGGCCGCCCAGCACCACGTCAAACGGCACGGCGTCGCCGCCGTCGCGCAGGTCGGCCGAGGCGCACAGGGCAATCAGCGTGTCAGCCATGGGCCAGCAGCCAGTCGTGCAACTCGCGCACCGAATGCACCACCTGCAGCGGCTTGAGCGCGTGGAACGCGTCGGGCTCGTGCGCGCCATAGCTCACGCCCACGCTGGCGCAGCCGGCGTTGAGCGCCATCTGCAGGTCATGGGTGGTGTCGCCGATCATCAGCGTGCGCCCGGCATCGGTGCCGAACTCGGCCATCAGCTCCTGCAGCATGAGCGGGTGCGGCTTGCCGGCCGTCTGGTCGGCGGTGCGCGAGGCATCGAACATGCCCTGCAATTCCACCGTGTGCAGCACCTCGTCCAGCCCGCGGCGCGATTTGCCCGTGGCCACGGCCAGCAGGTGGCCACTGGCCTTGAGGTCGGCGAGCAGCGGCAGCACGCCGTCGAACAGGCTCAGGTCGTTCTGGTGCGCCATGTAGTGGTGGCGGTAACGGGCGCCAAGCTGGGGATAGCGCTCGGGCGGCACATCGGGGGCAGCATGCGCCAGCGCCTCCATCAGGCCCATGCCGATCACATAGGCGGCCGCCTTGTCGGTGGGCAGCGCGCCGCCCACGTCCACCACCGCGCGCTGGATGCAGCGCACGATGATCCGGGTGGAATCAAACAACGTGCCGTCCCAGTCGAAGGCAATCAGGTCAAACTGTCTTGGGCGCGGCATGGTCAATGAATTCCTGGAGTTCGGGTGGCAGCGCGGCTTGCAGCGCGATGCGCTCGCCACTGGCCGGATGGGTGAACTGTAGCCGCCAGGCATGAAGAAACATGCGGCGCAGGCCCTGCCGTTGCAGGGTCTTGTTGAGTTCAAAGTTGCCGTATTTGTCGTCACCGGCGATGGGATGCCCCTGGGAGGCGAGGTGAACCCGGATCTGGTGGGTGCGGCCGGTCTTGATGGTGACCTCCAGCAGGCTGAAGTCGGCCAGCCTGGACGCCACCTTCACCAGTGTGACCGAGCGCAGCCCGTCCGGGTCGTCCTTGCCCACCACCTTGACCCGGCGCTCGCCGTCGGCCTGCAGGTATTTGTGAAGCGGCGCGTCAATGACCTTGCGGTTCGCGGGCCAATGGCCCGTGACCAGCGCCAGGTAGGTCTTGCCGGTTTCGCGCTCGCGGAACTGGTCCTGCAGCTTCGTCAGCGCCGAACGCTTGCGCGCCACCAGCAGGATGCCCGAGGTCTCGCGGTCCAGCCGGTGCACCAGTTCCAGGAACTTTGCGGCCGGCCGCGCCTGGCGCAACTGCTCGATCACGCCAAAACTCACCCCGCTGCCGCCATGCACCGCCACGCCGGCCGGTTTGTCGATGGCCAGCAGGTGCTCGTCTTCCAGCAGGATGGGGAACTCGCGCGGCGGTGCCGGGCGCTCCAGCTTCTGGCTGGCGGCTTCCGAGGTGCGCACCGGCGGCAGCCGCACCACGTCACCCAGCGCCACCCGGGTGTCTGCGGCCGCCCGGCCCTTGTTGACCCGGACTTCGCCGCTGCGGATGATGCGGTACACATGGGTCTTGGGCACGCCCTTGAGCTCGCGGATCAGGAAATTGTCGAGCCGCTGCCCGGCGGAATCCTCGTCCACCGTCACTGATTTCACCTGAGGGCTTGCGGGAGGTCCGCCGCCCCCTATAATGTGTTTCACTAGCGTAACGCTGTAAGTGGTTGATTTGTCTGGAGTTTAGTCCACGTCACCACAGGCCGCGCTGGAAGGTCGATGCCATTTGTTGCATCGCGTACAGACTGAAGGCCAACGCCAACCGTGGTACGCCATGACGCAAGTCAAGCCGACGCATTGAAACACTGATACGGAATACCCCAGTCCCTTCGCCAGTTGCGGTGGGACGGATCAAAGCGAGAAATTGTTGTGTTGATGGCGCTTCTTATTGCCTGCTGGCGGTGGCTTTCGGCCCCGGCCTTTGGCATGGAGTCGCCTGGAGCCCGCGCCCGTCCTGCGCAGGACGCTACCCCATTTGTAGCGGATCAGCATCCCCTCCTCCTCGCCCCCATCCATGTGCCCCTGTCCCGCCTGCTGATCTAGTTCAGCGGGCGCGACGCCACGGCAGTTCCCTTCGTTTCAAAACGCGTCAGTCGGCATCGTTGCCCCTTGCGGGCATGTGATGTTTTGAAAAAAAGAAGGTGATGCGATGAAGCGCATGCTGATCAACGCCACGCAGGCAGAAGAACGCCGGCTGGCCATTGTCGATGGACAAAAACTCCTCGACTACGAAATCGAAATCGAAGGGCGCGAACAGCGCAAGGGCAACATCTACAAGGCGGTCGTGACCCGCGTGGAGCCCAGCCTCGAAGCCTGCTTCGTGGACTACGGCGAGGACCGCCACGGTTTCCTGCCGTTCAAGGAAATCTCCAAGCAGTTCTTCGCCCAGGGCGTGCCGGTCTCGCAGGCCCGCATCAGCGACGTGATCAAGGAAGGCCAGGAAATCCTGGTCCAGGTCGAGAAGGAAGAGCGCGGCAACAAGGGCGCCGCCCTGACCACCTTCATCTCGCTGGCCGGCCGCTATGTGGTGCTGATGCCCAACAACCCGCGCGGCGGCGGCGTGAGCCGGCGCATCGAGGGCGACGACCGGGCCGAGCTCAAGGAGGCCATGGACCAGCTCGAGTACCCCAACGGCATGTCCATCATTGCGCGCACCAACGGCATCGGCCGCGCCGCCAATGAACTGCAGTGGGACCTGAACTACCTGCTCAAGCTGTGGAGCGCCATCGACGAAGCCGGCAAGGGCGGCAAGGGCGCCTTCCTGATCTACCAGGAATCCAGCCTGGTGATCCGCGCGATCCGCGACTACTTCAACAGTGACATCGGTGACATCCTGATCGACACCGACGACATCTACGAACAGGCCAGCCAGTTCGTGGCCCACGTGATGCCCGAGCACGCGGCGCGCGTGAAGCGCTACAAGGACGACGCGCCACTGTTCAGCCGGTTCCAGATCGAACACCAGATCGAGTCGGCCTATGCCCGCACCGTGCAACTGCCCAGCGGCGGCGCCATCGTGATCGACCACACCGAGGCCCTGGTCAGCGTGGACGTGAACTCGGCCCGCGCCATCAAGGGCGGCGACATCGAGGAAACCGCGACCCGCACCAACCTGGAAGCCGCCGACGAAGTGGCGCGCCAGATGCGGCTGCGCGACCTGGGCGGCCTGATCGTCATCGACTTCATCGACATGGAGGAGAGCAAGAACCGCCGCGAAGTCGAAAGCCGCCTGCGCGACGCGCTGCGCCAGGACCGCGCCCGCGTGCAGTTCGGCACCATCAGCAAGTTCGGCCTCATGGAAATGAGCCGCCAGCGGCTCAAGCCCGCGCTGAGCGAAGGCTCGTCCATCCCCTGCCCGCGTTGCGGCGGCTCGGGCCACATCCGCGACACCGAAAGCTCGGCGCTGCAGATCCTGCGCATCATCCAGGAAGAGTCCATGAAGGACAGCACGGCCTCGGTGCTGTGCCAGGTGCCGGTGGAAGTGGCCTCGTTCCTGTTGAACGAGAAGCGCGCCGAAATCTCCAAGATCGAACTCAAGCAGCGCATCAACGTGCTGCTGGTGCCCAACAAGACGCTGGAAACACCGCACTACCGGCTCGACCGCCTCAAGCACGACGACCCGCGGCTGGACCGCATCGAGGCCAGCTACAGCATGGCCGAGGAGGTCGAGGACCCCACCACCGTGACGCGCCGCTCGCAGGAGCGCGCCAACAAGCAGGACCCGGTGATCAAGGGCGTGCTGCCCGATGCGCCCGCACCCGTGGCGCTGCCGCGCCCCGAGCCCGCCGCCGCCCGCCCGGCGGCCAAGGCCCCGGTGGCTGCGCCCGCCCCCGCGCCGGTGCCGGCTGAAGCCGGCTTCTTTGGCTGGATCAAGAGCCTGTTTGGGGCGCCGGCCCCCGTGGCGGCCCCGGCACCCGCGGCCGAAGTGAAGAAGGACGACAAGCGCGAAGCTGGCCGGGGTGGCCGCGATGGCGAGCGCCGCGATGGCGAGCGCCGCGAAGGTGGTCGTGACGGCGGTCGCGGTGAAGGCCGCGGTGGCCGTGACGGCGAACGCCGCGGTGGCCGCCGTGGCGGACGCGATGGCGGGCGCGATGGCGAGCGCCGCAACGAACCCCGGGCGGAAGCCCGTGGCGAAGCCGCCGAAGGCAGCGCACGCAATGGCGACGGCCGTGGCGGCCGCGACGGCGAGCGCCGCAATGACCGCGCAGAGCGCGGCGAACGGGGCGAGCGCCAGGGCCAGCGCGAGCGCCGCGACGCGGACAGCCGCGGCACACCCAACCCCACAGCCGGCCAGGTCACCACGCCGCCCGGCGTGGAAGCCGGTGCCGAGGTGCGCCAGGAACGCCCGCCCCGCCAGGGCGAGCGGGGCGAAGGCCGCCGCGAACGTGGCGAACGCGGTGACGGCCAGGGCCGGCGCGAGCGGGGCGAAGGCGGTGAAGGCCGCCGTGAACGTGGTGAGCGCGGCGAGCGCCGCAACGACCGCGGCCCGCGCGACGAACAGGCCGTCCAGGGGGGCATGGCACCCGCTACCGGCGAAACCATCGCCACCGTGGCCGACCTGGGCATGGCCCAGCCCGCCCCCATGGCCGATGCCGTGCTCGAATCCCACGCGCACCAGGACATGCCGCAGGACAACCCGGCCGCCGCGGCGGGTGAGGAGCAGCGCCGCGACCGTCGCTCGCGCGACCGCTACGGACGTGACCGCCGTGAACGCGGCGAGCGCGGTGAGCGCCCGGAACAGCGCGTGTCCCGCGACGAAGCGGGCACATCGGCCCCCGTCCAGGCCCCGATGTTTGAAGAGCCACAGGCTGCAGCACCCGCCAACATGGCGCCCGCCGCTCCTGAATCTGTAGCGCCCCAGGCGCCCTTGGCTTCCGCCCCCGCTCCCGCACCGGCGCCGGTGGCCAACCGCGCGACGGCCACCGCCGCACCGGCGGGACTGCCCCGGGTCCAGCCCTTCCAGCTGCCGGTGACCGACCTCATCCAGGTCGCTGAGGAGTCAGGCCTGCAATGGGTCAACTCCGACGCCAGCAAGATCGCGGCGGCCCAGGCCGCGATCGCCGCCGAGCCGCAACCGGTGCGCGTGCCGCGCGAACGGCCGCCGATGATCGTGCTCGACGAGGGCCCCCTGGTGCTGGTGGAAACCCGCCGGGACCTGCGCGACATGACGCTGCCCTTCGAGTCGGGCACGGGCCCGACGCCCTGAGCCGCCTCGCCGGCCAGCCTCCATGCTGGCCGGCCATCGTGACATTCCTGACAAAACGCCGGTTTTGGGCAGAGGGTTTGCAGCTTGGCAAGCCTCTATGTAACAACATGTGACAATACGGTTTTCCGGCCTGGCCGGTCTTGATTCGTCGCACATGCCATGACAAACCGTTGGTTGAAAGCGTTGCTGCTGGCCGCGGCCGGCTGGATGCTGGCCTTCCCGGGCCTGGCGCAGACCTGCGCGGCCCCGGGCAAGGACGCACCCGGCACGCCCTCGGGCATCGTCAACACCTATTACCCCGGCACCGGCAGCCCGGCCGCGGGCGCCACCAGCCTGACGCTGGGCACGCCGGCTTCTGGCGCGGCCGGCACCGTGACCGTCAACGACCTGCTGCTCGTGATCCAGATGCAGGGCGCCAGCATCGACACCAGCGACGATGAGCGCTATGGCGACGGGACCGGCACCGCGGGCAACACCCCCGTCACCACAGCCTCCCAGGCCAATGGCTACACCGCGCTGAACCAGGCCGGCCTGTACGAGTATGTGCGCGTCACCCAGGTGGCGGGCTCGGTCGTCACCTTCACCCCGGCGCTGACCAACGCCTATGTCCAGAACACCGCTGCCCCGCGGCGCACCTACCAGGTGATCCGCGTACCGCAATACCCCGGCGTGACGGTGAACAGCGCGTCGCCGCTGCTGGCCCTGGGCTGGACCGGCCTGGTCGGTGGCGTGGTGGCCATCGACGTCACGGGGGTGCTGACGGCCAGTGGCGCGGGCCCGCATGTGGACGCTTCGACCCGTGGCTTTCGCGGCGGCGTTCACCAGACCGCGCCCAACTCCAACATCCCGGGCAACTACCTTTACCGCTCCACCAACTACAACGACGGCGGCTCCAAGGGCGAGGGCATCGCGGGCACGCCCCGCTATGTGCAGACCTCGACCGCCGGCGGCTACAACAGCGGCACCGCCTTCAACAACACCAACGCCACCTTCATCGACAACGGCGCCACGGGCTACACCAATGGCGATGCCATGCGCGGCGCGCCCGCCAATGCGGGCGGTGGCGGCAACAGCCACAATGCCGCCGGCGGCGGCGGCGGCAATGGCGGCGAGGGCGGTAGCGGCGGCCAGACCTACAACGGCGACACGCCCGGCCTGGCCGACCGTGGCGGCTATGGCGGCTCGCGCACCCCGCAGGATGGCGTGCTGCTGGCCAGCCGGGTCTTCATGGGCGGTGGCGGCGGTTCGGGCAGCATGAACAACTCGACCCCGCCGCGCGGCTCGGGCGGCAACGGCGGCGGCATTGTGATGGTGCGCGCCGGCAAGATCAGCGGCGGACTGGTGCTGCGCGCCGACGGCCAGCGCGGCTGGGACGACGACAACGGCAACGACGCTGGCGGCGGCGGCGGCGCCGGGGGTTCAATCGTGGTCACGGCCGGCAGCGGCCACGGCAATGTGACGGCGCAGGCGCGCGGCGGCAATGGCGCCAACTCCAACAAGACGCCGCGCACCGGCGCCCCCAACCAGCCTTGCTGCGATGGCGAGCGCGAAGGCCCGGGCGGCGGTGCGGGCGGCGGCGCGGTCTATTCGAACAGCCCGCTCGGCGCGACGGCGCTGGCCGGCGGCGCCAACGGCAACTCAGCCGAGGACCTGTACCAGGGCTTCTCGGGCAACATGCTGGCCCAGCCCGGCTCGGCCGGCGTCAGCGCAAGCACCATCAGCGCCAGCTCCATCGCCGGGGTGCGGCCAGGCTATGAATGCGAGCCGCAACTCACCGTCGTCAAGACCACCACCACGCCTACCCGCACGCTCCCGGGCCAGACCACGGGCAACTACGTGATCAACATCGCGAACCCGGCCAGCGGCTCGGGCGTGGCCTATGGCGTGTCGATCTCGGACAGCCTGCCCGCGCCGTTTTCGCGCTATGCCACCACCGCCACCGTGGCGTATGGCGCCGGCGCCAGCGGCCCCACGTCGCCTGTGACGCTGGGCGGCACCACCGCGACGCTGGTGTTCGGCACGGCCGGCAGCGGCACAGCCGGGTTCACGCTGGCTCCCGGCAGCAACCTGACCCTGACCTTTGCCGTGAACCTCAATTCGGCGGCCAACGGCACCTACCAGAACGGCGCCAGCCTCTCGCTCACCGATGCCACGCGCGTCTCGGGTGGCGCCGCCAACACCGCGCTCAATGGCACGGTCAGCCCCGGCGGCACCGACGCGGCGGGCAATGTGGTGGGCGGCGCCAGCTACGCCTCGGGTTCCAGCACCGGCGAAGACATCACCATTTCGGGCTCTTCCACCGCCACCAGCGCCGACCTGTCGCTGGTCAAGACCGGGCCGGCCACGGCCGAGGTGGGCAGCGCGGTGCAGTACGTCCTGCTGGTGTCCAACGCCGGGCCCGCCGACGTCGCGGGCAGCGTCACTGTGAGCGACATCGTGCCCGCCAACATCGGCACCGTGACCTGGGCCTGCAGCGTGCTGGCGGGCTCGGCCGACTGCGACACGGCCTCCGGCGGCACCGGCGCCGTGGGCAGCGGCACCATCACGCTGCCGCGCATCCAGATCGCCAGCGGCGGCCAGCTGCAGATCACGGTGGACGGCGTCGCCGCATCGGCCGGCAGCATCACCAACACCGCCACGGTCAGCCTGCCCGCGGGCTACACCGACCCGACCCCGGGCAACAACACGGGCACGGTGGCCACGGTCATCACCGTTCCATCGGCCGACCTGAGCGTTACCAAGTCCGATGGCGTCACCACCGTCACCGCGGGCGGCGTGACGGTCTACACCATCGTCGCGGCCAACGCGGGCCCGTCCGCGGCCGCCAACGCCACCATCACCGACCCGGCGGCCACGGGGCTGGCCAAGCTCAGCATTTCATGCTCGGCCCAGGGCGGCGCCAGCTGCCCCGCCGGCCTGACCACGGCCACCTTCCAGGCTGGCACCCAGATCCCCGTGTTTCCGGCCGGCAGCACGGTCACCTTCGTGCTCAATGCGCAGGTCACGGCCACCACGGGCACGGTCACCAATTCGGTGTCCATCACGGCGCCCGCCGGTGTCACCGAGATCAACAGCGCCAACAACAGCGCACTGGACACCAGCCGGGTCGCGGCCTCCACCGCGGCGGTCAGTTCAAGCGCGGGCATCTGCCCGGCGGGCACCACGGAATCCATCGTCAACCTGCTGGTCAACAGCGACTTTGCCGACACCGCTTCGTCCGTCGGCAGCGGCGTCACCCAGTACCCGGTCAACACCAACCTGCCCGACACCAGTGTGGGCCCGCAGACCGGCGCGCAGACCTATGGCACGGTCACCCAGCGCCCGTTCCCCGGCGACCCGGCGCGCAGCGTGGCCACGGCCACCAACTGGCTCTACAGCAACGGCAACAACACCGGCGCGGCCTACCGCATCTGGTCGCAGGCGGTGACCGGCCTGGTGGCCGGGCGCACCTATGAATGGCTGTACTACGGCTCGAACGCGCAGAACCCGGGCTCGGCGGTGGCCAACCCGCCGCAGATCCAGTTCCGCGTGGTGGCCGGCACCACCACCTTCACGCTGGGCGGCACCGACGGCTATGCCAATGAAGGCACGGGCACTTCCGACACCTGGACCCTGCGCCAGCGCAGCTTTGGCGCCACCACCACGGGCGTCACGCTGCAGCTGTGGGACACCCAGACCGCGGGCGGCGGCACCGGCGACAACTTTGGCGCGACCCAGATCGTGCTGCGCGAGTGCACGCCCAACGCCGACCCCTTCATCACCAAGAGCAACGGCACCAGCACCGTGCAGACGCTGACCACCACCAGCTATGTGCTGACCGTGGGCAACAACGGGCCCGGCCCGGCCGACGGCATCGTGATCAAGGACCCGGCCGCGTCCGGACTGAGCAAGACGGCGCTGAGCTGCGCCGCCAGCGGCACCGGCGCGCAATGCCCGCTCAGCCTGAGCCTGGCGGCCCTCGAAGGCAGCGGCCTGACCGTGCCCGCCCTGCCCGCCAACACCACGCTGACGCTGACGGTGACCGCTTCGGTCACGGCGCTCAACGGCACGGTCACCAACACCGCGTCCATCGACCTGCCGGCCGGCATGACCGACAGCAACACCGGCAACAACAGCGCGACTGACGTGGACACGGTGCGGGGCTCGGTGCTGCTCACGGTGGTCAAGAGCAATGGGGTGGGCACCGTCACCTCGGGCACCACCACGTCGTATACGGTGACGGTGGCCAACAACGGCCCGTCCAGCGCCGATGGCGCGGTGCTGATGGACCCGGTCGCCACGGGCCTGTCGTGCGTGACCGCGGCCCCGTGCTCGGCCAGCGGCGGGGCCTCGTGCGGCGCGGCCTCGGTGCCGGCGGCCACGGTCCAGGGGGGGTTCACCATCCCGGTGCTGCCTTCGGGCGGGTCGGTCACGTTGCTGCTGACCTGCAGCGTGACGGCCACCGGTCAATAGCGGGGCTCAGCGGCCCCGCGAAGCATCCACGCGTCAGGCCTGCGCGGCCTGCTTCCAGGCCTGGGCCGCAGCGGCGGCATCCCCACGCTGCTCGGCCAGGGTGGCCAGCGCCCGCCAGGCATTGCGGTGCAGCGCGGCGTCCTGCAGCCCCAGCGCCGCCTGGGTCAGGTGGAGCTGAGCCTTGCCCCAGAGCTGGCGCCTCATGCAGGCCATGCCCGCCAGGTACTGCAGCGTGGCGTCGCGCGGGTTGGCCTGATGCCCCTGCTCGATGCGCGCCAGCCAGGCGCCGTCGATCGAATCCAGCCCGGCCTCCAGCGCACGCACCAGCTTGACACGCAGGCTGTCGGTGATGCCGTCCACCCGCTCCCAGACGGGCAACAGCCAGGCGCGGGCCACAAAGGCATCGCCGCCCAGCGTCATGACGCGCTGCGCCGCGTGCACGGCCAGCTCGGGCATCTGGCGCTCGGTGGCTTCCAGCGAATCCCAGGCGCGCTGCAGCTGCGCGGTGTCGTGCGCGGCGTTCAGCAGATCGGTGGCCAGGCCGCGCACAATGCTTTGCGCCGCCAGCGGCGAGAACGCGCGGTGCTTGGCCAGCAGCCGCGCCGTGTCCAGCGCCACCGCGGTCTGGCGCGCCTGGCGCGCGGCCTTGAGCTTGATCCGCAGCGCCAGGGTGCGGCGCGCCGCGCCCTGCGGCAGGCCCGACAGCCAGGCCACGGCGGCCTGCGGGTCCCGGTCGTCAAGCGACCAGCGCGCCGCGCGCAGCACCGCGCCTTCATGGGTTTCCTGCACCACCTGCGACGCCGGCCGCCGGGTGGCCTGCTCGATGGCCTGGTGCAGGTGGGCTTCTCGCGCCACCCGGTCCTGCAGCGACTGCGCGCTTTCGGCCGCGAGCAGATGGGCCAGCGCGCGGATCTGGGCGCTGTTGCCGGGTGCATGGCCGCCGGCTGACAAAGATTTTTCCTGGGCCAGCGCCGCCTCGGCCGACTTGCGGGCCCGCAGGAAGCGCCCGGCCGTCAGTTGCGACAGCGCGTCAAGCAAGGCCCCGTGCATGGCACGCTCCTTCTGCTGCACCCGCCAGCGCAGCGCCTGGCGGGGCAGGTCCAGCAGCGCGGCAAGCGCCCGCAGCGCGCCATGCACCAGCACAAAGGCGCCAAACAGCACCAGCAGCACCAGGTTGAGCGACAGGTCAATCCGGTAAGGCGCCCAGAACAGCGTCACGGTGCCCTGGTTCTCGCCGGCGAACAGGGCCACGGCCACGGCCACGCCGAACAGGGCCAGCAGCCACAGCGCCGCCCTCATCTAGCGGCCCGCCGAGGCGGTGGACAAGGCCGCCAGCGTTTCATCCACGCGGGGCAACTCCACCGCCCGCATCTGCGACTGGACCTGCTGCAGCAGGCCCGCGGCCAGCTGGGTCTTGCGCGCGGCCGGGTCAAAGTAGCGGTTGAGCGATGCCGAAGCCGCCGCCAGGTCGGCCCGCGCGGACTCGGTCTGGCGCGCCAGGAGGCCCAGCCGCGCGTTGAGCAGCTTGAGCTTGAGGTTCTCGCGCAGGAAGAAGGACTGCTCGGGCGCCAGCAGCGCCGCCTCGGGTTGCTCGATGCGGCTGACGCGCACCAGGTTGCGCGCCTCGTCACGCAGCAGCGTGAGCGCGCGCTGCCACCACTGGGTTGTTGCCGCGGCCGCCTCAGGCTTGGCCGGCCGCGGCAGGCCGCCCAGTGGCACGGCATTGGTCACCGGCAGGTCGTCCACCTGGCGCACCAGTTCGTCCAGCCGCGCCAGCAGGCCGGGCATGTCGGTCACGCTGGTGGCCTTGATGCGGTCCATGTCACGGCCGATCGCGGCGCGCAGGCGGGCCAGCCGCGGCTGGGCCGCTCGCGCGATGCGCTGGTCCGCCGTGCGCAGCGCGGCCAGCAGGGGCTCGACGCTGCCGGTGAGCTGGGCCTGCTGCTGCGCCAGCCGCACGGCCGATTCAATGTCAATGACCAGGTTCTCGTCGCGCGAGCGCGAGAGCGTCTGCATCAGTTCTTCCAGCTGGGTGCGCTGCAGCGCCACCTCGCCCAGCCGGGTGTCGGCCACGGCCTGGCGGGCGGCGGTGTCGCGCGCCAGCTCCTGGGCCTGGCGCGCCAGCGCGCGGGCCTCGATGGCATGGGCGCCGGCATCGGCGCTCTGGCGCGCCAGGTGTTCCTGGATGGTGGCGAGCTTCTGCCACAGCAGGCCGCTCAGCGTGAGGGCCACGAGCGCCACCAGGCCCACCACCCACAACAAGGCGCGCGAGGCCGGGGCCGCCGCGGGTGCCTCGCCCGCAGCGGGGGAGACCGGGGTTCCGACAGGCGCACCGGCCTGCGCGTCAGGCGGGGTCACAGGCTCATCGGGATTCATGCGAACGATTCTATCGACGCGACCACATCGGCCAGGGCGGGCCGTGACTCGCATACAACACCAAAGCCGGCCTCGCGCGCGGCCTGGGCGATGCGCGGGTGCGTGGCCACGGCACGCGCGCGCTGCCAGGACTGCGCGGGCAGCCAGCCGCGCAGATGGGCGATCCCCTCGGAACTGCTGAGCAGCCAGACCGTCCCGTCACCGGCGCTGGCCTGCGCCAGCGCCCGTTGCTGCGCGGTCCACGCGGGGACGTGGCGTTCGTAGGCCGACACCACCTGCACCCGGGCACCGGCTGCCGCGAGCTGCTGCGCCAGCCAGTCGCGCCCGCTGACGCGGCCCTGCGCATCCGCGCCGCGCACGATCAGCACGCGGTCGCCAGCGTGCACGCTGCCCCTGACCCGCTGCCACAGTGCCTCGGAGTCGAACTGCTCGGCATCGGCCTGCGGCGCGTCGATCTGGGCGGCCGGCACGCCGGCGGCCAGCAGCGCGTCGCGGGTTCCGGGGCCGGTCGCCCATGCTCTGTTTTTAATAGCAAGAAGTGGCCGCCCTTCCTGGACTCCAGCTACTTTTTGCTCGAAAAAGTGGTCCACGGCGTTGCCGCTGACAAACATCAGGGCCTGGTAGCCGTCCAGCGCCTGCCGGGCCTGCTGCAACGGCGCGCGGTCGCGTGCCGGGGCAATCTCGATCAGAGGCAGGGCGATCGCGTCCTGGCCTTGCGCCGCCAGGTCATGGACCCAGCGCTGCGCCTCGCGCGCCGGCCGGGTCACGAGCACGCGCATGGCGGGCCGCGCCTCAGACGCCGCCGAGCCGCCCCAAGGCGACTGCAGCCCCCTCGGGGGGCAGCGCAGCACACGCAGTGGCAAGCGTGGGGGCCATGTCAGCGCGCACCCGCATCACGCAGCCGGGCGGCCACGGCCGTGCCCAGGGCGTCGGCCGCGGCAAGGTCGGCCACGGCCGCGGCCGAGCGCGAGCGCACCAGCGCCACACGGCCCTCGGGGTCGCCCCAGGCCGCCTGAAGCTGCAGGTATTCGCCGGCAAAGGTGGCGTGGGCGGCCAGCGGCATGGAGCAGCTGCCGCCCATGGCCCGGCTCACGGCGCGCTCGGCCGCCACGGCCAGCCAGGTGGTCTGGTGCGACAGCGGCGCCAGCGCCTCCATCAGGTCGGTGCGGTCGGCCCGCACCTCGATGCCCAGCGCGCCCTGCCCTGCGGCGGGCAGCATCTCGGCCGGCTCGAAGGCCGCGCGGATGCGCTCGCCCAGGCCCAGCCGCTTGAGGCCGGCCGCGGCCAGCACGATGGCGTCGAACTGCCCTTCATCGAGCTTGCGCAGCCGCGTGTCGAGGTTGCCGCGCAAGGGCTCGATGCGCACGTCGGTGCGGCCCAGCTGCGCAAACTGCGCCTGCAGCAGCACCACGCGGCGCAGGCTCGAGGTACCGACCACGGCGCCCTGGGGCAGCGCGGCAAGCGACGCGTACTGGCCGGACACCAGCGCATCGCGCGGGTCCTCGCGCTCCATCACGCAGGCCAGCGCAAAGCCATCGGGCAAGTCCATGGGCACGTCCTTGAGCGAGTGCACGGCGATGTCGGCCTGGCCCTGCTCGAGCGCCACTTCGAGCTCCTTGACGAACAGGCCCTTGCCACCGATCTTGCTCAGCGAGCGGTCCAGGATCTGGTCGCCCCTGGTGGTCATGCCCAGCAGGCTCACCTCATGGCCCTGGCGGGTCAGCAAGGCCTTGACATGCTCGGCCTGCCACAGGGCCAGCCGGCTTTCGCGCGTGGCGATCACTATCTTGCTCAATCTCGTAACCTGCCTGTAATGCTTTGGGGGGAGTCGATGCTAGCATGCACGCTGCCGAAAAATTAAGCACTCCGAGGAAGCCCCCACCGTGGAAAAGACCCGCCCCGACACCCCTTCGCGCCGTGCCCGCGACAACGAACGGCCGCTGGTGGAGGACATCCGCCTGCTCGGCCGCATCCTGGGCGACGTGATCCGCGACCAGGAGGGCGTGGAAGCGTATGAGCTGGTGGAACAGGTGCGCAAGCTGTCGGTGGCGTTCCGCCGTGATGCCGACCAGGAGGCCGATCGAGCGCTCAAGAAGCGCCTCAAGGGCCTGAGCGGCGACCAGACCGTAAGCGTGATCCGCGCCTTCACCTACTTCAGCCACCTGGCCAACCTGGCCGAGGACCGGCACCACATCCGCCGGCGCATCGTGCACGAGCGCGCGGGTGACACCCAGGAAGGCAGCATCGAGGTGGCGCTGGCCCGCCTGCGCTGGGCCGGCATTGCGCCCAAGACCATCTCGCAGACGCTGGCCGCGGCCTATGTGTCTCCGGTGCTCACGGCCCACCCGACCGAGGTGCAGCGCAAGAGCATCCTGGACGCCGAGCGCGACATCGCCCAGTTGCTGACCGCACGCGACGAGATCAAGGCCCGCGCCCTGCCCAAGGACGCGCTCGCGCCACGCGAGCTGGCGGCCAACGAGACCCAGATCCGCGCCCGCGTGATGCAGCTGTGGCAGACCCGGCTGCTGCGCTTCACCAAGCTCACGGTGGCCGACGAGATCGAGAACGCGCTGAGCTACTACGAGTCCACCTTCCTGCGCGAGATCCCCAAGATCTACGCCGAACTCGAGCAGGAGCTCGGCCACCAGCCCGTGGCCAGCTTTTTGCGCATGGGCCAGTGGATTGGCGGCGACCGCGACGGCAACCCCAATGTGAGCGCGCAGACACTGGAATACGCGCTGCGCCGCCAGGCCGAGGTGGCGCTGCGCCACTTCCTGACCGAGGTGCACCGCCTGGGCAGCGAGCTCTCGCTGTCGGCCATGCTGGTGGACTGCACGCCCGCCATGCAGGCGCTGGCCGCGCGCTCGCCCGACAGCAACGAACACCGCCAGGACGAGCCCTACCGCCTGGCGCTGACCGGCATCTACGCCCGGCTCGCGGCCACGCTCAAGACCCTGACCGGCGGCGACGCGGCGCGCCATGCCGTGGCCCCGCAGAACCCCTATGCGCTGGCCGAGGAGTTCCTGGCCGATCTGCGCGTGATCGAAACCTCGCTGCTCGAGCACCATGGCGCGGCCCTGGTGGCGCAGCGGCTGCACCCGCTGGTGCGCGCGGTCGAGGTGTTCGGCTTCCACCTGGCCACGGTGGACCTGCGGCAAAGCTCGGACAAGCACGAGGAGGTGGTGGCCGAGCTGCTGGCCACGGCCCGGGTCGAGCCGGCCTATGCGGCGCTGGATGAAATCGCCAGGCGCGCGCTGCTGATCCGCCTGCTCAACGACGCGCGGCCACTGCGCGTGGTGGGGGCCAGCTACTCCGAGCATGCGCGCAAGGAGATCGCCATCTTCGAGATGGCCCGCCTGATGCGCGAGCGCTTTGGCAAGCAGGCCATCCGCCACTACATCATCAGCCACACCGAGACCGTGAGCGACCTGCTCGAGGTGCTGCTGCTGCAAAAGGAAGTGGGCCTGATGCAGGGCACGCTGGACCACGCGGCCCGCAACGACCTGATCGTGGTGCCGCTGTTCGAGACCATCGAGGACCTGCGCAACGCCGCGCCCATCATGCGCGAGTTCTACGCCCTGCCCGGCATCGCGCAACTGGTGCAGCGCAGCGGCGCCGAGCAGGACATCATGCTGGGCTACTCCGACAGCAACAAGGACGGCGGCATCTTCACCAGCAACTGGGAGCTGTACCGCGCCGAGATCGCGCTGGTGGACCTGTTCGACCAGCTCGCCAACAGCCACAACATCCAGCTGCGCATGTTCCACGGCCGCGGCGGCACGGTGGGCCGCGGCGGCGGCCCGAGCTACCAGGCCATCCTGGCCCAGCCGCCGGGCACGGTGCGCGGGCAGATCCGGCTGACCGAGCAGGGCGAAGTCATCGGCTCCAAGTACGCCAACCCCGAGATCGGCCGGCGCAACCTCGAGACCCTGGTGGCCGCCACGCTCGAAGCCACGCTGCTGCAGCCCACCAAGCCCGCCACGCGGGCCTACCTGGAAGCCGCCGAGGCGCTGTCGCGCGCCAGCATGGCCGCGTACCGGGCGCTGGTCTACGAAACCCCGGGCTTCACCGAGTACTTTTTCAACGCCACGCCCATCCGCGAAATCGCCGAGCTCAACATCGGCTCGCGTCCGGCCTCGCGCAAGGCCAGCCAGCGCATCGAGGACCTGCGGGCCATTCCCTGGGGCTTCAGCTGGGGCCAGTGCCGGCTCACGCTGCCGGGCTGGTATGGCTTTGGCTCGGCCATCGAGCAGTTCCTGAACCACACGCCGGGCCAGCCCAGGCGCGAGGGCCTGGCGCTGCTGCAGAAGATGTACCGGCAGTGGCCGTTCTTTCGCACCCTGCTGTCCAACATGGACATGGTGCTGGCCAAGAGCGACCTGGCGCTGGCCTCGCGCTACGCCGAGCTGGTGACCGATGCGCGGCTGCGCAAGAAGATCTTCAGCGCCATCGAGGTCGAGTGGCAGCGCACGGCCGACGCCCTGTCGCAGATCACCGGCGACAAGCAGCGCCTGGCCCACAACGCCGCGCTGGCCCGCTCGATCCGCCACCGCTTTCCGTACATTGACCCGCTGCACCACCTGCAGGTGGAGCTGGTGCGCCGCTACCGCGAAGGCAAGGCCGACGACCGCGTGCAGCGCGGCATCCACATCTCGATCAACGGCATTGCGGCGGGGTTGCGCAACACGGGCTGAGCGCGCGCCCGGGCTCAGGCCCCGAGCAGCTCGCCCACGGGCTTGAGGTCATCGACCCGGTCGCAGACGGCCTTGACCGCCATCAGGATCGGGATGCCCAGCAGCAGGCCCCATACGCCCCACAGCCAGCCCCAGGCCAGCACGCCCACGAACACGGCCACCGGGTTCATGCGGCTGGCCTGGCTGGTGAGCCAGGGGGTCAGCAGGTAGCCCTCGATCATGTTGATGACCAGCGAGGCGCTGCCCACCCAGATGGCCATGTTGACCTGACCGAACTGCAGGAAGGCCACCAGCGCGGCCGCCAGCGTGACCAGGATCGAGCCCACATAGGGCACCAGGTTCAGCACCCCGGCCGCGACGCCCCACACGGCCGCGTTGTTCAGCCCCAGCGCCCAGAACGACAGCCCGGTGGCGATCCCCACAAGGATGCTGCTGCCCAGCTGCACCAGCAGGTAGCGCTGGATCTGCCAGTTGATTTCGTCCAGCGCCTGCACCGTGATCTTCTTGTGGCTGAGGCTGGGGCCGGCGATCTTCACCAGCTTGCGCCGGAAGGTGTCGCCCGAGATCAGCAGGAAATAGGTCAGGAAGGTCACCACCACGATCTGGCCCAGCAGGCTCATCAGGCCCAGCGTGCCGCTCCACAGGTAGTCCTTGATGTTGAGCCGGGGCCGCTCGATCTGCACGCGCGTGACGCCGCGGCCGGCCGTGGTCGCGCCGCCGTTTTCCTCGGCCACGCGTTCCAGCTGGGTCGCGGCCTTCTGCACGGTCTCCAGCGCCCCGGGCTGGGCCGTGCGCTGGCGGCGCATCACATCGCCCAGCTTGCGCGCCGCGTTGGGCAGGGCCTCCACCACGGCGTTGGCCTGGTCGGTGAGCGCGTAGGCGGTGCCGCCCAGCGCGCCCAGAATGGCCAGCAGCAGCAGCGCAGCGCCCAGCACCCGGGGCACGCGCAGACGCTCCAGTCCATTCACGAGCGGCGAGAGTGCGTAGCTGAACATCAGGCCCAGCATCAGCGGAATGAAGAACGGGCTGGCCCAGCGCAGCACGGCCAGCACCGCAAGCACGGCCAGCACCACCAGCGCCATGCTGCGCACGTCCACCGGCATGTGCAGCAGGACGCGCTGCTGCTGCGGCGGGGTGAGATCGGTCTCGGCGGGTTCGGGGCTCATGCGGTTCCTGGGTTCACGGTGCGATGTCAGGTTGCAATGGCTTCACGCACGGCCGCCACCTGGCGCCGCGAGACGGCCAGCAGCTCGTCCACGCCGGCCAGGCGCACGGCCCAGCCGTCGCCCTCCTCGGGATCATGGTGCTTTTCAAGGGCGCGCATGGCGCGGCGCGCCACCAGCGCGTTGCGATGGACCCGGATGAACTGCCCCTTGTGGCGTGCCTCCAGCTCATTGAGCGAGCCATCCAGGATGTAGCTGCGCGCCTGCGTCCGCACCGTGATGTATTTGAGCTCGGCCTTGAAATACAGCACCTCGGCCAGCGGCACGCGCTCGGTGCGGCCACGGTCCTGGATCAGCAGGCTTTCATGGGCCAGATCGGGCTCTGGTCCTTGCCCGCCGGCCATCAGGCGCTCTGCTTTTTGTAGCGCCAGCTGCAGCCGCTCCAGCCGCACCGGCTTGGTCAGGTAGTCGGCCACGTCGATTTCGAAGGCCTGCACCGCGTGCTCGGGGTGGGCAGTCACGAAGATGATCGCCGGCGGCCGCGGCAACGCCCGCAGCGCGCTGGCCAGGGCCATGCCGTCGGCGCCGGGCATATGGATGTCCAGCAGCACGGCGTCAAACCGTTCATGCTGGATCAACTCCATGGCCTGGGCCGCGTTGGCGGCCTCGCCGCCCACATGAACGGCGGGTGCCGTGCAGTCGCCCAGCAGGGTGCGCAGGCGCGAGCGGGCCAGCGCTTCGTCATCCACCACCAGCAGCTTGAGCGTCATGCGGGAACCTCGATGCGCACCTGGTAGACACCGTCCTTGAGCCCGGCCTGGAATTGCGACTGCACGTCGTGCAGCAGGCGCAGCCGGTCCTGCACATTGCCCAGCGCCAGGCCGTGGCCGGGCTGCCCCTGGCCGCCCGGCACGGTGTTGGTGACCTTGATCACCACGCTGCTGCCGCGCCGCTGGCTGCTGATGCGGACCTGCGCGCCGCTCGCACTGGGCTCCACGCCATGCTTGACGGCGTTTTCCACGAGCGGCTGCAGCAGCAGCGGCGGCAGCCGGGCGCCCGCGGCCGCCGGGTCCAGCGACCATTCCACGCGAAGCCGCTCGCCAAAACGCACCTGCTCGATCGCCAGGTAGCGCTCGGCCAGCGCGGTTTCCTCGGCCAGCGTCACGGCGTCGCCCGGGTCCATGAGCGCGTGGCGAAACAGGTCACTCAGGTCTTCCAGCAGCGACTCGGCGCGCGCCGGGTCCTGGCGCACCAGCGCGATCGCGCTGTTGAGCGTGTTGAACAGGAAATGGGGCCGGATGCGCGCCTGCAGTTCGGTCAGCCGCGCCGTGGTGTCGGCGGGGGTGCGGGCCTTGGCCCGCCAGACCAGGGCCGCGACCAGCGCCGAGGCCAGCAGGGCCCCGGTGAAGCCGGCCGCCACCCAGGGCACGTTGTCCAGGAACCCCACCAGCGCCACCAGCGCGCAGCCATACAGGCCCGCCAGCACACCCAGCACCACGCCGCAGGCATATTGCGCCGTGCGCGGCAGCCGGGCCAGCACCCGCTTGGCGCTGCAGGCCGCGATCAGCCAGGCCAGCGTGGCGGGCAAGGCGGCGCCCGTCAGCATCGACAGGCGCGCCAGCCAGTCCATGAATCCGCCTGCGCCAAACATGGCGCCCACCCCGACCACCGCCTCGACAAACAGCACGGCGCGAAGGATCACCCCGGTCTGGCAGGCGTCGAAAATCAGCGCGTGCCCGGGCCGCTGCGCGGGCCGCAGCACGGGCGGTTCCTGGAAGGCCGATAAAATTTGCGAGTCCTGCATCCAACTTTCGCCTGATCGGGGTCAGAACCTGATTATTGCCCCTGACATGTCCCAGAACCAACTCGACAAGAAATCCCAAGCCTGGTCGGCGCTCTTCTCCGAGCCCATGAGCGACCTGGTCAAGCGCTACACCTCGAGCGTGTTCTTCGACAAGCGCCTGTGGCAGGCCGACATCGCGGGCTCACTGGCCCATGCCGAGATGCTGGCCGCACAGGGCATCATCTCCGCTGACGACCACGCCGCAATCCGCAAGGGCATGGCGCAGATCACCACCGAAATCGAATCCGGCGCCTTCGAATGGAAGCTCGACCTGGAAGACGTCCACCTGAACATCGAGGCGCGGCTCACCCAGCTCGCGGGCGACGCCGGCAAGCGCCTGCACACCGGGCGCAGCCGCAACGACCAGGTCGCCACCGACGTGCGCCTGTGGCTGCGCGGCGAGATCGACCTGATTGACGCGCTGCTGGTGGACCTGCAAAAGGCGCTGGTCGAGATGGCCGACAAGCATGTGGACGTGATCCTGCCCGGCTTCACCCACCTGCAGGTGGCCCAGCCCGTGAGCTTTGGCCACCACATGCTGGCCTATGTGGAAATGTTCGCGCGCGACGCCGAGCGCCTGGCTGATGTGCGCAAGCGCGTGAACCGCCTGCCGCTGGGCGCCGCCGCGCTGGCCGGCACCAGCTACCCGCTGGACCGCGAGCGCGTGGCCCGCACGCTGGGCATGGTGGATGCGCAGGGCGCGCCCTGCGTCTGCCAGAACAGCCTGGATGCGGTGAGCGACCGCGACTTCGCGATCGAGTTCACCGCCATGGCCAGCCTGTGCATGGTGCACATCAGCCGCATGAGCGAGGAGCTGATCCTGTGGATGAGCCAGAACTTCGGCTTCATCCAGATCGCCGACCGCTTCACCACGGGCTCGTCGATCATGCCGCAGAAGAAAAACCCCGACGTGCCCGAACTGGCGCGCGGCAAGACCGGCCGTGTGGTGGGCCATCTGATGGGCCTGATCACGCTGATGAAGGGCCAGCCGCTGGCCTACAACAAGGACAACCAGGAAGACAAGGAGCCACTGTTCGACACGGTGGACACGCTCAAGGACACGCTGCGCATCTTTGCCGAGATGGCAGGTGGCATCACCGTCAAGCCCGAAGCCATGGAGCAGGCCGCGCTGCGCGGCTACGCCACGGCCACCGACCTGGCCGACTACCTGGTCAAGAAGGGCCTGCCGTTCCGCGACGCCCACGAGACGGTGGCGCACGCGGTGAAGGCCGCGATCTCGCACAGCGTGGACCTGTCGGAACTGCCGCTGGCAGTGCTCAAGGAATTCAACCCGGCCATCGAGAAGGATGTGTACGAGCATCTGAGCCTGCGTGGCTCCTTGAACGCCCGCAACACGCTGGGTGGTACGGCGCCCGCGCAGGTCAAGGCGCAGGTGGCGCGGCATCGCTTGCGTTTGAAGTAGCCCGCCAGCGGGCGGGGCGCAGCCCTTGCGCCACCAGAGTCCCGGCCCCTTCGGGGGAGCCGCTGCAGTACTCAAAACTGCGGTCGTGATCAGATCGGGTTTGACGCCCTTGGCACGCTAGAGAGGTACGGCAGTTTTTCCGTGCTTCGCGCCCGGGACTCTTGATCGGTGGCGCAAGGGCTGCACCCCACCCGCAGGCTTGGGGCGTGCGTTCTTCCTTGTGGGCGCCAGGGCTTTTGTACTCGCGCTCAAGCGCATGGCTGGGCCCTGTGGCCCGATCAAAGCCGCAGGCGCGAAGCACGGAAAAACTGCCGTACTGGGTTGGCTGGCTACAGGTGTCAAGCCCGCTCTGATCGGCCTGGCAGTTTTGAGTACTGCAGCGGCTCCCCCGAAGGGGCTGCGGCTTGGGCCGCAGGGCCCAGCCATGCGCTTGAGCGCAGGCGCGGACTCAAAAAAAAACACCCCGGACTACCGCCGCAGCAAAGGACGGAACAGCCACAGCCCCAAAGCCGGCCCCAGCCCCAGCCAGGGCAACACCGCCCCCAGCGAATGGCTGTGCGACGCGCGCACGAACAACTCGATGCTGACCACCGAAATGATGAAGCCAATGCAGTTGGCAAAGGTCAGCACGCTGCCCGCAATCTCGCGCGGGGCGTTGTGCGCGGTCAGGGTGGAGAACTGCGGCGAATCGCCCGACACGGTCACGCCCCACACCAGCAGCCACAGCAAGAAAACCGGCAGCGGCGCCACCAGCATCAACGGCGCCAGCAGGCAGCACAGGCCACTGGTGCCCAGTTGAATCCCCGCCACGCGCGCGCTGCCGATGCGCCGCGCCCACAGGCCACCGCCCGCGCAACCCACAAAGCCCGCGGCGATCACGAAGAACGCCGCCGCACTGACCTGCGCGCCCGCCAGACGCGTCGCCAGCACCAGCGGCAGCAGCACGAAGAAGGCGTACAGCTCCCACATGTGGCCGAAGTAGCCGAACACCGAGGCACGCACCTGGCGGTCTGACCAGATCACCGACAGCGCACGCGGCGTGATGCGCGCGCCCCTGGCCAGATCCGGACTGTCGGGCACCCAGATCGCCGTGGCCAGGCCGCCCAGCGCGGCCAGCAGCGACACCAGCAGGATCACGGTCTGCCAGGGCGCGAGTCCGCCAGCCCCGGCACCGGTGGCATCCAGGCCCAGCGCCCGCAGGCCATGGGGCAGCGCCGTGCCCAGCACCAGCGCGCCGATCAGCACGCCCATCACCGCGTCCAGCCGCTCGCGGTACCAGCTGGCGGCGATCTTCATGCCCACCGGGTACACCCCCGCCAGCAGAAAGCCCACGCAGAACCTCAGCCCCAGCAGCAGGGCGTACTGACCGCTGAGCAGCACCACCGCCGCATTGGCCAGCGCGCCCAGCAGCGCGCAGACCATGAACACGCGCGATGGCGAAAAGCGGTCGGCCACCAGCAGCAGCGCAAACACCAGCGTGCCGGCCACAAAGCCCAGTTGCACCGCCGAGGTCAGTGAACCCACGGCGCTGGCGGGCAGGCCCCAGGCGGCCTGCAGGTCGGGCATGACGGCATTGACCGCGAACCACAGCGAGGTGCCCGCAAACTGCGAGAGCACAATCACCGGCAGGATACGGCGCGGTACCAGGCGGATGCCAGAGGCCGGCAGGGAATCGGTTGACGGCACGTTATGCGTCCTTTGCATGATGTTCGGCCAACACGGCCTTGGACACCGGCGCAGCGGTCTCCTACGCTTCAGGTCAGCAAGTTTGCCCTCTTTCAGGAGATTCCATGTCGCGTACCCCCGGTGTGCCTTCCTCTGCCGCACCGTCCCCCAATGCCCTTCCCTCTTACCTCGACCCGTCCAACCTCGGACCCTGGGGCATCTACCTGCAGCAGGTGGACCGGGTCACGCCCTACCTGGGCAAACTGGCGCGCTGGGTGGAAACGCTCAAGCGGCCCAAGCGCGCGCTGATCGTTGACGTGCCGATCCACCTGGACGACGGCACGGTGGCGCACTTCGAGGGCTACCGCGTGCAGCACAACACCTCGCGCGGCCCGGGCAAGGGCGGCGTGCGCTTCCACCAGGACGTGACGTTGTCGGAAGTGATGGCCCTGTCGGCCTGGATGTCGATCAAGAACGCCGCGGTCAACGTGCCTTATGGCGGCGCCAAGGGTGGCATCCGCGTCGACCCACGCCGGCTGTCGCGCGGCGAGCTCGAGCGCGTGACGCGCCGATACACCAGCGAGATCGGCATCATCATCGGCCCCAACAAGGACATCCCCGCGCCCGACGTCAACACCGACGAGCAGATCATGGCCTGGATGATGGACACCTACTCCATGAACCAGGGCTCCACCGCGACCGGCGTGGTCACGGGCAAGCCGATCGACCTGGGCGGCTCGCTCGGGCGGCGCGAGGCCACGGGCCGCGGCGTGTTCACCGTGGGCGTCGAAGCGGCCAAGCACATCGGCATGGACATCGCCAGCGCCCGCGTCATCGTTCAGGGCTTTGGCAACGTGGGCGGCGTGGCCGGCAAGCTGTTTGCCGAGGCCGGCGCCCGCGTGGTGGCCGTGCAGGACCATGGCGGCACCATCTACCGCGAAGCCGGCCTGGACGTGCCCCAGCTGCTCAAGCATGTGGCCGAGCACCGCACGGTGGCCGGCTTTGAAGGCGCCGAGATCATCCCCAATGACCAGTTCTGGGACGTGGACTGCGACATCCTGGTGCCGGCCGCGCTCGAAGCCCAGCTCACCAAGGACAACGCCGGGCGCATCAAGGCGCGCATGGTGATCGAGGGCGCCAACGGCCCGACCACCCCCGAAGCCGACGACATCCTGCACGACCGCAACATCCTGGTGCTGCCCGACGTGATCGCCAACGCCGGCGGCGTGACGGTGAGCTACTTTGAATGGGTGCAGGATTTCTCCAGCTTCTTCTGGGACGAGGACGAGATCAACGCCCGCCTGGTGCGCATCATGAAAGCGGCGTTTGCCGGCATCTGGCAGGTGGCCCAGGACCACAAGGTGAGCCTGCGCACCGCCACCTTCATCGTGGCCTGCAAGCGCATCCTGCACACCCGGGAACTGCGCGGCCTGTACCCCTGATGGTGCGAACCGTCGGCATCCGCCTTCGGTTGATTGCTACTGATTTAGTAGCGCTTGGTGGCCGCGGAGCAAGGGCTCCCGGCCAATTTGACCCCAAAAGCCTGGCGCGGCGCGAATACAGTTGACTCGATGGCATTTCGATATTAAAGTGATATCACTTTTATCGGAGGCCTTCATGACTGCTACGGCAACTATCGCGCCCCCTGGCGGGCGAAAAGAAACCCGCTACCGCTCCGCGGGCGGGTATGTGATGACACTGGTCGCACTGCTGCTTGTCGGCGCTGGCGCGCTGGTCCTGATCCGGCACCAGGCGCCAGCCTTCCTGGGTGTGCTGCTGATCCTGGCCGGCGCGGCCCTGCTGCCTGGCCTGTACATGCTCCAGCCCAATGAGGGCGTGATCTTCACGTTGTTCGGCAAATACGAAGGCACCGACCGCTCGGAAGGCCTGCGCTGGACCAATCCGTTGCTCAGCGGCCGGAAAATCTCGCTGCGCGCGCGCAACCTCAACACCCCGCCGCTCAAGGTCAACGACAAGCGGGGCAACCCCGTGGAGATCGGTGCGGCCGTGGTCTGGCGAGTCCGCGACACGGCGCAGGCGGTGTTCGAGATCGACGACTACACCCGGTTTGTCAGCATCCAGGCCGAGGCCGCCATCCGCCACCTGGCCACACTGTATGCCTATGACAGTGGAGAAGACCTCGCGGCGGACGAGACCACGCTGCGCGCGGGGCTCGACATCGTCGCCAATGCGCTGAAGGACGAACTCAACGAGCGTTTCAGCATTGCCGGCGTCGAAGTGCTGGACGCCAAGCTCACCCACCTGGCCTATGCGCCAGAAATTGCCCAGGTGATGCTGCGCCGCCAGCAGGCGACCGCCATCGTCAGCGCAAGACACCAGATCGTGGCCGGCGCCGTGGGCATGGTGGAGGCCGCGCTCAAGGGGCTGTCCGAGCGCAACCTGGTGGTGCTCGACGACGAGCGCAAGGCCGCCATGGTGTCGAACCTGCTGGTGGTGCTGTGCTCCGACAACGATGCCCAGCCCGTCATCAACACCGGCACGCTGTACACCTGAGGCCCGCAGCGGACCGTTCCACCCATGGCCAGCCCGGGCAAAAAATCATTCCCCCTGCGGATCGACCCCGTGCTCTGGGCCGAGATCGAACGCCTGGCCGCACAGGAACTGCGCAGCGCCAACGCACAGGTGGAATTCCTGCTGCGTGAAGCGTTACTCCGGCGCGGCCGGCTGCCCGCCCCGCCGGGCGACGGCGCGCCCCCGGGCGAGACCGACACCTGAACCTCGGCCGCCCGCCGCGCGCCCCTTCAGCCCCGCCTAAGCAGCGCGCCGTATCATCGTTCCACAAGGAACGAACGATGCGACTGCTGCTCGTCGAAGACGACACCATGATCGGCGAAGCCGTGCTGGAGGCACTGCGCGGCGCCCACTATGCCGTGGACTGGGTCCGCGACGGTGCCATGGCCGACACGGCCCTGGCGTCGCAGGACTATGACCTGATGCTGCTTGACCTGGGCCTGCCCCGGCGCGACGGCCTGCAGGTGCTGCGCGCCCTGCGCGCGCGCAAGAGCACGCTGCCGGTGCTGGTGGCGACCGCGCGCGACGCCGTGGGCGACCGCATCGCCGGGCTGGATGCCGGCGCCGATGACTACGTGGTCAAGCCCTACGACATCGACGAACTGCAGGCCCGCATCCGCGCGCTGCTGCGCCGTGGCGCGGGTCAGGCCGGGCCGGCCTTCGAGCACAACGGCGTGAGCCTGAACCCGGCCACGCGCGAAGCCACCGTGCAAGGCACGCCGGTGTCGCTGTCGGGCCGCGAATGGGCCGTGCTCGAGCCCATGCTGGCGCGCCCCGGCGTGGTGTTCTCGCGGGCCCAGCTCGAGGAGAAGCTCTTCAGCTGGAAGGACGAGGTCAGCAGCAACGCGGTGGAGGTCTACATCCACGGCGTGCGCAAGAAGCTCGGCCCCGACGTGATCCAGACCGTGCGCGGGCTGGGCTACCTGGTGCCGCGCGCATGACGCCTTCGCTCACCCACCATTCGCTGCGGCGGCGCCTGTTGCTGCTGCTGCTGGCCAGCATCGCGCTGTTTGCCACGGTGCAGGGCGTGGGCGCCTACCGCGGCGCGCTGCAGCAGGCCGATGCGATGTTTGACTACCACCTGCAGCAGATGGCGCATTCCATGCGCAGCGGCTACCTGCGGCAACTGCCCCCGGGCGTGGACGCCGACGACGACGTGGACTTCCTGGTGCAAATCTGGGGCCCCGACGGCGTGCGCCTGTTCCGCTCGCCACGCTCGCTGCTGCCGCAAAGCGCCGTGCTGGGCTTTTCCGACCTCACGGTGCAGGGCAACGCGTACCGCGTCTACACCGTGCAAACCCCGCTGCAGACGGTGCAGATCGCGCAGGACATGAGCGCGCGCAACGCCCGGGCCCGCGCGCTCGCGGTGCGGGCCGTGCTGCCCGTGGCGCTGCTGGCCCCGCTGCTGATGCTGGTGGTGGGCTGGGTCGTCACCCACTCCCTGGCGCCCGTGGAACGCACGCGGCGGCAGGTGGCCGCGCGCGCGGCCGACGATCTCTCGCCCCTGGCCGAGGCCGGCCTGCCCGACGAAGTCAGGCCGCTGGTGCAGGAGCTCAACGGCCTGTTCGGGCGCGTGCGCTCGGCCTTTGAAGCCCAGCAGAATTTCGTGGCCGATGCGGCCCATGAGCTGCGCTCCCCGCTGGCCGCGCTCAAGCTGCAGGCCCAGGCCCTGCGCCCGCGCGCCGACGCCAGCCCCCCTGAACCGGCGGCCCAGGAGGCCGCCGTGGCCCGGCTCAACCAGGGCATCGACCGCGCCATCCGCATGGTCGAACAGCTACTGGCCCTGGCGCGCGCCGAGGGCACGGCCCAGCCCGGCCGCACCACCGTGCTGGACCTGCAGCAGGCGGTGCGCCTGGCCGTGGGCGACGCCCTGCCGCTGGCACAGGCCTCGGGCATTGACCTGGGCCTGGCGCCCGGGGCAATGACCGACCCGCTGCCGGTGCATGGCGACGCGGAAGCGCTGCGCATGCTGCTGCGCAACCTGATCGAAAACGCCATCAAGTACACGCCCGCACCCGGCCAGGTGGATGTGGGCCTGCGCCGCGACGCCCAGGCCGCCGTGCTCACGGTCGAAGACAGCGGCCCGGGTGTCGCGGTCGAAGACCGCGAGCGGGTCTTCGACCGCTTCTACCGGGCCCCCGATGCGGCCGGCCGCAGCCCCAGCGGGGGCAGCGGCCTGGGGCTGGCCATCGTGCGCGCCATCGCGCAGCAGCATGGCGCCAGGGTGACGCTCGGCTCCTCGGCGCGGCTGGGCGGGCTCGAGGTGCAGGTGCGTTTTCTGCCCGACCCTTCCGCCCATCCGGTCTAAGGTCTGTCTAAGGTCGGCGCGCGATAGTTGGTTCATCCGGATCAACTACAAGGAGCGATCGATGACCCTGCATACTGTTTCCCTCAAGACCTCGCGGCTGGTGCTGTCCCTGGTGGCGGCGGGCGTGATCGGTGGCGCCGGCGCCACCTTCATTGAAAGCCGGCACGCCCACGCGCTGGGGCTTCCGCCCGCCGTGAGCCAAGCGGTGGCGGCGGCGCCAGCCCTGGTGACCGCGCCTGATTTTTCCAGCATCACCGAGCGCTACGGGCCGGCCGTGGTCAACATCAGCGTCACCGGCACCACCAAAACCGCCTACAACGCCGGGGCCGAGCGCGGTGACCCGTTTGGCAATGACCCGTTCTTCGAATTCTTCCGCCGCTTCCAGCAAGGCCAACCCGGGCGCATGCAGCCGCGCGAAGTGCCCACCCATGGCCAGGGCTCGGGCTTCATCGTCAGCGCCGACGGCATCATCCTGACCAATGCCCACGTGGTGCGCGACGCCAAGGAGGTCACGGTCAAGCTCACCGACCGCCGCGAATTCCGCGCCAAGGTGCTGGGCTCCGACCCCAAGACCGATGTGGCGGTGCTCAAGATCGATGCGAAGAACCTGCCCGTGGTCGCCATTGGCAAGACCAGCGACCTCAAGGTCGGTGAATGGGTGCTGGCCATTGGCTCGCCCTACGGCTTTGAAAACACCGTGACCGCCGGCGTGGTCAGTGCCAAGGGCCGCAGCCTGCCCGACGACAGCTTTGTGCCCTTCATCCAGACCGATGTGGCCGTGAACCCCGGCAATTCGGGCGGCCCGCTGTTCAACGCCCGCGGCGAGGTGGTCGGCATCAACTCGCAGATCTACAGCCAGACCGGCGGCTACCAGGGCCTGTCGTTCGCCATCCCGATCGACGTGGCCGGCAAGATCAAGGACCAGCTCGTGGCCCACGGCAAGGTCGAGCATGCCCAGCTTGGCGTGGCGGTGCAGCAGGTCAACCAGACGCTGGCCGAGTCGTTCGGCATGTCCAAGCCCGAGGGCGCGCTGGTGGCCAGTGTGAGCAAGGGCAGCGCCGCCGACCGCGCCGGCCTGCAACCCGGCGACGTGATCCAGCGCATCAACGGCCAGCCCATCGTGTCGTCCAGCGACCTGCCGGCCTTCATTGGCCTGGCCTCGCCCGGCGACAAGGTGCAGCTGGACATCTGGCGCAAGGGCGGCGGCATGAACGTGGTGGCCACGCTGGGCGGCCTGAGCGACAAGCCCGACACCGTGGCCGACAGCGGTGCCCCGGGCCAGGGCAAGCTGGGCCTGGCGCTGCGGCCGCTGCAGCCCGGCGAGAAGCGCCAGGCCGGCGTGTCCGGCGGCCTGCTGGTGGAGGACGCCAGCGGCGCCGCCGCCTCGGCCGGCGTGGAGTCGGGCGACGTGCTGCTGGCCATCAACGGCACCCCGGTGCAGAGCATCGACCAGGTCCGAGCCATGGTGGCCAAGTCCGGCAAATCGGTGGCGCTGCTGATCCAGCGCGGTGACAACAAGATCTTTGTGCCGGTCAACCTCGGCTGACCAGGGCCAGGCCCTTGGTGGCCTGGCATCAAAGCCCCTGCGTCCTTACGGACCCAGGGGCTTTTTCATGCACTCTCACACCCGGCCATGGGTTGGTACGCGTGGATGATGGCGTCAATGTCGAGCAGCAGCCTGGGCGTGGCCGGACTCGGACGCATGACCGGCCGGGTCTTCGGGCAGTTGCAAACTCGGCTTGGAGATGACCTCCGTGCGCTTCGCACAAATCACACGGGGCCCGTTCCGCGCTTCACACCTGCGGATCAAACATGCCCCTCGTGGCCAGGGCACCCCTGGGCCTGCCAGCCCGTCTGAGCCGCAGGCGCGAAGCGCGAAGGATTTGGCCGCGTGATCCATACGAAGCGAACGGAGACCATGCCAAATCCGGGCACTGCAGCGGCTCCCCCGAAGGGGCTGCGGCGTGGGCTGGCAGGCCCAGGGGTGCCCTGGCCGCGAGGCGCGCGCCACAGGCAACCCGCGCAACGAATGGAAACACACTGCAGTGCTAACCTCCCCTACTGCACAGGAGGAAAGCCGTGGCCCAGATCACCGGAATCGCCAGAACCATTACCGCCGCGCTCATCGCCGCAGCCGCATTCCAGGCCCAGGCCCTGCAGGTCATCAGCCTCTCGCCGCAAGGCGAGGTCGCCAAGGTCCGCCAGCTGGTGGCCAAATTCGATACCGCCGCCGTCACGTTCGGCGACCCCAAGGCCCCCGCGCCGCTGGCCCTGAGCTGCAGCGATGTGCAGAGCACCCAGGGCACGGGCCGCTGGCTCAGCGACCGCGAATGGGCGTTTGACTTCGCCGGCGACCTGCCCCCCGGCGTGCGCTGCACGGTGCAGCCGCGCGCCGGCTTCAAGTCACCGGCCGGCGCCGAGCTGGCCGCGCGCCAGTGGACGTTCAGCACCGGCGGGCCCTTCGTCCAGCTCATGCGGCCGGGCACCTGGCAGCGCATCGACGAAGAGCAGTACTTCGTGCTCCAGCTCAACGGCCCCGCCACGCTGGCCAGCCTGCAGGACCACGTGTGGTGCTCGGTCGAAGGCCTGGGCGAGCGCGTGCCCGTGAAGATGGTGGCCGGCGCCGAACGCGCGGCCCTGCTCAAGTCGCTGCGACTGGACAAGGCAGCCGACAAGTCGCCGCTGGCCATTGCCACGCTGGCCTGCAACCGGCGCCTGCCCGCCGCGGCCAAGGTGCAGCTGGTGTACGGCAAGGGCGTGGCCACCCCCGGTGGCGTGGCCAACAGCGTGGAGCGGCGCTTCACTTTCCAGGTACGCGAGCCCTTCACCGCGAGCTTCAGCTGCGAGCGCGAAAACGCGCAGGCAGCCTGCCTGCCCATCCGGCCGCTCTCGTTGACCTTCAACGCCCCGGTGCCGCGCAAACTGGCCCAGGGCATCCGCCTCAAGTCGGCCACCGAAACCCTGCAGCCCGCGCTGGACAATGACAGTGAGGCCGGCGACGCGCTGGTCAACAGCATCAGTTTTGCCAAGGGCCTGCCGGAGCAGACCCAATTCACGCTGGAGCTGCCCGGCGGTTTCAAGGACGCCTCGGGCCGCGAGCTGTCCAACGCCGCCAGCTTTCCGCTCAAGGTGGCGACCGGGCCGATGCCGCCGCTGGCCAAGTTTGCGGCGGCGCCGTTCGGCATCGTGGAGCGCTACGCCGAGCCCGACGGTCCGCCGGTGCTGCCCGTGACGCTGCGCCGGGTCGAGCCCGCGCTGCAGCTCAGCGCGCTGGCGCCCGCCCAGGTCAGTGACCTGCGCCCCGAGAGCGACGCCGCCATCATCGCGTGGTTCCGCAAGGTGCAGCGCTACAACGACTTCTTCGTCACGCGCAAGCAGGCCACCACCGATGTCAAGGCGCCGCTGCCGCGCGTGCTCGACCCCAACGACAAGGACCGCGTGCAGTCGCGCACGGTGTCGCTGCTGGCGGGCCAGGGCAACGTGAAAACGCTCAACCTGCCGCAGCCGGTCGCGGCCGGTGCCAATGCGCCCACGCGCCCGTTCGAGGTGGTCGGCATCCCGCTGACCCCGGGCTTCCATGTGGTGGAGATCGCCTCGTCGCTGCTCGGTGCCTCGCTGCTGGACGCGCGGCTGGGCTCGCCGCGCACCATGTTTGTCCGCACCTCGGTGCTGGTGACCAACCTGGGCGTGCACTTCAAGCTCGGACGCGACAACGCGCTGGCCTGGGTCACCACGCTGGACAAGGGCCAGCCGGTGGATGGCGCGGTGGTGCGGGTGTCGGACTGCAATGGCAAGTCGCTGGCCACGGCCACCACCAACGCCCAGGGCATTGCCAGTTTCAAGGACCTGGCGCCCGAGCCGCCGCCCTGCGCGCGCCAGGGCGAGGACGACGACTACCGCAGCGCCTATTTCATCAGCGCGCGGGGCAAGACGGCGCCCGCGGGCCGTGGCGACGCGGCCGACGACATGGCCTTCACCTGGAGCGACTGGTACCGCGGCATCGAGCCCTGGCGCTTCAATGTGCCCACCAGCCGCGAGGCCCGGCCCGACGAGCGGGCCCACACCGTGTTCGACCGCACCCTGCTGCGCGCCGGCGAGAGCGTCGGCATGAAGCACCTGATCCGCACCGAGACCCGCGACGGCTTTGGCCTGCCCGCCACGCCGCCGGCCTTCATGGCCATCACGCATGTGGGCAGCGGGCAGAAGATCACGCAGCCGCTGCAGTGGCGCAAGACGCCCAGCGGTGGGCTCAGCGCCGAGAGCGAGTTCAAGGTGCCCCCCGCGGCCAAGCTTGGCCTTTACGAGGTGGCGCTGCAAACCACGGCCGAGGGGGGCCGCGTCCTGCCCACCGGGCAGTTCCGCGTGGAGGAGTTCCGCCTGCCCGTGCTCGAAGGCCGGGTAACGCCTGGCACCAAGGGCGCGCTGGTCAACGTGGTGGATGTCCCGGTGGACGTGCAGGTCAACTACGTGTCGGGCGGGCCCGCGGGCAACCTGCCGGTGCGGGTATCGGCGCTGCTGCGCAACAAGGTGCCGGACTTTGCCGACTACGACGGCTTCAGCTTCAGCCCGCCGCGCCCCGCGCGCGCCGCATCCGCGGAAGGCGAGGAAGAAGCCACGGCCTCGCAGGACCAGCGCGTGGTGGCCGACAAGCTGCCACTCACGCTGGACCGCAACGGCACCGGCCACACCCGCATCGAGAAGCTGCCCGCCGCGCGCCAACCGCAGGACCTGCTGCTGGAAGCCAGCTACGCCGACCCGAACGGCGAGATCCAGACCCTGCGCAGCAGCACCACCCTGTGGCCCGCGGCCGTGGTGGCGGGCCTCAAGACCGAGGGCTGGGTCTCGGCCAGCCAGAAAGTCCGCTTCCAGGCGCTGGCGCTGGACCTGAGCGGCCATGCGGCGGCCGGCACGCCGCTCAGCGTGAAGGCGCTGGCGCGCATCACCACCACCAGCCGCAAGCGCATGGTGGGCGGCTTCTACAGCTACGACAACCAGACCGAGCTCAAGGACCTGGGCACGGTCTGCAGCGGCAAGAGCGACGCACGCGGTCTGCTGCTGTGCGAAGCCAAGCTGGGCGAGCCCGGCGAGGTCGAGCTGGTGGTGACGGCCCAGGACCCGAAAGGCAACGTGGCCCAAGCCGCGGCCTCGGTCTGGGTCACGCGCCAGGGCGAGCTCTGGTTTGGTGGCGAGAACCACGACCGCATCGACGTGCTGCCCGAGAAGAAAACCTACCAGCCCGGTGAGACCGCGAAGTTCCAGGTGCGCATGCCGTTCCGCTTTGCCACCGCGCTGGTGGCGGTGGAACGCGAGGGCATCGTGCAGACCCAGGTGGTGCAGCTCAATGGGGATGACCCCACGGTCAGTCTGCCGGTGCTCAAGGACTGGGCTCCCAACGTGTACGTGAGCGTGCTGGCGCTGCGCGGGCGGCTGCGCGAGGTGCCCTGGTACAGCTTTTTCACCTGGGGCTACCAGGCCCCGCGCGAATGGTGGACCGCCTTCTGGTACGAAGGCCGCGAGTATGTGGCGCCCACCGCGCTGGTGGACCTGAGCAAGCCCGCCTTCCGCCTGGGCCTGGCCGAGATCCGCGTGGGCACGCAGGCGCACCAGCTCGCGGTGAGCGTCAAGGCCGACCGCGACAGCTACCCCGTGCGCGGCACGGCCACGGTCACCGTGAGCGCGAAGCTGCCCAATGGCCAGCCGGCGGCCCACGCCGAGGTGGCGCTGGCCGCGGTGGACCAGGCCCTGCTCGAGCTCATGCCCAACGACAGCTGGAACCTGCTGGACGCCATGCTGCAGCGCCGCGCCTGGGGCGTGGAGACCTCCACCGCGCAGATGGAAATCATTGGGCGGCGCCACTATGGGCGCAAGGCCGTGCCGGCCGGCGGTGGCGGCGGCCGCAGCCCCACGCGCGAGCTGCTCGACACCCTGCTGCTGTGGAGCCCGCGCGTGATGCTGGACGCGCAGGGCCAGGCCGTGGTCAAGGTGCCGCTCAATGACGCGCTCACGAGCTTTCGCATCGTGGCCGTGGCCGACGCCGCCGCCGGCCTGTTTGGCACCGGCCAGACCACCGTGCGCGCCACCCAGGACCTGCAGATCATCAGCGGCCTGCCGCCGCTGGTGCGCGAGGGCGACCAGTTCCGCGCCCAGTTCACCTTGCGCAACACCACGGCCAGGGCCATGAAGGTGCAGGCCAGCGCGCGGGCCACCCTGCTCACGCTGGCGCCGCAGAGCCTGGACATTCCGGCCGGCGAGTCGCGCGAGCTGGCCTGGAGCGTGACCGCGCCCGACCAGCTCGCCCAGACCCGCGCCGCCGCCCTGCTCTGGGAGATCGAGGCCCGCGACGAACAGGGCGGCGCGCGCGATGCCGTCAAGGCCAGCCAGCGCATCATCCCCGCCGTGCCACTCATGGTGCAGCAGGCCACGCTGCTGCAGGTCGACGAGTCGCTGTCGCTGGGCGTCAGCCCGCCGGCCGACGCGCTGCCCGGGCGCGGCGGCCTGCGGCTGTCGCTGCAGCCGCGGCTGGCCGACGGCCTGCCGGGCGTGCGCGACTGGTTCGTCAACTACCCCTATGCCTGCCTGGAGCAAAAGACCAGCAAGGCCCTGGGCCTGCGCGACATCAAGCTCTGGCAGACCCTGGTGGGCCAGTTGCCGACCTACCTCGACAGTGACGGCCTGGCCAGCTACTTCCCGCCGCGTGACGGCGACGCCAACCATGGCAGCGACGTGCTCACGGCCTACCTGCTGGCGGCCAGCCACGAGGCGGCCGCGCTCAACCCCGCGCTGGCCTTGCCCGACGAAGCCCGCGCGCCCATGGAGCGTGGCCTCACGGCGTTTGTCGAGGGCCGCATCGAGCGCAACTTCTGGGCCCCGCGCAAGGACCTGGACGTGCGCAAGCTCGCGGCGCTCGAGGCGCTGTCGCGCTACGGCCGCGCCCAGGGCCGCATGCTGGGCAGCATCACCATCGCGCCCAACCAGTGGCCCACCAGCGCGGTGATCGACTGGCTCAACATCCTGCGCCGCGTGGCCGACGTGCCGCAGCGCGAGCAGCGGCTGGCCGAGGCCCTGCAGGTGCTGCGCTCGCGCCTGTCGTGGCAGGGCACGCGCGTGCTGTTCAGCACCGAGCGCGACGACTACTGGTGGTGGCTGATGACCAATGGCGACGTCAACACGGCGCGGCTGATGCTGGCCGTGATGGACGACCCGGCCTGGAAGGACGACATGGGCCGGCTGGCCGCGGGTTTCATCGCGCGCCAGCAGCGCGGCGCCTGGTCCACCACCACGGCCAACCTGTGGGGCGGGCTGGCCATGGAGAAATTCTCGGCCCGGTTCGAGACCGCGGTGGTCAACGGCACCACGCGCGCGGCGCTCGGGGGCAGCACCGTCCAGCTCGACTGGCGCCAGCCCGGCGACCGCAGCCTGTTCCTGCCCTGGGGCCCCGGCGGCGCCAAGGACACGCTGGGCGTGGTGCACCAGGGCAGCGGCAAGCCCTGGCTGACGCTGCAGTCGATGGCCGCCGTGAAACTCAAGGCGCCCTTCAGCGCGGGTTACCAGATCAAGCGCAGCATCACCCCCGTGGAGCAGGCCGACAAGTCGCTGCCGCCGGGCCAGTACAGTCGCGGCGACGTGCTGCGCGTGACGCTGGAGGTCAACGCCGCGAGCGACATGAGCTGGGTGGTCATCAGCGACCCCGTGCCTGCCGGCGCCACCCTGCTGGGCAGCGGGCTGGGCCGCGACTCGCAGATCGCCACCCAGGGCGAAAAGCGCTCGGGCGCGGGCTGGCCGGTGTTCGAGGAGCGCAGCTTCGAGGCCTTCCGCAGCTACTACGAGTACCTGCCCAAGGGCGTGGTCAAGGTCGAGTACACGCTGCGCCTGAACAATGTGGGCGAGTTCTCGCTGCCGCCCACGCGGGTCGAGGCGATGTACGCGCCCGAGATGTTTGGCGAAGCCCCCAACGCCGCCCTCAAGGTGGGAACGGGACGCTGAGCATGCGGCGCTTGCACCACCTCTTTGCTCTTCTTTTGATAGCAGGATGTGCCCAGCCCGCCTGGACTCTGCCCGCATTTGACGAGGTCAAGCAGGATTTCAGGCCCTCTGACGCCTTGCTGCTCGACCGCCATGGCGAGGTGCTGCAGCGCCTGCGCACCGACGCCACGGTGCGGCGCGGCCAGTGGGTGGCGCTGGCCGACATGTCGCCCGCGCTGCGCAACGCGATTGTGCTGAGCGAGGACAAGCGCTTTTACGAGCACAGCGGTGTGGACTGGCGCGCCGTGTCGGCCGCGGCCTGGGGCAACCTGTGGCACAGCCGCACGCGCGGCGCCTCCACGCTGAGCATGCAGCTCGCGGGCCTGGTGGACGGCGACTGGCGCCAGGGCCCGGGCGGGCGCAGCGTGGTGCAGAAGCTGGGCCAGGCCGTGGCGGCCCAGGTGCTGGACCGGCGCTGGCGCAAGGACGAGATCCTGGAGGCCTACCTCAACCTCGTGCCGTTCCGTGGCGAGCTGGTGGGCATTGACGCGCTCTCGCGCACCCTGTTCGGCAAGGCCGCGCAGGGCCTGGACGAGCGCGAGGCCGCGGTGGCGGCCGCCCTGGTGCGCGCGCCCAATGCCCGGCCCGCGCTGGTGGCGCAACGCGCCTGCGGCGTGCTGCAGGCCATGCAGCCGGCCGGCGCGCGCGCCGACTGCGAGGCGCTGGACCTGTTCACCGCGGGCGCGCTGCAACGCCGCGCGTTTGACGCCACCGAGGGCGTGGCCCCGCACGTGGCACGCCAGCTGGTCAAAACCGGCGACGTGCGATCCAGCCTGCGCGCGCCCTTGCAGCGCTTTGCCGTGCGCACCCTGCAGCGCCACCTGCGCGAGCTCAAGGGCCGCCACGTGGAAGACGGCGCGCTGGCGGTGCTGGACAACGCCACCGGCGAGGTGCTGGCCTGGGTCGGCTCGTCAGGCGCACTGAGCCAGGCCAACGAGGTGGACGGCGTCACCGCGCTGCGCCAGGCCGGCTCCACGCTCAAGCCGTTTCTGTATGCGCAGGCCATCGCCAGCCACCGCATCACGGCAGCGTCGCTACTGGAGGACGCACCCACCCACATTCCCACGGCCAGCGGCCTGTACATCCCGCAGAACTACGACCACCAGTTCAAGGGCTGGGTCTCGGCCCGCACCGCGCTCGCGGCCTCACTCAACGTGCCCGCCGTGCGCACCCTGGTCATGGTCACGCCCGACGCCTTCGGCCGCCAGCTGCGCGCGCTGGGCCTGCCGCTGCGCGAGGGCGGCGACTACTACGGCTACAGCCTGGCGCTGGGCAGCGCCGAAGTCTCGGTCCTGAGCCTGGCCAACGCCTACCGCACGCTGGCCAATGGCGGGCGCTTCAGCCCCACCACGTTGCTGCCGGCCGGGCCCGCGCGCCACGGGCGCCCGCCGCCTCTGCCCGCGCCGCAGCAGGTGCTGGACGCGGGCGCAGCCTTCATCGTGGGCGACATGCTGTCGGACCCCAACGCGCGCGCGCACACCTTTGGCACCGACAGCGTGCTGGCCACCCGCTTCTGGAGCGCCGTGAAGACCGGCACCAGCAAGGACATGCGCGACAACTGGGCCGTGGGCTGGTCTCAGCACTACACCGTGGCGGTGTGGGTCGGCAATGCCAGCGGCGCGCCCATGTGGGACGTGAGCGGCACCAGCGGCTCGGCGCCTGTGTGGGCCGCACTCATGCATTACCTGCATTCACGGGAGCCCAGCCGGGCACCCGCTGCGCCGCCCGGTGTGGTCAAGCGGCCCGTGCGCTTTGGCGACCAGCTTGAGGCCCGGCGAACCGAATGGTTTTTGCGCGGCACCGAACAAGACCTGTTTGCTATCGATCACGTAGCACCTCAGGGCCGCCTGGCAAGGACTGGCGGCCCATTGGATGCTGAAACGCCGTATGGCGAAGCGGCCCGCATCACGGCGCCGGCGCCCGGCACCATCGTGGCGCTGGACCCGGACATCCCGCCCGGGCGCCAGCGCCTGCAGTTCACGGCCGAGGGCGATGGACTTCGCTGGACGCTGGACGGCAAGCCCTTGGCGCGCGGCGCCACAGCCCAGTGGCTGCCCTGGCCGGGCCGCCACACCGCGCAGATCGTGGATGCGCGCGGCAAGGTGCTTGACGAGGTGCGCTTCGAGGTGCGCGGCGCCGGGGTGCGTGCCGCGGCCCGGCCGCCGGCGCCGCGCTGACGGGCACACGCCAGCCCGCGACCGCGTCAGCGCCCCGCTGCCGCTGCACCACCGGCCAGGGCCTGCGCCAGCAACTGGCAGAGCAACGGCAGTTCGTCATCGTCCACGGCCGTCAGTTCCAGCCCGATCTGGCCTTGCGCCAACCGGTGCGGGGCCACGGCCACCACCGGGTCGCCGTCGCGCAGGCGCTGCGCCAGCTGCGCCGCATCGACATCGGTCACGGCGGCGTCCAGCGAGAGCCAGAGGCGGTCAAAGCCGTTGCCCAGCGGGTCGCTTTCGCGCTGCACCCGCACGCCTGGCCAGCGCGCGGCCTGCGCGGCCACATGGTCCACCCTGAGCCGCTGCCGCGCCAGCCAGTGAGTGGCAGGCTCCCCCGCGCGCACCTGCAGCGCCGCGAGCACGCCGGCCAGCGCCTCCTTGGTCGGCTTCATGGCGCGGCCAATCCCTGTGTGCTGGGCATCCAGCGCCGCCACCAGTCCGGCGCGGCCCAGCACCAGGCCAGCCGTGGGGCTGCGCAGGTACTTCTGGCCGCTGAGCAGCACGAGGTCGGGGCCGGCCGCCACCAGCTCGCGGGCACGCCAGTCCTGCGCCGCGGCATCCAGCACCAGCGGGACCCCCGCGCGCCGGGCCTGCGCCAGCAGGCTCGCGGTGGTGGCGGGGCCGGACCCGTCTGCCAAGTGCGACTCCACGGCCAGCACGCACGCCACACCGCCGGCGTCCAGCGCATTGCCGAGGGCGGCCAGCGAGTCGCAGGGCACGGGCTGCGCGCCCGCGAGGCGGATGGCCTGGGTCAAGGCATGGCCGTAATGAATCTGATGTGCCGTGAGCAACGCCACCCGCGCCGGCAGGCCGGTGGCATCGGGCAATTGCGCGATGCGCTGCCCATCGGCGCCCGCCATGCAGGCCGCCACAGCGAGCGTCAGGGCCGCCGCCGTGCAATGGGTCACGCAGCCGGCCTCGGCACCCGCCCAGCGGGCCAGCGCGCGACCCGTTTCGGCCTGCAGGTCGGCCATCACCACATGGCGCTGCAGCATGGCGGCCACGGCCTGGGCCACGGCGGCGTCGCTGCGCGACACGCCATAAGGCGTGGGCGAGCCCCAGGCGTTGATGACGTGGCGCAGCGGAACGGGCGGGTAGGCTGGTGCATCGGGCATGAGCAAAATTGTGCCCGCAAGCGCCGCGTTCAAAATTTCTTCAATCCGGCGCGCGGCGGAACCGATAGCATCGAAGGCTTACGAGGAGACACCCCATGGCCGTCATCACCACCATTGAAGACCTGCGCGTGCTGGCGCAAAAGCGCGTGCCGCGCATGTTCTACGACTACGCCGATTCCGGCTCGTGGACCGAGAGCACCTACCGCGCCAACGAAGCCGATTTCCAGTCCATCAAGTTCCGCCAGCGCGTGGCGGTCAACATGGAAAACCGCAGCACGGCCACGCAGATGGTCGGCCAGGACGTGGCCATGCCGGTGGCCATTGCCCCCACCGGCCTGACCGGCATGCAGCATGCCGACGGCGAGATTCTGGCGGCGCGCGCGGCGAAGAAGTTCGGCATCCCGTTCACGCTGTCCACCATGAGCATCTGCTCGATCGAAGACGTGGCCGCGAGCACGGGCAACCACCCGTTCTGGTTCCAGCTGTATGTGATGCGCGACCGCGCCTTCATTGAAAGCCTGATCGACCGGGCCAAGGCCGCGGGCTGTTCGGCACTGGTGCTCACGCTTGATCTGCAGATCCTGGGCCAGCGCCACAAGGACCTGAAGAACGGGCTGAGCGCGCCGCCCAAGCTCACGCTGGCCAACCTCATCAACATGGCCACCAAGCCGCGCTGGTGCATGGGCATGCTGGGCACCTCGCGGCGCCAGTTCGGCAACATCGTGGGCCACGTCAAGGGCGTGGAAAACATGGGCTCGCTCAGCGAGTGGACGGCCAAGCAGTTTGACCCGGGGCTGAACTGGGGCGATGTGGAGTGGATCAAGAAGCGCTGGGGCGGCAAGCTGATCCTCAAGGGCATCCAGGACGTGGAAGACGCGCGGCTGGCCGTGCAGTCGGGCGCCGACGCGCTGATCGTCTCCAACCATGGGGGGCGCCAGCTCGACGGCGCCGAGTCCAGCATCCGTGCGCTGCCCGCCGTGGTGGATGCGGTGGGCCGCGACATCGAGGTGCACATGGACGGCGGCGTGCGCAGCGGCCAGGACGTGCTCAAGGCCGTGGCGCTGGGCGCCAGGGGCACCTACATTGGCCGCGCTTTCCTGTATGGCCTGGGCGCCATGGGTGAGGAAGGGGTGAGCAAGGCCTTGCAGATCATCCACAAGGAGCTGGATCTTTCGATGGCTTTTTGCGGGCACACGAAGATGGGCACGGTGGACAAGGGGATTTTGCTGCCGGGAAGCTTCTGAGTTTTTTTGCTTGCGGGTCTTTGCGCGGCAAAGGCGTGTACGGCTGGGCCGGGATGCTTCACTGGCGCGGTCGCCTTCGGCGACTCCCCTGCGTTGCTCGGGCTGGCGGCCCGTCGTGGAACTCGCTACGCGCGCCTTGCGCGCTGCGCTCAAACAACCACGACGAGTCAGATGACGAAGCGCGCTGCGCGCGCGGCCGCCAGCCCTGCGCTACTCGGCGCGCCAGAGGCGCACCCCGACCCAGCCGTACACGCCTTTGCTGAAACATGGTTGGCACGCCTACAGGTAGCGCGCCACTTCCCCGCTTCGCGGCAGGCGGTGCGCGGCGGGGGCGATCTCTGGGGCGGCGAGGAGCGCAGCTTCGGGGTCGGCGCGCGCAGCGCGCTTCGTCATCTAGCTCGCCGCAGCTGTCTGAGCGCAGCGCGCAAGGCGCGCGTAGCGAGTTCTGCGGCGCGACCCCGAAGCGAGCACCGCAGTGCAGTTGGCGCAAAGCGCCAACCGCCCCAGTGTGAGCCCCCGCCGCGCACCGCCTGCCGCGAAGCGGCCTCGCCACACACCTCCGTCAACCAAGCCAGGCATCAGCCCATCAACAACGCGCCCAAAGCCAGCAATGCCGGCACCGCCTGCACAAAGAAAATCCGCTTGTTGACCGTGGCCGCGCCAAACACGCCAGCCACGATCACACAGCCCAGGAAGAAGATCAGTACGGGCTTGCCTGCCGCGCCCAGCAGCAGGCCCCAGACCAAGCCCGCCACCAGAAAGCCGTTGTACAGGCCCTGATTGGCCGCCAGCGTTTTGGATGCGGTGGCGAACTCGGGCGTGGTGTTGAACACCTTGCGGCCCATGGGCTTGTCCCACAGGAACATCTCCAGCACCAGAAAGTAAAAGTGAAGCAAGGCGACCAGCGCGGTCAGCACGATGGCGATCATGGGAATCTCCTGATTTGAGAAACATTATTGTTTCTGATTGGTATGTTATCGTTTTCCATTGATGGCTGCAAGCAGATCCGCACCCCGCCCCGCCGTGCCCGAGCGCGCGCTGCCGCGCGGCGGGCGCCACCCGCTCACCCAGGAAGCGGTGACGGCCTCGCAGCGCGCGCGCCTGCTCGACGCCATGAGCCACATCGCGGCGGCCAAGGGGTTCAAGGCCGCCACGGTGGCCGACGTGATCGCGCTGGCCGGCGTGTCGCGGCGCACCTTCTATGAGCAGTTCGACGACATGCAGGCCTGTTTTCTTGCGGCCTACGAGCGCGGGATGCAGGCGCTGTTCGGCGCCATCCGCCGCGCGCTGCGCGACACCGAGGCGCTGGACTGGCAGGCCCGCAGCCGCGTTGCCATCCGCGCCTACCTGCAGGCGCTGGCCGCGGCGCCCGAGGTGACCTGGGCGTTCTCTGTGGAGACCCTGGGCGCGGGCGCCCAGGCGCTGGAGCGGCGCGGCTGGGTGCTGGACCAGTGGGTGGCGCAGTGGCGAGCCCTGCAGGCCCTGCGCGAGCGCGACGACCCGCAGGCGCCCCACGTCACGGATGCGAGCCTGCTGGCCATGGTGGGCGGCATCGAGGAACTGGTGCGCGACTGCCTGCGCCGGCGCGGTGCCGCCGCCCTGCCCGAGCTGGCGGACCCCGTGACCCATTTTGTGCTGGCCGTGATGGGTGCGGGCAGCCCGGGCGCGCCCGCGGGCTGACTGCGCGCGCGGGTAACATGCAGGCGCATGAACCAGACCGAAGCCGACGCCGCGTTCGCCCAAGCCATTGAATTCCAGCAGGGCGGCCAGCTGGCCGAGGCCCGGGTGCTGTACGAACAGATCCTCGAGGCCTTTCCCACGTACCTGCATGTGCCGCACCTGCTGGGCGTGATCGTGAGCCAGCAGGGCGACTGGTTCCTTGCGCGGCGCCTGATCGAGACCTCGTTGCTGCTGCAGGCCAGCGACCCGGACGCGCTGGCCAACCTGGCGTGGGTGCTGGTTAACCTCGGCCTGCACGACAAAGCGCTGGCGCGCTGCGACCAGGCCATTGCGCTGTCGCCGGGCCATGCGCGCGCCCACCTCACGCGCGGCATGGCGCTGCGCATGGCGGGCCGCTTCGAGCCCGCGGTCGAGGCGTTTGAACAGGCGCTGGCCCTCAAGCCCGATCTGGTCGAAGCCCTGAACTACCGGGGCCAGTGCCTGCACAGCCTGGGCCGTTACGGCGAGGCGCTGCAGACCTATGACTTTGCGCTGCAAATGCAGCCCGCCAACGCCGACGTCTGGAACAACCGCGGCGCCAGCCTGACGCTGCTGGACCGCCACGAGGAAGGCGCCGCGAGCTTCCGGCGCGCGCTCGAGCTGCAACCCGCCTTCCCTGAAGCGCTGTTCAACCACGGGCTGGCGCTGCAGCAGGCGCGCCGCTTCGACGAGGCCCTGGCCCACTACGACGAGGCGCTGCGCCTGCGGCCCCACTACCCCGAGGCCCTGATGCACCGCGCCTTTGCCTTGCAGGCCCTGCGCCGCTCGCCGCACGATTGCGTGGCCAGCCTGGACCGCGCCCTTCACCTGCGGCCCGGCTTCTTCGAGGCGCTGAACGGCCGCGCCAACGTGCTGGGCCAGATGGAGCAGTACGCCGAGGCGCTGGAGAATTACCAGGAGGCGCTGCGCATCAAGCCCGACTTCCATGAAGCCCTGATCAACCAGGGGCACGCGCTGCGCGAACTGGGCCGGCTGGACGAAGCCGCGCAGTCCTACCGCGAAGCGCTGCGCTGTGGCGGCGATGCGCAGGCCGGCCTGTTCGCGCTGGCGGCCATGGGCCGCGAGGCGGCACCGCCCGTGGCCCCGCCCGACTACATCGTGAGCCTGTTCGACCGCTATGCCGACCGCTTTGACGAGCACCTGGTTGGCAAGCTGCAATACCAGGCCCATGAGCGCCTGTATGAAGCGCTGCTGCCGCTGGCTGGCACCGGCGCGCGCGACATCCTCGACCTGGGCTGCGGCACCGGCCTGTGCGCACCGCTGCTGCAGCCGCTGGCGCGCAGCCTGGTGGGCGTGGACCTGTCGCCCGGCATGCTCGAGGCCGCGCGCCGGCGCGGCCTGTACACCGAGCTGGTCTGCCGCGACGTGACCGAATTCCTGCAGCAGCAGGCGCAGCCGTTTGACCTTGTGGTGTCCACCGACGTCTTCATCTACATCGGCGACCTGCAGCCGGTGTTCGAGGGGGTCAGGCGCTGCCTGCGCGACGGCGGACTGTTCGGCTTTTCAATCGAGGCCAGCGACGGCCAGGACTTCGTGCTGCAGCCCACGCGCCGCTACGCGCAGTCGCCCGACTACATTCGCCGGCTGGCCGCGCAGCACGGCCTGCAGGTGCTGCACCTGTCGCCCACCGTGATCCGCAAGGAACATGGCGCCGACACGGCCGGCTTCATCGCCGTGCTGAAGGCCGGCTGAAGCGGGCGGCGCCGCGCGGCGCTATGCTTGGGCGGTGACTCCCGCCCCCCTGCCGCGCCGCATTGCCCACCTCGACATGGACGCGTTCTATGCGTCGGTCGAACTGCTGCGCTACCCCCAGCTCAAGGGCCTGCCCGTGGTGATCGGCGGGGGCCGGCGCAAGGTGGACGAAATGCTGCGCGACCAGTACGCGGGCCTGCCGCTCAGCGAGATCCCCGCCACCGCCTTCCCGCTGCTCAAGGACTATGTGGGCCGCGGCGTGATCACCACCGCCACCTACCCGGCGCGCCAGTTTGGGGTGGGCTCGGCCATGGGCATGATGAAAGCGGCGCGGCTGTGCCCGCAGGCGCTGGTGCTGCCCGTGGACTTTGAGGAAGTGCGCCGGTACTCGCGCCAGTTCAAGGCCATCATTCGCGAGATCGCGCCGCTGGTGGAAGACCGCGGCGTGGACGAGGTCTACATCGACTTCACCGACGTGCCCGGCGGCCAGCGCGAAGGCGGCCGCGTGCTGGCGCGCCTGATCCAGAAAAGCATTTTTGAGGCCACGCGGCTCACCTGCTCGATCGGCGTGGCGCCCAACAAGCTGCTGGCCAAGATGGCCAGCGAATTCAACAAGCCCAATGGCATCTCCATCGTGCAAGAGAGCGACGTGCAGACGCGCATCTGGCCGCTGCCGGTGCGCAAGATCAACGGCATCGGCCCCAAGGCCGAGATCAGGCTGCATGCGCTGGAGCTCAAGACCATTGGCGACATCGCGGCGCGGCCGCGCGAGTGGCTGGTGGACCATTTCGGCAAGTCCTACGGTGCCTGGATGCACGACGCTGCCTGGGGCCGCGACGAGCGCCCCGTGGTGACTGAAAGCGAGCCGGTGTCGATGAGCCGCGAGACCACCTTCGACCGCGACCTGCACGCGGTGCGCGACAAGGCCGAGCTGGGCGCCATCTTCACCGACCTGTGCCAGCGCGTGGCCGGCGACCTGCAGCGCAAGGGCTATGTGGGCAAGACCATCGGCATCAAGCTGCGCTATGACAACTTCAGGATCGTCACGCGCGACCAGACGCTGGACAGTTTCACGGCCGATGCCAAAACCATCCGCCAGGCCGCGGGCCAATGCCTCAAGCGCGTGGACCTGAGCCAGCGCCTGCGCCTGCTGGGCGTGCGCGTGGGCAGCCTGCTGAAAGCCGCCGACGCCGCCAGTTTTGAAGAAAAAGTGGCTGGAGTCCAGAGCCGGCGGCCACTTCGTGCTAGCAAAACAATAGCAAATTCGGGCACAGCCACCGACCAGCTGTTCTGACGCCCGGCTCAGGCCCCGGTGATGCGCTGCACCGTCCAGAACAGCGCCAGCGCGAACAGCGCCCATGAGCCGCCCCGCACCACCACGCGCTCGTACTGCGACCAGCGCACCAGCAGCAGGTGCAAGCCGCACCAGATTGCCACGCCCGACAGCTGGCCCGCTTCCACCCCGAGGTTGAAGCCCGCCAGCGCCCAGGGCAGCAGCGGGCCGCTGACGCCGGCCTCGCGCATCACATTGGAGAAGCCCAGGCCATGGATCAGGCCAAAGCCCAGCGCCAGCACGTCGCCGCGGATCCAGCGCACGGGGTACAGGTTGAGCAGCGCCGACACCGCGATGGTGATGGCAATGGCCGGCTCCACCCAGCCCGGCGAGGCGATCAGCCCCAGCGTCGCCAGCACCAGCGTGACCGAGTGGCCGACGGTGAAGCCCGTGACCGTGGTCAGCAGCGAGCGCAGGCCCGGGCGCAGGTGGCCGTCCATCATCAGCCGGTCGCGCGCGCGCTGGCCGATCACGATGGGCAGCAGCAGGGCCAGCAGGAACGCAAGGTGGTCGTAGCCCGTGGCGATGTGGTGAACCCCCTCGGGCAAAAAGTGCAGCAGGATGGCCGGGCCGGTCTGCGGCAAGGCCTGCAGCGCGCCGGCGCCGTCGCCGCTGGCGGGACCGCGCAGGGCCAGCGCGGAGCGGCCCTGCGGCGCCAGCACGCCGGCCACCGCATGGCCATCAACCGTGCCCGCCACCAGCAGCCGGTGCGTCGGGTCCAGGTCTTTCATGAGCTGGTAGTCCAGCGCCAGGGTTTGCTCCGGGCCACAGGGCAGCGTGGTGACCAGCCGCGCATAGGCGCCGTCTGAACGCTGCTCCAGGGACTCGAAGCGCCAGGCCGGCTGCAACGCGGCGCCGTCGCAGCGCGCGGTCACGCCTGCGCGCACCCAGTCCAGCACCTCGGGCAGGGCCTGGCGCACCTCGCCCCAGCTCAGCTGCCGGTCGTTGTCGGCGTCCAGCGTGTCGATGGCGGCGTCCAGGTCCTTGAGCGCCAGCGACAGCTGCACCGCCACGGCGCCCGGGGCCGCCCCGCTGGCCAGCGTGGCATAGGCGTCGCTGGCCTTGTGGGCCTGCGCCGGTGCGCAGCAGGCCAGGGCCAGGCCCAGCGCCGCGAGCACACCGCGCCAGCGGGAAAGTGAGGGCCGCGGGCTCATGGCTTGCTCCCGCCTTGCCATGCGGCCAGCCGCGCATCACGCAGGCCGGTCTGCGCCAGAGCCGCGCGCAGCGCCGCGAGCTCGGCGGTGCGGCCGGCCAGGTCGGCGCTGTGCAGCGCCAGCCACCAGTCCAGCGGTTCTTTTTGCAGGCCGAGATTGAGCTGCGCGGCCATCAGGGCCCGGCGCGGATCGTTTTCGAGCCAGAGCGCGCCCAGCGCGCGCTCGCGGGCATGGGTGGCGGGGTCGTCGCCGCGCGCGTCCAGCGCCATGAAGCGCTCGCGCAGTTCGCTGGCCATGGCCCGCCACGCGGGATCACCCTGCAGCTTCAGCGCGTGGGCGCGGCGCAGCATCACCGCGTCGCTGGCCGGCTCCCTGGCGAGCAGCTGCAGCGCCGCGGCGGGCTGGCCCGTGCGCAGCAGCAGATCGGCCGCTGCCAGCGCGGTGTAGCCGTCGCGACCCAGCGCCAGGCTGGCGCGGTAGGCCGCAAGCGCGGCCGCGTCATGGCCCGCGCGTTCCTCGTTTTCACCCTGCAGCGAGAGCAGCCACGACTGGGTGGCGGCGTCAGGCGCCTGCCGGCGCAGCGCCTCCAGCCCGCGCCGGGCCTCGTCCTGCTGGCCCTGCAGCGAACGGGTCTCGAGCTGGCAGGCCGCGGCATACAGCGGCGCCCCGGCGCGCGCCACCTGGCCACAGGCGGCCAGGGCGTCGGCGTAGCGGCCCGACAAGCGCTCCAGCGTGGCCAGCGTGAGCCAGCCCTGCGCCTGCGCAGGGTCGCGCTTGAGGGCGCGCGTGAGCGTGGTCCGCGCCGCCGCGAACTCGTGGCGGCTTTGCTGCACCGTGGCCTGCAGCACCGCGAGCGCGGGCGGTGCATCGGGCTGGTCCCACCAGGGCGCGAGCGCGGCCTGGGCCCGGCCCAGGTAGCGCGGATCGGCCAGCTCGCGGGCCTGGGTGATGGCCTGGCGCGCGGCCGTGGCGGCGGCCTCGGGCGTGGCCGCGCGGGTGCGCACGCGCGGCCCCAGGGACTCGACGATCTGGCTGTCGCTGGCGGGCTTCAGGTCGCGGCCGGCGCCGTGGGCAGGGGGCCAGGCGGCCAGCAGGCCCACCATCAAGGCCGGCAGCAAACGCAGGGGGCTCGGTCGGGTCACGGACATGGCTCTCCAAAAAAATCGGCGTGCACCTGGCACGCCGATCGGGGGGTTCCCGCGCGCGTCAGACGCTGGCGTCGGGTTCGTCGGTGTCGCTGGTGGCCAGTGTGGCATCGCCCACGGTCAGCGGTTCAGCGGTATTGTCAGGGGAACTGGCCAGGCCGTTGACGAAGGCAAATGCCCCCGCCGAACTGGTGGTGGCCGACACCGGGATGTCGGTGCCGCTGACCAGCGGGTCCACGGGCAGGCTGCCGCCACCGCCGCCGCAGGCGGCCAGCAGCGCGGCGCCCGCCACGGCGCCCAGGACGGGCCGGTTGAGGGAAAACATCTTCATGGTCTTGCTCCTTCAGGCTGGCCGCTTACTGCGAACCTGCGTTGGGGGTGTTGAGGTACGGAAAGCTCGTGAGGAACGGCACCGCCGCCTGGTCCACGCCATCGTGCACATTGGCCGAGGTGGCGCCCAGCGGCACGCTGGAGGGCTTGCAGGCCGAGGTAACGCCCGCCACGCCGGGGATGCTGTTGAGCTTGAGGCCATCGTTGTCGCCATTGATCACGCACAGGCCACCGAGCATGGCCACCAGCGCGATGTCGACCACGTCGTCCTTGGGGCGGCGACCATTCGGAAAGCCTGCGAGGTCCTTGGCCTGCGACAGGTTGGCCAATCCACCAACCTTGAGTACCTCACCGGCCACGCCCAGGCGGTTCTGCTCGGCGTAGGGCACGGGAGCGATCGCGGTGTTCAGCCGCAGTTGCTCCGAGGCGGTCACGCTCGCGGGCTTGTTCACGCCGGTGATGCCGGTCAGGAACACGGTGGCCAGGTCGGTGCGCGGCAGGTTGGTGGGTGCCAGTGCCTTGGTGTCACCGGCCAGCACCAGGCCCAGCAGGGCCGGCAGCGTGGGGTTGGTCACGTAGTCGAGGAACTGACCATCGCCGCCGGGCTTGGAGGCGTTGAACTTGTCCTTGTCCTTCAGGCCAATCACCACCTCGTTGACCAGCGGGTTGCCCAGGCGCGACACCTGGGTCCAGGCACCGCCGGCCTTCTCGCTGGTCTGGTGGCCTGAGGCCGGGGCACCCGACAGCACGCGCGCCTGGCGCAGGCTGGCCGTGGTCCAGGCCCCGATCACCGGGTCGGTGCCCGCGGTCAGGCAGTCCTTGTGGACTTCAATCGCCAGCGAGGTCACGTTCTTGTTCTGGATCGAATTGGCTGCAAAGGCGTTGATAAGAGAGGGGTTGGTGATCTGCGCGGCCGTGGCGTTGACCAGGTCGAAGATCGGGCCGAGGTTGACCGCAAAGCCTTCCTGTCGCTGGCCCACGAAGACCTTGCCCACATCCTTGCCCGCAGGGCAGCCGGGAATCTTCACGTCGTGAATGTGCTTGCCGGCATAGGTGGCGTAGGCCCCGGCATTGCCCAGGGTCTTGACGCCGATGTAGTCCACCGGCTTCTCGAAGCTGGTGGCGCCACTGACCTTGGCCACCGCCTGCACCGTGCCCTTGCGGCGGTCACCGCGCACCACATTGACGGTGTAGGTCTCGGCCACGTTGAGATTGGCGTCGGCCACATTGGCCACGGCGCCCGCCTGCGTCAGCGGGATGGCAACCGACTTGGTGCCGATCGGCAGCTCCACGCCCTTGCCGCCATTGGCCAGCGTGTTGTTGAAGCGGAACTGGAAGGTGATGTCTTCCTTCGCGTCGCCGTTGTTGTCCACATGGATCTCGTACAGCGCGTTCGGGTCCATCTTGAAGTAGTTGGGGCCGCCGTAAGCGTCCTGCAGCGGCTGGTAGTTGGCGATCAGCGTCACATAGTCGCTGCGGCCGGTCTCGTAGCTGCGGAACATGTAGAAGTCGGTGCCATCGGCCTTGGGGCTGGTGGTGATGAACGGGGCTTCGCGGTGGCTGGACGCAAGGCTGGTGCCCGCGGCACAGGCCGCGGCGACCGCCAGAAGGGTCAAACTCAGTTTGCTGACGCGCATGGGGCTCTCCTGTTTGTAAAGGTGTTGTGAATGGCAAGGCGCCCTCTCCTTACGCCCGCAACGGCCCGCTGGATTCAGCGCGCAGGTCTGCCACGTAATAATTTGCAACCAGAACAACGCCCGCATCCATGGACCGCTTCGCCGCGTATAACACCGGACCTGTGGCCCCGGCCACATCACCAGAACACGCCGAGGAGAACCCCGATGCCCCGTCTCGCCCCGCTGTGCGCCGCAGTGGCCGCCTGCTGCCTGGCCCTGCCCGCGCATGCCCAGGACAACGCAACCGGTGAACTGCGCGAAATCAGCGTCGTCAGCACCCGCGCCGACCTGCAGGGCGTGGCCGGCAGTGCCAGCGAGGGCATCGTCACCGCGAAGCAGTTGCGCACCCGGCCGCTGCTGCGTGCCGGCGACCTGATGGAGTCGGTGCCCGGGCTCGTGGCCACGCAACACGCGGGCGAAGGCAAGGCCAACCAGTATTTCCTGCGCGGCTTCAACCTGGACCACGGCACCGACTTCGCCACCTACGTGGACGGCGTGCCCGTCAATCTGCCCACCCACGGCCACGGCCAGGGCTACACCGACCTGTATTTCCTGATCCCCGAACTCGTCGAATCGGTGCAGTACCGCAAGGGCCCCTACTACGCCGAGGAAGGCGACTTTGCCGCCGCTGGCGCCGCGCGCCTGCGCACGCTGCGCAAGCTGCCCGCGCCGTTCGGCCTGGTGGAGGCCGGCGGCGGGCGCTACCGGCGCGCGCTGGCGGCGGGCTCGTTCAGCACGGGCAGCGGCGCCCGTGCAGGCGACCTGTTGCTGGCCGCCGAACAAGGCCGCGACGACGGCCCCTGGAGCGTGGCCCAGGATCTGCGCAAGACCAACCTGGTGGCCCGCTATTCACGCGGCACCGAGCGCAACGGCTGGTCGGTGGGCGTCACGCATTACGAGGCACGCTGGATATCGACCGACCAGATCCCGCAGCGCGCGGTGGACGCCGGCACGCTGGGCCGCTTTGACTCGCTGGACCCCACGGGCGGCGGGCGCACGCAGCGCACCGCGGTGACCGCCGAGTGGGCCCGCGGCGAGGGGGCGCGCCAGACCCGCGTGAACCTCTGGGCACTGCGCTACACCTTTGACCTGTTCTCCAACTTCACCTATGCCACGCGGGGCTGTGATGCGGACCCGCTGCCGCCACAGTGCCACAGCAGCACCGCGCTGGACCAGTTCGAGCAGGTGGACCGGCGCACCGCGCTGGGCCTGTCGGCATCGCACAGCGTGCCAGTCAGGCTGGGCGCGCTGGAATCGGTGTGGACCGTGGGCACGGATCTGCGGCGCGACCGCATCGGTGAAGTGGGCCTGTATGACACGCAGGCCCGCACCCGGCTGGCCACCGTGCGCCATGACCGCGTGCGCATCGGCGCGCTGGGCCTGTGGGGCCAGTCCGACGTGCAGCTCACACCGCAGCTGCGCGGCATCGCCGGCCTGCGCTGGGACCAGCGCCGGCTCGGCGTGGACAGCTCCGTGGCAGCCAACAGCGGCAGCGCGCACGCCGCCATCTTCAGCCCCAAGGCCTCGCTGGTCTACACCGTCAACGAGCGCGCCGACCTGTACGCCAACTGGGGGCGCGGATTCCACAGCAACGACGCGCGCGGCGCGGTGATCCGCGTGGACCCGCGCGACGGCGTGACGCCGGTGGACCGGGCCACGCCCCTGGTGCGCGCCACGGGCTACGAAGTGGGCGCGCGCCAGAAATGGACGCCGCGGCTCTCGACCACCGCGGCGCTGTGGGCGCTGAACCTGGACTCCGAACTGCTGTTTGTCGGCGACGCCGGCACCACCGAGGCCTCGCGTCCGTCGCGCCGCACCGGGCTGGAGCTGACCGCCAACTGGCGGCCCGCGAGCGCCTGGGAGATCGACGCCGATGTGTCGCTGTCACGCCCGCGCTTTCGCGATGCCGACCCTGCGGGCAACCGCATCCCCGGTGCGCTCGACCGCGTGGTCACGCTCGGTGCCACCTGGGCCAGCGGCCCCTGGACCCTGGGGGCCCGGCTGCGGCATTTCGGGCCCAGCGCGCTGATCGAGGACAACTCGATCCGTGGCGCGGCCAGCACCCTGGTCAATGTCAAGGCGGCCTGGCGCATCAACCGCGCGACGGAGCTGTCACTCGACGTGTTCAACCTGTTGAACCGCCGTGTCAACGACATCGGCTATGCCTACGCCTCACGCCTGCCGGGCGAGCCGGCGTTCAGCGAGGGCGGCACTGCGGCCACGGCCCATTTCCATCCCTCGCTGCCGCGCACGGCGCGGGTGGCGCTGAAGGTTCATTTCTGAATCAAGGGGCCGGCAGGAATCTCAGCCGTTGATCCACTGCAGGTCGCTGAGGCCGTTGCTTTTCTGGATGTTGCACTTGGCGCAATAGGGCTTGAGATTGAGCATGGAGTGCATGCACAGGTCCGTGACGCGTTGCTCGCTGGACGCGGCAATGGCCGCGCTCAGAAAAACGGCGCCACGATCAGTGAGCGTGTAGCGCCAAGCCTTGCCCTCATCGTCACCCTGGTTGACCACGCCGCCTGATTTGGTCGGTACCGCGTTGAACTGGCCGTTGAGAAAAGCCGTGCTCACACTGCCGATGCCAGGGGCATGGGTCAGGTTGTAGCCCATGTTGCGCAGGTTCTTGAGCACAGCCTGATCACCGCCGCCGCCCTGGGGTTTGTGGTGGTCGATGGTGATGTGGGTGTCCGGCAGCACAATGCCGCAGCGAAAGCAGGGCAGCGTCTGCTCCATCTGGGTCTGCGGCGCCAGACCATGGATGTAGTCGACCGATCGCTGCTCGCTCTGAAACAGCGTGCGCCAATTCACGTCATTCAACACCCGCCGGTAGTCATGCCCCGTCATGTACATGGTGTCGATCCAGCCCGCGATTTCCTTGATGAAGCCAATGCTGAGGGTGTGGACCTTCTTGTGCTGCCCAAAGACCTGCTGCGTCTCCCACATCGTCATGGAGCATTCATCGGGCAGCAAGACCTTGTTGAATACCAGCACCCAGCGGTGTTCCTTGACGATCTGGCCGTTGAGGCTGTTGTAAGCCGTCAGCTCAGCCCCGTCCTGGTTCTGCACCACAAAGTTGTTGATCTGATTCACGAGCTTGGTCACGCCGTGGTTCCTCCCTCAAAGCGCCACAAGCTAACACGCCACGGAATTCGAGACATCCTCCAGATGGAGGAAATTCCGGCCGTGTGATGCCACTACCGGAGCGTGGCCAGCCACGCAATCAGGTCCGCGCGTTCCTGCGCATCGTCCACCTGAAAGCCCATGCGCTGGCCCGGCACCAGGTCTTCGGGGTCGGTCAGCCAGGCGTTGAGCGTTTGCGGCGTCCAGCGCAGGCGCGAGGCCGCGAGTTCATCCGAGTAGCGGTAGCCCGGCGCGCTGCCCACGCGGCGGCCCAGCACCCCGCGGTGCGCGGGCCCGATCTTGTGGCTGTCCACGCTGTGGCAGGCCACACACCGCGCTTCATACAGCGCCCTGCCCCGCGCGGCATCGCCCGGCGGTGGCGTGATCCAGACCCGGGGCGCGGCCGGCGCAGCGCTGGCCGGCGCAGCGCTGGCCGGGGCTGCGGCCAGCGCGGGCAACCCGGCGGCGAACAGCCACGGCAGAAGGAACAAAAGCGAACGCAACATGGGGCCTCCTTCATGCTTGTTGTTGTGGGTCACCCCGGCGCGGGCGGGGCGTTCTCTTGGGTCTTACGGCCGCCGGAGCCGCATGGATTCGCTTTTCTCCCCGAAACCGGCCCTCAAAGTTCTTTTGAATCCAGTTGTAACTCCCCCGCGTATTCCTCCCACACAACAACCTGTCTGACGGAGTGACCCCATGAAATTGAAGCTTCAAGCCACGGCCTGGGCCGTGCTGGCCCTGTGCGCGGGCTTCGCGCACGCCGAGACCGGCAAGCTGCTGCTCACCGGCGGCGTCAGCAGCATTGACGGCGCGGCCGGCGGCGGCCTGACCCCGTGGGCCGTGATCGGCAGCAATGCCACCGAGGGGGAAATTGGCGCCACGGCCCACCTCACGCGCACCCACACGCAGGACTACGGCCTCACGGCCTATGGCGCCGCGCTGGGGTTCAAGGACCGGGTGGAACTGTCGGTGGCCCGCCAGGACTTCAACGCCTCGCCGGCCCTGGCGCTCAACGGCATCGCGCCCTTTGGCGTGACGCCGGGCCAACACATCAAGATGGACGTGGTCGGTGTCAAGGTCCGGGTGGCCGGCGATGCCGTGCTGGACAGCGACACGCTGATGCCGCAGATTGCCGTGGGCCTGGAGTTCAAGCACACCCGCCCGGGCTCGATCGGTTCGGTGCTCAACTTCCTGGGCACCAGGACCAGCGGCACCGACCTGTATGTGAGCGCCACCAAGCTGTTCCTCGCGCAGGGCGTGCTGGTCAACGGCACGCTGCGCTACACCAAGGCCAACCAGAACGGCCTGCTGGGCTTTGGCTCGGGCGCGCCGGGCCGCAACAGCTACAGCCTGCAGCCCGAGTTCTCGGTGGCTTACCTGCTCAGCAGGAACGTGGCGATTGGCGCCGAATACCGCTTCAAGCCCAACAACCTCGAGGCCCTGGGCCGCGCGGCCGGTCTGGGTGATGCGCTGCGCGAGGACGACTGGAAGGACATCTTCATTGCCTGGGCGCCCAGCAAGCACCTGTCGCTGACGCTGGCCTATGTGGACCTGGGCCGCGTGGTGCCCGGCATCACCGGCAACCGCAAGCAAAAAGGCGCCTACCTGTCGGCGCAAGTGGCGTTCTGACCCTTCCATGCACCAAGGATTCGACATGAAAAAAACCCTGATGGCCCTGACCCTGGCCCTGGCCTCGCTCGCGGGCACCGCCTTCGCGCAGACCGCCCTCAACGACCCGCTGTACAAGACCTTTGGCGAAAAGCCCGGCCTGGTCCGGCTGATGGACGATTTCATGGTCCGCCTGCTGGCCGACCCGCGCACCGGGCCGCACTTCAAGCCAGCCAACCAGCAGCGCGTCAAGGAGCAGTTGGTGGACCAGTTCTGCAAGGTCATGGGCGGCCCCTGCGAGTACAAGGGCGCCGACATGAAGTCGGCCCACGCCAATCTTGACATCAAGAAGTCCGACTTCAACGCGCTCGTCGAAGTGCTGCAGCAGACCATGGACGCCCAGGGCATTCCCTTCAGCGCCCAGAACCAGTTGCTGGCCCGGCTCGCGCCCATGCACCGCGACACCATCACGGTGAGGTAAGCCCCATGCGATTCGCAGCCCTTTTGATGGCGTCATTCGCCCTGGCCACGCTGGCCCGCGCCGGCGTGGTCTCGGTCACCGTGGTGGACAAGGAAGGCAAGCCGGTCCAGGACGCCGTGGTGGTGGTCAGCACCAGCGCCAAGGGCCAGCCCAAGGTCGCGCTGCCCATGGCCGTCACCATCGACCAGGAAAAAATGCGCTTCATCCCGGCCGTGAGCCTGGTGCCGGTGGGCGCGCGCGTGACCTTTGCCAACAAGGACCCGTGGGAACACCATGTGCGCGGCTCGGCTGCCGGGCTGGCGCAGTTCTCCAGCACTGGCGGCGGTTTTGAACTGCGGCTGGATGGCAAGCCCGACGGCAAGCCGGCCAAAACCGCCGAGATCACCACCGACAAGGCCGGCGCCGTGCTGCTGGGTTGCCACATCCACGGTTCCATGCGCGGCCACATGTACGTGACCGACTCCCCCTGGGCCCAGCGCACCACGCCCGAGGGCCAGGCTGTATTCGAGGACGTGCCCGACGGCCCGGCGCAGATCCGCGTCTGGCAGGCGGACCAGTTGATCGACCTGCCGCTGCAGGCGGTCACGGTGGGCGCCACGCCGGCGCGTTTCACCGCGCAGCTGCAGGTGGTGCCGCGCCGGCGGCGCTAGGGCCGTGGCCACGGCTGCCCATCCAGCGCCCCTATACTGCGGCGCATGACCCCGGACACCGAGAGCCTGCAGGATCTGATCGCCGCCACCGCGCGTGGTGACCACCGTGCGTTTGCACGGGTTTACGAGCGCACCAACGCGCATCTGTTTGGCATCGCCCTTCGTATGTTGAAGCGCGAGCAAGCCGCGGAGGACGTGTTGCAGGAAGCTTTTGTCAGTGTCTGGAAAAATGCCGCCAGCTACCGCAGCGAAGTCGGCGGCCAGGCCGTGCAGCCCATGACCTGGCTGATGGCCATCGTGCGCAACAAGGCCCTGGACGCGCTGCGCCAGCGCACGCGCCGCGCCGAGTCGGCGCTGCCCGAACCCGATGTGGCCACCGGCGACGACGATGCCGGCGCCGCGGCGGCCCCCAGCGCGCTGGATCTGCTGGCCCAGGCCAGCCATGCACTGCACATCGGCGCCTGCCTCGAGGCGCTGGACGGCAGCCACCGCCAGAGCCTGGCGCTGGCTTACTACCAGGGCCTGTCGCACACCGAGGTGGCCCAGCAGATGGGCGCGCCACTGGGCTCGGTCAAGGCGTGGATCCGCCGCGGCCTGGACAAGCTCAAGACCTGCCTGGCCGCGCGCGGGGTGGCCCCATGAAATACGCCGGACCCGACCTGGTCGACCATCTGGCGGCCGCCTACGTGCTGGGCACGCTGGGCAGCGGCGCGCGCCGGCGCTTTGAGCGCCTGCTGCGCGACCGCGTGGACCTGCGGCTGGCCGTGACCCAGTGGGAGCAGCGCCTGGGCGCGCTGGCCCAGTCCGTTCCAGCCCACCCCGCCCCTCCCAGGCTGTGGGCCGCCATCGAGGCGCGCACGCGCCCTGCGCTCGCGGCCCCCTCCAGCACGGCAGCCGCGCCCGGCGTCCGGTCCGCGGGGTCTGCCTGGTGGCAACCCGCGGGCTGGGGCCTGGGCGGCATGGCCGCGGGCGCCGCGCTGGCCCTGGCGCTGCTGGTGAGCATGCCCACGCTGTTCATCAGCGCCGATCAGGTGGCGCTGCGCTCCGGCGAGCGGCTGCCGCAAAGCTATGTGGGCCTGCTCACCGACGCGCAGGGCAATGGCAAGCTGCTGGTGAGCTCGCTGCGCCACGGGCGCACCATGACCGTCAAGGTCATTGGCCCCATCACCCCGCCCGCCGAGGGCCGGCTCGTGCTGTGGGCCGTGCCCGCCCAGGGACCGGCGTTTGTGCTGGGCGACGTGCCCGCCAGCGGCAGCGCCGTGTCGCGCCTGCCCGACACGTCGGAAAAGCTGCTGTCCAAGGTGACGAAACTGCTGGTCACGCAGGAGACGTCCGCGTCTCCCGCCGCACCCGGCACGCCGGTGTTCAGCGGCAACTGCGCCAAGCTCTGGTGAGGGCGCGGCTCAGGCCGTGGCCAGACGGTCAAAGGTGCGCAGCGGCGGCGTGCGCGCGCCGGAACGGACGCGGGGCCGCGCGGGGGCCTTGTCGGCCTCAAGGCATTCGATCAGGCCCAGCACCAGCAGCGAGTCAATCGACACGCGCAGCGAACGCGGCGGCATGAACTGGCGCAACTCGTCGATCCAGATCCCCGCGCCGCACATCTGCAGCACATCGTGCAGGTAAGGAGACATGAGCCCCATGGTGGGTGAATCCGCCGGGCTCGCGGCCCGGACCTTGCCCCGGGGCGTGAGCCGGTAATAGCGCGGCGCCATGTCGGCCCCGGTCGAAGCATCATTGGCCAGACCCATTTGAAAACTCCTGACGACGTCCTTGTAATGGCCGCAACTTTGCGCGGCGAGGCTGTCATTTTGCTGACAGAAGTATCAGTATTTACACCCATGTCCGGCGCCCGCGGCGCTGTCACCCAGGCGGTTGCCGCGGGGCAGGCGCTGGCTATAGTGGCCGCAGCAGGAGACCCGCATGACATGCTTTGAACTCACCACCACCGACCACATTGCCCACCTGGTGCTGAACCGGCCCGAGGCCATGAACACCATGCACCCCAGGTTCTGGCGCGAGCTGGACGAGGTGCTGACCACCTTGCACAAGGAGGGCAAGGCCCGCGCGCTGGTCATCAGTTCCACGGGCAAGCATTTCAGCGCCGGCATGTCGCTGCAGACGTTTGGCGGCGCCATCACCATGGACGACCAGACGCCCGAAGGCCGCGCCGCCATCTACGACCTGCTGACCGACATGCAGGGCACGTTCACCAAGCTCGAGACCCTGCGCATCCCGGTGATCGCGGCCATCCAGGGCGGCTGCATTGGCGGCGCGGTGGACATGGTCACCGCCTGCTGCATCCGCTATGCGACGGCCGACGCCTTCTTCTGCATCCAGGAGATCAACATCGGCATGGTGGCCGACGTGGGCACGCTGCAGCGCCTGCCCAAGCTGGTGCCGCTGGGCGTGGTCAAGGAGCTGGCCTACACCGGTCGCCGCCTGCCCGCGCACAAGGCCCTGGGCTATGGCCTGGTCAACGAGGTGTTTGACACGCCCGAGGCCATGCTGGCCGCCGCGCTGCAGTGCGCCAGGGAGATTGCCGCCAAGCCGCCCGTGGCGATCTGGGGCACCAAGCAGGTCATCCACTACACGCGCGACCACTCGGTGGAAGACAGTCTCAAGCAGATGGGCTGGGTGCAGGGCGCGATCTGGAGCAACGCGCATGTGCGCGAGGCGGTCACGGCCATGAAGGAAAAGCGCGCTGGTACGTTCACTGCGCTGCCCGAGCTGGCGTCCTTCAAGGATCTGGCGGGGTAGCTCTGCGGTTGCCTGGAACGCCTGCTGGCGGGGTGTGGCCCTTGTGCCACCAGAGCCCCGGCCCCTTCGGGTGAGCCGCTGCAGTACTCAAAACTGCGGGCCCAGTCCCATCGGGTTTGACGCTTGCAGCGCGCAGCCATCGCACGGCAGTTTTTCCGTGCTTCGCGCCCGGGACTCTTGATCGGTGGCTCAAGGGCCACACCCCACCAGCAGGCTTTGCGCGAACGCGCTCACACGATCCTTCCCGCACCTGGGCGCCTGGGCAGGCCGCGAGGCCTGATTCAGCCGCAGGCGCGAAGCGCGGGCGCTTCCCCGAAGGGGCTGCGGCTGTGGGCCGCGCGGCCTGCCCAGGCGCCCAGGTGCCGGCGGGCAGCATGCATGCGCGACCTGAAGCGTGGGGCGCGCGACAGACCTACTGCCGCGCCGTGCGCACGTTGGCAGGCAGCGCCTGCGGGTGGCTGGTGCGAAAAGGGTTGATGTCCAGCCCGCCGCGGCGGGTGTAGCGCGCGTACACGGCGAGCTTGACCGGCTGGCAGCGCGTCCAGATGTCCATGTAGATGCGTTCCACGCATTGCTCATGGAACTCGTTGTGGTTGCGAAAACTCACCAGGTACTGCAGCAGGCCTTCCTGGTTGATCTGCGGACCGCTGTAGCTGATGCGCACGCTGCCCCAGTCGGGCTGGCCGGTCACCAGGCAGTTGCTCTTGAGCAGGTTGCTGGTCAGCACTTCGGTGACCGGCGCTTCGTCGTGCTCGGCGCGCAGCAGCTCGGGCGCGGGGGTGTACTGGGTGCATTCAATGTCCAGCCGGTCCAGGCTCAGACCGTCCATCTCGTGCACCGGCTCGCGGTCAAACAGCTCGGGCAGCAGCAGCTTGACCCCCACCGACGACATGACCACGGCGCCGCGCCAGGCGGCCTCTGTCAGGTCGGTGCGCAGGCGCTCGCGCACTTCGTCAGCCGTGGCAAAGCGGGTGTTGGTGAAGCTGTTGAGGTACAGCTTGAACGACTTGCTCTCGATGATGTTGACCGACTCGCACGGCACGGTGATGTGGGCCAGGGCCACCTGCGGCTTGCCGCGCGCGTTGAGCCAGCTCAGCTCGAACGCCGTCCACAGGTCGGCGCCGGCAAAGGGCAGCGTGCCGCGCAGGCCGATCTCGTCGCGCTTGGGCTGGCGCGGGATCGGGAACAGCAGCGTCGCGTCGTACTGGTCGATGTAGGGCGCGGGCTTGCCCAGCTGCGAGCCCTCGGGCGTGTTGGGCGTGCTCATGCGGCCTGCAGGTGCGGAATCATCGGGGCCAGCAGGCGCTCGACCACGCCCGGTGGCAGGTCGTGGCCCATGCCGGGAATGCCCACCAGCTGCGCGCCCGGGATGCGCCGCGCCGTGTCTTCGCCGCAGGGGTAAGGCACCAGCGGGTCGTCCTTGCCGTGCAGCACCAGCGTGCGCGACCGGATGCGGCCCAGCTCGTTGGCGCGCCGGCCGGTGTCGGCGCCAATGGCCAGCATCTGGCGCAGCGTGCCCACCGGGTGGTGGTTGCGCGCAATGCCCAGCGCAATGCGCTCGCGCGTGAGCGCCTCGTCCAGCGGGAAGCCCGGGCTGCCGATCACGCGGAACAGCTTGATGTAGTGGTCGATGATGGCCTCGCGGCTGTTGCCGGCCGGCCGGCTCAGCAGCGCGCGCAGCACCTTGGGCTGGGCCTCGGGCAGGCCGCGCGCGCCGCTGGAGCTCATGATGCTGGTCAGGCTGAGCACGCGGTCGGGCACGGCCAACGCCACGCGCTGCGCGATCATGCCGCCCATGCTCACGCCCACCACATGGGCCTGGGGCACGCCCAGCGCGTCGAGCACGCCAACGGCGTCCAGCGCCATGTCCTGCAGCTGGTAAGGCGCCCTGGGCGTGAAGCCCATCTTGAGCTTGATCGACTCCCACACGATGTTGGGCGTGCCCAGGTGGTCAAAGTGCTGGCTCAGGCCGATGTCGCGGTTGTCATGGCGGATCACGCGAAAGCCCGCGGCCACCAGGGCATCGACCAGCGCGGGCGGCCAGGCCACCAGCTGCATGCCCAGGCCCATGATGAGCAGCACCACCGGGCGGTCGGCCTGGGTGCCGTCGGCGCCCGTGTCCTCGACCTCGATCTGAATCCCGTTTGCTCTTATTTTCATAGCTGAAGGTACCCGTCCTGCCTGGACTCCAGGCCTTTTTTATTCAAAACGTCGCTCGCGCAGCCACTTGGTGGCCACCCACTTCTCGCCGGCAATCACCGGGGCACCGCCATGCAGGGTGCGGGTGCTCGGGTCGGCCCGGTCGTAGCTGAAAAACACCGCGTTGCCGCGCTTGGGCGCGACCTCGAGCTTCACGTCGGGGAAGATGGTGCCGCCGCCCTTCTCGGGCTCGCCCAGGTACATCACCAGCGTGGCCACGCGCTGGCCGCCGCGCTTGAGGATGGTGGGCGTGCCGGGCTCGTGCGGGTCAAAGTAGTCGTAGTGCGGCTTGTATTCGGCGCCGGGGCGGTAGTACAGCACCTGCAGGCCCTCGCCGTTTTCCATGGGCCAGTTCACCAGCGCGGCAATGCGCTCCTCGATGCGCCGGATCAGCTCGTTCTCGCCGCGCTGGAAAAACATGCCGTTGCTGGTGCGGTCGTCGTTGAGCTCCTCGCCGCCGGTCTTGACGGCCACGGTGAGCGAGCGCGCCAGCCGCGGGCGGGCGGCCTCGATCAGGGCCTCGCACTCATCGTCGGCCAGCAGGTTGCCAAACACCACCACGCGCGGCTCGTCCATGACCTGCAGCACATGGACGCGGCGGTCGCCGGCCTCCACATACAGCGGCGAATCGTTGATGGCCGGGCTCGGCACCGGCACCCGGCCCTGGTTCTGCAGATGCGCCTGCAGCGTGCTTTCCAGCGCCGTGATGGCCACGTCCTCGTTCCAGCCCGAAGCCACCATGGACTTCAGGACCACCTCGGGCGGGAAGCCGGCCTGGGCCTGCTCCACGATCCACTGGCGCAGTTCGGGGGTGATGGTCTGGTTGCTGCTCATGCCACTGCCTTTCGCCGGAACACCAGGCGGTCGGGCTGCGAGCCCGCCGCATCAAAGCCATAGCCCTCGAGGTTGAAGCCCTCGAGCTTGCGCGGCGTGCCCGCCTGGTGCTGGATGGCGTAGCGCGCCATCAGGCCGCGCGCGCGCTTGGCCATGAAGCTGATGACCTTGTACTGCCCGTTCTTCCACTCCTCGAACACGCAGTCCACCACGCGGCCGCGCAGCGTCTTGCGGTCCACCGCCTTGAAATACTCCTGCGAGGCGAGGTTGATCACCACCGGCGTGCGGTCGGCGGCCAACCGCTCATTCAGGTGTTCGGCAATCCGCGGCCCCCAGAACTGGTAGAGGTTCCTGGTCTTGCCCAGGGCCAGCCGCGTGCCCATTTCGAGCCGGTAGGGCTGCATCAGGTCCAGCGGCCGCAACACGCCATACAGGCCGCTGAGGATGCACAGATGCTGCTGCGCCCAGTCCAGCTGCGCGGGCTTGAGGGTTTTGGCGTCGAGCCCGCCATACACATCGCCATCAAACGCGAGCGCGGCCTGCTTGGCATTGGTCTGGGTGAACTCCGGCGTCCAGGCCTGGTAACGCGCCACATTGAGTTCCGACAGCGTGTCGCTCAGGCTCATCAGCGTGGCGATCTGGCGCGGTGTTTTCTTGCGCAGCACCTCGATCAGGCGGGTGGACTGGGGCACGAACTGCGGCTGCGTGTGCGGCAGGTGGCCGGCGGGGGTGTCGAAATCGAGGGCTTTGGCGGGAGACAGCAGAAACAGCATAGGTGCAACGATTATCGCCAGTGGCGCCCGGCCAGCCACTGGCTGGCGGCGCAGGCCAGCACCAGCACGGCATAGGTGGCCATCTTGCCGTCACGCCCGAAAACCGCCAGGCCAGCGGCAAGCGCCACCAGGCCCGCTACAAAGTTGATAGCCGTCTGTGCATACCAGGCGGGCGCTGCGGCCTGTTTCTTCATGATCAGGCGGGCCAGCCCTGTCAGCAGCAGGGCCACGCCCAGCGCGGGCGCCAGGAAATTCAGCAGATGAAGCAGCAGGTCCAGCGGTCCCATGAAAACTCCCGTTTGAGGGCGATTGAGCTGGCGCAAGCGCCCAGCCAGCCGCAAATTTTATAATCGGGGACAAATACCTCACGAACAATGGCAGTCTGGGCCCTGGGCATCAACCACACTACCGCGCCGCTGGACCTGCGCGGTCGCTTTGCGTTTGCCGTCGACCAGATCGAACCCACGCTCAAGGGCCTGCGCGAATCACTCGCCCGCCGGCCCGAAGCCGCCATCCTGTCCACCTGCAACCGCACCGAGGTGTACTGCGCCGGCGAGCGCCAGGAACTGGACCACACGCTGGACTGGCTGGCCCATTCGGGCGGGGTCTCGCCCAGCCTGCTGCGCTCGCATGCCTACACCCTCGAAGACGGCTACGCCGCGCGCCACGCCTTCCGCGTGGCCAGCGGGCTGGACTCCATGGTGCTCGGCGAACCGCAGATCCTGGGCCAGATGAAGGACGCGGTGCGGGCGGCCAACGAGGCCGGCGCGCTGGGCACCACGCTGAACCAGCTGTTCCAGCGCTCGTTCGCGGTGGCCAAGGAAGTGCGCACCTCCACCGAGATTGGCGCGCACTCCATCAGCATGGCGGCGGCCGCGGTGCGGCTGGCGGGCCAGCTGTTTGAAGACCTGGGCCAGATCCGCGTGCTGTTCGTGGGCGCGGGCGAAATGATCGAGCTGGCCGCCACGCACTTTGCGGCCAAGAACCCCAAGGCCATCGCCATTGCCAACCGCACGCTGGAGCGCGGCGAGAAGCTGGCCAGCCGTTTTGGCGGCGAGGTGATGCGCCTGAGCGAGCTGCCCGAGCGCCTGCACGAGTTTGACGCCGTGGTGAGCTGCACCGCGAGCACGCTGCCCATCATTGGCCTGGGCGCGGTCGAGCGCGCGGTGCGGCGGCGCAAGCACCGGCCCATGTTCATGGTCGACCTGGCCGTGCCGCGCGACATCGAGCCCGAGGTCAAGGCACTCGAGGACGTGTACCTGTACACCGTGGACGACCTGGCCGGCGTGGTGCAGACCGGGCAGGCCAGCCGCCAGGCTGCCGTGGCCCAGGCCGAGGCCATCATTGACGCCGGCGTGCAAAGCTTCATGCACTGGATGGACCAGCGCGACCCGGTCACGGGCGTGGTGCCCCTGATCCAGCAGCTCAACGCCCAGGCCGACCAGTGGCGCGCCGCCGAGCTGGCCCGCGCGCGCAAGCTGCTGGCCCGCGGCGACGACGTGGACGCGGTGATGGAGGCCCTGTCCCGGGGCCTCACGCAAAAAATGCTGCACGGCGCGCTGGCCGAACTGCACGCGGGCGACAGCCAGGCGCGCGAGCGCGCGACCTCGGCGATCCAGCATTTCTTTTTGCGCAAAGAGCGTTAGCGGCCTTCGACAAGCTCAGGACGAACGGGCCGCCGTTCGCCTGCTCCTTTCCGTTCGGGCTGAGCTTGTCGAAGCCTCAGCCCCAGAATCCCGAGCCAGCAAGCCAGGAAGCCTTGCCCCCAAAGACCCCCATGAAACCCTTTCTCCGCCAGCAACTCGACCGCTACCCCGTGCGCCTGCAGGAGCTCGATTTCTTCCTCCAGCAGCCCGAGGTGGTCAACGACATGACGCGCTTTCGCGCGCTCACGCGCGAGCACGCCGAGGTCAGCGAGGTGGCGGGCCGCTTCAAGGCCTTCCTGCAGCGCGAGGCCGACCTGGCCGGCGCCCGCGAAATGCTGGACGACCCCGACATGGCCGAGATGGCGCAAGAGGAAATTGCCAGCGCCGAAGCCGAGCTGATCAGCCTGGAAGACGAGCTGCAGCGGCTGCTGCTGCCCAAGGACCCGGACGATGTGCGCAACACCTTTCTGGAAATCCGCGCCGGCACCGGCGGCGACGAGTCGGCGCTGTTCGCGGGCGACCTGCTGCGCATGTACACGCGCTACGCCGAGCGCCAGGGCTGGCGCTGCGAGGTGGTGAGCGAGAGCGTGGGCGAGGTCGGCGGCTACAAGGAAGTGGTGATCCGCGTGGTGGGCGATGCCTGCTACGGCAAGCTCAAGTTCGAGTCCGGCGGCCACCGCGTGCAGCGCGTGCCCGCCACCGAGACCCAGGGCCGCATCCACACCAGCGCCTGCACCGTGGCCGCCCTGCCCGAGCCCGACGAGGCCACGGCCGTGCAGATCAACCCCGCCGACCTGCGCATTGACACCTACCGCGCCAGCGGCGCGGGCGGCCAGCACATCAACAAGACCGACTCGGCCGTGCGCGTGACCCACCTGCCCACCGGCATCGTGGCCGAATGCCAGGACGACCGCAGCCAGCACCGCAACAAGGCCAAGGCGCTGCAGGTGCTGCAGGCCCGCATCCAGGAAAAGGAGCGCAGCGAGCGCGCCGCCAAAGAGGCCGCCACGCGCAAGGGCCTGATCGGCAGCGGTGACCGCAGCGACCGCATCCGCACCTACAACTTCCCGCAGGGCCGGTTGACCGACCACCGCATCAACCTCACGCTGTACAAGCTGGCCTTCATCATGGAGGGCGAGCTGGACGAGGTGATCGACGCGCTGCTGCTGGCGCGCAAGGCCGAACAGCTTGAAGAACTCGAATTCAGCGCCGCTTGAGGCTCCAAAATGCCTGGAGTCCAGACGGGGCGGCCACTTCGTGCTAGCAAATGAATAGCAAAACCATTGCCAGCGCCTGGCGCGACGCCGCCTCCGGCGGGCTGGACCGGCTGGACGCGCAGATCCTGCTGCTGCACGCGCTGGGGCGCGACAGCCAGGACCGCGCCTGGCTGCTGGCCCATGACGCAGACACCCTCCCGGGCCCTGCCGCCCAGGCGTTCGAGGCGCTTTGCCGGCGGCGCGCCGAGGGCGAGCCTGTGGCTTATCTCACGGGAAGGCGGGAATTTTTTGGCCTGCGGCTGCAGGTGGACGCGCGCGTGCTTGACCCGCGGTCCGACACCGAGACCCTGGTCGAATGGGCGCTGGCCCTGCCCGGCTTGCCCGACGCGGCCCGCGTGATCGACCTGGGCACGGGCAGCGGCGCCATTGCACTGGCGCTCAAGTCGCAACGCCCGCGCTGGGCCGTGAGCGCGCTGGATGCCAGCGCCGATGCGCTGGCCGTGGCGCGCGCCAACGCGCAGCGGCTGGCGCTGGCCGTGGATTTCGCGGCCGGCCACTGGTTGCGGGGCCGGCCCGGACCCTATGACCTGATCGTTTCCAACCCGCCCTACGTGGCCAGCGCCGACCCGCACCTGGCCGCGCTGCGCCACGAGCCGCTGCAGGCACTGGCCTCGGGCCCCGACGGGCTGGATGACCTGCGCGCCATCGTGGCCCAGGCGCCGGCCTGCCTGGCCCCCGGCGGCTGGCTGCTGCTGGAGCATGGCCACGACCAGGCCGGTGCCGTGCGCGACCTGCTGGCGCGGCAGGGCTTCACGGCGGTGGCCAGCCGCAAGGACCTCGCGGGCATTGAGCGCTGTTCAGGCGCGCAATGGCCTGAAAAGGGATAATTGGACGATTGAAGGACACCACCATGAGCGACACCCAGCAACGCATCGACCAACTCGTCAAGAACAGCGACATCGTGCTGTTCATGAAGGGCAACGCCAGCTTTCCCATGTGCGGCTTCTCGGGCCGCGCCATCCAGATCCTCAAGGCCTGTGGCGTGGACACCCGGGCCGTGACCACGGTCAACGTGCTGGACGACCCCGAGATCCGCCAGGGCATCAAGGAATACAGCAACTGGCCCACCATCCCGCAGCTCTACGTCAAGGGCGAATTCGTCGGCGGCTCGGACATCATGATGGAGATGTACGAGAACGGCGAACTGCAGCAGGTGCTGGGCGGCCAGCCGGGCTGAGCTGCGCCAGCCCCGGCACTGTCGCGCATCACCGACAGTGCCCTCACTCCCGATTGAACACTGGCACGGCTTATGCTGGAATGAACCCGTGTTCTTCGCAAGGAGTGATCGATGGAATCCCGCAGTCTCGTTCCACAGTCTTCTTCCTTCCAGCTGCCCATCGCCAAGGTGCGCAGCGTGTTCCGCACGCAGGATGTGGAGCGCAAGCTGGCCAAGATCAATGATGCCGGCAACCAGCGTGAATACGAGTCCCTGCGCAGCACCTACGAGCGCATGCTCGAGCGCGGCCCCGACCGCTTCCAGGTCAAGCCCAGCGGCGTGCCCGACATGGCCGCGCTGTACGACCAGCTGCCCAACTTCACGGAGCCACTGGACGACGTCAAGCGCCATGTGGCGCTGAGCCAGGACAGCCGCGACGGCCTGGTGGTCACGCCCATGCTGCTGCTGGGGCCGCCCGGCATTGGCAAGACCCACTTTGCACGCCAGCTCGCCGCGCTGCTGGGCACCGGCATGAACCTCGTGCCCATGAGCTCCATGACCGCGGGCTGGCTGCTGTCGGGCTCGTCGTCGCAATGGAAAGGCGCCAAGCCCGGCAAGGTGTTTGAAGCGCTGGTCGACGGCCAGTACGCCAACCCCGTGATGGTGGTCGATGAAGTCGACAAGGCCAGCGCCGACGCCCAGTACGACCCCCTGGGCGCGCTGTATGGCCTGCTGGAGCACGACAGCGCGCTGGACTTCATGGACGAATTCGCCGAGGTGGCGATTGACGCGAGCCAGGTGATCTGGATCCTCACCGCCAACGACGGCCGCGCCATCCCCGAGCCCATCCTCAACCGCATGAATGTGTACGAGGTGCAGCCGCCCAACCCCGAGGCGGCGCGGCGCATCGCGCGCCAGCTCTACCAGTCCATCCGGTCCGAGCACGGCTGGGGCGAACGGTTCGCGCCCGAGCCGCAGGCCGATGTGCTCGACAGCCTGGCCGAACTGGCCCCGCGCGACATGCGCCGCGCGCTCATGACCGGCTTTGGCAATGCGCGGCTGGATGGCCGCGACGAGGTCCAGCCCGACGACCTGCCCCGCCCCGGCGCGCAGAAAAACCGCATCGGCTTCATGCAGTAGCGCCGCCCACGCGGCCCGTCGGGGCAAGTCGGCGGACTCGGCAGCAACGCGGCCCGCCACGGCAGGGCCCCGCTACACTTGACCTCGCATGAACCTGGTCGAAAGCCTGATCCTTGTCGCGCTGCTCATCGGCGTGAGCGCGTTCTTCTCGCTGGCCGAAATTTCGCTGGCGGCTTCGCGCCGCCTGCGCCTGCGCCAGCTCGCGGACGAGGGCGAGCCGCGCGCCGAAAAGGTGCTGCTCGCGCAGGAGCAGCCGGGCCATTACTTCACCGTGGTGCAGATCGGCCTGAACGCCGTGGCCATCCTGGGCGGCATCGTGGGTGAAGGCGCCTGGAGCCCCTACTTCACCCGGCTGTTTGCCCTGTGGCTCTCGCCCACGGCGGCGGTGACCGCGGGGTTCATGGCCTCGTTCGTGGCCACCATCTCCCTGTTCCTGGTGTTTGCCGACCTGTTCCCCAAGCGGCTGGGCATGAACGACCCCGAGCGCACGGCCATCCGGCTGGTCACGCCCATGCTGTGGCTCATGGTGGTGCTCAAGCCCGTGGTGTGGCTGTTCAGCAAGAGCACCGACGGCCTGTTCCGGCTGTTTGGCCTGCCGGCGCAGCGCGAGGACAAGGTCACCTCGGCCGACATCCTGGCCCTGACCGAGGCCGGCGCGCAGGCCGGCGTGCTGCAGCGGCGCGAGCAGCAGGTGATTGCCAACCTGTTCGAGCTGGACACCCGCGTGGTCTCCAGCGCCATGACGCCGCGTGAGCGCATTGCCTGGTTCAGCCGAGACGACCCCGAGGCCGTGGTGCGCGCGCGCATCGCGGCCGAGCCGTTCTCGACCTACCCCGTGTGCAACGGCGTGATCGACGATGTGGTGGGCTATGTGGACGCGAAAGACCTGTTCCAGCGCCTGCTCAACAAGCAGCCGCTGGCGCTGACCGACGAGACCCTGGTGCACAAGGCCCTGATCGTGCCCGACCGGCTGAGCCTGGCCGAGGTGCTGGAGCAGTTCCGCCAGGTGCAGGACGACTTTGCCGTGATCGTCAACGAATACAGCCTGGTGGTGGGCGTGGTCACGCTCAACGACCTGATGAGCACGGTCATGGGCGAGCTGGTGTCCACGCCCGACGAGGAACAGATCGTGCGGCGCGACGAGAGCTCCTGGCTGATCGACGGCGTCACGCCCATCCAGGACGTGCTGCGCGCCCTGCACATCGACGCCCTGCCGCACGAGGAAGAATACGAGACCCTGGCCGGCTTCCTGATGGTGATGCTGCGCCGCGTGCCCCGGCGCACCGACAGCGTCACCTGGGCCGGCTACAAGTTCGAGGTGATGGACGTGGACAGCTACCGCATCGACCAGGTGCTGGTCACCCGCGCCACCACGCCCGCTGAAGGCACGGCCTGAAAGCCTATTTCGCGAAGAACGCGCCCACCAGCTTGACCCAGTAGCTCGCCCCGATGGGCAGCAGCGCGTCGTTGAAGTCGTAGTTGGGGTTGTGCAGCTCGCAAGGGCCCATGCCAACGTACTTGTCGTCGCGGTGGGCGCCTTCGCCATTGCCCATGAAGAGGTAGCAGCCCGGCACTTTCTCCAGGTAGAACGAGAAGTCCTCGGCACCACCGTGCTGCGGTGTGTTGCCGTCCACATGGTCGGCGCCAAAGGCGTCCTGCGCCACCTTCATCGCAAAGTCGGTCTGCGCGTCCCAGTTCACCAGGGGCGGGTAGGCGCGGTGGAACTTGAGCTCGCCGCTGCCCCCGTGCACCTGGGGCAGCATCTCGGCCACGCGGCGCATGTTGGATTCGATCTCGTCCAGCACCTGGGTGCTGAAGGTGCGCACGGTGCCGCGGATCACGGTTTCGCCGGGCAGCACGTTGTAGGCATCGCCGGCGTGGATCTGGGTGATGCTGAGCACGGCCACGTCAATCGGGTTCTTGTGGCGCGAGATCAGCGTCTGCAGCACGCCCACCATCTCGGCCGCGATCACGATGGTGTCCACCGACTTGTGCGGCTGCGCCGCGTGGCCACCGGTGCCGCGCACAAAGATGTCAAAGCGGTTGCTCGACGCCATGGTCGGCCCCTTGCGAAAGCCGAAGTGGCCCACGTCAAAGCCCGGCATGTTGTGGATGCCGTAGATCTCGTCGCAGGGAAACCTGTCGAACAGGCCATCTTCGATCATGGCCCGGGCGCCGGCATTGCCGCCCTCCTCGGCCGGCTGGAAGATGAAGTTGACGATGCCGTCAAAGTCGCGGTGCGCCGCCAGGTACTTGGCCGCGCCGAGCAGCATGGCGGTGTGGCCGTCATGGCCGCAGCCGTGCATGCGTCCGGGGTTCTTCGAGGCGTGGGCAAAGCGGTTGTGTTCGGGCATGGGCAGGGCGTCCATGTCGGCGCGCAGGCCGATCGAACGGGGCTTGCCAGTGGTGCCCGTGCGGGTGCCGCGCAACACGCCCACCACCCCGGTCTGGCCCAGGCCCCGGTGCACCTCGATGCCCCAGGCGGCCAGCCGGTCGGCCACCACGTCGGAGGTGCGGTTTTCCTGGAAAGCCAGCTCGGGGTGCGCGTGGATGTCGCGGCGCAGCGCAGTGAATTCTTCGTGGGTGGCTTCGATTTCGGCAATCAGGCTCATGGGGTGTCCGGGCTCAGGGGTTGATCTGGGTTTTGACGTAGGCGGCAATTTCAGCAGAAACACCGGCCAGCGCGCTTTGCAGGGCGCCAAAGCCCGCGCTGCGCGCACGGGTCTGCTCGTCCATGTACAGGCCGCGGTGCAGTTCCACCTGCAGGCTGTGGCGGCGCTCGGCGGGCCGGCCCAGGCGGGCAATCAGCGCCACGCCCTTGAAGGGGTCGTTGAGCGCCACGCTGAAGCCGCGCTGGCGGAAGGCCTGGGCCACCATGGCCGTGAACTCCGGCGCCGCTGTGGTGCCGTCCCGGTCACCCAGCACCACGTCGGCCAGGGGGTGGTCGCTGCGGATCTGCAGGCCTTCGTACGAGTTGGCCGGCATGGAATGCAGGTTCAGGTGCCAGACCGCGCCGAAGCGGGCGTAGGCGGCCTCGATCTGCTCGCGCATGGCTGCGTGGTAGGGCGCGTGGTAGCGGCTAATGCGGGCCTGCACTTCAGCCACGCCCAGCTTGCGGGCATAGATGGGGTCCTTTCCGCCCTTGCCAGCGTCGCGCCAGATCAGGCCGATGCCCAGGCGCGTCTTCTCGCTGGGCGCCAGGGGGGTGGGCCACGGTGCGTCGAGCAGGCCGGGGTCGATGTCTTCCACGTCGCGGTTGGGGTCCACATAGGCCCGCGGGAAGTTGGCCGCCAGCAGCGTGGCGCCCACCGAGGGCAGGGCCTCCCAGAGCACGTGCACGTCGGTGTCTTCGCCCGAGCGCAGCTTGTCAAACGGCAGCGCGTAGCCAAAGTCGTCGGGGTACAGGGTGCCGCTGTGCGGCGAGTCGCAGACCAGCGGCAAGGCATCGCCTTCAGGCAGGCGCAGCGCAAACGGGGCAAATGGGGTGGAAATGCTCGGCAGGACGGGATCGGTCATGGGTTGGGATGGGCGGCCGGCGGCGCGGCGTCGTTGAGGTGGCAGGCGCTGGCATGGCCCGTGGCCAGCGTGCGCAGCACGGGCAGCTCGGTCTGGCAGCGCGGCATGGCCTGCGGGCAGCGCGGGTGAAAAGCACAGCCCGAGGGCGGGCGCAAGGGCGACGGCAGTTCGCCCTTGATGGGCTGGTAGTCGCGCCGCTGGGTGTCCAGCGTGGGCAGCTCCGACAGCAGGGCCTGCGTGTAGGGGTGGTTGGGCCGGCTGAAGATGACTTCAGTGGGCGCGACCTCGACCACCCGGCCCAGGTACATGATGACCACGCGGTCCGAGATATGCCCCACCACGCCCAGGTTGTGGCTGATGAACAGGTAGGTCAGCGCGTGGCTGCGGCGCAGTTCCAGGAACAGGTTGAGCACCTGGGCCTGGATGGACACGTCCAGCGCGGCCACGGCTTCATCGCACACGATGAGCTCGGGCTTGAGTGCCAGCGCGCGCGCGATGCCAATGCGTTGGCGCTGGCCGCCCGAAAACTGGTGCGGGTAGCGCTGGCCGTAGTCCGGGTCCAGGCCCACCTGGCGCATCAGGTCGGCCACGTAGTCGGCCTGGCCTGAGGCGGGCACCAGGCCATGCACCACGGGCGCCTCGCCAATGATGTCGAGCACCCGCATGCGCGGGTTGAGCGAGGCCATGGGGTTCTGGAAGATCATCTGCACGCCCAGCCCGTAGGCCCGGCGCTCGGCCGTGCCCATGTCGCTGACGCGGCGCCCCTTGTAGCTCACCTCGCCGGCCGAGGGCGGGTTGATGCCCGCGATCACGCGGCCCAGCGTCGACTTGCCACAGCCCGACTCGCCGACCACGCCAATGACTTCGCCGGCCTGGATGTCCAGGTCCACGCCAGACACGGCCTGGACGACGGCCGGGGCGTTGTGGGCGCCCAGCAGGTTGGCGATCTTGCCCGCCAGGTCCACGGGTTGGACAAAGCGCTTGTCAATGCCGCGCAGCTGCAGCAGCGGCGCGCCAGAGGGGGTTTGAGGATTCACGGAAGCATCCATGCGGGTCATTCAGGCGAGGGCGTGCCAGCAGCGCACGGTCTTGTCACGCGCCACGGCTTGCGGCTGCGGCACGTTCAGGCAGGCGTCGGTGGCGTAACCGCAGCGGGGCCTGAAGGCACAGCCCTGGGGGAGCTGGAGCAGGGACGGCGTCATGCCGGGGATCTGCCGCAGCAGGCTGCCATGCGTGGCGCGGGTGGGAATGGAATTGATCAGGCCCTGGGTGTAGGGGTGCGAGGGGCGGTGCACCACATCGGCCGTTGCGCCGCTTTCGACAATGCGCCCGGCATACATGACCGCAATGCGGTCGGCCAGGCCCGACACCACGGCCAGGTCGTGGGTGATCCAGATCATGGCGGTGCCGGTTTCGCGGCAGAGCTTTTGCACTTCATGAAGGATCTGCGCCTGGATGGTCACGTCCAGCGCCGTGGTGGGTTCGTCGGCAATGATCAGCTTGGGCTTGTTGAGCAACGCGATCGCAATGGCCACGCGCTGGCGCATGCCGCCCGACAGCTGGTGCGGATAGGCCAGCAGGCGCTCGGCGGGCGACGGGATGCCCACCATGGCCAGCGCGTCATGCGCGCGGGCACGCGCCGCGGCGGGGCTGACCTTTTCGTGGGCGTGGATGGCTTCGACCATCTGCGTGTCGACCCGCAGCACGGGATTGAGCGTCATCATCGGGTCCTGGAAGATCATGGCGATCTCCTTGCCCCGCAGCTGCTGCAGCCTGGACTCGGTGGCCGCGGCCAGGTCTTCGCCCAGGTAGCGGATGTGGCCGCCCACGATGCGGCCCGGCGCATCGATCAGGCCGATCACGGAAAAGCCCGTGATGCTCTTGCCCGAGCCCGATTCACCGACCAGGCCCAGGATTTCGCCGGCGGCCACTTGAAGGTCCACGCCATCCACAGCCTTCACCACGCCGCCGTGCGTGAAGAAATGGGTTTGCAGGCCCTGCACCTGCAGGACGGGCTCGCCGTGGGACGCCATGGCCGACACGGCGGAAAAGTTCTGCGATTCGTCCATCGGTCAGTGTGCGTTGTGCGGGTTGAGAATGTCGCGCAGGTGGTCGCCCACCAGGTTGATGCCCACGATGGCCAGCGCCAGCGCAATCCCCGGGAAGAACGAGATCCAGTAATGGCCCGACAGCATGAACTCGAAGCCGTTGGCAATGAGCATGCCCAGAGATGGTTCCGTCACCGGCACGCCCACGCCCAAGAATGACAGTGTCGATTCGAGCGCAATGGCGTGCGCCAGGTCGATGGTGGCGATCACGATCAGCGGCGGCAGGCAGTTGGGCAGCATGTGGCGCAGCAGGATGCGCGGCGACCCCAGGGCCATGCACTGCGCTGCTTCCACGTATTCCTTGGCGCGCTCCACCAGCGCGGCGCCGCGGGCGGCCCGCGCAAAATAGGCCCACTGCACGATGATCAGGGCGATGATGACCTTGTCCACGCCCTTGCCCAGGATGGCCAGCAGGATCAGCGCCACCAGGATGGCCGGGAACGACAGCTGGATGTCCACGATGCGCATCAGCAGCGCGTCAACCCAGCCGCCAAAGTAGGCGGCGGCCAGCCCCACGATGCTGCCAATGGCCAGCGCGGCCAACACCGAGATGCCGCCCACCATCAGGCTGGTGCGCAGGCCATAGAAGATGGCCGAGAGCAGGTCGCGCGCCTGGCTGTCAGTGCCCAGCCAGTAGGTCATGGTGCCGGCGGCGTCCTTGCTGCCGGGCGGCAGCTTGGAGTCGAAGATGTCGAGCTTGCCGATGTCGTAGGGGTTCTGCGGCGAGATCCACGGCGCGAACAGCGCCACGCCCAGGGCCAGCAGCAGCAGCACCAGGCCGGCCATGGCCAGCTTGTTGGCCACGAACTCGCGGCGCAGGCGCTGCCACGGGGTTTCAGGCGGGGGCAGCGGCGCCAGGTCGGCCGGCGTCACGGGGGTTGCGAGGGTATCGTTCATGCCTTGGCTGCCTGCAGGCGCACGCGCGGGTCGAGCACCGAATAAACAATGTCGGTCACCAGATTGAGCATGACCAGAAAGAACACGATCAGGATCAGGTAGGCCACGACCACGGGCCGGTCCAGCGTGATGATGGAATCGAGCAGCAGCTTGCCCATGCCGGGCCACGCGAAGATGGTTTCGGTCACCACCGCGAACGCCACCACCTGGCCAAACTCCAGCCCGAACACCGTGACGATGGGAATCAGGATGTTCTTGAGCAGGTGCACGCGCAGGATGCGGCTCCAGGCCAGGCCCTTGGCGCGCGCGAACTTGATGTAGTCCATGGGCAACGCCTCGCGCGTGGCCGCGCGGGTCACGCGGATGATCAGCGCCGCCTTGGCCAGCGCGATGGTGCAGGCCGGCAGGATGAGGCGGCGCCAGCCGTCCAGCGTGAGCACGCTCAAGTCCAGCGGGCCCAGCATCACGGTCTTGCCGCGTCCGCTGGCGGGCACCCAGCCCAGGTACACGGCGAACACCATGATGAGCATCAGCCCGACCCAGAAATTGGGCAGCGAGAAACCCAGCACCGAGCCCGTCATGATGCCCCGCGTGCTCAGGGCCTGCGGCTTGAGCCCGGCCCAGATGCCCAGCGGCACGCCGACCAGGCCGGCGAGCAGCATCGAGACCACGGCCAGTTCCAGCGTGGCCGGCATGCGCTCAAGAATCAGGCCCATGGCCGACTGGCCAGTGAGAAAGCTCTTGCCAAAATCCAGCCGCACGGCATGCGACATGAAGATGGCGTACTGCTCCCACAGCGGCTTGTCGAGACCGAAATTGGCGCGGATGGCGTCGCGCTCCAGCTCCGTGGCCTCGGGGCTGGCCATCATGGACACCGGATCGCCCACCACATAGAGACCAACGAACACCAGGCCCGACATGACGGCCATGACCAGCAGGGCCTGAAGCAGGCGGCGAATGATGAAAGCAAGCATGGGAAAGGAGGCGCCCGCCGCCGCAGCGGCGGGCAAGGTTGAAGGGCCGCGGGTTACTTGGCCACGGTGGCGTACTGCACCATGGTTTGCTGGTCAGCACGGCCCTTGAAGCTGATGCCCTTCTTCATGGCCCAGACCGAATGCTCGAAATGGACGGGCAGCATGGCGAAATCAGCCATCGCCACTTCACTGGCCTTGGCCAGGGTGGCGGCGCGCTGGGCGTCATCCATCTGGCTGGCGGACTCTTCCACCAGCTTGTCCATGGCGGGGTTGGAGTAGCGGCTGCGGTTGGTCGTGCCCTGCCCTTTTTCCTTGTTGGGCGTGACCAGCAGGGAGTTCAGCGTGTTGGACATCTCGCCCGTGGCGGTGCCCCAGCCAGCCATGTAGGCGCTGTAGGAATAGGCATCGCGGTTCTTGAAGAACACCGCCGGTGCGTTGGAGTCGATGGTGGTCTTGACCCCCACGCGCGTCCACATCGCGGCCAGCGTCTGCGCGACCTTGCTGTCGTTGATGTAGCGGCCATTGGGCGCGCCCAGCACCATGGTGAAGCCATCGGGGTAGCCGGCCTCCTTGAGCAGGGCCTTGGCCTTGTCGGGGTTGGCCTTGGCGGCCGTCACCAGGTTCTTGCTGGCGCCAAACATGGGGTACGGCAGCAGCTGCGCGGCGGGCGTGCCCACGCCGCCCATGATGCGGGCCACCAGCGCCTGGCGGTCAATGGCCAGCGACAGCGCCTCGCGCACCCGCTTGTCCAGCAGCGGGTTCTTGCCGTTGGTGCCCTGGATGCCCGGGGTTGTCTCGCCATGCTGGTCCAGCGCGACGTAGATGACGCGGTTGGAGGCCTTGGTTTCGACCGTGAGCTTGGGGTCTTTTTGCAGGCGTTCCAGGTCATCGGTGGGTGGGTCTTCCACCAGGTCCACATCGCCGGCCAGCAAGGCGGCCACGCGCGCCGCCGGGTTGCTGATGGGGCGGTAGATGACCTTGTCCCAGGCGGGCGCCGGGCCCCAGTAGTGCGGGTTGCGCTCGAAGATGATCTCGCTGCCGCGCTTCCAGGACACAAAGCGGTAGGGGCCGGCACCGACCAGGCCGTTGCCCGAATTCAGTTCGGTGGTGGTCTTGCCTTCAGCCGCCGGGCCGGCAGCGGCCTTGGCCGACATGATGGGCAGGCCCACCATGTTGACGGCCAGCAGGGGATAGGGCTCGGATGTGGTGATGCGCACGGTGAGCGGGTCCACGGCCTCCACCTTCTCGACCTTTTGCAGGTAAACCTTGAATGACGAGGGGCTGTTGGGCACCTTGGCCACCCGGTCGAGCGTGAACACGACGTCCGCTGACGTGAGCGCCGAGCCATCGGAGAACTTCACATTGGGGCGCAGCTTGAAGGTCCAGGTCTTGCCGTTGGCGCTCCAGGACTCGGCCAGGCAGGGCTTGATGGCCAGGTCGGCATCGGCGCAGACCAGGCCCTCAAACAGCGTTTGCGACAGCTGGATGTTGGGCGTCAGCGCGTGGTATTGCGGGTCCATCGATGTGGGCTCGGTCTTGAGCGCCACCACCAGGTCGCGCGCAAAGGCCGCGGGCGCGAAAGCAGCTGCCGCCGCCACCGCGGTGGTCACGAACCATCGATTCACAAAACGGCGACTGGCAAAGTTGACTGGCATGCGGGTTTCTCCTGAAGAAATTGACTTGATGACGGAATGCAGCATTGACGCGAACGGACAGCGGGAGTCTGGAATTCTGGTTTTGTAATTTGCAAGAAGCGCGCCAAGAGGGAGCTGGAACGGGACAGGATAGCGACGGCAAGCGCCCCGGACACCGGGACTAACCCGTTGAGACCTTAGCTTGCCAACGCGCGCTCAGAAGCCCGAGCCGGTGGCCACCGCCTTGGTCACCACCTTGCGCACGCGCTGGGTCTCGCTGCGGATGAAAGCCGTCAGTGCGGCCGGCGTGCCTCCTTCGTTGGAGATGCCGGCCTTCTGAAGCTTCTGCCAGGTCTGCGGGTCCCGCAGGCTGTCGTTGAGTTCCTTGTTCAGCCGCGACACGATGGCGGGCGGCAAGCCGGCCGGCCCGAACAGTGCAAACCACACGTTCATGTCATAGCCCTTGAGTTTCGGGTTCTCTGCCAGGGCCGGCACGCCGGGCGCGGTCAGGCTGCGCGCGGGGGTGGTGAGCCCCAGCGGCACCAGGCGGCCGGCTTCAATGTGGGGCAATGCCGATGACAGGGTCATGACGCTGAACTGCACCTTGTCGGTGGCCAGGTCGTCCACCATCTGGCCCGCGCCGTTGGTGGGCACGTGCCTGAGGTTGATGCCCGCGGTGAGGTTGATCAGCTCGCCCGCCACGTGCAGGGGCGTGCCCACGCCCGAGGAGTTGAAGCGCAATTTGTTGGGCTCCTTCCTGGCACGGGCCAGGGCGTCCTCGACCGTGTGAATCCCCGTCTTGGGACTGGTCAGGAACACCATGGGGGTCACGCCGATCATTCCGACCGGCGACAGGTCGGTCTCGCCGTTGTAGCGGATGGCGGTGTTGAAGAGCCTGGCGATGGACACTTCGCTGCCAGTGCCCAGAAGCAGCGTGTAGCCGTCGGCCGGCGCCTTCACGACCTTCTGGGCGCCCAGGGTGCCGCTGGCGCCCCCGATGTTCTCCACCACCACCGGTGTACCAAGGCGAAGCGCAAGTGGCTGCGCCACCGCGCGCGCCACGAGGTCCACGCTGCCGCCGGCGGGATAGCCGACCACCAGCGTGATCGGCCTGGCGCCTGGCCAGGCCTGCGCCATCGCGCCGGTGGCGAGCAGCATGCCCAGGGGGATGCACAGGAGGCGAGAGATCGAAAAGTATCCAGACATGGCGTGCTCCAAACGAATGACCGGAGTCTAGGAACACGCCCACTGAATGGCATGCGCAACGCGCATGCGGCTATGCGATCTGGCTGGCCGCCCAGAGCTTGCGCGCAAGTTCGCTGCGCGGTTCGCGGGGCCGGTACAGCCGGATTTCAAACCGGAACTGCGAGCCGGGAAAGTCGGACGGGAGCAGCCGCCCGTCGCGAATGTCGCCCCCCACCAGGCGGCGCGGCAGCCAGGCCACACCGGCGCCGCGCAGGGCCTGCTCATGAAGAAAGTCGGCAAAGTCGGACTCGACGACCGTTCGCAGATGCAGGTCCCCCGCGAGGCGGGACAGCCCATCCTGCAGGATCTGGTTCAGGGCCAGCGAGGGCGCGTAGCCCAGCAGCCGCACCGGCTTGCCCGGCGTACCCGGCAAGACATGCAGGGGCGTTCCGTCGGCCCGCGGCGCGCTGACCGCCACCAGTTCGTCGTGCCCGATGGTTGCGCCTTCGAAACGCCTGTCGTCCAGCACCAGCGGCAATCGGGGGTGCGCAAATGACAGCAGAAAATCGGCGCCGCCCTGATCGAGCGCCAGGACCCCGTCATGCACGGAGCCCGTCAACATGCGCAGCCGGAATTCGCCGGCCGCTTTTTTCATGGTCGCCAGCCATTCCGGCACCGCCGTCCTCGCGAGGGACCGGCCCGTGGCCAGGGTGACACCATCCAGTTCGCCCCGGGCGTGGTGAATGCGGGCCCGCGCATCACTCAGGGCCTCCACCACGCGACGCGCCACGGGCAGGAACTCCTTGCCGGCTTCTGTCAGCTCCAGAGGCATGCCCGCGCGGTTGACCAGGTCCGCACCCGCCCAGAGCTCCAGCGCCCGGATGCGGCGCGAGAACTGCGGCTGCGTGACGTGGCGCAGCTCGGCCGCCCGGGAAAAGCTGCGCTCGCTGGCCATGGCCACGAAGTCTTCCAGCCATTTGTGGTCCATGTCAGTGCCTCCAGGCGCGCCTCAGGGCTGCGGGAAAATCCACTGCCGGCGGGCGCCAAGCACCGCGTCGGGATAAGGCGACTTGCCGCGGCTGCCGTTGTAGCGGCCCAGCGCCATGAACAGGTCGCCACGCTCGCGGTCCAGGTAATGGCGCATGATGACGCAGCCAAACCTCAGGTTGGCCTGCATGTGGAACAGCACCCCGGCATCGCCATCGCCGATCACCCGCGTCCAGAACGGCATCACCTGCATGTAGCCGCGCGCGCCCGCGCTGCTGACGGCGTATTTGCGGAAGCCGCTTTCCACCTGGATCAACCCGAGCACCAGCGCGGTTTCCAGGCCCGAGCGCTTGCTCTCGTACCAGACCGTCTGCAGGAATTCCTTGCGCATGTGCCATTCGGGCATGCGCCGTTTGAGCCGGGTGCTGGTCACGCCCAGCCAGCGCAGGTAGGCCAGCCTGGAATCGGTGTCGGGGAACTCGGGCACGGGGGGCGCCTGGTTCGCGATGGCCGAACTCAGCGCGCTGCGCACCGAGTCCGCAAGCGGCTCCTCAACCTGGTTGCCGGCACTCGACTGCTTTGAAAAAGATAGCAGTCCAAGGCCGCCAGGCAAGGACAACAGGCACTTTCGTCTTGAAATCACGGCTTGAGCCGGTCCTTCAGGTGGTCCAGCACGGCAGCGGCGTCCAGCTTGGTGGCCGCGGCATCCCGCCGGTGCTGGTATTCGACCTGCCCCTCCTTGAGGCCGCGGTCGGACAGCACCACGCGGTGCGGCACGCCAATCAGTTCCCAGTCGGCGAACATGGCGCCGGGGCGTTCGCCGCGGTCGTCCAGCATCACGTCCACGCCGCTGGCCAGCAGGTCGGCATACAGCTTTTCGGCCGCGGCCCTGACCTCGGCGCTGCGGTCCATGCCGATCGGGCAGATCACCACGGTGAACGGCGCAATGGCATCGGGCCAGATGATGCCGCGCTCGTCGTGGTTCTGCTCGATGGCCGCGGCGGGCAGGCGCGTGATACCGATGCCGTAGCAACCCATCTCGAGGAACTGGGGCTTGCCGTTCTCGTCGAGGAAGGTGGCGTTCATGGCCTTGCTGTACTTGGTGCCCAGGTAGAACACATGGCCCACCTCGATGCCGCGTTCGATGGCGAGCACGCCCTTGCCATCGGGCGAGGCGTCGCCCTCGACGATGTTGCGCAGGTCGGCCACCACGTCGGGCTCGGGCAGGTCACGGCCCCAGTTGACGCCGGTGATGTGGGCGTCTTCCTCGTTGGCGCCGCAGATCCAGTCGGCCATCACGGCCACGTCGCGGTCGGCCACGATTTTCAGGGGCTGCGTCAGGCCCACGGGGCCCAGGTAACCCGGGCGCGTGCCAAAGTGCGCCTCGATTTCGGGCAGGCTGGCAAAGCGGAAGCCGTTGTCCAGCCCCGGCACCTTGCCCACCTTGATCTCGTTCATGTCGTGGTCGCCGCGCACCAGCAGCAGCCAGACCTGGCTCTTGAGGATTTCACCCTTGTCATTGGTTTCGTCGGTGGCGAGCACCAGCGACTTGACCGTGCTTTGCAGCGGCACCTTGAGCAGATCGGCCACGTCGGCGCAGGTGCTCTTGCCGGGTGTGGGCACCCGGGCCATGGGCTGGCTGGCCGGGGGGCGGGCCTGCTGCGGCGCCAGCGCCTCGGCCTTTTCCATGTTGGCGGCGTAGTCGCTGTCGGGGCAGTAGACGATGGCGTCCTCGCCGGTGGCGGCGATCACCTGGAATTCTTCCGACAGGTCGCCCCCGATGGCGCCGCTGTCGGCGGCCACGGCGCGGTAGCGCAGGCCAAAGCGGTCGAAGATGGCGCGGTAGGCCGTGGCCATGACCTGGTAGCTGGCCTTGGCGGTGGCCACGTCACGGTCAAAGCTGTAGGCGTCCTTCATGATGAACTCGCGGCTGCGCATAACGCCAAAGCGCGGGCGCCGCTCGTCGCGGAACTTGGTCTGGATGTGGTACAGGTTTTTGGGCAGCTGCTTGTAGCTGCGCAGTTCCTGGCGTGCGATGTCGGTCACCACCTCTTCGCTGGTGGGCTGGATGATGAAGTCGCGGTCATGCCGGTCCTTGACCCGCATGAGCTCGGGGCCCATCTTGTCCCAGCGCCCGGTTTCCTGCCAGAGCTCGGCCGGCTGGACCACGGGCATGAGCAGTTCCACGGCGCCAGCGCGGTTCATCTCCTCGCGCACGATGGCCTCGACCTTGCGGACCACCCGCAGGCCCATGGGCATGTAGCTGTAGATGCCGGCGCCCAGCTTCTTGATCAGGCCGGCGCGCATCATGAGCCGGTGGCTGACCACCTCGGCGTCGGCGGGGGCTTCCTTGAGGGTGGAAATGAAGAACTGTGATGCTTTCATCAGGCGGGCATGGAAAGGGTTGGGGCCGAGCCCCTTGCCCCGCGCGTACCGGCGTGCATAATGAACTCAGTTTAAGAATTTGAGGTTTGATTATGCTTGACCGGGACGGCTTTCGGCCGAACGTCGGCATCATCCTGCTCAACCAGAAAAACCAGGTGTTCTGGGGCAAGCGCATACGCACCCACAGCTGGCAGTTCCCGCAGGGCGGCATTGACCGGGGCGAGAATCCCGAACAGGCCATGTTCAGGGAACTGCACGAAGAAGTGGGGCTCCTGCCGGAGCACGTGCGCATCATCGCCCGCACCCGCGACTGGTTGCGTTACGAGGTGCCAGACCGGTACATCCGCCGCGATGCGCGCGGACACTACAAGGGCCAGAAACAGATTTGGTACCTGTTGCAGCTGACCGGCCACGACTGGAACCTGAACCTGCGCGCCACCAACCACCCCGAGTTCGACGCCTGGCGCTGGAACGAGTACTGGGTGCCGCTGGACGTGGTGGTGGAGTTCAAGCGGGGGGTCTATGAAATGGCCCTGACCGAGCTCGCGCGCTACCTGCCGCGCCACGACCACCGCAACCGCTACCTGCGCAGCGGCATCCGCACCCGCGAGCATGACGCGCCCGAGGGCTCCCCGGAACATGGCGGGCGCGGCCCGGCCTTTGAACTGCCCCCGGGCGGCACCTTTGAACCCGACCCGCAGACCGGGCAGAACCCCGATCCGCAAGAGACCCGACATGCATCTTCGTAAATGGCTCGCCTGGAGCCTGGCCTTGGTGGCCACGGCCGCGGCCGCGCAACTCACGCCCGTCGACCCCGACTGGAAAGAGCTGGACGCCCCGCCGCCACCCGCATTTGACGTGGCGCGGCTGGTCCCGTTTGACGTCAACATCGGCTCGCAGCTCAAGTTTGGCGTGGACCCGGCCACCATCCAGATCGGCAGCGATGGCATCGTGCGCTATGTCATCGTGGCGCAAAGCAGCAGCGGCGTGATCAATGCCATGTACGAGGCCTTGCGCTGCGGCACCGGCGAAGTGCGCACCCTGGCGCGCTACAACGCCAGCGGCGGCTGGAGCGCCGCGGACCGGGCCGAATGGCGGTCCCTCTGGGCCAGCCAGCCGTCGAAACACTCGCTGATGTTCGCCAAGCAGGGCGGCTGTGTCGGCAACTCCCCGCCGCGCAGCGTGGCCCAGATCGTGCGCGACCTGAAGAACCAGGACTTCGAGAAGCTGCGCTAGCGCACGCGCACCAGGTTGTCGCGATGGACCATCTCGGGCTCGGCCACGTAGCCCAGCAGGCGCTCGAATTCAGCCGAGGGCTTGCGGCAGATCAGCCGGGCTTCTGAACTTGAATAGTTCGCCAGGCCGCGTGCGATTTCAGTCCCGGACTGCGCACGGATGGCGATCACGTCGCCGCGCGAGAACTCCCCCTCCACCGCCGTCATGCCAATGGGCAGCAGGCTCTTGCCTTCGTCGCGCACCTTGGCCACGGCGCCGTCGTCCACCACCACCGCACCGCGCAGCTGGAGGTGGTCGGCCATCCACTGCTTGCGGGCCTGCTGCTTCTGGGTCTGCGCCACCAGCAGGGTGCCAATGGCCTCGCCGCGCGTGAGCCGCAACAACGCATCGGGCTCGCGGCCCCAGGCGATCACGGTGGACGCGCCCGAGCCCGCGGCGCGCCTGGCGGCCAGGATCTTGGTGATCATGCCGCCGCGGCCCAGGCTGGAGCCGGCCCCGCCGGCCATGGCCTCCAGCGCCGGATCGCCGGCCTTGGCCTCGTGGACAAAGACGGCCTGCGGGTCCTTGCGCGGGTCGGCGCTGTACAGGCCTTTCTGGTCTGTCAGGATGACCAGGGCATCGGCCTCGACCAGGTTGGCCACCAGCGCGCCCAGGGTGTCGTTGTCACCGAACTTGATTTCGTCGTTGACCACGGTGTCGTTTTCATTGATGACCGGTACCACGCGCAGGCGCAGCAGGGTCAGCAGGGTCGAGCGGGCATTGAGGTAGCGCTCGCGGTCGGCCAGGTCGGCGTGCGTGAGCAGCACCTGCGCCGAGCGCAGGCCGTTTTCGCGCAGCTTGGTCTCGTACATCTGGGCCAGGCCCATCTGCCCGACCGCGGCCGCGGCCTGCAATTCATGGACTTCGTGCGGGCGCTTGGCCCAGCCCAGCCGCTTCATCCCCTCGGCAATCGCGCCGCTGGACACCATGATGACCTCGCGGCCCGACAGGGCCAGCGCGGCCAGCTGGCGGCACCACTCGCCAATGGCCGCCTCGTCCAGCCCGCGGCCTTCGTTGGTCACCAGGCTGGAGCCGACCTTGACCACGATGCGACGGGCGTCATGCAGCACGCTGTGAACTTCTTTTTGAGTCATTTTGGCCTGTAGTCCAGACAGGACGGGCACATCCCGCTATCTATTTTGTAGCAAACTCATTCCGTGGGGCCGCTGGCAAAGCGCGGATCCACATCCTCTTCCAGCTGCGGCTGTTCCTCGACCTGGCGCGCCGCGATGTGCTGGTAGATCGCCTTGATCAGCGGTTCGCAGCCCTCGCGCGTGAGCGCGGAAATCTCGAACAAGGGGCCCTTGTAGCGCATGCGCTTCACAAAGTCCTTGATCCTGGCCTCGCGCTCTTCGGCCGGCACCATGTCCAGCTTGTTGAGCACCAGCCAGCGCGGCTTCTTGTACAGCTCGGCGCTGTATTTCTTGAGCTCGGCGGCAATCGCCTTGGCCTGGGCCACCGGGTCCACCGTGGGGTCGAACGGCGCAAAGTCCACCAGATGCAGCAGCAGGCGCGTGCGCTGCAGATGCCGCAGGAACTGGTGCCCCAGCCCGGCGCCCTCGGACGCGCCTTCAATCAGGCCGGGAACGTCGGCCACCACAAAGCTTTGCTCCGGCCCCACGCGCACCACCCCGAGGTTGGGGTGCAGCGTGGTGAAGGGGTAGTCCGCAATCTTGGGGCGCGCATTGGAGATGGCCGAGATCAGCGTCGACTTGCCCGCGTTGGGCATGCCCAGCAGCCCCACGTCGGCGAGCACCTTGAGTTCCAGCTTCAGGCTGCGCTTCTCGCCGGGCCAGCCCGGCGTCTTCTGGCGCGGAGCGCGGTTGATCGCGCTCTTGAAGCGCATGTTGCCAAAACCGCCGTCACCGCCCTTGGCAATGGTGATGACCTCGCCAGGCGTCAGCAGTTCGAACAGCACCTCGCCCGTCTCCGCATCGGTCAGGATGGTGCCGACCGGCATCTTGAGCGTGATGTCGTCGCCCGCGGCGCCAAACATGTCGGAGCCCATGCCGTGCTGGCCGCGCTTGGCCTCGTGGCGCCGCGCAAAGCGGAAATCCACCAGGGTGTTCAAGGCCGGGTCGGCAACCGCATAGACATGGCCGCCACGCCCGCCGTCGCCGCCATTCGGGCCGCCGAACTCCTTGTACTTCTCATGGCGGAACGAGACGCAGCCGTTCCCCCCATCGCCGGCGGCGATGTCGATGTAGGCTTCGTCAACGAACTTCATGGTGATCGATTCTAGGGGTGGCCCAAACAAAAAAGCCCTGCGATTGCACCGCAGGGCCTCCGTACCGGAAAGCCTGAAGGCTTACGCCGGGGTCACATTGACCAGGTGCTTGTTCAGCGCGCCCTTGACCGAGAACGACACGTGGCCGTCCACCAGTGCAAACAGGGTGTGGTCCTTGCCCACGCCGACATTGGTGCCGGGGTGGAACTTGGTGCCGCGCTGGCGCACGATGATGGAGCCGGCGCTGATCAGCTCACCGCCAAACGCCTTCACACCGAGCATCTTGGGCTTGGAATCGCGCCCGTTTCGCGTAGAGCCGCCGCCTTTTTTCTGTGCCATTTCCGTGACTCCTTAGCCGGCAATCGCGCCGATTTGCAGTTCGGTGAACTGCTGGCGATGGCCCTGGCGTTTCTGGTAGTGCTTGCGACGGCGCATCTTGAAGATGCGAACCTTGTCGTGCTTGCCGTGAGCCACCACAGTGACTGTCACAGTTGCGCCGGACACCAGGGGGGTGCCAACCTTGATCTCGCTGCCGTTGCCGACGGCCAGAACCTGGTCGATCACGATCTCCTGGCCTACGTCCGCAGCAATCTGTTCTACTTTAATTTTTTCGCCGGAAGCAACGCGATACTGCTTGCCCCCGGTTTTTATGACCGCGTACATGTTGACCTCTTGAAATGAAGCTCCGCAGACGAATTTCCGCAGAGCCCAAGATTATAGCACCGTTTGCAGGCACTAACATTCCCGCCCCCCGCAGGGCCGCAGGGGCGGCTGCACGTTTCCTATAATCGCGGCTAATCAGCCTGCCGCCCCTTGTCTTCCCACTCCTCCAGCACCAGTGCCGCCCTCGCCCTCGTCGCCGACGACATGGCCGAGGTGGACCGTGTCATCGCCAACCGGCTCGATTCAAGCGTCCCGCTGGTCGGGGAAGTCTCGCGCTACATCATCTCGGCCGGCGGCAAACGCCTGCGCCCCGCCCTGCTGCTGCTGATCTGCGGCGCCCTGGGCTACCAGGGTGATCGCCGGTTCAGCCTGGCGGCTGTGGTCGAATTCATTCATACGGCCACCTTGCTGCATGACGATGTCGTCGATGACTCGACATTGCGTCGCGGCCGCGCCACAGCCAATGAAAGTTTTGGTAACCCGGCCAGCGTCCTGGTCGGCGATTTCCTGTACTCACGTGCCTTCCAGATGATGGTCGAGACGGGCGAAATGCGGGTGATGCAGATCCTGTCCGACGCCACCAACGTGATCGCCGAAGGCGAGGTTCTGCAATTGATGAACATGCACGACGCCAGCCTGGACGAGGCCGGCTACCTGCGCGTCATCCGCTCCAAGACGGCCAAGCTGTTCGAGGCCAGCGCGCGTCTGGGCGGGGTGCTCGCGGGCTGCCCACCCGACATGGAGCAGGTCTGCGCGGACTATGGCCAGGCATTGGGCACCGCCTTCCAGGTCATTGACGATGTGCTGGACTACGAAGGCAACGCCCTGGAGATGGGCAAGAACCTGGGTGACGACCTGCGCGAGGGCAAGGCCACGCTGCCCCTGATCGCCGCAATGCAGCGGGGCAGCGAGGCCCAGCGGGCCATGGTGCGTCATGCCATCGAGAACGGGGCCACGGCGCAGCTGGAACAGATCGTCAGCATCGTCCGCGAAACCGGTGCGATTGACATCACCCGGCAGGCCGCCGCCGCCGAAGCGCGCCGGGCCATCGCCGCTGCGCAGCGCCTGCCGGACAATTCATTCACGCGCGGTTTGCTACAATTAGCGGCTCAGCTTTTGGACCGCCGCTCCTGAGGAATCAACAGGGACCAGGCGGCCAAGCAGCAGCCAATCGGGGTGTAGCTTAGCCTGGTAGAGCGCTACGTTCGGGACGTAGAGGCCGGAGGTTCGAATCCTCTCACCCCGACCAGCATCCGCTGTTTCTTTTTGTCCGCATTGGCGACTGCTTCGCGGCGCCATTGCCCGCCTCTGATTTACAGCGGCCAGCCAATCGGCGATGATAGTCTGGATACCCCTTATCCAGGAACTTTGCCGGACATGGCCGCTGTAGATACTTCCGTCACCGAAACCCCGACCCTGGCCCTTCCCGGGCTCGCCCGCGCGCTCGTGTCCGCGGGCAAACTGGGCCAGAAGGCGGCCGAGGACCTTTACCGCAAGGCGCAGACCAACCGGACCAATTTCATTGCCGAGCTCACGGGCTCGGGCGCCGTCTCCGCCTCCGACCTGGCGCACAGCATGTCCGCCGCGTTCGGCGCGCCCCTGGTGGACCTCCAGGCCATTGACACGCAGCGCCTGCCCAAGAACCTGCTGGACACCAAGCTTTGCCAGGCCTACCGGGTGGTGGTGCTCAGCAAGCGCAGCAACCGGCTGATCGTGGCGACCGCGGACCCGTCGGATCAGGAAGCCGCGGAAAAGATCAAGTTCGCCACCCAGATGGGGGTGGACTGGATCATCGCCGAGTACGACAAGCTCTCCAAGATGGTCGAGGCCAACGCCACCACGGCCTCGGAGGCCATGGACAGCATCATCGGCGACGACTTCGAGTTCGACGAGTCGCAGATGGACTCGACCGGTGCCGAGGAGGCCGAGGCCAACACCTCCGAGGTTGAAGACGCGCCGGTCGTCAAGTTTCTTCACAAGATGCTGCTGGACGCGTTTGGCATGCGCGCGTCCGACCTTCATTTCGAGCCCTACGAGCACACCTACCGCGTCCGCTTCCGCATCGACGGCGAGTTGCGCGAAATCGCGTCCCCGCCCATTGCGATCAAGGACAAGCTGGCTTCGCGCATCAAGGTGATCTCGCGCATGGACATCTCCGAGAAGCGGATTCCCCAGGACGGACGGATGAAGCTCAAGGTCAGCGCCGACCGCGTCATCGATTTCCGGGTCAGTACCCTGCCGACCCTGTTCGGCGAGAAGATCGTGATCCGGATTCTTGACCCCAGCTCGGCGCGCCTGGGCATTGAAGCCCTGGGCTATGAGCCGGAAGAAAAGGAGCGCCTGCTCGCGGCCGTCCAGCGGCCCTACGGCATGGTGCTGGTCACCGGCCCCACGGGTTCGGGCAAGACGGTGTCGCTGTATACCTGCCTGAACCTGCTCAACAAGCCCGGCGTCAATATTTCCACGGCCGAGGATCCTTCGGAAATCAACATGCCTGGTGTCAACCAGGTCAATGTAAACGAGAAGGCGGGCCTGACCTTTGCCGCCGCGCTCAAGTCCTTCCTGCGCCAGGATCCGGACGTGATCATGGTCGGCGAAATCCGCGACCTCGAAACCGCCGACATCTCGATCAAGGCGGCCCAGACGGGCCACCTGGTCCTGTCCACGCTGCACACCAACGATGCGCCGACCACCCTCACGCGGATGCGCAACATGGGCATCGCGCCCTTCAACATTGCCTCCAGCGTGATCCTGATCACGGCCCAGCGTCTGGCCCGGCGCCTGTGCGTCAACTGCAAGGCCCCGGCCGACATCCCGCACGAGACCTTGCTGGAAGCCGGCTTCAAGGAAGAAGACGTTGATGGAACCTGGACGCCGTTCCGCCCGGTGGGCTGCTCGATGTGCAACAGCGGCTACAAGGGCCGCGTCGGCATCTACCAGGTGATGCCCATCAGCGAGGAAATCCAGCGCATCATCCTGCGCGACGGCAGTTCACTCGAGATCGCGGCGCAGGCGCAGGCCGAGGGGGTCCGCAGCCTGCGGCAATCAGGCTTGCACAAGGTCCGCATGGGCATGACCTCGCTCGAGGAAGTGCTGGGTTGCACCAACGAATAACAGACGGATTGCGCACAGCAAGGAGCAGCACCAACCATGGCAACAGCAACCAACAAAATTGCCGAGTACATCTTTGAATGGGAGGGACGGGACCGCAACGGCAAGCAGGTGCGCGGAGAAACCCGGGCAGCGGGCGAGAACCAGGTCACCGCGTCGCTGCGACGCCAGGGCGTCACGCCCACCAAGATCAAGAAGCGCCGGATGCGCTCGGGCAAGGCCATCAAGCCCAAGGATCTGGCGATCTTCACGCGCCAGCTCGCCACCATGATGAAGGCCGGCGTGCCGTTGCTGCAGGCCTTCGACATCGTGGGGCGCGGCAATGCCAACGGCAGCGTGACCAAGCTGCTCAATGACATCCGCACCGACGTGGAGACCGGGACCTCCCTGTCGGCGGCCTTCCGCAAGTACCCCATCTACTTCGACAACCTCTACTGCAACCTGGTGGAGGCCGGCGAGGCCGCGGGTATTCTGGAAACCCTGCTGGACCGCCTTGCGGTGTACATGGAAAAGACCGAAGCCATCAAGTCCAAGATCAAGTCGGCGCTGATGTACCCGATTTCGGTGGTGGTGGTGGCCTTCGTGGTGGTGGCCGTGATCATGATCTTCGTGATCCCGGCGTTCAAGGAGGTGTTCAGCTCGTTCGGCGCCGATCTGCCCGCGCCGACGCTGTTCGTGATCGCCATGAGCGAGTTCTTCGTCAAGTTCTGGTGGCTGATCTTTGGCGGCATCGGAGGCGGGTTCTACTTCTTCATGCAGGCCTGGAAGCGCAGCGAAAAAGTGCAGATGGTCATGGACCGCCTGATGCTCAAGATGCCGGTGTTCGGCGCCCTGGTCGAAAAGTCGGTCATCGCGCGGTGGACGCGCACGCTGGCCACCATGTTCGCCGCCGGCGTTCCCCTGGTGGAGGCGCTGGACTCCGTGGGCGGCGCTTCCGGCAACTCGGTCTATTCCATGGCCACGGCCAAGATCCAGCAGGAAGTGTCCACCGGCACCAGCCTGACCGCGGCCATGACCAATGCCAATCTGTTCCCGACCATGGTGCTGCAGATGTGCGCCATCGGAGAGGAGTCCGGCTCCATCGACCACATGCTGGGCAAGGCCGCCGACTTCTATGAAGCCGAGGTCGACGACATGGTGGCGGGCCTGTCCAGCCTGATGGAACCCATCATCATCGTGTTCCTCGGGGGCCTGATCGGCGGCATCGTGGTCTCGATGTACCTGCCCATCTTCAAGCTGGGACAAGTCGTCTGATGCTGGTCTCGCCTGTGGTGGACGCCGCCCTGGCCGGCGCCTTTGGTTTGCTGCTGGGCAGTTTTCTCAACGTGGTGATCTACCGGCTGCCGAAAATGCTGGAGCGCCAGTGGGCCGCCGAGTGCGCCGAACTGGCGGGCAAGCCACCCGAAGACGAAGGCAAGCCCTTCAACCTGCTGGTCCCGCGGTCGCACTGCCAGAAATGCGGGCACGCCATCCGCTGGCATGAAAACATTCCCCTGCTGAGCTACGCCGTGCTGCGTGGCAAATGCTCGGCCTGCAAGGCCCCGTTCAGCCTGCGCTACCCGCTGGTCGAACTGGTCACGGGCCTGCTGTTTGCCTGGTGCGTCTGGCATGGCGGCGCCACCGTGTCGGCGCTGGCCTGGTGCGGCTTTTCCGCCGCGCTCGTGACGCTCACGCTGATCGACTGGGACACCACCCTGCTGCCCGACGACATCACCCTGCCCCTGCTCTGGGCCGGCCTGATCGTCGCCGCCCTGCGCTGGACGCCGCTGCCGCTGGCGGACGCGCTGTGGGGCGCTGTGGCGGGCTACATGTCGCTGTGGCTGGTCTACCAGGCCTTCAAGCTGCTCACCGGCAAGGAGGGCATGGGCTATGGCGACTTCAAGCTGTTCGCCGCGCTGGGCGCGTGGTTTGGCTGGCAGGCCCTGGTGCCCATCATCCTCATGGCCTCGGTCATCGGCGCGATCGTCGGCATCGGCATGAAATTCGCCAGCAGCCTGCGCGAGGGCGGTTATGTTCCGTTCGGCCCGTTTCTGGCCCTGGGCGGCCTGACTGCGATGATCTTCGGGCCTGGAGCGATTCTGCGCGTGCTGGGGCTGTGATGGCGGGTGCGCTGCGGCTCGGCCTGACGGGCGGCATTGGCAGCGGCAAGAGCACCGTCGCGCGCATGCTGGTGGGCCGGGGCGCCGCGCTGCTGGACGCCGACGCCATCGCCCGCAGCGTGACCGCGCCGGGCGGCGCGGCGATTCCCGCCATCGCGGCGGCCTTTGGCCCGGCGCTCATCACCCCCGAGGGCGCGCTGGACCGCGACCGCATGCGGACCCTGGCCTTTTCCGACGCGGCAGCCAAGGCACGGCTTGAGGCCATCGTCCACCCGCTGGTGGGGCAGGAAACGGCCAGGCGGGCCGACGCGGCAGCGCAGGCCGGCCACCGCTGTCTGGTGTTCGACATTCCCCTGCTGGTGGAATCCGGCCGCTGGCGGCAGCAACTGGACCGCGTACTGGTGGTGGACTGCGCCCCGCAAACCCAGATCGACCGCGTCACCGCGCGCAGCGCCCTGGACCGCGAGGCGGTGCTGGCCATCATGGGTTCGCAGGCGCCGCGCGCGCTGCGGCTGGCGGCCGCCGACGACGTGATCTTCAATGACGGCCTCACGCTGGACCAGCTTGAGGCCTGCGTGGCCCAATGGGCCAGACCCTTCGGGCTATGATTGGGCGAATGGAATCTGCCGCGTGATCCTGTACGAATACCCTTTCAACGAACGTATCCGGACGTATCTGCGTCTGGAGCACCTGTTCCAGCAACTGGGTGAACTGGTCCAGCGCGACCAGGCGCTCGACCACCACTACGCCCTGACCACCATCTTCGAGGTCATGGACGTCGCGGCGCGCGCCGACCTCAAGTCCGATGTGCTCAAGGACCTCGAAAAGCAGAAGCAGCTGCTCAACAGCTACCGCGGCAACCCGGCCATTGCCGAAGCCGTGCTCGACGAGGTGGTCGGCCAGCTCGACCGCTGCTTCAGCGCGCTCAACAACCTGCCCGGCAAGGCCGGCCAGTCACTGACCGAGAACGACTGGCTCATGAGCATCCGCAGCCGCGTGGGCATTCCCGGCGGCACCTGCGAATTTGACCTGCCGGCCTATTACGCCTGGCAGCACCGCAGTGCCACCGTGCGGCGCACCGACCTGGACCGCTGGACATCCACCCTCGCGCCGCTGGCCGAATCGATCCACCTGCTGCTCAAGCTGCTGCGCGACTCGGGCGTTCCGCAAAAAGTCATGGCCACTGGCGGCCAGCTGCAGCAGAACCTGCCGCAGGGCCGCACCTTCCAGCTGCTGCGCCTGCGCATTGACCCGGCGCTGGACCTGGTGCCCGAGATCAGCGGCAACCGGTTGATGGTCTCGGTGCGCCTGATGAACCATGGCGCCGACGACAGGCTGCATGCCAGCACCGAGAACGCCGGCTTTGAACTGACCCTTTGCTCCTGAGATGGACCTGAAGACGCGAACGGTGCCCTGCCCCGGCTGCGGTGGCGACAGCCTCTACGCAGCGGCCAACCCCTACCGCCCGTTCTGCAGCGAGCGGTGCAAGAACCTCGACCTGGGGGCCTGGGCCAGCGAATCGTTTCGCATGCCCGCCGAAGCGCCGCCCGAGGATCAGCCCTTCGGCGACCCCAAGCTTCAGTAAGCAATCAGGCTGGAGTCCAGGCGGGGCGGCCCTCAGGCGCTACAGAATGTGTAGCACCGTCAAATCCCCGCTCCTGCGCGAACCACTGCAGCACCGGCACCGTGCCCGGCAGCACCGGGCCCACCTGCACCGGCAACTGCTGCCACGCGCACAACTGGCCCTCACGCATCTGCAGCTCACCCGACCAGCCAGTCACCTTGCAGAAATTCAGCCGCACCAGGGCATGGGGGTAATCGACCCGCTCCACGCGCCAGGGCTGTGCACCGTCGATGGTGATGCCGATTTCTTCCTGCAACTCCCGGCGCAGGGCCTGCACCACCGTCTCGCCCGGTTCGACCTTGCCGCCCGGGAATTCCCAATACCCCGCATAGACCTTGCCCTGGGGCCGCGAGGTGAGCAAAAAGGCCCCGTCGCCCCGCAGCAGCACGCCCACGGCCACATCCACCTCGGGCCGGTCCGCGCCGCCCTCGCGCGGGCGGTGGGCATCGGCCACCAGCACGCCGCTCACCGCCGCCCCGCGTAGTCGCGCGCGAACTGGTAGGCCACCCGGCCGCTGCGCGAGCCACGCTCCAGCGCCCAGACCAGGGCCTCGGCCCGCGCCGCGCCAATGGCCGCGGCATCCACGCCAAACGACGACAGCCATTGCGCCACGATGGCCAGGTACTCGTCCTGGCTGAACGGGTAGAAGCTCACCCACAGGCCAAAGCGCTCGGACAGCGAGATTTTTTCCTCCACCACCTCGCCCGGATGCACCTCGCCATCGTCGGTGTGCTGGTAGGTCAGGTTCTCCTTCATGTACTCGGGCAGCAGGTGGCGCCGGTTGCTGGTGGCGTAGATCAGCACATTGGGCGTGGCCGCCGCCACCGAGCCGTCCAGGATGGACTTGAGCGCCTTGTAGCCAGGCTCGCCGTCCTCAAAGCTCAGGTCGTCGCAGAACACGATGAACTTCTCGGGCCGGCCCGACACCACGTCCACGATGTCCGGCAGGTCCACCAGATCAGACTTGTCCACTTCAATCAGGCGCAGCCCCTGGGGCGCGTATTCATTGAGGCAGGCCTTGATCAGCGACGACTTGCCGGTGCCGCGCGCGCCCGTGAGCAGCACATTGTTGCCCGGCTTGCCCTGCACGAACTGCAACGTGTTGCGCTGGATTTTTTCCTTCTGCCCGTCGATCTCCTTGAGGTCGGACAGCTGCATCGCGGCCACGTGGCGCACCGGCTCCAGCGTGCCGTGGCCCGACGAGCGCTTGCGGTAGCGCCAGGCAATCGAGGCCGTCCAGTCGGGCGCGCCCAGGGGCTGGGGCAGGATGGATTCAATGCGGGTCAGCAATTCGCCCGCGCGCGCGATCAGTTGCTCAAACTTCTCGTTCACCAGCGTGTCCTTGAGGGGGAAAGGGCGAAGCCCGGGGGCGCATCGCCGCAGGTGCCTGGGGGGTGGGTCATGACCTGTAGTCGGCGTTGATGGTCACGTACTCGTGGCTGAAGTCGCAGGTCCAGACGGTGTCCACGGCCCCGCCTCGCCCCAGGTTCACGCGCACCGTGATCTCGCTTTGCTTCATCACGCGCTGGCCGTCTTCCTCGCGGTAGGCCGGGTTGCGCCCGCCCTTGACCGCGACATGCACATCGTCCAGGTACAGGTCGATGCCGGTCTGGTCCAGATCGTCGATGCCGGCATAGCCCACCGCGGCCAGGATGCGCCCGAGGTTGGGGTCGCTGGCGAAGAAGGCCGTCTTGACCAGCGGCGAGTGCGCGATGGCGTAGGCCACCTTGCGGCATTCCTCGCCGGTCTGGCCGCCCTCGACGCGGATGGTGATGAACTTGGTGGCGCCCTCGCCGTCGCGCACGATGGCCTGGGCCAGGCGCCGCGCCACATCGAGCATGGCCGCCTTCAGCGCCTGGCCCGCCGCGCTGTCCAGCGACCTGACGGGGGCATTGGCCGCCTTGCCGGTGGCGATCACCACGAAGGAGTCGTTGGTGGACGTGTCGCCATCCACCGTGACGCGGTTGAACGAGCCCTCGGCCAGTTCGGTGGCCAGTTGCTGCATGAGCGCGGGCGCAACCGCGGCATCGGTCGCCATGAACCCCAGCATGGTCGCCATGTTGGGGCGGATCATGCCCGCGCCCTTGCTGATGCCGGTGATGGTCACGGGCACGCCATCGAGCGTGACCTGCGCGCTGAAGGCCTTGGGCACGGTGTCGGTGGTCATGATGCCCTCGGCCGCACGCAGCCAGTGGTCGGCGCGGGCATCGGCCACGGCCGCCGGCAGCCCGGCCTCGATGCGGTCCGTGGGCAGCGGCTCCATGATCACGCCGGTGGAAAACGGCAGGATCTGTTCGGGCGACAGGTTCAGGTGGCGCGCCAGCGCGATGCAGGTGGAGCGCGCGCGCACCAGCCCGTCGTCACCCGTCCCGGCATTGGCGTTGCCGGTGTTGATCACCATCGCGCGGATGCCCTGGCCCGCCGCAAGATGTTCGCGGCACACCTGCACCGGCGCCGCGCAGAAGCGGTTGCGCGTGAACACGCCCGCCACCGAGGCGCCCTCGTCAATCAGGACAACCGTCAGGTCCTTGCGGTTGGCCTTGCGGATGCCGGCCTCGGCAACGCCAATGCGCAGGCCCGCCACGGCATGCAGGTCGGTGGCAAGGGGAGAAGGCAGGTTCACGGCCATGAGGCAAGATCGCTTTCAGTGAGAAACGGGGTTTGGAAAGGAACGGGCGGCTTCAGCCCTGGCGCCAGGGCAGGCCCCGAAAGCGCCAGCCCCCCTTGTGGCCGCGCTGCGCATGGTTGTCCGGGTCGCCCTCGAAGCCTTCGAGGATGTTGTAGGCCTCGATGCCCAGCTCGGTGGCGCGCTTGGCGGCGGCAATCGAGCGCACACCGCTGCGGCACAGCAGCAAGGCCTTGCCGCCCGGTGGCACGGCGGCCTTCAGCCCCGCATCGAAATCAGGGTTCATCGCCATGCCGGGCCACTGCTTCCAGGCCAGCGGCACGGCGCCCGGCACAAAGCCGACCCATTCGCGCTCGGCATCGGTGCGCACATCCACCAGCACAGCGTCACCGGCCTGCCACCATTGGCAGGCCAGCTCGGGCGACACATCGCCCGCGTAGCCCTGGGCCGGCTGCACGGCCAGCGACGCGCCGCCGCCCGCGTCATGGCGCAGGCCGGACGTGAGGTTGGCGGGCACGGCCTCGTCGAGGCGCCGGGGTTTGGGCAGGTTCAAATCATTCATGGTCTGCTCGAATTCTGCCAGCGTCTTGCCGGCCACACGGGCATTGCCGGCTTTCTCGGCGCCGATGGTGGTGTGGCTGCGGCCCTGGTAGTCGTGGCCGGGCCAGACCGTGGTGCCCTCCGGCAGGGCAAACAGCACCTCGGTGAGGCTGCGGTACAGGTCCTGGGCGCTGCCCGACTGAAAGTCCGTGCGGCCGCAGCCGTTGATCAGCAGGGTGTCCCCGGTGAAAACATGGTCGCGCCAGAGAAAGCTCATGCTGCCCGAGGTGTGGCCCGGCGTGTGCAGCGCCCGTATCTGCTCCTGCCCGAAGCGCAGCACGTCGCCGTCTGCCAGCTGCACGGCGGCCGTGGTGATGCCGCAGCCCTGCGGCGCGGCCGTGCGAGCGCCTGCGTGCTCGGCCAGATGGCCGGCGCTGGTGATGTGGTCGGCATGGGCATGGGTCTCGACGGTCCAGACCAGCTTGAGCCCGTGCTGGCGCAGGACGCCGAGGTCGCGTTCCAGCTGCTCGTCCACCGGGTCGATGATCAGCGCCTCGCGCGTGGCCTCGTCGTGCAGCACGTAGGTGTAGGTGCTGGACGCGGGGTCGAATAGCTGGATCGGTTGCATGAGTTCTCCTGGCGGGCCGCGCCCAGTGTAGGCGTGGCGTCAATGTCATTGTGGGGACATTTTCCGCCGCTGAAAGGCGCTTTTCATTTGCCAGAAAATCGCTAAGATTGACGTTTACGTAAACGTCAACGAACCCCACATCCTGCAAGCCGGGGCTGGAGACAAGAACCATGACCGATCTGTCCGCCGAATTCAAGGCGCTCGCCAACTACCGCCCCACGCACAAGGTGCGCTTTGTCACCGCGGCCAGCCTGTTTGACGGGCATGACGCGGCCATCAACATCATGCGCCGCATCCTGCAGGGCATGGGCGCCGAGGTCATCCACCTGGGCCACAACCGCAGCGTCGATGAAGTGGTCACGGCCGCCCTGCAGGAAGACGCCCAGGGCATCGCCATCAGCAGCTACCAGGGCGGCCATGTGGAGTACTTCAAGTACATGGTGGACCTGCTCAAGGCGCGCGGCGGCGAGCACATCCAGGTGTTTGGTGGCGGCGGCGGCGTGATCGTGCCGCCCGAGATCCGCGAGCTGCAGGCCTATGGCGTGACCCGCATCTACAGCCCCGAGGACGGCCAGCGCATGGGCCTGGCCGGCATGATCGGCGAGATGGTGATGCGCTGCGACAAGGACCTGACCGGCTACGCACCCCACAAGCTGGAAGCCATCCAGGGCCACGGTGAAATGAGCTGGCGCGCGCTGGCCCAGCTCATCACCGCGCTGGAAAACGGGAGCGCTGATGCCCCGCTGGTTGCCGACATCCGCCGGCAGGCCGCATCGCAGCGGGTGCCGGTGCTGGGCATCACGGGCACGGGCGGCGCGGGCAAGTCCTCGCTGACCGACGAGCTGATCCGCCGCCTGCGGCTGGACCAGGGCGACGCACTGCGCGTGGCCGTGATTTCCATCGACCCGTCGCGCCGCAAGAGCGGCGGCGCCCTGCTGGGCGACCGCATCCGCATGAACGCCATCGGCCCGTGGAACAACGGCCCGCGCGTTTACATGCGCTCGCTGGCCACGCGCGACTTTGGCAGCGAGATCTCCGCCGCGCTGCCCGACGTGATCGCCAGCTGCAAGGTGGCGGGCTTTGACCTGATCGTGGTGGAAACCTCGGGCATTGGCCAGGGCGACGCCGCCATCGTGCCGCATGTGGACGTGCCCATGTATGTGATGACACCCGAGTTCGGCGCCGCCAGCCAGCTCGAGAAGATCGACATGCTGGACTTTGCCGAGTTCATCGCCATCAACAAGTTCGACCGCAAGGGTGCGCTTGACGCGCTGCGCGATGTGTCCAAGCAGGTGCAGCGCAACAAGGAGGCCTGGAGCCAGAGCCCCGACACCATGCCGGTGTTCGGCACCATGGCCGCGCGCTTCAACGACGACGGCGTGACCGCGCTGTACCAGGCGCTCAAGGGCCGGCTGGCCGGTCTGGGCCTGGCGCTCAAGAACGGCAGCCTGCCGCAGGTCGCGGTGCGCCACAGCACCAACCAGACTCCGGTGGTGCCCGCGGCCCGCACCCGCTACCTGGCCGAGATCAGCGACACCGTGCGCGGCTACAAGCGGCGCGCGCGCGCGCAGGCCGTGCTGGCGCGCGAGACCCAGCAGCTGCGCGAATCCATGCGCATGCTGCAGGCCGCCGCGCCGCAAAAGGAAAACGCCGTCAAGGCGCTGGACGAGCTGGCCCGGCAGCGCGAGGCCCATGTCGGCCCCGCCGAGAAAAAGCTGCTGGCCCAGTGGCCCGAGATGCAGAAGGCCTACGCGGGCGACGAGTACGTGGTGAAAATCCGCGACAAGGAAATCCGCACCGCGCTCACCACCCAATCGCTCAGCGGCACCACCATCCGCAAGGTCGCCCTGCCGCAGTACGAGGACCATGGCGAGATCCTCAAGTGGCTGATGCTGGACAACGTGCCCGGCAGCTACCCCTACACCGCCGGCACCTTTGCCTTCAAGCGCGAGGGCGAGGACCCCACGCGCATGTTCGCGGGCGAAGGCGACCCGTTCCGCACCAACAAGCGCTTCCGGCTGCTCAGCGAGGGCATGCCGGCCAAGCGCCTGTCCACCGCGTTCGACTCGGTCACGCTGTACGGCAACGACCCCGACCTGCGGCCCGACATCTACGGCAAGGTCGGCAACAGCGGCGTGAGCATTGCCACGCTGGACGACATGAAGGTGCTGTACGGCGGCTTTGACCTGTGCAGCCCCAGCACCAGCGTGAGCATGACCATCAACGGCCCGGCGCCGTCGATTCTGGCCATGTTCATGAACACCGCCATCGACCAGAACCTGGACAAGTTCAAGGCCGAGAACGGCCGCGAACCCACCGACACCGAGGCCGCCAAGATCCGTGAATGGGTGCTGGCCAATGTGCGCGGCACGGTGCAGGCCGACATCCTGAAGGAAGACCAGGGCCAGAACACCTGCATCTTCTCCACCGAGTTCAGCCTCAAGGTCATGGGCGACATCGCCCAGTACTTCGTGCACCACAACGTGCGCAACTTCTACAGCGTGTCGATCAGCGGCTACCACATCGCCGAAGCCGGCGCCAACCCGATCAGCCAGCTCGCGTTCACGCTGTCCAACGGCTTCACCTTTGTGGAGGCCTACCTGGCGCGCGGCATGCACATTGACGACTTCGCGCCCAACCTGAGCTTTTTCTTCAGCAACGGCATGGACCCGGAGTACACGGTGATGGGCCGCGTGGCGCGCCGCATCTGGGCCGTGGCCATGAAGGAAAAATATGGCGCCAACGAGCGCAGCCAGAAGCTCAAGTACCACATCCAGACCAGCGGCCGCAGCCTGCACGCGCAGGAGATCCAGTTCAACGACATCCGCACCACGCTGCAGGCGCTGATCGCGATCTACGACAACTGCAACAGCCTGCACACCAATGCGTTCGACGAGGCCATCACCACGCCCACCGAGGACTCGGTGCGCCGCGCCATGGCCATCCAGCTGATCATCAACCGCGAATGGGGGCTGGCCAGGAACGAAAACCCGTCACAGGGCGCCTTCATCATCGAGGAGCTGACCGAGCTGGTCGAAGAAGCGGTGCTGGCCGAGTTCGAGCGCATTGCCGAGCGCGGCGGCGTGCTGGGCGCCATGGAAACGGGCTACCAGCGCGGCCGCATCCAGGACGAGTCCATGCACTACGAGATGCTCAAGCACACGGGCGAGCTGCCCATTGTGGGCGTCAACACCTTCCGCAACCCGCATGGCGACCCGGTGCTGGACAAGCTGGAACTGGCCCGCTCCACCGACGACGAGAAGCAGAGCCAGCTCAGGCGCCTGCAGGACTTCCACGCGCGCCACGCTGACAGCGCGCCCGCCATGCTCGGCAAGCTGCGGCAGGCCGTGATGGCCAACGACAACGTCTTTGAAGTGCTGATGGACGCGGTGCGCGTGTGCTCGCTGGGCCAGATCACCAACGCGCTGTTTGAGGTGGGCGGGCAGTACCGGCGCAACATGTAGCTGCCCGTTTGCTACGCTTTTGGTAGCACACAGTGGCCGCCCTGCCTGGACTCCAGGCCTTTTTGACTCAGAACCCCGGCCCTGGAGCCGCCAGCGCCCGCTTCAGGGCCTGCGGCCGATGGCCGCATGCAGCTCCGACAGCGGCACCATGCGGCCATGCAGCGGCAGCAGGCGGTCGACCTGCAGGTTCAGGCGCTCGATGTTCTGCACCAGGTTGACCTGGTTGGCATTGGGCACGGCCGGCGGTGGCGCGCCCGGTGGCCCGGGGGTGTAGGCGTCCGCCTCGATCAGCAGGCGCTCGCGCGGCAGGTGAACCATCATGAAGCCCTGGGCGTGGGCGCTGTCCTCGATCATGAAGATGTCCAGCGTGCGCTCGCCATCGCTGAGGCTGCGCTGGCCGTTCACGCCCAGCAGCGCCACCTTCTTGCCCGAAAGCGCGAGCGCATCGGGCTTGATCGCATTGGGGTTCGCCAGCACGCGCTCAAACCAGAGCCGGGCCTGCTCGCTGGTGATCAGCGTCGCCCCCTGCGCCGCCGCGGCGCGCAGGCCGCCCGAATGGTCGAAGTGGTGGTGCGAGTTGATGACGTAGCGCAGCTCCTTGCCCGGGGCCAGCCGGCGGACTTCGGCCAGCACCGCTTCGGCCCGCCCGTCATACAAGGGGCTTTCCACCAGGACCAGGTAGTCCTTCATCTCGATCAGCACACTGTTGTGCGAGCCTCCGCCCAGAAACCAGACACCGGGCGCGGCGCTCTGGGCGTCCACGCGCTCGGTCGCGTCCAGCACCGCCGCGGGCACGGTCAGCTCGTCCTGCAGGTTGACCCGGACGTCGGAGACGATGAGATCCAGCACCGGAAAGCCGCCCTGGCTCTGGCGGATGCGGCCGGGAAACCTGACGCCGCCAAAATCGCGGTACTCCGAATAGACCGTGGTGCTGCGCATGTCGCCCAGCACCGGGTTGGGCAGCACCGAATCCACGCGCTCCACCAGCCCCTGCGCGTCAAGGTAGAAGGTGGCGCTGAACTGCCCGGGCACATTGAATGAAAACGCCGGCGTGCCGGCCTCGTTGCGCATCACGGCCTTGTTGCGCAGGGCCGCCTCGATCACGCCATGGGGCGTGGTCCACAGGTCATGGATGCGGCTGTCCAGGGCCACCGGCGCGGCCACGGCCGTGGCGCCCACCAGATTCCAGGCATACGGGCCGCGCAGCAGGCCGCTGGTGCGCTGCACGCCCTGCCCCATCAGCGGCAAGGCCCCGCCCCCGGTGGCCTCGGCGCGGCTGCGCACCACGTCCTCGCGCAGCGCGGCGTGGGCGTAGTCAACAAAGCGGGTGTAGCTGCTGATCTCGGTGCGGGGCCAGGCCATGCCGGGCAGCCAGGCTTGCCCCAGCGAGGCACCGGTGCCACTGGCCGTGTAGCGCAGGGTCTGCACCGCTTCCCCGCCCATGGCCTTGCGGGCCGCGAGCAGCGGGCTCTGCGCGTGGTCGGCCGGTGGCGACGCACACGAGGCCAGCAGGCCCGCCATGACCAGCCCGCCCAGGCCCAGCGCCACAAATCTCCGTTGCATGTTGACCTCCTGGGGCGGACCACCGCGCCCGAATGGCATCGTAGCGCCGCGGGCGCCGCATGAACAGGGGGCGGCCGGCGGCCCCGCGCTGTCATGCAGGTGATTGGCGCCCGGCGGCAGCGGCGCTACCCTTTGGCCTGCAACCCACTGGAGCCCCACCATGAACGATCTCTTTTCCCTGCAAGGCCGCACCGCGCTGGTCACCGGCGGGTCCCGCGGCATCGGCCGCATGATTGCCGCCGGCTTCCTCAAGCAGGGCGCCACCGTCTACATCACCGCGCGCAAGGCCGCCGCCTGCGATGCCACCGCCGCCGAGCTGTCGTCGCTGGGCACCTGCATTTCCATGCCCGCCGACGTGTCCACCGTGGCGGGCGCGCAGAAGCTGGCCACGGCGCTCGCGGGCCAGGTGCCGGCGCTGGACATCCTGGTCAACAACGCCGGCGCCGCCTGGGGCGAGGCCTTTGAAACCTTCCCCGAAAAGGGCTGGGACAAGGTCATGGACCTGAACGTCAAGACGCCCTTCTTCCTGACCCAGGCGCTGCATGGCCTGCTCACCCAGGCCGGCAAGAGCCGGCCCGCCAAGGTGATCAACATCGCGTCGATCGACGGCATGTCGGTCAACCCCTGGGAAACCTACTCGTACGCGGCCAGCAAGGCCGGCCTGATCCACCTGACCAAGCGCATGTCGCTGCGGCTGGTGCAGGACAACATCATGGTCAGCGGCATTGCGCCGGGCGCGTTTGCCTCCGAAATGAACAAGGATGCGCGCGACCATGCCGACGAAGTGGCGGGCCGCATTCCGGCCGGGCGCATCGGCACCGACGACGACATGGCCGGCATCGCGATCTACCTGGCCTCGCGCGCCGGCGACTACGTGGTCGGCCAGACCTTTGCCGTGGACGGCGGGGTCACGCTGGCGCGCGGCTGAGCCCCGCGCGCGGGGCCCGACTCAGGCCGGGTCGATGCGGTAGTTCTGGGGCCCGCGGCTGGCGATCTTGAGCGCGCCCACGCGGTTGCCCAGCTCGGCGCAGCGCGCCAGGCTCCAGCCCTGCTCCAGGCCAAACAGCAAGGCACCGCGCCAGGCGTCGCCGCAGCCCGTGGGGTCCACCACCTCGGTGGCCCTGACCGGCGGCACCAGCGTCTTCTCGCCATCGACCCAGACCTCGCAGCCCTCGGCGCCCAGCGTCACGACCAGGCCCTGGACGCGGCGCGAAATCGCCGCGCTGTCCAGACCCGTGCGCTCGCTGAGCATCTTGCCCTCGTAGTCGTTGACCGTGACCCAGGTCGCCAGGTCCACGAACCGGGCCAGCTCGGCGCCATCAAACATGGGCAGCCCCTGGCCGGGGTCGAACACAAACGGAATGCCCGCGGCCTTGAACTGGTCGGCATGCTGCAGCATGGCGTCACGCCCGTCTGGCGAGATGATGCCCAGCTTGATGTCGTCGCGCGCCGTGATCTGCGTGATGTGGGCCTGCATCATGGCGCCGGGGTGGAAGGCCGTGATCTGGTTGTTGTCGCGGTCGGTCATGATCATGGCCTGGGCGGTCAGCGTGTCGCCCACCTGGCGCACAAACTCCGTGCTGATGCCCAGGGTCTGCAGCCGCTGCAGGTAGTCGGCGCCATCACTGCCCACCGTGGCCATGGGCAGGGGCGCGCCGCCCAGCAGCTTGAGCGCGTAGGCGATGTTGCCCGCGCAGCCCCCGAAGTCGCGCCGCAGCGCGGGCACCAGGAACGACACATTGAGGATGTGCAGTTGGTCGGGCAGGATCTGCTCCGAAAACCGGCCCTCGAAGGTCATGATGCTGTCAAAGGCCAGAGAGCCACAAATCACTGCTGCCATAAATCCTGCTGTCGTTGGAAAAGTTGAATCAGGGGTAGAACGCGAGCACGCGGTAGCCCGCAATGCGGCCCACGCCGGCCGCGGGCGCCACGCTCATGGCCAGCGAACCCTGCCAGTCGCCCGAGGCCGGGATCACGCCCCGGGTCGCGCCCATTTCGGCCGGGGCCATCACGCGGCGCACCACGGGCTGGTCCTGCCCATCGGTCAGGGTGAGTTCGATCGAGGGCATGGCGATGGCCGTGGACGCCTGGTTGCGCAGCGTGAAGTTCAGGCGGTAGGCGTCACCGCGCAATTTGCTGAATGACGAGGCGTCGATCACGATGGCATCGATCTGGCGCGGTGGCCCGACACTGCAGTGCAGCGGCTCGCACAATGCCAGCAGCCAGGGCCTGAGGGCCGGGTTGGCCTCGGCGAGGCGGTCGCGCTCCTGCACGCCCACCTGCACGGCCAGCGCCGCCAGCAGCAGCAGGCTCAGCAGACCGAGGCTGACGCGCACCAGGGGCCGGCGCCAGAACGCCTTGCGGCGGGCCTGGCGGACAAAGGGCACATCATCAAAGGCGGTGTCGCCGGGCGCCGGCTGGCTGGCCAGGAGGTCGTCATCCTCCTGATGCTCCTCTTCGCGCCCGGCCAGGTCCATGTCCGCGTCATCAGCCGGCGCTTCGCGCACCAGGGCGGGGGGCACAACGCTTTGCGGGGGTGGCGGCTCGGCCCGCCTTGGCGGTTCAACCAGGCCCTGAGGTTCCTGCGGGGGCTCGAAGGCCGGCACCGGCGCCGCGGGTTCGTCGAACCATTCAGGCGGCGCGGGGGCGGTGTCCACCACCGGGGGCGGGGTCTGGGCAACCCTTGCCGGCGGATCACTCTGCATGTGGGTCGAGGCATCGAACACCTCGGCGCAATGGCCGCAACGCACCCAGCCTTCAGAAATCCTGAGTTGGTCGGGAACGACTTTGAACATCGTCCCGCAGGCGGGGCAGCGTGTGATCAGGCTCATGAGCCGCTGATTGTAGAGGCCGCCCCGGGGCCAGGCCGCGTGGTCAGAGCCGCGCGGTCATCAGGATCCAGCCGTCCTCGCTGTCGGCCACTTCCAGCCGGCAGTGCGGCGCGTAGGCCTCCTGAAGCTCCTGCGCCTGGCGCTCCAGGATGCCGGCCAGCACCAGCGCGCCGCCCGGCGCCACCTGGGCGCACAGCAGCGGCGCCAGCATCTTCAGCGGTGTGGCCAGGATGTTGGCCAGCACGGTCTGGTAGCGGCCCTGGGCCAGGTCGGGCAGGCCGGCCTTCAGCACCACCTGGTTGGCCTCGGCATTGGCGTGGGTGGACGCCACGGCGGCTTCGTCGATGTCCACCGCGTCCACGTCCGCGGCGCCGTGCTTGGCGGCGCCAATGGCCAGGATGCCCGAGCCACAGCCGTAGTCCAGCACGCGCTGGCCTTGCAGGGGTTCGCGGGCGATCCAGCGCAGGCACATGCGCGTGGTGGGATGAGTGCCGGTGCCAAAGGCCAGGCCAGGGTCCAGCCGGATCACCTGGCGCGCCTGCGCCGGCGGCTCATGCCAGGTCGGCACGATCCAGAATTCGGGGGTGATCTCCACCGGGGCAAATTGCGACTGCGTGAGCCGCACCCAGTCCTGGTCGGGCACGGGCGTCACGCCCAGCACCTGGCAGCCTTCAAAAAAGTCCTGCGCTTCCAGCAGGGCCGCCGCCTCGCGGGCCGCCGACTCCTCGGCAAACAGCGCCAGCACGCGGGAGCGCTGCCAGCCGTCCTTGGGCGGTGGCATGCCGGGTTCTCCAAACAGCGCCTGCTCGGCCTCGGTCTGGGCGTCGGCGTCTTCCACCGACACGCTCAGCGCATCCAGCGCTTCCAGCGCCTCGCTCAGCGTTTCGACCCGCTGCTCGGGCGCCAGCAACCGCAACTCAAACATGCCATTCAGCCCGGACCGTCATCTCTTATGCTGCGACAACCACTCTTCCAGGTAGTGGATGTTGGTGCCGCCCGCCATGAACTTGGCGTCCACCATCAGTTCGCGGTGCAGGGGGATGTTGGTGTTGATGCCCTCGACCACGGTTTCGAGCAGCGCGGTGCGCATCCGTGCCAGCGCCTCGTCACGGGTGTCGCCGTGCACGATGATCTTGCCGATCATCGAGTCGTAGTTCGGCGGCACGAAGTAGTTGGTGTAGACATGCGAGTCCACCCGCACACCGGGCCCGCCGGGCGCGTGCCACATGGTGATGCGCCCGGGCGAGGGAACAAACTTGTAGGGATCCTCGGCGTTGACGCGGCATTCGATCGAATGGCCGCGGATCTGGATGTCGCGCTGCGTGAAGGGCAGCTTCTCGCCGGCCGCGACCATGATCTGGGTCTTGACGATGTCCACGCCCGTGATCAGTTCGGTCACCGGGTGCTCCACCTGCACGCGGGTGTTCATCTCGATGAAGTAGAACTCGCCGTTTTCATAGAGGAACTCGAAGGTGCCCGCGCCGCGGTAGCCGATCTTCTTGCAGGCGGCGGAGCAGCGCTCGCCGATCTTCTCGATCAGCTTGCGCGGGATGCCCGGCGCCGGTGCCTCTTCGATGATCTTCTGGTGGCGCCGCTGCATGGAGCAGTCGCGCTCGCCCAGGTACACCGCGTTCTTGTGCTTGTCGGCCAGGATCTGGATTTCAATGTGCCGCGGGTTCTGGAGGAATTTCTCCATGTACACCGCCGGGTTGTTGAAGGCGGCTCCCGCTTCGGCCTTGGTCATCTGCACCGCATTGACCAGCGCGGCCTCGGTGTGCACCACGCGCATGCCGCGCCCGCCACCGCCGCCCGCGGCCTTGATGATGACCGGGTAGCCCACCGCGCGCGCAATGCGCCGGATCTGCACCGGGTCGTCGGGCAGTTCGCCCTCGGAGCCCGGCACGCAGGGCACGCCCGCCTTGATCATGGCCTGCTTGGCCGAGACCTTGTCGCCCATGATGCGGATCGACTCGGGCGTGGGGCCGATGAACTGGAAGCCGCTTTTTTCCACGCGCTCGGCAAAGCCGGCGTTTTCGCTGAGGAAGCCGTAGCCGGGGTGAATGGCCTCGGCGTCGGTCACTTCGGCCGCCGAGATGATGGCCGGCATGTTGAGGTAGCTCAGGGCCGACGGCCCGGGGCCGATGCAAACCGCTTCTTCCGCGAGCTTGACGTACTTGGCCTCGCGGTCGGCCTCGGAGTAGACCATGACCGCCTGCACGCCCAGTTCCCGGCAGGCACGCTGGATGCGAAGGGCGATCTCACCGCGGTTGGCGACCAGAATTTTCTTGAACATGAGTGGGCACTTACCTGTTGGTTTGCCGTTCCGCTCACTCGATCACGAAAAGCGGTTGGCCATATTCGACGGCCTGGCCGTTTTCGCCGAGGATCTGGGCGATGGTGCCGGTCTTGTCGGCCTCGATCTCGTTGAGGATCTTCATGGCCTCGATGATGCAGATGGTCTCGCCCTGCTTGACCTGGCTGCCGATCTCGACAAACGGCTTGGCTCCGGGGCTGGAGGACCGGTAAAACGTGCCGACCATGGGCGACTTGACCACGTGGCCCGCCGGCGCTTCGGCCACCACGGGGGCCGGGGCCGCCACAGGCTGCGGGGCGCCGGCCGGTGCGGGCGCCGGCATCGGCACATACGACTGGACCATGGCCCCACCGCCCTTGACGATGCGGACCTTGCCTTCGGCTTCCGTGATTTCGAGTTCGGAGACGTTTGATTCGGACACCAGGTCGATCAAGGTCTTGAGTTTGCGCAAATCCATGCTATCTCCAACGGCTGCAAACGAGGGAAGGCGAATTTACATCAAAAATCGCCAACTGATCGCTTTTTTATTTCTTTTCTGGCTATGTCTGCTTAACCTGCGATTTGCAGCCATTGCTGCAAGTCCTCCGGAGAGACCTTGCCCATCTTGCGCTGGGCCACTTGTCCGCGGGCATCGAGGACCACGGTGAAGGGCAAGGCGCCCGTCAGGTTGCCCAGGCTCCGGCCCAGGTCGGTTCCGGTCAAGCCCGCCAATCCTACCGGAAAACTGACCGGGGTTTTCTGCAGAAACGAGCGCACGGCCGTGGGTTGGTCAATCGCCAAACCAAGAACTTGCCAGCCTTTGGCCGAATTTGCACGATAGAAGCGATCCAATAGCGGGAGTTCTTCCACGCACGGGGGGCACCAGGTGGCCCAGAAATTGATCAGCAGCGGCCGGCCCTGCAGGCTTTGCATTGCCAGGGGCGGGCCCGTGGGCGCATCAAAACTCAGTTGCCACAGCGCCTCGCCGGCCCCCGGCGCCACGGCATGCGGCTGGAAGCGCCACCAGGCCACGCCCGCACCGGCCAGGCCGGCCGCGAGCGCGACACCGCCCATCAGGTAGCGGCGCCGCGCCACGGCGGCCGGGTCGGCAGAAAGGGTGTCAGAGGTCGGCGACTCAGGCGTCATCAGGGGAAGCTTCCAAAAGGGCACGCACGGCGGCCAGGCTGCCACGGGGCGTGCGGCCCCGGGCATCGGGCTTGAGCGCGCCACGCAGATCGTCCCGATCGTAGACCATCAGGTGTACCCCGATGTTTTCACCCAGTTCCTTGCAGGGGCTGGACAGGCTCAGCGCCTCCACCGATTCGCCATGAAAGCCCGTGACGGTGCGGGGTTCATAGGACACCTGGTGGTCAATCAGCGCAATTTCGGCCGATTTGGGGTCATCGCAGAACATCTGTATGTAAATGTCGGACAAGCGCGTCGCAGTGCCATGCCAGACGGCCCCGGCCAGATGGGGCCGGAAGTCCGCCATGCGCTCCATCCAGACCAGCGCCAGGCGGCGCAGCGCGGCCAGTTCGCCGGGCTGGGTGTCGGCGCAGAACAGGTCGAGGTATTCCCGCACCGCCTCTTCCACGGCGTCGTTGTCGGGCAGCGCGGTGCGGCCATGGAGCCCCAGCTGGCGCACCGCGCGGCGCTTGGCGGGCCCGTATTCCAGCCCCTCCTCGACCACCATGCGGGCGGCGGTGGCGGCGATCTCGGTGCTGGCGTCGTTCATGGTGAGGGAGATTGTGCATTGCCCGGGCCACCCGCTGCCCTTAAAGTCCCCAAGAACCCCCACAAGGAGACAAGCCTGTGAAAAGCACCATGATGGCCGTGCCGCTGTCGCTCAACCACCTGCTGGAGCGCGCCGGCACCCTGTTTGGCGGCAACGAGATCGTGTCCCGCCTGCCCGACAAGTCCCTGCGCCGCCACAGTTTTGCCCAGTACCACCGCCGCACGCGCTCGCTGGCGGCCGCCCTGCTGGCGCTCGGCCTGCGCAAGGGCGACCGTGTGGCCACGCTCTGCTGGAACCACCATGCGCACCTGGAGTGCTACTTTGGCATTCCCGCCGCGGGCGGCGTGATGCACACGCTGAACCTGCGCCTGTCGCCCGACGAGATCGGCTGGATCGCCGGCGACGCCAAGGACCGCTTCCTGGTGGTGGACGACGTGCTGCTGCCGCTGTACGAGAAGTTTGCCCACCTGCACCCCTTCGAGAAAGTCATCGTCTTCCCGTTCTCGGGCGCTCCCGTGCCCGCGGGCTTTGACGACTACGAAGCCCTGCTGGCCGCGGCCGACCCCGACGGCTTCACCTACGCCCCGCACGACGAGAACGACCCCGTGGCCATGTGCTACACCTCGGGCACCACGGGGCGGCCCAAGGGCGTGGTCTATTCGCACCGCTCCACCATCCTGCACACCCTGGTGGCCAGCCTGGGCGACTTCTGGGGCCTGCGCGGCACCGATGTGGTGATGCCGGTCACGCCCATGTTCCACGCCAACAGCTGGGGCATGCCCTATGGCGCGGTGATGATGGGCGTGAAGCAGGTGTTCCCGGGGCCGCACCTGCACCCCGACGACCTGCTGGACCTGATCCAGCAGGAGCCGCCCACGCTGGCACTGGGCGTGCCCACCATCTGGATGAGCCTGATCCAGACCTACGACGCCTCCCTGGCCACCAGCTCCCCCAACTGGGGCCGCTGGCAGCTGCCGCGCGGCATGAAGTCGCTGGTGGGCGGCGCGGCCGTGCCCGAGGCACTGATCCGCGCCTTTGACAAGCACGGCATCTGGATCCTGCAGGGCTGGGGCATGACCGAGACCTCGCCCGTGTGCACCATCTCGTACCCTCGCGCCGAGCTGCGCGACGCCAGCCAGGACGAGCGCTACCGGCGCGCCGCCATGGCCGGCGTGCCGGTGCCGCTGGTCGACCTGCGGGTGCAGGGCGACGACGGCCCGCAGCCCTGGGACGGCCAGAGCGTGGGCGAGATCCAGGTGCGCGGGCCGTTCATCACCGGCTCGTACCACGAGGTGCCGCGCGAGGCCGAGAAGTTCACGCCCGACGGCTGGCTGCGCACGGGCGATGTCGCCTCGGTGGACGCGCTGGGCTTCGTGAAGATCAGCGACCGCACCAAGGACCTGATCAAGTCCGGCGGCGAGTGGATCAGCTCGGTGGACCTGGAGAACGCGCTGATGGCCCACCCCGCCGTGGCCGAGGCCGCGGTGATCGCCATCCCTGACCCCAAGTGGAGCGAGCGGCCGCTGGCCTGCGTGGTGCTCAAGCCCGGCCAGGCCGCGAGCCCCGAGGAACTCGGCGCGCACCTGGCCCAGCACCACTTTGCCAAATGGCAGCTGCCCGACCGCTACGAGTTCATCGACGCGGTGCCGCGCACATCCACCGGCAAATTCTGGAAGATGAAGCTGCGCGAGCGTTTTCCCCAATAAGGCCCCCACGCTCCCCCACGGCGTGTGGGTCGCTGCCCCCCAAAGGGGGCCGCGTTCCGCCTTGGGGCGGCCCGGCGGCGGAACATAATCACGCCCCATGCACATTCACATCCTCGGTATCTGCGGCACCTTCATGGGCGGCGTGGCCGCGCTGGCCCGCGAGGCGGGCCACAGGGTCACGGGCTGCGACGCGGGCGTGTACCCGCCGATGAGCGACCAGCTGCGCGCGCTGGGCATTGAACTCATTGAAGGGTTTGACGCCGCCCAGATGGCGTTGAAGCCCGACGTCTGGGTGGTGGGCAACGTGGTCTCGCGCGCCCGCGACGCCAGCGGCGCGGCCCGCTACCCGCTGATGGACGCCATTCTGGACGCCGGCGCGCCCTACACCAGCGGCCCGCAGTGGCTGGCCGAGCATGTGCTGCAGGGCCGCCACGTGCTGGCCGTGGCCGGCACGCATGGCAAGACCACCACCACCTCGATGCTGGCCTGGGTGCTGGAGCAGGCCGGGCTGCAGCCGGGCTTTCTGGTGGGCGGGGTGCCGCTGAATTTCGGCGTCTCGGCAAGGCTCGGAGCCCCCACGCTCCCCGCTGCGCGTGGTTCGCTGCCCCCCGAGGGGGCTGTCCCGCCTTGGGGCGGCCCGGCAAGGCTCGGAGCCCCCACGCTCCCCGCTGCGCGTGGTTCGCTGCCCCCCGAGGGGGCTGTCCCGCCTTGGGGCGGCCCGGCGGCGGGACGGCCCGGCGTCTTCGTGATCGAGGCCGACGAGTACGACACCGCCTTTTTCGACAAGCGCAGCAAGTTTGTCCATTACCGCCCGCGCACGGCCGTGCTCAACAACCTGGAGTTCGACCACGCCGACATCTTTGACGACCTGGCCGCCATCGAACGCCAGTTCCATCACCTGGTGCGCACCGTGCCACCTTCCGGGCGCGTGGTGGTCAACGGGCTGGAGGACAGCCTGCAGCGCGTGCTGCACGCGGGCTGCTGGAGCGAGCTGCGCAGCTTTGGCGCGGCCGTGAGCGATTTTTCAGCCGTGGGCGAGCCCGATGCGTTTGACGTGCTGCTGCGCGGCGAGGCCGTGGCCCGCGTCGAGTGGGCACTGGGCGGCGTGCACAACCAGCTCAACGCGCTGGCGGCGATCGCGGCGGCCGAGCATGTGGGCGTGGCGCCCGCGCAGGCCGCAAAAGCGCTGGGCCGCTTTGAAAATGTGCGCCGCCGCATGGAGGTGCGCGGCGTGGTCAACGGCATCACCGTCTACGACGACTTTGCCCACCACCCCACGGCCATCCGCACCACGGTCGACGGGCTGCGGCGCAAGGTAGGCGCGGCGCGCATCCTCGCGGTGTTCGAGCCGCGCAGCAACACCATGAAGCTCGGGGCCATGAAGGCCCAGCTGCCCTGGAGCCTGGAGCAGGCCGATCTGGCGTTCTGCCACAGCGGCGGGCTCGACTGGGACGCCTCCGCCGCGCTGGCCCCGCTGGGCCCGCGTGCCCAGGTGGCGGGCAGCATCGACGCGGTGCTGGCACAGGTGGTGGCGGCCGCGCAGCCGGGCGATCACATCCTGTGCATGAGCAACGGCGGCTTTGGCGGCATCCACGCCCGGCTGCTCGACGCGCTGCAGGCGCCCATTGCTACCAATTAAATAGCGCGCAGTGGCCGCCCCGCCTGGACTCCAGGCACTTTTGGCTTGAAATCAGAAGGAAATGGCCATCTCGCGCACGTCCACGTGCACCACGGGCTTGGCCAGCGCGGCGCTGGCGGCGCGGGCAAAGGCGCCACCCCATTGCGGCTCGGCAAACTGGGCTCCGCCGGCCGCCTGCGCCACGCACAGCACCTTGTCGGCGATCAGCACCTTGCCCGTGGGGCGCAGCGGCTCGCAGCCCAGGCGGGTGAACTGCTCGTCCAGCCACCAGCGCGCCACGTCATGGGGCATGGGCTGCACTTCATCCAGATCGAAGCGGAGCTCGGCTCCATCGGCGAGTTTGACGGTGACTTCACTGCGCATGTCGGCCTCCAGACCTGCAAGCTTGCCGCGAGCCGGCGCGCGCCGCAACCCCGTCAAACCCGCAGCGCCCGCCGCGGGCCCGGGCACCTACTTGCGCGCGCGGCGGGCCTTGACGGCGTCCGACAGCACGTCCAGCACCTGCAGCGAGTCGCCCCAGCCAATGCAGGCGTCGGTGATGCTCTTGCCGTACTCCAGCGCGCCGGCCTCGTCCTTGCCGGGCGTGAACTTCTGGGCGCCCGGCATGAGGTGGCTCTCCACCATCAGGCCGAACACCTGGTGCGAGCCACTGGCCACCTGGGCCGCGATGTCGCGCGCCACCTCGATCTGCTTTTCATGCTGCTTGCTGCTGTTGGCGTGGCTGCAGTCCACCATCAGCGTGGCCGGCAGTTTCGCGGCCTCAAGCTCCTTGCAGGCCGCGGCCACGCTGGCGGCGTCGTAGTTGGGCGCCTTGCCGCCGCGCAGGATCACGTGGCAGTCCTTGTTGCCGCTGGTCTGCACCACCGCCACCTGGCCGTTCTTGTGCACCGACAGGAAGTGGTGGCCGCGCGCGGCGGCCTGGATCGCGTCGGTGGCGATCTTGATGTTGCCGTCGGTGCCGTTCTTGAAGCCGATGGGCGCCGAGATGCCCGAGGCCAGCTCGCGGTGCACCTGGCTCTCGGTGGTGCGCGCGCCAATTGCGCCCCAGCTGATCAGGTCGCCGATGTACTGGGGCGAGATCACGTCCAGGAACTCGCTGCCCGCGGGCAGGCCCAGCCGGTTGATCTCGATCAGCAGCTGGCGCGCAATGCGCAGGCCCTCGTCGATGCGGAAGCTCTCGTCCAGGTAGGGGTCGTTGATCAGCCCCTTCCAGCCCACGGTGGTGCGCGGCTTCTCGAAATACACGCGCATCACGATCTCCAGCGTGCCGCTGTGCTTGGCGCGGGCCTCCTTGAGGCGGCGGGCGTAGTCCAGCGCGGCGGCCGGGTCGTGGATCGAGCAGGGGCCGATCACCACCAGCAGCCGGTCGTCCTTGGCCGCCATGATGTTGTGGATGTTCTTGCGCGTTTCGGTGATCAGCGATTCAACGGCGGTGCCGCGGATCGGGAAGAAGCGGATCAGGTGTTCAGGAGGGGGCAGCACGGTAATGTCCTTGATGCGTTCGTCGTCGGTCTGGCTGGTTTTGTCGACGGGGTTCGCATACCAGGCATCGGTGCCGGGGGCGGTGGCTTTGGCGTTCATCGGTTCACTCCTGTGCTGTCGTGGTTTTGATTGGAAATCGGGCATAAAAAAACCGCCGGGGGTCCGGCGGTTTTTTGGGAGATTCTGTGGCGCTGTTACTTGCAGGCTCGCTCAGATCTCTCAACCGCCGGGGCGTTGGAGAACCAAAAATAGCCAAAAAAGTAAAAACGGACTGCGTGATGCATGAGGCGAAATGTAGCACAACAGTCCTCACAGGCCATGCCGGCCTGTGGCGCGGACGTCACAGCCTGAGTTTTTGCCACCAGGCCAGGGCCCGCTCCACGCGCGGTTCCTCCAGCGCGGCCATGGCCGATTCCTCGGGCGTGGCGCGGGCCGCGAGCTGCTCGTACATGTCCAGCATCAGCATGCCCTCGCCCAGGGTGCGCCAGGCCACCAGCTCGAAGTCCTCGGCCGACAGGCCCAGCGTCTCGCTGTGCGAATCGCCCTCCAGCAGCCACTGGCCGATCAGCACGCGGAAGTTGTTGAGCGTGGTGAGGTAAGAGGCGTATTCATACAACCCACGCCAGGCCGGCCCGAGCGCGATGATCAGCGCGCGGTGGTTGCGCAGCACCGTGAGCAGGTCCATCAGCAGGGGGGCCGTGGCATCGCGCTCGCGGGTCAGGCGCAGACTGGCGACGATGGCCTCCACATGCGTGGCCAGCGTGCCCATGCTCTCGCTGACCTCGCGGCAGTCTTCGTCGGCAACCGAGCCGCGCAGGAACTCGCCCAGCTCGCCGAAACTGTGGATGCTCGGCAGGTGGGTGCTGGGATCGATCGGCAGGCGGGACGAGATGCTCATCGAAAAACCAGGTTCCGTGGCCACCCGGGATTCAGGCCGTGCCGCCCACAGTCAGGCCATCGATGCGCAGGGTCGGCTGGCCCACGCCCACGGGCACGCTCTGGCCTTCCTTGCCGCAGGTGCCCACGCCGCTGTCCAGCGACATGTCGTTGCCGATCAGGGTCACGCGGGTCAGTGCGTCGGGGCCATTGCCCACGATGGTGGCGCCCTTGACCGGGTACTGGATCTTGCCGTTCTCGACCCAGAAGGCCTCGCTGGCCGAGAACACGAACTTGCCGCTGGTGATGTCCACCTGGCCGCCGCCGAAGTTGGTCGCGTACAGGCCCTTCTTGATGCTGGCCACGATCTCCTGGGGGTCCTTGTCGCCACCGAGCATGTAGGTGTTGGTCATGCGCGGCATGGGAATGTGGGCATAGCTCTCGCGCCGGCCATTGCCGGTGGGCTTGACGCCCATCAGGCGCGCGTTCATCGAGTCCTGGATGTAGCCGCGCAGGATGCCGTCCTCGATCAGCACGTTGCGCTGGCTGGTGTTGCCCTCGTCGTCCACGTTGAGCGAGCCGCGGCGGTCGGCAATGGTGCCATCGTCCAGCACCGTGACGCCCTTGGCCGCCACGCGCTTGCCGATGCGGCCAGCGAACGCGCTGGAGCCCTTGCGGTTGAAATCGCCCTCCAGCCCGTGGCCAATGGCCTCGTGCAGCAGGATGCCGGGCCAGCCCGGGCCCAGCACCACGGTCATTTCACCGGCCGGCGCGGGGCGCGACTCGAGGTTGGTCAGGGCCGCATTGACCGCGTCGTTCACGAACTCGTTGATGCGCGCATCGTCGAAATAGGCCAGGCCAAAGCGGCCGCCGCCACCGCCCGAGCCCATCTCGCGCCGGCCACTCTGCTCGGCAATGACCGTGACCGACAGCCGCACCAGCGGCCGCACGTCGGCGGCCAGCGTGCCGTCGGCGCGCGCCACCATGACCACGTCGTATTCGCTGGCCAGGCCCGCCATGACCTGGGCCACGCGCGGGTCGCGGGCCCGCGCGAGCTGTTCCACGCGCTCGAGCAGTTGCACCTTGGCCGTGCTGTCCAGGGAGGCAATCGGGTCCAGGCCGTTGTACAGCGATCGGCTGCCCGCTACCTTTTTGGTAGCAACCTTGGCCCGCCCCGTGCGGGCTGCCGCCGAAATGGACCGAACGGTGCGGGCCGCGTCGAGCAGCGAGGCCTCCGAGATGTCGTCGGAATAGGCAAAGGCTGTTTTCTCGCCGCTGACCGCGCGCACGCCCACGCCCTGGTCGATGCTGAAGGAGCCGGTCTTGACGATGCCCTCTTCCAGGCTCCAGCCCTCGTTGCGCGTGTACTGGAAGTACAGGTCGGCGTCGTCCACGCGGTGCGCGGTGATTTCGGCCAGCGCGCGGCTCAGGTGGGACTCGTCCAGCCCGAACGGCTCCAGCAGCAGGCGTTGGGCAATGGCGAGGCGTTCAAGGGTGGGTTCACGGGAGATCATCGGGGGATTTTAGGCCGAGGCCGATCTCCACGCGGCCGCCAAGGTGGCAGCCCTCAGGAGCGCTGGGTCCAGAACCGCTCCATGGCGATGTAGGTGTAGGAGGCCGACCAGCCGATCAGCAGCAGCCCGTTGAGCGCTTCCACCCCCGCCAGCAGGCGCACCGGCCCCACGGGTGTGAGGTCGCCAAACCCCAGCGAGGTGTAGGTTTCGGCCGAGAAATACAGGCAATTGATGAACGAAAAGCCCGCCGAACCCGTGAGCGCGCCAGCGCCCAGAAAGCGCACCAGGGCGTAGATGGCCATGCCGTAGACGGCCATCTCGATCGCGTGGGCCACAAAGGTGACGAAGATCACCACCAGCACCTTGGTGCGGTTGGGGATGCGCAACGCCGGCAAACCGGCATTCAGCAGGCGCAGGGTTTCGTAATGCAGCGTGGCGGTCAGCGCAATCAGCAGCAAACAGGCGGTGACGACGATCAGCATGGGGCACGCCAAGGCAACCGGCCCGGCGTCAGGCGGGCGCCCCCGCCAGGCCGTCCAGGTCGGCCAGCAGGGCCTGGGCCGACACGTAGCGCTCCTCGGGCTTCTTGGCGGTGAGCTTGTTGACGATGGCCTGCAGCCGCGCATGGTGCGCGGGCAGCGCGGGCGTGGGCGCGTGCAGGTGGTGGGCCAGCAGCTGCTCCAGCGTTTCGGCGGCGAAGGGGCGCCGCCCGGCCAGCATCTCGAACATCATGATGCCCAGGCTGTACAGGTCGCTTTGCGGCGTGATGGGGCGGCCCGTGGCCTGCTCGGGGCTGAGGTAATACGGCGTGCCCACCACATCGCCGTGGCGGGTCTGGGCCATCGCCATGTTCTCGGCCTTGAGCATGGACTTGGCGATGCCGAAGTCGGCCAGCGCCACCGAGCCATCGGCGTGCAGCATGATGTTCTCGGGCTTGAGGTCGCGGTGGATCACGCCCCGCCCGTGGATCACGGACAGCGCCTGGGCCACCTGGCCGATGATGCGGCACACCTGCGCCTGGTCCATGCCGGCCGTGAAGGCCGAGCGCAGGTCGCCGCGCTCGAAGTACTCCATGGCGATGTAGGCATGGTCGTCGGTGAAGCCCTGGTCGTAGATCTTGATGACGTGCGGGTGGTCGATCTGCGACAGCAGCGCATATTCCTGGATGAAGCGCGACAGGTGCACGCTGGCTTCCTGGCCGCCGGCGTCCAGCACCTTGAGCACCACGGGCAGGCCGTCGAACTCGCGCACGGCCAGGTAGACCTGGGTCATGCCGCCCACGCCGATCTTGCGCGTGATGCGGTAGCCCTTGAGCCGCAGCGGTGCCTCGCCGGCCTCGAAAGACAGGTCCTTCATGGCGGAGAGCTTGGAGGTCAGCGCGCCCTTGACGGCACGCGCCGTGATCTCGGAATTGATCTGGACCGCCGCGCGGACCTCGGCGGCGCGCTCGGTCAGCGTGGCCATGCCATGGACCTTGTCGTCCATGTTGGTCACCAGGCCTGTGATCTCGGCCACGTCCACATAAACGTTCTTGCCGCGCACCGCCAGCGAGGTCATGCCCCCGGTCTGCACGCCCTCGCCGGCGCGCTGCAGCACGCCGGCGCTGGCCACCACGGTCCAGCCCAGTTCCTTGCTCGAGGCCTCCAGTCGCGCGGCGGTGTTGACGGTGTCGCCGATCGGCGTGATTTCCTTGTTCTGGATGGTGCCCAGCCGGCACAGCGTGACCTCGCCCGCGTGCAGGCCCACGCCAATGGCAAACGGCGGCAGGCCGCGGTCGGCAAAGCGGTGGCTGAGCCAGCTGCGGAACTCGTGGGTGGCCAGTGCCATGGCCAGAGCGGCCGACACGGCCCGGCGTGCCGCCGCGATCGGCGAGCTGGTCTGGGTCTCGGAAAACACCGCCATCAGGCCGTCGCCGATGAACTTGAGGTGGCGCCCGCCGTTCTTGAGCACGGGCTCGCAGGTGCGCTCGAAGTACACCGTGAGCAGCTCGGCCACCTCGCTTGAATTGAGCCGCTCGGCCAGCGAGGTGAAGTTGCGGATGTCCGAGAACAGCACGGTGGCGTCGATCACCTGGTCGGGCACGGCGCCGCTGGGCATCTCCAGGCCGAATTTCTCGGTGGCCGCGCCACCCAGGCTCTCGGCAAAGGCCTGGCGCAGGTGCTCCTCGTGCGTGGTCACGGCGGTCTGCACCGTCTCGGCCACGCGCTGGCGCTTGGCCAGCAGGCCTTGCAGGGCCTCGAGCAGTTCCACGCGCGTGAAGGGCTTGGCCAGGTAATCGTCGGCGCCGCCGGTCATGCCGCGACGCATGCTGGCGCGGTCGTCCAGCGCGGTCAGCAGCATCACGGGCAGGGCCGCCAGCACCTTGTCGGCGCGGATGGCCTCGAGCAGCGCAAAGCCGTCCATCTCGGGCATGCTCACGTCGGAAATCACCACATCGGTGGCCACCTGTCGCAGCCGCTCCAGCGCCTGCCGGCCATTGGGGGCCGAAACAATGTCAAAACCCTCGAGCTTGAGCAACCGCGTGATGTTGTTGCGGATGGCGTCGTCGTCTTCAACGATCAGGATGGTGGTCATGGGTGGCGGCTTTGGTGCTGCAGTTTACCCAGCGGCTGGCGGCGGGGGCGGCGGGCGCACCGCCGTGCTCAGGTGTTGCTTGAGTTTTTCCTCATCGGCGTCGCGCAGGCGCAGCAGATCGTCCAGCAGGTGCTGCAGGCGCCCCGAGGCGCCGACCAGTTCGCCCAGAATGTTGCGCTGTTCCTCGGGCCCGATCTGGCCGCCATAGTGCGACAGTAGCTCGGCCGACGAGAGGATGGCCGCCAGCGGCGTGCGGAACTCGTGCGAGGCCATGGCCACCAGCCGGCTCTTGAGCTCGCCCAGCTCGCGCTCGCGCGCCAGCGTGGCCTTGAGCTGCTCATCCAGCAGCCGGCGCTGCGTGGTCTCGCGCAGGTAGAACAGGTTGGCCGGCGCGCCCTCCCACTCCACCACCACGCCGGCAATCTCGACCCACCAGACCGTGCCATCGGGCCGCTGGAAGCGCGCCTCGAAGGCCGGCACCGCCTCGCCGCGCGAGCGGCGGTCGCGCTGGGCCGCGACGAAGACGCGGTCGTCGGGGTGCACGTACTCGATCATCGGCCGCACCCCCACATCGGCCGCCGTGGCGCCCAGCAGACCCAGGCAGCAGGCGTTGGCAAAGCGGATGTGGCCGCCCTGCCCCACGCAGATGCCCTCGGCCGCGTGCTCGACCATGGTGCGGTAGCGTGCCAGGTCGGCGGCCAGCGCTTCGGGGGCAGAAGGCGGCAGGCTCATGGCGTGGCGAAAAAGGAGCGCTCAGCCCTGGCGGCTCAGCAGCGGGAAGATGGCACCGTCGTCCAGCCCGGCCAGCCCTTCGGCATGGGCGCGGGCAAAGGTGTCACGGGCGGCCGCGCCAAGCGGCCCGGCAAAGCCGGCGGCCTGGGCCGCCTCCATGGCCAGCCGGGTGTCTTTCTCGAGCAGCGTGACATGGGCACGGGGCGCGTAGTCGCCCGCGATGGCACGGCGCAACCGGTCGGAGCCGATCCAGCTCTGGCCGCTGGACTGCTCGATCACGTCCAGCGTGGCGCCCAGGTCCAGCCCCAGGCGCTGGGCCAGCGCCATGACCTCGGCAGCGCCCACCAGGTTGATCCCGGCCAGCAGGTTGTTGACCAGCTTGGTGCGGGCGCCGTCGCCCGGCCGCTCGCTGATCCGGAAAACCTTGCTGGACAGCGCCTGGAACAGCGCCGCGTGCCGCTCGAACACGGGAGCGGCGCAGGCCACCATGAGGCTCATGGTGCCGTCGCGCGCCCGCGCCGGGCCGCCGGACATGGGCGCGTCCACGGTGGCAATGCCCAGCGTGCCCAGCCGCTGCGCGAACGATTCCACGTCTTGCGGCGCGATGGTCGGGCACAGCACCACGGTGTGGCCGCGCGGCACGGCGGGCGCCAGGCCTTGCGGGCCAAACAGCACGTCGTCGGTCTGTGCCGCGTCCACCACACAGACCACGGTTGCTACGGTATTCATAGCAGCCAGTGCCGGACTGGCCTGGACTACAGCCCCTTTTGACTCCAAAACGGTGGTCTGGGCGGGGTTGATGTCGTGGATCTGCACCGCATGGCCCAGATCGAGCAGGCGGGCGGCCATGCCGCCGCCCATGTTGCCGGTGCCAATGATGGAAATGATCCCGGGCATCAAGTCAGGCGCCTCAGGACTGCACGAGGCGCCGCGTCTTGGCGATGGACATCAGGATGCCCAGCCCGGCCCCCAGCGTGACCATGGCCGTGCCGCCGTAGCTGATGAAGGGCAGCGGCACGCCCACCACCGGCAGGATGCCGCTGACCATGCCCATGTTGACGAAGGCGTAGGTGAAGAAGATCAGCGTCACCGCGCCCGCCAGCAGGCGCGAGAACAGCGTGGACGCCTCCAGCGCAATGGCCAGCCCGCGCAGGATCAGGAAGATGAAGCCCGCGATCAGCAGCAGGTTGCCCAGCAGGCCGAACTCCTCGGAGAAGGCCGCGAAGATGAAGTCGGTGGTGCGCTCGGGGATGAACTCCAGGTGGGTCTGCGTGCCCTGCATGAAGCCCTTGCCAAACAGCCCGCCCGAGCCGATGGCGATCATGCCCTGGATGATGTGAAAACCCTTGCCCAGCGGGTCGCGCGTGGGGTCCAGCAGGGTGCAGATGCGCTGCTGCTGGTAGTCGTGCAGCACCGGCCAGCGCACGCCGTCGGCGCACAGGCGCGGCTCGAACACCACCAGCAGCAGCATGCCGATCAGGGCCAGCAGGACCGGCGGCAGGATCAGCTTCCAGCTCAGGCCCGCAAAGTAGATCACCGACAGGCCCGCGGCCAGCACCAGCAGGGAGGTGCCCAGGTCGGGCTGCTTCATGATCAGGCCCACCGGGGCCAGCAGCAGCAGGCCGGCCACGCAGAAATCGAGCGGGCGCAGCTGGCCCTCGCGCTTCTGGAACCACCAGGCCAGCATCAGCGGCATGGCGATCTTGAGGATTTCGCTGGGCTGGATCACGGTCACGCCCACATTGAGCCAGCGCGTGGCGCCCTTGCGCGTGATGCCGAACACCGCCACCGCCACCAGCAGGGCCACCCCGAACACATACAGGGGCACGGCAAAGCTCATGAGCCGCTGGGGCGGCACCTGGGCCACCAGGAACATGATGGTGCCCGCGATCAGCATGTTGCGGCCATGGTCGACAAAGCGCGAGCCATGGTCGTAGCCCGACGAATACATGGTCAGCAGGCCGGCGCAGGCCAGCAGGAACACCCCGAAGGCCAGCGGCCCGTCAAAACCCCGCAGCAGGGGCGCGGCGCGGTGCCAGAGCGAGGGCTTGTCGAATACGGCGGACATGGCGCCATTATCGATCGATCAGGCGATGGGCCTGAACAGGGGCCACCCTATCATGGCGCCCATGCCCACCACCCACCTGCTCTACCTGCACGGCTTCCGCTCGTCGCCGCAGTCCATGAAATCCCGCAAGGTCGCGGCCCGTGTCGCGGCCCGGCACCCGGGCGTGACCTGGTGGTGCCCGCAGCTGCCGCCCTCGCCGCGCGAGGCCATGGCACTGGTGCTGGACGGCACGGCCCACTGGCCGGCCGACCGGATGGCGGTGGTCGGCTCGTCGCTTGGCGGTTTTTATGCCACGGCCGTGGCCGAGGCCCGTGGCTGCAAGGCCGTGCTGCTCAACCCGGCCGTGGACCCGGCGCGCGACCTGGCCAAATACATTGGCGAGCAGACCACCTGGCACAACCCCGAGGAGCACTTCTTTTTTGAGCCGGCTTTTGTGGAAGAACTGCGCGCCCTGGCCAGCGGCCCCGTGGCCGACCCGGCGCGCTACCTGGCCGTGATTGCCAAGGGCGACGAGGTGCTGGACTGGCGCGAAATGACCGGCCGCTACCCCGGCGCCCGCATCAAGCTGCTGGCAGGCTCAGACCACGCGCTGAGCGACTTTGACGAACATGTGGACGATGTCTTTGACTTTCTAAACTTGGTCAGACCCGCAGACGCTGCGTCATGAACACGCTGTTGGGGTCGTCTGCATAGCTGCCAAACGGGCCGCAGCGGGTGAAGCCAGCGCTTTCGTACAAGGCCCATGCCGGGCTAAAAGCGGGCTGGGAACCGGTTTCCAGGCTCAGGCGCTCGTAGCCGCGCGCCCTGGCCACCTCCACGATGTGGGCGAGCAACAGGCGCCCGGCGCCCCGGCGGCGCTGGGCGTTGGGCGTGCGCATGGACTTGAGCTCGCCATGCAGCGGGTCCAGCTCTTTCAGAGCACCGCAGCCCATGAGCACCGGCCCTTCCCAGGCCGACCAGAAGGTGATGCCCGGCTGGCGCAACTTGTCCAGGTCCAGCGCATGCACGCTCTCGGGCGGTGACAGCTCATACATGCTGGTCAAATGCTCGTTGAGCAGGGCGTGAATGGCTGGGCGCGAAAGGTCGTCGAGTTCGATGTGCATGGTCGGGCAATGCCTGGTTGTGGTCAGGTCTCGCTGAGGTAGCCCCGCTCCAGCTGCTGTTGCTGATTGTCGAAGATGGCCATGGCCGTCTTCATGCGCAGGAAGCCGAAGCGGCGGTAAAACGGCTCCTTGCCCGGCACCGCGTAAAGAATGATCTTGCGGTGCCCCCGGGACGCCTCCACAAGGTGGCTCACGATCTGCCTGCCCAGGCCCGTGCCCTGATGGCTGGGCAGGACCGCAATGTCGCAAATGTAGGCACAGTCGCCGCCATCGGCCAGCGCCCGGCCCGCCCCAACCAGATGCGGCCCGTCATAAACCAAGCACCGGAACATGCTGTTGGAAAACACTGTCTGCAGGTGCTGCGGCTTCTTGTCGCCCAGCGGCGCAGCGCGGTACAGGGCCGAGAGCTCGGCCCAGTCCACGGTGTCCAGGGAATGCTTCCAGATCAACGCCAAGAGCCACTCCTTTCAATCTGGGAAACAGCGGATGAGCGGGCCGACAGGCTGATCGCCAACCGGAACAAACTTGCGCTTGAACTCAAGGCTGTCCTGCTTGATTTTCGCTGCCCTGAATGTCTTTGCCGTTGCCTCTCTCGTTAGGTAAGAGTGTCAACGAAACTGGGGCAAGCTCCGGCTCCGTGTTGGCCGACTTGTTATCCATGATGATCCTCTGAGTATTTAGCCTGGAGCTTCCGAAATTCGCGCCACCCCTTGAGACGGAAGAAGGCCCCAATGGCAAGAGCCACTACGGCGGCGACCAGAAAAACAAGAAAGCCTACCCAATTGAACTCCACTAGCCAGTGCGTTCGGTAAGTCTCCAGCCCCCGGCCCGCCCGAACCTTCTCGATTGCAAGTAGCACCATTAATGCGATGCCGCCGAGCCCAGCGATGCTCGCACTCCACACTCCCGCGATCACGAGGCGAGAAGGTCGAGATGAAGTGGCCCGGACGTTCTTCATGAATAACGTCAGAAATCACCGGCGCACAAGTCAGATGCGACCGAAGGGAGCGGACGCACTTTTGCGTCCGCGTGGATTGACCTCTTAAGCCGAAATCTCACTTGAGCTCTTTCACCCGCGGGAACACTCCCACATACCCACCATCGCCGATCCTAGAGCAGGAAGAAACGTGAGCTCGCAGCTTTTGCGCTTGCTCTGACTCCACAATTGTTGGCCAGCTCCAAAACGACTTGGACTTCCACCCCGCGCTAAAACTTCCGATGAGAATACCGCGATCTCCAGAGCGATCCATCAGGGACACACAGTTCGGGGCGTTCCTTCCCATGGGGTAGTAGGACACTACAGAACCAAAACGCTGGACAGGAAACTCAGACTGGAGTTCTTTAAAAAGGTAGCTCCTTGAACTTACTACAACCTTCCCCTTCTCAGGATCGAGAGTCACCGTTCGACGACTCCACACGAACGCCAACCAGCCTAAGACCGCGTAGAGAATTAAGGAGAGCACCAGGGCGATCACGACGCTCACGAAGGGGATCGCAAAGAAGAATACGAAGGCTGCCGGAAGCAGCGCAACAAGCATGTCTTTCGCGAGGAACGTTCGTTCGCAGATCACGACGACAGCCATTCGGTTTAGCGTAGAGCTGGCCGGCGCTGTGCGGCTTTACCGCACAGCGTCCAGTGAAAGAAGCGAATGGGGTTGAGCGCCGGGTTAGCCATAGCGCGCCACCATGGTTTGATAGTGCATGCCATTAAACGTCTTCGGTGGCTCAGTGGCCGTAAAACCAAGGCTTTCATACACCGGAACCGCAAATAGAGATGAGCGAACTGTAAGCAAATTTCCCGGCGCACCTCTGCCTAAAGCGGCATGCCATAGCTGTTTGCCAATGCCGATTTTTTGATACGCATGATGAACAAAAAAATATTTCACGTGACTCTTTTCTCCAATAGCAAGAACACCAGCAAGTGATTTTTCTTGCGCAGCCACCAGCCAAACCATTTGTTCAGATTTGAGTAGGTTTGCTATCTGACTGGGCTGTACGCTTTCTCTATACCAGTCGGGGCATGGTTGTTCGGGTGTAAAGCAGCACGTGACCGAGGTTAAGTAAATTAACTCAGCAATATCGGAAACATCAGCTTCCAGTGCCTGGCGTATTTTGGGGATATTCTTAATGGCCAACGTTTGACATGAAGGGCAGCTTGGGGCAAGCGAAGCTTGCCGGAAGACGTCCCCCCGATGGAAAGGTTAGACGTCATTTTGTTCCCGCCGCAACAACTGCCTGAAGAAGCTCAGTTGCCCGCTTGATGACTGGCGCAGCCAAGGGCTCTTGCTGCATGAGTGCCATCGGTCCCTCGCCAAAGTAGAGGCCATCTGAGACAAGGAAGGTCATGCGGATGTTGCCTTGAGCCGGCGGCGCGCGCCGCGGGCCCTTCCAGGGCCCGATCTTGGCAACTACCGGCTTCGCCGCCGTGAACAGACCGGCGACAAGTAGCTGGAAGGAGGGAACACCTTCCGCCACGACAAGCTTTCCTGACTGGTTGACATAACGAACGCCTCCTTCCGAGTAGGCCGCCAAGGTATCAAGGCCGCCGCTCAACGGGACTTCGACGATGACACCGAGCAACTCCTTCTGGGGTACAGCCCTTCCGGACGTGCGCAGACGCTGGAAGGCCAAGTAGCGCACGCGCCCCTCCTGGTTCGGGTCAGCCGCCAGTGCTTCTAAAGCGGAAACGTTGATTGGATTTGAAGCAAGGACGAGTTGCCACGCACTAGGCCGCTCGCCCGACTTCGCCTCGAAGCCTGATGGGTCGTCGCAGAACAGCAGGTTGTAGATCGCGTTCGCCGCATCTGACTTGTATGGGTCGTAGGGCGGAGTAGCGGTGGCACCGGCCGTGGAGGCGAGGATGCCGAAGGTAGCGAGTAGTTTGCGAAGCATGTGTGACGCACAACGTTTGAACTCAGCGGGCGCCGGAGGCGCTCCGCTGCAATGGTGGCTTAGCCGCCACGGAGACTTGACCAGGTTGCGATGCCAGCAGCACGGCAGCGACCTTGCGCGTTGGTTCTGCAGTGACTACGCCAGACACCATAACCTGAACCCTACCCGAGCCAAGCGGCTTGAGGCTAGCACTCAGCGAAGCAACATTGTTTCCGAAGGGCAACTGCGGTTCCACAGCAGAAATAACCTTCGACTCCTCATCTGCGGAAGAAGGATCTTGCAGCCATTCGACCAGCACCCGAGACGTAACGTGCTCGTACCCAGCATTGACGACCACTACTCGGTAGACGCCACGCTTGCCTTCGGCCTGCCAATAGCCCCCAGAGGCAACACTTTGAACAGAAGCCGGGACAACGCTGTCGGCCAAGCATCCCATTGCAGCAAATAGCATGACGAACGCGGTAGCTGATATTTTCATGGCGGCTAACGAATGAAAGGGACTTCCCCGTCCCGAACTGGCCGCGTATTGCGGCAACCGGCAACAAAGTGCCACGATGGGAAGCACGAACTTTTCATCAACTCACTCAGAAGGGAAGTCCATGGCTATTGTCACCGTTGGAATCGATCTGGCAAAGAACGTCTGCGCCTTGCATGGCGTGGACGCCACAGGCAAGGCTGCCCTGGTGCGGCCCAGCGTGCCACGCGCCAAACTGTTGGAACTGATGGCGGCGCTGCCGCCCTGCCTATCGGCATGGAGGCGTGCTCGGGAGCCCATCACTGGGCGCGTCTGTTCGCAGTCCACGGACAGCTGGCGCTGATGTGCAGAGGTTGGATCTGCGCGCGGTATTCCTGGTCAATTCAAGGAGGCGCCCACGGTGTCCTCGGCTAACGATTGAGGCCCCCGCGCGCGCCTTTCATCAGGGTCCGTATCACTTGAATCGCTGCACCAATGACCGTTTGCAATTTCGCTGTCCGCATCCTTTACCACTCAGTCTGCGCGTGTCGACCCATCAGTGAGTTCCATACAGCGCGACCCGGATTCACCGGGAAGGAGAAGCTTTGCTTGACAGGTGGGGAAGCCCTTGTAGTAGAAGTGACCGCCATGCCGCGGCAAGGTGCCGCGGCGTGCAATTTCCAGAGGCGCTGCGTAGCCCATTGCCGCAGCCCGTCCGTATCGACTGCCATGTTAGACAGCACGGCGTCCCCGCGTTCTGGTGGCCCACTCTTGCTCGAAGCGTAGCCACACCCGTTCGAACTCCGACGGGTCAACAGCAGCACCCCAGCCATTCGGTGCGCCTCCAAGATCAGTGAAGATGCCGGTGTTGTCTCCAAGAGGCGATGCTGCAATGGGCTGGCCAGAGGCATCGAAGGCCAGCTCCCGGCAAACATTGTTGTTTTCGTCCAGCTCGAGCCACCAGTTCTCAACGCGCGCGTAGGCGGAGTCGAAGTCAGGATTCGCTCGCGCCAGAATTCGGCGGAGCATTCTTACGGCGAGGTTGGGCCGAGACCAGGGACCAGGGACCAGAGTGGAATGTCAAGCAGCGCATTGCTGGGAGTGTCGTCTAACGTCGGAGTTGACCGGCGCGCTTCGCCGGAGCATGTCCGCGTCGAAGAACCTGCTAGGAACCATGCCTGCTCCCGTCCATGATGAGAGCGCAAACCCACAGGAGCACAAGCATCCATCCCACCCGCCATATGGGAAGCGCACCGCGCGAGCGGCGGCGATGAGCGGCCCATGCGAGAACTACGAGATTCAAAACCAAAGAGCCCACGACGATCGGTAGGGCACTGAAGCCCCAGCCGAGGGCATAGGGCCACGCCGCTCCTGGGATGTCCGCAAGCTCTGAGGGTACCCACCACATGGATGCCACCGCAAGGAACGCGGCCGCCAATGCAATGTTCAGCGCGAACCAGATGAGAGTATTCCGAGTCTTCGCTTCCATCGAGGCGCACGGTCCAAGCATGGTTTCTAACGTCGAAGCTGCCCGGCACGCAGCAAGCGCCGCGCAGCGGCATTATGCTGCTTCGTGTCCGTGCCGAGCGAAATGTTAAACATCACGCCCGCCGGGAGGCACGACCTTAGCGATGAGCCCAAGGAAGATTGAAGCGACGCCTGCCACGACTCCAGTTCCCATAGTTACCTTGAACAGGAGGAGTGGAAAGTAGAGGTAGGCCGTGAAACTTGTTACGGCAACACACAAACAAAGAATGGCTGCGCGCAATAGGAACAATTCGCGCCGGGTGCCCGGCGGCTCGTAGTCTCGGTTCACCGAGGACACGAACGAACCGACGAAAATTGCAAAGAGAGCTATGGCCGCGCCGACCAAAGAGCCAATCCAGGAAAACGCCGGTGCATCGGCATCGGCCAGAGAGGGAAACTTTGCCGCGAGCAATGCGCAAACACCAGAAATCAAGACCGCTTGGACGAGTGAGCCGCGCTTCATAGTGCGGTCTAACGTTGGAGTTCACCCGCGCGCGAAGGCTGGCGAAGCCAGCCGCAGCACGTCGGATGCAACGAGGGATTAGACCTTTCGGCCAATGAACTCAATGGCAAGGTCGAGTTCCTCCTGCAAGCGCGAACGCTTCAACTCCGGACCGTACTCCGCCCAGTCTTGCTTCAACCCTTTGAAGATGCGCAAGGTTACTGGGTAGTACCGCTTGAAGTTGCGTAGTTCGAAAATGATGGCGATCTGGCGGTCAAGCTTGAGAGGTTGGTTAGGATCTTCGCGCTCGACCAGTTGCTTGATGAGAGAGTGGTAGGTCTCGAACTGTTGACGCTCTGCCTCGGCACGCTTATTGAGGATGAACTGCACAATCGCCCAAATAGTGGGCACTGCACCGAGAAGTACACCGACGGTCGCAGCGTTTGAGGCAAGCCATTGCCAGAACGAAGTGAGCATAAGGTCTAACGTTGACGCTGTCCGGCACTCAGCGACTGCCGCGAAGCGGCAATATGCTGCTGCGTGTCCGTGACTAGCAACCTGTTATGTCTCATCTACGTGAAGGCGATCAACGCCTTCTGCGCAATGCTGATCCGCGCCGCCTCGTAGAGAGCCAGCCAAGAACAATACTCCCGAGACAATCCCTCCCCGGAGCAAGAGACTCCATCAATTCGACTTGCCTCCTCATCCGACAGTTCGCCATTTAGTAGCTGAATGCACAGGGCGGGCGCCACTGCAATAAGCTCCCCCATCAATCGCTGCGACGAGCCCAACATGCCTCCTGGCAACTGCCCACTTTCGTCAAACAGCACTTCGGGAAAGTCTATTGGCACGTAGTACCCTTCGCAATCCGAATGGCACAACAAATGGCTAGAGAACTGCTCAGTCTCGGCTTCAAGTACTGCATCGGTACTTGGGTCCGAATCTTCGGGCAGAGGCGTTGCTCTCCACGATGGATCGGCCATCCCATGCGCATACGCGCGCCTGAGATAGTGAATGAACGAGTATGGGAACCCGCCGATGGATGAGCGAGTTGGAACAGGTACGAGTTCCCGGGGTTCCGTATGGACCGGCAACCCTGAGTCCTCCAATACTCGGTTCACTACCGCTATCGAACCCACTAGCCACTCCGCGCCTTCAGGATCGTTCTGAAGAAGATCGGCTAGCAGCCCAACTGACACCGCGAGACCCATTACAGCGCTCCTTCCCTGTTCAACGAGACATAACGTCGGAGGCCACCAGCACGCAGGAAGCGCCGCGCAGCGGCAACCTGCTGCTGTGTGTCTGTGTGGGCCAACCAGTTAACGTGCATTCTCACTCCCCTGCGAGATTGCTAGGTAATGTAATGCATACAGGGCGCCGACAGCATGACGACCCCAGTGAATGCGATGTAGAAATGACCAGTGCCACCGCGCTTCATTGGTCTCACCACGCTCGTAGAGCACCAAGCCAGCGCGGACATCTTTGTAGCTATCTAGCAGGTCATCACTGACATCGCCCATGCAGGGTTCATCGTCAAGTAGAGGATCGGGGTCAAAGACCTCACGGTAGTACCTGCCAGCGAACGCAGCCAAGTTTGCAGTGGCAGCCATTAGCGCTGCGGCAGGAAGTTACGGCAGTCCGTCTTCGTTCTCCGGCTCGACTTTCGGAAGAAGAAGCGCCAGTGAGTACAACTGACTCAGCCAGTAGGCCGCCAGCGAATCGCTGCGTTCCGAAGCAGACGATTCGCACCATTGGCAATAACCCCGGGCTGCTACCGCAAAGTCGGACGAAACGGCGGAGTTGTCTTTCATGCGCTTTAACGTTCGCGGTAACCGGCATAACGCGGTGTGACGGCGCCCGGCAAGAATGAAATGAAGCCGGGCGACGGCATGCCGTGGCGTGTCCGGTTGACCAAGGTGTTAGGCGGCACTGTCAGTCCCACCAGACCCGGACTCGACGTCTGTTGACAGAGAACTCATCTGCCTTTAGCTCGCCAACAAAAACCCGCCTCAGTTCCGCAACTAACTTGTCATTGTCCGCGTCGGGGATCTTCACCCCCATTCCGGTAGGTGTGGCTTCTTCGCGCTGATGAGTCCAGTAGGGAAGTTCGATATAGAGGACGGGCGAGCCTTCCCGGCCAAACTCGACGCCAGAGACTCGACCACGCAGCTTCTCGACCGCTGCTGCGACGCGCTGACCGTTAAATTCGTTGTACTGCGTGACCAAACTGATCAGTTGAGCGGCTTGAGAGGTTCTTAGACGAGGAGTCAGAAACTCTGTGGATTGAAACCTCTGACCCTTGTTCAGTGCAAAGCCAATTCGAACGAAGGTCGCCGCGACCTGCTGGTCGACTTCCAGAGGGAGAACTAGGTTTCTGTCGTCTGAGGAAGCAGCCACAGAAGCGGCGGATGCCGCACCCGCCGGCTTCACCTCAAGGTAGTACCCACCGCTGTCCGTGCACGCAGCGAGTATGGACAGCAAGAAGGCGACGGGGTAGCGGTGCATGATGTGGGTTGTGACGCCTAACGTTTGAGCTGAGCGGGGAGCGCCGGCGCGGCGCTTGGCCCGCGAGGCGGAGGATGACCTGAACAGCCTCGCGGGCCAAGTGCCATGTCGGTGCGAGTCCGCTCGAGCGAAGGGCTAGGCCTCACTGTGCGCACTTGACGCCGATGACGTCGTTGAACTGATCTGGTGCCCACGACGTCGCCCGCCAGCGGTACGTTCCTGGGCCGATGAAGCGCATCTCCCACTCGCGGTACTCAGGAGGAATGCCTTGAAGTTCCGGCCCGTATTTGATAATCAGTGAGTTTCCTTGCGTACGAATGATTGCAGCGCTGTACTCGGTGACTTCTGCGCCCGTCCCGATCTTCCAGCGACGATCATTCTTCAGCTTGAGCGTCTTGCGGTCGGAGCTGACCTCAAAGGTCTGGTGTAGGTTGTCCGGGCGGCAGCCAAACTGGTGCTTTGTGCTCTCGGCCCACTTCCCAGCTAGTAGCGCCCAGTCGAACTCTTGCGCAAGCACTGAGTTGGAGAGAAGGGCAAGCGCGACGAATAGGTATTGACGCATTGATTCTCCTGTTGCGATTAGCATGCCTTGGATGGCTGGCGTGAGGCATAACGTTGAAGCTGACCGGCACACAACACGCGTGACGAAGCCGCAACCTGCACTTGCCTTTCCGCGCCGAGCGACTTGTTAAGCGTCACGATCAGTTCCCTCCATATATGACAGCCATTTGCTGACGATAAGACAAGCGGTAGCTATGGCAATAAACACGTACCGAAGCCAAGCCCACGGAAGAAGCAAGGCTACCCCAAATAGGACCACGCCTACTAATAATAAGAACAGCGACGTCCTCGCCCCGCTGATTAGTGTCGTGCGTGACTCACTAGACTTGCTCATTGACGCTCAACGTTGGCCGTGAGTGGACCACAACGGCGCACTCTGTATTGAAGAATAGCAACCACGCTGGCCGCCGCTGTTGGTCCATTCGACGACCCTGTTAAATGACAGCATACCTACCGCTCCCGAAACGCCCGCCTTGAGGCAGCTACTTCAAATAACTCATCGCGTTGCTGCTCCAGCCATACCAGCCGCTTAAAAAACGACTTACGTCCTTGCGACGTACCACCATTTTCCGCGCCCCATAAACAACGTTGAATTTGAGGATCAATTTCCGCCCGCGACATCTTTGACGCTTCGTCGGCGTGATCTGCTGTTCCTGAGCGCGACCGTCGTTTCATGTCATTTAACGTAAAAATGACCGGACCACCAACACTTGCGGCGAAGCCGCCTCCTGCTGTTGTGGATCCGTGTCGATTGGCATGTTAGACCCCACTGGGCACTTGCAAGCCGTGCTTTCGAGCAACCCACGCCAAGCAATGAGTTCTGTCGGCGGGCCTGGTTAACGAGGGCGTTGAAGCCTCGATTCGAGAGAACTCCATGAATCGACCTGTCAGGTCCGGCGGCGACGCAAGCTTCGCGAGAACCAGAGCCTCGCCTGCTGCTTTGTTTCCAACCCAAAGGGCAACGTCTACCGCCCAGTCGGGGATCCAAGTGATCTCGCGACGTTCGAGAAGACGCGCCGATAGGCCTTGCTTGGTGCGACACACATCGAACGCCGGTATGGCCAACTCATGGATAGTTTTCACCATGGAAGCTACTTCTGCTTGTCGCGTGGCGGGATCGACAAGCTGCCATTTTAGGTACTCATGCGCTGGCGAGAGGTATCCGATCTGCGAGATCCAGATATTGTCGCCTGTGGTAACTCCATTTGCTTCGCGCCACGTGGCCAGTTCACTGCACTTCGTTTGAGCGTGTATGGCGACGCCCACATGGGAGCCAGACGAATTGGCTCCATCGGCTTGAAAGGACACGACGTGCGTGAATGGTCCGACCTTCCGCGAAAATCGAAGTCCACTCTTGGACCATCGGAAACCCTCGCCAACAAACGCTTCCGCGACAGCGGCGCATGAACTGGCGACAACATCGGCGACGCGCTCCGGTCCAGGGGCCACGGGTTGAAATCGACCGGACTGAACCCTTCGACGTGCATCGAGCGTATCCTGAACATGATCGTCAAGCGAGCGTAACGACTTAGGCATGGCTGTCGGTTGTGCGGTCTAACGTCAGCAATGAGTGGACGCCAACGGCCCACACTGGTCCGAAGAATGGCGAAAACATAGCCCGCCGTTGGCGGTCCACTCGATCAACATGTTAAGGCGCATTGCGAAAGTTCTTGTACCACTCGCGGCCGAAATGTCCAAGAACCGATGCAGTCAGCAGAAGTAGGGTAGTCGGGGCGAATGCTGCCGATGCTACGACAAAGCCGGGCATGTGGGTTGGCAAACCGATAAGCCACAAAATAGCCAATGGAAACGCAATCAGCCAGGCTGAAACCAAGCGACGTCCGCGCGTGCGTGTTCCATCGCCGAGCCGTAGAACGAACGCAAACAATGCTGTCTGCGCTGCCAGTACAAGTAATGCGATGGCGATCCCCAGCCAAAGAAATTTTGGGTCGCGCGAGTAACGCGGAAGGTATCCCGGCTCAGCGCCAGCGTACAGTACCAAGCATGCGAAGGGCAGCCAATACAGCGCTGCCCAGATCGTCAAACGCATGCGCGCCGTGAGCGTCATCGATGCGCCTTAACGTTCGAGCTAAGCCGCGACCGTAGGCGGACGCCGCTTGGCCGCCGAAGGACAATTTAGAACGCTGACCTGGAGCGGCCAAGCGGTGGCTTCCCCAGGGCGTCGGCGCTTGAGCGAGGGGTTAGGCGTCAACTCAGCACCTTCGGTGGAAGGTAGATGGTGAACTCATTCATCGGCTCGACGAGAACACTGTGAGGTGACTGCTGCTCGTCCTTGTGTACCAGATTCAAGCGGCTCAGCAATCCAAAGTCTGCTCGAATCAACCGAGCGCCCGCGACCTCAAGTTTGGTGTGCCAAACGCGGTAGGCTCCAAGCCGGCCGTCGCGGCGATGGTAGAAGCCGGCAAGGGGATGGGTAAGATAGACCAGTCCAGTTTCGACGTCCGGGAAGCCTGGAAGATCGAGGTTGTTATCCACGCCCTGGCTCAACTCCAGTTCGGCCGGCGCCCATGAGGCACGCGTACTCATTCGATATCTGGTGTAGGCGCCTGTAGGTGAGGCCTGCTCGCAGTCGAAGGTCACCTTGCCCGGATGCCATGGCAGGTTCCAGAGGTAGCGGGGTACAGCGACCGTCCACGAGTCAAGTGTTGTCCCGAGGAACCAGACGCAGCGTTCTCCGCTTTCTCGATCCTGTATGTAGATCCGGTAGTTCGTCTGACCCATTCTGAATTTGGGAAATGGGTACTTCGCTGAGGTGAAGTCGATGTCAATGAAAGGGACGACTGAGATCAGTGCCTTGCGACGCCCCTCGATCTCGACAGTATCGAGGGAGAAGCGATCAGGCATGAGGCCGTTGAAGCGAGCTGGGTCTACAGCGTATGTGACGATCGCGAAGTGCTGAAGCTTGCACAGCACGTCGATGCCTGAAGGCACTGGGCGAGGGTGCAAGTGGTCGCGGAAGCGAAGGGGGAGGTGCATGCGTGCTGTTGACGCCTAACGTAAAAATGACCGGACCACCAACATAAGCGGCGAAGCCGCCTCCTGCTGTTGTGGGTCCGTGTCGATTGACCAGTTATCGCTCATACTCACCACTTCCACACGAGCAATGCGGCGAGAGCCACAACTAGGATAGGCCACCCTGCCCAAGCGGAACGGACCGAGGCGGATCCCTGCGTGGCTGGACGAACGGGGACTTCGTCTTCTTCGCCGATCACCGCCGCACCAAGCCTCTCAGCGATCTTCTGCCCCTTCGCAAATGCTGCGTCACTGGGCTTGGTGAGTGTGAGTCGGCCCTGGGCGAGGGCGAATAGCTCTGTCGATTCGCCCGTGGACCACGCGATGTCCATCCAATGCTCTCCTTCGGCCGTAACCACCAACTCGGGGTCTCCGGCTACGAGTGCCTGTACCTCGCTCTTTGCAATGGGACGGACGATCTCGACGATATAGCTCATGAGCGATAACGTTCGACACGAGCGGCAGCTGGAAGCGGGCGAAGCCCGCTGGAAGCCGTCCGCTCGATGGAGGGGTTAGGTCGCACTTGCAGCCTCTTTGTATTGCTGTGCGTGACGCACAAACGTGTAGTACTCGGCTTCACCGTCAGTGCCCCGCAGCGGTAGCGGAAATGGTGCCACTCTTGGTGCCAACAAAACCACAAATTGGGGCTCGAGAACAAAGATTGAAACGGCCGACCACGGAAACGCGACGCGCATGGTTTCAGTGGATGCCGAGAACTCTGTGGAGCTGGCCACCAGGTGGAGCGGTTCCTCCGTGCTCGGGGCGAGTGGTTGAAGCGCTCGAGCATCCGCCCTTCGCAAGCGACTTACCCCGAAGGCGAAGAGCAACGGCACGAGCACCAACGCGAGAACAGACCAGCGAATCAGTTGACGATCGCTCTCGTGCAGGTACGAAGGGCCCGAGACTAGAACGAAAAGTGGAATGCTGAACAGTAGCCAGGCGATGATGGCGAGCGGGCGCAACGACGTTTGTGTCTTGCCTTGGCGACGCAAGTGCCCGAGTACGAAACCCCATGCGCGGTCGTAGTCGGCTTGCTCAACCCGGACAGTCACGGACGCCACTTGGTGCGACCTAACGTTGGAGTTGACCGGCACGCACCGGTGAGGCGCCGCGAGACGTATGCTCCCGCGCACGGCTGGCGGCGCCTTGCCGGCGCGTGTCCGCGTCGAACGACCTGTTGGGGCTTAGAGCGCACATATCCACGAAGCATGCCCGCCAAAGAACCCCAAGGCAAGAAACGCAACGCATGCCACAGGGAAAGACAACAAGCAGACGACCACCCGCAGCCACGACGGCACCCTAGGCGCACCGACCGAAATGCCGGAGGTGATGGCCAGCATGCCAAGTGCGCTTGCAACAAAGGCGCGGCCTTCGAGCTTCAGGGCTCCCTCAATATCGCCGGTCGCTTGCTTCAGGTCGCCGGCGCACCCGGACAGCTGCAGAAGCCACCAGCACACAAGAAGCAGAAAGGCGCCGGCAAACAGGAGCGAGGACGAGACGCGGCTTGCGACGGTGTTGCCCATCTGAGCCCTAACGTTGGCCGTAACCGGCGACTGCGACAAGGGCCGGCGCAGCCGACGGACGCCCGCAGGCGTCCGTGTTGACGAACCTGTTATGTCGCATGCTTCTCTTCCACTTTTTCATTCTCATTTTCGCTGCTCTCGGGCTCGCGATAGTGGTACCAAGCTTCGTGGGGAGAGAACTCCCCACAAAAGAGGCACTGGGTAGCCGGCCACTTAACGCTGCAACCAGGACAGACCGCTCTCGTCCAGAACGTATTCCACACGGTTCCGCATGAGGGCACGCACTCCCATCGATCTTCCGCTCGAGGGTGTCATTCACATTTCGGGCAGTAAATCTCGACCTTCTTTTCCATCGCGCACTCTTTCAGAGGTCGTCCCCCAACTACGCCTTTGCTGCGACATAACGTCGGAGTTGACCGGCGCGCACCGGCAGTGCGCCGCGCGGCGTAGGCTTGTCCAGACGCTGCGCGGCGCACTGCCGGTGCGTGTCCGTGTCGAATGATGGGATGGACTCCCCCGTTTGTTTGCGCGAAATTCGCGCTCTGGTCTTCATTGGCGTGGGGATCAGGTCTTCATCAAACGAAAGGAGTCCGACATGAATGCTACAACCGTTGCCGTTGATTTGGCAAAGTCTGTCTTTCAGCTGGCCGTGGCCGATACGTCCTGGCGAGTCATCGAAACCCATCGCCTCACCCGCACCCAGTTTGAACGCTGGTTCGTCAATCGTGATGTGGCCCTGGTCATCATGGAAGCCTGCGGCTCGGCTCACCACTGGGCGCGCTGGCTCAATGGCCTGGGCATTGAAGTGCGCCTGCTGCCCGCCCAGTACGTGCGCGCCTACGTCAAGCGCAACAAGACCGATGCCGCTGACGCTGCTGCCCTGCTAGAAGCCTGCCGGGCGTCCGACATGCGCCCGGTGCGCGTCAAGTCCGTTGAACAGCAAGCCCTGCAAGGCATGCACCGCATCCGCAGCCTGTGGATGGGCACCCGCACCAGCCGCATCAACGCCCTGCGCGGCTTCTGCCGCGAGTTTGGCATTGCCATTCCCGTCGGTGCGCGCACGGGCGTGGAGGCGATCAGCCGCGTGCTGGCTGACCCCGGCACCGCCGTGCCCGAGCTGATCCGGGGGACAGCCAAGCTGCTGGTGGAGGAGATTCATTTGCTCGAAGCCCGGATTGCGCAACTGGAGCGGGAACTGGCACGGCTTGCCAAGCTCAGCCCTGCTTGCACCACGTTGCTGTCGATCCCCGGTATCGGCCTGTTAACCGCCACGGCATTGGTAGCCGCCACCTCGGGCGATGTGAGCCACTTCCAGGATGCCCGGCATTTCTCCAGCTGGTTTGGGCTGACGCCCAAGGAGTACAGCTCGGGCAACAGCCGCTACCTGGGGCGTATCTCCAAGAAGGGGGATCGGTATTTGCGCATGCTGCTGACCCACGGGGCCAGGAGTGTGCTGCGCGCCTCCAAGGTGGCCGCGAACGCCGGGCGTGAGGTCTGTGGGGTGCGGCGCTGGGCGCTGGATGTGCAGGTCCGCAGCAATCACAACAAGGCCGCCTGTGCGCTGGCCAACAAGCTGGCGCGGATTTGCTATGCCACGCTCAGGGACAAGGAGCCGTTTGGTGAGCCCACTGCGCGGCTTGGCAAGAAAATGAACAGGGAGAGCTTTGTGATGCCGACTTGACTGCCCGCACTCAAAGCAGCCGCTACCCAGAAGAAGTATTGAACACCCCTCACGCATCGCGACGAGATTGATCGACCATCATGGCCAACCGGGCTCACCCCACACCGACAGCCGCCGATAACTCTTCCGGCTCACTCGCAGCCGCTTGTAACGTGTGGCGCATCGGTGACGCAGATTCCATGTCGGCACGGACCACAACAGAGTCCACTTCAGATGCCGGATATACGACTGCAGGCGCATCCCCAACAGCCAAACTATCGGTCAGTTTCTTGCGCTTGCGGGGGAGATGGCATGGTCCGCCCATCTACAGCGCTGCTGTTGAGGTGAGGCTGCCATCCAGTCACGGGTGGGGCCTCGCAGAAACGGCATCAGAGTGCCAAAGTGAGGGCTCATGAACCACCTAACCTGGAGACCCGCCATGCAACCCACTGGAAATCTGCCCGTCATTGGTCTGGATCTGGCCAAGTCCGTGTTCCAGCTGCACATCGTCGATGTGCAGACCGGCGAAATCCAGCGCCGCCAGATCAAGCGGGCAAAACTTGTCGAGTTCTTCGCCAAGTGCCAGCGCAGCCTGGTTGCGATGGAGGCTTGCGGCACATCCCACCACTGGGCTCGAATGATTCGAGACCTCGGACACGAGGTCAAGATGCTACCGGCCCAGCATGTCAAGGCCTTCTTGCTTCGCAACAAGACCGATACCATGGATGCGCAAGCGATCTGGGTAGCCGCTCACCAGCCGCACATCAAGCCCGTTCCCTTAAAGACAGAGCGTCAGCAAACTTGTATGTCGCTGCACGGCATGCGTCGCCAGCTGATGAAAATTCGCATCATGCAAACCAATGCCCTGCGTGGCATCTTGTCTGAGTTCGGCATTGCTTTGCCGGTAGGGCACAACAAACTGCTCAAGACGATTCAAGGCGAGTTGGCCAAGGCGCAGCAGGCAGACCAGTTGACCGCTGATCTGGTGGTCAGCGTGCAGGAGCAACTCAAACGGATTGACGCCTTGGAGGTTGACATCGACCACCTCGGTCAGCGGCTGCGCGCCATGATCAGAGAAGACCGGCAGATGCAGGCGATCCAGCGAATCCCTGGCGTTGGAGAACTGACGGCCTCCGCGTTGGTGGCGGCCGTCGGAGACTTCTCGACGTTTCAGTCCGGGCGACATTTTGCATCGTGGGTCGGACTGGTGCCGCGGCAGGTGGGCACCGGTGGAAAGACGCAACAGCTGGGCATCTCAAAACAAGGTGACACCTACTTGCGTACCTTGCTGATTGCGGGAGCCAGAGCCGTGATCGCCAGGGCAGAGAAGTCGAGTTGGATCACGCGGCTACTTGAGAGGCGCCACTACAACGTAGTGGTCGTGGCGTTGGCCAACAAAATAGCCCGAACAGCTTGGGCGGTCCTGGCCAAAGGCGCAGCCTTTGACCAGGTCAAGTGGAATCCAACGGAGCAAGTGGGTGCGAGCTGATCACTATAGATCGTTGAACGACATCGCGATTGCGATTAGGCAACACTGTTTTGAAGGAGAGCCTGCAAGAAGCAAAGTGATGGAACGAAGGTCAACCCGGACTGGGGAAACTCCGATATATGGACCGCACTTTTAGTGCACGGGGGAGATAGGAACCTCAGTCGCGAATAGCCATCATGGGCAGCAGTACCAACTGCACAAACAGCCCGAATGTAAGACCGCAAACCTTTCAACCATCGCGACGCGGAAACTTGCTTTCCTTGGGCGGACCATGTAAGTCCATATAGGAAGGGTTAGACGCCGCGCGCCTTGAGGGACAGAACATATGAGAGTGACCAAGATGCTGAGCAGAGTAGCGCGACCAACCACGCCTGAGCAGGCGGGATACCGCCGGAGAAGGCCAACCAGTGAACCGCAATTGCCGCCACAAGACCAAGAAGGAAGCCAAGTGCGCAGCGGCTCCAAAACACGACGCTGGCTACTCGGCGGCTGGATAGGGGAAGCATCGTGAGTGCGGGACCCACACCTGCCGCGATGCTGGGCCAAAGGTACTCGAAGTTCACAAGCGTTCCGTACAAGAGCGGTGCGGCGGTGAAAGCGATGGATGCAAAGTGAAGTTTGCGTTGCGCCTGGGTGGCAGGCCTCGCGACCAGGGGCTGCCGGTGGGAACCAGCGTAGCGAGCGGCAAGCCAGAGAAAGCCCACCATTGCGCCACCCCAAGCGGCACCGCCAACCATGCAAAGGAGGAGCGCAACTGCAGCGAAGGCGATGCTTGGCTTGGGTTCGGCCGTGAACCAAAAGAAGAGGAACATGCCGAGGCCCCAAGCGGCAGACATTGTGGCGATTCGAGTGCGACTCATATTCTGGCGTCGTCTAACGTTGAAGTTCAGCGGGCGCCGAAGGCGATCCGCTGGAACGCCCGGTTGGGCGTCATTTTCGCAGTGGCAAACGTTGCTCGTCGGTGACTTGCTTCATAAGCTCCCGCAGTCTGAAGAGTGAGACCGGTCTTTGGCCATTCTTCTGCATTGCCCCGCACTTTTCCCAGACGATGCCACCGGGCCCATTGAAGACCTCCGTAGAGCTGCCGTCTCTCGCCAGGTGCAGCACGAGCAGGTGCTGAGGTTCTGAACGCAGCGCCACAGTTGTTCCCTGCGTTGCCTTGATCTCGACTTGACGACCGTCCTTTGTCATCGCATCGTGCCCGGCTCTTGAGGCCGTGTGCAGCAGCAGGTCATATCGATACGCGGCGATCACTTCGCCAATGCTCCCGACGAGATGACCGTCAGGTGTGAAGGCGCGCCCGGGAAACAACGCTTCAAATTCTCCCACCAACCCGTACAGCCGGCCGACCAGTTCGGGAACTCTTTCGGTGGGGTGAATCAGTAGTTCGCTCATGACGCCCAACGTGAAAATGACCGGGCCACGACAACTTGCGGCGAAGCCGCTTCCTGCTGTTGTGGGTCCGTGTCGATTGTCATGTTATCCCTCATCGACGCACTGGCGAGAAGAGCAATTGGTACACACCTTCCACGCCAGTGAGCGTGTACCACGAAAAAAGATACCCAATTGATGCAAGTAGCACCAGAACTAGCGGCAGATCAATGCGGCGTTTCATTGTCAAGGCGCCTAGCCCTACAACCGCTGCAAACGCGCAAAGCAGCGCACCCCATGCGAACGCGATTCGAAAGAAGTTCAACTCCCGCTCGCCGGGGCCATTGTGAGGACTCCAATCAAATAGCCACGACCGTGCGTGCATTACGCCGACGAAGAGCCATGCGACGCCTGGCAGCAGGGTAAGCACGCGCGAGTAGGAAGAACCCATCATGAGGGATAACGTTTGACATGAGAGGCTCGGCCCTGCTTGCCGGGGCGAGTCCTCTCGATGGAAGGGTTAGGCTGCACTTTACGGCGGCTCCATGGGGGCCATGACGCTAGTGCCGCAAGCCGGGCAGCTCTCGTTGTACTTGCGACCGTGTGCGGCAAATCGGCTGGAGAGATCTACGCCGCAGCAGGAACAAGGGTGAGTGCTTGGCTCACACCTCTCTGTGACGTTGCTTCTGATTTTCGTGTGATCCAGTTGAGCAACCCACTCACCAGTGCGTCCGGCCGGGTCGAGGCGCGCCTGGTCAAAGGTTGCAATTGCTTCGCACTCGATGTCACTTGGCTCGTACACCACGAGCCTCATTCCTTCAGTCAGTTTCAGGCCTTGTCGCGAGAGGCTTGCAAGAGTCCCGTAGCCAGTAAGTGGAATCTCAGCGATTGAACTTCCGGGTGATGGGTACTCGATTGCATTGAAGTCCGCGTAGACGCGAGGCGGAAACGGCATTTGTGCAGCATAACGTGATTTAGAAGTCAAACCCGCTGTGTATCGCGGGTTTACTCGGGACTGGATATGAAGTCATACATTGCATGTCCTTGATTTATATCGCAATTTGCCTGCTCCTCTCGTTCATACCACGTGCCCCCTGACTTGATACACAGCAAAAACGACCGATAACCTGGAACGCTGCTGTGTACCGCAGAGCAGAGGGATGCGGAAAATCCTTGATGGGCAAGGGTTTCGGTGAAATACTGTGATTATGAACAGTTACACCAGATCAACCAATCACAGCAAGAAGCCTGGGCCTGCGCTGGTTTCTGTTCGTCTCATGGACCAGCTGCGCGAACGGCTTCGGTACATGCACTACAGCTTGCAAACAGAGAAGACATACACGTACTGGGTCCGGTTTTTTGTGCGCTGGCATGGGCGCGCGGGGAGGATGCGTCATCCCCGTGAGATGGGTCGTGCGGAGGTGGAAGCATTTCTCACGATGCTGGCCACGGAGCGCCAGGCATCTGCGGCCACCCACAAGCAAGCGCTGAATGCCATTCTTTACCTCTATAAAGAGGTTCTTGGGCAGGAGTTACCCTGGCTTCAGGAAATCGGTCGACCGACGGTCACCAGGAGGATTCCTTCGGTTCTCACACTGAATGAAGTGCACAGTATTCTGTCGCTGATGGAGGGGGAGGCGGGCCTGCTCGCGCGCCTGTTGTATGGCACAGGCATGCGGCGCAACGAGGCCCTGTCACTGCGCGTCAAGGACATCGACTTTGAGAGCCACGTCATCGTGGTGCGCGAATCCAAAGGAGGCAAGGATCGGGTCGTCATGCTGCCCAAGGCACTGGTGCCTGCCTTGCACGAACAACTGGTGCGTTCCCGGGCGCTATGGGCGGCCGACCGTTCAGCCCAACGCGCAGGCGTGGCCATGCCCCATGCGCTGGAGGCCAAACACCCTCGGGCTGGTCAGTCGTGGGCGTGGCATTGGGTGTTCGCTTCACCGACTTTGTCAGTTGATCCGCGCAGCGGCATCGAGCGCCGCCATCACCTGTATGAGCAGCGCCTGCAGCGCGCACTCAAGACGGCCGTAGTGCAGGCCGGCGTTCACAAGCCCGTGAGCGTCCACACTTTGCGTCACAGCTTTGCCACCCATCTGCTGCAGTCGGGCACCGATATACGCACGGTGCAAGAGCTGCTGGGCCACAGCGACGTGTCCACCACCATGATTTACACCCACGTGCTCAAGGTGGCCGCGGGCGGCACGGCCAGCCCACTGGACGCTTTGCTGGCCAGCACCGCGCAGCACCAGCCCCCGGTGCTGCGCGAGCCACAGCCCGCCTACGCCTGAGCCCCCTCCCCCGCATGGGACAATCCCGCCCATGTTTGTATTGTTCGAAGAAGCCGGCAAGTTTCAGGCCGGTCGCGTGCTGTCGGAGGCCGAGGCCTCGTCCCAGGTGGAGCTGGACAGCGGCAAGCGCGTCAAGGTCAAGGCGGCCAACATCCTGCTCAAGTTTGACAAGCCGGCGCCGGCCGAGCTGATCCGCAGCGCGCAGGCCGTGGCCGAGACGATCGAGCTGGAGCTGGCCTGGGAGTTCGCGCCCGAGGACGAGTTTGGCTTTGCCGACCTGGCGCGCGACTATTTCAGCGCCCAGGCCTCGCTGGAGCAGCAGGCCGGCGCCTTGTTCCGCCTGTTTGAGGCGCCGCACTACTTCCGCCGCGCCGGCAAGGGCCGCTTCAAGAAGGCCCCCGCCGAGATCCTGCAGCAGGCGCTGCTGGCCATCGAAAAAAAGAAGCAGGTGCTGGCCCAGATTGCCGAGTGGGCCGCAGCCCTGGGCCGGGGCGAGTGCCCGGCGGCCATCCGCGAGCAGCTTTACAAGATCCTGTTCAAGCCCGACAAGAACGCGCCCGAGTACAAGGCCGTGGTCGAGGCCTCGCGCGCCACGCAAACCGCCCCGCTGGCGCTGCTGCAAAAAGCCGGCGCCATCGACTCGGCCTACCAGTTCCACTGGAAGCGCTTTCTGTTCGAGAACTTTCCCAAGGGCACGGGCTTTCCGGCGCTGGAGGCCCCCGTCATCACCGACGACCTGCCGGTGGCCACGGGCGTGCAGGCGTTCTCGATCGACGATTCGCAGACCACCGAGATCGACGACGCGCTCTCGCTGCAGGGCCTGGGCAGCGGCACGGTCACGCTGGGCATCCACATTGCGGCGCCGGGCCTGGCGCTGCAGCCGGGTGGCGCGGTGGACCAGGTGGCGCGGCACCGCCTGTCCACCGTCTACATGCCGGGCTACAAGATCACCATGCTGCCCGACGACGTGGTGCAGGCCTACACGCTGCAGGCCGGGCGCGACTGCCCCGCCGTGTCGCTCTACGTCACGCTCGACGAAGCCACGCTGGAGATCCGCGGCACGCAGACCAGGCTGGAGCGCGTGCCCATTGCCCACAACCTGCGGCATGACCAGCTCGATGGCCTGGTCACGGCCGAATGGCTGGACAACCCGGCATTTGAGCATCAAAACACGCCGGAGTCCTTGCTGGGCCTGCGCGGCCCGCTATCATTTTTGCACCGCTTTGCGCGCCACCTGAAGGCCCGGCGCGAGGTGGTGCGCGGCAAGCCCGAGAACTTCAACCGGCCCGACTACAACTTCCGCCTGGTGGGCAATGACGGCGCCGAGCCGCAGGGCAGCGAGCAGGTGCAGATCAGCACGCGCCAGCGCGGCGCGCCGCTGGACCTGATCGTGGCCGAGGCCATGATCCTGGCCAACAGCACCTGGGGCATGTGGCTGGCGGAGTTTGGCATTCCCGGCATTTACCGCAGCCAGGCCAGCCTGGCGCCGGGCGTCAAGGTGCGCATGGGCACCAAGGCGCTGCCGCACGCGGGCATTGGCGTGCCCAGCTACGCCTGGAGCACCTCGCCGCTGCGCCGCTACACCGACCTGGTCAACCAGTGGCAGATCATTGCCGCGGCGCGCCATGGCAAAACGGCCGCGCTGGCCGCGCCGTTCAAGCCCAAGGATGCGGAGCTGTTCTCCATCATCAGCGGCTTTGACGCGGCCTACAGCGCCTACAACGGCTACCAGGCCGGCATGGAGCGCTTCTGGACGCTCAAGTACCTGGAGCAGCAGGGGATCACCGAGCTGGTGGCCACGGTGTTCAAGGAGGGGCCGGGCGGCAGCTTTCTGGTGCGTGCCGACGACATCCCGCTGGTGCTGCCCGTGCTGGGCGCGCAGGGGCTGCCGCGCGGTGCGCGCCTGCGCGTGAGGCTGGGCGCCATCGACGAGATTTCGCTGGACGTGAGCGGCACGCTGATCGAGCGGCTGGACGCCGAGCCCGCGCCCGACGCCGGCGAGGACGACAGCGGTGAGGACGAACCGGTGGCCGGGCCCATCGCCATTGCGGTGGACGTGAACGAAACGGACGCCGTCAGCGCTGATAATTCACCCTCGTGAACCTGAAGTCCCTCAGCACCCTGCAGATTGCGATTGGCGCCTCGGTGGCCGTGCACGCGGCGCTGCTGACGGTGCGCTTTGTGGACCCCGAGCGCTTCAACCGCGTGTTCCAGGACACCCCGCTGGAGGTGATCCTGGTCAACGCCAGGACCAGCGAGCATGCCGACAAGGCCCAGGCCATTGCCCAGGCCTCGTTGGCTGGCGGTGGCGAGGCCGCCAAGGGCCGCGCCACCAGCCCGCTGCCGCCCTCGGCGCTCACCTCGCTGGGCGACGCCGCCGAAGACGCCCAGCAGAAGATCGAGGCCATGCAGGAGCAGCAGATGATGCTGCTGGCCCAGCTCAAGAAGCAGCTTGCCGCCCTGCCCCCGCCCGACCCCAAGCAGGCCAGCAACAACGCCGCCGCCGTGGCCCGCGAGGAAAAGCGCCGCCAGCTGATCAAGCTGCTGGCCGAGATCGAGCGGCGCATCAACGAGGAAAACGCCCGCCCCAAGAAGCGCTACATCAGCCCCGCCACGCGCGAGGAGGTGTACGCCATTTACTACGACGGCCTGCGCCGCAAGATCGAGGAGCGCGGCACCCAGAACTTTCCCGAGCTGGCCGGACGCAAGCTCTATGGCGAGCTGACCATGATCGTCACGGTCAACCATGACGGCCGGGTGCTCGAGACCGAGATCGTCGAGTCGTCGGGCATCACCGCGCTGGACCGGCGGGCCCAGACCATTGCCAAGGCGGCCGGGCCGTTTGGCCGCTTCAGCGACGCCATGCGCCGCAAGGCCGACCAGATCGTGGTGGTGTCGCGCTTCAAGTTCACGCGCGACGACCAGCTCGAAACCAGACTGACCAACCGATGAGCACCGACCTTTACTGCGTGATGGGCAACCCCGTCGAGCACAGCCAGTCCCCCCGCATCCACGCGCGCTTTGCCGAGCTGACCGGCCAGGACCTGAGCTATGGCAGGCGCCTGATCGCGCTGGACGACTTCCCCCGGGCCGTGGCCGCCTGGCGGGCCGAGGGCGGCAAGGGCTGCAACATCACCGTGCCCTTCAAGTTCGAGGCCGCGGCGCTGGCCACCCGCACCACCGAGCGCGCCGCGCTGGCCCATGCCTGCAATGTGCTGCGCTTTGATGCCGATGGCATCTTTGCCGACAACACCGACGGCGTGGGCCTGGTCAACGACATCACCCACAATGCCGGCGTGGCGCTGGCGGGCGCCAGCGTGCTGCTGCTGGGCGCGGGCGGCGCGGCCGCCGGTGTGCTGGGCCCGCTGATCGAGGCAAGGCCCAACAGCATCACCGTGGCCAACCGCACGCTGGGCAAGGCCAATGCGCTGGTGCAGCGCCACGCCACGCTGGCGGCCCAGCACAGCGTGCAGCTGCAGGACTGCGAGCTGCACAACGTGAGCGGTGGCTTCGACGTGGTCATCAACGCCACCAGCAGCAGCCTGGCCGGCGGCCAGGTGCCGGTGCCCGCCAGCGTGCTCAAGCCCGGCGCGCTCGCGGTCGACCTGATGTATGGCCCCGCCGCGCGCGGCTTCATGGACTGGGCCGCCGCCCACGGCGCCGTGCCCCGCGACGGGCTGGGCATGCTGGTGGAACAGGCGGCCGAGGCCTTTGCGCTGTGGCGTGGCGTGCGCCCGCCATCGGCCCAGGTGCTGGCCGAACTGCGCGCCGCGCTGGACTGACATGGCCCCCACGCTTGCCACTTCGTGTGCTGCGCTGCCCCCCGAGGGGGCTTCAGCCGCCTTGGGGCGGCCCGGCGGCGTCTGAGCCCGCGATGAAGGCGGCGTTGCGTTTCATCGGCCTGCTGGCGCTCGCGGCGCTGGCGCTGCAGCTGTTTTTCGTCGGCCGCATTGCGCTGATGGTGGCGGTGGACCCCCAGTCCACCAGCTTCCAGCGCTCCGAGGCCTGGCGCCTGTCCACCGAAAAAGGCAGCCTGCGCTGGCGCCAGCAGTGGGTGCCCTACAGCCAGATTTCAGACCATTTGAAGCGCGCCGTGATCGCCTCCGAAGACGGTGACTTCATCAACCACGACGGCGTGGAGTGGGAGGCCATTGAAAAGGCCTGGAAGAAAAACACCAGGGCCGAAGAGCTGGCGGCCAAACGGGCCCAGGCGCGGCCCAATGCCAGGCCGGCCAAGATCGTGGGCGGCTCCACCATCAGCCAGCAGCTGGCCAAGAACCTGCTGCTGTCGGGCGAGCGCACGCTGCTGCGCAAGGGCCAGGAGTTTGTGCTCACGCTGGCGCTGGAACTGCTGCTGGGCAAGCAGCGCATCCTGGAGATCTACCTCAACAGCGTGGAATGGGGTGAAGGCGTGTTTGGCGCCGAGGCCGCGGCCCAGCACTACTACCGCAAGCCCGCGGCCAGGCTCAGCGCCTGGGAGGCCGCCCGCCTCGCCGTGATGCTGCCGCGGCCCAGGTACTTCGAGAAAGTGCCCAACTCGGGCTACCTGGCCAGCCGCGCAGGCACCATCACCGCGCGCATGGGGGATGCGGTGTTGCCCTGAGGAGCGATGCCATGGCTGCAGGCTAACATCGGCACATGTCCGCCAAAGTGATGAGCTGGTTCCTGCTGGCCCTGGTGCGTTTGCTGACCGGGGCGCAGGCCCGCTGGTACGGTTGCCCGCCCAAGGCCGAGCAGCGCATTTATTTCGCCAACCACCAGAGCCACGCCGACCTGGTGATGATCTGGGCCGCGCTGCCGCGCGAGCTGCGCAGCATCACCCGCCCCATCGCCGCGAAGGATTACTGGACGGCCAGCCCCTTCAAGCGCTGGATCACCACCGCCGTGTTCAACGCCGTGTATGTGGAGCGCGAGCGCAAGGGCGATGAAGATCCGCTGCAGCCGCTGATCGACGCGCTGACCAACGGCGACTCCATCATCCTGTTCCCCGAGGGCACGCGTGGCCACACCGGTGAACCGCAGGCCTTCAAGGCCGGGCTGTACAACCTGGCGCAGCGCTTTCCCGACGTGGTGCTGGTGCCGGCCTGGATCAACAACATCCAGCGGCTGCTGCCCAAGGGCGAGGTGATCCCGGTGCCGGTGCTGTGCTCGGTGACCTTTGGTGCCCCGGTGCGCGTGGAAGAAGGCGAAGACCGCAAGCTGTTTCTGGAGCGCGCACGCCGGGTGGTGATGTCGCTGGCCGAGGTATGAACACCTTTCTGCGCAGCCTCACGCCCGGCCAGCAGGTGGGCCTGCTGTTCGTGATCCTGTTCGGCCTGCTGGCGCTGGCCAGCACCGGCCTGCTGCTGGCCTCGCTGCGCGAGCCGCCCGACACGCCCGAGGGCGACGCCACGCGCGCCGAACTCAAGACCTTCCAGGGCACGCTGCGCACCTCGTGGGTGATGGCCACCGTGTTCTGGGTCGGCTGGGCGCTGGGTGAAAGCATGGCCACGCTGCTGTTTGCCGTGGTGGCGTTTTTTGCGCTGCGCGAGTTCGTCACGCTCTCGCCCACGCGCCGGGGCGACCACCGCAGCCTGGTGCTGGCCTTTTTTGTGGTGCTGCCGGTACAGTTCTGGCTCACGGCCACCGAGCACTTCAACCTGTTCACGGTGTTCATCCCGGTCTATGTGTTCCTGGCCATCCCGGTGGTCAGCGCGCTGGCCGACGACCCGCACCGGTTCCTGGAGCGCAACGCCAAGCTGCAGTGGGGCATCATGGTCTGCGTGTATGGCATGAGCCACGTGCCCGCCCTGCTGCTGCTGGAATTTCCCAACTGGGACAGCCGCAAGAACGCTTTCCTGGTGTTCTTCCTGGCCATCGTGGTCCAGACCACCATGGTGGTGCAGCACCTGGCCTCGCGCCAGCTGCGCCGCAAGAGCATGCTGCAGCTGCGCACGCCGGGCATCAGCAGCAGCTTCAGCTGGCGGGCCTGGGCCAGCGGCGTGCTGGCGGGCACCATCCTGGGAGGCCTGCTCGGCGCCATCACCCCGTTCAAGCCGGGCCAGGCCCTGGGCATGGCACTGGTGGCCTGCGCGGCCGGTTCGCTGGGCCACCTGGTGATGAAGGCGCTCAAGCGCGACCGTGGCGCCACGCCCTGGGGCAGCGGCATGGCCTCGGTCACGGGGGCCACGGGCCTGCTGGACCGGGTGGACGCGCTGTGCTTTGCCGCACCGGTGTTTTTCCACTCGGTTCGGTGGTATTTTGGCCTGTAGTCCAGGCTGGGCGGCCACTTTCAGCTATCAACTTTGTAGCAAATGAGAATCCTCGGCATCGACCCCGGCCTGCAGACCACCGGCTTTGGCGTGCTCGACCAGGACGGCCATACGCTGAGCTACGTGGCCAGCGGCACCATCAGCACCACCCACCTGTCACGGGGCGACCTGCCGGCCCGGCTCAAGGTGCTGTTTGACGGCATCTGCGAGGTGGTGCAGCGCTACCAGCCCGATGCGGCGGCCGTGGAGATCGTGTTTGTCAACGTCAACCCGCAGGCCACGCTGCTGCTGGGGCAGGCACGCGGCGCCTGCGTGACCTCGCTGGTGTCGCGCGACCTGCCCGTGGCCGAGTACACGGCGCTGCAGATGAAAAAGGCCGTGGCCGGCTATGGCAAGGCCGGCAAGGCCGAGGTGCAGGAGATGGTCAAGCGGCTGCTCAAGCTGCCCGGCCTGCCGGGCAAGGACGCGGCCGATGCGCTGGGCCTGGCCATTGCCCACGCCCACATCGGGCCGGGCATGGACCGGCTGGCCCAGGCCACGCAGCTGGCGCGCCGCAGCACCGCCATGTTCCGGCACGGGCGCAGCTACTAGGGCCTCCATAAAGCCTCCACATTGCCCCGCCACACTGAGGGCATGAACGCTGAACGGAGGACACCATGGGCGACAAACCCCGCTTGCTGCTGATTGACGACGATGCCGCGACCGTGAGCTACCTTGAGGCCAAACTGGGCCGCTACTACGACCTGCTGGGCACCACCCTGCCCGAGATGGCCGTGCCGCTGGCGCTGCACATGAGGCCCGACGTCATCCTCTGCGACATCGACATGCCGGGCATGACGGGCGGTGACGTGGCGGCCGCCCTGGCGGCCGATGAACAGACCGCCGGCATCCCGCTGATCTACCTCACGGCGCTGGTCACACCCGAGGAAACGCAGGAACTGAATGGCTACATCAGCGGCCGGCCCGGCGTGTCCAAAAGGGCGCCCCTGGCCGAGCTGATGCGCCGCATTGCCGCCGCCACGGGGCGAGCCGCGTCAGAGCACCCGTTCCAGCAACAGCACGCCAAAGAAGCCGAAGGCGGCGATCAGCGTCCATTTGAGCGTGACCAGGCCCCAGTTCCGGTAGCGTTTGTGCCCGGTGGCGGCATAGAAGGCGAACGACACGCCGGCCGCAATCAGCAGCAGCATGATGGCCCAGCGGAACAGCAGCACGGCTACCAGGCCCTGGCGGGCTGGGCAAAGCCCGCGGGGGCCTGCCGCTCGTCAGCGAACGTGATGACCTCGTAGGCATCGGGGCGCGACAGCAGCTCGCGCAGCAGCTTGTTGTTCAGCGCGTGGCCGGAACGGAAGGCGCTGTAGGCGGCCAGCAGCGGCTTGCCGATCAGGTACAGGTCGCCCATGGCGTCCAGGATCTTGTGCTTGACGAACTCGTCGTCGTAGCGCAGCCCGTCGCTGTTGAGCACGCGGTAGTCGTCCATGACGATCGCGTTGTCCAGCCCGCCGCCCAGCCCCAGGCCGTTGGCGCGCATCATTTCCAGGTCCTTGGTGAAGCCGAAGGTGCGGGCCCGCGCAATGTCGCGCGAGTACGAGCCCGTGCTCATGTCGAACTCCACGCGCTGGCCGGTGGAGTCGACCACGCGGTGGTCAAAGTCGATCTCGAAACTCAGCTTGTAGCCATGGTAGGGCTCCAGCCGGGCCCACTTGAGGTTGTCGCCCTGGCCCTCGCGCACCTCCACGGCCTGGGTCACGCGGATGAAGCGCTTCGGCGCCTTCTGCAGCTCGATGCCCGCGCTTTGCAGCAGGAACACGAACGAGGCCGAGGAGCCGTCGAGGATGGGCACTTCCTCGGCCGTGATGTCCACATACAGGTTGTCCAGCCCCAGGCCGGCGCAGGCCGACATCAGGTGCTCCACGGTGTGCACCTTGGCCCCGCCGGTGGAAATGGTGGATGCCAGGCGCGTGTCGGTCACGGCCAGCGCCGAGATGGGAATGTCCACGGGCTGCGGCAAATCGACGCGGCGGAACACGATGCCGGTGTCGGGCTGGGCCGGGCGCAGTGTCAGCTCCACCCGCTGGCCGCTGTGCAGGCCCACGCCCACGGCCTTGGTCAGGGTCTTGAGGGTGCGTTGCTGGAGCATGGGCATGATTTTACTTTTTGCACCCCCGGGGTGCATTCACTTTGACCAATGGCCCTGACAGGCAGGGGCCGGCGATAAAAAAGGGTGGGCCTGTCACAGCCCACCCCAAGCACTCCCCTTGGAGAACACTTCTCTCTCTTGCGATCAGTCGGCCTGCTTGCGCAGGAAAGCCGGAATCTCGAAGTCGTCCATGCCGCCGGAGGCCAGCGCGTCCACCTTGGCCGCGGCCTGGGTGCGGTTGGTGCGCCAGACGCTGGGCACCGACATGCCCTGGTAGTCGGGCCCGCCCTGGGCGGCCGTGGCGCCCGGGCCGCCCACGGCGTTGTTGACCGTGGGCACGTTGAACGGCACGTTGTCGGTGCCGGTGCGCAGCACCTGCAGCGGCGGCGCGGTGCGGCGCTGGCCCTGGCGGCTCAGGCCCGTGGCCACCACCGTGACGCGCATTTCGTCGCCCAGGGTGTCGTCATAGGCGGCGCCGTAGATCACGTGGGCGTCGGGCGAGGCGTAGGCGCGGATGGTGTTCATCGCGAGCTTGGACTCGTTGAGCTTCAGGCTGCCCTTGGCCGCCGTCACCAGCACCAGCACGCCCTTGGCGCCCGACAGGTCGATGCCTTCCAGCAGTGGGCAGGCCACGGCCTGCTCGGCGGCAATGCGCGCGCGGTCCGGGCCGGCGGCCACGGCCGTGCCCATCATGGCCTTGCCGGGCTCGCCCATCACGGTTCGCACGTCTTCAAAGTCGACGTTGACGTTGCCGTACTCGTTGATGATCTCGGCAATGCCGCCCACGGCGTTCTTGAGCACGTCGTTGGCATGGGCGAAGGCCTCGTCCTGCGTCACGTCGTCGCCCAGCACCTCGAGCAGCTTTTCGTTGAGCACCACGATCAGCGAGTCCACATTGGCCTCGAGCTCGGCCAGGCCGTTGTCGGCGTTGGTCATGCGGCGCCCGCCCTCCCAGTCGAAGGGCTTGGTGACCACGCCCACGGTGAGGATGCCCATCTCCTTGGCCACGCGCGCGATCACCGGCGCGGCGCCGGTGCCCGTGCCGCCGCCCATGCCGGCCGTGATGAACAGCATGTGCGCGCCGTTGATGGCGCTGCGGATCTCGTCCACCGCCAGCTCGGCCGCCTCGCGGCCCTTGTCGGGCTTGCTGCCCGCGCCCAGCCCGCTGTTGCCCAGCTGGATGGTCTTGTGCGCCGCGCTGCGCGCGAGCGCCTGCGCGTCGGTGTTGGCGCAGAGGAACTCCACGCCCTGGACCGCGCGGTCGATCATGTGCTCGACCGCGTTGCCGCCGCCACCGCCGACACCGATCACCTTGATCTGCGTGCCCGAGTGGAACTCTTCGACTTCAATCATTTCGATGCTCATTTGTTACTCCTGTGATTCCTGAAACTTGCAGTTGCCTGATAAAAATTGTTGTGTGTGTGCGTTAACGCTCACGAAGGCGGTTCGGTGCACCGCCATCGTCGCCGGCGGTATTCGGGGGGGCTGCCACGGGCCAGCCAGAGCTTGGCTTTCATGGTCAGAAGTTCCCCACAATGAAGTCCTTGAAGCGGCCAAAGGCCGTCTTCATGGAACCGTTTTTCTGCGCCACCTTGAAGCCGCGCAGGCGCGCCAGGCGGGCTTCTTCCATCAGGCCCATGACGGTCGCGGCGCGCGGCTGCGCCACCATGTCGGACAGCGCACCGATGTACTTGGGGTTGCCGCGGCGCACCGGCTTGAGGAAGATGTCCTCGCCCAGCTCCACCATGCCCGGCATGACGGCGCTGCCGCCCGTGAGCACGATGCCCGAGGACAGCACCTCTTCATAGCCCGACTCGCGCACCACCTGCTGCACCAGCGAAAAGATCTCTTCAATGCGCGGCTCGATCACGCCAGCCAGCGCCTGCTTGCTCAGCATGCGCGGGCCGCGGTCGCCCAGGCCCGGCACCTCGACCTGCTGGTCGGGGTCGGCCAGCAGCTGCTTGGCGTAGCCGCTTTCGACCTTGATGTCTTCCGCGTCCTTGGTGGGGGTGCGCAGCGCCATGGCGATGTCGCTGGTGATCAGGTCACCGGCAATCGGGATCACCGCCGTGTGGCGGATCGCGCCGTTGGTGAAGATGGCCACGTCGGTGGTGCCCGCGCCAATGTCCACCATGGCCACGCCCAGCTCCTTCTCGTCCTCGGTCAGCACCGCCTGGCTTGACGCCAGCGGGTTGAGCAGCAGCTGCTCCACCTCCAGGCCGCAGCGGCGCACGCACTTGATGATGTTCTCGGCCGCGCTCTGGGCGCCGGTCACGATGTGCACCTTGGCCTCCAGCCGGATGCCGCTCATGCCGATCGGCTCCTTGACGTCCTGGCCGTCGATCACGAACTCCTGCGGCTCCACCAGCAGCAGGCGCTGGTCGGTCGAGATGTTGATGGCGCGCGCCGTCTCCAGCACGCGGGCCACGTCGGCGGCCGTGACTTCCTTGTCCTTGATGGCCACCATGCCGCTGGAGTTGATGCCGCGGATGTGGCTGCCCGTGATGCCGGTGTAGACCCGCGTGATCTTGCAGTCGGCCATCAGCTCGGCCTCTTTCAGAGCCTGCTGGATGCTCTGCACCGTGGCGTCGATGTTGACCACCACGCCGCGCTTGAGCCCGTTGCTCGGCGCGATGCCCAGCCCCGCGAGCTTGAGCGCGCCACCGGGCAGCACCTCCGCCACCACGACCATGACCTTGGCGGTGCCGATGTCCAGCCCAACGATCAGGTCTTTGTACTCTTTTGCCATGTCTGCACCTGTTATTTCTGTTCCTGTTTGCCCTGGGCATTCGTGACCAGCGTGGTCACGCCCCTCAACCGCAGCGCGTAGCCATCCACGTGGCGCAAATCGGCCGACTCCACCGCATCGGCGCGGCGCCCGTATTTCGATGTCACCTGGGTCAGCGTGCGCACGAATCGCTCCACGCGCGGCAGCACGTCCTGCGGCGTGCCACGGCCCAGCTCCATGGTGGCGCCGGTGTCCAGCACCGCCTGCCAGCCGCCCCGGCCCGACAGGGCCAGCTCCTCAAGCCCCAGGTCCTGGGTGGCGAGCAGCGGCTTGAGGGCCTGGTACATCGCCAGCACGGCCGGGGACTGGCCCTCGGGGCCCGACAGCCTGGGCAACTCGTCCTGCTCCACATCACCGGTGTTGGCGTCAAACACCTCGCCATAACTGTTGACCAGCCGCGACTCGCCGTCCTCGCCCCAATAGGCCACGGCCTGGTGCTCCTGCAGCACCACCATCAGGCGGTTGGGGAACACCCGGCGCACCACGGCGCGGCGCACCCAGGGCACGGACTCGAAGACCGAACGGGTCTGCGCCAGGTCCACCGTGAAGAAGTTGCCGCGCAGGCGCGGCGTCACGTTGGCGCGCAGCGTGACCGCGTTGTTGTGGGTCACGTCGCCCGTGACCGAAATGCCGCCCAGCGCGAACACCGGGTTGCGCAGGGCCCACCACACGCCCGCCGCCAGCACCAGGCCGCCGCAGACCATGAACAGCGCCGACGCGGCGAGGTTCATGAGCTTGACGTCAAAGGGTGCGGGCAGCGTGTCGGTCATGGCCTGGCCACCTCCGCGGGCAGGTGGTCCAGCGTGGCCGAGGCCAGCAGCCGGACGCACAGTTCCTCATAGCTGATGCCGGCGGCGCGGGCCGACATGGGCACCAGCGAATGGCCGGTCATGCCGGGCGAGGTGTTGATCTCCAGCAGCGACGGCGCGCGCGTGGCGGCGTCGATCATCACATCAACCCGGCCCCAGCCGCGGCAGCCCAGCACGCGGTAGGCCTTGAGCACCAGGTCCTGGATGGCCGCCTCCTCGCCCTCGGGCAGGCCGCAGGGCACGAGGTACTTGGTGTCGTCGGTGAAGTATTTGTTCTGGTAGTCGTAATTGCCCTCGGGCGCGACGATGCGGATCACGGGCAGCGCGCGGGCGCTGTCGCCCGTGCCCAGCACCGGGCAGGTCACCTCGTCACCGCTCACGAACTGCTCGCACAGCACGTCGGCGTCCATCGCGGCGGCCTGCTCCACGGCCGCCTGCATGCCTGAGTAGCCTTCGACCTTGACCACGCCGATGGACGAGCCCTCGCGCGCGGGCTTGACGATCACGGGCAGGCCCAGCTCGTCGGGGATGCCAATGACCTGCTCGCGCGCCAGCGCGCCGCGCTGCAGCAGGCGGTAGCGCGGCGTGGGCAGGCCCTCGGCCAGCCAGACGCGCTTGGTCATGATCTTGTCGATGGCGATGCTGGAGGCCATCACGCCCGAGCCGGTGTAGGGAATGCCCAGCAGTTCCAGCGCGCCCTGCACGGTGCCGTCTTCACCGTAGCGGCCGTGCAGCGCGATGAAGCAGCGCTTGAAGCCCTTCTTCTTGAGCTCGGCCAGGTCGCGCTCGGCGGGGTCGAAGGCATGCGCGTCCACGCCGCGCGACTGCAGCGCCTTGAGCACGCCGCTGCCCGACATGAGCGAGACCTCGCGCTCGGCGGACCTGCCGCCCATGAGCACGGCCACTTTGCCGAAATCCATCCGTTCTGGCTGGGCTTGAACGGCCTTGTGGCTGCTCATTGCACGCCCCCCATCTCGACCAGCTTGCCCGGCACCGCGCCAATCGAGCCCGCGCCCATGCACATGACCACGTCGCCATCGCGCGCGTTGTCAAACACGGCCTGCGGCATGGCGGCGATGTCGTCCACGAACACCGGCTCGACCTTGCCGGCCACGCGCAGGGCCCGTGTCAGCGAGCGGCCGTCGGCGGCCACGATGGGCTCCTCGCCCGCGGCATAGACCTCGGCGAGCAGCACGGCATCGGCGCCCGCGCCGATGACCTTGATGAAGTCCTCAAAGCAGTCGCGCGTGCGGGTGTAGCGGTGCGGCTGGAAGGCCAGCACCAGCCGGCGCCCCGGAAAGGCGCCACGCGCCGCCGCCAGCGTGGCCTGCATCTCGACCGGGTGGTGGCCATAGTCGTCAATCACCGTGAAGCGCCCGCCGCCGTTGGCGGCCTGCACGGGCAGGTCGCCGTAGCTCTGGAAGCGCCGGCCCACGCCCTTGAACTCCGCCAGCGCCTTCTGCACGGCCGCGTCGGGCACGTTGAGCTCCACCGCCACCGCGATGGCCGACAGCGCATTGCGCACGTTGTGTTCGCCCGCGAGGTTGAGCACGATGTCCAGGTCGGGCAGGGTCACGCCATTGCGCCGCTGGGCCGTGAAATGCATCTGGGCCCCGACCGCACGCACGTTGACGGCGCGCACCTGGGCGTCCTCGCCAAAGCCATAGCTCGTGACGGGGCACGACACCTTGGGCAGGATCTCGCGGATGGCCGCGTCGTCGGTGCACAGGATGGCCGTGCCATAGAACGGCATGCGGTGCAGGAAATCAACAAACGCGCCCTTGAGCCGGTTGAAGTCGTGGCCGTAGGTCTCCATGTGGTCGGCGTCGATGTTGGTCACCACGGCCATCACCGGCAGCAGGTTGAGGAAGGAGGCGTCCGACTCGTCGGCCTCGACCACGATGTAGTCGCCGCTGCCCAGCTTGGCGTTGGCGCCGGCGCTGTTCAGGCGCCCACCGATCACAAAGGTCGGATCGAGCCCGCCCTCGGCCAGCACGCTGGCCACCAGGCTGGTGGTGGTGGTCTTGCCATGGGTGCCCGCAATGGCCACGCCCTGCTTGAGCCGCATGAGTTCGGCCAGCATCAGCGCCCGCGGCACCACGGGAATGCGCTTTTCGCGCGCGGCCACCACTTCGGGGTTGCTGGCCTGCACGGCGGTGGACGTGACCACGGCATCAGCACCGGCCACGTTGGCCGCCGCATGGCCCACATGGGTCTTGATGCCCAGGCCCGCCAGCCGGCGCAACGTGGCGCTGTCGGACAGGTCCGAGCCGCTGATGGTGTAGCCCAGGTTCAGCAACACCTCGGCAATGCCGCTCATGCCCGAGCCGCCCACGCCCACAAAATGAATGTGCTTGATCGCGTGTTTCACGATGTCTCCCGCGTCATCCGGGTGACCACCGCGGAACCGGCTTTGCCGGGCCGCTGGTGGTGCCCCCTTGAGGGGGAAGCACCGCAGGTGCTTCGGGGGCGGGCCATGTTCTCGTGTTTCATGGTGCCAATTCCTCGCAGGCGGCCACCACGGCCTCGGTGGCGCCTGTCTTCTGCATCTTTTTGGCCTCCAGTGCACACTGCATGAGCACGGGGCGCTCTGTTTTTTGTAGCAAATCGGCCAGCCAGGCCGGCGTGAGTTCGCTCTGGGGCACCAGCCAGCCACCACCGGCATCGGTGAGGAAGCGGGCGTTGGTGGTCTGGTGGTCGTCCACGGCGGACGGGAACGGCACAAACAGCGCGGCCGCGCCCACGGCCGCGATCTCGGTCACCGTGCTGGCGCCGGCCCGGCAGATCACCAGGTCGGCCTCGGCAAAGGCGCGCGCGGTGTCGTCGATGAAGGGCGTGAGCTCGGCTTCCACGCCCGCGGCCAGGTAGTTGGCGCGCAGCGCGTCAATCTGGCGCGCGCCGCTCTGGTGCGTGACCTGGGGGCGCTGCGCGGCCGGGATCAGCGCCAGCGCGCTCGGCACCACCTCGTTGAGCGCCCGCGCGCCCAGGCTGCCGCCCACCACCAGCAGGCGCAGCGGACCGGTGCGCCCGCTGAAACGCGCCGCCGGCTCGGGCTGGTTCAGAAAGCCCTCGCGCAGCGGGTTGCCCACCCATTCGGCCTTGCGGAGCACCCGCGGGAAGGCGGTGAAGACGCGGTCGGCCACGCTGGCCAGCACGCGGTTGGCCATGCCGGCCACCGAGTTCTGCTCATGCAGCACCAGCGGCTTGCCCAGCAGCACGCTCATGAGCCCGGCCGGGAAGCTGATGTAGCCGCCCAGCCCCACCACCACCTGGGGCCGCACGCGCCGCACCACCTGGATGCTCTGCCAGAAGGCCTTGAGCAGGCGCAGCGGCAGCAGCGCCAGCGTGAGCGGGCCCTTGCCACGCACACCCGAGAACGCGATGGTTTCAAAGGCAAAGCCGCGCGGCGGCACGAGCTGGCTTTCCATGCTGGCGGGCCCGCCGAGCCAGTGCACGCGCCAGCCGCGCTGGCGCAGCGCCTCGGCCACGGCCAGGCCGGGGAAGATGTGGCCGCCGGTGCCACCGGCCATCACGAGCGCGCACTTGTTCATCACGCCGTTCATGGCCGGCCTCCGCGCATCAGCACCTTGTTCTCGAAATCAATGCGCAGCACCACGGCAATGGCCACCAGGTTCATCAGGATGGCCGAGCCGCCGTAGCTCATGAGCGGCAGCGTCAGGCCCTTGGTGGGCAGGGCCCCGAGGTTCACGCCCATGTTGATGAACGACTGGAAACCGACCCAGATGCCCACGCCCTGCGCCACCAGCCCCGCGAACACGCGGTCCAGGGCAATGGCCTGGCGGCCGATGTGCATGATGCGCCGGGTCATCCAGAAGAACAGGCCGATCACGATGACCACGCCCACCAGGCCGAACTCCTCGCCAATGACGGCGAGCAGGAAGTCGGTGTGGGCCTCGGGCAGCCAGTGCAGCTTTTCCACGCTGCCGCCCAGGCCCACGCCGAATATCTCGCCCCGGCCGATCGCGATCAGCGAGTGCGACAGCTGGTAGCCCTTGCCCAGCGCATGCTTCTCGCTCCACGGGTCCAGGTAGGCAAAGATGCGCTCGCGCCGCCAGTCAGACAGCGCAATCATGAGCATGAAGGCCACGGTCATCACCGAGGCAATGAGGAAGAACATGCGCGCGTTCACGCCGCCCAGGAACAGGATGCCCATGGCGATCACGGCGATCACCATGAAGGCGCCCATGTCGGGCTCGGCCAGCAGCAGCGAGCCGACCACGGCCACCGCCACCGCCATGGGCAGCACGGCGCGGAAGAAGCGCTCCTTGACCTCCATCTTGCGCACCATGTAGTCGGCCGCGTAGATCAGCACCGCGAACTTGGCCAGCTCGGATGGCTGGAAGCTCATGAAGCCCAGCCCGATCCAGCGGTGCGCGCCGTTGACCCCCTTGCCCACGTGCGGCACCAGCACCACGATCAGCAGCACCAGCGACACCACGAACAGCCAGGGCGCGTATTTCTCCCAGGTGGCCAGCGGCACCTGGAAGGCCAGCAGGGCCGCGACAAAGGCGATGCCCATGAAAATCACATGGCGCACCAGAAAGTGCGCATGCCCGTAGCGCGCGAACTTGGGGTTGTCCGGCAGGGCCACGGTGGCCGAATAGACCATCACCAGCCCGAACACCAGCAGCGCCACCGTGACCCACATCAGGGTCTGGTCAAACGGCTGCACGCGCACCGTGCTGGTGGCCGATGCGTCGCCCCACAGCCCCCGCACGCGCTGGCCCAGCGCGCGCAGCGATGCACGCACGCCACCACCATTACCGGTACCGGCCGCGGCGCGCCCCGGTTTGATGCGGGCCTGTGCGGCGGCGCTCATGCCGTGCCCTCCAGGTCCACGCCAGCCTGCTGCGCGAGGTCGTTCACGGCCTCGCGGAACACCCGGGCCCGGTGCGGGTAATTGTCAAACATGTCAAAGCTCGCGCAGGCCGGGGACATGAGCACGGCGTCGCCCGCATGGGCGCGTTGCGTGGCCAGGGCCACGGCCTCGGGCAGCGTGGCCGCATCGATCAGGGTGACGTTGGCGTCTTCGAGCACGGCGCGGATCAGCGGGCCGTCGCGGCCAATCAGCACCGCCGCGCGCGCATGGCGAGCCACCGGTGCGGCCAGCGGCGAGAAGTCCTGGCCCTTGCCGTCGCCGCCCAGGATCACCACCACCTTGCGCTCGGCGCCCAGCCCGTTGAGCGCGGCCACCGTGGCGCCCACATTGGTGCCCTTGCTGTCGTCGAAATACTCGATCTGGTTGATGATGCCCACGGGCTCCACGCGGTGCGGCTCACCCCGGTACTCGCGCAGGCCGTACAGCATCGGGCCGAGCTGGCAGCCCGCGGCCGTGGCCAGCGCCAGCGCGGCCAGCGCGTTGACGGCGTTGTGCCGCCCGCGGATGCGCAGGGCGTCGGCCGGCATGAGGCGCTGCAAATGAATTTCGGGGGCCTCGTCGCGGCGCTTCTTCAGGGTCTCGTCGGCTTCGAGCGCGCGCACCAGCCAGGCCATGCCATTGACCACCTCGATGCCGTAATCGCCCGGACGCTGCGGCAGGTCGGCGCCAAAGGTGATGTGCGCGCGTTGTTCGGTCTTGCCGCCCTTGAGCCGCACGGGCTCGGGCAGCATGGCCATCACCAGCGGATCTTCGCGGTTCAGCACCATCAGGCCCAGCTGGCCGAACACCCGCGCCTTGGCCGCGGCATAGGCCTGCATGCTGCCATGCCAGTCCAGGTGGTCCTGCGTGAGGTTGAGCACGGTCGCGGCCGTGGGCTCGAACTGGCCAGCGCCTTCGAGCTGGAAGCTCGACAGCTCGATGACCCAGACCTCGGGCAGGGCCGCGCCGTCGATCAGCCCGGTGAGCGTGTCCAGCAGCGTCGGGCCGATGTTGCCGGCCACGGCCACGCTCTTGCCCGCGCGGGCCACCAGTTGCCCGGCCAGCGCGGTCACCGTGGTCTTGCCGTTGGTGCCCGTCACGGCCAGCACTTGGGGCGCATAGCCGGTGTCGGCCTTGAGGCCGGCCAACGCCTGTGAAAACAGGCCCAATTCGCCGGTAGTCCTTATTCCACGGCCTTCAGCAGCTATCAAAACAGGAGCAATCTGGGCGGGCGACAGGCCCGGGCTGCGCAGCACCAGCGCCACGCCGGCGCCCTCCACCAGCGCGCCGTCCAGTGGCCCGCTGACAAACTGCGCCTGTGGCACCTGCTCCCGCAGCGCGCCGAGCTGGGGCGGCGCCTCGCGGGTGTCGGCCACCGTGACGCGCGCGCCGTGGCGCGCGCACCAGCGCGCCATGGCCAGACCCGAGGCGCCCAGGCCCAGGATCAGTGCGTGTTGGTCTTGAAGCAGTTGCATGGCTCAGCGCAATTTCAGGGTGGACAGGCCCACCAGGCACAACAGCATGGTGATGATCCAGAAGCGCACGACCACCTGCGTTTCCTTCCAGCCGCTCTTTTCAAAGTGATGGTGCAACGGCGCCATCTTGAGGATGCGCCGGCCCTCGCCATAGCGGCGCTTGGTGTACTTGAAGTACATGACCTGCGCCATGACCGACAGGGCCTCGACCACGAAGATGCCGCCCATGATGGACAGCACGATTTCCTGGCGCACGATGACCGCGATGGTGCCCAGCGCGCCGCCCAGCGCGAGCGCGCCCACATCGCCCATGAACACCTGGGCCGGGTGGGTGTTGAACCAGAGGAAGGCCAGGCCCGCACCCGCCATGGCGGCGCAGAAGATCAGCAGCTCGCCCGAGCCGGGGATGTAGGGGAACAGCAGGTACCTGGAGTACACCGCGCTGCCCGTGACATAGGCAAACACGCCCAGCGCCGAGCCCACCATCACCACCGGCATGATGGCCAGGCCATCGAGGCCGTCGGTCAGGTTCACCGCATTGCTGGAGCCCACAATCACCAGGTAGGTCAGGACCACGAAGCCCAGCACGCCCAGCGGATAGCTGACTTCCTTGAAGAACGGCAGCATCAGGCCGGCCTTGGGCGGCAGGCTCAGGTCAAAGCCCGACTGCACCCACTTGAAGAACAGCTCGACCACGCGCAGGTTGGAGCTTTCGGAAATGCTGAACACCAGGTACAGCGCGGCCACCAGGCCGATCACCGATTGCCAGAAATACTTCTCGCGCGAGCGCATGCCCTCGGGGTCCTTGTGCACCACCTTGCGCCAGTCATCGACCCAGCCGATGGCGCCGAACCCCAGCGTGACCAGCAGCACGATCCAGACAAAGCGGTTGGACAGGTCAAACCACAGCAACGTGGAGATGGCGATGGACATCAGGATCAGCACGCCGCCCATGGTGGGCGTGCCGCTCTTGGCCAGATGGGTCTGCATGCCGTAGCCGCGCACTGGCTGGCCGATCTTGAGCTCGGCCAGCCGGCGGATCACGAACGGGCCCGCCAGCAGGCCGATCAGCAGCGCCGTCATGGCGGCCATCACGGCGCGCAGGGTCAGGTACTGGAACACGCGGAAGAACCCGAACTCGGGCGACAGGGTCTGCAGCCACTGGGCCAGACTAAGCAGCATGACGGGTCTCCTCGGCAGCTTGGGGTTGTGATTGCGCCGCGATGGCCTCGATGACCCGCTCCATCTTCATGAATCGCGAACCCTTGACCAGCACGCTGCCGGCGCCCGGCAGCGCCGCCAGCACGGCGGCGTTGAGGGCCTCCACGCTGTCAAAGTGGCGCCCGCCCATGGCGCGGGACTGCTCGCCCAGCGTGAACAGCTGCGCGATGCCCATGGCCCGCGCATGCGCGCCCACCTCGGCATGAAAGCGCGGCCCCTGGTCGCCCACCTCGCCCATGTCGCCCAGCACCAGCAGGTGCGGGCCGGGCAGTTCGGCCAGCACGTCAATGGCGGCCAGCACCGAGTCGGGGTTGGCGTTGTAGGTGTCGTCCACCACGGTGAGCTGGCGCCCGCCCAGCGCCACGGCGAAGGCGCGCGACCGGCCCTTGACCGGCGCAAAGCCTTCCAGCCCCTGCTGGATCGCGGCCAGCGGCGCACCGGCGGCCAGCGCGCAGGCGACCGCGGCCAGCGAGTTGCGCACGTTGTGGCGGCCGGCGATATGGAGGGCATACGCCAGCACTCCGGCGGGCGTTTGCACCCCCACCTGCCAATGCCCTGCAGTCCACTCAGTACCGGCCAAACTGATGTCGGCCCCCGCGGCGGCGCCAAAGCGCAGGCAGGCGCGCGCGCCCGCGAGGCTGGCCCAGACGGGGGTGAATTCTTCGTCGGCGGGGAACACCGCCACGCCGCGCGCGTCCAGCGCGCTGATCACGGTGCCGTTTTCCCGCGCCACGGCCTCGACCGTGGCCATGAACTCCAGATGCTCGCGCTGCGCGTTGTTGACCAGGGCCACGGTGGGCTGCGCGATCTGGCCGAGGTAGGCAATCTCGCCCGGGTGGTTCATGCCCAGTTCAACCACCGCGACCTGGTGGCTGGCGCGAAGCCGCAGCAGCGTGAGCGGCACGCCGATGTCGTTGTTGAAGTTGCCCTGGGTGGCCAGCGCGCCGTCGCCACGCCAGGCTTTCAGGATGGCGGCGATCATCTGCGTCACCGTGGTCTTGCCGTTGCTGCCCGTGACCGCGACCAGCGGCAGGCTGAACTGCGCGCGCCAGCCCGCGGCCAGCGCGCCAAGCGCGAGCCGGGTGTCGTCCACCTCGATGCCCGGCAGGCCCGGCGGCAAGGCGCCCCGGTGCGCGATGGCGGCCACGGCGCCCTGCTGCCGCGCGTCGGCCAGGAAGGCGTTGGCATCGAACCGCTCGCCCTTGAGCGCCACGAACAGGTCGCCCGCGGCCAGCGTGCGGGTGTCGGTGTGCACGCGCTGCACCTGGGTCTCGGGGTCGCCCACCAGGCGGCCCCCGGGCAGCCAGGCCATGGCGTCACGCAGGCGCATCATGCGGCCTCCCCCCGGGCGCGCAGCGCCGCGCGCGCATGGGCCACGTCGGAAAACGGGTGCTTCGCGCCCGCCACTTCCTGGTAATCCTCGTGGCCCTTGCCGGCGATGAGGATCACGTCGGCGGGCGCGGCCTTGCGCACCGCGCCGGCAATGGCCAGCGCACGGTCCACCTGCACCTCCACGCACTCGTCGTGGCTCAGGCCCAGCAGCACCTGGCTGATGATGGCCTCGGGCTTTTCGCCGCGCGGGTTGTCGCTGGTCACGACCACGCGGTCGGCATTTTTCTCGGCCACGGCAGCCATCAGGGGGCGCTTGGTGGCGTCGCGTTCACCGCCGCAGCCGAACACGCACCAGAGCGCGCCGCCGCGCTGCGCGGCCATCGGGCGCAGGGCCTGCAGGGTCTTGTCCAGCGCGTCGGGCGTGTGGGCGTAATCCACCGCCACCAGCGGCTGGCCCGCCAGCGCAATGCGCTCCATGCGGCCCGGCACGGGCAGCAGGCTGCCACAGGCCTTGACGGCCTCGGCCAGTGGCACGCCCAGCGCCCGCATGGCGCCGATCACGCCCAGCAGGTTGGACACGTTGAACTGCCCCACCAGCTGCGTCTGCAGCGGGTGCTGCTCGTCGCCTTCGGCCACGGTGAACCGCAGGCCGCGGGCGTCGTCGTAGCCGATCTCGCTGGCCCGCAGCCGCGCCGGCTCCACGCAGGAGACCGTCCACAGGTCCAGCGCCTGGTCGGCCAGCTCGGCCGCCAGCGCGGCGCCGCGCGCGTCGTCAAGGTTGACCACGGCAGCACCCAGGCCCGGCCAGCGGAACAGCTCGCGCTTGGCGGCCCAGTAGGCGTCCATGGTGCCGTGGTAGTCGAGGTGGTCCTGCGAGAAATTGGTGAACACCGCCACACGGATCTGCGTGCCATCAAGGCGCCGCTCCACGATGCCGACCGACGACGCCTCGATGGCGCAGGCCTTCAACCCCTGGTCCACAAAACGGCGCAGGTGGCGCTGCAGCAGCACCGGGTCGGGCGTGGTGAGGCCGTTGAATTCGACCGCGGGCGGCTGGCCAATGCCCAAAGTGCCCACGAGTCCACAAGGGACGGCCTTGGGCTGCTCCAGATTTGATAGCGCGCAGGCCAGCCACCAGGCGGTGGAGGTTTTGCCGTTGGTGCCGGTCACGGCCACCACATCAAGCTGCTGTGAAGGCGCCTCGTAATAGGCGGCCGCGATGGGGCCGGTCGCGGCCTTGAGCTGGCCGTAGGTTGCGGTGGCCTCGCCGGCAAAGCCAAAGGCCTCTACCCCGGCCTGCTCCACCAGGCACGCGGTGGCGCCCTGCGCCAGTGCCGACGGCACATGCAGCCGGCCATCGGTGGCCGCGCCGGGCCAGGCGATGAAGCCGTCGCCCGCGCCCACCTTGCGGCTGTCGGTGTGCAGCGTGCCCGTGACGCGGCCGTGCAGCCACTGTGCGGCGTCGTCGGGGGTGCGCAGTTCCAGCATCAGAATGACTCCTCCACCGACTCGGCCACGATCTGCGGCTTGACGGCCATGTCGGGCTGCACGCCCATCATGCGCAGGGTCTGCTGGACCACCTCGCTGAAGACGGGGGCGGCCACGTCGCCGCCGTAGTACTTGCCGGCGCTGGGCTCGTCGACCATCACGGCCACGATGATGCGGGGCTTGTCGATCGGCGCCATGCCCACGAACCATGAGCGGTACTTGTTGGTGGCGTAGCCCTTGCCCGCCTGCTTGTAGGCGGTGCCGGACTTGCCGCCCACCGAGTAGCCCACCGTCTGCGCCTTGGGGCCGGTGCCGCCGGGGCCGGCGGCCATCTGCAGCATGGTGCGGACCTGGGCCACGGTTTTGGGCGACAGCACCTGCACGCCCGCGGCGGGCTCGGCGCTCTTGAGCAGCGTGGCGGGAATGATCTGGCCGTCGTGCGCGAACACGGTGTAGGAGCGCGCCATCTGGAACAGGCTGGCCGACAGGCCGTAGCCGTACGACATGGTGGCCTGTTCCACCGGGCGCCAGTTCTTGTAGGGCCGCAGCCGCCCGGTCACCGCGCCGGGGAAGCGCAGTTGCGGCTTCTGGCCAAAGCCGGCCTGCGAGAACAGCTCCCACATCTCGCGCGGCTGCATCTGCAGCGCGATCTTGAGCGTGCCGATGTTGCTGGACTTCTGGATCACTTCCTGCACCGACAGCATCCCGTGCGGGTGCGAATCGGAAATGCGCGCGCCGCCGAGGGTGACGTAGCCCGGCGCGGTCTGGATCATGGTGTGCGGGGTCACGCGCCCGGTTTCCAGCGCCAGCCCGATGGTGAAGGGTTTCATGGTCGAGCCGGGCTCGAACACATCGGTGAGCGCGATGTTGCGCAGGCGCGAACCGGTCAGCGTCTCGCGCTTGTCGGGCGAGTAGCTCGGGAAATTGGCCAGCGCCAACAGCTCGCCGGTCACGGTGTCGAGCACCACCACGCTGCCGGCGCGCGCCTTGTTGGCCAGCACCGAGTCGCGCAGCTTCTGGTAGGCGAAGAACTGCACCTTGCTGTCAATGGACAGCTGCAGGTCCTTGCCGTCCACCGCGGCCACGGTGTCGCCCATGTCTTCGACCACCTGGCCCAGCCGGTCCTTGAGCACGCGGCGTGAACCGGGGCGGCCGGCCAGGTCCTTGTTGAAGGCCAGCTCGATGCCTTCCTGGCCCTTGTCCTCGATGTTGGTGAAGCCCACCACGTGGGCCACGGCCTCGCCCTCGGGGTACTGGCGCTTGTATTCCTTGCGCTGGTACACGCCCTTGAGCTTGAGCGCCGCGATCTCGCGCGCGACCGGCTCATCGACCTGGCGCTTGAGCCAGACGAAGGTCTTGTCCTCGTCGGCCAGCTTCTTCCTGAGCTCGCCCGCGCTCATCTCGAGCAGGCGCGCGAGCTGGGTCAGCTGCGCGGGCGTGGCGTTCACGTCCTCGGGAATGGCCCAGATGCTGGGCGCGGGCACCGAGGTGGCCAGCAGCACGCCATTGCGGTCCAGGATGCGGCCGCGGTTGGCGGGCAGCTCCAGCGTGCGGGCAAACCGCACCTCGCCCTGCTTCTGGAAGAAGTCGTTGCCAAACACCTGGACCCAGGCCGCGCGGCCCACCAGGCCCGCAAACGCCAGCGCCACCATGGCCACGATGAATTTGCTGCGCCAGACCGGCGTCTTGCTGGCCAGCAGCGGGCTGGAAGCGTAAAGCACGCTGCGGCTCATGGGCGGCCTCCGGCGGCGGGGGCGCCCGGCACGGGCACCGGCGCGCCCTGGTAGGTCACGTACTGCGTGATGGCCGGGCTGGTGGTGCGCATCTCCAGTTTTTCCTTGGCGAGCTTTTCCACGCGCGCCGGCGTGGACTGCGCGCGCCGCTCGACCTTGAGCCGCTCGGCCTCGATCTCCAGCCGGTGGGCCTCGCTCTGGGCCTTGTCGATCTCGGTGAACAGGCGGCGCGATTCGTATTGCGTGCGCACCAGGTACAGCGCGCTCGCCAGCACCGCCAGCAGCAGGACCAGGTTGAGCCGGGTCACAGGATGACCCCCACGCTTGTCACTGCGTGTACGACGCTGCCCCCCGAGGGGGCCTTCGCGCCTACGGGCGGCCGGGCGGCGCTCATGCCTGCACCTCCGTGCGCTGCGCCACGCGCATGATGGCGCTGCGCGAACGCGGGTTGGCGGCGATCTCGGCGGCGCTGGGCTTGATGCGGTCCAGCGCCTGCAGCTTCATGGGCTGGGGCGCGGCAAACGGCGCGCGCCGGTCATAGACCTCGCGCGAGTGCTTCGCGACGAACTGCTTGACGATGCGGTCTTCCAGCGAGTGAAAGCTGATCACCACGAGCCGGCCTCCGGGTTGCAATACATCCAGGCTGGCCTCTAGCGCCTGTTGCAGCTCTTCAAGCTCGGCATTGATGAAAATCCGAAGAGCCTGAAATGTGCGCGTTGCAGGGTCCTGGCCCTGCTCGCGGGTTTTGACCGTGCCAGCCACGAGCTGGGCCAGCTCGGCGGTGGTTGAAATTGCGCCCCGCTCCTGTCGGCGAGCAACAATCGCCTTTGCAATCTGAACAGCAAACCGTTCTTCGCCATAGTCACGAATCACCTCCGCAATCTGTTGAACTTCCGCCGATGCCAGCCACTGCGCCACGCTCTCGCCGCGCGTGGTGTCCATGCGCATGTCCAGCGGGCCGTCGAACCTGAAACTGAAACCGCGTGACGGGTTGTCGATCTGCGGCGAGCTCACGCCCAGGTCCATCAACACGCCGGCGGCACTGTGCGCGGGCAGCTCGCCCAGGTGGCGAAAGCCCTCGTGGCGGATGGAAAAACGCGCATCGGAGATGCGCGAGGCTTCTGAGATGGCGTCGGGGTCCTTGTCGAAGGCAATCAGGCGCCCCCCGGGGGCCAGCCTGGACAACAGCAGGCGTGAATGTCCGCCGCGGCCAAAGGTGGCATCGATGTAGGTTGCATCCGGCTTGGTGAGGAGAGATTCGACTGCTTCGCTCAACAAGACGGTGGTGTGTTGCCATGTGGGGTCCACCGCCGGCCTTCAGAAAGAGAAGTCCTTGAACACATCGGGCATCTGGCCTTGCATCGCCTCGGCCTCCTTGGCCTCGTAGGTGGCCTTGTCCCAGAGCTCGAAGTGATTGCCCATGCCCAGCAGCATGGTCTCGCGTGATATGCCGGCTGCCTCGCGCAGCTCGGGCGACACCAGCACGCGGCCGGTGCCATCGAGCTCCACATCCATGGCGTTGCCCAGGAAGACCCGCTTCCACCACTGGGCCGACATGGGCAGCGCGGCCACCCGCTCGCGGAACTTCTCCCACTCGGGGCGCGGGAAGATCATGAGGCAGCCATGCGGGTGCTTGGTGATGGTGAGCTGGCCGGAGGCCGTCGCGCTCAGGACGTCACGATGCCGGGTCGGCACGGAAAGCCGACCCTTCGCATCCAGACTCAGAGACGAAGCCCCTTGAAACACCTTGCTGTACCCTCACAATGGAAACGACCGGCGAAAGGCCCAAACGCACTTTTCACCACTTAATTGCACTTTTTTGCACTGTAGCAGGAAAAAAACCGGCCGCAAGAGGCCGGCTACACTTTTTTGCAATGAAATCAACGACTTAGCAGCGTTTTTGCAAGCAGGAGATGCTCGAAAAACGTTCTAAATGAAGCACTTAGAGCGCACACTCAAAGTGATGGGTGAGGAAATCGGAGGGTCACCTCGCCGCCAGGTGCCCCAGGAGGAAGAACGCCGCCGCAAGCGGCGTTAACAGGCCCTAAAGGATGTAGCGGGACAAATCCTCGTTGCGGCTGAGTTCCTGCAGCCGCGCGTCCACGTAGGCAGCGTCGATGGTCACGGTCTGCCCGCCGAGCTGGGTGGCCTCGTAGCTCACATCGTCCAGCAGGCGCTCCATCACGGTGGCCAGACGGCGCGCGCCGATGTTTTCGGTGCGCTCGTTGACGTCGAAGGCGATCGACGCAAGCCGCGTGATGCCCTCGGGCGTGAAGGCGATGGTGACGTTCTCGGTGGCCAGCAAGGCCTGGTACTGCTTGACCAGCGAGGCATGGGTCTGGGTGAGGATGGCCTCGAAGTCCTGCACCGAGAGGGACTGCAGCTCGACGCGGATGGGCAGCCGGCCCTGCAGCTCGGGGATCAGGTCACTGGGCCGGGCCAGATGGAAGGCGCCGCTCGCAATGAACAGGATGTGGTCGGTCTTGATGGGGCCGTATTTGGTGGACACGGTCGTGCCTTCCACCAGCGGCAGCAGGTCGCGCTGCACGCCCTGGCGTGACACGTCGGCGCCGCTGACATCGCTGCGCGAGGCCACCTTGTCGATTTCGTCGATGAAGACGATGCCGTTCTGCTCCGCGTTGGTGATGGCCACCGAGCGGATCTCGTCCTCGTTGACCAGCTTGGCGGCCTCTTCCTCGACCAGCAGCTTCATGGCCTCGGCCACCTTGAGCTTGCGGGTCTTGCGCCGGTTCTGGCCCAGCTGGCCGAACATGCCGCGCAGCTGCTCGGTCATTTCCTCCATGCCCGCGGGCCCCATGATCTCCAGCGGCACGCGCGATTCGGCCAGGTCGATCTCGATGTCCTTGTCGTCCAGCTGGCCCTCGCGCAGCTTCTTGCGGAAGGCCTGGCGGGCGGCCCCGTCGGGCGGCGTGCCGGCCGAGTCCGCAACCCGCGGCGGGGGGATCAGGATGTCCAGGATGCGGTCTTCGGCCGCGTCTTCGGCGCGGGTACGGAACTTGCGGACCTCGGCCTCGCGGGTCTGCTTGACGGCAATTTCGACCAGGTCACGGATGATGGCGTCCACATCCTTGCCCACATAGCCCACCTCGGTGAACTTGGTGGCTTCCACCTTGATGAACGGGGCGTCGGCCAGCCTGGCGAGGCGGCGCGCGATCTCGGTCTTGCCCACCCCGGTGGGGCCGATCATCAGGATGTTCTTGGGCGTGATCTCGCCACGCAGCTTTTCATCGACCTGCTGGCGGCGCCAGCGGTTGCGCAGGGCAATGGCGACGGCGCGCTTGGCATCCTTCTGGCCGACGATGTGCCGGTCGAGTTCGGAAACAATTTCCTGGGGGGTCATGCTGGACATCAGGCTCGCTCACTCCAGCGTTTCAATGGTGTGGTGCATGTTGGTGTAGATGCACAGCTCGGCGGCGATCTCGAGTGACTTCTTCACGATGTCACGCGCCGGCAGGTCGGTGTTGTCGAGCAGCGCCTTGGCGGCCGCCTGCGCGTAGGCCCCGCCGGAGCCGATCGCGATGATGCCGTGCTCGGGCTCCAGCACATCGCCGTTGCCCGTGATGATGAGGGAGGCTTCCTTGTCGGCCACGGCCAGCATGGCCTCGAGGCGGCGCAGCACGCGGTCGGTGCGCCAGTCCTTGGTCAGTTCGATGGCCGAGCGCACGAGGTGGCCCTGGTGTTTCTCGAGCTTGGCTTCAAACCGCTCGAACAGCGTGAAGGCATCGGCCGTGGCACCGGCAAAACCGGCGATGACCTTGTCGTGATACAGCTTGCGCACCTTGCGCGCCGTGCCCTTGATGACGATGTTGCCCAGCGTGACCTGGCCATCGCCGCCAATCGCCACCTGCCAGCCCTGGGGCGTCTTGCGCCTCACGCTGACAATCGTGGTTCCGTGAAATTGTTCCATGCGGGTCAACTGGGGCTGGGGCGCAGGAAAAGCAAGCCTGCGCGGCCCATCCCCGGAAAAAAGGCTCAGTCGGTGCGGGGGGTCACCCGCGCATGCTCGCTGATGCCGATGACGTTGAAGAAGGCGGCCACCAGCCGGTGCACGTCGCTGAACTGCACCTGCCGGCCTTCGGCCTGGCGCGCCGTGACCCAGTTCAGCAGCGTACCTGCGGCGGAGAAATCGATGCGGATCAGCCTCGCGCACGAGATCACCATGACGTCGGCGCCCAACAGGCGGTTTTCCAGCGTATCGAGCGCTTCGGTCGCATCGCCAAGAATCTGGCCTGCCAGCTCGACCATGGAGACATTGGTCATCTGCGAATTCATCGACGGGATGTGGGTGTCGCCATAGCCCGCGCTCATGCCCGACGGCATCGAGTCCCTGAAGGCTTCGCCAATGATGGTGTGGCCGGCCACATAGCTGCCGTCGGACTGCAGCGGCTTGTACTCGCAGCGGGCGCTGTCCCACGATGGGGGCGAGACCTCATAGGTCACGCAATAGTCCAGCGCCACCAGCTCGAACTCATCGGGCCGGTGCATGACGCGCAGCACTTCCATGCGCAGGCGCCAGTTGGCCGGGTCCACATCCTTGTCGCCGGACGGCGTGAGGGACTGCAACACCTTCTCGAGCGCCTCGGCGCCAATGAAGCGCAACTGCACCGGCTGCGCGCCCCACTGCGTGAACAGCTTGGTCAGCGGTTCGATGGCGGCGTCCTCGATGCTGCTGAGCTTGCTCCAGTTGAGCCGCCAGGGCGCCGGCGAGCGGGCCAGCGCGGCGTTCAGCGCTGCCAGCGACTGGGTCCCGATCGAGCTCGGGCTGGTCCAGTCAGCCACCTGCTGGCTGGCCGTGGTCGCGGGTGCGGGCGCGGCCGGTGTCCCCATGCGCCCCACCGTCTCGGGCAGCGAAAACCACTGGGGCGCCGAGCGGCTGAAGCGGCTGGCGAAATCGATCGCGGCGCTCTCAAAGCGGTCCTGCTGGCCGGTGGCCCGGTACAGGTCGAACAGGGTCATCCAGGTTTCGTCGTGGCTCACGCGTGAGCCCTTGGGGCCCAGCACTTCCAGCAAACCCGCCTCGGCCCCGGAATCGTCGCCATTGGCGAAGCGGATCGAGGCCTCTTCGAGTTCGGGATCGTGGGCGAACTCCTCGACATCGACCGCGAACAGCTTGGAGGCCGAGAACCCGGTGGTGGCGCCACCCTCGTAATGGCCCGCCATGGCCCCTGGGGTCGCCGTCGAGCCGGCGACCGTGACCCGCACCGGCGCGACCGGCGCGGGCGCGGCGGGTTGTGGCGCCGCCTGGACTGGTGGAGCCACCGGGGCCGCGCGCGCCGGGGCAGCAGGCGTGCCAGCGGCCCCAGGCGCGGCGGACTGCGGCCGGGCCTCGGGCGCGGTCTTGACCGCCTGCAACGGCGAGGGCTCGGTCTGGATGTAGGAGGTCTTGCTGGGGTTGCCTTCCAGCGGAACGCTGGTGGTGCCCACCTGCGAGGACGAGACCGGGAAGTTGGTGGTCCGCACGGACGAGTCGCCATGCTTGGTCTTCCACCACTGCATGGACATCTGGGCCTCGATCTCGTCGATCTTCTTGAGCGTCATGGCCCGGTCGTCGGGCTTGGACGGCATCGAGCTCTGGAAGAACGAGGGCCGGGCCGCCGGGTCCTGCCCGGCCATGACCTCGCTGCGCCGCATCTTGCGCAGCATGTCGAACTCGCGCTTGCGCACGAAGTCGTTGCGCCGCTTGCGCTCGATCATCTCCTTGAGCATCTGCTTGGAGTAGCTGCTCTCGCGATCGGTTTCCTGCTGATCGAGGTCCGCCCAGTTGGTGGTCGGATTGCGGACAAACTTCACCACCTTGGACAGGAGGCCACCGTTCTCTTCTTTGGACATGGCGGGTCGTGCGGGGTGGAAAGCTTGCCTGAGGGTTTCGGGACGTCCGGTCAGTCGCCGAACATCTTCTGCTTGAGTTCACGCCGCTGCTGGGCTTCCAGCGACAGCGTGGCGGTCGGGCGGGCCAGCAGCCGGCCCACGCCAATGGGCTCACCGGTTTCGTCGCAGTAGCCGTAGTCGCCGGCGTCAATGCGCTGGATCGACTGCTCGATCTTCTTGAGCAGCTTGCGCTCGCGGTCACGCGTGCGCAGCTCCAGCGCGTGCTCTTCCTCGATGGTGGCGCGGTCGGCCGGATCGGGCACGATCACCGTGTCCTCGCGCAGGTGCTCGGTGGTTTCACCGGCGCTGTTGAGGATGTCCTGCTTGAGCTGCGACAGCTTGAAGCGGAAGAACGCCATCTGCTTGTCGTTCATGTACTCGCTGTCAGGCATGGCCATGACCTCGGCATCGCTCAGCTGCTCGGCCGGCTTGCTCTTCCAGTTGTTGGCGAGCTTCGGGTCTTTCTTGGCGGAAACGGGAGGCGGGGAAACAAGAACGGGAGACGGCATTGCGGGGGAATAACTTGATTTGGCAGCGGTCGAGGCCACTGATTGAGCCATCGAAGGCACGGTGATTTGGGCCAGCCGCGACGAGGGCTTGGGCGCCTTCGCCGGAACCGGCGGGGCAACCACCGCCGTCATGGTCTGGGGCTTGGGTGCGGGTTGAGCCACCGCCACACGGGCGGGGGCGGCAGATTTTAACGGGGCCTTGGCAGGCTTGACCGCCGGCGGCTTCGCCGCGGCGGCTTTGGCAGCCGGCTTGGCTGCGGTTTTGGCTGGAATCACGGGTTTGGCGACCACTTTCTTTGCCGCCGGTTTGGCGACAGGCTTTGACTTGGCGGTCGCTTTCGCGGCCGGCTTGGCGGCCACCGGCCTGGCTTTGGCAGCAGGCTTGGCAACAGGTTTGACGGGGGCTTTCTTGGCGACCGGCTTGGCCGCCGCTTTCTTGGCCGCCACCGGCTTGGCCGTGGCGGTGGGTTTGGCCTTGGCCACCGGTTTCTGCGGTGACTTGGCGGCCGGTTTGGCTTTTTTGGCTGGGGCTTTCACTGCTTGTCTCCTCGCGGCACTGGCGGCTGCCTGCGGCCGACCTGGCTTCGCGGATCTGCCTGGCTCTGTTGACGTGGGGCCTTCATGAGAGCGAGTTATACCCTGATTGTCGGCGCGGGCGGACCCGGATCGCGGGTTTTCACGGGCACGACCGGCATCGGGGCTGCCAAAGCCAAAACCCATCAGTTGCAGAATCGAGACAATCATTTGGCTCCCCAACCAAAAACCGGAACCGTCTGCGGGCCCTGCCCTGCACGGGCCCGCAAAAGGCCCCTAGCCTAACTCAAATCAGGCACTGTTCCAGGCCCTGCAGGAAAATGTCTTTGGGCAGGTCGATGCCGATGAACACCATCTTGCTGTTGCGCTGCTCCTGCGGTCCCCACGCGGGACCCAGGTCGCTGCCCATGAGCTGGTGCACGCCCTGGAAGATGACCTTGCGCTCGGTGCCCTGCATGTGGAGCACGCCCTTGTAGCGCAGCATGCGCGGGCCGTAGATATTGACCACGGCCCCCAGGAAATCCTCAAGCTTGGCCGCGTCGAACGCGCGGTCGGACTTGAAGACAAAGCTCTTCACGTCGTCGTCGTGATGGTGGTGGTGGCCATGACCCTCGTGGGCATGCGACGGGTGGTCGCAATGCTCGCCGTGCTCATGGTCATGGTCGTGGTGGTCATGGCCCTCTTCCTTGAGGAAATCGGGGTCGATGTCCAGCTTGGCATTGAGGTTGAAGCCGCGCAGGTCAAACACCGACTTGATCGGCACCTCGCCAAAATGCACGGCCTGCTGCGGGGCGCGCGGGTTCATGTGCTTGAGGCGGTGCATCAGCGCATCGGTCTCGTCCCGGGCCACCAGGTCGGTCTTGCTGATGAAGATCTGGTCGGCAAAACCGACCTGGCGCCGTGCCTCCTGCCGGTCGTTGAGCTGCTGCGCCGCGTGCTTGGCGTCCACCAGGGTCAGGATGGAGTCCAGCAGGTAGGTCTCGGCGATCTCGTCGTCCATGAAGAAGGTCTGCGCCACCGGGCCGGGATCGGCCAGGCCCGTGGTCTCGATCACCACGCGGTCAAAGTCCAGCAGGCCCTTGCGCTTCTTGGCCGCCAGCAGCTGCAGCGTCTCGCGCAGGTCCTCGCGGATGGTGCAGCAGATGCAGCCGTTGCTCATCTGGATGATCTGCTCCTTGCTTTCGGTGACCAGGATGTCGCTGTCGATGTTTTCCTCGCCGAACTCGTTCTCGATCACGGCGATCTTCTGGCCGTGCGATTCGCTGAGCACGCGCTTGAGCAGCGTCGTTTTGCCCGAGCCGAGGAAGCCGGTGAGGATGGTGGCGGGGATGAGTGACATGGGGAACCTGCTGGATCTGGCCGGGAAGCGGCGAAGGTGGGGGAGTTTAGCGGCGAATTCAACGCTGTGGCCGGTGTGGTTTTTATTCCTTGCGGAGCACCACCAGGCCCTTGAGGTACTCCCCTTCGGGGAAATTGATGGTCATGGGGTGATCGGGCGCGCCCCCCAGGCGTTCGCTGATGTAGCCGTCCACGCCCGCGTCCAGGCCGGCCGAGGCGACGATCTTGTGGAACAGGTCGGCGCTGATGCCGCCCGAGCACGAGAACGTGAACAGCACCCCCCCGGGCGCCAGCAGCTTGAAGGCCAGCCGGTTGATGTCCTTGTAGGCCCGCGCGGCGCGCTCGGCATGCGCCGCGGTGGGGGCCAGCTTGGGCGGGTCCAGCACGATGGCGTCAAAGCGCCGGCCCGCCTCGATGAACTGGCGCAGCGAGGCGTTGACGTCGGCGTCCATGAAGGTGGCGCGCGCGGCGTCAAAGCCATTGAGCGCCACATGGCCCGCGGCGCGTTCCAGCGCCGGCGCCGAGGAGTCGATGGAGGTGACATGGCCCGCGCCGCCCGCCAGCGCGGCCACGGTGAAGCCGCCCGTGTAGCAATAGCAGTTGAGCACCTGCTCAAAGCCCAGGCGCCGCGTGTAGTCCGAAAACTTGCGCCGGCTGTCGCGCTGGTCCAGGTAAAAGCCGGTCTTGTGCCCGGTGGCCACATCCAGCGTGAGCTGCCAGCCATGTTCGCGCAGGGCGAGTTCGGTGGCCCCTTCGCCGCGCAGCCAACCCGTGACCGGCGCCAGCCCCTCCAGCGCGCGGCTGTTGGCGTCGGACCGCTCATACAGGCGCGACAGGCCCGTGAGTTCCAGCAGCGCGTCGGCAATCACGGGCTTCCAGCGCTCCACGCCGCAGCTCAGGAACTGGGCCACCAGGGTGTCGCCGTAGCGGTCCACGATCAGGCCGGGCAGACCGTCGGATTCGCCGTGAATCAGCCGGCAACCGTCGCTTTGAATGTCAAATCGGGCTCTGGTCCTTATGGCGCGGCCACAGGTTGCTATTAAAAAAGGAGCATCAATGCGCTGGGCCTCATCGAAACTCCAGGCCCGGGCCCGGATGCGCGAGCTCGGGCTGAAGGCCGCCCAGGCCAGAAATTGCCCGCTGGCGGACTCCACCCGCACCGTTTCGCCCGCATCCGCGCCGCCCCGCGCAATGGCGGAGTCAAAGATCCACGGGTGGCGGCGCTGCAGCGAGCGCTCCTTGCCTTCCTTGAGCCGGATGGTTTTCATGGGCCGTATTGTCATGGCAGCGGCAACGGCGCCGGGGCGTGGCGTCAATGACACAGAGGGTCCGAGTAGTTCCGCTCCCCGGCGCGGGCCGAGCGCCCCGTGGCGCCCCACTGGCGAACCGGGGACTCGCGGGCGACAATGGAGGGTTGTTAGGAGACAAACAAGATGGGGTTCTGGTTGGGCCGGTGCAGGCATTGGATAGCCCTCCTGCTGTTGGTCCTGTTGTCGGGCACGGCAGCCGGGCGCAGCGTGCTGGAGCTGGACACGGCACGCCAGCCCGTCGCACTGCTGGACTGGGGCGACTACTGGGTCGATCCGTCCGGCCAGTGGCAGGCCGCCGACACCGGCGCGCGCAACGACCTGCCCTGGAAGCCCACGCGACCCAACGCCGTGTACCCGCTCACCTCCGGCCAGGCGCTGTGGATCCGCTTCACCGTGCCCCCGGCGCCCGATGCCGAACGCTGGTACCTGGAGATCCCGTATCCCTCGGTGGACCGGGCCTCGCTCTACACCCAGGACAGCATCGGCCAGTGGAACGAGCAGCGCGCGGGTGACTCGGTGGCCGTGGGCCTGTGGCCCGTGCCGCACCGCCACCCCCTGCTGCCGCTGCAGGTATCGGCCGAGGAGCCGCGGCGCTACCTGTTGCGCATCGAGAACCCGCACAGCTTCGGCGCGCCGCTGATGTTCGTGAGCGAAAGCTTTCTGTACCGCAGCGAGCAGCGGGTGTCGCTGATCCTGGGGATCTATTTCGGGCTGGCCGGGCTGGCCGTGATGCTGGCCACGCTCAGCGCGGCCTCTCTGCGCGACTCGGCCTACAGCCTCTACGCGCTGAGCGTGGCGCTGATGGCGCTCACGCAGGCCTCGATGACCGGCATCGCCGGCCTGCACCTGTGGCCTGATTTCCCGTGGTGGAACGACATGGCGCCGCTGGTTCTGCCCTGCCTCACGGTGGCTGCGCTGCTGTGGTTTGGTTCGGCCGTGGTGTCGCTGCCCGAGCGCTCGAGGCGCCTGAACAGCCTGATGCTGGGCCTGGCCGGCCTGGGCCCTTTGCTGTGCATCGCGATCATGCTGGTCGATCCGTCCACCCGGTTCAGGCTGGTAGTGCCCTATGTGGTGACCTCGGCGCTGGCCGGCTCGCTGGTCATGCTCTGGTCATGGCGCCGTGGCGACCGCTTCGGCCTGTGGCTGCTGGCGGGCGCGGCGCCGGTCCTCTTCACCGCGGCCTTTCCGCTGGCGCGCATCAGCGGCCTGATCCCGGTGAGCTTCATGACCGTGCACGGCATGCAGATCGGCATCGCATTCGAGCTGCCGGTGCTGCTGGTGATCCTCATGCTGCGCAGCCAGCAACGGCGCGAGCACAACCGGCGCATCCAGGGAATGGACCGCATGGACCCGGCCACGGGCCTGATCAACGGCCACGTGTTCGCGGAGCGGCTGATCCGCATGATTGCGCGCTCCCAGCGGCTCAAGCACCAGGGCGCGGTGCTGCTCATCGACATCGCCAACACCGACCAGATCGAGCGGACCTTCGACCGCCGCTCCGCCGAGGAACTGCCGCTGCGCGTGGCGGGGCGGCTGCTGTCGGCGGCGCGCGAGATCGACAGCGTGGCGCGGCTGTCGGAGCGGCGCTTCGGCATGCTCGTCGAGGGCCCGCTGACGCCCGAGGAAGCGGCGCAGGCCGGCCCCCGGGTGGTGGCCCGCGGGCTCATGCCGTTCAAGAACAAGCCGCTCGAATGGGTGGCCCAGCTGCGGGTGGCGCAGGCGCTGGTCCCGCTGGATGGCGAGGACGCGCAGGAGGTGATCGACAAGCTCGGCGCGCTGCTCGCCAGCGTGCCCGCCGACAGCAAGCGCGCCGTCTTCTCGCTACACGACTGAGGTGACGAAGATCCGGCGCGGGCTGCCGCCGGGCACGTCCTGCAGCGGTGGCTCCAGCGTGAAGAAAAAGGTGGCGCCCTCGCCCGGCTTCGATTCGGCCCGGATCCTGCCGTCGTGGCGCAGGACGATGCGCTGCACCGTGGCCAGGCCGACGCCCGTGCCCGGGAATTCGGCTGGCGAATGCAGGCGCTGGAATGCGCCAAACAGCTTGTCCGCATAGGCCATGTCGAAACCGGCGCCGTTGTCGCGCACAAAGAACTCGGGCGGCGCGTCCCCGGCCGTCCGGCAACCGACCTCGATGCGGGCCTGCGGCACGCGGGCCGTGAACTTCCAGGCGTTGCCCACGAGGTTCTGCATCACCTGCTTGATCAGCGCGGGGTCGGCCCGGGCCGTCAGGCCGTGCGCAATGCAGATCTCGACCACGCGTTGCGGCTCGCGCTCGCGGCACTGCTCGACCGCCGCGGTGGCCAGGGCCGTCAGGTCCACCGGTTCGCGCCGCAGCGCCACGCGCGACACATGGGCCAGCGCCAGCAGCGCGTCGATCAGTTCCGACATCAGCCGCACGTTGAACCGGATCCGGTTGAGGTAGTGCCGGCCGCGTTCGTCCAGCTTGTGCTCGGCTGACTTCTCCAGCAGGCTGCTGAACGAGTCGATGACCTGCAGCGGCGAGCGCAGGTCGTGCGAGGCGGAGTAGGAAAACGCCTCCAGTTCGCGGTTGACCCGTTCGAGCTGGGCAGTGCGGCGGCGCACCCGGTCCTCGAGTTCGGCATTCAGGTTCAGCGTCACCTCGTGGGCCTGCGCCAGGGTGTCGGCGCGGTGCGCCAGCTCATCGAGCATGCTGTTGAAGGCGTCCACCACCTGCCCCACCTCGTCGTTGCTGGTGCGCACGGCGCGCAGGCTGTAGTCGTGGCCAGCCGTGACACGCCCGGCCACGTCGCTCACGGCCAGGATGGGCTGCATCACCGAGGACAGCAGGCCATTGGACAGCAACAGCGCCAGCGCCAGGCTGGCAACCACGACAACCCCCATCACCCCCAGGTACTGGCGCAGGCGGTCCAGTCGCTCATCGTCGGCCCGCAGGTAGACCGTGCCCAGCAATTCCCCCTCGCTGGCGATCCGCTTGAACGCCACCAGGCCGGCCTCATCCACACGCACGCCCTCGGCCTGCACCGGCGGGGGGGCCAGTGGGCTGGCATCCCGGGCATAGGTGGCGAACACCGTGCCGTCGGGCCGGTAGACCGCGGCGGCCGAGACATTGGGGCGGGCCCGCAGCAGCGCGAGGTTCTCGCGGGCAGCCCGCGAATCGTTGAACGTGAGCGCGGGCTCGGTGGCCATGCCCAGAAGGTCGGCCTGGGTCTGCAGGTCACGCTCCCAGGTCTGCTGGTAACTGCGCAGGTCAAACACCACCAGCGCCAGCGCGGCAAGGCTGAGCGCCACGAAGGTGGTGACCAGCACCACCCAGTTGAGCTTGTGGCGGATGGAGCGCAGGCGCAGCGGGAACCTCATCGCTCCCTCGGAGTGAAATTGGTAGACACCGCAATCAGCCGCGAACTGAGCTTGAGCCCGCGCCTGGTGGCCGCCTCGGGCGACACCTCGAAGCGGATCTGGCCTTCGCTCATGACCAGGTTGATCGCGCTGCCCTGGCGCAATGCGCCGGGTGACTCGGTCACCACCAGGGTGCCATGCAGGCGCGCTCCGCGCCCCAGCTCCGCGAGCCGCGCGCCGTGCTCGGCGGAGACAAACAGGATGTGCAGGCCCGAAGGCGGATCCGTGTCGTCAAACTCGCGCACCTCGATCCGCCGGCCATCGACGGTTCGCCCCGCCACCAGGGTGGTCAGGTCCGCCGCGAGTTCATCGTCGCCCCACACACCGATCACCAGCGCCGCGCCCGGCCCCGCGAACGCCCCTTCGGGCCATTCGACGTAGCCGGCAAACCGGTACAGGTAGGCGGCCTTGACGCGGCGTTCCGCCTGCGACTCGTCGGCCACGGGCTGCGCCGCCGCCTTGTCCGTGGGGAACCACATCAGCAGCAGCAACAACAGCAAACCCAGCCTGCGCAGCGTCCGCGTCCCCGGGGCCGGGCCTTCGCGGCCCACGGCAATCAGATGCGCCACAACAGTTTCAACCAGGCAGACCGCCGCTGCTGCGAGGCGGTGGCCGGATCGCCGTATTCAACATGCGCGCGGTCGAACAGGTTTTGCGCCGTCAGCGACAGTTCGACCGCCGGTGTGACGCGCCACCCCCACCGCGCATCCACAGCGGTATAGCCCGGCGTCCGGGAGTAGGACAGCCCCCCGACGTGGCGGATGTTCACATCCAGCTCATGCCGTGCCCCCAGGTTGTGGCTGGATCGCAGCAGCCACTGTTCGCGCGGGTCACTGCCCAGCGCCGAGGGCCCCGTCGGATCGGTGCTGCCGGGCTTGAGCCAGAAGTGCTGGTGCAGCGTGTTGAGCCCGCCGCTCAGGCGCCAGTCGCGCAGCACCTGCCAGTGGGCCCAGGCTTCCAGCCCGCTGACGCGACCCGCCATCAGGTTCTGCACCACCGCCGGCGGAGGCTGGCCACTGCGCAGCCGGCCATAGTGGTGCTGGAACAGCGTGACCGAGTACGACAGGTCCCGCGTGGCCTGGGCCCGCCAGCCCAGTTCCAGGACCGTGGCCACCTCGGACTGGAAGTCGGGGCCGCCGCGGATCAGGAACGGCGCCGCGCCCGGGAAGAAGAACTCGCGGTCCAGCCGCGCGGGCGCCCGCACCGCCCGCGACAGCGCGATCCACCCCAGCTCGGTTGCCGACGGGGTCCACGCCAGCCTGGCGCTGGGCAGGAACTCCCAGCCGGTGTAAACGTTGCTTTCAAACTTGACCCCCAGCGTGACGGCCAGGCGCTCGCTCAGCGCCATGCTGTCCTGCACGAACACGTTGCGCCAGCGCAGCTTCTTCTGCAGCGGGATGAAGGTGCTCAGCAGCGTGGTGCCGGCCTCATCGCGCGCCTCGCGGTAGCCCGCGCCCCAGATCAATTTGTGGTCGCGGGGCAGGGCCGGGCTGTGCTGCCATTCCAGATCAAGGACCGACATCTCGTCGCGGAACAGAAAGGGGTTGTCGCGCCGGCGGTGGTCATAGTAGCCCTGCAGGTGCCAGCCCGAGCCATCGGCCGCCTTGCGACTCCAGCGCGCCAGCAGATGGGCACCCGAGAGCCGGGGTGCCTCGACCGTGCCGGGCAGGGAGCCGCCCTCGTAGGCGTCGCCCTGCAGGGTCAGACCCTGGCCGGCCCGGCCCCATTCGGCACGCCAGCCCAGCTGCTTTTTGCGGGTGGCGTCGGTGAACGCGGTGCCGTTGGCGCGCGAGGTGGCGTGGCGGTTGAGGTTCATGGCATAGACGCGGTAATGCGCGTCGTCGCCCAGCTTGCCGCCATGGCGCGCCGAAACCTGGGAGCCCCCGTCACCCGCCCCCAGGGCCAGCAGGCTGCCCTGGGTGTCGCGCGCCGGCCGGGTGGTCACGTTGATCACGCCGTTGACCGCATTGGCGCCCCACAGCGTGGCGCCCGGCCCGCTGATGACCTCGATCTGGTCGACATCCTCCAGCATCAGGTCCTGCGCGTCCCAGAACACGCCGGAGAACAGCGGCGAATAGACCGTGCGACCGTCCACCAGCACCAGCAACTTGTTGCCAATGCCGTTGTTGAAGCCGCGGGCGCTGATGGACCACTGCGCCGCGCTGGTGCGCGCCACGTGCAGGTTGGGGGCAAGGCGCAACACCTCGGGCAGGCTGCGCGCGCCCGAGCGGCGGATGTCTTCGGCGGTGATGACGAACACCGAGGCCGGGGCCTGCAACAGCGGCTGGACGCGCCGCGAGACCGACGTGACCTGGATATTGCCCAGTTGCTCCAGCGACAGATCGCCCAGCTGGTCCAGACTCAGCAGCGCCACGTTCAGGCCCTGGGCCTGCAGGCTGCCCATGGCGCAACAGCCGGCCATCCACAACGCGCCCTGCCAGCGCCGCAAGCGCCACATCGGCCGGCGCGCCACCCTCTGTGTCACACAGTGATTCATGGTCAACCCCCTGGAACGCAACCTCTTGCCGCCGTTGGCTGGCGCGGTTTTTTTCGTTTTACCCCTTTCGGACGCAAAACGCATCAGGTTTTTTCACCGGCAGTGGTTTATTTGCGGCGTGCCCTGGGGTGCGCCGCGTCGTAGGCACGGGCCAGATGCTGGAAATCGAGCCGGGTGTAGACCTGCGTCGTGGTGATGTTGGCGTGCCCCAGCAGTTCCTGCACGGCCCGCAGATCGCTGCTGGACTGCAGCACATGGCTTGCAAAGGAGTGGCGCAGCATGTGCGGATGCACCGGCGTGGCCAGCCCGCTCCTGAGGCTGCGGCGCTTCAGGCGCAGCCACACCGACTGCGCCGTCAGGCGCGTGCCGTGACGGCCCGTGAACAGCGCGGGCTGCGGTGCCTGCGCCGCGGTGGTGGCCTGGCCCCGCAGCGCGAGCCAGTGCCTGAGCGCTTCGAGCGCCTTGGCACCCACGGGCACCGAGCGGCGCTTGCTGCCCTTGCCCAGCACATGGGCCTCCCCCGCCTGCAGGTCGATCCAGCCGCGTGCCGCGGGGCTGGCCTGGGCGTCCAGCCCCACCAGTTCGCCCACGCGCAGGCCGCAGCCATACAACAGCTCCACCATGGCGGCATCGCGCGCTTCAAGCCAGGGATCGGCCGACTCGTCGTGCAGCTCGGCCAGCTGCACCGCATCGTCCACGCTCAGGGCCTTGGGCAGGGGCTTGGGCGCCTTGGGGGCGCGCACATCCTGCACCGGGTTGTGGGCGACCCGACCCTCGCGGCCCAGCCAGGTGTAGAAGCCGCGCCAGCCAGACAGGATCAATGCAATGCCGCGGCCACTGCGTCCGCCGCCATGCATCTGCGCGACCCACCGGCGGATATGGGTGTTCTGCACCTGGACCAGATCCACGCCCGCCGCCGCGGCGCTCGCGGCCAGCTTCTGCAGGTCCAGGGCATACAGCTGCACGGTGCGTTGCGCCAACCGCTTTTCGACGCGGACATGCTCAAGGTATTTTTCGATCAGGGCCGCCGGGTCGCCGCCCTCCGCAAGGGGCTTTGCGCCTTGGGGCGACCCGGCCATGCTCATGCGCGGCTACTCGTGGCGCAGCCGTGACAGGGCGGCGCTGGCCAGCTCGGCCAGCCGCTCCAGGAAGTCGGTGCCCATGCCGCTGGTGAAACGCTGCGGGTCGGGCGAGGCCAGCACCAGCATGCCAAAGGCCGGCCCCGGGCTGCTGATGGCGCCCGCGCGCAACGGAATCAGCGCGATGGACATGGCCACCGCCGCGTCGTCCAGCCAGGTCACGGCCTCGAAGCCGGAGTTCACGCCGCAATAGGGCTGGGTCAGCGACGAGGCGAACGCCTTGGCGTCATCGCTCACGCCTTCGGCAAAGGCCTCGCCGCCATAGCGGGCGTCGACGCCCCAGACCTTGATGGCCACCTGCGGCACCATGAACTGGGTCGCAATGCCCGCCGTGATGGTGGCCGGGATCGCCCGGCCCGCCTGCACCATGAACAGGTCGCGCGCCCAGCGTTGCAGCCGGTCGGCAATCACCATGTTCTCGTTGCCGTTGCGGATCATGTCCATCACGCGGTGCTCAAGCATCTTGATCTTCTCGCGCAGCATCTCGGCCTGCCGCTCCTGCAGGCTCACGGCGCGGTTGCCGTGCGGGCTGGTCAGCTGCACCGCGCCCAGCAACTCGGCGTGGCGCTCGAAGAAATCGGGCGTGTTGGCCAGGTAGTTGGCAATGTCGTCTTCGGTGATCGGGGTGATGGGTGCCTGGTTCATGTTGCCTTCATTCGGGAATGTCAATTTCGCCTTCAAACACGCTGGTGGCCGGGCCGGTCAGCATCACGGGGGACCAGCCCTCGCCCCGCGCGCCGTCCCACTCGATGGTGAGGCGGCCACCACGGGTTTCCACATCGACCCGGCGATCGAACTGCCCGAGCCGGATGCCCGCCACCACGGCCGCGCAGGCGCCGGTGCCGCAGGCCAGCGTCTCGCCTGCGCCGCGCTCGAACACCCGCAGGCGCGCCTGAGTGCGGCTCACCACCTGCAGAAAGCCCGCGTTGACCCGGTTGGGAAAGCGCGGATGGCTTTCGATGCGCGGCCCCTGCTGCGCCACGGGCGCCCGGTCCACGTCGTCCACCCACTGCACCGCGTGCGGGTTGCCCATGGACAAGACTGCTACCGAAACCATAGCACCCTGTGGCGATGGATCAAGGGCCAGCGGCCACTTTTGCCATGAATCCACGGACTGTGGCGTGAGCCCGGCCGGATCAAAGGGAATGGCCGCGGGCTCGAACACCGGCGGCCCCATGTCCACCGTCACGCGGCCGTCGGCGCCCATGTTCAGCACCAGCGTGTTGTTGACGGTCTTGACGCGCACCGAGGTCTTGTCGGTCAGGCCGTGGTCGCGCACGTAGCGCACAAAGCAGCGCGCGCCGTTGCCGCAGTGCTCCACCTCGCCACCGTCGGCGTTGTGGATCACGTATTCGAAGTCGATGCCGGTCGCCGGCGAAGGCCGCACCGTGAGGATCTGGTCGGCGCCCACGCCAAAATGCCGGTCGGCCAGGAACTGGTACTGGCGCGCGGTGAGCCCGAGCCGGCCCCGGGTCTCATCGAGCACCACGAAGTCGTTGCCCGCGCCCTGCATCTTGGTGAAGCGGATTCGCATGGCGGGGATTATCGCCCCGCAGGCAGGGCCGGTGCCGCCTGCCGATAATGCCGGGATGGCCCGACCTTCCCAATTGCTCCACCCCCAGCGCGAACCGGCCGCCACGCGGCCCGCCGCCACCGTGCTGCTGCTGCGCGACGGCGCCGATGGCATCGAGGTGCTGATGACGCGCCGCTCCACGACCGCGAGCTTCGCGCCCGGGGCCTATGTGTTCCCCGGCGGCGGCATCGACGCCGCGGACAGCGCCGCCCACGACGCCGCCACGCGCCGGCCAGGCCAGGATGACACCCGCCTGACGCAGGCCATTGCCGCCATCCGTGAAAGCTTCGAGGAACTGGGCGTGCTGCTGGCGCGCCACGCCGATGGCCGCCTGGCCGATGCCGCCGACATCGCCGCCCTCGACCGCCAGGCGCCCTTCGCCGCGCAATGCCAGGCCCGCGGGCTGACGCTGGCGGCCGACGCCGTGTTTGTGCTGGCGCACTGGGTCACCGACCGCGACCTGCCGCGGCGCTTTGACGTGCCGTTCCTGGTGGCACGCATGCCCGGCGGGCAGCAGCCCGTGGCCGACGATGCCGAGCAGTTCGAGCCGGTCTGGGTGCGTCCGGCCGATGCGCTGCAGCGCCACGAGGCGGGCGGCTTCTTCATGATCTTCCCGACCATCCGCACGCTGGAGCGGCTGCAGCACTTCGGCAGCGTGGACGCGGTGCTCGCGGCCTGCGCCGGTGAACAGCCCCTGTGGACCAGCTGCCCGCGCGCTGCCTGGCTGGCCGGCAAGGAAGCCCGCTACATGGAGCATGAAATGCCCTACGGCGAGCTGGCCCTGGTCAGCCCCGACGGCCAGATCGTGCACCACCTGGACTGGCGCACCGAGCAGCCCGTGCCGCTGCTGAAGAACGTGCAGCGCCTGACCGCGCCCAACCCCGGCGCCATGACCGGACCCGGCACCAACAGCTACCTGGTGGGCGACCCCGACAGCGGCTACATCGCCATCGACCCCGGCCCCAACGACCCGGTGCACCTGGAGCGGCTGTGGCGCGCCGCTGGCGGCGACATCCGCATGATTGTGTGCACCCACTCGCACCCGGACCATTCGCCGGGCGCGAAGCCGCTGCAGGCGCTGTGCAAGGGCACGCCGCCCATCCTGGGGCTGCCCTCGGCGCCCACCGCGCGGGCGGCCAGCGAGTTCACCCCCGATCGGGCGCTACAAAATGAAGAGCGCCTCACGCTCACCGGGCCTGGACTGGCGCACACTTTGATGGTGATCCACACCCCGGGCCATGCCGCCAACCACCTGTGCCTGGTGCTGCTGGAAGACGGCTTGCTGTTCTCGGGCGACCATGTGCTCAACGGCAGCACCACGGTGGTCGACCCGCCCGACGGCGACATGAACGCCTACCTCGAGTCGCTGGACCGGCTGGACGCTGCCTGCGACGCCCACGGCATCGAATTCATCCTGCCGGCCCATGGCCATGTGCTGGGCGAGGCCCGCCAGACCATTGCCCGGCTCAAGGCGCACCGCCTCAAGCGCGAGGCCAAGGTGCTGGCCGCCATGCAGGCCCGCCCCGAGGGCACGATGGACGACTGGGTCGCCCACGCCTATGACGACGTGCCGCCGCGCATGTGGCCAGTGGCCCAGCGCTCGCTGCTGGCGCATGTGCAGCGCATCCGCGCGCTGCAGGGCAACCCGTGACCGAACCGGTGCGCCTGGCCAAACGCGTGGCCGAGCAGAAGGGCTGTTCGCGCAGCGAGGCCGAACGCTACATCGAAGGCGGCTGGGTCAGCGTGAACGGCCAGGTCATCGAGGTGCCGGCCTTCAAGGTGGCGCCGCAGCAGGCCGTGGTGATCGACCCCCACGCCACGCTGCTGGACAGCGTCCCGGTCACGCTGCTGCTGCACAAGCCCCCGGGCTACGAGGCCGCGCTGGACAACGGCCCCGGCCCCCAGGGCAGCCGCAGCCGTGGCGCGCCACCGGCGCTGCAGCTGTTGACCGCACAGGCCCATGCCCCGGATGACCGCAGCGGCATCCGCCTGCTGAGAAAGCATCTGGCCGGGCTCACCGCGCTGCTCGCCCTGCCCACCGAGGCCAGCGGGCTGACCGTGTTCACCCAGGACTGGCGGGTCGAGCGCAAGCTGACCGAGGACGCCGACGAGGTGGAGCAGGAAATCATGGCGCAGGTGCGTGGTGAGGTGGCGCCAGCGCAGTTGCAGCGCCTGTCCCACGGGCTGACTTTCAACGGCCGCCCCCTGCCACCGGCCAGGGTCAGCGTGAGCAGCAGCAACGAGCAGCAGACCCGCCTGCGCTTTGCGCTCAAGGGCATCCGCCCGGGGCAAATCCCGTCGATGTGCGACAGCGTCGGCCTGCAGCTGCTCACACTGCGGCGCATCCGCATCGGCCGCGTGGCGATGGCGGGCCTGGCGCCGGGCCAGTGGCGCTATCTGCTGCCCCACGAGCGGTTCTAGCCGGCGCCCGCCGGCCCGGGCTCGAGGCGGGAGCGCCCGGCTACACTCCCTCGCATCGAAAAAACGGGAGGAAGCCATGGACACGGGCCAGGTGCGCGGCGGGGTTGATCCCCACCCGCTGGAATTCACGGGCCGCGGCGGCGAATTCTTCAGGGTCTGGATCGTCAACCTGCTGCTGAGCATCGTCACGCTGGGCCTGTACACGCCGTTCGCAAGGCGGCGCACCGCCCAGTACTTCTACGGCAACACCTGGGTGGCGGGCAGTCCACTGGAGTTCAGCGCGCAGCAGCGGCGCATGGTGTTCGGGTTTCTGGTCCTGGTGGCGCTGTATGTGGCGTTCAAGCTGGCGGCGGACACCGGCCAGGACACGGCCGTCAGCCTGTTCATGCTCGCAGGCGCGGCCCTGGCCCCCTGGTTCTGGGGCAGCGCGATGCGCTTTCGCCTCGGGGCCACCCGCTGGCGCGGCGTGCGCCTGCAGTTCGCCGCGTCCTGGGGCGAGATCTACAAGGCCAGCTGGCCCGTGTTCGCACTGGCCCTGGTGTGGATGGCGGTGATGGCACTGGTCAGCGTGATCAGCCCCGAGGCCGCCCCTGCGGCGGCGGCCGGCGCCAGGCCCCGCATGCCGGGCTTCGGGCCGGCCGTGGCGGGCCTGTTCGTGCTGGGCCTGATGTTGAGCGTGCTGTGCATCATCCGCCTGGAATTCAACTTCAAGAGCCTGCTGGTGAAGCGCGCGCGCGTGGGCGACCAGGCCGGGCGCTGGAAGCCCGTGTACGGTGATTTCGTCAGGATCTGGCTGGCCACCCTGGGGGTGTTCCTGCTGTGCGTCGTGCTGGCCAGTGTCCTGCTGGGCGTCCTGTTCGGGGGCTCGATCGCCATGTTCTCGGGCCTCAAGGGTGGCGGCCTGAAAGCGGTGATGCTGGTGGTCGTCGCGGGGGTGCTGGCCATCTTCCTGTTGCTGCTGGCCTCGGCACCAGCGCGCGCCTACCGGGAGGCACGTCTGTTCCAGCTGGTGTGGAGCAACGTGGGCATCAGCCAGATTGCCCGTTTCAAGTGCAATCTGCGCGCGCGCCGCTATGTCGCGCTGCGACTCAAGAACATGCTGCTGACCCTGCTGACCCTGGGCTTCTACCGGCCGTTCGCGATGCTCAGCGAGTACCGGATGAAAACCGAGTCGGTCACCCTGCACCTCAAGGGCGGCGTCGACCAGTTGGCCGGCCAGCTGGTCGTCCAGCAAGGCGGCCTGGGCGATGCCGTGGCCGACGCCGTGGGGCTCGACCTGGTGGGCTGAGCATGGCGGCCGAGCTGATCCGCGCACGCTGGTTCGATGGCCGCCACAGCCAGCCCCAACCGGCGCTGGTGGGCCTGCAGCCCGGCGCGGACGGCACCACACTCGCGCTGCATCCGCTGGCACGGGATGCGTCGCCTTTGTATTTCGCCCATGGCGACGTCGGCTGGCCTCAGGCCTGGAGCGCCGCGCGCGCTCCGCGAATGGTTCTGGTGGACCTGGGCGAGCGCGGCAGCCTGGAAATCGACGACACCACGGCCTGGCAGGCGGCCCTGGTGGCGGCCGGCACCCGTGCCCCGCTGGCCCAGCGGATGCAAACACGCTGGACCGTCTTTGTGGCGGTGCTCGGCATGGCGGCGCTGCTGCTGGGGGCCTTCTACCGCTGGGGCACGCCCTGGGCCGCGCAGCAGCTGACCGCCCACGTGCCCCTCGCCTGGGAAACCAGCCTGGCTGATCGCGCACTCCAGCAGCTGGACCACAGCGATCTGCAGCCCAGCAAGCTGCCCCTGCAGCGTCAGGCGGCGCTGACACGCGACTTTGAGGCGCTGGCCGCGGGCATGACCCCGTCCATGCGGCGCTACAGCGGCTACCAACCGCGGCTGACACTGGCGTTTCGTTCGGGCATGGGGGCCAATGCCTTCGCCCTGCCGGGCGGCACCATCGTGCTGACCGACGGCCTGGTCGAGGCGGCCACGGCGGCCGGCCTGGGGGACGACGCGCTCACGGGAGTGCTGGCCCATGAAATCGGTCACGTGGTGCACCGGCACACCACGCGCATGGTGGTCGAGCAGGGGGTGCTCAATGTGGGCCTGGGGCTCGCGCTGGGCGATGTTTCCAGCATCGTGTCCATGGGCGGTTCGCTGCTCACCGGGCTGGCCTACCGGCGTGGCCACGAAACCGAGGCGGACTGTTTTGCGGTCGCGCTGATGCGCGGCACCGGCAGGCCCACGGCCCCGATGGGAGAACTGCTGCTGGCCATCAGTGGCAAGGAACAGCGCCAGCCCGCGGCGGGCGCCCCGCCCGGCCTGCTGGAGCTGCTGAGCAGCCATCCCGACACGCGGGGGCGCGCGCAGCGGCTCGCCGAGGGGCAGGCCACGGGCTGCTGAACGCAGGCGCCGCAATAAAAGTGTGAAGTCCGCCGATAAGCCGGATTCTGTGCATCGGGGTCGCCCCCAATGTGACCGCCATTACTCTGGGCCGGGGGTCGCCCACCCGGCTCGATGCTACCTACCCGCCAGCTCTGCGGAACCACATCAACGCTGGCCTACTTGGTATTGCTGCGCGTAGAGATTGCCCGTTTCACCCCCTTGGTGCTCGTGCCTGCGGCTTGCGCCACCGGTGCGGCCCCAAGGGACTCGTCTCTGTTGCTCTGATCCTCACCTCACGGTGGACAGGTGTTACCTGCTACGCTGTCCTGCGCAGTCCGGACGTTCCTCCAGTGCCGTGTTTCCACGATTGCACCAGCGGCGGTCTGGCCGACTTCACACAGGCATTATCGCAGTGCGCCACAATGGCCGATTTGAACGTGAGCCCAAGGAGACCCGAATGAAAGCCAGCAACATTCTGCAAACCATTGGCGGCACGCCGCACGTGCGCGTCAACCGACTGTTCGGCGCCGACCACCAGGTCTGGATCAAGTCCGAGCGCAGCAACCCCGGTGGGTCGATCAAGGACCGGATCGCGCTGTCCATGGTCGAGGCGGCGGAAAAGTCCGGCGCGCTCAAACCCGGCGGCACCATCATCGAGCCCACCTCGGGCAACACCGGCATCGGCCTGGCCATGGTGGCCGCCGTCAAGGGCTACAAGCTGGTGCTGGTGATGCCCGACAGCATGTCCGTCGAGCGCCGCCGGCTGATGCTGGCCTATGGCGCCAGCTTTGACCTCACGCCCCGGGAAAAAGGCATGAAGGGCGCCATTGCCCGCGCCGAGGAACTGGTGGCCGCCACGGCCGGCGCCTGGATGCCCCAGCAGTTCGAGAACCCGGCCAACATTGACGTCCACGTGCAAACCACGGCCCAGGAAATCCTGGCCGACTTCCCGGACGGCGTGGACGCGCTGATCACGGGCGTGGGCACGGGCGGCCACATCACGGGTTGCGCCCGGGTGCTCAAGGCGAAATGGCCCAAGCTGCAGGTGTTTGCCGTGGAGCCCGTGGCCTCGCCCGTGATCTCGGGCGGCGCCCCGGCGCCCCACCCCATCCAGGGCATTGGCGCGGGCTTCATTCCGAAGAACCTGGACACCAGCCTGCTGGACGGCGTGATCCAGGTCGATGCCGAACCGGCGCGCGAGATGGCCCGCCGCGCGGCCCGCGAGGAAGGCATGCTCGTGGGCATTTCCTCGGGCGCCACGCTGGCCGCCATCGCCCAGAAGCTGCCATCGCTGCCCAAGGGCGCGACGGTGCTGGGCTTCAACTACGACACGGGCGAGCGCTACCTCTCGATCGAAGGTTTCCTGCCCGCCTGAGGCCTGCCCTGGGCCTGCCCGGCCCCGTTCAATCTCGACGGGGCCGTATCATCCCTGCCTTCTGCTTGATAACCACAAGCCCGCAAGTCCGATGATCCGAATTTCAGAAATCAAGCTCACGCTGGCCCAGGCGGAGCAGCCCGACGCGGCCTTGCGCACTGCCGCTGCCGGCCTGCTCGGCATCGCGCCGGACCGCATCGCCGCCCTCCATGTCTTCAAGCGCAGTTTTGACGCGCGCAAGGCCGAGCTCATGGCGGTCTTCATCGTTGATGTGACGCTGGCCGAGCCGTCGCAGACGGTGGCGCTGCTTGCGCACCATGCGGGCCACCCGCACATCCAGCCCACGCCCGACATGGCCTGGCACCCGCCCGTGCAGGCGGCCACGGCCCCGCCGCTGCGCCCGGTGGTGGTGGGCTTTGGCCCCTGCGGCATTTTTGCCGCGCTGGCGCTGGCGCAGATGGGCCTGCGCCCCATCGTGCTGGAGCGCGGCAAGCCGGTGCGCGAGCGCACCAAGGACACCTGGGACCTGTGGCGCAAGAACACGCTGCACCCCGAGAGCAATGTGCAGTTTGGCGAGGGCGGCGCCGGTACCTTCAGCGACGGCAAGCTCTACAGCCAGATCAAGGACCCGCGCCACCTGGGCCGCAAGGTGATGGCGGAGTTCGTCAAGGCCGGCGCGCCCGAGGAAATCCTGTTTGTCGCCCACCCGCACATCGGCACCTTCAAGCTCGTGAAGGTGGTGGAAAACCTGCGCGCGCAGATCATCGCGATGGGCGGCGAGGTGCGGTTCCAGCAGCGCGTGACCGATGTGCTGATTGAAGACGGCCCTGGCGGGCGCCAGCTGCGCGGGCTGAGCGTGCGGGACCAGGCCACGGGCCAGACCCAGGCGCTGCGCGCCGACCACGTGGTCATGGCGCTGGGCCACAGCGCGCGCGACACCTTTGCCATGCTCTACCGGCGCGGCGTGTGGATGGAGGCCAAGCCGTTCTCGATCGGCTTTCGCATCGAGCACCCGCAGGGCGTGATCGACCGCGCGCGCTGGGGCCGCCACGCGGGCCACCCGCTGCTGGGCGCGGCCGATTACAAGCTGGTGCACCACGCGGCCAACGGGCGCAGCGTCTACAGCTTCTGCATGTGCCCGGGCGGTACGGTGGTGGCCGCCACGTCCGAGCCCGGCCGTGTGGTGACCAATGGCATGAGCCAGTATTCGCGCAACGAGCGCAATGCCAATGCCGGCATGGTGGTGGGCATTGACCCGCGCGACTACCCCACCGATGCGGCGGCCGTGGCCGCCACGCTGGGCGACGAATTCGGCAGCCTGCAGGCACCGCCCGACCGGCCCTTTCACCCACTGGCCGGGATCGTGTTGCAGCGCCAGCTGGAGTCCAACGCGTTCGAGATGGGGGGCCGCACCTACGAGGCTCCCGGCCAGCGCGTCGAGGATTTCCTCGCGGGCCGGCCGTCCACGGCCCTGGGCAGCGTGCTGCCCTCGTACAAGCCCGGCGTGAAGCTGACCAACCTGCACGCGGCGCTGCCGCGCTACGCGATCGAGGCCATGCAGGAAGCCCTGCCCGTGTTCGGCCGCAAGATCAAGGGCTACGACATGGCCGATGCCCTGCTCACGGGCGTGGAGACGCGAACCTCATCACCACTCAAGATGACCCGGGGCAATGATTTCCAGAGCCTGAATGTGCGCGGCCTGTACCCCGCGGGCGAGGGCGCAAGCTACGCGGGCGGCATCCTGTCGGCGGGTGTGGATGGCATCAAGGTGGCGGAAGCCGTGGCGGCGGGCATCACCCGGGCAGGATGAAAAAAGCCGCCCGGGGGGCGGCTTGCGGAACCGGGCGACGCGCGCTCAGCCCTGCGCGCTTTGCAGCGCGGCGATGCGCTCTTCAATCGGCGGATGCGTGCTGAACAGCTTGCCGATGCCGCCGGTGATGCCCATGGCCTGCACGCTCTTGGGCAACTCGCCCGGTGCCATGCCGCCCAGCCGGGCCAGCGCGTTGATCATGGGCTGGCGGCGGCCCAGCAGCCGGGCCGAGCCCGCGTCGGCACGGAACTCGCGCTGGCGGCTGAACCAGGCCACCACGATGGCCGCGGCAAAGCCCAGCACGATGTCCAGCACGATGGTGGTGACCCAGTAGCCGATGCCGGGGCCCGAACGGTTGTCGTTGCCGCGGTTCAGGAAGCTGTCGACTGCATAACCGATGACCCGGCTCAGGAACACCACGAAGGTGTTCATCACGCCCTGGATCAGCGTCATGGTGACCATGTCGCCGTTGGCAATGTGGGCCACCTCGTGGCCGATGACCGCCTCGACCTCGTCGCGCGTCATGCCCTGCAGCAGGCCGGTGGACACGGCAACCAGCGCCGAGTTCTTGAACGCGCCCGTGGCGAAGGCGTTGGGCGCGCCCTCGAAGATGCCCACTTCGGGCATGCCGATCTGGGCCTGGTCGGCCAGCTTGCGCACGGTCTCGACGATCCAGGCTTCATCGGCGTTGCGCGGCTGCTCGATCACCTGCACGCCAGCGCTCCATTTGGCCACCGGCTTGCTGATCAGCAGCGAGATGAAGGCGCCGCCAAAACCCATGATCAGCGCAAAGCCGAGCAGCGCGGTGAGGTTCAGGCCATTGGCCGTGAGGTAGCGGTTGACGCCCAGCAGGCTGGCAACGATGCCCAGCACCACGACCACCGCAAGGTTGGTCAACACGAAAAGTGCAATGCGTTTCATGAAATCTCCGAGGCGTGATTGAAGTTCACCCCGCGCAAAGATGAGGCCGCCGGCGGCCGGTTCAAGAGAGCGGGGTTCGCAGAATGCCTTGTTGTTCTGGTGCTATCGGCAGCCTGCGGGGACGGAATACAAGGGAGTCATCATAGAAGGAAAAGTTCTGGTTTTCGGCCCACCAGCCGGGCACGCCGAGCACCGGCAGCGGCGTGAAGGGCTTGCCCGCCAGGCGCCCCGCCGTGCATTGCGCGGCCAGCCAGCCGTCGGCTTTTGCTATTGAATCCATAGCGCACTGTGCCCGCCAGACATGGGCTGTAAGCACTTTTCTCGGGGAAACCAGCTTTTCGAGCAGCGCATGCCCCACCACCAGCAGCCGCGCCTGCCGCCAAAGCGGCCGCAGCTCAACGAAGAGCCGATGCCAGTCGCGCGCGAGCAGTGCGTCCCACAGCGGCGCCGGGGCGTCCAGCAGCGCGCCGTTCTCGTCGAACACCGTGACGGCGTCGCGCACCGGGCCGCGCGCGGCGCCCACCCCTGCGCGGGTGATCTCGCCCGCCTGCAGGGCGTTGAGGGCCTTTTTGGTGTGGGGCAGTGCCAGCCAGCAGATTCCATTGAAAAAGTCATGGTAGCCCGCGCGCGTCGGGCACTCTCCGCTATCGAAAATATAGCGCTCGTAGGCCGTGCCGGGAGGCAGCGTTTCCTGGGGCACAAAGCAGAGCGGCGCACCAGGCTGCGCGTTCAGCGCCTCGTGCAGCGGCACGCCAGCGGCCACGCGTCGGGCCACCGGTTCGCCGGTCTCGCGCCAGGGCGCGAACCAGGGGACCTGCCAGTCAATGGCCTGCACAGCGCTTCAGCGCGCGCGGGCGCCGCTCATGCGGCTTCGGCCACCAGCCGCCACGGCAACGCCTCGCCCGAGCGCAGGGGCTTGAGTTCGGCCTCGCCAAAGGCAAAGCTGTCGGGTGGCGTCCAGCGCTCACGCCGCAGGGTCACGGTGCCCTGGTTGCGCGGCAGGCCGTAAAAGGCGGGCCCGTTGAAGCTGGCAAAGGCCTCGAGCTGGTCCAGTGCGCCGGCCGCGTCAAACGCCTCGGCATACATCTCGAGCGCCGCATGCGCGGTATAGCAGCCTGCACAGCCGGTGGCATGCTCCTTCAGGTGGGCCGGGTGCGGCGCGCTGTCGGTGCCCAGGAAGAATTTGCCGCTGCCGCCGGTCGCGGCGGCAACCAGCGCCTGGCGGTGCGTTTCGCGCTTGAGCACCGGCAGGCAGTAATAGTGCGGGCGGATGCCGCCCGTGAAGATCGCGTTGCGGTTGTACAGCAGGTGGTGGGCCGTGACGGTGGCGGCCGTGAAACGGTCCGCCGACGCCACGTACTGAGCGGCCTCACGCGTGGTGATGTGCTCGAACACGATCTTCAGTTCGGGGAAATCCCGGCGCAGCGGGATCAGCTGCTGCTCGATGAACACCGCCTCGCGGTCGAACAGGTCGATGTCGGGCGAGGTCACCTCACCGTGCACCAGCAGCAGCAGGCCCTCGCGCTGCATGGCCTCCAGCGTGGCGTGGGTTTTGCGGATGTCGGTGACGCCGGCGTCGCTGTTGGTGGTCGCGCCGGCCGGGTACAGCTTGCAGGCCACCACGCCGGCGGCCTTGGCACGGCGGATTTCGTCGGGCGGCAACAGGTCGGTGAGGTACAGCGTCATCAGCGGCTCAAAAGCCGCGCCGGCCGGCACCGCGGCCAGGATCCGCTCGCGGTAAGCCGAGGCCAGCGCCGCCGTGGTGACCGGCGGCTTGAGGTTGGGCATGATGATGGCCCGGCCAAATTGCGCCGCCGTGTGCGGCACCACCGTGGCCAGCGCGGCCCCGTCACGCACGTGCAAGTGCCAGTCGTCAGGGCGGGTGATGGTGATTTCTTGCGTCATGGGCACAGATTGTCCCAGACGCGCCGATCAATTCCAGGCCATCGCGGAACCGGCTTTGCCGGGCCGCAGATGGCGCCCCCCAGTGGGGGGAGGCGGCCCTGCGGGGCCGCTTCGGGGGGCGTCCTAATGCCCCAGGATCTTGTCCAGGAAATCCTTGGTGCGCGGCTGGCGGTTCTCGGGGTGGCCGAAAAACTCGTCGGTCGAGCAGTCTTCCAGGATGCGGCCACCCACATCGATGAAGATCACGCGGCTGGCCACCTTGCGGGCAAAGCCCATTTCGTGCGTGACCACCATCATGGTCATGCCTTCCTTGGCGAGCTTGACCATCACGTCCAGCACCTCGCCCACCATTTCAGGGTCGAGCGCCGAGGTGGGCTCGTCGAACAGCATGACGATCGGGTCCATGGACAGCGCCCGGGCAATCGCCACGCGCTGCTGCTGGCCACCCGAGAGCTGGCCGGGGAACTTGTCCTTGTGCGCCATCAGGCCCACGCGGTCCAGCATCTTGAGCCCGCGGGTCCTGGCTTCATCGGCGCTGCGCCCCAGCACCTTGATCTGGGCGATGGTCAGGTTCTCGGTCACGCTCAGGTGGGGGAACAGCTCGAAGTGCTGGAACACCATGCCCACGCGGCTGCGCAGCTTGGGCAGGTCGGTCTTGGGGTCGTGCAGGCCAATGCCGTCCACGAAGATCTCGCCCTTCTGGATGGGCTCCAGGCCGTTGACGGTCTTGATCAGCGTGGACTTGCCCGAGCCCGACGGCCCGCACACCACCACCACATCGCCCTTGTTGATCTTGACGTTGCAGTCGTTCAAGACCTGCACCGGGCCATACCACTTCGAAACGTTGTTGATTTCAATCATGTTTGCGTACTCCAGGGACTTGTTCAGCGGATGATGGCAATCTTCTTCTGCAGCATCTTGACCATGTAGGACAGCGCGTAGCAGATCATGAAATAGGCGACGGCCGCCAGGATGTAGGCCTCGCGCGTGTGGCTCAGGTTGGCACCGGCAATCGAGAAGCCGTGCAGCATGTCATGGGCCGTGATGATGTAGACCAGCGAGGTGTCCTGGAACAGGATGATGGTCTGCGTCAGCAGGATGGGCAGCATGTTGCGAAACGCCTGCGGCAGGATCACCAGCTTCATGTTCTGCCCGTAGGTCATGCCAAGCGCCTGGCCGGCGAAGACCTGGCCGCGCGGGATCGACTGGATGCCCGCGCGCATGATCTCGCTGAAATAGGCCGCCTCGAAGGCAATGAAGGTGATCACGGCCGACAGCTCGGCGCCGATGGACCGCCCGATGAGCAGCGGCACCAGCAGGAAGAACCACAGCAGCACCATCAGCAGCGGGATGGAGCGCATGCCGTTGACGTAGATCACGGCCGGCAGTTCCAGCGCCTTGATGCCCGACAGGCGCATCAGGGCCAGCAGCGTGCCGAACAGGATGCCGCCCAGGGTGGCCACGGCCGTCAGCGTGACGCTGAAGTACAGGCCCTTGAGCACATAGCTGCGGAAAACTTCCAGCGTGAAGAAGGAAAAGTCGAGTTCACCCATGTCAGTGTCCCCCGCCGCCGGTGGAGGCGACAAAGCCCGGAACGCGCACGCGCTTCTCGACGAAGGTCATGATCCGGTTGATGGTGAAGGCCGAGATGATGTACAGGATGGTCACCCCCAGGTAGATCTCGACGCCGCGCGAGGTTTCTTCCCCGGCCTGCTGCGCGAAGAAGGTCAGCTCGGTGATGGACACGGCAAAGGCCACCGACGAGTTCTTGAAGATGTTCATGCTCTCGCTGGTCAGCGGGGGAATGATGATGCGAAACGCCATGGGCAGGAGCACATAGCGGTAGTACTGGAACGTGGTGAAACCCAGCGCCATGCCGGCGTAGCGCTGCCCCTTGGGCAGGGCCTGGATGCCCGCGCGCACCTGCTCGGCGATGCGCGCCGAGGTGAAGAAGCCGAGCCCGAACACCACCAGCACGAGCTTGGGCGTGTGGGCAAAGGCCGGGAACAGCACCGGGATCACGTGGTACCAGAGAAAGATCTGGACCAGCAGGGGGATGTTGCGGAACAGCTCCACCCAGAAATTGCCGAAGCGCACCAGCCAGGGACTGTCGGGCAGCGTGCGTATGGTGCCGATCAGCGATCCGATGATCAGGGCGACCGCCAGCGACAGCAGCGACACCTCGATGGTTTGGACCCAGGCGGACAGCAGCCAGTCGAGGTAAGTCTGGGTCCGGCCCGAGCCAAAACATCCAGCCACCTTCTCCCGGTCAATCGTGTCCAGGCAAAAAATCTGCCACTCCAGACTCATGACTTCTCCTTGTTGTTATGGACAACAGCCCCGCAACCCGGGATCGGGTGGCGGGGCCGGACTTTCAGCGTCGCTTACTTCTTGGCGTTGAAGTCTTCAGCGGGCTTGTCGTTGGGCGACTTGATCAGTTCCTTGAGCACGTTGCCCATGGCCAGGTTCACGCTGGTGTTCTTGGGCGGGATCGGGTTCATGAACCACTTGTCGTAGAGCTTGTTGATCTCGCCCGTCTTCATCATGCCCTGAATCTGGGCATCCACGGCCTTCAGGAAGGCCGGGTCGTCCTTGCGGACCATGATGGCGATGGGTTCGACGTTCAGGGTTTCGCCCACGATGGCGTAGTCCTTGGGCGACTTGGACGAGGCGATCAGGCCGGCCAGGATGTTGTCATCCATCACGAAGGCGTCAGCGCGGCCCGATTCGAGCAGCAGGAAGCTGTCGGCGTGGTCCTTGCCATAGACTTCCTTGAAGTTGATGCCATTGGCGCGCTCGTGCTTGCGCAGCAGCGCCACGGACGTGGTGCCCGTGGTGGTGGCCAGGCTCTTGCCATTCAGTTCCGAGATCGACTTGATGCCCGAGGACACCTTGACGGCCGTGCGCACTTCGGTCACGAAGGTGGTGTAGGCAAAGCTCACGTCCTTCTGGCGCGTGGCGTTGTTGGTGGTGGAGCCGCACTCGATGTCCACGGTGCCGTTTTGCACCAGCGGAATGCGGTTGGCCGAGGTCACGGGCGTGTACTCGATCTTGGCGGCGGGGGCCAGCGCCTTGATGATGCGCTCGCACAGTTCGACGTGGTAGCCGGCGTACTTGCCGTCACCCAGCGTGTAGGACAGCGGAGCGGACGATTCGCGAACGCCCATCACGATCTTGCCGGAGGCCTTGACTTTGGCCAGCGTGTCATTGGCCTGGGCAAAGGCGCTGCCGGTCGCGATGGTTGCGACGGCGAGAGCCAACAAATGCTTCTTCATGAGAATCTCCTTGTGGTGAAGCGTTGAGGGTAGGGAACTAACGAAATTCTAGGGAAGCGGGCTTGCGGGAATACCCTGTGGCCAATTGCCCCGGAAGGATTAGAGCGTCAAAACGGAACCTGGTCAGTCGGGTATTTCCAGAAGTCCCGCAGCAGGTAGCTCACGGGCAGGTTCAGCGGCGTGTTCTTCGGCGGAATGGGCTTGGCAAACCACTTGTCGTAGATGGGCAGGATCTCGTGGCTCACGATCAGTCGGCGCATCTCGTCGTCCACCACTTTCTTGAACGCCGGGTCTTCCCTGGGCAGCATGATGGCCAGCGGCTCGGTGGTGAGGAACTTGCCCACCACCTTGAGGGCGGCGGGGTTGGGCCGGTTGGCGGCCAGTCCGAACAGCAGCACGTCGTCCATCACGAAGGCATCGGCCTCGCCTTTCTCGACCATCTCGACGGCGCGCGCGTGGTCGGGCGCCTCCAGAATCGTGATGCCCATCAGGCGCTCGCGGTTGGCCTGGTCGGCCGCCTTGAGCGGCGTGGTGCCCTTGGTGGACACCAGCTTTTTGCCCATGAGGTCTTCAATGCGGTCGACCTTGCTGTCGGCGCGCACCAGCAGCCGCGCGCCGGTGATGAA